>CAVQUI010000001.1:0-112357 GCA_963716775.1 uncultured delta proteobacterium
CCAATGGGCTAAGAGAGCCTCTCAGGTGCGTGGCACTGTGTCCCACCACGGCCGAAAGGATAGATCCCATGTCAGACTCGCGCGCTTCACTCCTTCGGGTCCTAGGAGTGGCGTCCGTTGTCATCATCTCGATTGGTCTGGATGCGCGGCCAGCCGAGGCCTGTGGCGGTTTTTTCTACTCGGCGACTCAACCGGTCAGCCAGGCTGCTGAGCGGATCATTTTCGCGAGCAACCCGGACAACACGGTCACGGCCGTAGTGCAGATCCAGTACAGCGGACCCTCCGAAAAGCTCGCGTGGGTTCTCCCTGCCCCGGGGATTCCCGACGTCGCGGTGTCCTTCGATGAAGCCCCTCGTCGCGTTGAGCTCGAGGACGGTCGATTCGTCCGACTCGCGGCGGATGCGCCATGACCGTTCACAGCGGGCACGGACCGATACGTCGGCGGGAGTTCGCTACTGTGCGCGTCTGAGCTGGGCGCCCTGGATCGCTCCTTCTTCGTTGATGTTGTTGATTCGAAATCCGTAGACGCCAGGAGTGACCTCGTACGGGCTGACGTCCTCGAGCAGGATGTAGTCCGCACCCGGCTGGCCGGGCAGCTCCCAGGAGGGCTCGTCGTTCGGACCCAGTGATGTGGTTCCGCCCGCATCGGTGACGTCGAACGTCGTGAAGGCACTCAGCGCAGCTTCCGCGTACACGTAGACCGCCAGGTCGTACACGCCGTCGGCAGCCAAGTCCCGCCAGTCGAACCCGGTTGTGGGGTCGCCGCTGCGATTGATGATTCCATAATCCTGGAGGTCGTTTTGGGCAGACCCGACGAAGATCAAGCCCGCGGCTTTCACGACGCAGTCAATTGGAGTGCGCGCGCCAGACTCGTCGTCCGCGTTGATGACCGACGTGAACGCATCGGCGGGGTTCCAGTACGTTCCTCCAGGCGAGCTGAGCACGCCGTCATCGCCGACGTACACCTCTTCGCGCGACATCGGCATGACGCTTTGCATGAAGTCCACGTTGACGACGCCAAAAGCTCCGTCGACGCCGCCAGCTCCGCCGACGCCGCCGGCTCCACCCGCGCCACCCGCGCCACCCGAGCCGCCGGTCCCATCAACGGCGGCCGTTCCTCCGGTCCCGCCGCTATCAGCATCACTACAACCCACCAACAGGAAGCCGCCAAGCAGTCCAACCCACAGAATGTTCGTTCGGTTCATCTCTTGCTCCCTCGGGTTCCGCAACATGGACTTGATGAGCTTCAACAGAATCAGCGATGTTACACTCACCGCTCAAGGTGCGAAAGCCTCGGGCGAGGGGGCTGAGGAAGAAGAAAGGCCCTGTCCGCGCTGTGAGTCACGCGACATAGTATCTAGTATCGCGTAATTCGGACTTCCGAATGGGCCCAATGGGCTAAGAGAGCGTCCAGCAGACCACCGCACGTTAGTTGCGCATCGCCCCGACAACTTGGACTGGAATGTACGCGCGGTTGTTTGACCCACGACGCTCGCTGGTTGTGTTCTGGTAGTCGATGATCACACCTAGGTAGTATCGTTGGGTTAGGGCCGTTAGTGGAATTTGGATCGTTCGCCACCCCGTGTAGGGCGCGTTCCAACCGAGGGAGAAGTTGCGATCTTCAAGATACCAATCTGATGTCGTGATGTTGTTGTTTGTCGAAAGATTCGACCGAAAGATTCGACCGAGGTTGAGCAGAAAGTCGGATTGTCGCGCAACTCCTCGACCCTTCTCTCGATAAGCGCCCTCCTCCGCTCTCGCCGCCTATTGCGCGCGATTCGCCTGGACGAAAAGCTCACCGCGCACGCCACGACTGACATGTAGCGACCAGGGTCGGCAACAGACGTCGCAATCCCGAATCAACTCACCTTCGCTCTCCGGGTCGATGTAGACCTCAACCTCCTCGAAGCAATACGGACAGGTGAGCAATGCGGTGTCGTCCATCGCATTCGATGATAGCAGGACGACGCGATCGAAATCCCTAGTCGGGGCGACTGGATTCGAACCAGCGACCTCATGCTCCCAAATCCCAAAAGACGGGTTTTGGGCGATCACGCAATCTCCTGCAAAACACGGGGAATTTTCAGCCTTAACAACCACCTAGCCGCATCGTCATGTTCAAGATTCGTCACTTTCGATCACGCGATTTCAGATCTCGTGGTCAACATTTGGTCAACGAGCCGAGCTCGACCCCGAGCAAATGTCCCTCGGGGTGAACGCAGGTGGCATGGTCGTGTTTCGAAGCGTTGACTCTTGTAGGTCTGTCGATAGAGGGTTTCCGCGTTTGGCTGCACGCGCGCCTCTGTCGTGGACCGCCGATTTCACTGCTATCGCACGAAGAACCAGAACTGGGGGAAGCTGCCCAGGGTCGTGCCGCCAGCGAGGGCCGCGTAGTCACCGCTGGGTGATACGGCACCCACCAGCGTCGTGCCCGCAATCGTCACGCTCAGCGTGCCGTCGGCTGCGACTGTGTACGAGTCGTTCGTCATGGCAGCGGGAAACGGCCCCACGACGCCGTCGATGTTGATCCTGCCGCCCGTGTTCGTGCTCACCGTGCTCACGCCGTCCGCGCTACCGGTCCCGGTGAACGAGCTGAAGTTTGGTGGCGGGGGCGGAGGCGGAGCGTTCGCCTCGGCGAGGAACGCACCGATGTGGTAGTTGCCGGAGAGGACGGATGCCGAGGCCGAGTCGCTGTGCCGAATCAAGACCAGGAGGCAGGGGGCCTCACCGTCGGTCGGCCCGGACAGCACGACGAGGTCACCGCCCATCAGAATACCGCCCTGGTTCGGAGTATTGAGATTCCCCACGGTAAGCGTAACCGTTCCATCCGCGGTCACGGTGTACGTTTGCGCCGTGCTAGGGGTCGGCCCCACCACCACGCCATTGGCGTTTCCGTAAAGCTCTTCGGTCGCTCCCCCGAGCCCGTCAAACGTGACCGTGCCCCACACCGCCACGTCACTGCTGTCATCGATACAGAAGCCGTTCAGGTGGTAGGTATCGTCGAGAGACGTGAGGTCGAAGGTCCCGCCTCGCCGGACCAGGATGGCCAGGCCCGGCCAGCCCGTGTCTCCGATCGAGCTCATCGTGGCAACGCTGCCGTCGCTGGCAATACCACCCTGCGCGTTGAACGCGCCGCCCCCAGGCCAGGTCATCCGCCGCCCCGCATCTACGGTGTAGGAAATCTCGGGAGCGGAGTCGCTGAGAACCCCTCCGGCTCCGTTGTTCCACGAGAGCGTGCCGCCCGTGATCTCGCTCACGCCATCGGCAATCAAATCGCCCCACCAACTGTAGCCG
The DNA here is from genome assembly GCA_963716775.1 of uncultured delta proteobacterium. GTDB lineage: Bacteria > Myxococcota_A > Polyangia > Polyangiales > Houyiibacteriaceae > SG8-38. Next base: position 3,295 of record CAVQUI010000001.1, read on the forward strand.
GCCGGAACCGGGAAGTTGCCGGCCAGGGCCTGGTAGAAGTACGTCCCGTCGAACAGCGCCGCCGGCGGAAGCAGACAAGTCGCACCACAGCCGTCCCCGGCCATCGTGTTGCCGTCGTCGCATTCCTCGCCCGCGGTCACATTGAGAACGCCGTCCCCACATTCGGCGAGCGTGCAATCGTCGTCGCAGGTCGCGCTTTCCCCCATGTCGTCGCAGGCCTCGGTGCCCTCGACCGTACCGTCGCCGCACACCGCAGGAGACCCACCGGTGCCGCCCGTTCCGCCGCTTCCAGCCGAGCCGCCCGTTCCACCGTTTTCACCGCACCCAACCAGGGGCATGACCCCAAGCGCGCAGACACACAAAAACCGAAACGAGTATCGCATCACAACCTCCCTACTCCGCGAGCCTCACGGTCGGCGGTTCAAAGCCAAGAACACGAAGTCCTCCAGACTGGTGTATGCAGCCGGCCACGCTTGCACCGCGATGAACTGCTTATCGGGGGACATGCTCACCCACAGGTTTGCTCCGCTCGCGGTCTCGCCTTGCCAGAGGGCGTAAACGCCGACGAAATCCGAAAGCGATCCCGTGACGGTGCCGCTCGGGATGGCGACCGAAAAACCGATCGGCGTGCCCGCGTTGATAGCGGCCGTGACGGGCCGGAACTGTTCGAAATCGAGGGCATCCTGATCGTAGGCATATCCGTAGCCGGTCCAAGAACCGACGACGTCGGGTTCGAAGAAGGTCGTCGTGTCCGACCCGTCCCGCTCGAGGGCTCCGGTCAACACGATGCCCTCGAAGAGCAGCAGCATGGCCGCGTGACGTTGGTCCGAATCCGTGAGAAACGGAAACCCTAGCGGCAGACCCGAATCGAGGATCCAGGTCATCGTAAATACCTCAGGGCCGCCCTCGACCCGCCCCCCGGCAATGTCGAGCCTCGCGACCAGCGGGACGTCGAGGTCCGTAATCTCGCCGGAGCCGTCGATCACGATCGTCATCGGGCCGAACGGGACCAAATGACCTTCCCAGCTACCCTCCAAGGGGTGTTGCCCTCCGACGCCACCCGTCCCAGCCGAACCACCCTCCCCGGCGGAACCACCGACGTTACCGGCGTCGTTGCCACAAGCGACTACCGACGCAAGCGGCAATGTCATTGCAACGCAGAAACAAAACCATCCTCTGGTCCAAGCGCACACGACGCACCTCCTCATGACCAAGAGCCGAGCGCAAAGCCCGTCATCGGTCTGTGCAGTTGCAAGGTTCGTGCCTCGTCTTGCCCGCTGGGTTCCCGAAGCGCCCAAGGTGACGACCGCAACCTGCAATGGCAGCAAAGGCAAGCAACTACGGATCGCGGCGTTGCTGCCATGCTCGGCGTCGGGGCCGGCAACAGAGAGGCGATCGCGCGTCTAAGCTGCAGATCCTGCGCGCTCTTCTGCTATTTGCGCACCCGGTGCGCGCGCGACTCGACACACAATATTCAGTTCTGCGCCATTCCGCGCTGCGAATGGACTCGGGCTTCGCGCAGCAGCGAACGACGAGAAGAGTCAGGCAGCCTCACTCGACTGGCGTTTCCAGATCACGAACGCGCCGATGCCGAGAATCGGATCGAGAATCGCTACCGGAAGCACGAGCATGGGGTCGACTTGGCCGGCCACGACCAGCGGCACGATGAAGAGGGGCACCAGGATTCGGTCCACGAACGTCGCGAGACCGAAGCTCTCGCGGTTTGTTCGCCCACCAAAGACGTACAACCAACCGATGATCGCGATTGCAAATCCGATGAGCCGGTAGAGCCCTGGTTCTTGTCCCTCGAGAGGGGCCGCGCCGACGAGCCCCATCACACCGGGCCAAGCGTAGATCACGAAACCGAGCGCAAGGTACAGAAACCCGTTCCACTGCGTGTACCGCCCCAGCGGGCTTAGCGGTCGGTCCGGCGTGGACAACAAGAATTGAATCCATTGGGGCATGGCGACTTCTCCTTGGCGCGAGGGTATCCGTTCGGATGATTCCCACACAACCTGGGTCAGTTCTTCCCTACGAGAACGAGCGGTAACGATTTCGACTCGCGTAACTCCTCGTAATCATTAGTCGGGGCGACTGGATTCGAACCAGCGACCTCATGCTCCCAAAGCATGCGCACTACCAGGCTGTGCTACACCCCGCGACTCGCTCTTCTTACTGCGGTCTGGCCGGATTGGGTAGCTGATGCTCAGTGGTGCTGCAACTGCCGCAAGAGCGGGACGAGCCTTGCCGCGGCCCTGGCGCGGTGGCTGATTTCGTTCTTGGTCTCCGGCCCGAGCTCCGCCATCGTTTCGGAGTAGCCTGCAGGGACGAAGAGAGGGTCGTAACCGAAGCCGTGCGTGCCTTTTGGCTCTCGTCCGATGCGCCCCTCACAGGCTCCTTCGGCTAGCGCCAGCTCGCGCCCGTCCGAGGCCACCACCGCAATCGCGCACTGAAACCGCGCCGTCCGCTCTTCATCGGCGACCTCGCTCAACTCTTCGAGCAACTTCGCGTTGTTGGTCTCATCGGTCGCGCCCTTCCCAGAGTATCGCGCCGAGCGAACACCCGGTCGGCCGCCGAGGGCGTCCACTTCGAGCCCGCTGTCGTCCGACAAGCATGGCACCCCCGCGATCGCTGCGACTTCCTTCGCCTTCTTCTTCGCGTTCCCAAGGAACGTGTCGGAGTCCTCGACGACATCAACCCGCTCGGCGAGCGATGCCATGGTCTCGAGCTCGAGCCCAGGCACGCCCGCCAAGAGCCGCTCATACTCGCGAAGCTTCCCGGCGTTCATCGTGGCAATGAGAATGCGCATCGATGCCTCGTCGGGAAACCAGTAGGATCAGAAGCCAGCGCAGCTGGTCTGAGCACGGTCTATGACGCAGTTGGCGGTCTCTTGAATCGTCGTACCGTCCGGGTTGCAGGTACCGTCGACTGCAGTCACGTCACAGATGATTCTCGACTCACCGTCTGCGTCACGCCACTCAGAACAGGCCTGGGAGCAGTCGCTGTTTGCGACGAGAGAAACACAAACCACCGAGCCATCGTCCAAGGTCACGAGCACCAGATTGTTGCCCAATGAATCTATTGTGAAGCAACCAGAGCTCGAGTCTGACTCCCCATCGTAGGTGCACACCAGCTCGAGGCAGGTCACGATCGTCTCGCCCGCGATCGAAGTCTGTGCGGGCCCATTGCAGACGAACGGAGGTGCGCCTCCGCAGGTTAGACCGGCGTTGTTGTACTGGGTGTTGAAGACCCCACTGCCGTCCGCGCTGAAGCTCCCGATCGTCGTTGTGATGTTGCCCTGCCCCGTGCAGTCAGCGTCAATCTCGGGTCCGAGGCATGCGTAATCGACGACGCTCGATCCATTGCTGGTGTTGATCGAAATGCAGTCTTCAATCGCCTTCGGTGCTGACGACCGGACGCTAGGAAAACCAAAGCCGCCGCCGAGCTGCCCTGAGTTGTTCGCGCGTGTCGCATCGATAGCCTTCTTCACCGCGTCGTCCGCATTGTCGTCGGTCACCGTCCCATCGGGATTGTTGAAGAGGTTCGCGGCGTTGTTGATGTTCGTTCCACCGCCACTGCTGCCTCCATCGTCGCCTCCGCAGCCGGCCAGCGCCGCTGCGACCACCATCATGCTCCAAACAACCTTCATGAACCCCTCCATCGTCTCAAAGTTGATCGGAGGTTACCGATCTCGCAGGCGGTAAGGCAAGAAAGTCAGCTCAATCCTCTTGTTTCATCGTCGCGGCGAGAGCTCGCATCAGGCCAGCAGGCGGTCGAGGTCGATGCCGAGCGACTGAAGCGCGCGACGCTGTTCCTCGGCGAGCGCGGGCATGGAACCAAGCGCCAAGTCGATCATCTGGTCGAGCTTATCGCGGTGAATCGGCGCGCTCTCGGCAGTGCCCTGGACTTCGACGACGGCGCCCTGCGGTGTGCCGACGAAGTTCAGGTCCACTTCGGCGTCGCGATCTTCGGTGTAACAGAGGTCGAGCATCGGTTTGCCGTCGAGGAGCCCGACACTGATCGCGGCGATCGGCTCGTGCAGCACGCCCTTGTCGACGAGCCCCTTTGCGCGGAGCCGTTCGAGCGCGATCGCCGTCGCCACCATTCCGCCGGTAATCGACGCCGTCCGCGTCCCTCCATCGGCATCGAGCACATCACAATCCACGGTGATCAATCGCTCGCCGAGCTTCTCGAAATCAACCGCCGCTCGCAGTGCACGTCCCACCAGGCGTTGAATCTCGGTCGTCCGGCCGTCGACCTTGCCGCTGCGTCCGTCACGACGATTCCGCTCCGGATTGGCGCGTGGATGCATGGCGTACTCAGCGGTGAGCCAGCCTTTGCCCGAGCCGCGCATCCAATCGGGTACGCCCTCGGATATCGAAGCTGCGATCAAGACCATGGTGCCACCGCACCGGTACAGCACCGACCCCTCTGGATTGCGCTGCACGTTGGCTTCAATCGAAACCGGTCGCAACGCGTCGTAGGAGCGCCCGTCTGCTCTGCTCATCCAACCCTCCGCACGGACGAACCACTAGTCGTTTGTGCGGCGGCTGGCAACCAAACCTCGAATGTCGTTCCCTGCGGGTTCCGGGGCTTGCACGCAATGCTGCCACCATGCGCGACGACAATCTGCTGCGTGAGTGGCAAACCGAGGCCGGTGCCCCGCTCCTTGGTCGTGTAGAACAAGTCGAATACGTGCTCGCGCTCTTCGTCGTCGATCCCAGCGCCTTCATCGTGCACCTGGATTCGGACGCCAGTTTCGTAGCGCGTGGCCTCGAGCTTCGCGATGCCGCCGTCAGGCATCGCTTCACGCGCATTGCGCAACAAGTTGAGCAGCGCTTGGCGAAGCTGAGGCTCGTCCATCGCCACGGCGGGCAATTGTGATGCCAGATCCAAGGACAGTTCCACGCCGGAGGCATCCATCTCGCGCCGCACGAACTCGGCGGTGTCGCGCAGCAGGTGGCTCGGGTCTTCGGGCGTGAGCGAAGGCTCCGGCAAGCGCGCCAGGCGCAGGTATTCCTCGGTGATGCTCTCGAGGCGCTCGAGCTCTTGCTGAATCGACTCCAGCAAGTGCTGGCTCTCCGAGCCTGCATCCTGGATTTCGTCACCGAGCATGTCGACGTTTAGACCAATGCTCGATAGCGGATTACGCACCTCGTGGGTGACATGCGCAGCCATTCTTCCGATCGCCGCCAGGCGCTCGGTTTGGATGAGACGAGACTTCGTGGCGATCGACTCCGACACGTCGTCTGCAACGACCAGAACTCCGCGCGAACCGCCCTGCCGTATTTCGTCGCCGAACGGCGTCACCAGCACGTCGACCAAGCGCTCGGTGAAACCAGCGATTCGCTCGCCCTCCAGAGTCACCGCATCACCCCCTTCGGCGACGCTCCGTATGACGCGGGCAAGGGCCGGGAAGCGACGAAGAAGCGAGGTGTCGTCAATCGAAGCGCCGACATCGCGAGCACCAACCCCGAGGATCTCCTCGGACGCCGGGTTCGTGGTCTTGATGATCCGGTCCCTGTCGATGACCAGAATCGCCGCGCCCAGCGCCTCGACGATCTGCACCTGCATTCGCTGAAGCCGCTGCTCCGCAAGCGCCGCCTCGCGCAGGCTCTGATCACGCGCCGCCAAGGCCAGAACCATGCGCTCGAACTCCGCGACGAGTTGACCGAGCTCGTCGTTGCGTTTGATATCGACCGCGCTCGAAAGGTCACCACGCGCAACAGCCGCGACCCGCTGATGCAAGAGCGGGATCGGCCTGAGCAGCCGCTGCGAAAGGAAGGTCACCGCAATGCCGACCAGCAGGGACAAGATTCCGAACAGACCAAGGAGAAAGGTCGCGCGCTCCGACTGCGCGGCGGCCAAGGCGCTGGTCCGCGAGATTCGCTGTTGAACGCTTTGCGAAGCGCGATCGTAGTTGCGCTCTATGCGCTGTTCGGTACCGCGAAGCGTCGTCAACAAGCCCTCGATGGCCTCTTGTTCTTCATCGGCGGCATTGAAGAGCTCTTCGTACTGGGCGTCGATCTCGCTGTAGGCTTTCGCGATCGCATCGAGCTCGCGCCGCACCGAACGAAGCGGCGCCGGCTGTCCTAGCTCTTCGGCCAAGGCCTCCGCCTTCTCGACGCCATCGTACGCGCGCTCCAGGGTTGTCGGGCGAATCCGCAAGGCTGCACGCAACCATGATTTGGTCGGCGTGCTTCGCCCCGATTGCAGCGCCCGCTCCACCAAGTTGGCATATACGCTCTGCGTCGCTTTGGCCTGGCTCAGAGTCAGCGCCAAAGGCAGGTAGCCGTCCTCTAGCAAGCCCAAAGTCTGCGAGGTCCGATGGTGCTGCAGGAAGCTCAGTCCACCGACGACGCCAAAGGCGACGAGCACGACCAGATAGCCCAGGACGATGCGAGTGGGGATCGTGAGCGACCGACGGCGACCCGGGCGAGCCATAGACCGATCCTAAACCCGCACGCCACCCCTGGCGAGGATCTCGCCCTGACGCGTCAAACCCAGTCGAAAAGCGGGTGAAAACTCCGCCCGGCTGCGTTCCCTCGTGCTTCGGTTCGCCGTGACGGCAGACCCAGAAAGTGGCATCATCGCTCCCATCTTACGTTTGGGGACACGATGAAGACACGATGGGGTTTGGGTCTAGCTGCTTTCTTTGTTGTCGCGGCGTCGAGCCTGGCTAGCAGCCAAGTTCACGCTCAATGCACGGTCGCGAACTGCCCGGCTGGTTCCAACATCATTACGGCGCCCCCCTTACCTCGGCACCGCGGGCGTCGATTGCTTCATCGGCACGTCAGGCGCCGACGTCATGCTCGGCCAGGGTGGTAACGACACCCTCTGTGGTGGAGGTGGTAACGACACTATCTTCGGAGGACCCGGAGTCGACACCATCTTAGGCGAGGAAGGCAACGACAACATTCAGGGAGACGGCGACGGCGACATCATCCTCGGTGGCCCAGGTGCGGACACTATCAACGGAGGAGGTGGCAACGACTTCATCTTCGGCGAAGCGGGGGCCGATGACATCGTCGGCGGAACCGGGATCGACAACATCGATGGTGGGGATGACAACGATATTGTCAGTGGAGACGACGGCGACGACATCCTGGCCGGCGGCGACGGCGACGATACGCTCAACGGAGGATTGGGCATCGATTCTCTATCGGGCGACAAGGAGGAGCGGACATTCTCAATGGAGGAGACGGCGACGACATACTCGTTGGAGGCACTGAGAACGACGATCTGTCTGGTGGAGCTGGAGCAGATAGTCTCAACGGCGGCGACGGCGACGATACGATCAACGGGGACGCTGGCGACGACACGGCCGACGGTGGTTCAGGCGGCGACTTGATCTTCGGCGGCCCGGACAACGACACACTCCTCGGCGGCATTGGCAACGACATCATCAACGGTGACGACGGCGACGACACCCTCAGCGGAAACGAAGGCAACGACACACTCGACGGCGGAACGGGGACCAACAACCTCTTCGGCAACGCTGGAAACGACGTCTGCCTCAACGCCGCCAACATGGATCCCACCTGCGAGAGCTTCACGCATGCCATGCTCGCGTCCTTCGGCGCGTTCTCGGACCAGGGCTCCTCGATCATCCGTTGGATCACCTCTTCGGAGGCCGGCACCGTGGGCTTCTACCTCTACCGCGAGGTCGACGGCGAATGGGAGGCCGCGCACGAAGGCCTGCTGCCAGGCCTGCTCGATGCCCCGCAGGGCGGCGTCTATGACTTCCGCGACACCGGGGCCGACGTAAGCGAGCCCGCGCAATACCTCTTGGTCGAGGTCGACGTGCAGGGCGTGCAATCGGAACACGGCCCCTTCGAAGTCAGCTTCGACTCCACGGGCGACACCGTCCTCGATGACGAATCCATCTTCGCGCGACAGGCGCACCTGCTGAGCTCGATCGGCACGTCTCTCAAGGCCGCCAGCACCGAAAAACAAAGCGGCGGAGATCCGGTCGCGATCTACCTGGGCGTCGAGGAGACCGGCCTCTACGCGGTGAGCGCCGCCGAGATCGCCTCGCGGTTCGGAGTCACCGAGGCCAGCGTTCAAAGCAGCATCCAGGCCGGCGAGCTCATGCTCACCGAAGCGGGCGAAGCGGTCGCCTGGACCGCCTCCGCAGACGGCTCGGCTCTCCAGTTCTTCGGTGTCGAGCGCCGGAGCCTCTTCACGACCGAACGAATCTACCGGCTCTCGCTCGAGACCGGTAGCACAATGGCCGAGCGCTCCGCCGCACCGGGCGCCATCACCGACGGGCTGAGCTTCGAGAGCGATCTACACCTCGAAGAGGACCTCATCCCCGCGGTCATCATCGCCCAGGACCCCGACGAGGACTACTGGTTCTGGCAGTTGATCTCGGCAGAGCCCCTGATGCCGAAAATGGCGTCGGTGACCTTCGACCTCGAAACCGTCGCCGGAGATGGCGCGCTCCGGGTCAACCTGCACGGCATCGAGAGCGAAGCGTACTCGGTGGAGGTGCGTCTCAACGGAACGCTGCTCGGCACCAGCAACTTCGAAGGTATCGTCCCTCATCAGGCGACATTCAGCGTGCCCCAGGCAGCCATGCAGGAGGGCGAGAACACGCTCACCATCGAGGCGGCCGACCCCGATTCGGGCATGCTGTACCTCAACTCGGCCGACCTTAGCTACAGCCGCGGGTACGCAACGAGCGCACGCGCGCTTCTCTTCGGTGCCGCCCAAGATGCCTCGGTCGAGGTCACCGGCTTGACCGGCGACGACATCCAGTTGCTCGATGTGTCGACCCCCCGGCAGCCGGTCCGCCTCGGCGATGCGGTCCTGAGCCCGACCGGGCTTCAACTCGCGACGGAGACGGACCGTTCGTACTTTGCAGTCAGTGCGACCGAAGCTCGCTCGCCGAGCTCGATCTGGAACGACGTGGCTTCGAACCTTCAGAACGATGTCAACGCGGCCGATTACCTTCTCATCACCCCGGCCGCGCTCCTCAACGAAGCCCAAGCTCTGGCCGACTACCGCGAAGCCGAAGGCCTCCGTACGACTGTGGTCGAGCTCCAAGACATCTACGACGAGTTCGCCTTCGGCACGCCGGACCCGAACGCGATCCGCGACTTCATCGCCTACACACACGCCAACTGGGCGAGCGCGCCCGATTTCGTCGTGCTCGTGGGCAAGGGCTCCTTCGACTACCGCGACCTCGGAGGCCTCGGTGGCAACCTGCTCCCGCCGCGCATGGTGCGGACGCAGGAGGGACTCTTCTCCTCGGACACCAGCTACGCGGACTTCCTCGGCGACGACGGGATGCCTGACGCTGCGATCGGTCGTCTGCCGGTCACCTCCGCCGCGGAGCTCGACTCGGTCATCCAGCAGATCATCAGCTACGAGGACTCGATAGACTCCCTGCCCAAGGACATCACCATGCTCGCGGACGAAACCCTTCCCGCGGACAATTTCCGCGATGTCCAGCGATGCGGTCAGCGAAGTGCTGCCGGCCGACTGGAAGGCGACCGCGGTGTACCGGTCCGAGCTGGGCGATTTGGAATCGACACGCGCTCTGTTCTTCGACGAGGTCCGCAAAGGGCCGCGCCTGGTGAACTATCTCGGTCATGCCGGGGCCACGTCGCTCGGGTTCCGCGAGATCCTCCTCGAGGTCGAGGACCTGGAGACGATGACGATCGACGGCACCCAGCCGATGTTCTCCAACATGACTTGCACAGCGTCGCGCTTCGCCGTGCCGGGCCTGGTTTCGATCGGCGAGGCGATGCTCATCGACGATGAAGCGGCCATTGCGGTCTGGGGCCCGTCGGGCATTTCGATCGGCGTGCAGGCGACGCTACTGGCGCAAGCGCTGGTCGACGAGCTGAGCACAGGCGGCGAAACGCGGATTGGCCCGATGATCAATCGCGCCTTCCCGGTGCTGGCCGATTTGGAGTTCGGCAGCGAGATGATCGCGATCTACCACCTGTTCGGCGATCCCGCGCTCCGCGTCGTCAAGGCGGACGAGCCGGGCGGCACGGGTGGCTCGGGCGGTGACGGCGGAACGGCTGGCGACGGCGGAAGCGCCGGAGAGGGCGGAACCGGTGGTGACGACGGCGGTGGCGGTGGTGGCGGCTGCTCGGTGGGCTGGTCACGACCAGGCACCCACGCGTCCTTGCTCTTGCTGCTCAGCAGCTTGGGGCTCGCCTGGCGACGCCGGCGCAACTCCTAGTCGGCCCTCTCTTCAGGACGCTCGGCGACGAAACAAGAGGCCGATCTTCGAGCGCAAGTCCTGAACCAGGGCCGGCGCTACCCGCTGCAGAGTCAGCAGGTAGACGAGTCCGCCAGTTGCGATCGACGCCAGCAGTCGTGGCAGATCGGGCAGACCGAGCTGCGCGACGAGCCAAATCGCGACCCCCATCGCCAGGCAGGCCCCGAGCGCCGGAATGAAGTTCGCGAAGTATCGCCGGGTCGAGATCCCGATGGCGGCCCGGAGCGCCAAGAGGTTGAGAGGCAATAGAACATAGGCGCGGGCCACGTACGCTGCAGCCACCGCAACGATGCCCCAGGGGGCCACCACGAAGAACAGGATGACATTGGCCACCGTGTTCACCGCAAGAAGCTTCAGAACGACCTCCGGCCGGCCCACTCCCATGTAGACGGCGAAGTCGAAGTAGCTCACGCCATGAAGAACACCGATGAGCGCCAGCACCTGAAGCACTTGACCGCTCTGCGTGTATTGCTCTCCAAAGACGAGCGGAACCGCGAAAGGCGCCAACATCGAAACGCCAACGAAGACCGGCATCGTGATTACGCTCGCAGCGCGAGTCGACTGGTAGAACGCCTCCCGCATGCGCTCGGGCTGCCCCTGGAGCCTGGAGAACGCCGAAAAAGCAACGACCGTTCCGGTCTTGGCGAGCACTTGCTCCAGAATCTGCAGACCACGATACGCCACCGCATAGATACCGAGCGCGACATCGCCGAGCACCATACCGATCAGAAAATCGTCGGCGCGCCGGCTGACCAAGCCGAGCAATCCGGAAGCAAGCAGATAGGAGCTGAAGCCGATCAGATCCTTCAGGTGACGCATGGAGAAGACGAGTCGAGGCCACCAGGCCGCCGCGCTCCAAACGACGATGACATCGAGAGTCGCGCCGACGAGCTGCTGAACGACCAGCGCGTACACGCCCCAACCCCAAACCGCGGCAAGCACGCCGGCCACCCCCCCGACGAGGGCAGCAGATACCGAACGGATCGCGAGCGCGCGAAACTCGAACCGGCGTTGCAGAAGTCCTACGGGGACCGCGACGGCGCCACGAAGCGGCAGCGCCAAGCTCAGCCAACGGATGACAGAGGTCAGCTCGGCCTGCCCGTAGAGTCCCGCAATCGACGGCGCGGCGGCCCAGAGCAGGCCGCCCAGACCGATCCCGGCCAGCAAATTCGTCCAGAACGCGGTGCTCTCGTGCTCGGGCTCGAGCTCCTCGCGTTGGGTGATCGCCGTTCCGAAACCCTGTGCAACCAGGGCATCCCCGAGCGCGACGAATACCCCTGCCATCGCCAGAAGACCGAAGTCCGACGGCGAGAGAAGCCGCGCGAGCACGATGAAGACGAGCAGCGAGAACAGTCGAACTCCAATCGACTGGATCGCCGTCCAAAAGACGCCGTGCACCGCTCCGCGCTGGTCGAGCTCAGTCATGCCTGCTCTCGAAAACTAGAGGCGACGCCGATCCCAGGTGACGCCATGCCGGATCTCCCTTGCCGGAGCACCGGCTGCGACCACTCCGGCGCCGAGGTCTTTCGAAACGATCGAACCCGTCGCGATCACGCTGTCGTCGCCGATGCGGACACCCTTGAGAACGACCGAACGTGCACCGAACCAAACGTGCGCGCCAATGTGCACGCTCTTGTCCGGGTTGATCCGCTCTCCACTGCTCGCATCCAAGATCGAGTGCTCGTCGCTCGTTCGCACCTCGACGTCGTAGGCGAACATGCAGTCCGGCCCGACTTCGAGCACCGTTCCGCCGTGCGCGATGAAGCGCCCGCTCTCGACGGTGCAGTGATGATCCAGTCGAATCTCGGCGTCCTCACCCATCAAGAAAAACTCACCCCACTGCGAAACCTTGACCCACTCGCCGAGCTCCAATCGGAGGTTGTCGCCAAGCAGGCGAAAAGAGACGTTGACCAGCTTGCAGCTCGGGTGAATTCGAACGAGGTTGTGATTGCCACGAACCTCGATGCGACAAGCGTGAAGGCGAGACTTTCCGAGGTCGAGCTCGTTTCCCTGCCCCTCCACGATGACCTTCAAACCGCGACGGCGAAGCCCTTCGCGCGCGTCCCAGGCGCGCCGGCGCACGCTCTGCGTCGCCCTGGCCACGATCTCTTTCACGTCCGACGCCACGGAATCCCCTCCGAGAAGGCTAACACAGGCCAAGCTGGGATGCGGCCTTCCGGAAGCGAGCCTCCCGCGCGCTGTTCGCAACGCGCAGAAGCTTCTGGTCGCGCAACCAGCGCTCCCGTTCTTCGGCAGGCGCTCCTTCCCAGAGTGCCGCGAACGCTTCGCTGGCGAAGAGGCGCGCCAAGCTCTCGCTGATCCCGTGAAGGGCCAGGTGTACTCGAGGGTCCGAAGGGCCTGCTTCGCTCAGCCGATCGAGCGCAATGAGAGCCGCCAAGAGCTCGGAACCGAGCTCCGCTGAGGCCAGCGTGCGTCGCACGAGGCCGAGCAGATACGCCACCGCCGAACCGAATACGTGGATATCCTCGACGGTCCGAAACGGCTTCACGTACTCGAGGTAGCCGTCTCCCTGCATTCGCTCGCCAGCTTCGACCCGAACGTCTCGGAGCTCGACACGGGCATGGGGGATCTCGGGAACGAAAGGAATCGGCGGTAGCTCGTGCAGAGATACGCCTTCTCGATCTGCGGGAATCCGAGCGACCGCGAGGTCCGGCTTGCCGTCCGCCCGCTGCCCTATCCGCGCCGCGACGATCATCGTCTTGGCCACGTTGCCGAAGGTGACGAAAGTCTTGGCGCCGTTGAGCGTGTAGCCGTCGCCCGTGCTGCTTGCTTCCAGCGTCGAAACGATCGCGCGCGGATGGTTCCCATCGGCCTCGGTCACGCAAAACGCACAGGGAAGCTCGACGCCCGGCACGAGCTGTTCGAGCGCCGCGGAGTATCCAACAGCAAACGCCAAGCCCAAACGGTCCACCGTCGAGGCGACACGGACCGCAGCATGAAACGGAGACACGCCATCCGCGCGTGCATCGCGATATGCATCCCATGCCGATTCCAAGCTCGACGAGGGCACTCCGTTTTCCGATGCGAACACCTTGGGCAGGTCCGCCATGCTCAAGCGCCTGCCTCGCGGACTTCACCGAGGGGCGGTGAGCAGAGCTCCCGCCGGATCGCCTCGACATACCCGCGACCGAACCGCTCGTCGGGCTCGAGGTAGTTGCCCTCCGCCCATTCGTTCCAGGACTTCAAGAACACGATTCGCTTCTCTGCGGGCCGGTCGGCGATGAGGCTCAGCGCGTGCCGCAGATGCTCCCCGAAGAGCTCCGGCGAGGAGTCCTGAAGCACCCAAGCCCAACGTCCGATCCGCGGGGTGTTGTCCCAGTTGGGAATCACACATGGGAATTCATCGTCGGCGACTTCAAGCCCTCGAGAGGCGGCTTCCATCAGCTCTCGGTACGAGCAGACCGACGGCAAAAGGAAACGCTCGCTGAGCTCGTCATGAACGGCTCCGAGAGGGCCCAGCCAAGAGGGGCGCCGAGACCGGGCAATCGCCTGGTGAACCCGCGCCAAGCCCGGCCTCTCTAGCAAGATCTGCGAGCGCCGGCGCGCTTCGGCCCGGCGCTGAATCGCCGCGGGCAAGAACGAGAGAAGATGGCCGAGCCCCTTGTGCACTCCCCCATCGAGGCCGAACGATCTGGGGTTGGCGCCGGCGTTCATGATGCCAAGCAGATACAGCCCCTTGAAACCGGCTTGCTGTGCGAGCTCGCGCCAACAGTCCGTGAACTCGACCGGGTCGACAAGCTTGTCGGGGCGAAAGACGACGAAGAGCGGCTTCCCGTCCACTGTGATGTAGCGATCGTCCGCGAAGGCCTCTCGGACGACTTTGAAATGCGCAACGTAGTCGGCGCGACCAGGGTACGTCTGATCGAGGAGCAGCTCCCAGGGCCTGCCGACCCAGGCGGCGGTCCAGCTGTGGTTGGCCCAAGCCAGGCAGAAGGGGAAGTCCGGCTTGCCGCTCTCGAGCACCGCGTTGAAGGGGCGTTCGAGCAAGCGGCGTCCCGCGAACCAGTAGTGCCAGTAGCAGAAGCCTTCGATGCCATGTGCGCGCGCAAGCTCGGCCTGCGCCTCTCGCGTCTCGGGCGAACGCAGGTCGTAGTACCCGAGCTCGGCCGGCACGCGCGGCTGGTAGTGGCCGGCGAAGAGCGGCGTGGCCTGGCGGACGTTCGTCCATTCGGTGAAGCCCTCGCCCCACCAGTCGTTGTTCTCCGGGATCGGATGAAACTGGGGGAGATAGAGGGCAATGGCCCGCGCGTTCGGGCTCAAGGCGTCACCCCATACATGGACGCGGGAATAACTCACGCCGATGCCGGATTCAACCGGTGCCGGCAAACGATCCGGCAGGGCCTCTCAGGGGCCGAAACGCAAGAAAGACCGCAACCCGTGAGGGCAGCGGTCTTTCTCGCTCATTTCACAGTCTCGAAGCGACTCAGAGACACTCGTGATCGTAGGACAGCTCCGACCAGAGGAGCAGCGGCCGTGGAAGCGTGTCCGTCAGCGTGACTTCGAACGAATGCGCCGTCACTCCCGAAAGATCGATCGGCTGACCGGGGTTGGCGGCCATCGACATAGGCGCGCCGCCATCGATGACAACCTCGACGATGCCTCCGACACCCGCGGTGGCGAGCAGAATCGACACGTTGCTCGCGTCTTGCTCGTTACCGTCCATGTCGAAGAAATCGAGCCGAAGCGAATCGCCGGGATCGAGTCCGTCCGCGGTCCCGTAAGCATTGCAGCCGACGCCGCTCAGGGAATGGAACGTCACGTCGCACAGCGGAAGCATGTCACAGTTGTTCGCGCTAATCGTGAAGCCATTGGGCATGTCCGTGTAGGTCGGAGTCGGTGCACCCGAAGTCGGAAGGATCACGACAATCCCCGGAGTCGGAGTGCAGGTCGGAAGCGCGATGCACGTTCCGGAATCACATTCTCCAGCGTCGCCGCCCGCATCGCATGAGGTGCCGTCCGGCAAGTTCGGATTGCTGCACACGCCGTCCGCGGGATTGCAATCGTCGTCAGTGCAATCGTTGCCGTCCACGCAACGCGGATCTGCGTCGGCGCAAAGATCGGGCATGCCGCCCACGCCGCCCACGCCACCCATGCCGGCCATGCCGCCCATGCCGCCTTCGCCGGCCATGCCGCCCATGCCGCCTTCGCCGGCCATGCCGCCCATGCCGCCTTCGCCGGCCATGCCGCCCATGCCGCCTTCGCCGGCCATGCCGCCCATGCCGCCTTCGCCGGCCATGCCGCCCATGCCGCCTTCGCCGGCCATGCCGCCTTCGCCGGCCATGCCGCCCGTGCCGCCTTCGCCGGCCATGCCGCCCGTGCCGCCTTCGCCGGCCATGCCGCCTTCGCCGCCGAGACTGCCACCGTTTGCTGTTTCACCGCACCCGTAGGCGGTTAACGCCAAGGCGAGCACGAACACCCCACTCCATCGCTTCGTCATCCCGCTACAATAGCCGAGCAGGCCATCCCGCAAGAAAAAAGCGACGGCTGCGGACAAAATTCCTGCCCGAGCGCCGATTTTGCGCCGCCCTTTAGTTGACGTGGGCCTCGGTTGCGCCGCCGATCGACCGCCCCTGCCGGGCATGATGCTCGACCGCGGCCCTCACGAAGCTCGTGAACAACGGATGGGGCCGGTGCGGCTTGCTCTTGAACTCGGGGTGGAACTGGCAGCCGACGAAGTGCGGATGCCCCGGAAGCTCCACCATCTCGACCAGACGCTCGTCCGGAGAGACCCCGCACAGAACCAGACCGCCGGCCTCGAGCTGGTCTCGGTACTCGTTGTTTACCTCGTAGCGATGGCGATGCCGCTCGCTGATATGAGTCGACCCGTAGATCTGCGCGGCCAATGAACCGGGCTTGATCGTGCACGGGTACGCGCCCAAGCGCATGGTCGCACCTTTGGACTCGATGCTCCGCTGATCGGGCATGATGTCGACGACGAGATGCTTCGCGTTGTGGTTGAACTCGGCGCTATTGGCTCCCTCGAGCCCACAGACGTTCCGCGCATACTCGACAACGGCCATCTGCATCCCGAGGCAGATGCCAAAGAACGGAATCCCGTTCTCGCGCGCGAACTCAATCGCGCGAATCTTCCCTTCAGAGCCGCGGTCGCCAAAGCCCCCAGGGACCAGAATCGCGTCGTGTTGGCCGAGCCGTGCCTCTAGGTCACCGCCCTCGAGCTCTTCGCTGTCGACGTAGTCGAGGTCGAGCTTCACGTCGCACTCCAAGGCCGCGTGCACCAGGGACTCGTGAAGCGACTTGTACGAGTCTCGCAAGTGGACGTACTTGCCGACGAGCGCGATCGAAACGTGACCTCTGCCCGGCGCCATGTAGCGGTCGACCGTCCGACGCCAAATCGAAAGGTCCGGGTCGCGCGACCAGATGTTGAGCCGCTCGGCCAGCAGGCGATCGAGCCCCTGCTCGTGAAGCGTCAAGGGAAGCTCGTAGATCACTTTCACGTCGGGCGCGGCGATCACCGCTTGCACCGGAACGTTGCAGAAATGCGCGATCTTCTCTTTGAGCTTGTGCGGCAGCTCGCGGTCAACACGGCACAGAAGCAGCTCGGGCTGAATCCCGAGGCCAAGGAGTTGCTTGACCGAGTGCTGCGTCGGCTTCGTCTTGAGCTCACCGGCCGCAGCGATGTGCGGGATGAGAGTCACGTGCACCGAGACGCTGTTCTGCGGACCGAGCTCCCCGCGCAACTGACGGACCGCCTCGAGAAACGGCAAGGACTCGATGTCGCCAACGGTGCCACCCACCTCGACGATCGCCACGTCGACGTCGCGAGTGGCTTCACGGACGCGCGCTTTGATCTCGTCAGTGATGTGCGGAATGACCTGAATCGTCGCCCCAAGGTACTCCCCACGACGTTCCTTCGAGATCACCGAATCGTAGATCTTTCCGGTCGTGAAGTTGTTCGCCTTGGTCATCGTCGCTTTGGTGAAGCGCTCGTAGTGACCGAGATCGAGGTCAGCTTCGGCGCCGTCGTCGGTGACGAAGACCTCGCCGTGTTGGAAGGGCGACATCGTGCCCGGATCGACGTTGATGTACGGGTCCAACTTCATGTTGGTGACCCGTAGTCCTCGTGCTTCGAGGAGCGCGCCCATCGAGGCGGCCGCTAAGCCTTTTCCGATCGAGCTGACAACGCCCCCAGTGACGAAGATGAACTTGGTGTGTCGTGCGTTCATCGAGTGGGGCTCCTGGAGCATTGCGTGTTGCACGCAACAGGGCGACCCTAGGAGCCCGGCCTGATGGTGTCAACGCGACTCTGGATCGAAGTTGCCGATACCGTGATTTGCAAATTTTCTAGCGTTGCGAATCCCCCGCATCGGACGGGTCGTCAATCAGGGAAGCACGCGTGACACCCGCGGCCCCAAAGCGTGCGCGGAGCGCGCGTGTCGTCGCCGCCAAGCGCTCCCGCCGCTCGCGCTCCACATCGGGGAACAGCTCCGCGTCCGGCTCCCGGGCAAGCGATGAAACCGAAACCCCGGTGAGACGCACACCGGCGTCGATCGCCTCGAATCGAGAGAGCAAGTCGCTCGCCGTTTGAAAGATCGCGTCTGTATCGGAGACCGCCCGCGGGAGGCGCGCTTGCCGCGTTCGAATTTGATGATCGCCGTACTTGATCTTCAGGGTGATCACTCGCGCCCAGAGCCCTCTGTTCACGAGACGATCGGCGACCTGCATCGACTGTCGCAAGATCGGCTTGAGCAGCGCGTCGATCGTCTTGAGGTCCTGCTCGAACGTTTCTTCGCTTCCGAGGCTCTTTGGTGGCGCCCCTACGACCACGGGCCGTTCATCGATCCCCCGAGCGAGCTCCCGCGCCACCGGCCCCCAGGTTCCCATGAGCTGCTCGAGCGTCCGCAGGTCCGTCCGCGCAAGGTCACCGATCGTTTGTAGACCCGCCGCGCGGAGCCTCACCCTGGCTTTGGGTCCCACCCGCCACATCCGCTCGAGCGGCAGCGGCGCGAGAAACTCGGCGGCGCCATCCACTGGAACGACGGTCAGCCCATCGGGCTTATCGAGATCGCTCGCGATCTTGGCGACGAACTTGTTCGACGCGACACCTGCTGACCCGGTCAGTCCGATCTCGGAGAGAACGTCATCCTTGATGAGACGGGCGATCTCGGGGCCGTCTCCGAAGAGGCTCCGGCTGCTGGTGACGTCGAGGAAGGCCTCGTCGACCGACAGGCCTTCGACCATGGGCGTGTAGCGGCGAAAGACCTCGAAAACCCGGCCGCTGAGCTCCGAGTAGCGGGCGCGCCGCGGCGGAACGACGATCGCCTCGGGGCAACGGCGCAGGGCCTCTACCATCGACATGGCCGACCGAACCCCAGTCGGGCGCGCCTCATAAGAGGCTGCCGTGACAACCCCGCGCCTCGAGCGCACACCAACCAGGACGGGCTTCCCGCGCAAATCCGGGTCGTCCAGCTGCTCCACCGACGCAAAAAACGCGTCCATGTCGAAGTGGATGACTGTACGCATGTGTTCTTTTGCGACCCTACCTCAACAAGTCTTGATCGCCAGCGCGATCAAACGTACCGTCCGGCGCTATGACTGAACCGGGCAAAGACAACCCGTATGAGGGTCCTTGGGGCGTCATACGACGGATAGACGACTGGATTTTCAACATCGAGATGGGGATCCTCTGGACCTTTCTCGGTGCCTCCGCCGTCATGGTGTTTCTCGACGTCGTGTACAGGCGTCTGGCGGCGCCGGACAGCAAGGTCGCCGAGCTCACGGCTCGTATCCTCGGCATCGAGAATCCGGAGTCGATGAAGACGCTGACCACCATCGGCCCGATCGTCACGGGGATCATCGGGATAGGGCTCGTGTACTTCGCTTTCTGGACGGCCGAGAAGCATGCGTCCGAAGGCCAAGAACGATCAAAGATCAAGCCGCTGATCGAAACGATCGCTGCTTGCGCCGGCCTCGGCCTTCTCGCTTGGATCATGCTTCAGCCCCGGGTCGAGTCACGCTGGTTCTACCTGCTGCTGTATGGGCTTTGTGGCGCGGCTTGGCTCTACAGCCTGCTGCGGGCGCGCGCAGATGGCTGGGTCAGCAAACTCATCGCCTTCCTGGTGGTCACAGCTCTCTACATCTATGTCACGCTCAACTTCTTCCCCGACGGGTACAGCTGGTCCAAGGAGCTTTCACTCATCATGCTGCTCTGGGTCGGTTTTCTCGGCGCGAGCGTTTGCGCCCACGAGGGCAAGCACATTCAAGTGGGCGCCCTCAAGAAGGTGGTGCCCCGGTCGATGTCCCGGTTCAGCGACGCGATCGGCTACCTGCTGACTGCTGCGTTCTGTTTTTTCATGGCCTTGCTCGGCTACGAGTACGCAGCTGAAGCAATCCAGCTCGAAGGCCGATTCGAGCAAACCAACATTCCCGATTGGGTGGCAACGATCGCCGTCCCTGCTGCGTTCGCCATGACGATGATTCGCTACGTTGGCGCCGCCTTTAGCTCGATCATGGGCGGCTCGTACGGCGCCGCTCCCGAAGAAGAGGCCGTGGTCGCTGCGACCCAGGTTTCCAAGAAGGGAGCGGAAGGATGAACCAGGTCAAAGAGCGCAAGCTTCCACTCCTCATCATGATCGCGATCGTCCTCTTCCTGCCGTTCCTCGGCAAGGGCGGCATCCTGGCATCTGCGATCATCGCGGCAGCACTCGTCGGTGCGCCGCTGTTCGTTCTGATCGGCATCGCGACTCTCGGCAGCCTCTTCCTTTGGAGCGGCTTCCGAGACCCGACCCAGTTCACGATCGTCATCGAGGGCATCCGCAGCCTCGCCGACAGCCCCACCCTGCTCGCGATCCCGTTCTTCATCATGAGCGGCGCGGTCATGAGCCGGGGTCAGATCAGTCAGCGACTGGTCGACTTCGCGCAGGCGCTCATCGGCTGGGTCCCAGGCGGCATGGCGATGAGCGGTGTCATCGCGTGCATGCTCTTTGCGGCGATCAGCGGCTCGAGCCCTGCCACCGTCGTCGCGATCGGCACGATGATGGGACCGGCTCTCATCGCAGAGGGCTATCGAGAGCGGTTCTCGCATGGCTTGCTCACCTCGGCAGGCTCGCTAGGCATTCTGATCCCTCCATCGATCCCGATGATCGTGTACCCGATCGTCAACCAGACGGCCGTGATCGAGGTCGAGCGCCTGTTCGCTTCGGGCTTCGGCCCTGGCATCGTCATGGGCTCGATCCTGATCGGCTACTCCTTCTACCAGGGCATCGTCGACAAGGTCCCGACCTCCCCGTTCAAGTTCAAGCGGCTCGCAGCCGCAACCCGAGACGGCTTCTGGGCCCTGATGTTCCCACTCCTGATCCTCGGGGGCATCTACGGCGGCATTTTCAACGCAGTCGAAGCATCCGCCGTCAGCATCGCGTACGCGGTCGTCGTGGAGGTCTGGCTGCATCGAGCGCTCAAGCTCAAAGCCATCCCTGGCATCTTCGGCGAGACTGGCGTGTTCCTCGGTTCCTTCCTGGTCATCATGGTCATGGCGCTCGCGCTCGGCGAGTTCCTCGAAAAGGAAGAGATCCCGGCCCTCATGGTCGAGTGGATTCAGGGCAAGGAGCTCGAGCACTGGCAGTTCCTCATCTTGCTCAACCTGATCCTTCTCGCGGTCGGCATGATGATGGACATCCTCAGCGCGATGTTCGTCTTCGTGCCACTGTTGGCACCGATCGCCGCTTCGATGGGCGTCGACCCCATGCACTTCGGCATCATCTTCATCGTCAACTTGGAGATCGGTTACTTGACGCCGCCTGTCGGCCTCAACCTCTTCGTCGCGAGCGCGCTCTATGAGAAGGGGCTCGGTCACATCATTCGAAGCGTCGCCCCATTCGTGGGATTGATGCTGATCGGCCTCGGCCTCATCACCTGGTACCCTCAGATCTCGATCGGTCTCGGCAACGTGATCATGGGCGGCGATCCCAACGCCTTAGTCGACGAAGACGGCGACGGCGAAGATGATCGCGGCGACTATGCCGGCGGCATGCCCACCATGGAAGAAATGATGCAAGAAGCCATGGAAGCCGAGGGCGCAGACGAAGACGACGACCTCGAAGACGAAGAATTCGAAGACGACGACCTCGAAGACGAAGAATTCGAAGACGACGACCTCGAGGAGGAAGAGTTCGAGGACCAAGAAGTCGAAGAAATGCTGGACGACCAAGAAGGGCAGTAGCCCGACAGCGAGGACGGAGCACGGCTGCGCCGGACGGACAGCCGTGATAGGCTCGCTGGCCCGATGGCGTACACCGTTCTCGCAAGGAAGTACCGGCCGCAAAGCTTCGAAGACCTCGTCGGTCAGGAGCACGTAGCGCGCACGCTCGCCAACGCGATCCACGCCGATCGGGTGGCGCATGCGTTCCTCTTCACGGGTGTTCGCGGGGTCGGCAAGACCAGCACAGCCCGACTGCTCGCCAAGGCGCTCAACTGCGAAAAGGGGCCGACACCAACCCCTTGCAACCAGTGCGCGCCCTGCCTCGACATCACCGCAGGCGTCGATGTAGATGTCCAAGAGATCGACGGCGCCTCGAACAACAGCGTCGAGGATGTCCGCCGCCTCCAAGAGTCCCTGCCCTATCGGCCGCAGCGAGACCGCTACAAGATCGTGATCGTCGATGAGGTGCACATGCTCTCGGCGGGTGCGTTCAACGCCTTCTTGAAGACCCTCGAAGAGCCCCCCGATCACGTGAAGTTCATCTTCGCGACCACCGAGAGCCACAAGGTGCCGGTCACCATCCGGTCCCGATGCCAGCAGTACGACTTCCGGCTGATCCCCCACCGGCTCATTGCCGAGCGAGTCCGTGGGATCCTCGAAGCGGAATCCCTATCGGCGGACGAGGAGGCGATCTCAGTCGTGGCTCGCGAGGCAGCAGGCTCGATGCGAGACGCCCTGACCTTGCTCGACCAACTCGTCGCGATCTCCGACGATCGAATCACCGCAGACACCGTGGCCGCGAGCCTTGGAATCGCCGCGCGCGAGGCCCTCTACGACGTCGCGGGCGCAGTTCTCCAGGGTGAAGGGGCCGCGGTCATCAAAGCGATCGACGGCCTTGCCGACAAGAGCGTCGACATGCAGCACTTCGCCCGTCAGCTGCTGCAACTCATGCGCGACCTGGTCGTCCTCAAGCTCGATGCAGGAGACCCCGCAGAATGGGTTCCCGAAGAGCGAGAGTCCGCCGAAGCGCTCATTGGAGACATCGACATTCTGGAGATCCAGCGCGCGTTTCGAGCGACCTCGATGGTCATGGACGAAATGGCGCAGAGCCCAAACCCGAAGCTCATGCTCGAAATGGGCCTGGTGCGCGTCGCCACCCGCCCCCCTCTTCAATCGGTCTCCGAGCTCCTCGCCCGGCTCGAAGCGCTTCAAGGAAACCCTGGGGCCGGGGGAAGCTCGCCCGGTGGTTCTCGGCCTCGCAAGCCAAGACCGAACCCTGCTCCCCGTCCGGCCGAGGCCAAAGCCGAGGCCAAGCCGCAGCCAAATCTCGCAGCAAAGCCGGAAGCGAAACCGAAGGCAGCACCCAGCCCGGCTTCCGCACCCGAGCCGGCGCCCGATCGGAACCGGAAGACTCCGAGCGAGCCGATCATGCCGGCCACCAAGCACGCCGGTGGTTTTCAAACCAGCACCGGCGAGGTGCTGACCCCCATCCGCCGAGCCGCCCTCCAAGAGTGGGAAGAGCTGGTCAGCGCGCTCGAACAGCAGCAACCTGCGCTGGCCGCGGTGCTCGAACACGGGATTCCCAAGGCCGTCGGCCCGGACCGAATCGTCCTCTCGTTCAAAGACGGCTCGTTCTACGGGCGCCAGGCCGAGTCGCCCGAATCGATCGCAGCCATCGAGCGGGTGGCAGAAAAGCAGCTCGGCGCGCGTCCGGAGATACAAATACGCTTCGACGCCAAAGGCGAGGCGGCAACGAAAACGGTCGCGGCGGTGGCTGCTCAACGCAAAGAAGCCGAGGCGGAAGCCAAGCGCAAAGAGGCGCTCAACCACCCGCGCGTGCGCGACGCCATCGACGTATTCCCCGAATCAGCTGGAAAGCTGAAAGTGCACATCGAAGCGGACTGAGAGGATCGAATGAATTTTCGTGGCGGAATGGGAGAGCTCATGCGGCAAGCAGGCCGCGTCCAACGCAAGGTCGAAAAGCGTCGGGAGGAGCTCAACCAAGAGACTTTCGAGGCCAGCGCAGGGAACGACAAGGTGACCGCGGTAGCCAACGGCATTCCCGAGCTTACTGAGATTCGAATCGACAAAGCGCTTCTGCAAGAAGAAGACATGGAGATGGTACAGGACCTCGTCGTCGCAGCCGCAAACGCTGCCCTGACGAAAGCTCGCGAGCACGTCGACGCAGAGATCGAGAAGATCACGGGGGGCCTCGCGATACCTGGGCTCGGCTGAGTGATGACGGCCAATGACCCGATCGCATCGCTGATCTCATTACTGTCGAGGCTGCCCGGCGTCGGCGGACGCACCGCGGCTCGCCTCGCATTTCACGTGCTCGAAGGCGAGGAGCAGTATGCCCAGGCGCTCGGCCAGGCCCTGAGCACCATCCACGACGAAGTCACGCGTTGCGAGCTCTGCGGGAACTACGGCGCCGAGTCACGTTGCGCGATCTGCCAGGACCCGCGCCGCGACGAAACGCTGGTTTGTGTGGTGGCAAAAGTCCCTGACTTGATCGCTCTCGAGGCACTCGGAAGCTTCCGCGGCCGTTACCACGTCTTGCACGGCTTGCTGGCGCCACTCGACGGCGTCGGCCCTGATCAGCTTCCGCTCGACGCCCTCGAACGGCGCATCGTCGACGAAGACATCAAAGAGATCATCGTCGCCACACCACTAAGCGTCGAAGGCGAGGCGACGGCGCTCTACGTTGCGGACGCCCTTTCCGCTTCGCCGGTGCGCGTTTCGCGAATCGCGGCAGGCGTGCCCCACGGTGGCGAGCTCGAGTTCACCGACCAGGTCACTTTGGGCCGGGCGCTCGAAGACCGACGCTCCGTTCGCTGAAATCTCGACTGAATTCGCCTGATTTGAATGTTTCGCCGGGCCCCCTCGTAGAAGGGCAAGAGGTGGCCCCATGCTCCGATTTCTAGTCCTTCCTATTATTGCCTTCGCGGTCGTGCTCAGCAGCACGACGGCGGCGCGCGCAGAAGTTGTCGTCGTTCGACCCGACGAGCCCTCGTCTCCAGTCGTGGTCAAAACCAGGCCGCCTACGGTGGTTGTCATCAAGCACACGCCAATCCAGCAGCCAGCCGCGCCCCAACCGCCACCTCCGAAACAACGGGATCGCAAGGTCGGTCTTCACTTCGACTTTGGTGGCTCTTTCGGGCCGCAAGTGCAGATGGGCGGCTTCGGCGGCGCGCTTCGCTTCCGTCCCAATGAGCACATCGGAATCGATCTGGGCTCAGGGTACTACGCCGGCCACGACTACCAAGGCTACTACCGCACCGAGATTCCGCTCACGGCCAACGTTCTGTTCTTCGTCAATCCTCAGCACAAGTTCCAGTTCTACTTCTTGCTGGGCTCCGGTTTCTCCTTTGGCCGGGTTGACACGCTCTATGAGGTTCGTCGTATGACGCACGTGGGAGGCCAGGGGGGCGCGGGAATCGAGCTCAGGCTCGCGCCAGCGTTTGCGCTCAATGCCGATGTTCGAGGCATCATCCGTTATCGAATCGACAATGACCCACGACCGGAGTTCTTCGATGGCGTGCGCGGCACGAACACTTCGGGCGGCGCCGTGCTCACCTTCGGCGGGACGATCTACTTCTGAGCTCGGCTAGGGGTTGCTGCTGGTGCGGCGGCTGCCAAAGAGCTTCTTGAAGAAGCTGCCTTCGCCCTCAACCGTCTTCTCGTCATCGGGAGGCGCCGCGGGACTGGTCTGCAATCCGTCGTCTTCACCGGCTCTCTCGAGCTCTTCGAGGTCGTCTTCGTCGACGAGCAGAACGAAGTCCGACTCGTCCATGATCTCGACCTCCGTGTGCTCATCTTCCCAGTCGCTTTCCGTCTGTGGAAGCGTGACGGGTCGCTCAGTGTGCAGATCGCTCGATTCGCCGTCGAAGGGTACCTCTTCAGCGAGCGCGCCGAGCTCGCCATCCACGGCCTTTAGATCGATGGCAGTCGTGCTCGTGAATCGACTGCGAACCTCGGTAACCTCGGCGTCACTCTTGCCGAGGTCCGCAAGAGCCTGGTCCGCCCCAGCCAGCTTCTCTTCGGGAAAGCCCACGCAATCAATGTCACAGGAAAATGGGACTTCGTAAAGTCTTTCGCTCGAAAAAGTCTCTTAGGTCGCTTCCGAAAGCCGAGTGATTTCGGCCTCGAGCGCTGGAATGCGGTCCTGGCCCCAAGTGGAATACGAGCCGATTCGAATGGAGGGCACGCCCCAAAGCCCCATGTCCGTCAGATCTTGCCGATTGGCCTTGGCCGATTCCTGCCAGCTGCTGTCCTCGATGGCAGCCCGCACCTCGGCTTCGCTGATCCCCACCCGCTCTGCGAGAAACAGGAGGTCGGGAAGGTGCGCGACATCCCGGGCCTCTGACCAGATGCCCTGCATGACCGAGCGCGGAAACTCGAGCTCGAGCCCCCTGCCAAGCGCGCAGCGGAAGAACACTGCCATGCAGTGCCCAATGCCGTCTCCCAAAGGATCGCAGACGTGACCAAACGGGATGCCCAGACGATCCGCTTCACGCTTCGCGTCGTGCACGATGTAGAGCCTCTTGGCCTGAGGCACCGGAAGGCCTCGCATGACCATAGGCAACACCGGCCGCACCGTGACCTCGACACCGTGACGGTCCCGCAACTCGATCAGCTGGGGGATCGACAAGTAGGAGTACGGGCTTCGGAACGAAACGAAGACCTCGATGCGCAGCGGGCCTGAAGCAGACGAATGGATCATCGATGCAAGCGTGGGCATGGGGCCTGCGTTGAGCTCGATGCTCCCCTCGAGCCCTTCGCGATGAAGCCTTTCCTCGAGGAAATGAAGTCGGTCGATCCCCCAGTACCAGTCGCCTCCGTAGTTGATCATGCCAGGCTGGTAGTGCCCGGCACGCTCGAGCGCCGCATAGTTCGCGTCGAGGGCCGGTCGGACCGCTTCACCCGACGCGCTTCCGCAACGCTCGACGATCGACGCCAGAGCCTGTCCGTCGTCGCGCCAGACCGATTCGCCAAGCTCCGTCGCTACTTGCAGTTGCTCCTGGGCAGGCCTGGGTTCGAGCAGGACGGCATGGGCGCGCCGAACACGATCTTCGGACGGCGGCGTGGCGTCGTGCGGGAAGCTCAGGCCGTAGCTCTCTGCAAGCAGCGCCGCGTCGCGCATCGCGTGCTCGAGGAGCATCTCAGGCGCGGGATTGGCCGCTATGCTCGGCTGAGCTACCGGAACGACCTCGATGTCGAGACCATAAGTGCTGGTCAGTCGTGGCGCGACTTGCGCCAAGATGTGGCTGTACGGATCGTCGGCGCGATAGTAGAAACGAGCGTGCCTACGTCCGCCTCGTAGGACTCGGCCGACCGAGTACAGCGCATGCTTCGCAGGTCTCGAGCTGAGGTATGCGTTGAGAATGGCGCCGACGGCCCGGGACTTGGCGGACACCTAGCTGGCTCCTGCGAGCTCGTACACTGTCTTGATCGCGTCAGCGAGCTTACTCGGATCGGGACCGCCGGCCTGCGCGAAGTCGGGACGGCCGCCGCCGTTGCCCCCGACGATGCCGGCGGCTGTTTTGACGATGTCACCTGCCCGAAACCGACCGATCAGATTCTTAGAGACGCTGCAGACGAGCAGCGCCTTCTTGCCATCCTTGCTGGGAGAGCCGAGCAGAATCACTGCCGGTGCCAGCTTGTCTCGCAGTTGGTCGGCCATTTCGCGAAGAGCTCCCGCGTCGCCGAGCTCGACCATGGCTCCCAGCACTCTAGCGCCATCGACCTCGCGCGCGTTGGCCGAAAGGTCCGTGCTGTCGCCGGACATCAGAGAGCGCTTGAGTCGTTCGATTTCGCGCTGAGATTCTTTTTGCTGCTCGATGAGACGCTCGACCCGGTCACGAAGCTGCTGAGCGGGCGACTTGAGCAACGAAGCCGCGCCGGTGAGCTCGGATTCGATCCGGCGTAGGTGCCCGAGCGCATTCAGGCCTGTCGTAGCCTCGATGCGGCGAACGCCAGCGGCGAGCCCAGTCTCCGAAAGCACTTTGAAGAGCCCGATATCGCCAGTGCGCCGCGCGTGCGTGCCTCCGCAAAGCTCGAGCGACGGGCCGATGGTGAGCATCCGAACCACCTCACCGTACTTCTCCTCGAAGATGCCGATCGCGCCTCGGGCTTTGGCTTCGTCCATGCCGAGCGCATCGGTCGTGATTTCGGTGTTCTCGAGCACCCGTGCGTTCACGAGGTCTTCAATCTGTTCGAGCTCGGAGGCTCGCAGGGGACGGGTGCCGCTGTAGTCGAAGCGCAGGCGCTCGGGGCCCACGAGGGAGCCCTTTTGCGCCGCGGTTTCGCCGACGACCTGGCGCAGAGCCCAGTGCAGCAAGTGTGTCGCACTGTGATTGCGGCGCGTGGCGCTCCGAAGCGCGTGGTCGACACGGAGCTCGACTTCCGCGCCAGTCTTGAACGAGCCCGAGGCCACCTTGCCCAGGTGGACGATCAAGCCCTCCACTGGCTTCTGGGTGCCTTCGACTTCGAAGCGAGCGCCGTCCATCTCGATGACGCCCCGATCGCCGACTTGGCCGCCCTGCTCCGGATAGAACGGAGTGGCGCGGGTGATGATCTCTCCGGAGGTGCCGATGCCAAGCTCTGCGACGGCAACACCCTTAGTAAGCACTGCGAGGACCTCGCTTCGTGCCTCCTCCTGCTCATAGCCGAGGAACTCGACGGCCCCATGCTGCTGCGCGAGCGCCGGATACACTTCAGCGACCGCGCTACTGCCGACTTTGGAGCCCTGGCTTCGCAGACGTGCCTGCTCGAGCTCGGCGTCGAAGCCCTGCTGATCGATGGTGAAGCCTTGCTCGTCGCCGATCACGTTCTGAAGATCGAGGGGAAAGCCGTAGGTGTCGTAGAGCTTGAAGGCCACGTCCCCAGGCAGCGAACGGGCGCCGCCGAGGTCGATCCACTTCTTGTTCTCCGAAATGAGCTGCAGCCCCCGGTCGAGCGTGCGCCGAAAGCGCTCTTCTTCTTGCAGTGCGATTTGTTCGATGAGCGCGCGGCGCTCGGCCAGCTGAGGGTAAACGTCGCCCATGTCATCGACGACCCTGAGCGCACAGTGATGAAGGAATGGCTCGTGGATGCCGAGACGGTGCCCGTGGCGAATCGCGCGGCGCATCACCCGGCGCAACACGTAGGCGCGCCCGTCTTTGTCGGGGAACACGCCCTCGGAGATCAGGAACGCCGTCGTCCGGGCATGGTCGGCGATGACACGCATGCTCACGTCGTCCTCGGACTGACTCTCACGGTAACGCTTCCCCGAAATTTCAGAAGCCAAGTCGACGATCGGCCTCAACAGGTCGGTGTCATAGTTGCTCAATACGCCTTGCTTGACGACAGCGATTCGCTCGAGGCCGGCACCGGTGTCGATCGAAGGCGCCGGCAGGGAATCCATCCTGCCGTCGGCATGCCGATTGAACTGCATGAACACGAGATTCCAGAGCTCGAACCAGCCTCTTCCGTCCGAAGCCGGCTCTTCTCCGAAGGTGCGCGGGTCGATGTCGTCGAGTCCGAGGCAGTAGTGGAGCTCGGAGCATGGCCCACAAGGGCCGGTGTCGCCCATCTGCCAGAAGTTGTCTTTGGCGCCGCAGCGGATGATCCGCTCTTCTGGGAAGCCCGTGACGTCTTTCCAAATCGCAGCGGCCTCATCATCGGCAGGCGCAAGCCCTTCTTCGCCTCCGAAGACGGTGACCACGATTCGCTCGGGATCGAGGGCGAGCGTATCGATGAAGTAGTTCCAAGCGAACTTGATCGCGTCGCGCTTGAAGTAGTTGCCGAACGAGAAGTTGCCCAGCATCTCGAAGAATGTGTGGTGGCGGGCGGTCACTCCCACGTTCTCGAGGTCGTTGTGCTTCCCGCTGATGCGGATGCACTTCTGCGACGAGGTCGCGCGCGAGTAAGGCCTGTCTTCCTTGCCGGTGAAGACATCCTTGAACTGCACCATGCCCGCGTTGGCGAACATCAGAGTCGGATCGTTGGGCGGTACGAGCGGACCCGACGCGACCCGTTCGTGCTCGCGCTCCGCGAAGAACCGAAGGAACGATTCCCGAATTTCGGATGAGGAGGCCATGTGCCTCGTTTGCTAGCGCCTGTGCAGCGCCTACGCAACGCCTGTGCTAGAGCTTTCGCCGTGCTCACGTGTCTGCGGGTCCGGAGCTTCGCCATCATCGAAGCGCTCGAGGTGGAGCTCGACGCCGGGCTCAACATCGTCACAGGCGAGACCGGCGCCGGGAAATCGATTCTGGTCGACGCGCTTCAGTTAGTGCTGGGGGCCCGGGGGCGGCCCGAGGTGGTTCGCACAGACGCGGAGGCCGCGGAGGTCGAGGCACTCTTCGACCTGTCCGATCAGCCAGATGTGCTGGGCGCGCTACGAGAGCAAGGCATCGAGACCGATGGTGAGCTCCTGATCCGCCGAGTCGTGAGCGCGACGGGACGAACGCGGGCGTACGTCAACGGACGGCTTGCCACCCTTGCTCAACTCAAGGAAGTCACCAAGGGCTTGGCGGACATCTCGTCGCAGCACGAGTACCACTCGCTGGCCGACTCGCGGCACCATCTCAGCTATCTCGATGCCTTCGCAAGCCATGGGCCGTTGGTCGAAGAAGTCGGCCGCGCACACGCCGCGCTGGTCGAGGCCGGTGCGCGACTCGAGCAGGTCGTGACCGAAGAGCGTGGCAAAGCCGATCGCGAGGATCTACTTCGCTATCAGGTCAACGAGATTGAAACGCTGCGGGACGCGCTCGAGAACGAAGAAGCCCTCATCGTGGAATGTGAGCGGCTTCGCCATGCGGAGAAGTTGGGGACGACGGCGGGCGAGGCCGAAGCACGGCTCTATTCCAATGACGATTCCATCTGTGGCACCGTCTCGCGAATTGCGACTTCGCTCGAGCAAGCCTCTGGTTTCGATCCAAGCCTGGGCCCGGTGGCCACTCAGGT
The DNA here is from genome assembly GCA_963716775.1 of uncultured delta proteobacterium. Classification (GTDB taxonomy): domain Bacteria; phylum Myxococcota_A; class Polyangia; order Polyangiales; family Houyiibacteriaceae; genus SG8-38. Next base: position 33,654 of record CAVQUI010000001.1, read on the forward strand.
TCGCGACGCCGTGTTGCAGCTCGAAGATGCCGCGGCGGAGCTAGGAAACTACGCACGCGACTTGTCGTTTGATCCGAATCGGCTTGGAACGCTCGAAGAACAGCTCGACCGTCTGTCACGAATCAAGCGAAAATACGGAGATACCGCAGCGGAGATCCTCAGTTACCGGGACCAGGCCGCAGAGGAGCTCGACTCCCTGGAACGCTACGAAGAGCGCCTGGACCGCTATCAGCGGGAATTTGACGAGGCGCTGGAGGAAGCTTCCCAGGTCGCGCTCGCTCTGCGCGGCAAGCGACAGACCGCCGCCGCCAAGCTCAGCAAGGAGATCAGTAAGGAGCTTTCGTCGCTCAGCATGGGCGAAGCCAAGGTCACCGTTGAGCTTGCTGCCCTAGAGGGCGGCCCACGCGAGCTCCAAGTCGAAGGCGCTCGGCTCTCCCCGACTGGAATCGACCACGCCGAGCTACTCATCGCGCCCAACCGCGGGGAAGACGCCAAGCCCCTCCGCAAGATAGCAAGCGGCGGAGAGCTCTCCCGCGCGATGCTCGCGATCAAACGCGTGCTCGCGGGCATCGGCCCCGCAAGCCTCTATGTCTTCGACGAAGTCGACGCCGGCGTCGGCGGCGCCGTCGCCGAAGTCATCGGCCGGAAGATCCACGAGGTCGCCCAACACAGCCAGGTCCTGTGCATCACGCACCTCCCGCAGATCTCCGCCTACGCCGACGCGCACTACCGCGTTCACAAGGAGGTCGTCGGCAAACGAACCAAGAGCGACATCCGACTGCTGTCCGACCAGGAACGGCTCGAGGAGATCGCGCGAATGCTGGGCGGAGTCACGGTCACGGACCAGGCCAGAGCGGCAGCGCAGGAGCTGATTCGAAGCGCAGAAGCCTAGGGCCTCGCGAGCACCGGCACTGGCACGCCCCACGCCAGCAGGCGGCAGCGCGAACGCGCCGGCAAGGCGGAGCGAAGCGACCGCCGCGCCAGGCGCGCTGCCCACGCGCGTGAGAGTGATACCAAAACTACGGGTGGGGGATGGATCGGGGCTCGGAAGAAGCGCGATACGGGGTTCCGCCGAACGGCTCGGCCTGCATTTGTGGTCGGATGCACTTGAGGGCTGAGACCACGCAAGCCTCGCCTCGGCGCGCGCGCCAATCGGAGGTGGTTGCTATCTTGCCGATTGTCACTTGCGACGTCGACTCCACCCCATATCGCGCTTCTTCCGAGCCCCTCCATACGGAGACATCTTGAACCGCGTACATCCGTACGGCGCCATCAAGAGAAGTCCTCCACGCCGCCCCCAAGACAGCAGGCGGCAGCGCGAACGCGCCGGCAAGGCGGAGCGAAGCGACCGCCGCGCCAGGGACGCTGCTCACTCGCGTGAGAGTGATACCCGAACTACGGGTGGGGGTAGGCGATAGTGTGGGGGTGGTGGGGCGGGACCAACCGACCGCCGGAGGCGTCCGGGCTGCCACTGCCGCTGCCGCTACCCCGCCTTCGGCCCCACGAGCGTCCGCAAGACCCCGTCCACCACGAGGTCCCCGCCCTCATCCCTGAGCGTGACCTTCACCTCGTATTCGCGCTTCTCGCTGGACTCGATTGGCGGGGTGCGGCATTCGCCCGTGATGGTTCCGCGCGCCTTCTTGATGTAGTCGAGGCTCATGCCGGCGACGATGAAGCGCGCGTCGTCGGGAAGCGAATAGCCGAGTGCGACGTTGCCGGTCAGCTCGACGAGATTCGCCAGCGCGACGGCATGCACGCAAGAGAGATGATTTCGGACGGCTCGTCGATCGGCGAGTGTGACGCGCGAATAGCCCGGGCCGAGCTCTTGCACCACGGCACCGATGGTGCCTGTGTACGGCGCGACCCGTCCAACGAGTCTGCTGAAGATCCGTTTTCCTCCGGGGATACCGCAAAGCCGGTCCCAGGCCTCGCGAATGAAGTTGGTCTTGGACTCAGTAGTGAGCGCTTCGGCTCTCAGGAACGCTGCAATGGCCATGCCGCAGACCCTAATCCAAGTCGTCGAGGTCTCCAACGCACAGCCGTGCCGGACGGGCATGCAAAGAAAAAGGGACCGCCCGGCCCCGGGCAGCCCCTTCTTGACTCATGCAGCCTGTTCTCAGTTGTAGAGTTGAACGTCGCCGCAGCTAGGTCCGAAATCGGCTCGAACTACGCCGAAGTCGTAACCGAGGCCCCCCGTGACGGACTGACGAACCGTGAGTGAACCCGAAACCGGACAACCCTGCGCATCGACGCCAACGTCGTTGTAGTTCGCTTCCAGGCGAACGCTTCCGACGCCCCCAGGAATGTCGATTCCGCTAATGCTGGTGTCATAGGTCATGGAGCCGGTGACCAGAGTCTCGGTGACCGTGAGCGAGCCCACCATGGTGAAGCCAACGGCGGTCTCGGAGAGCCCGGAGTTGACGGTGAGATTGCAGGTGATCGTATCCCAGTTGATTCCGATCGTTCCGTCGATGCTGGTCGACCCGTATTCACAGGAGTTGTAGGTCACCAGGGTATCGGTCGCCGTCACGCAAGTATCGAACCCCGCCTTTTCGGCGGATCCTTCGGTGATCGCAAGTCCTGGAACCCCAGCCGCGCCGGATGACGCCATGACGCTGAGCTGGCCGTACATGTTGCTGAGGGCGCCCATGGCGTTGGCGCTGTCGGGCGCAGTCTTGACCTCGCCAAGCGCCGTAGTCGCGCTAACCGCAGTTTGTGCGGCTGCCTCCGCGTTCGGATTGCTGATCGCCCGGCTCGCTCCCCCATCATCCGGTGAACCACAGCCGTAACTAAAGAGCGCAAGCGCCGTAGCTAAAAATAGAAACCTCTCCTTCATTTCAACCCCCCTGCCTGGTACCGCGAGTCTCACCAACTGGCGGCTACTAGGCAGGGACTATTGTTACATGCCGGAGGATGCGGTTTCCACGGTTTCTGGGTTTCGCGGCTCGTCGCGCCTGGCTAGCTCACTCGGAAATGAGCTCGCCGAGCCGAGTGAGCGTCTCCTGCGTTCCGCCCAGAGTGAACTCGAGATGCTTTGAAGTCATGAAGTAGCGGTACAGCGGATAGTCCCGATCGAAGCCCATGCCGCCATGCACGTGCTGAGCGGCGGCTACGACCCGGGCACCGGCTTCCGAGGCGAAAAACTTCGCAACGGCAAGCTCTTTGCGAGCGTCGAGACCTTGATCTAGGCGCCAGCACGCTTGCCACATCGATGAACGCATCGCCTGTACATCGATGTATGCATCGCCCACCCGTTGCGTCACACCCTGGAACGTGCCGATGGGAACCCGGAACTGCGTGCGTTCACCCGAGTACGTGGCGGTCATGAAGAGCGCCTGCTCTGCGATGCCGTACTCGACCGCGCAGATGGCGAGGTCGGTGCGCTCGACCAGGTAGCGAAGGACCAGCTCGCCCTGCTCCGTGCCACCGAGCACATCGCTGGCAGCGGCGGGACTGTCGTTCAGCTCGAGCAGCCAAAGCGGCTGTCCGTTGGTGCCCCGCTGCTCGCCGAGGCGCGCGCCGTCGGCCTTGGGGTCGACCAGCAGCACGACGATCGAGCCGCCACCGGTGCGCGCCGGCACGATGATCCGTTCGGCGAGATCCGCGTAGGCGACGTTGCTGAAGCGCCCAGAGACACGCCAACCATCACCGTCTGCCTTGGCGACCGCAGATGGATTGAGCGGATTGCGGCTCCCCGTATCGACGAGAGCCGCGGTCACGATCGTGCGGCCCTGAGCGATCCCGCCGAGGTAGCGATCCTTCTGCTCCGGCGTTCCGAACGCCGTCAAGGGAAGCGCGGCCGACACCAGCGTCTCGATGGCGGGAATCGGTGCCACCGTACGCCCGACTTGCTGCAGGAGCAGACAGAGCTCGGTCAGCCCCATTCCCGCTCCGCCGTACTGTTCGGGGATGGCAAGGCCGAGCATCTCCGACTCCGCGAGCTGCTTCCATGCGCGCTCGTGAAACCAGGTGCCTTCCTTGGCAAGCGCTTTCAGAGAATCGTCGGTGACGATGTCGGCGAGCACCTGCTTGACGAGGTCTCGAATGCTGTTCTGGTCTTCGGTGAATGAGAAATCCATGTCGGGCCTCTTCAGCGTCGCCCGAGGCGCGGCATGCGAAGCCCGGCCTGGCAAATGATGTCTCGTTGAATTTCGTTGGTGCCGCCCCCGAAGGTGAGCACTAGGGACATGCGGTAGTACTTCTCGAGCCGTCCCGCGAAGGAGTACCCCCTCCGAGCTGTGGTGAAGCACGCCCGCTGCTCCGTGAACCTCCATGAGCAGCCTCGAGCCCTCGACGTAGAACTCCGAGCCGAAGACCTTGATCGCGGACGCGTCGGCTGGCGACAGGGTGTCGTGGGCGATGCCCCAGGCTTGCTGCCAGTTGAGCAGCTTGAGCACTTCGAGCTTGGCGTGGACCCGCGCGAGGTTGGTCTTGACCCAGGGCAAGTCGATGAGCATGCCACCATCGCCGTTCGGAGTCTTCTTCGCCCATTCGATGGTTTGGGTATGGATCTTTTCGAGCGGACCGACTGAACAAAGGGCGACGCGTTCGTGGTTGAGCTGAGTGGTGATCAGGTGCCAGCCCTTGTTTTCTCCACCGACGAGGTTCTCGGCCGGGACACGCACGTCGTCGTAATAGACCGCGTGGACGTTGTTCTCTCCGAGCGCGTGCATCGGCGTGATCTGAACGCCCTCGGCGTCCGCCGGAACGATGATGATCGAGATTCCCTTGTGCGGCGGCGCATCGGGATCGGTGCGGCACGCAAGCCACATGTAGTCGGCGTGATCCGCCAAGCTCGTCCAGATCTTCTGGCCGTTGATCACGTACTCATCGCCGTCCCGGACGGCGCTGGTCTGCAGGGAAGCGAGGTCGGTGCCCGACGCTGGCTCGGTGTACCCGATTGAGAAGTGACACTTGCCTTCTAGGATCTTCGGTGGGTACGTGGCCTTCTGCTCCGCCGTGCCGAACTTGAGCAGGGTCGGCCCCACCGTGTTCAGCGTGAGGATGGGAACCGGAAAGCCTGCCCGCTGCACCTCGTCGAAGAAGATGAACTGCTCGATCGGACCTCGGCCCTGGCCGCCGTGCTCCTTCGGCCAGCCGATGCCGAGCCATCCGTCGGCACCGAGCTGCTGCATGGCCTCGTGATAGAGGGGCCCGCCGCCTTCGGCTTCGTCGAGCTCGGCGAGGAGCTCGTCGGTGATCAGGTGATCGAAATACGCGCGAAGCTCGTCGCGCAGTGCTTTTTGCTCGGGGGTGTAGTCGAAGTACATGGCCTCACGCTTCCCGGCGTTGCTGCCGGAGTGAAACATGTTCTAGTTAGCCATGCGTCCCACGCAAGTCGACGCCTCAGATTGCCGCCAGGAACGCGGCAGCAACGAAAAAAGCCGGCTCGCATGAGCCGGCTTTCTTACTGATAGGACTGAAACCCGTCGGCCTAGCGGCCCAGGTTCTTCTTGGCGTCCGCCTTGGCGTCCGCGGCAGCAGCTTCGGTATCAGCCTTCACGTCGGCAGCGGCTGCTTTGGTGTCCGCAGCTGCTTTGGCGGCTGCTTCTTTCGTGTCAGCGGCGGCTCCCTTGGCGGCATCCTTGGCGTCAGCGGCAGCTCCCTCGACGGCATCCTTAGCGTCAGCGGCGGCTCCCTTGACGGCATCGGCGGCATCGGCGGCAGCTTCCTTGGTGCCCTCGACAGCCTTCTGGCCGGCTTGCTTGGCGCTATCGACCGCTTCTCCGGCCTTTTCGGCAGCTTCGCCCGCTGCATCGCCAGCCGCATCGGCAGCCTTGCTCGCCTCGTGCGCCGCGTGATCCGCAGCCGCTGCTGCCTTGTCGGCCGCTTCATCAGCCTTCTTGCAAGCCGTCATCGCACCGCAAAGCGCGAGGACGAGGCCGAGTCGAAAAATGTTCTTGATCATAGTGATTCTCTCCGTTGATGACGCGGGGTACACCACTAACACCCACATTCCCCGCTAACCGCGACCCACGTAGCGGGCCCCTTCCAGCGGGTCAAACCGGAGGCCTACACACACGCACCTTCCTCTCTAGGTCGTTCCTTTCGGCTCCGGCGGCCACGAAATGAGGGGTCTGAGTCGTAAGGTCGCGCACTACAAGGGAGAATGCGGACGGCCCGCATCCAGGTCAGCTTCATGCTGGCTGGATAATTACGCTTGTAGACGTGCAGCGGCTTCAGAATTGTCATTTTCTGTCAGTCGCTCCAACGAGCCCGTGCGCGCGTTGCTCGATCTCATCGACCATGATGTGACCCCAGCCCCCTGTCGCGTCGTCGATGACGAAGATCACAGCCGAGCGCCCGCGATACTCGGCGATATTCCAAGCGTGCCTGGCGAAAGTTTCGGAGTCGTTCCCGGTCGCCGAAGCGATCAGCTCATCGTCGACGCGAAGCTCCACCCTGAGCCTCGACGGATCGCGCCCGCCTGCAACGCGGAGAACGAGGAGCTCCCCCTGCAAAGGGAAAGGGGCGGACCGTAGTTGCCCCACTGCCGCATCGCCCGAGGTCGGATGGAAGCTCGACGCAAACCAGCCGATCTGACCGACCGGCCGCTGCTGTTGCTTCGCTGCTCTTCGACTCGGCCAGTTCTGGAACGCCTCTCCGCTGGCTTCCCAATCTGCGTAGGGTCGAGACTCGAAAGGCATGCGGCTCAGCACCGCCCAACCATCTTCCTCGCGGAGCTCGTCCTTTCGCCAAATGCCTGGCTCGTTGAATCGCGCGGGGATGTCGGAATCGAAGAAGTAGCCGTGCCGATAGAGGTCACGGTGGATGTACCCGCGCTTGATGTAGGTCGGTTGTTTACCGAGGAGGTAGTCCGGATCGGCGTGCTTTTCGTGCCCGGGCTTGCCTCGGCCGAGCTGCTTGTGCTCCTGATGCGCGGTCACCGGATCGATGATCCCGAAATAGTCATAGACGTAGAGCTTGGCGTAGAAGCCGCTCGATCCGATGTCGCCCGTCAGGATGGAGGCACCCGGAGGTGCTTGTTCGCCCAGCCACTCCATGAACGCGCGCACTCGCTCGACCTCGTGACCCCAGCGCATGACCTCGGTTCGAACAGGACCAACCGTCAGCCCGCGCACAGTCGACGATCGCGACGAGCGCCAAGCCAACTGTCCAAACGCTCCACGCGAGGCCGTGGCGTGGTGCTCCAGCGACTACGGGCCCAGGTTGCAGCCCGGCTTAGAGTGTAAGCTGAGAGTAGCGCGGCGAACGGGATCAGGACGACGAAGAACCGGTGGCCTGGATAGAAGTCGCCGCCCACGTAGACGACGTAGGCGGTGTAGAGCAGCGCCCAGACCAGGAGCGGGCCGACGACGCGATCACGAAGCCCTAGCAGCGCGCCCAGCGCCAGCAGGGGAACGTAACCACGATCCGACAGGAACTCGCTGAGGTAACGCAAGCCGCGCTCGACTGCTTCACCGCGTAGGCCGGAGGCTTTGACGTAGAACGTATTGGGGAAGAGGTAGCCGAAGTACTGGTATCGCCAGATGAAATACACGCCAAAAAGGACGGCCGTCGTTCCGAAGATCGTGATGGCGCGAAGCAACGCTTGTTTGGCGTCGTCCGAACGCCAGGCGTGAAGCAGCTCGCTCGCGCCTAGGACGGCGACGAAGAGCGCCGCGTCCGGTCGGGTCATCATCACGGCCGCGAGGCTCAGGGCAGCTCCGATCGCGGTGGCGCGACTGGGTGTGCCCCAAAGGAACAGGCAAGCCGAGCAGCATCGTGAAGATGAGAAGATGCGACTCCAAGGACTGCATCGCCCAGACCGTGTAGCCGTTGTCCAAGGCGCACAGACCGATCGCGAACACGATCGGCGCAACTCGTCGCGGCCAAAGCAGGCGCCCCAGACGATAGAGAAGAACGATGTCGAGGGCAGCCAGACCGATGCTGATCGCGGTCGCGAGTCGGACGAAGCCCGCGCTGCTTCCATCGCTCAGCGGGTGCACCAGCGCGAGGAGCGCCGTCCAAAGAAAGTTGGTGAAGCCCTCGACGCGTTCCCCGGGATTGAAGACGAAGCCGAGACCTCCGCGCAGCGTTGCGCGCGTACTGAAAGGAGATGAGCGCGTCGTCGCAGACATTGTAGCCGTATCTGCGAGACCACTCGAACGACACCGCGGCGACCAGCGCGGCGGCGCCCAGCGCCCAGCACAGGGCCGCATCGCGATACCATTTGGAGACCCGCTCGGTCTCGATCATTTCCGGAACTGCTTGAAGTCGGGCGGGCGCCTCTCCATGAATGCAGAGAACGCCTCCATGTTCGCAGGCGAGCCCATCAGCTCGCCAAAGCCCTCCATCTCGAGCTTCCGCGCGAGCGCGACCTTGTCGCCGTGCATCGCCTTCATGATTCGCTTGATCGCGACGAGGGAGTCGATCGGCCACTGCGCCATCTCACGCGCCTTCTCGAGCGCCTTCGGCACGAGCTCATCGTCGGCGAATACCTGGGTCGCGATCCCGTACTCCAGCGCCTTGTCCGCGCCAAAGAACTCCGCAGTGAACAACAGCTCGGCCGCCTGTTTGTGGCCGATCATCGCCGGACCCAGGTACGCGGCCGCAGCTTCTGTCACGAGCCCGAGGCTTACAAACGGAAAGCGCAATTTCGCGCTTCGCCCCAAATAGACGACGTCGGCGTGAAAGAGCACAGTGGCGCCGAAGCCGATCGCACAGCCCTTTGCGGCACAAACCAGCGGCTTATCGAAAGCGCAGATCGCGTCCATCATGAGCTCGAAGGGGGGCTCCTCGTCTGGATTCATGTCGATCGCCGAAAGATCGAGCCCCGAGCTGAAATCGTCGCCAGCACCGGTGAGCAAGACGGCTGCAACCCGCGGGTCTGCATTGGCATTCGCAAACGCATCCCGAAGCGCAAGGAACGCATCCGAGTTGAATGCGTTGCGTCGCCTGGGGCGGTTCATGGTGACGGTGAGTACGCCGTCGCCGTCGAGGTCGGTGAGGACTGATGCGTCGGACATGGGGGATCAGTAGCACATTCGCGGATGGACCGCGGCGACAGTGCCAGCGTCAGAGCCAGTGTCAGGGGCGGGGACAGCTACAGTCGCTGCGGCTGGAGCAGCTACACCGACGCTGACGCTGACACCCCCCAAAGGCACCCGCGGTAGCGCGAGCCCGAAGGGCGAAGCCCGGCGCGAATGCGCCGCCAAGCCCAAGCGAAGCGCAGGGTGCGGCAGGGAGGATCACGGGTGGGGGTGGGTGGGCGGTGTAACCAACCGCTGCCGCTGCTAGAAAGCCCTTCCGCCTCGCTCGCGCATCAATCTCAACAGGTTCTTGAGGACCACCGTCCGGGTCTCCGCGCTCTCGAGCACTCCGGCGTGCAGCAAGTGCACCGGACGGAACACGTGAGACGCTCCGATGAGCTCGCCGTCTTGACTCCAGGCGGTGGCACCGAATTCGGAGCTCAGCTCGGATGCGGGGAAGCGGTCGCCGGCGGGGAGCGCGAGGCGAAACTTCTCGGGTAGGCCGGTGAAAAGGCCCTGATCTGCGGAACCAATGTTGGCTAGGCGACCACCGACTCGTTCGTCCGACGAGGGGTTGCGGGGAGCACCGAAGAACTCGGCGACCGGGCCCACCGCCGAGCCCACCGCAAGAAGCGTAGCGCCCTTCCAGCAGAGTTGATGGGTCCATTCCAGCAAGCGTTCGCTTCGTGTGGCACCGGGTCGGGTGGCAATGACCGCGAGGCCGCCCGGGTTCGCGTGCAGACTCGAAGACGAGAGCAAGGGTCCCTCGGCCACATCGAAACCGTAGGCACGCAGGTCCGCCGCGAGCTGGAATGCCGAGCCGTCGTGTACGACAGTCGCCTTGCGAGGTCTGGTGCGACTCCGAGGGTGTCTGTCTTGAGCTTGGTTTCTATCTGTCCGTGCCATCGTTCGGGCTCCCAGCCCCTCTCACGACAGCCTCAGATTGTTAAACCAAGAAGGCCGCCCTGAGAGGCGGCCTTTGAGCGACAAAGCGCGCAGGCCACCTCAGTCGGTGAACCAAAAAAAGTAGTTACGCAGAATGTCGCAGTGAGTCTTCATCTGAGCTTCCATTCTACGGCCGCCCGCCGAAGGGTCAAGCACCCGCCCAGCGTCCCGATGGAATCAGGGGAAAGTCAGCGGCATCACCCAGAAAGATGTACGTCCACGCGAGGACCGGTCCGCTGGGAGTCGTCGCATGAATCAGGGAACGTCGATAGAGAGATCCTTCGCTCTCGTAGCCCATGAAGTCCTCGTAGGAGTCGAGCTCTTCGAATGTCGCGGCGACATCGGCGACATCGTAGAGCTCCCCATGAACGGAGCCCCGGTCACTGAGGACCAGGCCTGGGTACCAGTCGATTCGAACTAGCGACGCGTTGGCGACGCGAGCGGAGCCGCGCGCGTGGAGTACTCGAGGAGCCAGCAAGTCGTGGTTGCGCTCGCCACTCATCAAAGTGCCGTAGGTGAAGATCGCGCGAAGGGCTGGTGAAGCACGGACGCCCCTGGCCGCGTCGAAGAAACCATCGTGGCTGTGTCCGAAACGCGAGAGACCACGGGTGACGATCTCCCGATACTCCGGTCCAGGCGGCACGAATGGGCCCAATCGCTCGTCGCAAACGCAGTAAGTCGCCGCCGAATGCGCGCGCCCATCGTTGGTCAGTGCGGACACCGAAATGCGTCGGTAGTATCCTCCGGAGACGCCTTCTTTCGCGTCGAGCCCTGCCCAATCGTGCACCCGGAAGAGGGCGCCGGGAATCGCAGCCCCAAGACGCGGACGAACATCGAGAACCCCTCGCTTCTGAAGGCGAGACTGATAGTGAAAGACGAGCTCGTGATCGGGCAACCAGGCTGGACCGAGCGCTTCGATGGACGCCGGGTCGTATCCCTTGTTCGCGCACCAGAGCCCCCAGCTCTCAGAATCGAGATTGGACCCGTAGGCAAAGTAGAGCACGCCGAAGTGTAGCACCCTCACCCACGCGGCCCGTGTCTCGGTGCGCCCGCTACTTCCTTTGCCCCGAAAACTGATCGTCTTTGCTCTTGAAGAGCACGTTGAAGGTCGTCAATGATCCGTAGCAACCGGTGATGTATTGCTGCAGCTGGACCTTCTCTTCGTCGCTCAGGCTCTTGTTGCCATTCACCTTCTGTTCGAGGACGCGGAGCTTGTCGCGGACCATGACGATCTTCTTGAAGAACACGTCCATCGGAATGCGCTTTTCCTGCGTGCCCTCTTTGCCGGGGACGAGCACCAGCTCGCCATCGTTCCAGCGGTCGCCCATTTCGACGTCACGCACGCCGAGCTCGTCGAGAAGCACCTCACGAAGTACTTGTCGGAAAGTTTCTTGATCCATGTCGATTCCAATCTCCGAGGGAATGAAGGGGCGGGGTTTGGGAGCGGGCTCGTCGCGATAGCGGCGCGGCACGCCCGCCGCCGGCCTTCGCTTCAGCGCCTGATCCCAGGGCACGTCCTTGGGCTTGTGGCTCGAACAGGTCGCCATGTCCTTGAGCGGCCAGCGGCCTTGCCCAAGCCTGCAATCCCCGACCCACGACTCGTCCGGCTCTTGGCGTTTGCGGATGTACCAGCCGCAAGTTCCGCATCGGCCTGAGAGATCCCGGTCCATGGCGAGGGAGGGTAAAGCAGTGGCAGCGCGGGTGCCAGTGGCAGTGCCGGCGTCAGTGTCAGGGTCAGCGGCAGTGGCAGTGGCAGCGGCAGGGTCACAGGCGGCGTGTCCGACGGTGGTCCATCAGACCGCGGCGCCCGGCCAAGAATCAACCATCAGATCGGAGAACGGCTCGTTCGTTTCCACGAATGTCTACGTAGGGAGGGGCGCGAGCCGCTAGATCATCCCGAGCTCGAGCTTGGCGGCTTCGGTCATGCGGTCTGGAGTCCAGGGCGGGTCCCATACCAACTCGACGTGCGAAGTCGACACTCCCTCTACGCGACCCGACTTCTCAGCGACCTCTTCGACGATTGCTCCGGCGACCGGGCAAGCAGGCGCGGTCAAGGTCATCCGGATCTCTGCGCGTCCCTCTTCGTTGACTTCGACGCCGTAGATCAATCCGAGGTCGTAGATGTTCACCGGTATCTCCGGGTCGTAGATAGTCTCCAGCGCCTCGATGATGGCAGCCTCGACGAGCCTCGGCTCGATGGGCTTGGCGGGCTTCTCGCCCGTCCCGCCCAGCGCTTCGGTGATGGGTTCCGTCGGCGGATGGTGGGGCTCGGACACCGGCAAGAACACGTGGTCCGACGTGGTCCTCGGTTTGATCTTGTGGATCTTCAAGCGTTCAATGTCGTCGCCCACCACTCTACTCCGTCGTTGCTTCTGCGCTCTCGTTGCGAAGAGCTTGGTTGAGGGTGTGCCAGCCCAGCGTCGCGCACTTGACGCGCATCGGGAACTCTCGAACTCCCGCGAACACCGCGAGCTTGCCGAGCTCCTCGATGTCGTCCTCGGAGCTGTCTTCGCTCGTGAGCATGGTGTGGAACTTCGAGAAGAGGGCTTCGGCTTCGGAGAGTGTCCGGCCTTTGATAGCCTCGGTCATGGTAGAGCAGGACGCCTGGGAAATGGCACATCCCTGTCCGATGAAACCGACGTCGGTAATCGTCTCGCCATCCAGCTGCAGGCGTAGCGTGATCTTGTCGCCGCAGAGGGGATTGTAGCCTCGCGCTTCCCGATTGTGCGGCTCCGGAAAGCTGTGGTTCCGAGGGTTCTTCCCGTGATCGAGGATGACTTCCTGGTAGAGCTCGCGAAGGTCCATCAGCCGAACAACTCCCGCACCTTCTGAAGTGCGCCGACCAAGGCATCGATGTCTTCGGTCGTATTGTACATGCCAAGCGACGCGCGCGCGGTCGCTGCGATGCCGAAATGCTCCATGACGGGCTGCGCGCAGTGGTGGCCCGTACGAATCGCAACACCCTCGGAATCGACGATCGTACCGATGTCGTGCGGATGCGCCGAGTCCATCAAGAATGAAAGGGCCGCGACCTTGCCCGGCGCCGTGCCGACGAGGCGCAGCCCCGGAATGGCCTCGAGCGCTTCGGTCGCATAGCGCAGAACAGCGTCCTCGTGCGCATGGACCAGCCCTGCGTCAAACGAGCGAACGTAGTCGATGGCAGCGCCGAGTCCGATCGCGCCGGCGATGTTCGGCGTCCCCGCTTCGAACTTGTAGGGAAGCTCGTTGTAAATCGTCTCTTCAAACGTGACCGAGCGAATCATGTCCCCGCCGCCCTGGTAGGGAGGCATGCCGTCGAGAAGCCGTTCCTTGCCGTAGAGCACGCCGATCCCGGTCGGGCCGTAGAGCTTGTGACCGCTGAAGGCGTAGAAATCACAGTCGAGCGCCTGCACATCGACATCGACGTGCGAAACCGCCTGGGCGCCGTCGAGCAAGACAAGTGCTCCGCGCTCATGCGCGAGCGCGATCAGCTCGGACACCGGCAGCAGCGTGCCTAGGGCGTTGGACACGTGGGCCATCGCGACCAGGCGCGTACGTTCGCTGAGCTTCTGCTCGAAAGGCTCGCGCAGGATTTCGCCTCGGTCGGTCATCGGCACGACGACGAGCTTCGCACCCGTCTGCTGGCAGAGAATCTGCCAAGGCACGATGTTCGAGTGGTGCTCGAGCTCGGTCACCAGAATCTCATCGCCCTCTCGGAGCGAGCTCCGTCCCCAGCTTTGCGCCACTAGGTTGATCGCCTCGGTCGTTCCACGGGTGAATACGATCTCGGTCTTCTTGGCAGCGTTCAAGAAGATGCGAACCTTCTCGCGCGCCTCTTCGTAGCGAACCGTCGCACGTTGCGAGAGCAGATGAACGGCTCGGTGAATGTTGGCGCAGTCCTTCGCATAAACCTCGGCGACCGCGTCGATCACCGACTGTGGCTTGAGCGAAGTGGCCGCGCTGTCTAAGTAGACCAGGGGCTTGCCGTGCACATCTTGATGAAGCGCCGGAAAGTCTCTGCGTAGCCGCTCAGCGTCAAAGGCCACATGCTTGGACGAAGCGATGGGCGACACCTCGTTCACGTGACCCCCCGGATTTCGTCACCATGCGGAATTCGCGACAGGAGCGCCTCGCGTATGCGCAACCGGGTCGGCTCGTGGCTGACCCGGTCCACGATCGACTCCAAGAACGCATAGGTCAGCATCGCAAGGGCGAAGTCTTCGGGAACGCCGCGCGCGCGAAGATAAAACAGCTGGTCCTCATCTAGAGATCCCACGGTCGCGCCGTGGCTGCAGATCACGTCGTCCGCGTCGATCTCGAGGTGCGGCTTGGTGTGGACCGTCGCCGAATCGGAGAGAAGCAGGTTGCGATTCTCCTGATGGGCCTCGGTCTTTTGAGCATCGCGGTGTACGATGACGACACCGTCGAAAACTGCCGTGGCCTTCCCAGAGACGATGCCCCGATAGGTCTGCCCGCTTCGGCAGTTCGGCGACTGATGCTCGACCAAGGTGTGGTGGTCGACGTGATCGTCTCTGTCGATCAGGTACACGCCATCGAGCTCGCATTCGGCGCCCTTGCCCTGCAGCAGGCAGCGAACATCGAAACGCAGAAGGGCGCCGCCCAAGGTGACGACGGTCGAACGGTAGCGACTGTCCGGGCCCTGCCTAACGTCTACACGGCCGACCTGCAGCCCAGCATTCTCATGCACGCGCACATGGCTCATCTTCGCGTCGCGTCCGAGGTCGACCTCGACCATCGAGTTGCTGAGCTGACGCGACCCGTCCCCAGAATAGGTTTCGATTAGGGTCAGCTCGGCGCTTTCCCCGACCGTTACCAAAACACGCGGATACGCGACACCGCGCTCGGAAGACGAAGGTACCGCGTGTGCAATCTCGATCGGCGCCTGGACGACAGTGCCCTGGGGAACGTCGATCCAAAGTCCATCGCGGAACAGCGCCGTATTGAGCGCCGCGAAGTGACTAGGCGCGCCGCCTAAGTCGAGCCGGCCTTCGAGCAGCTGGGGCTGAGTTTCGAGAACCTCCTTCAGGCTTCGGACGCCAACCCCCCCGGGGAGCTCCGAGACGAGCGCAGGGACGTCTTTGTCCTCACGCGAGAACTCGGTGTCGACGACTGAACGCACCGGCGTGAAGCGCCACGCTTCCGTACGTTTCGTTGGAAGCCCTTGCTCCCGCAGAGCTTCGGAGGCTCGCCCACGCAGTGCGCGCAGCCAATCCGGACCCGTGTCGAACGAAGAGGGAAGACTCGCAAGAAGCGTCTGGGGGCTTGCTTCCGTCACAGCTGAGATGCGTCCCGGACCTCGCTGTACCCCTCTAGTTCGAGCTGCTTGGCGAGTTCCTTGTCTCCCCTTCGAACGATCTGTCCGTCGATCAGAACGTGCACGACATCGGGCACGATGTAGTCGAGTAGACGCTGGTAGTGCGTGATGACCAGCATGGCCCGATCCGGGGCTCGCAGGCCGTTCACGCCCTCGGCCACGACCTTGAGCGCATCGATATCGAGCCCGGAGTCGGTCTCGTCGAGCACCGCGAGTGAAGGTTCGAGCATGGCCATTTGAAAGATCTCGTTTCGCTTCTTCTCGCCGCCGCTGAAACCATCGTTGACCGAACGCTTGGTCAGCTCGTCCGGAAGTTGAACCAGCGCGGCCTTCTTCTTCGAGAGCTTCATGAAGTCGATTGCGTCGAGGGGAGCTTCTCCGCGATGCTTTCGAATCGCATTGAGTGCGGCCTTCAGGAAATAGATGTTGCTCACGCCCGGAATCGCGACCGGGTATTGGAAGCCCAAGAAGACCCCTTCGGCGGCGCGCAGCTCCGGCGCCATCTCGAGCAGGTCTTGGCCCTTGTAAGTCACGCTTCCCTTGGTGACCTCGTAGCCATCACGTCCGGCAAGCACGTACGCAAGAGTGCTCTTCCCGGACCCGTTCGGCCCCATGATCGCGTGTACTTGCCCAGCCTCGAGATCGAGGTTGATCCCCTTGAGGATGGGCTTGCCGTCTACCTCGACGTGCAGGTCCTCAATCTTCAACATTAGCCGACTGCTCCTTCCAAGCTCACGCCGAGGAGCTTCTGCGCCTCGACTGCAAATTCCATGGGCAGCTCTTTCAATACTTGCTTGGCGAAGCCGTTGACGATGAGGCTCACCGCGTCTTCTTCCGAAAGACCGCGCTGCCTGCAGTAGAAGAGCTGGTCGTCCCCGATACGCGAAGTCGTCGCCTCGTGCTCGAGCTTCGACGAGGCGTTGCGCACGTCCACATAGGGCACCGTATGCGCGCCGCACTTGTCGCCGATGAGCAGAGAATCACACTGCGTGTAGTTGCGCGCGTTGGTCGCGCCTCGGGAAATCTTCACCCCGCCGCGGTAGGTCTGTTGGCCATGGCCGGCGCTGATACCCTTGGAAATGATGGTGGATTTCGTGTTCTTGCCGAGGTGGATCATCTTGGTCCCCGTATCGGCTTGCTGGCGATGGTTGCTAAGGGCGACCGAGTAGAACTCTCCGATCGAGCCGTCGCCCTTGAGAATGCAGCTCGGGTACTTCCAGGTGATCGCCGACCCCGTCTCGACCTGCGTCCAGCTGATCTTCGAGCGAGCGCCTTCGCAAAGCCCGCGCTTGGTGACGAAGTTGAAAATGCCGCCCTTCCCGTTCTCGTCGCCCGGATACCAGTTCTGCACCGTCGAGTATTTGATCTGGGCGCCCTCGTGCGCCACCAGCTCGACGACCGCAGCGTGCAGCTGGTTCTCGTCGCGCATCGGAGCGGTGCAACCCTCGAGGTAGCTCACGTAGCTTCCCTCGTCTGCAATGATCAGCGTCCGCTCGAACTGCCCCGTATTTGCAGCGTTGATTCGAAAGTACGTCGAAAGCTCCATCGGGCAACGGACGCCCTTCGGAATGTACACGACGGAACCGTCGCTGAAGACAGCGCTGTTGAGCGCCGCGAAGAAGTTGTCGGAGACAGGCACGACCGACCCCAGGTACTTCTTGATGAGCTTGGGATGCTCTCGCACCGCCTCGGAGAACGGCATGAAGATGACCCCGACCTCGGAGAGCTTCTCGCGGAACGTCGTGGCGACCGAGACGCTATCGAAGACCGCATCGACCGCAACGCCGGCCAGGATTTCACGCTCGTGCAGCGGAATACCCAATTTTTCATAGGTTCTGAGGAGCTCTGGGTCGACTTCGTCGAGGCTCTTCGGCGCGTTCTCGTTCGTCTTCGGCGCGGCGTAGTAGCAGATGTCCTGATAGTCGATTGTGGGGTAGCTGACCTTGGCCCAGCTCGGCTCCTTCATCTCGAGCCAGCGCCGATACGCCTTGAGTCGCCACTGCAGAAGCCAGTCCGGCTCTTCCTTCTTCTTCGAGATGAAGGCGACGATCTCTTCGCTCAAGCCAGGCGGCGCGTACTCCTGTTCGATGTCGGTGACGAAACCGGCGTCGTAGACCTTCTTGAGGATGTCATCGATCTGTTCGGTTGCTGCTGACATGAGTCACTCCAACTCAGTGAATATCGTTGCTCTGTGTGCCGGTGCTGCGAAGCCGCTCGGCTTCCTCGCTCGAGCGGGCAATCGACACCAGCTCTGCGGTGCCGGGAAACGCCATGTCGGCCAAGGTGATTTCGGAGAGCGCGCGGTGGACGGCCGAGTTGATGCGCTGCCAATTGGCCCGCACCCCACAATTGGTTTCGTACTCGCAGGAGGAATCGGTGGTCTCGTCCGAACACTCGGTCACGGCAATCGGCCCTTCGATGGCCTCGATGACTTCGTTGACGCCAATCTGCTCGGCTTGGCGAGCGAGCGCGTAGCCGCCTTTTGCACCGCGCTGCGAAATCACCACGCCGGCGCGTGCCAAGCTCTTCAGAACCTTGCTTGCGGTCGGCTCCGGGATCTGGGTCTGCACAGCGAGGTCGCGGGCAGTATTCGGCCCTTTGGTGGCGGCCAAGTGCGTGGCCAACATCACAGCGTAGTCTGTCATTTTAGAAATTCGCAGCATTTTCAGATATTTAGATACTGGACTGTTTCAGTCCTATATGCGGATCTAGAGTACGGTCGCCTGGGTGTCAAGGTTGGCCCATGGCCAAGACCTTCGATGCTTTCAACGACAAGCTCCGCAAGTTCATCGACCAGCAGAAGATGTTCTTCGTGGCCACGGCACCGCTAAGTCCAGACGGGCACATCAACGTGTCGCCAAAGGGCATCGCAGGCACCTTCGCCGTGCTCGACGATCGCAGCATCGCATATCTGGATTTCACTGGGAGCGGCGTGGAAACGATTGCGCACGTTCGCGAGAATAGTCGCATTTGCGTGATGTTCTGCGCGTTCGAGGGTCCGCCACGCATCGTTCGCGTGCATGGGGTTGGAGACGTCATCGAGCCGAGTGACGAAGAGTTTGCCAGCTTGAGCGAACACTTCGATGACCACCCCGGAGTGCGTTCGATCATCCGAGTTCGCGCGAACCGGATCAGCGACTCCTGCGGCTATGGGGTGCCACTATACGACTTCAAAGGCGAGCGTGACCAACTACAGCGCTGGGCCGAAAGCAAAGGCTCAGATGGTCTCGCGAAGTACCAGAGCGAGAACAACGCCGTGAGCCTCGACGGACTACCGAGCTTGCTCGGGGACCATTAGCACCGGCATCGGCGAGATCTGAAGGCAGCGAGATGCCGTGCTTCCGAGCAGCAATCGGCCCAGCACGCCTTGCCGGTGAGTGCCCACGACCATGACATCGGCCCCGGCTTCGCCCGCAGCCTCGCACATCGCATGCGAGGCGTAGTCCGCGGAAACTATTTGGTGAAGCTGCGCGCCGGGCGCGTGCTCGTCGACGTAGGCCGCAAGCTTCTTGCCCGCCTCGAGCTTGCTTTGGTCGCGCAGGACCTGGCGCCAGGTGCGCTCCTCATCGGGCTTTTCCTCGCCACCAGCAGGGATGACGACGTTGGCAACATGAAGCTCGCCGTGCACGCGGGCGGCCGCGCGCTTTGCCCAGGCGACCGCCGCCAGGGCCGATCCCGAAAAGTCGGTACCGACGAACCATTTGGTACCTTCGAGAGCATCGGGGATCGGCGCTTCGCCGGTAGCTACGAACACAGGGCGGTCGGCCGCCCGGATCACGCGCTGCGCAGTCGACCCGAGAACGAGCTCGGTCGTGCCTCTCCCGTCGACCGATCGTGGACCGCTGGCCCCGAACGGACCGATGATGATCATGAAGGAGCCGCGCTCGCCGGCCAGCTCCGGAACGATGCGCCAAGGACGACCACGAACGACGAACGCATCGCACTCGACACCGCTAGCCGTACAACGCTCCCGCTCCTTTTGAAGCTCGGCCTCTAGGACGGCTTCATAGCGCGTCGAGTCTGCCTTGGCAGCTTCGGCAGCCGCCTGAAGCTCCGGGGACTCCGGCCACCAGGAGTCCGCGTCATCGAGAACGTGGACTAGGTCAATCCGCACCCCAAAGGCTTTGGCCGCCGCAATCGCGAGATCGACGGTTCGGGGGCCTGCAGAGGTCAGATCGGTTGCACAAAGGATGCTCGCTCCTGCCATGCGGAAAGCATAGATCAACGCTTTGGAGGCGCACATGGTCGGCGCTAGGCTTGGTCGGACCGATGGAGCAAGTGCCGATTTATATGGACCACCAGGCCACGACGCCCGTCGATGAGCGGGTGCTCGCGGCGATGCTTCCTTACTTCAGCGATCAGTTCGGGAACGCGGCCAGCCGAACCCACGCCCACGGCACGGCCGCCAGGGTCGCGGCAGAGCTCGGACGCACGCAGCTCGCCGACCTGATCGGCACCAAGCCCGAGGAGCTGATCTTCACCTCAGGGGCCACGGAAAGTGACAACCTTGCGATCTGCGGTGTCGCAGAAGCCCGCCAAGACGAGGGCAAGCACATCGTCACCGTCCGTACCGAGCACAGGGCCGTGCTCGACAGCTGCGCCGCTCTCGAACGCAAGGGCTGGCGCGTCACCCGGCTCGACGTCGACGAGGAGGGACTCGTCTCGCCCGATTCGGTCGCCGAAGCACTGACCGACGACACGGTGCTGCTCAGCGTGATGCTTGCCAACAACGAAGTAGGCGTCGTGCAGAGGCTCGCTGAAATCGGCGCCATCGCGCGGGCACGCGGTGTCACCTTTCATTGCGATGCCGCGCAGGGCCTTGGCTACCTCCCGTTCTCGATCGAGGACATGCACATCGACCTGGCGAGCTTCTCTGCCCACAAGATCTACGGCCCCAAGGGTGTTGGAGCGCTCTATGTTCGGGAAGCCCTGCAGACGCGTGGAATGCCAGCGACGCAGATGCACGGAGGCGGTCACGAGCGGGGGCTGCGCTCCGGAACGCTCAACGTGCCCGGCATCGCGGGCTTTGGCGCGGCGGCGACCATCATGAAGAACGAAGGCGCGCCGGAGGCAGCGCGCATCGAGTCGCTTCGTGAGGCCTTGAAGGATCAGCTCTTCGATGCGGTCGAAGAAGTTCGCCTCAACGGCGCGGCTGGTCCTCGGCATCCAGGAAACCTCAATTTGTCGTTCGGCTATGTGGACGGCCCCCAGCTGCTTCTCGAGCTGAGCGAAATCGTGTCTTTGTCGAGCGGCTCGGCCTGCAGCAGCGCGGCCTCAGGCCGCAGCTATGTGCTCGAAGCGATGGGCGTTCCGAAGGACTGGAGCGCCGCCTCCATTCGCTTTGGGCTCGGCCGGCACACCAGCGCCGACGAGGTCCAAGCCGTCGCAGATGCCGTCATCGACACTGTCGGCCGGCTCCGGGAGCGCTCCCCGCTCTGGGCGCGAAGGGCGAGCGGGAAGCCCATCGACTGGTGACCGAACCGCAAGGGTGGCGAACCCGGGCCCCCCGCCTTACATAGAGACCGATGAGCGAAGCCAAAAGCATCACGCTGACACCGAAAGCGGTGCAAATGGCCAAAGAGAAGGTCGCCGGCGCAGGCGAACCGGTGGAAGGACTGCGGCTCGGCGTCAAAGGCGGCGGCTGCTCTGGGTACTACTACGTGTACGACTTCGCGAAGAAGGTTCGCCCCCACAAAGACCTGGTGTTCGAGTTCGACGGACTCAAAGTCGTCGTCGACAAGCGAAGCATCGAGTTTCTCGCGGGCGCCGTGCTCGACTGGGAGTCGAGTCTGATGAGCTACGGCTTCAAATGGAAGAATCCGAACGCCACGGGCGACTGCGGTTGCGGCGAGTCGTTCGAGGTGAGCTAGAAGCCTTCTTCGAGCGGCACGGGAATCGGATTCGGCAGATCCGAATAGGGTTGAAGGTCCTCCGCGGTGCAGTCGGCGGGAAGCGCTTTGGGTGACTTGATCTCGACCGAGCGGCAACAGCGATCGAACGCGGGCTCCGGACCACCACCGGCGCCTGCGCAGGGATTGGGCTTTGGAAGCTCGATCGGCGCAACGCTGTCCGCCATGCGCGCCCGGATGCCCTGGAAGCTGAACGCGATGCCGGTAGCCGTGCATTGGTCACCCGGACTGCCGATGTCGGGGTCCGCGTGGAGGTCCAAATTGTCCGTGAGTAGGCCGAGGATGCTTCCTTGGAAGGTTTCGTCACAGATCCCCAGGGGCTCCAAAGCACCAACCAACTTACCCGCGGGGAACCGGCCCGCGATGAGCCCCTTCTCAATCGTCTGACCGTCTGGGCTGATGTCTGCGATCATGAAGCCGTTGATAGCGATGGAGAAACTGCCCGGGCCCGTGAGAAACACGAACGTGGAACCCGCGTCCAAAGGAAGCACGACGCGCCCGTTGCTCACGTAGGCGTCGGTCTGCCAGATGACAGGGCGATCGAGGTCTCCCGTAATCAGGGTCGACGGATCGACGAAGAAGTAGTCGTCGCCATCCCAAGCCGGGTCTGGAGCCTCATCTGCGGAACCGGGGAGCATCAAACTCGAAGCGGTGTCGCCGCCCCAGTGCAGGTCGGAAACGTCGTCCAGCGACGTGCCATCGACAGCGGAGAACGTCGACACATCGACCTTCGCGTCGTTTGGCGTGCCGTTCCAATTGCGCAAGCGGAGCAGGACCGTGCCTCGGCCGCTGCCCTGATGGAGCGCGATGTTGTCTTCGAGGCAAGCGACCAAGCTCACGACAGTCGGTAGGACGTACTGCCCGAAGGCGTTGTCGATCCCGTTTTCTCCGTCGAGCGGCGGGTGCCCGTTGGCGGCAACACACTCGGCCTCGTCTACGATCGACTTGGTGTTCGATCCGTCCAAGTCGAGGCCGAACCGTCGCCAGCGATCCCCGGATTGCTCGAGCGAGACGTTCCGCAGCGCAAAAATTGCCTCGACGTCATCCGCCTCGGAGCTCGTGCTCGACGGAGGTCGGACCGGTACGCCAGCTAGGCTTTTTTCCACGAGCGAGGAGTCGTAGACGCTGCAGGCGGTGGCGACCAGCAGCAGAGCCGTGAGCAGTACATGGACAGGTGTCTTCATGAGTTCCACGCCAGATCCGCGGCGTAACAAAATTTAGCATTACTAGAATAGAACAGCGACACAAGATCCCCGCGAAATTGTATGATTACTTACAAACGGGGTGGGACCAGCCAGGACCCGAGCCGGGTTAGGAGCCGACTGGGGCATCGGATGGCGCGCGCCTGGACCAAACTGCGGCCAGCGCGCTTCCGATGATGCAATGGGTGATCGCCGAGATCGCGCTCGGGATGGCGGTGAGCGGGTTGGCAAAGTGGGCCTGTGCGAGCACCGCCCCCAAGCCGGAGTTCTGCATACCGACTTCGATCGACGTCGTGCGCGCCACAGATCCAAAGCCGGCGCTGAGACCTCCGAACAGGTACCCTAGGAAGAAGCCCAAGCTGTGCACCGTGGCCACGGCGGCGAGCAGCTGCAGACCGGATTCGAGCACGGCATCTTTCCGCGCGCCGAGTATCGCCGAAACGATCAAGACGATCATGAGGACCGCGGCGGCTGGCGCGACAGGTAGCAGTTTCGCGGTGAGCTTGGGCAAGTAGCGACGCATGACGAGGCCTACGGCAACGGGAAGCAGGACTACCTTCGCGGTGCTGAGAAACAGGGCCCAGCCGTCGACCTCGACTCGACTGCCTACGATCCACGTCGTCAGCAGCGGCGTGCAGGCGGCCGCAAGCATCGTCGAGAACGCGGTCATCGACACCGAAAGCGCGACGTCGGCCTTGGCCAAGTAGGCGATCACATTGGAAGCTGTGCCACCCGGACAGCAGCACACCAGCACGAGGCCGACCGCGAACGCCGTCGGCAGGTGAAACAGATAGCCCACGCCCCAGCCGAGCAGCGGCATGACGGTGTACTGCAGGAGCACGCCCCAGAGAATGGGCGCTGGAGCACGAAAAACGCGCGAAAAATCGGAGACCTCGAGCGTGAGGCCCATGCCCAGCATGATGATCTGAAGCCCCGGAGTGATGAGCCCGTAGGCGAGGAACCACTCGAACGCCGGTGGATAGATGAGCGCGACGACTGCACCCAGGGTGACCCAGAGAGGAAAGAGCCGAACGAAAGCAGCCACGAGTTGCCGATCTAGCACAGCGCGCATCCCAGTGGGCCACGCGGGACGGCGATGCGCTTCCGTGCTAGGAATCGCGCTCTCATGTTCCGTCCACCTACCGACGACGTCCGGATCGAGGGCCTTCGCCCGCTGATCCCACCTGCCATCTTGATGGAGGAAATCCATCCCGGAGACGAAGCCATCGCTCGGATCGCGACGGCGCGCCGGGAGATCAGCGACATCGTGCACGGCAAGGATGACCGACTGCTGGTCGTCGCTGGTCCTTGCTCGATTCACGACCCGGACGCGGCACTGGAATACGCCAAGCGGCTCAAGGCGCTGCGCGACCAGCACGCCGAAGACCTGGTCATCGTGATGCGCACCTATTTCGAGAAACCGCGGACGACGGTCGGATGGAAGGGACTGATCAACGATCCCAATCTCGACGGAAGCTTCGACATCAACCATGGCCTGCGCGTCTCCCGTGGCTTTCTGAGCTCGCTGGCAGAGATGGGCCTGCCGACCGGGACCGAGTTTCTCGATCCGATTTCACCGCAGTTCGTCGCTGACCTGGTTTCCTGGGGAGCGATCGGGGCGCGAACCACCGAGAGCCAGGTGCATCGCGAGCTGGCGAGTGGCCTCTCCATGCCGGTGGGCTTCAAGAACGGGACGCGGGGCACGGTGCTCATCGCCGTCGAAGCGGTGAAGGCAGCGCGGAGCCCGCATCATTTCCTTTCGGTGACCAAGCAAGGTCTGACAGCCATCGTGGCTACGAAGGGCAATCTCGATTGCCACGTCATTCTGCGTGGTGGCGGTGGCAAGCCGAACTACCAGTCTGAGCACATCGCATCCACCGTGGAGATGCTCGAAGCGGCCGGTCTCGAAGGTCGAGTGATGGTCGACTGCAGTCACGCCAACAGCCACAAGGACCACGAAAAGCAGGCCGGTGTCGCCATCGCGATTGGGCAGCAAGTCGCACAGGGCAGCAACGGAGTGTTTGGTGTGATGCTCGAAAGCTTCCTGGTCGGCGGCCGTCAGGACAACAAGCCCGGCACTGAGCTCACCTATGGACAGAGCATCACGGACGCCTGCATGAGTTGGGACGTCACCGTTCCGGTCATCGAAGGCCTTGCCGACTCGGCCCGAAAGCGCCGCAACGCAGGCGGCTGAGGCAGACGAGTCCTCTAGGGCAGCTCCGGCAACGGCACCGGCACTTCGATGACATTGGGCAAGGCATCGAAGCGCGCAGCCTTGATGATCTTCTCTGTCGTATCGCAGGTATCGAAGCGGGTATTCCCGCGCCGCCACTCGCTGGGGCAGCAGCGATCGACTTCAAGAGGATCCGGATTGGCGCAAGGTTCGAGGCCGGGTCGCGAAAATGCGGCGAGCCCCCCGATCCGCCCCGAAAGCGCGTTGAAGGTCACTCCCACGCTGAAGGCATCGCACTCCATGCCCGCTCCGTCGTCTTCGGGTGAACCTTGGATGTCCGCAAACTGGCCGATGAGCGACTCCATCAGCTCGGCGTCGAACGTGCAGAGGCCCACCTTGGGCGTGATCTCAGTGAGTCTTCCGAGCGTCAAGCGCCCCACGAAAAGACCGTCGTCGAGCCGTGTACGGTCTTCGCTGATGTCGCCCATCATGTATCCCCCATTGACGGCAATTGTCATGTCGCCGTCGCTCCGAATCGCGCCGTCACCAGCAATGAGCTTGAATGCCGTGCCGGGGAGAAGCGGCACTACGAGCCGGCCGTACGAAACGTACGCGTCCAGCTGCTCGGTCTTCGGAAGATCGAGGCTCGGCTGGCCGGTGCCGTCGACCTTGAAGTCGACCGGGTCGAGGTACCATGCGTCCTGACTGTCCCAGGCGGGACCGGGTGCCTCGATATCTTGGTCGCCGCTCAAGTACATGAGGTCCACGGG
The DNA here is from genome assembly GCA_963716775.1 of uncultured delta proteobacterium. Lineage (GTDB taxonomy): Bacteria > Myxococcota_A > Polyangia > Polyangiales > Houyiibacteriaceae > SG8-38. Next base: position 58,939 of record CAVQUI010000001.1, read on the forward strand.
GTCTTTCTGGGTGAAACCAACCAGCGATCGATCTTCACTGGTGGCGTCAACCGAGTTGGTGAGCACGACCGACACGCTCGCATCATGTGCCATCCCGTTCCAGCCCCGAACCCAAAGCAGAACGGTGCCGATCCCGCGGCCTTGCGTCAGCGCCAAGTTGTCTTCGAGGCAGGGCAGAGCAGTGACGGTCGTCGGCAGAAGATGCGTGCCCATCGCGTTGTCGATTCCTTTCTTGCCGTCGACCACCGCCTGGCCTACGACTTCGCCGTCGACTGTGCGTAGCTCGCAGGTCGCATTGGCTGGCCCCGTGGTCGTCGTCCCATCGAGGTCGACGCCGATGTTCGCTGCGAGCTCCGCCGACTGGTTGATGAAGATGTCTTTGAGGGCGAAGAGCAGCGACTCGCTATCGTCTGGCGAGCTCGTGTTCGCGGGAGGACGGGTCGGAAGGCCCGCTTCGCCACCTTCGAGCAAGTTCGAATCGTAGACGGAGCAGCCGAACGCCAACAGCAGCGCGCATAGGCCGGTGCTCCGGCCAAGCGCAAGCTTTGCGTCGCGGCGTCTCCTCCACATCGCTACAGAGTAGCAAGCCGGGGGTACACGCCAAAAAACCCTAGGACCTAGGCGCCATCGTGCGAATGAACATCTCCACCATCTCCCAGGGCAGGTTTGATGGCAGATTGAGGATCGGAAGGTCGATTCCGTACTCGCGGCGGCGTTTCAGCTCGGAAATGCAGTGCTTCGGGTCGCCCGCAATGCTGAGCGCTTCGATCATCTCGTCGGAGACCGCATCGGCTGCCTGCGACCGGGTCCTCTTGTCTCGGTAGAGCTCGTCCACCCGCTTGCACTCGTCCGAGTAGCCAAAACCGCTGAGGAGCTCCTTGTAGTAGTCGCCCATTCCGCCGATGTAAAAGGAGATGATTTGGCGGGCCTCTCGAACCCCTGCATCGCCAAGAGGGATGACCGTGGTGAACGGCGCCGTGGCTATCTCGCTCGGATCACGACCCGATTTGGCCGCGCCTTCGGCAATCCATGCATGCCCCTGGTCGAGCTTCGCGTAGGGCCAGAAGGTAGGTATCCAGCCGTCGGCGAGCTCGCCGATCGAGGTGATCGATTTCCGCTTGAGCGCGGCAACGTAGATCGGCACGTTCGCGCGGAGCGGCTTCATAGCGAGCTCGAATGGTCGGTAGTCGTGCAGCTTGGCGTCGCTCTCCGTGAGCTTCTTCCCGGCCAGCAATGTCTTGGTCACTCGAATCACGTCGCGCAGCTGCGTGAGCGGCTTGTTGAACTCGCGCGCGTGAAAGCCTTCGATGACGCGCTTGCCGCTGGTGCCCATGCCGAGGATGAGACGGCCTTCGCTGATCTCGTCAACCGTTGCCGCGTTCATCGCCATGAGCCCCGGCGACCGGCTGAAGCAATTGACGATCGCGGTGCCGATCTTGATCTGCTTGGTGTGCACCGCGATCTCGGTCAGCAGCGAGAATATCTCGTAGCCCCAGGCCTCGGGAATCCAAAACGAGTCGTAACCGAGATCGTCCGCGAGAATCGCGGCCCTGAGGTAGAGCTTTCGGTCGTAATTCTTCCAGAATGGGAGAAGCCCGGTTCGTTCGGTCATCGATCGCCTCCAGGGCTGGAACTAGACCCTCTGAGCTGCGGTTTCAAGGGCGCGCTTCCCTTGACAGTCTCCGGCAATTCGTGCGACGAGCCTCTGTCCAAAGGAGCGCTCGCGGATGAAGATCGACGCCGGATTGCTGGTGACTGACATGAAAGAGGTCGCCGGCCGAGTCCGGGAGCTAGAGGAGGCCGGGTTCGACGGTTGTTTCACGTTCGAGGGGCCGCACGAGCCGTTCATGCCGCTGGTCCTTGCAGCCGAACATTCCAATCTCGAGCTCGGCACAGGGCTTGCGATCGCGTTCGCGCGCACCCCGATGACCGTCGCGAATTTGGCCCACGACCTCCAGCAGTTTTCGGACGGGCGCCTTTGGCTCGGGCTCGGCTCGCAGATCAAGCCGCACATCGAGGCACGCTACAGCATGCCCTGGAGCAAACCGGTTTCGCGCATGAAGGAGTTCGTTCGCGCTCTTCGTGCAATCCTCGCGAGCTGGAACAGCAACGAGAAGCTCGACTTTCGTGGGGACTTCTACACGCACACCCTGATGCCACCGATCTTCAATCCGGGCCCTAGCAAGGGCGGCGCCCCGCCGATCTATCTTGGCGGAGTGGGACCGAAGATGACCGAGGCAGCGGGCGAAGTCGCCGACGGAATGCTCCTGCATCCATTCCATACCGAGCGCTCGCTCGAGGAAGTCATGCTGCCGAATCTGAAGAGGGGCCTGGCCGCGTCGGAGCGCGAGCTCTCCGATTTCTCGCTCTGCGCACAAGTGCTCATCGTGACGGGCAATAACGAAGCTGGCTTCGAGAACGCACGTGCGATGGTGCGAAACCAGATCGCCTTCTACGCTTCGACCCCCGCGTATCGCAGCGTGCTCGAAGCCGAGGGGCGTGGCGAGCTTCAGCCAGAGCTTCGTCGGCTCACCAAAGAGGGGCGCTGGCACGAAATGGCGGCGCTGATCGACGATGTGCTCCTGGGCCGCATTGCGGCGGTCGGCACGCCGAACGAAGTCGCCGACATCTTGTACGCGCGCTATGGCTCCTTTGCCGAACGGCTCGGTTTCTCCTCGCCCTTCCCGCTCCCGCAGGACTGTGCTTCCGAAATCATCAGCGGCCTGAGAAGCCGCGCTAAAACCGCATGACCGAACCCCGCTGCATTCCGCTCGAAGCGATTTCCGACGAGGCCGTTGGCGGAAAGGCCGAAGGGCTCGTTCGTCTGCTGGACTACGGATTCGACGTGCCTTTGGGTTTCGTAGTCATGGGCGCGCGCCCCGGTTGCCTCCCCGCCGACCTCGACGAGCACTACGCTCGCATTGGCGCGGGTAAGGTGGCGGTTCGCTCCTCGGCAATCGGGGAAGACTCGGGGGAAGCGTCGTTTGCTGGGCAGTACGAGACGGTCCTGAACGTCGAGGGCGGCGACGCTCTTCGCGCGGCGATCGAAGACTGCCTTTGCTCGCTCGGGAACTCGCGGGCGCTGGCCTACCGGGACGAGAAGGCCGAACGGCACGAAGCCCGGATGAACATCGTCGTGCAGCAGATGGTCGATGCACGCACGGCGGGGGTGGTCTTCACGGCACACCCTGTCAACGCACGGCGCGATCGAGTCGTCGTCGACGCGGTGGCTGGCCTCGGCGAAGCGCTGGTCAGCGGACACACCACGCCCGATCATTGGCTTCTCGGGAGGGACGGCTCGGTGCTACAGAGCGAGCTCCAGGGCGACGAGCCGATCTTGAGCAACAGCGAGCTCACCCTACTGCTCGACGGAGCCCTCCGCGCCGAAGAACGTTACGGCGCCCCTCTCGACATGGAGTGGGCGATCGACCAGGCAGGTGAGCTTCGATGGCTGCAGGCCCGGCCCATCACGCAGCTGCCGGCGGACCCGAACGAGCTCGACACCAAGCCCAAGCCGAGCGACGTCTACACATGGTGCAACATCGGAGAAATGATGCCGGGCGCGGTGACGCCGCTGACTTTCTCCGTGACCGGGCGTGGCATCGACCTCGGCATGCAGTGGGCCTACCGACGCATGGGGGCAAACGTGCCTCACAGCGAAGGCCTTCGCTACGTTGGGATGTACTTCGGACACCTGTTCCTCAACCTCTCGAACCTGTCCGAGCTCGCCTCCGCTGTGGCCGGCTCCAGCAAGAGTCAGATGTGCATCGCGCTCTGCGGGAGAGACATCGAAGAGCTGGCCGAACCGGAGCCCGAGCCCGCCTGGAGGCGAGCGATCAACGGCGCCCGCTATTTCTCGCTCCTCGTGACGTCAACGAAGCACCGCGACGATCTCGACGAGCTCATCGCAAGCCTGGACCTGCCGAAGCTGGGGACCGCACGGCAGTTGTACCGCGCGATCGACGAGAGCCTTCCCCAGATGTGGCGAGCGTACGAGCTCCATTTGCTGTCTTCATCCTCGTCCGGTGCGCTGAGCCCCATCTTGCTCGGCATCCTCGCGAAGGGTGGAGAACCGACTCAGGAGGATCACGCTGAAGTTGCGGACATGCTTGCGGGCGCAAAGAACGTCGAGAGCGCGGACATCGCGGAGGGTGTCGAGCGAATCGTCGATCTGCTCGTCGAACGCGAAGGCGCGGAGGAGGCCTTTGCCGAAGCCGACCCGGAGGCGGCGCTCGCCTGGCTTTGCTCCAGCGAGGCAGGAGAAGCGAGCAGCGAGTTCGGACGGTATCTCGATCGCCACGGTCATCGCGCCGTTCGAGAGCTCGAGCTGCGACAGAAGGAATGGGCGGTCGATCCGGCGCCCCTGATCAGCTCCCTGCAATCAGGGCTTCGCGCCCGACTGAAATTCGGCACGCGTCGTCGACCCGAGGCCCGGCCGCGAGCGACCTCGCAAGACCATCCCATCCTTCGCAGGCTCCTCCCGTTCGCGCATGCGGCGATTCGGACGCGCGAGCACACGAAGTCGGGTCTCGTCGCGGTGACGACCGCCTTCAAGCACGCCTACCGGGCCCTCGGTTCGCGAATGGCGGAGGAAGGAAAGCTGCCTGACCAGGACTCGGTCTTCTTCTTGACCCACCAGGAGCTCGGCGATCTGCTTCGCGGCCGGCGGGAGCTATCCGAGCTCGCGGTGTCGCGGCGAAGGGTCATCGACTATCAGATGCCGCTGCACTTCCCGGAGGTGTTCCGCAATCGGCCCGAGCCGCTCGGCTTTGAGGCTGTCGCGAGCGACGACGGAGCGCTGCTAGGCAAGCCCGTGAGTCGCGGACAGGTCACCGGGCGAGCGCGGGTCGTCGAGACACTCGAAGAGGCTGCTGAGCTGCAGGCGGGCGAAATCCTGATCGCGCCCATCACCGATGTCGGCTGGACGCCATACTTCAGTCTGATCGCCGGACTTGCTACCGATGTGGGCAGCGCGGTTTCGCACGGCGCAGTCGTGGCACGAGAATATGGCCTTCCGGCGGTCGTGAACCTCCGAGTCGCGACCCAGCGCATTCAAACCGGGGACTTGGTGACCCTCGACGGCGACCTCGGAACGCTGACCCTCGCACAAGCAGACTGAGCGGGGCGTTCGGGGCTCTTGACTTCCAGGGGCAGTATGCGATTCGCAAGCACCATAAGGAGCTATCATGGTCGCCACGATCGGACTCACCGGCTTGCGCCCGGACCCGTCTCGCGTGTCTACAATCGCGTCTCCACCCTACGACGTGATCAAGCCAGGCACTCCGCTCGAGAAGCTGCTCAAAGAGGAGCCGAGATCGCTGTTTCACATCATCTTGGGGGACCAACCCGCAGCGGCGCGCGATCGTCTCCTCGCGGACGGGTCACTCATCGAAGATGAAGAGCCAGCGTACTACGTCTACGAGCAAACATGGAACGAAGGCCGACGAACCGGCGTGTTTGTCGCGGCGGAGGTTTCTCCGTACGAGGCCAAACAAGTCATCCGGCACGAGAAGACTTTCGACGACAAGGTGAAGGGGCGCATGAGGATGCGTCGCGCCACAGGTCTTCACATCGGGCCGGTTTTCGTCCTGACGAGGGCGCCGATCGCGTCGCTGTTGGAGAAAGCCAAGCAGGAATCGGACCCGATCTACGACTTCACCAGCGAGTTCGGCGGCTACAGCGAGCTCGAAGGAATTGGGAACAAGGTCTGGCGCGTTCCGGAAGCCAGTGAGACCGGTCGCGCACTTCAAGCGGCCCTCGGCACCGAACCGGTCTACATCGCCGACGGTCACCACCGCTACCACGCGAGCCTCTTGAACGAGCAGACTCACTTCCTTTGCTACGTCACTCCAGAAGCGGTGATCCAAGCATACAATCGCGTCATCAACGGCGTGCGCCCCTTCTCGGAGATTGCCGACGACCTGCCCTTGAGGCCGGTCGCTTCATTCCGGACGCCCAAGAAACACAGCTTCTGCATCTACACGAAGGACGGCTGCTACGAGCTCGATGCGCAAGAGGTTCCCAAAGACGTCGTCGGGCGCCTCGACTGCGCAATCCTCGAGCGCGAGCTCTACCCGAAGCTCGGGCTGACGCACGACATGGTCGTCGACCCCGAACACTTCGACTACTATTCGGAGTCTGCGCTCGACGAAATGAAAGCCGCGGTCGACCGAGGCGACTACGACATGGCGATTGCGCTGCACCCGGTAAGCCTCGATGAGCTCATGGCCGTGGCCGACGCTGGGCTCGAAGACCCAGAGGTCGTCATGCCGGAGAAGAGCACCTTCTTTCAGCCCAAGATTCTCTCGGGTCTCTCCCTGTACCGTTTTTCGAAGAAATGAGCGCGCTGCCGCAGTACGGTAGGCACCTGAATCCAAACGCCGCGATGCGTGCGGTGGTCATCGACCGATATGGCGGGCCCGAGGTCCTCCGTCAGGCAACCGTTCCGCGTCCCGTTCCCACCCGCGGCCAAGTCCTCGTGCGGACGCGCTTCATCGGAGTGAATCCAAAAGACGTGATCGTCCGCAAGGGGAAGTTCAAGGTTGCAACGGGCAAGAAGTTCCCGCTGATCGTCGGGCACGACATCGCGGGCGAGGTCGTGGAAGTCGGGGCCGGCGCGGATCTGGCGGAAGGCGATCGGGTCTTTGGCATGATCAACGACTTCGCCGGTCGCGCGTACGCACAGTTTGCCGCCGTAGATGCGCAACAACTCGCCGAGGTGCCCAGCTCGATCGAGCTTCGTGTTGCGGCCGCGGTGCCGCTGGCCGCCCAAACGGCCCTACAAGCGCTTCGCGACGATGCCCGGGTCGAGGCCGGACAAAGGGTCTTGGTCAACGGCGCATCGGGTGGTGTTGGGGTGTTCGCCGTGCAGATCGCGAAGATCCTGGGCGCCGATGTCACCGCGGTTTGCAGCCATCGAAACACCGACCTCGTGACAGGGCTCGGCGCCGATCGAGTCGTCGACTACACCCAGACCGAGCTGGTCGAGCTGGACGCAACGTTCGACGCGATCTTCGACGTGTTCGGCAACTACAACTTCGACAAGCTGAAGCACCTACTCGAACCGCGGGGCACCTACGTGCAGACCATTCCGAGCGGACGCATTCTCAAGGATGTCGCTCGAACCCTGCTGAAGCGTAAGCGAGCCAAGCTCGTTCTCGTCAAGTCTCGCCGAGACCAACTCGACTGGCTCCGGCAACAGATCGACGCAGGCAGCCTGCGAGTCGTGGTCGACCGCTCTTTCTCTCTCGAGAACGCTGCCGAAGCCCACCGCTACATGGAGACGAAACGAGCCCGCGGCAAAGTCGTCTTGGAAGTGGACTGAGGGAGTCTAGAGGATAGTCATGGATTTTACGTATAGCGACAAGACTCAGGCTCTCATCTCTCGACTTCAGGAATTCATGGAAGCCCAGATCTATCCCAACGAGGCCGAGGTGCGCGAGCAGCATGCTTCGCTTCCCGACCGCTGGGATACGCCACCCATGATCGAAGAGCTGAAGAAGAGGGCACGGGACGCTGGCCTTTGGAACTTGTTCTTGCCGGACAGTGAACGCGGCGCAGGGCTGACCAACCTCGAGTACGCACCGCTCTGCGAGATCATGGGACGGGTTGCGTTTGCGCCGGAGGTCTTCAACTGTGCCGCACCGGACACCGGCAACATGGAAGTGCTGGACCGCTACGGCACCGAGGCGCAGAAGCGGGACTGGTTGGAGCCGCTGCTCAGGGGACAAATTCGTTCCGCCTTCGCGATGACGGAGCCAGAAGTCGCCTCGTCCGATGCGACCAACATCTGTACCGAGATCAGGCGCGATGGCGACGAGTACCTGGTCAATGGCCTCAAGTGGTGGACCTCTGGCATCATGGACAAGCGCTGCAAGATCATGATCGTGATGGGAAAGAGCGATCCGAGCGCCTCGAGTCACTTGCAGCAGAGCATGATCCTCGTCCCTCGTGACGCGAAGGGCGTGACCGTCGAGCGCTACCTACCTGTATACGGATTCGACGACGCTCCGCACGGGCACGGCGAGGTGCGTTTCGACAACGTGCGCGTCCCAGCGAGCAACATGCTCCTCGGCGAAGGTCGCGGTTTCGAGATTGCGCAGGGCCGTCTCGGTCCCGGGCGCATTCATCACTGCATGCGACTCATCGGCGTGGCCGAGCGCGCGCTCGAGAAGATGTGTGCGCGTCTGATGGGCCGAACTGCTTTCGGAAAGAAGATCTACGAGCAATCGATCTGGGAAGAGCGCGTAGCGGACGCTCGAATCGACATCGAATGCGCGCGACTACTGACGCTCAAGGCCGCCGACATGATGGACAAGGTCGGCAACAAGGCGGCCCGCGCCGAGATCGCGATGATCAAGGTCAAGGCGCCGCTCACCGCGCTCAAGGTCCTGGACGACGCGGTTCAAGCACACGGTGGCGGAGGCGTCAGCAACGACTTCGGCTTGGCCGAAACCTGGGCGCAGAGCAGAACCCTGCGGCTGGCCGACGGTCCGGACGAGGTGCACAGGCGAACCGTGGCACGAATCGAGTTCAAGAAGCACGCTGCGCGCAGGCATTGATCGAAGCAGGCCTTGTCAGCCGTTCGGGTTCGGGTACCATCGGCCGCCATGACATGTAGAACCCTTGCTTTGATTCCAATCGCGATCGTGATCGCCTGCAGCACCAGTAGCGGCAGCGATGTCGGCGACTTGGAACAGCGGGTCGACGCACTGCTCGCTCAGATGACGCTCGACGAAAAGGTTGCGCAGATGTCCGGTACCACGGTCATCATGGGCACATACGGCCAGGAGCTCTGGAACGTGCCCGGCGTCGAGCGACTGGGCGTCCCCTCGTTCAAGATGTCCGATGGTCCCCGCGGGATTGGCGTCCATCAGGGAGCCACCGCGTTTCCCGTCGCCATGGCCAGGGGCGCGAGCTGGAACCCCGAGCTCGAGCGCCGCGTCGGCGAAGCCATGGGCCGTGAGCTTCGCGCGATTGGCGGCAACGTCTTGCTGGCACCCACGATCAACAACCTCCGGCATCCCAGTTGGGGGCGCTCCCAAGAAACATACGGCGAGGACGTGCACCTGCTCTCGCGCATCGGTGTCGCATTCGTTCAGGGCGTTCAGCAATACGTACTGGCCAATCCAAAGCACTACGCTGCCAACAGCATCGAAAATACGCGATTCCAGGTCGACGTCACCGTGGATGATCGGACCCTGCGTGAGATATACCTTCCGCATTTCCGCGCTGCGGTACATGAGGGTGGCGCCGCATCCATCATGAGCGCTTACAACTCCGTCAATGGACAGTTCTGTGGCGAAAACGAGATTCTGCTACGGGGCATTCTCAAAGGTGAATGGGGCTTCGACGGCTTCGTGCTTTCGGACTTCACCCTTGGGACAAAACCCGATTCGGCGCTGAACGGGCTCGACCTCGAAATGCCGACAACGAACGTGTTTGGGAGCCTTCTCGATCAGGTCGAAGCTGGAGATCTTCCTGAGAGCCTCATCGACGACGCAGTTCGGCGCATGGTCCGCAAAAAGCTGGAGTACCGGCTCGATGCCCCGAGTCCGGTCGATGAAAGCGTGATCGGAAGTGACGAACACCTCGCCGTTGCACAAGACGCGGCGACCGAGGGCGCCGTCTTGCTGAAGAACCAATCCCAAGCGCTCCCTCTCGACCTGACCATGCTCGACCGGATCGCGGTCGTGGGTGTGCTCGCCGACACGGCCAACATTGGCGATACCGGCAGTAGCAGCGTCCGCCCGGCTTTCGTGGTGACCCCCTTGCAGGGCATCGAGGAGGCTGTCGGCGATTCGGTCGACCTCAACTACATCGGAAAAGACGTCCTCGACGGGGACGATATTGCCATTGTCGAGGAGGCGGATGCAGTCATCGTGGTCACGGGTCTGACTTCCGAAGACGAAGGCGAAGGGCTCATCGGAACTGGCGACCGAGTCGACCTGAGTCTTCGCGCAGAGCTCGAAGCCTTGATCAGAGCCGCTGCCGCAGCGAACCCTCGCACCATCGTCGTCCTCGAGGGCGGCGGCGCCATCACCATGGGCAACTGGCTTCCCGACATCGAGGCCCTGCTGATGGCCTGGTACCCGGGGCAGATGGGCGGCTACGCAATCGCGGACCTCCTTTTCGGCGATGCCAACCCTTCGGGCAAGCTTCCGATCAGCTTCCCCACCAGCCTCGGCCAACTGCCTCCGTTCGACAACGTGTCGGTGGACGTGACCTACGACTACTTCCACGGCTATCGGTATCTGGATCGCAACGGCTCGACGCCGGAGTACCCGTTCGGCTTCGGACTGAGCTACACGACATTCACGATCGACAACCTTCGGGCAAGTCAGGCCGAGGCTCAGGCAGGTGATGTCGTTCGTTACAGCGTCGACGTCACAAACACCGGTTCTGTGGCCGGTGCCGAGGTCGTGCAGCTCTACGTGACCTATCCCGGCTCCGCGGTGGAGCGCTCGGAACGCGAGCTCAAGGGATTCGCAAAGGTGACGCTGCAGCCGGGCGCCAGCGAAACGGTCGAGATTACGGTGCCGGTGAACGCCCTTGCCTACTACGACGTCGCCGAGTCCGCCTGGGCACTTGAAGGGCTGGAGCACGCGGTCCATGCGGGCACTTCTTCACGTGATCTCCCGCTCTCCACGACCTTGACAGTGACCGCTCAGGCCCCCGTGACGGTGTACTGAAGCCCAGTTTCACGCTAGCTTCTCGGAAGGTCTGCTTAGGAGGAACGGATGCGAAAGTTGATTTGGGTGGTCGCCGTGGCGGCGATGGTGCTAGCCGGCACGTCCGACACGGCCTTTGCGGACGCTGGGTTCAAGAGCATAGATTTCCCGACGGACGGGGGTATCCAAGGCCGGGCCGACATCTACACCTCGGAGAACGAATCGGCCACGCTCATCCTTCTGTTTCACCAAGCCGGCTGGAGTCGGGGAGAGTATCGAGAGATCGCTCCCAAGCTAGTCAAGCGAGGCTACCGGGTGATGGCAGTCGACCAGCGTTCCGGCGGCAAAGTCGACGGCGTCCAAAACGAGACTCACCACCGCGCCACGAAGATGGGACTCGCTCGAAGCTACCTGGATGCTTACGCAGACATGAAGGCCGCGCTTGGGTACGCGCGCGACGAGCTCCGCGCCGAGCGCGTCATCGCCTGGGGCAGCTCCTACTCGGCATCGCTGGTCTTTCGACTGGCTGCTGAACACCCCGAAGAAGTCAGCGCGGCGATGGCTTTCGCTCCAGGCGAGTACTTCGAAAAACAGAAGAGCCCGATCTACATCTGGGACTTCGCCAAGCGCGTGAAGCAACCCCTCTTCGTCACATCCTCGAAGAAGGAACGCAAGCAAGTGAAACCGATCTTCGACGCCTCCCCTGCCGACAAGAAGATCCTCTTTACCCCGGCGTCCAGGGGCCAACACGGCTCTCGCGCGCTGTGGGAGAAGTTCACCGACAACGACGTCTACTGGGCAGCGGTCAACGGCTTCCTCGACACTTACGCTCCCCCAACTGGGCCCAACTGAGCCCACTGGAAAGGACGGCGAGCTGCGCTAAAGCGGGGCTCGTGAGCACGACCTCCGGCCAGCCTGTCTTGGACCTCAATCGAGCGCGTCTAGCCGGGCGGGATCTCGGGGCGGACATCGAAATCACGAGCAAGCTCACGCCATTCGAAGCGCACCGCTGGCATAGAGATGATACTCCGCACCCTACCCTGCAGCTCGATGACGTCTCGGGCATTCCTTTTCTCGCGGAGATCGCAGGCGTCGAGGAGTACCAGCACCGCGGCCGTCTCCGAGCCGGCGACCACGACGTCTACGTCACCGTCACACCAGCCGTCGGCGGGTACGAACCCTACTGCCACGACACGCTCAAGATGGGCGCGCCCGAGCATCTGGTAGCAGATCCTGTGGGCCCGCCCATCGCCGTCGCGCGCGCTTGCACCAAGGGCCACTGCCATGCCCATCTCGTCGACACTGCGAAAGCCGCCGGCGGTCTGACGATTCATCCGTACATGGGGATCGAAGACGTCTGGGAGCTGGCCGCGATGCTCAGCGTGGACAGCCACTGCCCGGTACGTGTGCTCGCGCCACCGCCACCGGTGACTTGGATCGCCAATGACAAGGCCCTGTTTGACGAACTGGTCGCGCGCGTACTCGGCCGCGAAGCGCTAGTCGAAACGCGGATCTCGCGCGACCCTGCAGGGATCGAGACCGATCTTCTGGCTTTGTCACGACGACACGCGCGCATCGGCCTCAAGCGAACCAGATGTGCGTCCGCAATGGGCAACGCTGTTTTCACATCACGCGACCTTCATTCAGAACGAGACGCGTCACGGATGGTGCACGAGTTCTTGCGTCGCACCGAATGGTCCGAAGGCGAGCAGGTGCTCGCGGTCGCGTGGCTCGACACCGATCTCTCTCCGTCGACGCAGCTCTGGATCCCGCCCCTGGGGCTCGGCGAGCCGCGCCTCGACGGGATCTACGAGCAGATCTTGAAAGGCGAAGAGAAGGTCTTCGTCGGAAGCCGGCCTTCGACCCTGCCCGATGCCGTGAACCAGGAGCTCGGAACCGCTGCGCTCATGGTGGGCGCTGCCCTTCAGGAGTTGGGGTACGTCGGACGCTGCTCGTTCGACCACTTGGTGACAGGTGATCTGAACGGCGAGTTCCGGGTGCTTTTCACCGAATGCAACGGACGCTGGGGTGGAACGAGCACTCCAATGAGCCTACTCGACCGCCTGCTCCACGGGCCCCGCCCGTCATACCGAGCGCAGGACGTCGTCTACCCGCAGCTCGTCGGCGCACGCCTTCCCGACCTGCTCGAGTTGCTCGGCGACCTAGTTTTTGACGCCGAAAGCGGCGAGGGCCGCTTCATCCTCTACAACCTGGGCCCCCTCGATGGGCACGGAAAATTCGACGTGATCTCGATTGGAAGCAATCAGGAAGACGCCGATTACGGCGTGCTCGACCTCTTGCCGAAGAGGCTGAGCCTATGAGTCGGACGTGGCGCAGCGGAGCCAGTTTGCCTATGGTCCACGCATGAGCGCACAAGGTCTCTCCGCTTCGCGAATCCTCTTGATTCGCCTCGTCTGCTTCGGCTTCGCAGCGTCGTCATTCGTCATTGGGGCCTGGATGATGATCGACCCCGCGTCGGCTTGGGCTTCGATGGGCTTGAACGTCGCTGAGGACCCGTTCGTTCCGGCACTGTATGGGGGCGCGATCATGGGAGAAGGCGTGATGTTCGCGCTCGGCGCCATCTGGCCGGTTCGATACCTCGTCTTCTTCCAGTATCTGGTCGTCTACAAGACGCTGGCCTGCCTAGCCGGCGCCGCAGTGCTGCTTCGGATGGAGCCAGCCCCGATGGGCGCCTGGCTCGTGCTCGGCGGCTGGGCGTTTGCAGGCCTGCTTTCTGCACTGGTTTTTCCTTGGGGAAGGTGGCCCGAGGTCGAGAGCTGGTATGGCGCGCCCGCCGAGTGAAACCGTGACCGCTCGGTGCTAGAGTCAGTGCCCGATGTGGGAGTGGCTACGCGAGGTCTACACCGAGCCTATGTTCTGGCTGTTTCCCGTCGCCGGGACAGTCATCGGGCTCGTTTCGTTCTTGGCGTTTGCGGTTCCGTTTACGGTGCTAGCAGCCAAGCAGCCGAGCTGGGCTGAGCCCTACCGGATTCAGGCACGCAAGACGGGTCGCCGCTCCGTCGTTGGGCCGGCATTCTGGCACGTCGCGCGGAACAATCTGATCATGGCAGTCGCGACACTCGGCGCTTGGCCACTCTTGCGTCTGTCGAACGTGCACGCCGGCCCTTTGCCAGCCTGGTGGGTCATCGTCCTGCAGTTGCTCTTCTTCATCTTCCTCGATGACTTCTTGTTCTACTGGATGCACCGAAGCCTCCACGAGAGCCGCTGGCTCTTCAAGAAGGTTCACTCGACTCACCACCGCATCATGACCCCCTGGGCGATCACCGGTCACTACATGCACCCAGTCGAGTACGTGCTGACCGGCACCGTCATGCTAGTCGGCCCTCTCCTGGTCGGCGCCCACGTGGTGACGCTCTACATCTGGATCGTGCTCCGCCAATGGGAGGCCGCCGAAGGCCACGCAGGCTACGACTTCCCTTGGAGCCCGACGCACTTGATCCCGTTCAGCGACGGAGCAACCCACCACGACTTCCATCACGCAAAAGTCAAAGGCAACTACGCAGGCTTCTTCCCGTGGACGGACGCGGCGTTTGGAACGATGTGCGCCGGCTACGCGGAACACTTGGAAAAGCGGAAGAAACTGAAAGCAGCGGCGTAATGACGGGGCGCGGACAGAAGCGCGACACGGAAACCCCGCGGACGGGACGGCTTGCAAACGTGGCCGGAAGGGCTTGGGGCCTGAGGCCACGCAAGCCGTCCCTCGGTGCTCGCGCCAATCGGGGGTGGTTGCTGTCTTGCCGATTGTCACTGCGCACGCCGCTGGGTTCCCGCATCGCGCTTCTGTCCGCACCCCTCCATACGGAGACATGGAGAGCCGCGTCCCAACGTACGGAGCCATCGAGAGAAGTTCCAAATACCCTCCCTCAAGACATGCGCGGCAGCGCGAGCCCAAAGGGCGAAGCTCGGCGCCAAGGGCGCCGGCAAGGCAGAGCAAAGCGAATGCCGCGCAGGGAGGATTACGGGTGGGGGTGGGCGGGCGGTGCAACTAAACCGGACCAGGCACCCAACCCAAAACCCGCCCCACCAACATCCGCGGCAGCACAAGCCGTACGTCGCCATCCAGAGAAGTGCACCACACCCCCTCAAGACAGCACCCGCGAGCCCGAAGGGCGAAGCCCGGCGCGAAGCGCCGCCAAGCCCAAGCGAAGCGCAGGGTGCGGAGGGAGGATTACGGGTGGGGGTGGGCGGGCGGTGTAACTAAACCGGACCAGGCAACCCACCCAACACCCCGCCCCCCAAATACCCGCGGCAGCACAAGCCTCAAGTCGACGCCCCCCGCCAGTCGAATTTCCCCTGTACGGTCCGCAGGCACGCGGAATGACATCGTTTGCAGAGGCTGAGCCTGTCCCCCCGGGCTGCCTACTGCAGGTCTTTCCGCTTCTTGATATCCAGCGCCGCCCGGATCCCCTTTTCGCGGATCACCTTGAGCTTCAATCCGGTCTCGGTGAGCTTGAAGAACCGTTTCCCGTATTTCCGCAGCTTCTTCTTGTCGATTTCGAAACCTAGGCCAGGCCGTCGGAAAGGCGGCAGCATGCCGTTCTTGTTCGGCAGAATCGGATCGATGATGCCTTCGCGAAACTCGGGAATCCACGACGGCTCTTCGAGTGGGTACTCCAAGGGGTGGCTGTTCTTGCGGTCAGCCAGCGCCATGTTCCAATTCACGTAAAAGCCGATGCCATTGGTCCATGTGTGCGGCGAGTAGATGCGCTCGTGCTCGTGGCAGGCGTCGATGACTTTCTTCACCTGGGCCATACCGCCCGCAAAGCACGCGTCCGGCTGGTAAATGTCGAAGCAGTCCTTCTCGAACATGATCTTGATCTCGTCCCAGCCGTGGTTGAGCTCGGCGCCGGCGATCTTCACCTTGGACGCCTGCTTCAGAGCGGCTAGGCCGTCGTAGTCGTGCCAGTCGAGCGGCTCCTCGAGCCATGAGATCCCATTGTCGTGACAGGCCGCGGCGAACTGCGTCGCGCGCTTCAAATCCCAGGCCGGCACGCGATCGACGATCGACACCAGCCAGCCCTGATTCGCATCTACCCCAAGCGCGAAATCCTCGCCGATCCCTTTTCGCACAACTTCGATCTGACGAATGTCTTCGGCCAGATCCGGACTCTTCACGCGCAGCTTCGCGGTCCGATAGCCGCGCTCCATCATCCGAAGCAGCTCGTCGACGCGCTGCTCGGGTGGATGCACTTCGCCGGTGGAGAGATAGACCGGAAGCGGACGCGGCGTCCCCCCGAACAGCTCGTACACAGGCTTGCCCTCGGCCTTGCCCTTGATATCCCAGCAGGCGGCCTCCAACCAGAAGTTCCTCCAGCCGAGAAACCCAGCCTGCTTCAGCAGGTCTTGAACGCGGTCGATGTCCGTCGGGTCGCTTCCAAGCAGATACCCACCGAGCAGGTCGCCAAGCCCCTGCCGTTCTTTGCCCATCGACTGCCCGGCCGCGTAGCCCTCGATCCCATCATCGGTCACCAACTTCGCGAGCGTGAAGCGGTTGTGCGTCTGCGGGTACCCAGGAATCCACGATGGCCAGAAGGTCTGACGAAGCGGAACCGAGACGTGAAAGAGCTCGATCGACGTGATGCGCATCTTCGCTACGTCCGCGCTCAGGCAGCCGTTTCGGGGATTTCAGGCGTGTCGATTGCGGCGATCGCCGAATCGACGTCCTCCTGGCTCAACTGGTGTCGATGCAGCTTTCCGGCGAAGTAGGCCTCGTATGACGACATGTCGAAGTGGCCGTGCCCGCAGAGGTTGAAGAGGATGACCCGCTTCTTTCCTTCTTCCTTGGCCTGATTCGCCTGGCGAATGGCAGAGGCGATCGCGTGATTGGCTTCGGGCGCCGGGATGATGCCCTCGGCGCGGGCAAAGAGCACGCCCGCTTCGAAGCTCTCGATCTGATCGATCGCTTCAGCCTCGATCAGCTTGTCGTGAAGGAGTTGGCTGACTAGCGCGCCAGCGCCGTGGTAGCGCAATCCACCGGCGTGAATTTTCGCGGGGACGAAGTCGTGTCCCAAGGTGTACATCGGAATCAGCGGCGTCATGCCCGCCGTGTCGCCGAAGTCGTAGCGGAAAACTCCGCGCGTGAGTTTCGGGCAAGAAGTCGGCTCGCACGCCAAGCAACGTATGTTCTTGCCGTCTGCGAAGTTCATGCGAAGAAATGGGAAGCTGAGGCCCGCGAAGTTCGAACCGCCACCAAATGGTGCGATCACGATGTCGGGCAGCTCGCCGGCCTTCTCCATCTGCAGGACCGCTTCTTGTCCCACGACAGTCTGGTGGGTGAGCACGTGGTTGAGCACGCTTCCGAGCGAGTACTTCGTGTCTGGGTCGGTCGCTGCACGCTCCACGGCTTCGGAAATCGCGAGTCCAAGGCTTCCGGGCGAATCGGGATCTTCAGCCAGAGCGTGCCGCCCCGCTTCGGTCTGGTTGCTTGGTGAGGCGATCACCTCGGCGCCCCAAGTATTCATCATCAGCTTCCGGTACGGCTTCTGGTCGTAGCTGATGCGCACCATGTACACTTCGCAGCCCAAGCCGAAGTGCTGACACGCGAAGCTCAATGCGCTTCCCCACTGCCCGGCACCGGTCTCGGTCGTGATCCGCTTCACGCCTTCTTGCTTGTTGTAGTACGCCTGCGCCACCGCCGTGTTCGGCTTGTGCGACCCGGCCGGGCTCCCGCCCTCGTACTTGTAGTAAATGTGCGCGGGCGTATCGAGCACCTTTTCGAGCTCGTGCGCGCGATACATCGGAGACGGCCTCCACTTCGTGTAGAGCTGTCGCACTTCGTCAGGAATCGGAATCCAGCGCTCTTGGCTGACCTCCTGCTCGATGAGAGCCATCGGAAAGAGCGGCGCCAAAGCCTCCGGGCCGATGGGCTCCTGGGTTGCCGGATTGAGCGGCGGCAACGGCTTGTTCGGCATGTCTGCAACAATGTTGTACCAACGCTCAGGGATTTCGTTCTCTTCGAGAGTGATCTTGGTTTGCTTCATGGCGTCGCGGAGCCTACCAGCGCT
The DNA here is from genome assembly GCA_963716775.1 of uncultured delta proteobacterium. Taxonomy (GTDB): domain Bacteria; phylum Myxococcota_A; class Polyangia; order Polyangiales; family Houyiibacteriaceae; genus SG8-38. The sequence goes on from CAVQUI010000001.1 coordinate 76,634, forward strand.
TTGCGTCGTAGACGACCCCTAGTTCGACGAGAAATGACCTTCGGCCCGATGACCCAGTCCCAACCAGCTCAGCTCCGCCGATCCCTTGGTTTTTGGGCACTCGTCTTCTACGGCGTGGGGGACATTCTGGGCGCCGGAATCTACGCCCTGGTCGGCAAGGTTGCCGGGGTCGCTGGAAGCGCCAGCTGGGCAGCCTTCGGCATCGCGCTCTTCGTGGCCGGCCTGACCGCCCTCACCTACGCCGAGCTCGGCGGACGCTTCCCCAGAAGCGCGGGCGAGTCGTTCTTCGCGGAGCAGGCATTTGGTCGCCCGGCCCTGGCCCTGCTGGTCGGCTGGCTGGTGCTCTGCTCCGGCATCCTTTCCTTGGCGACGGTGTCCGTTGCCTTTGGCGGCTACATGACGGGACTCGTCCCGGGGCTCTCGACACAGGTCACCGTGGTTGCAGTCCTGCTGCTGCTCGCGCTGATCAACTTCCGGGGCATGCGAGAGTCTTCGACGACGAACATCATCGCAACGATGGTCGAGCTGACCGGGCTTCTGATCGTGATCGTCGCCGGAGTCCTCTTCCTCGAGCGCAGTCCAGATGCAGCGATCGCTCACACCATCGAAGCCAGCCGCGGCGTCGGGTGGACAGAGATCGCGAGTGGCGCCGCGCTGGGCTTCTTCGCATTCATCGGCTTCGAAGACATGGTCAACGTGGCCGAGGAAGTGAAAGACCCAGAACGCAACATGCCCCGAGCGATCCTGATCGCGCTTTGCGTCACCGGCTTCATCTATTTACTGGTCGTATTCGTCGCAACAAGTGTCGTTGCGCCGGCCACGCTGGCCGACTCCGAAGCGCCACTTCTCTCCGTCGTGCAAACAGCCACCGACGCGGTTCCCGATCGACTGTTCAGCCTGATCGCCCTCTTCGCGGTGGCGAACACCGGCTTGCTTAACTTCATCATGGGCTCCCGCCTGATCTACGGCATGTCGCGGCAGGGCCTTCTGCCCGCGGCACTGGGCGCAGTGCATCCAAAGCGCCGTACTCCGCACCTTGCAATCCTCACGGTGCTGGCAGTCGCCCTCGCCTTGGCACTTTCGGGCACGCTCACCTATCTCGCGGGCACGACCAGCCTCTTGCTGCTTCTTGGTCTTCTTCACCGTCAATGTCTCGCTCGTCACGATCAAGCGGCGAGAACGCGACACGATGCGCACATTTTGCGCGCCCCGCTGGGTCCCTCTCGCCGGGGCCCTTAGCTGCCTCGCTCTGATGCCATTCGTGCCCCGAGGCTCGCTCCTAACGGCTCTGATCATACTCGCCTTGGGCGCGGGCCTCGTCGCGCTGCGCGGCAAGCGTTCGGCCGCCTAGCCGTCCTCGGGCTTCGGCGGAGGGTTCGGAAGCGAAGGCCGGAATTCAGCCTGCCGAAGGTCGATAATCACGATGACCAGGAACAGTGCGAATGATAGCGTCCCAATACCTTGTCCGACCGACATCGCCATCATGATCGGAATCCAGCCCTGGTCGAAAAGCGACCAGCTCATGAGCGCCAGCCCAAGCAGGCCGAGCCAACAGGCCCAGACCATCAGCTTCGACCGCGATGCAGTGTCGAGGAAATGCACGAACTTGGATTTCAGGCTCATGTCCCCTCCGGCGACGGGACCTGGAGCGCCGTGTGGGCCTCGGTGTCCGATGGAGTTTCTTCATCCGGTTTGCTAAAAGGATGCGCGTACCCATGACAGCCCGCACTCACGCAGCTCGTCTCGCCGGTGCGCAAGTCGTCGAGAAGCCCGATATGGTCTTGCGCGCTGTTCCAGATGCTCCCTGTGGTGCTGTGACACTGCATGCAGTTCTCGTTCTTGAAGGGGCGCACGATGTGGATCTTCTCGATGACTTCGTCGCGGTCGTACCACATCCATTCGCTGAGAAACTGGTAGACGTGGTTCATGCCGCCGATCTTGGTCATGGCGTACCCGAACATGCCGTAGTCCTTGTGGCAGTAGTAGCAGCTGCTGCCTCCGAACTTGTGGGTCCGAGAATGAATGGCCGCCAGGGACTCGCTCTCGACGTCATTGGCGTCTTCGATCCACATGTCCATGGTGTGGCAGCTCCCGCAGAAGCCCTGACGCTCGGTGGCGGCGAGGCCCTCCATGTTACCGATCATCGCAACCATGATCGGCAAGACGCCGACGCCCAGCATCATCACCGACTTGCCCGCGGCGTCGAGCGGCGGTCGGCGCACCAAATAGTAAACCATGATGACGGCCGCGACGACTGCGCAGGCGAAAGCGATCCAAGACAGGGGCGATGCGTGCATGTTGTGCCGGGCTCGGTGCCTTCGAGAGCTTCCGAGCAACATGACCATGATCCAGGATCGGGTCGCAGCGCAAGTCGGAAGATCGGTCGCACGCAGGGTTGGGCGCTCGGGCTCGCCGCGATGTTTGCGTTGACGCTCCTGTTGACGCTCCTGTTGACGCTCTGGCCCCTCTTTCGCGGGGCGCCGCTCAGCCCCACAGCGTGGGCGTCGAGGCCTGGGGGCAGCTCGACCCCAACAACGGGCTCATCGTCGTCGAGGCCTCGACAAGCAAGTATCCGTATGTCGACGCCGAGGCCCTGATTTGGGGCGGAGCTGGCTCGCCTCAGTACGGCCTACGCGGCAATGATTTCACCTTCGAAGCGCTGGTGGCCACCGTCAAAGTGAGGGATCCAAGGGGTATCAGCGACGCCAGGTTGGGCCGGTTCATTCTCGGCACCGGCGCGGTGCGCGCACAGCACATCGACGGCGGGCACCTGATTCTTCGCGCGCCTTCAAAGACCCACTTCGAAGTCTTCGGAGGCGTCCCGGTCGACGGCAACATCGACGGTCGAAAGTACGACTGGATCGCCGGCGGTCGGGTCTCCCAGGGGCTTGGCAAGATCGGCGTGATCGGAGGCTCGTACTACAACCGCTACAACTCGGGCCAGCGCTCGGACGAAGAGGTCGGCGTGGACTTCTCCCTCCGCGCGGCGAGTTGGCTCGACATGGCCGCCAAGTTCTCCTGGGAGATCGTGAACCCCGGTCTAGCCGAGGTGCTCGCCACGATTTCCTCGCAAACGAACAACCGGAAGTTCCGCGGCGAGCTCTTCGCGAGCAAGCGCAACCCCACCCGCTTCCTGCAGCAAACCTCGCTCTTCACGGTGTTGGGCGACCTCGGGACCTTGAAGACCGGCGCAAACCTCTTCTGGAGGGCCGCACCTCGGCTCGACCTCACGGTGGAAGGTGCGGGCCAGCAGGCGTCGGACCAATGGGGCTGGACGGGCTATCTGCGCGGGCTTTTGCGAACCGACGACGAGGGCAAAGGCAGTGTCCTCGGCGAGCTGCGCCGCCAACAGGTTGCGGATTCGCGCTGGACGGGAATCCGGCTCGCATCGGTGATTCGGCTCTTCGAGGACATCCATCAAAACGTGGGTTTGATGCCCGAGTTCGAGGTCATCATTCCCGACGACCGCAACGCCGAAACCGGCAAAGCCTGGCCCTGGGGGCGGCTCGCGCTTCGCTACCAGCACGAAAAAGGCTGGTCGTTCGCTGCGGCGGCTGAGGCGAGCGCCAACCAGACCCAACGACTCGACGTGCGAGGGCTCGCGCGCGTCTCCTACCAGCGTAAGTGGCACGGGAAACAATGAGGAACATCGTCGCAATCACAGCCCTGATGCTGTTGGTCGGTTCGGCTGGAGCCTGTGCCAAGATGCTGGGCCTCGAGCAAGAGAAAGAGAACCGGGCGTTCGAGCACCGCGCGCACGTCGTCGCGGGCATCAACTGCTTGGAATGTCATGCGGGGATTCAAGAGGCCGGCGACACCGGGCCTCTGCACCTTCCGTCAACGGCCGATTGCGTCGAGTGCCACGAGGAGCCGCACGATCCGAACACCTGCTCGGACTGCCACGGCCGAGCAAGAAATCGTCACGCGGCCGAGATGGCGCGTAAGCATCTACGATTCTCGCACGCCACGCACGGAGAAGAAGGCGCCGGCGACTGTGTGCGCTGCCACGTGAACGTCACCACCGACTCGGACTACGTTCGCACCAAGCATCCGACCTGCCTGAGCTGCCATGCGCACAAGGGCCAATGGGACACCCGCGATTGCGGCGGCTGCCACGTCGACCTGCCCGGCGAGTTGACGCCGCCCGAAAGCCACGTGATCCATGATGGGAACTTCCTGCGGGAGCATGGCGTTCAAGCCAACGCCCAGGGCGACCTCTGCACGGCCTGTCACACGCAGCGCCAGTGCGCGGCCTGCCACGGCGTGACCGTGCCCACCATTCCGTCTCGATTCCGCTTCGACGACCCCATGCGCGACTCCATGCACCGGGCGAACTTCATTGCGGTGCATGCCATGCAGGCGACCGTCAACCCTGCAGCCTGCGTAACCTGTCACAGCGAGCTCTTCTGCGTCGACTGCCACACCCGCCTCGGGATCTCGGGACAGAACGCCTCCCGTGGCAACCCTCATCCGCCGGGCTGGTCGGGTCCGCCTGGCGCTTCGAATACACACGGACAGGCCGCGCGGCTCGATCCCTTGTCCTGCGCGAGCTGCCATGGCGGCGCGGGAGAAACGCTTTGCGTGAGCTGTCACCAGGTCGGCGGCCCGGGCGGCAACCCACATCCGCCGGGCTTCAACAGCCGACTCAGCAAGGCGAACGACCTCCCCTGCCGGCTCTGCCACACCGGGGGCCTATGAAGCGAGCGGCGATCCTCGTCGGCGTTTTCGTGGTTCTCGGCTTCGCGACCGGTTTCCTCGTGGCCAGGCTCACGACGAAAGTCGTCCCGACGATGAAGGAGCAGCGTGAGCACGGCCCGACGCGCGAAGTCTCGATCGATTGGCGATTCGACAAATTCTCACCTGGTCACTCGCAACACGTGGTGAACCACGCGCTCCAGTGCAACGATTGCCACGATCCGGCTAGAGACGACTTCAAAGAAGTCGATATCGGCGTCTGCACCAACTGCCATGTCGAGCAGACCTCGCACCCGCACCTCGATCAGGAAGGCGAAATCACCAGGTGCTTCACCTGCCACGCCTTCAAATTCAATGCCGAGCCCGACAGCCCCTGGGACTGCGTGCGTTGCCATGGGCCCTTCGACACAGCGACCCACAGTGGCCTGGCGATGCACGACCAAATCGCTTGCGCCAACTGCCACCACCCGCACAAGCCCACCTCCGAAACGGCGGCGGACTGCAACGACTGCCACGAGTCACTCAAGGTTCAGCACGGCCGCCCGAGCCTCAGTGGCACCTGCGCTGATTGCCACGGCGGGCACAAGCTCGCGGCCGAAGCGCCGGCATGCATGGAGTGCCATGCGAACGAGAAGCCTCGTGTGCCCAAGGCGGCAGTGTTTGCGGGCGGACACGACGCTTGCGTCGACTGCCATGAACCCCACTCGTTTTCCGCCGCGAGCGCGACGAGTTGCGAGAGCTGCCACAAGCGGAAGCGTGTCTTCGCTCAGAACACTGCCCGCGAGCACCGGGATTGCAGCAGCTGTCACGAGCCGCACTCGGTTCGCGCCGCTGGTGATCGAAGCTGCAAGGGCTGTCACGAAGACATCGCGTCGACGCACGTCGTCGAAAACAAGAGCGACTGCATCTCCTGCCACGATCCCCATCCGAGGCGCGTGTCGCAGCTCGCGCTTCAGTGTTCGAGCTGCCACGAAGAAGCTCGCTCCGACCGCGCGTTTCACGCTCCGAAGGCCGCCTGCACCGACTGCCACACGCCCCACGGCTTCGACTTGGCCAACGTCCAAGAGCGTGCCTTCTGCGCGGACTGCCACCGGCCACAGGTTCAGCTGACCAAGCGCATCGCAGACCATTCGAGCTGCGAGTCCTGTCACACCGGGACGACCCACGAGCTCACGGGTCCGGTGGCCTGTGCGAGCTGCCACGAAGATACCCTATCCGCGAGCCCGGAGGGGCATCAGGACTGCGCCTCCTGCCATGAGCCTCACGGAGGCGCCGTCGCTGCGGCAACGACCTGCACCAGCTGTCACAAGAGCGCTGGGCTCCCAGGACTTCACCGGATTCCCGATGACCCGCAAAACACCGGCCACGCGGACTGCGGCACCTGCCACAATGTCCACGCCTCGACCGTCCGGGCCGACCGAGCCTCCTGCATGGAATGCCACACCGACATCGCGAACCACGAGCCCGACGCGAAAACCTGCACCGGTTGCCACACGTTCATCAGCGGGAAGCCAAAGAGCGCCCTGACGCCACGGGCGAAGCCGCGGCGGTGACCGGGGCGCGGAAAAAAGGCGCCCCTCCATACGGAGACATTCAAGCCGCGTACATCCGCACGTCGCCATCCAGAGAAGTGCACCACCCCCCTTCAAGACAGCAAGCGCGAGCCCGAAGGGCGAAGCCCGGCGCGAACGCGCCGGCAAGGCAGAGCGAAGCGACCGCCGCGCCAGGCACGCTGCTCACTCGCGTGAGAGTGATACCAGAACTACGGGTGGGGGTAGGCGATAGTGTGGGGGTGGTGGGGCGGGACCAACCGAACGCCGGAGGCGTCCGGGCGGGCGGTGTAAACAAGCCGTACCACCCTCCCCACCCAAGACCCGCCACCCAAACACCCGCGGCAGCACAAGCCAAACAGCGACGCCCGAGCCAAACACTGACACTGGCACCAGCACCGCCCCCAAACTAGAACACGTCGACGCGCCCGTTGATGTGGGGCGCCTCGATCGTCAGCCGGGTGCCTGCAGGGTTGATGCCTCTGTGGCAGCTATTGCAGGCGATCGTCGAATGGCCTGCCGGGGGATTCTGGTGGCAGGAGTCACACCGAATATCGAGAATCTGGTCCCAGGCCCCCTCTGGCCCCTCGCCACCGCGATTGTGACATGTGGTTGCGCAGTCGAGCGTCTCGAAGTCATAGGTCGCTTCCTCGCCTCCCCATGCGGGCTGGAAGACCACGTCGACCTCTCCGTTGCCGTGTCGACCCTCGAGCATCGAGAAGTCCTCGCCGAAGTGACATGCCTGGCAGTCAAGACCGCTTGGGTTGTTGGCCGAGGGCTCCGCGTGTGGTTCATGCGCATAACCCGCAGGCGGACCCGGGAAGTAGCACTGGTCTCGGGGCGGATACGGACGCAGCCCATCACCGTGGCAAGTCCCGCAGGCCATCACGCCGCCCGGTAGGCTGTGGCAGTCGGTGCAGTCGGTGGCGCCTGGCGGCGGCTTGAGCACCTCCTCGCCGAGCGGGGGCGAACCCCGATGACACAGGCCGCACGCGTCGGATCGTTCCGGATCCACGATCGGCTGCCAGTCCGTCTCCTGCAGGTAGGCACCGTGCCATTCGGAAGCGCGAGGGTCGTTCCACTGACCGGGGTGAGTGCTGTCATCGTCGGGAAAAGCACCACCCGTCACCCAGGTCGTCAGAGTCGATGTCTCGTCGACGTCCAGCAGATCGGCATGATCTGGCTGCTCTAGCACCGCGAGAACGGGCGCGGTCTCATCGGGAGGCAGCGTCGCTGCCTGCCCCTCCGGGTCGGGAATGCACCGGATCGTCGTGAAATAGTTTTCGACGCTGTAGCCTGCATCCGCGAGCGGCCCGCTGTGGCATTCGAGACAATTCTGCTCGAGAATGGGGGCCACGTCGGCGTAGACGCTGGGCGGCTGCGGGCGATCGCGGGCCTCATTGCACCCGAGCAGCACGACGCTCGCCCCAACGAACCTGGCAAGCCTAAGGCCGCTTGCCCAAGCTCTCATGGCGTCAGGTAGGCGGAATGACAGACGCCGCACTGCTTGGTGAAGGCGAGGGGCCGATCCGGCGATACAGTGACGTCGGCCCAGCGGGTCATGCTCATGCGATGGCTCGCGATGTCGTTCCAGTAGTATTGGGTCGGCATGCTCAGCTGCTTGATAGCCGCCCCGGACTTGGCCGTCGGAACCATGTGACATTCGGTGCACAGAAACGCGTCGTCACCGAACGAAGTATGCAAGCTCACGCCGGTCACGGCTTCGACGTGATCGGTTAGAGGATACAACTCCGGATTGGCCGCCGGGCTATGGCAAGTGGTGCACAGCGCGTTGTCGTTGCCGGACGTGTCCATTTCGGCGATTTCGGCGGAGTTGGCATGCGGGCTGTGGCAACCCGTGCAGGACGTGAGCCGAGTCGGGTTGCGGTAGTGTTTCGATCGGATGTGGTCGGAGTACTGTTGGTAGTTCGCCCTTGCGTCAGCGGACAAGGGGTCATCGACATCGTAGAAAGCCTCGGGAGGCCCACTCACGCGCGTGGTGTATTCGGCTGCAAATTCGGCACGCCGAATTCCCGCAGGCGGCATTTGGTTCTCGGCTGAGAGCGGAAGCCCGGTCTCGCCGGCGCCGACACCCAGTGGACGCGAATGACAGCTACCGCAAAGCGCTGCTTGCCGCCCCGGGGTCAGCAAGCCGGGAGAAACGATGTAGCTGCCACGGGGGCTGAGCTCCAAGTGCTCGGAGCCCGGGCCGTGACAGGACTCGCAGCCCGTGTTTATCAAATCGACGCGACCGTCGCCGTCGTAGTCGAATGCGCCGCCTGAATCGACGACCGCGCGTGCAGCCCAACCGGTCGCGTCGCTTCCACCCAGACCGAACCCTGTCATGTGGCAACCCGCGCAGTTGTTGTCGAACGACTCGGCGTTGTCGGGCTGCGTAAGGGAGTCGCCGCCAAAATCAAACCAAAGCTCGGAGCGGTAGTCCCGCCAGGGCCAATCCTCGGGGTTGTCGTTCGAGGTGTCGCCGTCGTAGTTGTATTGCACCGGAAGAACGAAATAGCTGAGGCTCCCGCTCGCATTCTCGCGCCGGGTTAGGTACTGCTGCTTTCCTAGAGCGCCGCCGTACGTGAGCACCACGTCGTATCGCTCCGTGTTGGCGCCTGAGACCATATCGACGTAGTAGGCTCCCACGATGCCGAGCGGCACATTGCTGTCGCGTCGCAGACGAAGCTCGAAGCTGACCCCAGCCCCCGGGTCTTGGTCGTCGACTTTGCACTTCGAAGGATTGGCGGTTCCAGGGTCACAGTCATAGAAGAACAGGTTGGTCGAGGCGTCGAACTCAGAGAGCCCGTCGTCGAAATCCGGCCAAGGTTCGATGTCTTGCAGAATGGAGCGCACGCCCGGCACCTGAAGACCCACGTTGTGCGCCGTGCGGGTGGTGCTGTGCAGGCCATGGCAAACCATGCAGGTCGAAGAGCCGACATAGGTCGCTGACGAGCTTGGTTGAGAGCTCACGCGAATGTCGAGCTGCATGCCGACCAAAGATGCCGTGTCGAACGACACGCTGCTGCTGTCACCCCCTGGTAGATGCTCGGCGTCCTCGGCTGTCGGTGCCCAGACGACGAAGTGCCTTCCCTCGGGAAGCGTCTCGAATCGATAGACACCAGCCGTGTCGACTTCGGTTTGCTCGTAGCTGTCACCACTGGTGTCGAGCAAGTCTTCGATCGGTTCGTCGACCGTGAGCGCGGCTGTGTCCATCGGCGACAGGAAGAGATCGATCGGGTCTTGCGAGAGCGTCTCCACGTCGCTTGCCGGAACGAGATAGACGGTGCCGCCAGGAACCGGCAGCATGTTCGGCTCCATGATCCGGCCGACAAGGCCCAAGGGCGCGGGCTCGATGCCAAGGTCGGGCGGCAGCCCCGGCTCGCCCGGTTCACCAGGCGGCCCCTCGGGGCCCTGTTCGCCGGTGTCTCCCTTGCACGCGCCCAACGACAAGCTGAGCAACAAGAAGGCGAACCAACAAATACGAAGAGAAGCACCCATCGCTACGCGCCCCATCGTACACTCCATTCGCGGACGTTCAAGTAGTCATCGAGGGGCGCCAAAGGACGCCCCTCGATTCCGGTCGCTATGGTTCGTCGGCATGGACCACTCCGACATCTGCGGCGCCGCCCGGCCCGTGACAGACGGTGCACGTTTCAATGGAGAGTGGGCTGAGGAGGCCTTCGATGGTCTGCGTGGCCAGGAACTCAGACCCATTTTGCCCCATGTGAGCGGCCGTCGTGAGACTTCCCAATGACTCATCCTCAGCCGTCGCAGGATTGTCGAGACGAAGGTGGCAGCCTCCGCAGGTCGCTGCGTTGAACGTGGTGTTCTCGTCGTCCTCAGGATCCTCGAGGCTGGCGGGGGTTCTATCGCCCGAGTCGGTGGTCGTCGCCAGGCGGAAGTCCACCACGGTGTCGACCGGATAGTAGGTACCCTCGAGGTGACAGGCATTGCACTGGTTGATCGGGCGCGGATAGGTGATGTCGAAGAAGTCATTGCCCCCGGCAAACGATGCATTGTTCGAGTGGATGCCATGGATCATCGACTTGAGGTCCACCGAGGCCTCACCGGGATCCATATCGTCGATTCTATCCTCGACGTCTGTTGCGTTTGCATTGTGGCAGGTTGCGCACACCTGAACGTTGTCGGTGCGATTGCCGCCATGGAAGCTCAATATGCCGTGGCAGTTGTTACAGAGGGCGACGTCAACGATGTCACGTCGCGGTGTTGGATCGGCGCCAACATCATCTGCATTGACGTAAGCGATTTGACTCGTGATCGGAATCGAGTTGGTTGACCCACTGTCGTCAACATCGACCCGGGCGCGGCCTTCCATCGCAACCCCAATGCTGTCCCCAGTCGTGCTACTCGGAGCAACGATGGTCTGAGTCACTGTGAAGGAGCCATCGACCAAGTCTGGTCCGGAGCAGGTGAAGCCTTCTGGAGGCATGGCGGCGTTGCAGCCGACGCGCGCATCAATCGAAACGGGCTGCCCGACGACTTCGCCGCTTTCGTGGTTGCTGTAGTCGTCGGACGACCATGCAACTCGGAAACGCAGCCGAGCGCTCGAATCGTCGAACGGCCCGCCCGCCGCGGTGATGTCGTATGTCGTGCCTTCGGTCGGGTTGGAGACCGTGAACTTGATCGTGATCTCGTCGTTGGCAGGACTGACGCCCACATCGTCGATGCTGAAGGCAAAGTTCTTTGCCTCCTCAGCAACCAAATTGACGTGGAACTCCGCAGCGCCACCCGAGTGACATTGCGTTGCGCACGCCCCGTCTTGCTGCTCCATAGCGAACGCGCCGTCGCCTTCTGGGTTGTGGAAGTAGCTGTAGGTCGAAAGCCCCGTGGTCGCGTCGGAGTCCGAGATCGTCAATCCAGCGACGTGGCAGCCACCGCACGAGAGCGAATCGACCGAGGTCTGCCAATCGTTGCCGTCCGGTGTGTCCTCCGACGCGGCGTGGCACGACGCGCAATCGATCAACGACCGAGGGTATGTGACCTCGGAATAGTCGTCGACGCCGCGACCTCTGACCTTGTAGGCAAACTCGCCCTCCACGGTCTCCTGGTCCGCACGCATCTCCGCTCCATGAATCGCGTGCGACATGTGCGCCATGTCGAGGTTCTCACCAAAGCCCTGATCGCGGGTCTGGTCGTTGTGGCAGGTCACGCAGTATTCGACCGTGAACCGCCCGCCACCATGAAGAGAGAGCCGCTGATGACAGTTGTTGCAGAGGTTCGTGTCCGCGATGGCTTTGTGACCAGAACCTGCACCGCCGCTCGGGACGATGTCCATCGTAGGGTTATCCGGATTGAGCGCGTCATCGATGCGAATCTCGAGGCCCGCGCGATGCGTCAGGTCGGGCTCCCAAATTGGGTCGGTGGATACCGTCGGGTCGGTCGTGTACGTAAACGTGTAGGAGCCATCGCCATTGTCTACGACAGTACCCGTCTCACGCGTGGCCTGTCTTGTGCCCGGCGGGTCAGGAATCGCAGCAGGAATATCGGTCGTCTCCTGCTGGTTGATGTAGCTCACCCAGTGCGAACGTAGCCCCGCGGCGGCGTCTGTGGCGATCAACTTCGCGAAGGTGCCGCGGATGCTCTCGGGGTCGATGCCGGTGACGCCCGAGCCACCTTGCGTGGTGACCGTAAACGCCACGACGGGTGGGCTCAAAATCGTCACGCTCTGAATTTCGGCAACCAGGGGCACACCGGCTTCAACGAGCGTCTCGAGCCCAAACGCGCTACTGACGTCCCAAACGTCCCCAGCCGGCGCACCGTCCATGCCGTCCATGCCGTCCATGCCGTCCATGCCGTCCATGCCGTCCATGCCATCCGCGCCATCCGCGCCGGGCGCTCCGTCTTTTCCATCGCTGCTGCTGCATCCCGCCATAGCGAGGCCAAACGCCATGATCACGCTCAGCACAAACCGACCGACCCAAACATCCTTAGCAGTCATGACTGTCACCCTATCTCTCCACCCGGTAATAGACGGGCCGAGTGTCCATATTTCCCGGCGAGAATCCAAGGAATCTCGCTGAAAAGCGCTTTCAATAACGGACGCTTCCGAGCGACCCTACAACAGCGCAAAATCTGCGCGAATAAACTTATTATTCGCGATGACAGTGCGACGTTCGGAGAGATCACTGGGGAAACCTCATTTGGGTTCCGTACCATGCAAGTGCGGTACCAAGTCGAGGCGACTTGTGCTCGTCGGTAGTCGGTACTGCAAGCGCGCAGTGAAGGATCGGCATCGGGCGACCACGGGGCTTCACGCCTAACATCTTCCACAAAAAAAGATGGGCCTCCGCTTGTGGCGAAGGCCCATCCTAGATTGTCCGCTCCCCTCGGGAGGGCAGCGTGTGCTCCTGCGACTACGGCCGCGTCACGCTCGGCGTGCCACCCAGGTCCTCGATGGAGTCGAACAGGATCTGCTTGATGTATTTCCCGTTGTGGATGTACCCACCCGGGTCCTTTAGCGCTGTCTGGTAGTTGTACGCCGCCTTCAGCAACGTTGCGTCGAAGTCCTGATACCCGTTGGCGAAGTTGCAAGGATTCCCGTTGTCGTTGCACCAGTATGGGTAGCCGTCGGAGTAGACGATTGGCATGCTGAGCACGTCGTTCGCGTAGGTCACGATCAAGGGGAGCAACTCCCCGGTCAGAGTCTGGATATCCGTGTAGTTGGTCGACGGCGAGCCGCTCAGCTCCTCGAAGCTCGCGCCACTGTGGCAGCCCGACGTCGCGCAGCTGGTCACCTCTGGCATGAAGGTGTGGTCCTTGTCGTCCCCGGTTGCCGCGTTCATGTGGCACTCGAGGCAGTCCGTGAGCGCCCCCGCTGCCAGCGCCTCGTGGACCGTGAACAGGTTCTGCCCGACGTAGGTCTTCGTGTCGTATTCGTATCCACCCTTGACCTGCGTGCCGAAGAGAGTCGCCGCAGCGGCGAAGTAGTGGATGTTGAGGAACCCGTAGGGTCCCGCAGTAGCAGCGATCGTGTTGTCCACAGACACCTTCGACTCCCGGCCCTGATGGCAGGTCATGCAGAGGTTGCTGGCATTCCCGTAGGAAGCCGACTCTCCGGAGGGGAACACGACCGCGTTGAACGGGGCGTTCTCGTCGAAGACGTAGTCGTAATCTGTGTTCTCGCTGTGACACGCAACGCAGGCGAGCCCCAGTGGAAGCGGCGCTGCGTCAGCATTGGCTCCCGTATCGGCATACTGGAGGAAACCTGTGAGCGGGGGCTCTGCCGCCCCGTGGCACTTCGCGCAGCCGCCGTCCGCGTCCGCTTCAACCTCACCGTCACCGTCCCAGTAGCGCCAGGCCTCCGCTACGATGTCGCCATGCCCACTCTCGGCCCACTGCTCTGACACGACGCCGTCGGTCAAGGTGTAGCCTTCCAACTCCTCGCTGGTTTCCGTGTCGTCGGCCGCAACGGCGACGAACTTCAAGACCGTTGTGTCCGCTATCGTGATCGGCCCGGCGTACACCTGGGTGCCGCTTCCGTCATTGCCGCCAACTCCGCCAACTCCGCCAGCTCCGCCAGCTCCGCCAGCTCCGCCAGCTCCGCCAGCTCCGGTCGGGACCTCGACCTCGGACAGATCGGTCGTGTAGTAGATGATCGCGCCGGCGCTTCCGTCCCCGGCTGCTTCGAGGGTCACATCTACGGTGCTACCGGCAGCGAACGTCGCACCGGCCGGATCAGCAGACACGCTCAGGGGTACCGGTGTCCCGCCCGTGCCGCCGCCGCCATCGCCGCCCGTGCCGCCGCCGCCCACGCCCCCGCTGCCGCCGCTGCCGCCGCTGCCGCCAGTGACCTCGGGCGGGTTGTCATCACTGCAGCCAGTTACCGCCACAGAAAAGGCCATCATCGCGGCCAACAAAAAACGAATCTTAAAACTCTTGTTCATAGTCATGAATTGATCACCCAATCTCCACCCGGTCGTGCTGGTGCCGATTCTGTACACTTCGAGAAAAAAATCAAAGGAATGCCGTTGAAAAGCGCATTCAACAAGGAATGCTCTTCCCAGTTGGTGCGCGCACGAAATGCGCGCCTACTCGTCGTCGACGACGCGCGCGCCGACCGGAGCATCGAGCGCGTTGACGCATGCGCGGTCGACCAAGGTACGCATGATGTGCATTTGCTCAGCACCCAGGCCCTGGCCGATCAGCGTTGCGCCATATACGAAACCAAAGAGCGCAACCGCCGCCGGCGCGATCCAGAAACCCCAGGGCACCTGACCGAGCGTCAACTGCACAATCCCGTAGGAGATGCCGCCCAGCACCGCGAAGGCCAACAAAATGTAGACACCCATGAACATCGTCCAGACGTTTGGGTGCGGCGAGAAGCGTCCGCGAATTGCGGAGCCATCGGGTTCGTCTTCGACTTCGAGGTTCAAATATGGTGACCAGAACGTACGCTCTGTGTCACGCATCAGGACCACTGCGTGCGCACGGAACACTTGTCCTCGCAGCGACCCGGGGTCGTTTTGGAGTAGCGAGCTCAGCGCACCGAGCCACAGCTCACGCTCCACCGGGAGCTGTAGCTCGAAGCGAGGTCGCATTCGTGGAGGCGCCATGCCGCAGAGAATACCGGAATCGTCGCCTGCACAGATACGAAAAATATGCGCGACTATGTCGCTTGCGCTCCGTGCGGCGCGTGAACTGAGGCGGTCGACAGCTGCGAGGGCTGCATGAACGGACGCTGCTCGATGTCGACCTGTCGATCCGGGAAGAAGTCCTCGAAACAGAGCTTGCTCGTCGTACGCAACTGGTCGGCGACCTGCTCGGCCATCGCGGTGTCCAGGAGCATCCCCTGCTCGGCCAAGTCTCCTCGCAGGCGATGGCAGAGCTGGTCGATTCGCTGAAGGGCCGATAGGTATGAGCCGCGCCAGATCTCGAGATACGGCCGGTGGTCCATCGGGTTTGTCGAGAGCAAGCGCCGCAAGGTGTTCGACGGGAGGAACGTGTAAGAGCTGACCTCCGGATTCTTGCGAAGGGTGGCATTGCGCGCGCGCTCGAAGCGCGTGAACGTAATGGTCCGGATATCCTGGTCGATGTTGTAGAGGACCCCGCGACGATGGGCGACGCCAGGCAGCTTCGATACATAGGGAACGAACGGGTCGAAGGTCATCACCAGCGTCGCGTTTCGCTGAATGGCCTCGACGAAGTTGGAGGTTCGAGTAATCGCGCCATCTTCGTAGTAGCGGCCCTCGATCGGCACGGACGAGAACGCGGGATTCACGCTCAAAGAAGCTTGGACCGCCTTACTCACAGGCACGTGGTCGTAACCCTCGGATCCGAAGAGGACGTGTGCGCGGGCGTCTTGATCCGACGCGCCAACGTAGAGCTCGAGGGGAAGCTTCCGAAAGTCGTTGGTGCTGCCAGAAATCTGCAGAACTCTTCGCAGAATCACCTCGAACTCGGAGGAATGAAACGGCGCACCGACCAGGCTCGTGTACTCGAGGAAGAGCTTCTCCGCGGTATCGCCTCCGTGCCCTCGGAGGGTGTCCCAGAGCGCGCGAACGGCGGTCTTGGCGGCGCTCCTCATGCGCCAGCGCAAATCCTCGTGATTGAAGTGCGAGAGCCGCAGAAGGCTCAAGGAGAAAGGGGGTACCCGACCGCCTGGCACGCCCGCGATTCCGGCCATGAGCTCGTCAGGCGTGTAGCCGACCGACAGAAGGCTCGTCACGACCGCGCCCGCACTGATGCCGAACATCATGTCGAAGTCGTTGACTCCGCAGTTGGTCAGGCAATCGTCGAGACACTTGAGAGCGCCCATTTCGTAGTAGATGCCCGTGATACCTCCGCCAGATGCACAGATAGCCGTTTTGCCGATTCGGCGGGAGCTGGTCAGCTGGTCGGCTGTGCGAAGTATCTCGGCGGCGAAAGACTCGTCGCTAGACCAGGCCGGCACGTCCTCGTGGAAGTCCTGCCGGAGGACGTAACGGACGCCAACGGCGCCAAGCTCGATGATCAAGTCGTCGAGACGGTTCGAGTCGGGGCCGGATATGAGGACGACGATTCGATGAAACCCGTAGCGCTGCTCGACGTCTTCGTCGTGATCGAGCGCCTTGAGGAGCTGGCGAATCTCGGCAACACGGTTCTCGAAGTTCTCGCACCAGCGAAGGTCGACCAGCAGTAGATTGACGTAGGCCGAACGAAGCGTGTCGGTAGCGCCCAGGGTGTCCCAGACCGGCACGAACTCCAGCTCATGGCCGCGCGTTCGAATCACCGGGTAGAGGTCGGAGCGGACGCGCTCGGCTCGGGGCGCGGCGCCCATGTCGTTGACCAGTGACTCGAAGCACTGGAGGCCAGATCCGACGTAGAGCACGCGCTTACGCGTGTTGCCGGGCTCATACTGACAGGGGTCGTCACGGGTCATGAGAACGGGTCAGCTCTTGGGCGGTAGCGACCTGGCGTAGGACAAACCCTGCTCTACCCAGGCCTCTAGTTTGGACGCTGGCCGAATGCCACGCGGGCGGACATATACCATGCCTTTCATGGGTCGGCCCGTGAAGTCCATCTCGCGCGCGTCGGGCTTTTTCAGGGCAGCTTCGTAGGCTTCGGGGCCCACGCGCACCATGAGCTCATCACCGATAATCCCACAGGCCATATGCCCGTTCACGAGGAACGAAAGGCCGCCAAACATCTTCTTCTCGCTGATACCACGCCTACCCTCGAGAACTGCGCGTACCTGCCCCGCAAGCTTCTCGTCGTAGGCCATGGTCTCAGAGGTACTTGATGCTTAGGTCGATGAGGAGCTGCTTGAACTTGTTGAATGGCGCTGTCATCAGGTCGATCCCGCTCAAGGGAGACCACTGGTTCAAGACGCTCCGCCCGTTCGAAAAGGCCTCGAAGCCAAAGAAGCCGTGCCCCTTGCCGATGCCGCTATTGTTCGAGCCCCCGAAGGGCAGGTTGTGGTTGAAGAAGTGAATCGCGTTGTGATTGATGCAGGTTCCACCGGCGCGCGTGTTCTCGATGATGTGAGCGACGTTGCGCTTGTTCTTGCTGTAGATGTAGAGCGCGAGCGGCTTTTCTTTGGAGTTGATCACTGTGATCGGCTCGTCGATCGACGAGTAGCTGTAAACCGGTAGCACCGGTCCGAAGATCTCCTCGGTCATCACGTCGGAGCTCGGGTCGACGTCGGTCAGGACGGTGGGCTCGATGTAGTCCTCGCTGCCTTCGGTGCTGCCGCCATAGGCGACGGTGGCACCCCGCTGCTTGGCGTCCTCGAGATATCCGGCAAGCCGCTGGTAGTGTCGGTTGTTGACGATGCGCGCGTATGAGTCCGAGCGCCGCGCGTCGAGGCCATAGAACTCCTCGATGTTCGCTTTGAACTTCTGGAGGAAATCTTCCTTCTTGCTCTCGTGCACGAACAGATAGTCCGGGGCGAGGCAGATTTGACCGTTGTTGGTGTACTTGGCCCAGGCGATGCGCTTCGCCGCATCATCCAGATTGGCCGTCTCGTCGACGATGGTGGGCGACTTGCCTCCGAGCTCGAGCGTCACAGAGCTGAGATGCTTCGAGGCAGCCTCCATCACGACTTTGCCGATAGCGGGAGCGCCCGTGAAGAAGATGTGGTTGAACGGCTGAGCCAGGAGCGCGGTCGAAGCTTCGATGCCACCTTCGACGACTGCGACTTCGCTCTCGTCGAAGAGCGATTGCAGGATCTTCTTGGTGACGGCCGAGGTGTGAGGCGTGTGTTCGGAGGGCTTGATGATCACCGTGTTGCCGGCCGCGAGCGCGGTCACCAGGGGACCGAAGGTCAGTGTGATGGGGAAGTTCCAAGGGGCGATGATGAGGACGACGCCCTTGGGTTCGTAGTGGATGTAGGAGCTCGTCCCCAACAGCATGAGTGGAGTCTTGACGCGGTGCGGACGCATCCATTTCGATAGCTGGCGCACCGTGTGCTTGATCTCGCTCGTGATGGGAAGGATCTCGGTCAGGTCGACTTCACTCGGGTTCTTTCGAAAATCGGCGTAGAGCGCATCGCGAATCTCCTGCCTGTGGGTCAGCAGCACTTCGCTCAGTCGTTTGAGCTTCTCCTTGCGCTCCCGGGCCGTGCTCCTTGCGACCGTGTATTGCTGGCTCCGCTGGAGCTTGAAGATGCGCTCGATTTCGGCGGTGCTCGCGTCGATTCCAGGCACGGCCGCTTCGGCCTGCTGGGAGCCGTTCCTGTGAACATCGGTGCTGAGCGGAGCTGAAGACTGCGACATATTCTCAACCTTTTCGGGGAACGGACGTAACCCGAGCACAGCGGGTCAAATTCGAGTGAGAAGACGAGGATGTGTGGCGGCGCTTTGGCTTGTCAAGCGGTGACTTCGGCGACGATTTGCTCCGAGACCTCCCAGAGCTTGGCGGCCATCGCTTCGTCGCGACCCTGCGAGCTGGTCCTGGACTCGTTGCAGTCGGCAAAGTACTTGCCGGACACCTCGGCGACCTGCGGGTGTACCGCCAGGTAGCACTGCGTGGCGGCTCCCTCTCCCACGCTCTTCAACACGAGCGGAGCGCCGATCGAAAGTGCAACTCTGGCGATCGGATTCATGCTGCGCGCCAAGTTGGTGTGAATGACCCCGGGATGCACGCTGTTCGCTGTCTTACCGGTACCGGCGAGCCGCTTGGCCAAGTGCTTGGCAAAGAGAAGGTTCGCGAGCTTGGACTGCCCGTAGTTGGCCCAGGGGCTGTACCCGCGCACGCCGCTGAGGTTGTCGAACTGGATGCCTTCGGGTGGCGCTCCGTTGTGGGCGGCGCTGCTCAAGACCACGACCCGGCCCTCATCGGCAAGGCTTTCGAGAAGCGAAGTAACCAGGATGAAATGGCCGATGTGGTTCGTGAAGAACTGAAGCTCGTAGCCATGCTGCTGCTGGAGCTTGGGGAGCGCCATGATGCCGGCGTTACAAATGATCGCGTCGAGCGGACGGCGCAGCGAGGCGACCTGCGCGGTGCAAGCCTGAACCGAAGCAGGTTCGGAGAGCTCGCAGGCGACTGGCGTGGTCAAGCCACCGACCTCATCGCAAGCCGCCTGCGCTTTGTCGGCCGTTCGCGCGGCTGCAATCACATGAGCGCCGCGGATCGCGAGAACGCGGAGCGTTTCCTTGCCGATGCCGGAGTTGCAGCCGGTCAGCAGAATCGTGCGCCCGCTCAGATCGAGGCCCTCGGTGACATCCTCGGCAGAGCTTCCATAGCCAAAGCCGCTGGGGCCCTTGCCTTTGAACATCGAGAGTAACGACATGCGGGGGTTTGTAAGGCTCAGTAGAGCCCGGTACAAGCGTTGACGTCGATGCAGTTCTCGAGGGCGCAATTCGTGCACTCCTGGGAGCCGGCGTCCTGAATACAGGGGGCAATGCAGAATGCCGTCGAGCAGGCTGCGATCGAGCCGTAGCAAGAGGTGCAAGCGCTGGACAGACCGGCTTGCTCCGAGATGCAACGAGCGATGCAGTCGCCGAGCGCGTTGCGTGCCGCCTCCGAGCTGTCTGACAGCACGCCCGCGACTTCGGTTCCGCAGGCACCGATCGGACAGTCGGCGGCGATCGAACCGACGACCGCAGGGCCGCTTTGCTCTTGGGTTGCGAGTGCCTGGAGTGCGGCCTGATCGGCAGCATTGAGGCACTGATCCAAAGGCGTCGGGGCAACCCCGCCGCCGCCCGAACCGCTGCTTCCCTCGGTTCCGCCGGGCAGGCTGTCGCTCACGATGAAGGCCTGGACACCGCTGAAGCGAAACATCGTGCTGAACGACGTGCACAAGCCAATGTCAGCATCGTAGTTACCATCCGCAAGCTCGGCCATCGCGGCGTCGAACTGCTCGATGCTGAAGTTGGCGGCGTTGCCGTTATCGGTGGTCGGTACGCCGATGATGTCGCGGATGTTGGAGACGTCCCAATAGCCCGAGACGGTGCCCTCGAAGCCCTCCTCTCGGAGCTCTAGCCTGAGCCAACTATCGTGAATCAGAAGCTCGTCCTTCACGATCATGATGTCGATCGGAAACAGCAGATCGATCGGGCCGGCGACGAGCATGCCATCGACGAGAGCCCCCTTGACCGAACCGCTGTGAAATCGGGGGTCGGGGTTAACGCCAAGCGTGGCCCCAAGCAGGACGGAGTTGTCGGTACCGAGCGCAGGGGAATCCTCGCTGCTGTAGATCTGAACACGAACATCGTCGTCGTTCTGAGGGTCGTCGAGACCTTCGATCTGCAAAAGGATGGTCATCGAGCCGTTCTTGACCGCGCCCCCGATGACTCCGTCGACCAGTTGTCCCTCGTGAAATCCGCCGAACACGTGCTTTCCGTCTTCACGCAACGCTTCGTTGCCGATGATTTCGAGGAAGCCGTAGTCGATGCCCGGTTCTTGGTCGGGGCTCATCCAGTCGTTGTGTGCGCACTCGCCGACGCCCGGCGAATCACTGCTCGAAACCCGGTCATCGAGGTTGAAGCCGTCCAGACCCGTTGAAGGGTCGTCCGGATAGTAGAAACCGAACGAAGAGGCTACAAAACCGAGGCCGGGCAGGACTTGCGCGGCCTGTGCTCCACCGGTGCCGCCCCTCCCGGTGGTGCCCGCAGCGCCCGAACTGGATTCGCCGCAGCCGAACGAGGCCATGCTCAGGGCGGAGGCGATGATCCACTGGGTTGTGGTGGTTTTGCGGCTGAGCATAGACAGTCGCTATTCGAGCCTGTCACAGGTCATGTTGCTGTTGCTGGGAACCGGCGTGAACGAGACGAAACCGTTGAAGAACGCCTCGAGGTCGTCTTGAGGGTCCTCGAGGGTGGACTCGCAGTCTTGAGGGGAAACGAGCGACGGTACGTAATCCGGGAGCTCGGAGCCCAGAGTCGTTTCGATTCGACCCCGGATCGCGCCGGTGTCGCAGCTGGGGATGTTGATGCTCGTGATGTTCTCGACGGAGACCTGACCGGCAAGGAGCGCAGCTCGATTGGCTTCCAACCAGGCCTGGACTTCGACGACCCCCGCCGGGAAATCGACCGTCCCACCCTCGTCGACCTCACCCTGGGACGAAGCCAGTGCGGGAACGCCCGAGCACGCTCCGGTCTTTGCGGCGCCCACGGTGCCGGAGACCTGGGAGAGGAGAAAACCGTTGACCAAGCCGACGTTCTGTCCCTCGTTGATCCCCGACAGGACCACGTGCGGCGGAGCATTGGAGTAGAGATTCTCGAGGGCGAAAATCACCGCGTCCGCGGGACAGCCATCGACGGCCCAGGTGTCCTCGTCATATCCGCTCGCGGTTGAAGCGGGCGTTGCCTCGCCTGTCCCGTTGGTACAGTCGGGGCGGCCCAGATCGGTCCTCGGATCGTCGACCGTCCAATCGCCGGCTCCGCTGGCGTTGCCGGCGGGGGCCGACACGATGATCTCGTTGTTCGGGTCGTCCTTCAAGGCTTCGACGACAGCGTCAATGCCCGGCGCGCCCACGCCGTCATCGTTGGTAATGAGAATGCGGAGAGGTCCGGCGGGCGGCTGATCGGAATCGCTGCTGCAAGCAATGAGCGAACTAATCGCGAAGCCGAAAGCAAGAAGAAGCACGAGGGGCAATCGATGGTTGGAGATCATGCGCGCGATACTAGAAACAAGCCCCAGGGGGCGCAATAGGCGTCGGGTGAGCAGGTGTGACCCGAGGTATGCCTGCGGCAGTGTGATGTGGGTCACTTTCCCACATGAATCGCGGGAAACCAGGCTGGAAGACCGTTGCAATTCGAAAAAGCAGGGTCGTAGTCGAGGATGAGGTCCTCGAGGACGCTGCCGTCAGTCATCGAAATCCGCCGCCAGGCCCCCTTCTCGGGAACGTGCCCTTCGAACATCTCGACCTTCGTAAGGCCAGCAATGGGTCCGAGGGGGCGCAGCGTGCGCTCGACAGTTTCGTTGGCGCAGGCATGCGCGAAAACTTCTTGGCGGGACTTGGGAATGACGACAGACGCAGATGTCGAGATGTTCATGGTAAGTGCACAGTCTACCACACGCCGATGGGCTGACTCGCGCATGGCCCAGACCGCGCCACTAGAGTAAGGCGCAGCGATGATTCGTGTTCTCTCGAGGCTGATCGCGGTGCTGGTTCTACTGGTTGCAGGACTAGTCGTCGTTTTGGAGCTCCGCACGCGGAGCGGCAGCCGTGACGCCGAAGCCCAGATTGCGCAATACGAGGTTCCACGCATCGGCGACTTCAATACGACCAAGACGTTGAGCATCTTGCCCCTGATCGACTGGCACAGCTCGAGCCCGGAGCTCCGCGGTGAAATGGGGGTTTCCTATTTGATCGAAACCGACGAGCATCGCATCCTCTTCGACGTCGGGCAGAACACCCGCAGAGAGTCGCCCTCGCCGCTCGAGCACAACATGAAGGCCCTCGGCGTTCCGTTGTCGAGCATCGACACGGTGTTCATCTCGCACAACCACTTCGATCACGTGGGCGGGAGACAGAACCAGAAAGAACGCACCTTTTCGATGGGCCTCGGGCAGGCGCCGCTGCCGAACGTGCGGGCGTTCGTTCCGATCCCGATGAGTTATCCAGGCTTGAGCCCCGTTCACACGGCGGACCCGACCCTCATCGGCAATGGCGTCGCCTCCACGGGGACCATCCCGCGCCAGCTCGTCTTCGGATGGATCGATGAACAGGCACTCGTGGTGCACGTGGCCGAGCTAGGTGCCGTCCTGATCGTGGGCTGCGGTCATCAGACCATCCCCCGCCTGCTCGAACGCTATGACCAAGTATTCAGCGAACCGCTCTACGGCCTCGTCGGAGGTCTTCACTATCCGGTGCCTGCGGGCCGCTTGAAGCTGCTCGGGCTCAACGCGCAGAGGATCTTTGCTTCCGGTGAGGGGATGTTCGCCCCCGTCACGATGGACGATGTGGAGATGGAGCTGGCGGCTCTCCAGGCGCGAAATCTCGGACTCATCGGAGTGGGCGGTCACGATAGCAGTGACGAGGTCATCGCGATGTTCAGCGAGGCGTTCGGCGAGGCGTATCGACATATTAGGGTCGGAGAGCGCATTGTAGTCGGGTCGACGGATTGAGCTGCGGCGCAGCACGTCAGCTCGGGAAACATCGTCGAAACAGATGCTCGGTACGTCATTGCCCATCGGGCCAGGTCGGGCTAGAACACGAAGTGAATTTATGAGTACAAAAGCAAAGCTCGACTACGACAACACGAGCTACGAAATGCCGATCGTCGAGGGTTCGTACGCCGAACGCGCGATCGACATTCGTAGCCTGCGCAAAGACACCGGCCTCATCACCCTCGACTCGGGGTTCATGAACACCGGTGCTACCGAAAGCCAAATCACCTTCATCAACGGCGAAGAAGGGATTCTGCTCTACCGTGGATACCCAATCGAGCAGTTAGCGGAGGATTCGTCGTTCACCGAGACGAGCTACCTGCTCATCTACGGTGAGCTTCCGACGCAGACTCAGCTCGAAGAGTTTTCGAACCTGCTCACCTACCACAGCATGTTGCACGAAGACATGCGCCACTTCTTCGATGGCTTTCCTTCGAACGCCCATCCAATGGCGATCCTCTCGTCGATGGTCAGCGCGCTTTCCGCATACTATCCGGATAGCCTCGAACCCGACTCTCAGAACATCATGCACATTGCGCGACTCCTGTCGAAGCTTCGGACGATCGCCGCATTCAGTTATCAGAAGGGGCAGGGGCGGCCCGTCGCCTACCCGAAGAACAGCCTGGGCTACTGCGCGAACTTCCTCTACATGATGTTTTCTCATCCCGCCGAGCCCACCTACGAGCCCGACCTAGAGATGGTCAAGGCGCTCAACGTGCTGCTGATTCTGCACGCGGATCACGAACAGAACTGCTCGACATCGACTGTCCGTCTCGTCGGCTCGAGTCAGGCGAACCTGTACGCGGCGATCAGCGCGGGCATCTCGGCTCTCTGGGGGCCATTGCACGGTGGAGCCAACCAGGCCGTCATCGAAATGTTGAATGAGATCCGCGACGAAGGCGGCGACTGCAACGCATTCATGCAGCACGTAAAGAACCGCGAACGACGATTGATGGGCTTCGGCCACCGCGTATACAAAAACTTCGATCCGCGCGCGACGATCCTCAAGAAGTACGCAGACCGTCTCTTGAGCCACCTGAAGATTGAAGACCCGCTCTTCGACATTGCGCGACAGCTCGAAGAGGTCGCGCTCTCAGACGAGTACTTCATCGAGCGCAAGCTCTACCCCAACGTCGACTTCTACAGCGGCATCCTATATCGCGCGATGGGCATTCCGACCGAAATGTTCACGGTGCTCTTTGCAATGGGCCGAATCCCGGGGTGGATCGCCCATTGGAAGGAAATGATGGAAGATCCGGACGTCCGCATTGGCCGTCCGCGCCAGATCTACACCGGCGCAACGCGGCGCGAGTACATACCGAGAGAAACCCGCTTCCGGCCGTCGCCCTAGCGGCTAGGGCATGTTGAAGACGTAGCTCTTTTCTTCGACCCGCTTGCTGATCCGCCAGCCGGCTTCGGTTCGTCGATACTCGTCGACATACCAAAGCCCGCACATGAAGATGTGCGTCTTACCGTCGGGCATCGACATCTCCTGCGGGTTGAAGCACATGACCCGTCCCGTCGCCCTGTCCCCGTCGACGCGGATCTGGGCGTTGGCGTTGAGATGTTGATGGTTGGGAAACATGACCATCACTTGGTCTAAGAACGCGATGATCTCGTCGCGCCCACCGACGGGTGCTCCGAATGCGCTGTAGTCGATGTGCGCATCCTCGGTGAAGACCTCCCGAAGGTCGGCAAACCTCTTCTGGTCGATGATGGCGGAGTAGTTGTAGATCAAATCCTGGATCTCCAAACGGTCGGAGATTTCCTGTAGTGACAAGGTCATTGCTTCTCCTTGAGGCGCTTTCTATACCGAGCCAGGTCATCCTTCGCAAAGCCGTGGGAACCCACGCCGAGGAGCACGCTAGCGTGGTCGCTCCGGCTCGCGTAGACCAGCTGCATGGCATTGGTCGAGCTCAGCACTCCAGCACCGCATATTCGTCTACTCACCTTGAACGAGCCGGAAACCCGAAACGCGATTTCCTTCGCTCTCACGACCGAGCTGTACGCGGCACTCGCCGCAGTTCAACAAGACAACGACTGCAGCGTCGTGGTTCTGACCGGCGCCGGTGGCGCGTTCTGCTCGGGCATGAACTTGGCGGAAATGGGAATGCCGCCGAACTGCGAAGGACTGCCCATGTCACGGATCGCGATTCGGTCGATGCAATACATCTCGGGTCTCATTCCAGCGATGCGTGGCATCCCGCAGCCGATCATCGGCGCGATCAACGGCGCCGCATACGGAGGAGGTCTGTGCCTGGCACTTGGCGCTGACATCCGACTAGCAAGCGAGTCGGCAAGCTTCTGCTTCGCCGGCGTACACCATGGGCTCACGGGTGCCGAGATGGGAATCAGCTACCTCTTGCCGCGTGCGGTTGGCTCTTCGAACGCAAGTGAGATTCTGCTCACGGGGCGTCGCTACGATGCGAACGACGCGCTGCGGATGGGTTTGGTTTCGCGGGTGCACCCGGACGATATCATCCTCGAGCGCGCCGTAGAAATGGCCAAAGAGATCGACGGCTGGAGCACGCACGGCATCTCGATGACCAAGCGCGTGCTTTGGAGCAGCCCCGAATGCGGAAGCCTGGCGGCGGCGATCGACCTCGAAGACCGCAACCAGATGCTGGTTCGCATGACGACGAAGAACTTCGAGGAGTCGATGGCGGCGCGCGCCGAGGGCCGTGATCCCGATTTCGTCGATTGATGCCGCCGAAGGCCCCGCCCGAGGCATTGCAGGTCATCGAGCACCTCGACTAAGCTCCCCACATGGGCGAGCCCTTCAAGCCGGACCTGAAAGCGCACGAGCTGCCGCGCGAAACCCTGGTCGACTTGTGGCGTCAGACGGCTCAGGCGCATGAATTGCTGTCCGAGACCTGGTCTGCGGCGGTTGCACAGAAGTACGGGGAAGACGTCGCCGACGCGGTGGCGCTCCGCGGATGGCCGCTCCGGAAGAGCGGCGCGACTCCGAAGGAGCTCTTCTTCGATGATTTGAGATTCATCGTCGCGGCGACCGAGCTGAAGCCCGACATGCTGACGGTCGCGAACCACGACCAGGCCGAAACACCCAGGGAGCTCTCGAGCGACCGCTCCTGGTTTCAGCTGTTCGTCTCCACTTCGCGACTATTGGGCGCCCGGTCACGGTCCAGGCACGGCAAGCCTTACTGGGTGGGCGGCCCAGGCAGAGTGCGGGGACTGGCGCGCGGCAAAGGGATCGACGTCGGCTTCGCGCTGCTCCTGAAGGCATGGCAGTCGTCCCAAGGCGCGCGCGTTTCCGAAATCGATATCGAGGCCTTCGAACAGAAGGTGGCAAGCGTCTACGACGAAATGACGCTTGCGCTGTTATGGAACTACGCCGCGCTCGCATACATGCTCGGCACCGACCGCTGGTACACAGGCGTCCGCGAGCGCTACGGCGACGACGCGGCTCAGAAGCTCGAGAAAAATGTCTGGATTGATCGCGGCGCCGCGGAGCACGATCTCAGCATCGGGCAGCAGGCGATGGCCGTGACCGGTGACGACGTAGAAAGTCTTCTCCGCAGCTTTCAGTTCGCACCGGGCGAAGTTGGTATCCTAGAGGTCGAGTTTGAGCTGATCGACGAGAAGCACGGGATCATGACGCACCACGCCTGCCCAGCACTAGACCGCTTCGAGCACTTCGACGACGTTCGATTGAAGCACTGCTGCGACATCTGCATCGCGGGCATGCCGATCTCCGGCGAAATGCTCAACCGGAAGATCGAGTGCAAACCTCTGAAGCTTCCGCCGCGCGCCGACGCGAACGACATAGCCTGCCGCTGGGAGTACCGACTACGCGATCGGTCCTGAGCGGCCGGCGGGGCCGCTGCGACCCTCCAGGCGACGAATCTGCCCCACTTCAAGCTGGGATCGCGATACTGTGCCCAGAATTCTAATGAAGACGTTTTTGATTCGAGCCTCCACACAACTGCTTCTGGCCTGGGCGCTGGTCTTCACACCGATCGACGCTGGCGCTCAAGCAGAAGGGGCGGCGGAAGCCGAAGAGGCGACGGAAGCCCAAAAAGCGCCCACCATGTTTGGTGCATCCTACCCAGTGCGCTTCGCGCGCCGGCCTCTGGTCTTGCATGAGGGCATGGTTCGCGCAGATGCCCGAGTCACCGTGGGCGGCGTGTTTGGGCCGGGCACCTTTTCTTCACTGGACATCGGCGGAGCGGTCAGCCCCATCGAGGACCTCGAGGTCGGCCTCAGCACCGAGCTCACGGGCGCCATCCCCGCTCCCGGCGGCGTCGGCTTGATCAGCGTGATCTTCTCGCCAAGAGCGACCTACGGCGACATCCCGATCTATGCCCGCTACCAATACGCTCAAAGCAATACGGCGGTTGCCGCGGTCGACCTCATTTTGGTCTTGCCGAGCAACACCGATTTCTCCCTCACCGCCGGCATTCCACTCCGCATCGTGGAGCTCTTTGGCCTCTTCACGATGGACATGAACATCAACATTCGCTACCGGAATGGCGACAAATACGCAGACTTCATCTCGAACCCATCGAAGAACACGGCCGATTTCACCTTCTCGGGAGCTAGCATCACCAATATCACGGACAACGGCTACATCGAGATCGGCGGCGGCGTGGGACTCGTCAATGTTGGAGGCGGAGACGGCGCCAAGAACGTGGTGGAGCTCCCGTTCTTCCTGGGCGGGGGTTACACGTACGAAGGCAAAGTCTTGGCCGATATCTTCGCCCAGTTTGGTTGGCAGCCCTTGATGATCGCAAACGGACCTACGAACGTGGACACGTTTAGCGTCGGCGAAACCTGGTACGTCACGATTGGCGCAACCGTCCACACCAGGGCGCTTTTCGGCAGGAACGAGCAGTAGCTCAAGCGTCGGTCGCGCCGAGTCGCTCGAGTAGGGCCTTGGCCATGTCCGCGACTTCTTGCCGGCCGAGCTCGCGGCTCTCGGTGCTCTCGTAGCTTTCCGTATCGGCATCGGGCAGCCCCTGAAGAAACCGGCTCGGCGTGATCTTCACCAGTCGGCCACGCGCGACGCGATCTTTGTGCCGCGTGAGGTAAAGAAGGTCGCGCGCCCGGGTTACGCCGACATAGAACAAGCGCCGCTCCTCTTCGAGATCGGCCACCGAGGCGTCCGTGATCTTTGGGTCCGTCGTCCGGGCGTGAGGCAAGACGCCTTCCACACAGCCAATCAGAAACACGACACAGAACTCGAGCCCCTTGGCGGAATGCAAAGACGAGAGCGTCACCTGCCGGCCCTGCTCCTCCGGCTCGTCAGGGTCGCTCGAATCGAGTGCAATGTGGTGCAGTAGTCGCTGCAAACCTTCGCGATCCGCTCCGCCGCGCGTCGCGAGCCGTTCGATGCTCCGCACCAGGAAGTCGATGTTGGCCCGCCGCCGTTTCGCGTCGGGGGTTTGGGCCGCGTCGTCCTGGAGCATGCCGACGGCCCGCAGCAATGAGGTCGCCGTGTTGGCGAGCTCACCCGCCCGAAAGCCCTTCCCTGCCGCTTCGATAGCTTCACCCAAGCGGACTGCAGAAGCCTGGGCTCGGGCGGAAAGTGGCTCGATGCTTCGTGCGCTATTCAAGGCCCGAAGTAGGCTCATTCGATGCGCCTGCGCATAGTCGACGATGTGGCGAATCGACTGCGATCCGAGGCCCCTCGCAGGAGTGTTCACGATCCGACGAAGCGAGAGCTCATCGCGGGGATTGATGGAAATGCGCAAGTACGCGATCCCGTCTTTGATCTCCTTGCGATCGAAGAACTTGGTTCCGCCAAAGACCCGGTAGGCAATTCCGGCGATGCGAAGCTCCTCTTCGAGCAGCTTGGCCTGCGTGTTGGAGCGGTAGAGGACAGCGATCTCGCTCGGGTCGGTGCCTTCCTTCTGCAGCTTGCGGATCTCGGAGGCGACGAACTTGGCCTCCTCGTGCGGCTCGGAAAGCGCACAGATGCGGACGGGCGGACCGGCTTCACGCACCGGTCTCAGGACCTTGGCGTAGGGCCGCTTGCTCGACCTCTCGATCGCAGCGTTGGCCACGTTGAGTATCGAGGCGCGTGAGCGGTAGTTCTCCTCGAGCTTCGTGACGACGGCCCCCGGGAAGTGCTGCTCGAAGTCGAGGATGTTGTCGACGCAGGCCCCGCGCCAGCCGTAGATCGATTGGTCGTCATCTCCGACGACACAGACATTGCCGCGCTCGTTGGCAAGCAGGCGAACGAGGTCCAGCTGCGCCACGTTCGTGTCCTGAAACTCGTCGACGAGGATGTGGTCAAAACGGGCCCGCCACTTGCTTCGAATCCCGGGTCTTTCGCGAAGGAGAGCGACTGGCTTGACGACCAGATCGTCGAAATCGACGGCATGCATGTGCTCGAGCGTCGAGTCGTAGGCGGCGTAGATGCTGGCCGCCGCCTGATCGTACTCGTCGTCCTTGGCGCGCAGCTGCTCCGGCTTGAGCATCGCGTTCTTCCAGAGCGAGATCCGCGAGAGGATCGCTTGCGCGTCGAGTTGCCGATCGGCTTTGGCTTCGGTGCGAAGAAGCTCTCGAACGACGCCGAGACTGTCACCCTGGTCGAAGATCGTGAAGCGGGAGCCCAGGCCCAGTTCCTTCGCCTCTTGGCGAACGAAGCGCACCCCGAAGCTGTGAAAAGTCGACAGCCAGATCTCATTGGCCGTCTCCCGGCCAATCATCTCGCCAAGGCGCTCACGCATTTCGTTGGCAGCCTTGTTGGTGAACGTCACGGCCAAGATCGCGCTCGGAGGGACGCCGGTCGCGAGCAGCCGGGCGATGCGAGCAGTGATGACCCGAGTCTTGCCCGAGCCTGCGCCCGCCAAAACAAGCAACGGCCCCTCGTCGTGCTCCACCGCCGCGCGTTGCTGTGCATTTAGTCGCAAGGTTGCCCGAGGTAGCCCGGCGCGCCCTCTGGTTCAAGGCAAGACGACGGTGCGTTCGAACTTGCCATCATGCCCAGAGACGGTGTTAGAAATAGCGCCATGCGAGTCCCGACCCAGCCTTCCACGCTCCTGGGCCTGACGATCGTGCTGATTCTCGTTTCCGCTTGTCCTGTTGCGCAGGCCGCTAGATGTCGCAATCGCAGCCCCGATTGCTACGCGATCCAACGCTTTGGCTGCAGCCTTGCAATGCACGTGGGCGCCCGTCAGGAAGCAGGAGAAGCTTGCCGGCGCGCCATCAATTTGGCCGGCACCCAATAGGAAATCATGGCCGCAGAGATCGAGCGAAAATTTCTCGTCGCCGGAGACGGCTGGCGCGATGAGGCTGAAGCAACTCCATACCGTCAGGGCTTCCTCTCGACTGAGCCTGAGCGCACGGTCCGGGTTCGTCTCGCCGGGTCACGCGGCTCCATCACGATCAAGGGCAAGACCATCGGCGCCCGCCGCGAGGAATTCGAGTACGAAATCCCGCCGGAGCGATGCCCAGCGGATGCTCGACACCTTGTGCAAGCGTCCCTTGATCGAGAAGGTCCGCTACACGCTCCCCTTGGGAAGACACACCTGGGAGATCGATGTCTTCGAAGGCGAAAACTCGGGGCTCGTCGTAGCCGAGATTGAGCTCGAGAGCGAAGATGAAGCGTTCGACAAACCCGACTGGGCAGGCGAGGAGGTCACCGAGGACCCACGCTATTTCAACTCCAACTTGGTCGCCAAGCCATACCGAGCCTGGTAGCGCCGCCTCTCCCAGAGGCCTAATCGATCGGCCCGGATGCCGAAAGCTTGCTCATATGCTCAGTTGTAATCGAGCTTACAGCTTGGTGACAATGCACAATTGATTACACCCCAGTCAGCGGACACCTGTATCCTGGATGCTACGGACATCTGTCCCGTGAACCCTCAACCCCCCGCTGACCTGCCCGACTGGTCGCGTGAGACACCTCGCGCAATATGGGATCCGAGTCGCAGACTTCTGCAGACGATTCGAAAGTATCAATCTTGGCGGGAGCGCGGAGGCCCGTTCGCGCGCTTGATGATGAACATCTGGACCTTTCAGCACCGCTTCTGGTCGGTCGTCACCGGGGCCGAAATCCCGCTCGACTCCGAAATCGAAGGCGGCTTGCTGATTCCGCACCCAAACGGGATCGTGATTCACCCCCAGTCGAAGATCGGCCCCAACTGCCTGATCTTTCAGCAGGTCACGCTCGGCACCCGAGGAGACTCGGGCGCCCCGATCATTCAAGGTCGCGTCGACATCGGCGCAGGCGCACGCGTTCTTGGAGACGTCGTGATCCGCGACTACACCAAGATCGGCGCCAACGCCTTGGTGCTGTCCTCGTTCCCTAAAGGCTCTGTTCTAGCGGGCATTCCTGCCCGTCGCGTCGGGTCTAACCAAGAAGGCTGCGCCCGAAGAAACTCCGCACGCGCACGCGCTTCGCTGCCGGGCAGAACTGAAGCTGCTAGGACCAGACCATGCAACTCCCGCCTTGCGGTCTTTATCGAACGACGGGATCGATCGGCACGGTCGAGGAGGGTCGGCTCGTTTACTTCCACAACCATGGCAACCCCGGTCCCGGCCTCTACCTTCCAAAGGAGTGGCGCTTCAACCGGGCGCAATTCGAGGAGAACGGGCACATGCTCGATGACCTCGGCCTGGTCCGATTTCTACAGCCACTTCCGCCGGAAGGTTTCTATCGCGTAGCGGAGTCGTTTCACTGCTGTGAAAAACAATGCCGCCTCTTCGAACGGGACGCCTTGCTGCAGCTCGGGTACAACGCCGACGCGGACCCGATCCTCTTCGTTCCGGAGCTCGTCGATTCGATGTTCGCGATACCTGCCAAGGGCTGGAAGACTACGCTCGAGATGATTGGCAAGATGCAAGGCCTCCGGGTGCCCGTCACCAAACGCGACACGCTGCCCCCTCAATAGCCAGCCAAAAATTGAGCCCTGAGCTGTAGCCCGATCGCCTTCCTGCGCTAGAGTCCGGACATGAAATCTACCATTGGGATTCTAACGGGTGGCGGCGATGTGCCTGGTCTCAACCCGGCCATCCGCGCCGTAACGATTCGTGCACTACGAGAAGGTCACCGCGTCATAGGCATCCGCAGAGGTTGGGGCGGCCTGGTGGACATCATCCCCGACAAGGACGCCGACAACAGCGCCTGCGTCCAGGTTCTGACCGAAGACTTCGTCGACAAGGCGGGGCGCACCGGCGGCACGTTCTTGCACAGCTCCAGAACCCGACCGAGCACCTTGCCCAAAGATCTCGTACCTGCGCATCTTCAGGACCGGTATCAAGACGACGTCAACGACATCACCGATGCGGTGCTGGAGAATCTCGACTTCCTTGGCATCGATTGCCTGATACCAATCGGCGGTGACGACACGCTCAGCTACGGAGCGCATCTGCACGAGCGTGGCGTGCCCGTGGTAGCGATCCCAAAGACCATGGACAACGATGTCCCTGGCACCGACTACTGCATCGGGTTCAGCACCTGCGTCACGCGCACGATCGAGTTGACACACAAACTAAGAACGTCGGCGGGGTCGCACGAGCGCTTCCTCGTCATCGAAGTGTTCGGTCGATATGCGGGGTACACGGCGCTATTGCCGAGCATGGCCGGAGCTGCCAGCCGATGCGTCATTCCGGAGCACCCGTTCGACATGGAACGACTCACCGAGCTCATGGTCTACGACCGGAACCGAAATCCCAGCAACTACTCCGTGGTCCTGGTGTCCGAGGGCGCGCAGATCGCCGGCGATTCCGACATGTCATTCGAAGGCGAAGAAGCCGACATGTTCGGCCACCGAAAGCTGGGTGGCATCGGAGATCGCGTTGCCCGCGGGCTCAAGGAGCTCTCGCCCAAGTACAACAAGGGCCGCCGAGTCAATGTGGTGAGCCAGCGCCTCGGCTATCTGGTGCGGTCGGGCGATCCCGATGCACTCGACTCGATTGCCCCGATGGCCTTTGGAAATCTCGCTTTGGACTTGGTCACCTC
The DNA here is from genome assembly GCA_963716775.1 of uncultured delta proteobacterium. GTDB lineage: Bacteria > Myxococcota_A > Polyangia > Polyangiales > Houyiibacteriaceae > SG8-38. The sequence goes on from CAVQUI010000001.1 coordinate 109,862, forward strand.
CGGCAAATCAGGCCGGCTGATCTCCGTTCACAACGGTCACTACGACAGCGTCCCAATGGAAACGATCATCGGCACCAAGAAATTCGTCGACGTCGAGAAGTACTACGACACTGGTCGCATGCGTCCCAAGTACAAGGCGTTCAACGGCCTCCCGCTTTTCATCATGACGAGCGACGCCTAGGCGGTTCGCCCCGTGGCTTCTCGCTACCGGCATCTTCGCGCACGCGCGCTCAAGGCGATGTTCAAAGCGCACGCCGAAGTCTACCAACGCAGCGGCGGACGCGTCGGTGCCTGGCTAGGGCTACCGACCTTGCTCCTGTCGGTCACAGGACGGAAGTCCGGTAAGACCTATTCGACGCCGCTCGTGTACTTCGAGAATGGCGGGAGCTACGTCGTGGTTGGCTCCGACGGCGCCGCAAAACGCGATCCGCAATGGTGGAAGAACCTCCAGGTCGATCCTATCTGCGAAGTTCGCGTAGGCCGGAAGGCGTTTGGCGCAAAGGCAAGTCTCGCCACGGGCGCCGAGCGAGAGCGCCTCTGGGAGCTTGGCAAGGACGTGAACTCGATGTGGTCGAAGTACCAAACACGAACCGAGCGCGAGCTTCCGGTCGTGATGCTGACCCCTACGGGTTGAATGAGATTCGCCAGCTGGCCTCTATCTTCGTTGGAAGGTAGCGGTTCCGTACCCTGGTATGCGGATCATCTCCGGTGGGCTTTCCATCTCAGGCACGTAAATGATCCCGCCTGGCAGATGCGAGACCCTCACCAAGATTGCGTCCAGCACCTCGCTCTGACCTGCCGCATCGATCCACTCTGCTGCCACGGGGTCACCGAGCGGAGCACCGTCGATCCACACTGTGTCGCCGATCGTGAGCGCGCCGTCGATATCGACGACGACCGGTCTAAGCGCAAGCGAAGTAGCTACGCGCTTGAGTGAGGACGCAGACGAGGCCGTCACTGCAACGAGTCGCTCATAGAGCAGGTCGTAATTGTAGTCACTGATCCAAGAGGGGCCGCAATAGCCCATGATGTCACGATATTGGGTATCGAGGAGCTGTTGGGCGGCGAGATCGTACCCGAGCACGCCGATCCCACCATCACTGTACGGGAAATCGGGGTCTGCACCTGAAGCTCCACCACAGGGAGCATGCGAAAGCCCGAGGGTGTGCCCGATCTCGTGCACGAAGGTCTCACTGCCGTCGTCGTAGAGTAGACCGATGGCAGCGCGATTGAACGTGTCCCCGGCTCTTGGGACAGGACCAAGCCCTGCCACACAGCCCTGCGAACAGAAGTCAAAAGCCTCCTCGCTGGGTCGAACCGCGCAATAGTAGTAACTGTTCGGGCCTGCGCTGTCATTGGCGCGAAGCGAGAGGCACTCGCTCAGCAGGTCCGACCATCCTTCCCCGTCCGCGCCAATCGTGCGGTCGAAGTCGAGTGGCGCCTGACGAACGGAGACTTGGAAATCGGCAAGCGGGAACATACCGTACATGCGCTCCGTGAAGCGCGCGACGGTTGTGCCATCGGTAACCGGCGTACGATTGGAGCCGTCCGCTTGGTAGCGCACGGGCACCAGCACGATTCGGAACGGACCCGGCGCTGACTCGGCACCGAGCGACTGCGTATTCGAGCTCGGGTAGCGCGAGCCGTTGACGGCGCCGGCGTAGGTGACACAAGGCTCCACTTCCAGCAGCTCGACCGAGAAGGTCGAATTCTGGGCGATGTCTCCTGGAGAAAGCGCGAAGTTGATCGTGCTCGCGAGCTTGGTCGCGCTCGACGCATCTGTGACGCGCATCCGAACCTCTCGGCTCGTTCCGCTCAGGGTGAGTCGGGCGATGACGTCGCGCGCCTGCCAGCCCGCCTGCGGTTCCACAAAGACGCGGATCACGCCCTCCCGCTTCGTAACGACGGGAGCCTGTCGACCGTTCACCGACGCCGCATCGTCTACCAGCGCGATCGAAACACCTTGATTGATGGCCACGTCGCTTATCCGCAATGCCCGCACAGGCATCGGAGCTGCGGTCGCGGGATTGCAGTCGGGCGGCGGAGGCACGCTTGCGTCCGGCATCGAACCCGCGTCGGGCAGCGCCACCTGGCCCGCGTCCGAGTCCGGATCTGCCGGGAGGCCTCCATCGAGTTGGCCGCGTGGCGCTGCAGGCTCGGCGGCCGCCGAGGGCTCTAGATCAGCGCCGCCGCCGATCACCCCGTTGCAGCCGAATAGCAGCAACGCGCTGAGCGCCAGATTCAAGACCTTGCCGAACCCCATCTATCTACGTTAGGCGCTCGAGCACGGCTGCGGCTGTAATTTCTTGTGCTCGGTCGTCAGGTGGCACGATCTTTCGGCGTGAACTGGGGAGAAATTTGGTGATGAGGTCGTCTACCGTTTCCGTTCATTTGAGCATCGCAGGGTTAAACGTGCTGACCTCAGGGACGAGCTCAGGTGCCGGCACCGAGGCTGTTAATAGAAAGAAGCCCTGCTTCTTTCGAAACAGGGCTTCA
>CAVQUI010000002.1:0-497026 GCA_963716775.1 uncultured delta proteobacterium
CCACCGTGTATCGTGCCACACATCTGTGGACCGAGCGGGAAGTGGCCGTGAAGTTGCTGAATCCCACCCTGCCGCATTTCGAGCGGCTGCGTGAGGGGTTCCTGAGAGAGGCGCGCGCGACAGTTCAACTCGACCATCCAAATGTCGTCGACGTCCTCGACATGGGCGAGGACGATTGGGAAACGGCGTACTTGGTGATGGAGCTCCTCGAGGGCCCTACGCTCCGCGATGTGCTGCTCGAGCGCGGCCAGCTCTCCGAAGAGCACACGCTGGCGATCCTGCTGCCCCTGGTCGATGCGCTGGAGAAGGCCCACCGACTCGGGATCGTGCACCGCGACTTCAAGCCCGAGAACATCATGCTGGTTCTCGACTCGTACGGCGTGGTCACGCCGAAGTTGCTCGATTTCGGGGTTGCCGAAATCCTTCAAGAGGCGCGAGCCCGAAGCCTCTCGGGCGGCGACGACGTGATCATGGGAACGCCGCAGTACATGTCGCCAGAACGGGCGCGCGATGAGCGCGCACTCATCGGCCCGCACACAGACGTCTGGGGCGTGGGCGTCGTCTGGTACGAATGCTTGACGGGCCGCGCGCCATTCGATGGCGACAGCGCGCTCGAGGTGCTCACCGCAGTCTGCGAAGCTCCAATCGACTTCGAAGGAGTGCCAGAAGCGTATGTTCCGCTTCTTCGAGACGCGCTCGCTCGAACAGCCGATCGACGAATCGGAACACTTTCGGAGTTCAAGGCGCGCATCGAACAGATGGGGATCGCGATATCCTCGCTGCCTCCTGCCCCGCCATCACTGTCTTCGAAGCCCCCGCGACCGGACGAAAGCGAAGTGCGACTGAGCCGATCGGGATGGGATGCGAAGAAGCCGGCCTTGCCGGCGCCTGCGGCGACTCCGAGGGCCCCAGAGCTTCAGACCATCCCGTTCCGCTCCAGCCGCAAAGACTGGCTTGCCGGCCTTGCCTTGACCATCGCGATTGCGCTGTCCGCCTGGTGGGCCGTCGCGGGTCCCAGGGAAGAGCCGGCGCCCGCGAGGGAGCCGGCCGCGGCGGGGCCCGAGGTGCTCGCTGAGATCGCGGAGCCGATCACATTGCCGGCAGAGCCCCCGGAAGAAGTCGCTGCCGAGAGCAGCGCAGAGGCCTCTGCGGAGCCCAACGAGGAAGTCGCCGCGAAACCGGAGCCGGAGCCACAGGACGCCAAGTCGGTTCCGCGGAAGCCGCGACGGAGAAGCCGGCCCGAACCAAGCGAGGTGCCGCCTGCGTCAGATGGCGCAGAGCTGCAAGGACCTCCAGACTTGGTGACCGAATGGTGAGACTGCTCTACTTCGTCTCGGCGCTCTCTTTGGCTTGCTGCCTCCAGGCCGCTCCTTGGCTGCCCAGCGCTGCGGCGCAAATTGAAGGAACGCGCCACGAACGCGCGCGCGACCTATTCAAACAGGGTATCGCGCTCGCCAAGTCGGAACGCTGGACTGAGGCCCTTTCGGCGTTCCGCGATTCGGCCGAGCTATTTCCGCGCCCGAGCACTTCCTACAACATCGCCAACGCCTTGTACCGGCTGGACCGTCCGCTCGAGGGGCTCGTTGAGCTCGACGAGTACCAAGGGATGTCCGAAGTGCTGATCGACGCGGCCGCCCGTGAGCGCGGCGCAAAGCTTCGAAAGCTCCTCGAAGGCGCGGTGGTTGAAATCCGATTGGCGATTACCCCGGCAGGTGCGGACGTATTCGTCGACGAGCAACCCTTCGCGTACGCTGGGCCCGACCGAGCAATCCGGCTGGACCCCGGCAATCACGCGATTCGGATTAGTCACGCGGGATACCAAACCGCTGTCCGCGAGATTCAAGCCGAACCTGGCAGTCAGCACGCGCAAACGATTGCCCTGGAGCCCCACACCCGGTCGTCGCGCAGGGCGGCTGGGGCGCCTGCACCAAGCATCGCGTTCGAACCCGACCAGCCGAGCGCAGGTACCACGCGCAATGGGGAAGACGACCGAAAGCGTTTCGTGAAGCGGCCCGGATTCTGGGTTCTGATCGGGGTCATCGCAGCGGCTGGCATTGGAGCGGGCGTTGCGGTCGCGCTGACGCGGAAGGACGACGGCACTTCGTGTGGGACGACCGGCACCTGCGCGACGACACAGGGCTTGACCGTCACCTCATTCTAGGGTGATGGCGCGTCGTGCCAGAGTTCGCACTGCGGCTGGCGTCCGCGAGGAAAACTGATACGCCCTCGGCATGGCCAACCCGACCGCAACCCTCGAAACCTCGCTCGGCAACGTCGAAATCGAGCTCTTCGCCGACCAGATGCCCAAGACGGCAGGCAACTTCATCGAGCTCGCCAAGAGCGGCTTCTATGATGGTCTTCATTTCCATCGAGTCATCAACGGGTTCATGATTCAGTTCGGTTGCCCGCACAGCCGCGACCCGAACAGCCCGCGCGCTGGCACGGGTGAGAGCCCCAATGGCACCATCGAGGACGAGCATCCGGCGAACGCCAAGATTTCGAACGAGCCCGGCACACTGTCGATGGCCAACACCGGCCGACCGAACAGCGGCGGCTGTCAGTTTTTCATCAACACCGTGCACAACGCCTACCTCGACTGGTTCAGTCCTGGAGCGTCGAAGCACCCGGTGTTCGGAAAAGTCACGAGCGGGATGGACGTCATCAAGAAGATCGAGTCCACCCAGACCGGCCCGGGCGACCGACCGGTCACGCCGGTGCAGATGGTGAAGGTCACCGTTCACGACTAGCTTCGCTGATGGGCTCGAGAATCCACGTCCTGTTCTTTGCGGCGGTTCTCGCGAGCGCCTGCGGCGACAACTTCGTTCCGCCCCCAACCACCGGCGGAACGGGTGGAAGCGGAGGCAGCGCGGGCTCTGGCGGCCGCGCGGGCAGCGGCGGCCGCGCTGGCTCTGGCGGTAGCGCGGGCTCTGGCGGCACCGGTACCGGCGGAACAGCTGGAGCGGCCGGCATGGCAGGCTCGGGTGGGATTGCGGGTTCGGGCGGAACCGCGGGCAGCGGCGGAACGGCGGGTTCGGGCGGAACGGCGGGCACTGCCGGAACTGGTGGCGACCGCCGGCACTGGCGGCACTGGCGGGACCGTGCCGATGGGAGCCTGCGACAACACGGATGACCTCGGCGCCCTGGCGGCGATTCAGATTGGCAACGCGCGCCAAATCGCTGCGAAATGCGGCACCGTCGACTGCAGCGACAGCCTCGATGACGCCGATGTTCCTCACATGTGCCACTTCATGCGTCGAAGCGGACGTGCCCGAACCTGTCGACAGAGTGTGCGACCTGTTTTGCGGAGCTCGCATTGTGCAGCGGACTACTCTGCAATACGACCTGTGCGCAGAACTCCTGCGTAGTTGAGTGCCAAATGTGCGACGACGACGCCGACTATCCCCAGTGTTTGCAGGCACTCACCCAGTGCACCGGCCCATTGCCCTCCGACTGCCCCGACTGAGCCTGAGCTCAACTCTTCGAGCTGCCCTTGGCTTGCCAGCGGCTCTCGGTCAGCGTGATGCCCGCAATCGATTTTCGCGGAATCATCTCTTCGTAGGTGCGCTGGTAGCCCGTTTTGGAAATTCGCCAGACTCCGTCGTCGCCCTTGCGGTACTCGTCCTCGTAGAACGCCGCACCGCGGATGGTCATGTCGAAGCTGGTGTCGATGACGTAGTCCTGGAGGCACCAGCGACCGGTCGCGTGCTGCGCGTCCACGAAGTCGATTTCGGGTTGGCTGACCACGTGACTCGAATGGAAGCTGTCTGCTCCCATGGCGCCTTGAAGGAACTTCATGATCGCTTCACGACTGTCGAAGGAGAATTTGCCGCCACTGTAGGCCGCTTTGGCGTCCTCGGTGAAGCAATCGCGAAGCTCATCCCAGTGCTTCGTGTCGAGACAGCGCTGGTATTTGTACTTGAGGCGTTTGATCGCTTCGAGGTCGTTCCAGTTGGTATCCGCCATCCGCCAACTCTAGGGCAGCACGGCATGGTACGCCATCAGCTCAGACGGCGAGCCCGGCAAACGACGGGTCGCTCGCGAAACGCGCAACGTGGTGCTCCTGGTCGCCGAAGAGCGCGTTCAGGGCGTACATGCGCTTGAAGTAGAGGCCGATGTCGTGCTCGTCGGTCACGCCGATGCCGCCGTGCAGCTGGAGCGCCTGCTGCGCGACCCATATCCCGCCCGTGGCAAGCTGATACTTCGCGGAGGAGACATCGCTGCGGCGTGCGCTCGTGTCGTCTTCGTCGGCGCGAACCATCGCCGCCATCGAAATCGAACGGAGGAGCTCGGTTTCGGCGTACATGTCGACGGCGCGGTGCTGGAGCGCCTGGAACGAACCGATCTTCACGCCGAATTGCTCGCGCGTGCCGAGGTAATCGACGGTCATTTGAAGCATCGTCGTGCAGATCCCAACGCCCTCCGCGACCGCCGCCGCTGCTGCGTAGTCCATCGTGCGGTCGAGGACCGCCGCTCCTGAGCCTTCCTCGCCCAGCCGGGAATCCTCGTCGACTAGCACGCTCTCGAATCGGATGAAGGCTGCCTTCTGACCGTCGATGGTTTTGGCCACCTTCACGTTCACCCCGTCCGCGTCGCGCGGCACGACGAAGAGCGTGACACCGCCGGGCGCCTTCGCCGAGACGATCAGCTGATCGGCATGATGTCCGTTGAGTACCCAAACCTTCTCGCCGGAGATCAGGTAGCCGCCGTCCTTGGGCGTTGCCCTAGTCTCCACCGAGCCGACGTCGTGGCGGCTCTGAGCCTCGGAGTACGCTAGTGCCAAGCTGGTCTCGCCCTCGATCATCGGCGTTAGATAGGCTTCATGCTGCGCAGCGTTGCCGGCCCGCGCTAGGGTCATCCCGCCGAGCACGACCGAGGCCAGATAGGGCTCCGGAACGAGCGTGGTTGCGAGGTTCTCGAGGATGATGGCGCAGTCGATGAAGCTGCCGCCGAAACCACCGACCGACTCGGAGAACGGAACACCCATCCAGCCGAGCTCGCCCATCTTGCGCCACGCTGCCGGGTCGTACCCGATGTCACTGTCACGAAGCTGGCGAAACCGTGCCACGGGTGATTCGTTCCTGGCGAAATCGCCCACCGTCTTGGCGAGCATTTGCTGATCTTGATCGAGCTCGAAATCCATGTGCCGAAGTACTCCTGAGTCCCTGTCGCCGTTCAGCTGCTCGGCAGCTGGAGGATCATTTTCGCGATGACGTTGCGCTGAATCTCGTTGGAGCCGCCGTAGATCGTAGCGGCTCGCTCGTAGCAGAAATACGGGCCGATCGACTCCTCGACAGGAGGACAGAGGCCTTCGTTGTACCAAGTCAGAGAGCTCTCGCCCATGACCTCCATCGCGAGCTCGGTCAGCTCTTGGATGAGCTCGGTCCCGACGACTTTCAGAATCGAAGACTCCGGACCGGGCATCTTGCCCTTCTGCTGGTCGGCCAAGGCGCGGTAGCTGACCATCGTGTGGGCGCGAAAGCGCATCTCCAGCCGCGCGATTTTCGCGCGCCAAATCGGATCCTCGAGCATCGGCCGTCCATGGACGGTCTTGCCAGCAGCGATGCGCTTCACCTTCTGGAGGACGTTTTGACAGGGGCCTACCATCGCGAGCAAGGTTCGCTCATGACCGAGAAGTGCCTTGGCCATGGTCCAGCCTTGATTGATGCCGCCGACCACGTTCTCCTTCGGCACTTTCACGTTGTCGAAGAAGGTGTCGCAGAAGGCAGGCGTGTGTCCGAGCGTGAGCATGGGCTTGACTTCGACGCCGGGAGTCTTGAGGTCGATTAGAAGGAACGTGATCCCCGCTTGCTTCTTCACGGACTGGTCGGTGCGGACGAGGCAGAAAATCCAGTCCGCATACTGCGCGTAGGACGTCCAGGTCTTCTGACCGTTGACGATGAAATGGTCGCCCGCGTCCTCGGCTGTCGTCCGCAGTGAGGCGAGGTCACTTCCCGAGCCCGGCTCCGAGTAGCCCTGGCACCAGAACTCCTGACCGCTGAGGATCTTCGGAAGGAATCGCTTCTTCTGCGCGTCGGTTCCGAAGCTGATGATCAGCGGGCCGACCATGGAGAGCCCAAAGACTGAAAGAGGCGGCGCGCCTGCGAGCTCCATCTCCTCGTTGAAGATGAAACGCCTCGCGGCGTCCCAGCCCGTGCCGCCAACTTCTTTCGGCCAGTGCGGCGCGGCCCAGCCCTTTTCGTGGAGAATGCGGTGCCAAGTGGTCGAGTCTTCCGGGGTGAACCCCCCGGCTCCGCGCGCCTTGTTGCGCATGTCCTCGGGCATGGCTTCCGGAATCCAGGCACGAACCTCCTGGCGGAAAGCCTCCTCTTGCTCAGTGAACGTCAGGTCCATGGCCCTAGGCGTGCCACAGACAGCAGCCAAACACCAACCTGTACGAATGCAGGCAAACCCTGTAGGAAGCTCTCCACCGGAACCCCTACGTGACGATCGAGCTCGCATTCTTGCTCTTCGCCGTCGTCGTCGTCGCCGCCTATGTGGTGCAGACGGCAACAGGCTTTGGAGCCATGTTGGTCTGTGTGACCTTCGGGGCCCAGCTCATCGGTCTCGAGGAAGTCATCCGGCTGATGGTCCCGCTGTCCTTCTTTCAAACCGGCTACATCGTCATCCGGCATCGCGATGGCATCGACTGGGGCTTGCTGCTCAGCCGGGTCTTGCCATTGATGGCAGTCGGGATGGGGATGGCGTTTCTCCTTCTCACAAAGATCGGAGGGCCCTGGCTCGGGCTCGCGTTCGGCGTGATGGTACTTGCGCTCTCGGCTCGTGATCTGCGTCATCTTCGCTTGGGAGACGCGTCGGTCGAGACGCCCATCTCGAAGCCCGCCTCGGTGGCGGCATTGCTCGGGGCAGGAATCATTCACGGAATCTACGCCGCGGGGGGACCGATGCTCGTGTACGCCATCGGCCGGGAGGGGCTCAGCAAGAAGGCATTTCGCAGCACACTCAGCATGGTGTGGATCGTCCTCAACCTGGTTCTCATCACGCGCTTCGTGCTGGCCGGCGACTATGACCGCGAAGTCACGCTCGATGTCTTGCTTCTCGTTCCGACGGTTCCACTCGGGATCCTGCTCGGCGAGTGGGTGCACGACAAGGTTGATGAGCGAAACTTCAAGATGGCCGTGCTGCTGCTGCTCGTCGCTGCTGCAATCTCACTGATCATCAGATATAGTGCGCAGCTGCTCTAGACCGGGAGAACGTGGATGTATGACCTAAAAATCGTTGGTGGAACTCTCGTAGACGGGACCGGCAAGGACCGTTACTCGGGCGACATCGGCATCAAGGACGGGCGGATCGTCGACCTTGGCGACTGTGCTGGAGCTGCCGCCGAAACCATCGATGCGACGGGCGCAATCGTCGCGCCGGGCTTCGTGGACATTCACACGCACTACGACGGGCAGATCAGCTGGGACGAGGAGCTCGCCCCCTCGTCGATCCACGGCGTCACGACCTGCGCAATGGGTAGTTGCGGGGTCGGTTTCGCTCCGGTTCGGCCGACGGACCACGCCAAGCTCATCGAGCTGATGGAGGGCGTGGAAGACATTCCCGGCACGGCCCTGTCCGAAGGAATCAGCTGGGGTTGGGAGAGCTTCCCAGAGTACATGGACGTCCTCGACCGGATGCCGCACACGATCGACTTTCTCGCGCACGTCCCGCATGACGCGCTCCGGGTCTACGTGATGGGCGACCGCGCGGTGCACGACGAGGCGGCGACTCCCGAAGACATTGCTCAGATGCGGGGTCTGCTGCGCGCCGCCCTCGAAGCGGGCGCGATCGGGTTTAGCACCGGAAGAAGCGACAACCACCGAAGCGCCGTGGGCGATTGGACACCCGCATCCGAAGCGGACGGAAAGGAGCTCGCCGGAATCGCAGAGGCGTTCGTCGGCCTGGACCATGGCGTCCTGCAGGCCGTGAGCGACTTCAACATCTTGCACGGTGACGATCACTTCGACGCCGAGTGGGCTGTGCTCGAACAAATGCTCGGCGCCGCCGGCGGAAGGCCGATGAGCGTCTCTACGATGCAGCGCGACCATAGCCCCGAACAGTGGAAATGGATCCTCGACCGAGCAGCCAAGGCCAACGAGCGGGGCTTCGAGGTTCGTTGCCAGGTGGGCGCGCGCGGCATCGGCGTCATGCTGGGTCTTCAAGCGACTTTCCACCCATTCATGGGCTTCCCGAGCTACAAGGCGATCAGCCACCTTCCATTCGAGGAACGCGTGAAGGCCATGCGCGATCCGGAGCTCAAAGCGCGGATGATTCAGGAGAAGAGCGAGCCCGTCGCAGGCGACGGGAGCATGCTTCCGCCGCTTGCGGACTTCTTCTTGTCCAACCTCGAAATGGTCGCGATGCGATTGTTCCGGCTCGGGGAGAAGCCCAACTACGAACCGTCACCGACCGAGAGCTTTGGTGCCGCCGCGATGAGCCGCGGCGAACCCGTTCTGGGCCTGATCTACGACGCGATGCTCGAGCAGGACGGCAAGGCTCTCCTCTACTTCCCCGTCTACAACTACACTGGGATGAACCTCGATGCCGTGCACGAAATGCTGACGCACCCGCTTGCCCTCCCCGGCTTGAGCGACGGCGGCGCACATGTGGGCACCGTTTGCGACGCGAGCTTCACGACGTTTCTCATGACGCACTGGGCGCGGGACCGCGAGCACGGCCGCATCCCACTCGAGCGCATCATTCAAATGCAGGCGCACGACACCGCGCGTTTTCTCGGCCTGAACGATCGCGGGCTTCTCGAGCAAGGGCGGCGAGCGGACATCAACATCATCGACTTCGACAAGCTCGAGCTTCTGCACCCGACCATGCTCAAGGACTTGCCCGCCGGGGGCCAACGCCTGATGCAGTACGCGAGCGGCTACGTTGCAACGCTGGTGAACGGCGAGGTGATCGCCCGGAACGGCGAGCTGACGGGGGCGCGGCCGGGGCGACTGGTCCGGGCGGGCGCTGAGGCGGTTTGATGAATGCCTCACACAGAGCAGCACTAGCCTTCGTCGCAGGATTGATTTGCATCTCGTGCGGCACGGAAAGCGGGGAGGTAGCTGCCAACCCCGCTTGCAACGGCCACGAAGCGCTTTGCGAGCGCCGTGTGAACGAGGTCGCCTATCCGATGACGCACAACGCCATGTCGAACGCGGAAGCTGGCTGGAGCTTGCCGAACCAGAACTTCGGCATCACGCGCCAGCTCGAGGACGGCATTCGCGGACTCATGCTCGACACGTACGAACAGGACGGCGAGCTGCTCCTCTGCCACATGTTCTGTGCTCTGGGCAGCCAGCGACTGGTTGAAGGCCTCGAAGAGATCGAAGCCTTTCTCGAGGCCAACCCCGGCGAGCTGCTGTCGATCATCTTCGAGAACTACATTTCGCACGCACAGACTTCCAGCGCTTTCGAAGAAGCCGGCCTGATCGACTTCGTCTATGCCCACGAAGCCGCCGACCCGTGGCCCACCCTTGGCGAGCTCATCGAGGCCGACACTCGCCTGCTGGTCTTCCAAGAGAAGCTCCCACAGGACGCGGACTTCCCCTGGCTGATGGGGATCTGGGACCATGCGGGTGAAACGCCTTTCTCGTTTTCCGCGCCAGAGGACTTCAACTGCGACCCCAATCGCGGTGACCCGGGCAATCCGCTCTTCCTACTCAACCACTTCCTCACCCGGCCGGTTGGCGGAAGCCCCGACCTGGCCGAGATGGTCAACTACAACCCGCTGTTCATCGATCGGGCGCGGCAGTGCGAGGAGGAACGCGACGCGCTTCCGAACTTCGTCGCTGTTGATTTCTACGATATCGGCAACCTCTTCGAAGTCGTGGACGCGCTGAACGACCTATAGAGCCATCAGCAATCGCTGCGCGGCATCGCATGCCGATCGACGAGACCTGGGGTAGGCTCCGCCCGCACTACGAGGAGGAAGCCCATGGCAATTATTCGTTCCTTGATGAAGACCGATATGATCACGGTGAAGCCCAGCGATCTCGTCGCTCACGCCGCACGCTTGATGGCCCAGAACCACGTCGGAGCAGTGCTGGTCGTCGAGGACGGAGCAATGAAGGGCATCGTGTCCGAACGTGATGTGGTGACCCGCGTCGTGGCCGAGGGGAAGGACCCAAGCGCGACGACGGTGTCCGAGATTGCGACTGCCGCTGTGGTCGATGTGGACGTCGACACCCACGTACGCAAATGCGCGGAGCTACAGCTCGCGATGGGCGTGCGACACCTGCCGGTGACGGAGAACGGAAAGCCCGTAGGGATCTTGTCGAGCCGCGACTTCCTGGCCTACGTCGTCGAAGGTCTCGAGCAGGTCATCGACAAGATCGGCTACGAGGAGGCTCTGGGCAAAGGCGAGGACCCTTACGACCACATCGGTGGCTCGTACGGCAAGTGAAGAGTCACTCTCTGTCGCAAGAGACCAGGGCATCGCTTTTGAAAGGCGGCGGCCCTGGTTTCGCAGTCTAGATGTCAGCACCCGGATAGGGATCGTCCAGGTCTTCGCCGAAGCGTCCCGGTAGCCCGCCAATGTGGCAAGCGCTGCAATTGGTCTCGTTGGAGTAGACCGGCATCGGCGAACGGCCCAGTCCGATTCCCGCACTGTACTCCCGCGCCGTCAACTCGCCGCGGAGCGACTCGATACGGTCCATGAACGGATAGTCGCGAGCGGCCCCGAGCATGGCTGCGCGGTCGAGGAGCGTGTTCATTTCTTCGTACTCGGCGGCCCGGGTCTTCTCATCAGTAACCAGTGCAGCCTTGATCGCATGGAGCTCCGCCAAGGTCGTGAGCTGACCGATGGGCTTGAAGGGCGCGAGCTTCGAGGTCCAGCTCCGGACCCCATTCATTCGGATTCTCCAGGAGCGCTGCAGCGAGAGCGATGAGGACGAAGCGGCGCACGCCAAGCTGTATACACAACCCTGGCGCTGGCACGGTCGCTACTGGGAAGCCAGAGTAGCGAGACGGTGAAGACCTTAGATCGCAAGCTTTTTCGGGAAGTGGTCCGACTGCGCGGGCAGGCGCTGACCATCGCCGTCGTCGTCGCGTCCGGAGTTGCCTGCTACATCGCGCTTCAAAGCGCGTGGCGCGCGCTCTACCAATCGCGCGACCTCTACTACGAAACGAACCGGTTCGCCGACGTGTTCGTGCACCTGGAACGGGCGCCAAAGTCGGTCGCCGGGCAGATTGCGGAGCTTCCGGGGGTAGCTCGCGCCTATCCTCGAATCGTCGAGCGGGTGCGCCTGCCGATGGACGATCTGATCTCGCCGGCTCGGGGCGACCTGATCTCGGTGCCGCCCACCGGCAAGCCTCCCCTCAACGGGCTCCTGCTTCGCGCAGGACGCAACCTCGAGCCCGGCCGCTACGACGAAGTGCTCGTCAACGAACCGTTTGCCAAGGCGCATGGACTCGAGCCCGGCGATCACTTGGCCGCGGTGATCAACGGGAAGCTGCGCGACCTTCTCATCGTGGGGCACGCACTGTCTCCCGAATACGTCTTTGCCGTCGACTCGGGTCTGCTGATGCCCGATGACGCGCGTTTCACGCCCCTGTGGATGCTCGAGGACGCGATCGCCGCCGCCTATCAAATGGAGGGCGCCTTCAATGACTTGTCGGTGAAGCTCGAACCGGGCGCCAACGAAGACGCGGTTCTGAGCGCGATCGATCGCCTGCTCAAACCGTACGGGGGGCTCGGCGCACTCGCGCGAAATCATCAGCTTTCCCATTCGATTCTCACGAGCGAAATACAAGGGATTGAAACACTCGTGATCTTCCTGCCGGGTGTCTTTCTCGGGGTAGCTGCCTTTTTGTTGAACGTCGTGTTCAGCCGTCTGGTCACCTTGCAGCGTCCGCAGATCGCAGTCCTGAAAGCCATGGGCTATCGCAACCCGACCATCGCTTTGCACTACTTCAAGATGGTGGCGCTCATCGTGAGCCTCGGCGCGCTCATCGGTCTCGGGCTCGGAGTCTGGTTGGGTAAAGGCATGCTCGCGATGTATGCGGAGTTCTTCCATCTTCCCCAGATGCCGCAGCGGGTCGACCTATCGGTCAGCGCAAAAGCGATCCTCTTCAGCCTTCTCGCCGGCGCTCTCGGCGCATCCCTTGCCGTTCGAACTGCCGTGCTTATGCCCCCCGCTGCTGCGATGCGCCCGCCCGCACCGGCCAAGTACAAGACGGCTGCGATTGAGCGATGGGGAATCATGCACTGGTTCAACCAGACGACTCTGATGGTGTTTCGTGAGATCTGGCGCCGGCCTGGGCGCACTGCGCTGTCTTCCCTCGGAATCGCGCTGGCCCTGTCGATCGTGATCCTCGGACGCTTTGGGTACGACGCCTACGGTCCGATGATGATGATCCAGTTCGAACAACAGCAACGCGAGGACGTCACGCTGAGCTTCGCCGACGCGATGCCAGAGCGTAGCCTCGGCTACCTCGCGCACGTTCCGGGCGTCAGAGAGGTCGAAGGAATACGTTCGACCGCAGTTCGGATGCGGTCGGGCCATCACTGGCGCGACACGGTCCTGATGGGCATTTCGAACGATGCCCGGCTCCGCCAGCTCTTCAGTCTCGACTTCAAACACGTTCCTATTCCGGACGAAGGTGTTCTTCTGACCAGCGTTCTGGCGGACATCCTAGACGTCAAAGCGGGCGACGTAATTCAGGTTGAGCTCAAGGAAGGGGATCGCGGGGATCGCGAGCTCACGGTGGCCGGGCTGATAGAAGAAGGTTTCGGCCTTCAAGGGTACTTGTCGAAGTCGAACCTCCATCGCCTCTTGCGGGAGGCCCCGAGGTCCTCTTCTGCCCTGCTGCGCATCGACGCGCCCATGGAGAGCGAGGTTCAGTCACGCCTGAGTGACATTCCCGCAATCCAGGCCGTCGTCCGAAAGAGCGACGCGATTGCGAGCTTCAAGAAGCAAACCGACGAAACCATGAAGGTGATGACCTTCATCATGACCCTTTTCGCAACGGCTATCGCCATTTCTATCGTCTACAACAACGCGCGGGTGAGCGTATCGATGCGAGGCCGGGACCTGGCGACGCTCCGGGTGCTTGGTTTCACCCGCGCCGAGATTTCGGCGATCCTGCTCGGCGAGCAAGCCGTGCAAATCGCGATCGCGATTCCACTCGGTCTAATTCTTGGAACGCTCGGCGCCAAGGCTCTCATCGCGTCTTGGGCCGACCCGGAGATCTTCAGAATCCCGTTCATCATTTCGGACCAGACCTACGCTTTCTCGGTTGCCGTGGTCCTCGCCTCGGGCATCGCCAGTGCTCTGCTGGTCCGCCGGAAGCTCGATCGCCTGGATCTGATCGGCGTTCTCAAGACCAGGGAGTGATCGCAGGCTCGACTAGAAGCCGGGCCAGACCAGTTTCGACCGGAAACGGACGGCGGGCTCAGAGAGCCAGCCACCACGGCCGGACAGGGCCTCGCCGGCCCCCGACGCAAGCCAGTTCTCCTGGCCCATTCAGCTCAGTTCGGCGTTCTAGATGCGCGCACCGATCTGCGGCTCTGCGGAAGGACGTGAGGAGTCGTGCTCCGCAAAGTGCTGGCGCAAAGCCGCATTGAGCTCTGCTGCCTTTTGAAAGGTCACGCCGTGTCCCGCGTCGTCGAAGCGGAGCACGCGAGAGTTGGGAATACGCTCGGCTAGCCGGTCGGTCTGCGAGGGACGAATCAAGATATCCTCGCCAGGGCGAACCAGAAGCGTGGGCGCTTCGATTTGCGATAGGCGCGATTCGGTGGAGTGCCGCCAGACAGCGTGAAGCTGGCCCAGGACCGTTCGAAGGGCGGGAGGCCGGTCCAAGCGCAGCCTGAGATGTGCCTCCATCTCGTTGGCCCCCATTTGCTCCAGGAACTCGGTAGGATAGAGAAGTCGAGGAAGCGATTTCACCCGAACTTTGGGGCCGCCGAACAGGCCCTTGAGGAAAAGGCCCATCCCTCTCCAGGTTGGAAGCGACGCGATCGGCGCGCCACCGTGAGTCGCCACCAAGGTCAGGCTCCGGCAACGGTCTGCCGAGCGCAGCGCGAGCTCCTGGGCGATCATCCCGCCCATCGAAACGCCCACGACGTGCGCCCGGTCCCAGGCCAGGTCGTCGAGGATTCGAATGGCGTCATCGGCCATCCCAGGAATGGTTCGAAGGAACGGCCCGCGATCGCTCTCCCCCACGCCCAAGTGATCGTAGTGACAGCAGCGATGGTCAGTCTGCAGGTCGTCCACCTGCGGCCCCCAAACCGCGCCGGACATCCCGAACCCCATGATGAAGAGCACAGGCGCCCCGTGCTCCCCAAAGGTCCGATAGGCAATCCGAGGCCCGATCTGAGTAAAGGCCAAGCTCAACGCCCCGCCAGCCCTGAAGCCGGCACATGCGCCGTAGCGCGAGCCGAAGGCGAAGCCCGGCGCGAAGCGCCGCCAAGGCCAAGCGAAGCGCAGGGCCGCGGAGGGAGGACTACGGGTGGGGCTGGGTGGGCGGCATAACCAGACACTGACGCGGACCTTAGCACCTCTCCTCGAACTAGCACTGGAACGACGACTATCCCTGCCCCTATAACTACCTCTGCACCCCCCTAACCCCTTCCCTCCTCACCATGCCCTCCAACTTCTTCGACGACGTCAATCAGTACTTCGACGCGGCCATCCTCCACACCGAGGTTTCGCCCGACATTCTCAGCCAGATCCGAGCCTGCAACGCGGTCTACCGGATGCGTTTCCCCGTGCGGCGCGACGACGGCGAGATCGTGGTCGTCGAGGCCTACCGAGCCGAGCACAGTCATCACCGGCTCCCGACAAAGGGAGGCATCCGTTACGCACTCGATGTCTCGCAGGACGAGGTCATGGCTCTCTCCGCCCTGATGACTTACAAGTGCGCGGTCGTCGACGTTCCCTTCGGTGGCGCCAAAGGTGGCGTGTGCGTGGACCCGCGAACCGAGTCCGCGTCGTTCTTGGAACGCGTGACGCGCCGATATACGAGCGAGCTCATCCGCAAACGCTTCATCGGCCCCGACGTCGATGTGCCTGCGCCCGACGTTGGCACCGGCGAACGCGAAATGGGCTGGATCTACGACACCTACAAGATTCACGGCCCAGACACCTTGAACGCGTTGGCCTGCGTCACCGGCAAGGCCATGAGCGTGCACGGCGTCGACGGGCGGCGAGAGGCGACGGGTCTCGGCGCGATCATCGCGCTCGAGCACTTCTTGTCCGAAGCAGAGGACGTGAAACCTCTGGGCCTGGAAACCGGGCTGGCAGGCAAGCGCATCATCGTGCCCGGCCTCGGCAAAGTCGGACTTCACGCGGCGCTCTCCGCGATAGCACGGGATGCGGTCATCGTGGGCGTCTCGGTGAGCGACGGCGCGCTCTACGACGAAGGCGGGCTCGATGTCGAAGCGGTTCTCCTCCACCGCGCAGAGACCGGCTCGCTTCGCGGGTTTCCCGAGGCGAAGTACATGGCTGACCCCGACGCGATCCTCGTGGAGCCCTGCGACCTGCTGATTCCGTCCGCGCTCGAGCATCAGATCACCGTCGAGAATGCCCCGAGAATCCAGGCCAAGGTGGTCGTCGAGGCCGCAAACGGCCCCGTCGACCCCGAGGCAGACGCGATTCTGCGAGAAGCTGGAACCGTGGTGCTCCCCGATATCTACGCCAACGCGGGCGGCGTCGTCGTGTCGTACTTCGAGTGGATCAAAAACCTCTCGCACGTGAGCTTCGAGCGGATGACCCGCCGCTATCAGCAGATTTCGAACAATCGAATCCTCAGCGTCATCAGCCGCCTGACCGGGAAGACCCTTGCTCCCGAAGACGCCGCACTGCTTCTTCAGGCACCCAACGAGATCGACTTCGTCCGTACCGCCCTGGAGAATACGATGGCGATTTCGTACGAGAAGATTCGCGAGCCCTGGAAACAAAGATCGCTGCCGGACCTCCGAACTTCGGCTTATCTCTGCGCGATCGAGTCAGTGGCGAACTCGTATGCGCTGGATGGGATCTTTCCGTAACGGCGAACATGCCGTGGCGTGGATTTCAGTGCCAATGCGTATGTAGGAACTCAGCGATCTTTGTCATTGCCTCGTCTGCCTCTTCTAGGATGCCGGCGTGGGTTTGGAAGTCGTGCCAGAGGCCGTTGAAGACTTGTAAGGTGACGTCGACGCCTGCTTCGCGGCAGCGGGCGTCGAGTCGGATGGAGTCGTCGACGATGATTTCGTCGCTTCCGGTTTGAATCAGGATGGGCGGCAGGCCCTTGTGACTCGCGAAGAGGGGCGAGCAGCGGGGGTCGTTCGGGTCGCCGCCGGCAAGGTACATCGAGGAGCATGCCCGCGACCAGCTCGGTCTCAGCATCGGGTCGAGGTGAACGTTCTCGCTCATCGAGGGGGTGTCGCCCCGCAGGTCGACCCAGGGCGAAATGAGAGCAATCGCCGACGGCGACGGAAGATCGGAGTCGCGGATCGCGATCGCGGTTGCAAGCGTAAGTCCGCCTCCAGCCGAGTCCCCCGCCAGCGCAATGTGCGCAGGCGAGATCCCTTGGGCGAGGAGCCAGCGATACGCGGCAAGCGCGTCATCCAGGGCCGCCGGGTGCGGGTGCTCCGGCGCCAGTCGATAGTTCGGTGCGTACACCTCGGCATTGGCGGCCAGCGCCAGATGCGTGATCGGCCCCTTGTGCGACTGCCAACTGCCGACGCAGTAGCCGCCGCCGTGAAGATAGAGGACCGCTCGCTCCGGGTCGCCTCCGCTGGGGCTTGCCCGAACGGCAGACATGCCTTCGATCTCGAGCTTCGTCATTTCCGCAACCTTCGACGGCGCGTTGACGTTGGACGCGAGCCTCAACCAGGCCCTCTGAAACCAGACCGGAAACGGAGGCCCGAGAAACGGCCTCAGGGCGAGGCGCAGAAGGCTACGGATGAGCCCCGGTGGGAATCGAATTGTCATGCTCCTCCTATGTAGCAGGGATGACTATGCCAGCAGCACTTCGCCCGCCCCTCGCGCGGCGCACAGCTCCCCGGCCTGTAAGATCGCTCGGCCGTTGACGAAGACCTGCTCGATCCCCAATGGCCGGGCGTTGCCGGTTTCGCTCGGGCAATCCTGAACGGTATTCCAATCGAAGACGACGACGTCGGCCGCTGAACCCTCTTCGAGACGGCCCCGCTTCTCCAAACGAAAGCGCTTTGCGGCCGCTCCCGTCATCTTGTGCACGGCGGTTTCGAGCGAGATGCTGCCTCGCTCTCGCGCCTTGCGAAGGAACCTCGGGAAAGTGCCGTAGGCCGCGGGATTCTGGTGGCCCCCAATCTCGGGCCAGGAGTCCGAAGCGAAGATCGCGGCAGGGTGCTGCATCAGCCGATCGATGATCTCGTCGTTGTAGTAGCCATGAAAGAGCACTCGGGCTTCTGCGTTACTCTTGTCGAGAAGATCGAGCATCGTGTCGAAGCTCGATTTCCCGACACGCTCGGCAATGTCCGGGACGAAGCGGCCGTTGTGCTCATCGTACTCGGCGCAGCTCGCGTTGGTGACCTGCATCTGCGGATAGCCAAAGCCGACCAGCCGAAATCCAAGCTCGGCTTCGACGCGCAAGCGCGCGCGCGCGAGCGGCGTGTGCAGCGCGTCCGGCATAGCGGCCATGAACCACTCGGGCAGCAGAGTATTGAGCAGCGTGGCACCGCAGCCATAGGGAAACATGTCGAAGCAGACGTCTACGCCATCGTCGATTGCGCGGTCGAAGAGCTCGACAGCCTCATCGACGGTCTTCCAGGTCTTCGACCCCACGAAGATCAAATGGGAGAACTGGAGCCGCACGCCGGTGCGTCGCGCCAGCCCCAGCATGTCGTCGATCGCTTTGAGGTTGTGGGCGCGGCCAAACGGAATGATGGGGTAGGTTCCGGAAAACGACGAGTACGCTTTGGCGTGCACCGTTAGCAGCTTGTCGTGCCGCTTGACCAGCCGGGCCACGTCATCGAGCTCGCCGAGCTTCGCGAACACCCCGGGCTTGTATTGCAGCCCAAGCGAAACTCCGGCGGCGCCTTCGCTCAGCGCGCGGTCGAGAAGGTCGAGCAGTTGCGCATACTCGGACTCGTTGAGCGGACGCGCCTCGAAGCCGGACAAGGAGGTTCGCGCGGCGCCATGGCCCACAAGGTGAACGAAGTTGTGCGTGAGCCCAAGGTCGCCGAGCACTTCGCGGTATTCGGCGAAACTATTCCAGTCGAGCGTCTCGCGCCCCGCTTTGAAAAGGGAATTCTCGAGCAGGCGTCGGAACTTCGTCTCTGGGGCGAAGCCAAACGGGCTGAACCCACAATTGCCAGCCACGAAAGTCGTCACCCCCTGCGCGGTAAACGAATCGAAGTGGTGCGAGTTCTCGCTGGCGGAGAAGAAGTCCATGTGCGAGTGGGCGTCGATGAAACCGGGTGCGATGACCTTGCCCGAGCAGTCGACCTGGGTACCCGCGTCATCGGGGAGCTCGCCCAGGGCCGCGATGCGGCTACCCTCGAGCAAGACGGACCCTGGCCGAGCGGACTCGCCACTCCCGTCGACGATCAGGCCACCTCTCAGAAGCGTTCTTTGGTCTCGTGCCTGAGTTGACATGCGGAGATGTCGATTACATCAAAGCAGCATGCCCGACAAAGGGTTTCGTCGTGCACGGGCGGCGCAGAATCGGCTATCGTGGGGGCGAGCATGAACGATTCGGGACGAAACCATTTTCGCATTGTGCTGACCGGCGGGCCCGGGGGCGGGAAGAGCACAGCGGCTGACTTGTTCCGCCGCGAGATCGGCGAAAAGATCGTCGTCGTACCCGAGACGGCAACGATGCTGTTCACGGGCGGCTTTCCGCGTGTCGGTGAACCAAAGGCGCGGGCAGCGACTCAGCAGGCCATTTTTCATGCGCAGGTCGGCCTCGAAGACATCCAGGGTGCGCTCTACCCGGGTCGGGTCTTGCTCTGTGACCGCGGAACAGTCGACGGAGCCGCCTTCTGGCCGGATGAAGCGCCTCGAGGCTTCTTCGAAACCCTTGGCACCAGCCTCGACGAACAGCTCATGCGCTATGACGCGGTGATCTTCTTCGAATCGGCCGCCGTCGGAGACATCTCCATCGAGGGCGGCAACCCTGTGCGGACCGAGAACAACGCCGAAGCCCGGCACCTCGACAATCGCCTCCGGGAGCTCTGGTCCAAGCACCCGAATTTCCACTTCGTGCCCCACTGCACCTCGTTTTTTGCGAAGCTTCAGGAGGGTCTTCGGCAGCTCCAGGCCATCGTGGACCACAACGGCCTTCTCGATTCGGCCTAATAAAATGGCCCGCCTAACCCATCTATACTAAATGGTGAGGTAATGGGGATGTTTCCACTGTTCGGCGGCACGCGCTCAGGCTTCGCTCTAGGGCTGGTCACGTTGTCGCTCACGCTCGCCTCCGCGCCGGCCTGCATCAGCCAGATGCAGACCGACATCGCGGCCAACCAAAAACGTCTCGACTCACTCGAAGATGACCTCGAGGTCAAACGAAGAGAGCTCGAAGAGGCGCTGGCCGAAGCGAGCCGAGTTCTTCGCCGCAACAGCGCCGACCAGGGGCTGCAAATCGAACAGATCCAGCAGCGCCTGGCAACGATGGAAGGCGAGATTGCGGAGTATCGCCACGAGAGCAGCGGGATGACCAAGGAGCAGGCCGAACGAAGCCTCGAGCTTCAGCAACGCTTGAGCGAGGTCGCGCGGGCGGCGGGCATGGACGTCCCGCTCGACGCCACCGAGATTCCCAAGAATCAGAAGGCGCACTGGGAAGCGCTCACGAAGTCGTACCGCATCAACAAGCATTCCTACACTCGCGGGCTCGCTCGCGCATACGTAGAGCGGTACCCCAAGGATGAGCACGCAGACAACGCCCAATACATGATCGGCTCGAGCTACTTGAAGCAAGGCCAGGCGGCCGCTGCCCTCGGCGAGTTTCAGAAGGTGCTGTCGACCTACCGAAGAGGTGACGCCCTCGACAAGACACTGTTCGATATGTCGCAAGCGTTCATTGAAGTGCGCTCGTGCAACGACGCGGGCACAGCGCTCAAGGCGCTCCTGAAGAACCACAAGGACTCGAATCTCGTGCCGCAGGCGAAGAAGGAGCTGCGCAAGATCCGCGAGCTCGGCCCCGCCGACTGCGACGACCGCTAAGGGCTCGCCGGCTTGCCAGTTGAGCTCAGATAGATCGGCGAGGACCAGGCACGCTCCTGGGTCATCGAGAGGCAGTCCTCGTCGAATGGCACCCGGTAGTCGCCGTAGCAGGGATTGCAGTCGTCGCCTTCACAGCGGAGCAAACCCGCGTTGACCGCGGGCGTGGGCTCCTGAATCGCGCGAACGTAATAGAGCACCTCGCGATCCGCCGACGGATACCAAGGGTCTTTGAACTCGACCTCGCACACCTCGGCATCGCCGGGGCAGGGCATCGTTAGCCAGGGGTCCTCGATCAGATCTTCGACGGCCTCGGTTTCATCCAGTTGCCGCCTGATCCGGATCACCTCGATGCGAGTGATTCGGCGACGTTCGTCCGAAGGATGGTAGCACTCGCCGGCGCAGATGCGGTCGATTCGCTCCGAGCCGAGAGCTTCGGTCACCTGGTCGGGACAGCCGGGGAGCTGGACAAAGGCGCCCGCAGCGCGAACCCGGAACCTGGGTGTCCCATCGAAGGCGAGCTGACTGCCCATTGGAACGCGGTCTTTCCCCGCGTTGATCAAATCGAACCAGAGCAAGATGCGGTCGCCCGAAGTTCCGTAGACCTCCCGGTCGAACAGGGCCTGCCAAATCGCGTCGCGCGTTCGCTCCTTCGCATGCACCGCGACGAGGCCGCCCGTGAGAAAGAACGACGCCTGCCGTTCCAGCCACACTCGACGAAACGGCGGCCTCGCGAAGACCGCTTCCGGAGACAGCTCCACGGACTCGTCGCTCTTCTCGGGATCGCCGAAGAGGAGCTCGCGCCATTGTTCGTTCACCACGCCGCGCGCCTCGGTCATCTTGCGGCGCTCGTACTCCTTGTAGCCCGTGCCCGGACGAGCCGAGTGGTTGTCACTCGAGGCAATCAAGCCGAGGGTGGCATGTCGCGGCCTCTCGCCAGCCTCGAAGCTCCCGCGCGCCAGGATGTACTGCACCGATCCACCTGGGCGGTAGGAGTAGCTCGGCTGAAAGCAATCGGTGCATTGGCCGCAGTTGCCCCACTCGCCGAGGTCGGTGCCTGGCAGCGTGAGATGCCCAGAAACGCCAACCCGCAGGTAGTTCTCTCGGGCCGCCACCACTCGCTCGTCGCACTCCTCGGAAAGCGGATTGTCGCATCGGCTGCGGATGATCTCGCCGGCGCGCCAGCAGCAGGCTTCGAATTCGTCGCTAGGCTCCGGGCAGACCCAGCCATCCTCTGTCTTTTCGGCGGCTCGGTAGGTTCGATACTCTTCTGAGTTCCCGTGTCCGGAGAACACCTCGATCGCCGGCTGCCAGTTCGGGTTGTCGTGCTTGGCTTGGAGCTGCTGGTCGTAGACATATCCGGGAGGCGTGTAGAAGCCCCAGGTCGTGCCATGCGGGATCACCATCGCGTCCAAGCCCCATTCATCGAGCTTGCGAAACAGCGACTCGGGGGTCTTCGCGATCTCGCGGCAGTCCGCGGGCAGATCGGGCGACGCTTGATCCTCAGCACATTGCGAGAGGTCGGCGATCTCGCGGACGTGTCGCGCCGCGTCGCTGTACGGCTGCTGGTCGGGAAACGCCTGGAGCGGGATTCTCCAGTTCGCCCGGAGGGTCTCGCGGTCGCGGAAGGCTTGTGATGCGAGGCCCGGCGCGGCGATCGGCCGGCTCGGGAGCTGCTCGTCGGCCATCTCTTTGAAGATGACGTTGCGATGACCGAAGTGCGATTCAGGCGTGATTCCGATCTGCGTCCACTCGAAGCCGGTGAACGCGACGAGATCCGGCTGCTCGCTCTGTGCGTCGACAGCATTGCACTGCCGAACCGATTCGCGAACCATGTCCCAGGTGCGCGGCGTCAACGCCTCAGCGTGGTCCGTGAGCGAATAGAAATCGAGCTGCGAGCAGAAGCGCGCGAAGTCACAGGCATCGGCAGGAGGATGGACACCCTCCCCACCCATCAGCGGAAGGCTCCACTGGAAGGCGTCGACCGACAGGGTCGAGTGCACGTGCAAGTCGCCAAAGAGAACCCGCGTCTCCGTGTCTCCGGTGACCGCGCGCTGCGCTTCCTCGCGCGCGTTCAGGACAGCGCGGTCGAGCGGGGTTTCCGTGATCTCTCCATCTAGCTGAAGGTTTCCTCCACCGTAGACCGACCAAATCCCCAGGGCTGCCACTGCGAGAACTAGTAGCGTCGCGAGGCACCCCCGCTTCCAAGTCGCCATAGCGGCGGAGGATAGCAGATTGTTGCGCTCAGCGGGCCCAGCGGACCGTTTCGGCTACGCCGTCGATCACCTGATTCTGATCGAGCCCGTCTTGACCAGAGAGATACACACCAGGTGAGCCGCGACGATTCGACGAGAACGCGATCAGGCGGCAGTCCGGCGAGAACGCCGGGTCTTTGTTGTCGCCCTGTCCCTGCGTGAGGCGGGTGTACTCCTGGGTCTCCACATTGACGGTGAAGATGTCGAAGTGGCCATCGCGACCGCTGAACGCGATGAGCGGCTGCTTCGGATCGCCGCACCAGACCGGCGTTTGATTGTGGTTTCCCCGGAACGTCACGCGCTGCACGTTGCTGCCATCGCTGTTCATGCTGAAGACCTGCGGGCTACCGTGACGGTCCGAGACGAATGCTAGCTTGCCACTCGGTCCACAACTTGGGCTCACGTCGATGCCGCGGCTGCGGGTCAGGCGTCGCAGGCCCGAGCCATCGACATTCGAGCTGTAAATCTCGTAGTTCCCAGAGCGCGACGACGAGAAATAGACGCGCTCGCCGCAGATCGCCGGCGCCATGGTGATGCCCTTGCCACCGATGAGCCGCTTGCCACCGACGCGCGTGTTCGTGATGAAGATGCCCTGCTTGGTCATGCGCGTGTACCAAATCGATCCCTTCCCAAATGTCGGAAGCATCGAAACCCCGCCGCCGCTCGACACCTGCCGGACGCCGTGTCCATCCATCGCGGCTGCGTAGACGCTCTTCTGTCCGGGCCCATGCTTCCGCGCGAAGGCGATCTCGGTGCCGAACGGTCCGTAGGTGCCGGTGACGACGCCGATCACTTGATTGGCGAAGTCGTGCATCCACTTGCGAAGCTCGCTCGAAGGACCGCGGTACGTACGCCGAAGCGCAGGCACTTCACCACCGCTCGACTGGTAGAAACGAAGCTCGACGCTGAGCCCGGCGCTGGTCCCGAAGACCTGGCCCTTGATGACGCCGTTGGCGCCCAAGATCGCCCAGGCGCCCAGGTCCACGCCCAGACCGAGGCTGGCGGAGTCGTGCCGGACCGAGCTCGGTCCGATGACACGGAAACTGGGCATTAGGCGGAAATCGTTTTGTAGGATGGCGTCGCCATCCGCCGCAAGTTGCTGCGCGTTACCGGTCAGGTTCGGAATCCCAATGCGATAGACGTCCTGATCCGGCGCATCGATCTCGACGACGATCTTGTCTTCGGGAAGTGGCGGAGCTTCCTCCTGCGCGGCGACCGGCAAGGCACAAAAGACGAGTAGGCCCGCGGCCAGGAGCGTCGCGCTCCCTGCGCGCGTCCATCGATTTTGGAGTTCAATCAAAGTCATATGCAACCTCAACGGGCATGCCGCCCAACGAAAACCAGTGAGACCGATTTCCCCAAGATTTGGCTCAGCACCGACTCCGGCGGCGCCGGAAGCTTCGCCCCTTTTGTCTGCTCCAACCTCCGACGAACGGAATCGTCGAACGCTTCATTCCCGCTCGGCCGTTTCAACTCGTACTCGCCGACACGCCCGTCTTCGGTGATCGAAAGCTCGACCATACAAGCGAGTTTCTGAAGCTCGTCGTCGCTGATGAGGGTGGGCACCTGCCAGCCCCTTCGGAAGTACGAGTAGAGCTTCCCGATGTAGATCTCTCGCTCAGTGCCGCTGGCCTTCGTGCCTTCGACGATGCCTTCCGGGTCGCCCTCGAGCTCCGGCCCTTTCGAAAGATCGGAAATCGCGCCGGCCCGAGCGCCGAGCTGCGAAAGGAGGTCCTCGTCGCGCTCCGTTCGCTTCCTCTTGGGCTTCGCGAGGCCCTTTTCCTTGTTGCCTGTGGGCACCGCGGCCATGGCTTCGGAATCGGGCGCCTGCGGGACCGGCGCGGCTTGCTGTACGCTTGGGATTTCCTTGCTCGGAAGCCTCGTCGCCGGCTTCTTCTTACCAAGACGCACGAAGCGCGTTTCGATGACTTCGATCGGCGCCGGCGGCAGCTCCTGTACGGCAGAGCCGAACATGGTCCCCATTCCGCCGAGCAAGAACGCGCTCAGCAAGGCCAGCGAAGGAGTGAGCACGAAGGCAGCCAGCGTGAAGCCGATGCCTCCCAGGATTTCCGGCAGCGTCGGCTGCTCTGTCTCCAGAAGAGAGAGTGCCCGCCAGTCGCTCGCCCCAGGCATGACTCTATCTCGGCTCTCGGGTGAGCGGATCGGTGACCAGCCCCATCTTTCCGATGCCCGCCTGGCGCACGAGGGCGAGAACCTGGGCGACTGCGCCGTAGGGAACCTGCTCGTCCGCCTGCACGAAGACCTCGTCCACGTTGCGAATCCGCTCGTCGGTGATCAGGCGTTGCCGCAGCACGTCGAGCGAAACCTCTTCGTCGAAGAGAAAGATGCGCTGGTCGCGCTGGACGGTGATCAGCGGATGATCCTGATCGATGTCCATGCGCGGCGCGTCGGCTTTGGGGAGGTCCACGTTGACGCCCGTCGTCAGCATCGGCGCAGCAACCATGAAAATGATCAGCAGAACGAGCATGACGTCGACCAGAGGCGTGACGTTGATTTCGCTGAGCGCCTGACCCTGACCACCACCGTCGTTCGAGAACGCCATCGCCTACTCCACCAACAAGTGACGGCGAACAATATTCAGATAGTCACTCGCAAACGCGGCCGTCTCGCTGTCGACGACACGAATCCGCCGGACGAAGTAGTTGTAGGCCATCACAGCAGGGATCGCTGCGGCCAAGCCGATTGCGGTCGCAATCAGCGCTTCGGCAATGCCTGGCGCAACGACGTCGAGCCCGGCGCTCTTCTCGCCGTGGATCGCGATGAACGAGTTCATCACGCCCCAGACCGTCCCGAAGAGCCCAATGAAAGGCGCTGTCGAGGCGGTGGTCGCCAGGAATGACACCTTGTTTTCGAGCCGGGTCAGCTCTGCGTTCTGCGCCCGGCGAAGTGCGCGCTCCACATTGCCGATGTCCTCTTTGGTCGGACGCCCCTCGCGAGCGATGCGCGCAAGCTCGCGATAGCCTGCACGAAACACGGTCGCGATTGGCGATCGATCATACGCCGCCGACTGGCCGTGGATCTCGTTCATCGCCTTGGCATTCCAAGTGCGAGCCCTCTCCTCGGACCAGAACAGCGCGAGGAATCCTCGACTCTGGTCGGTGACCTGCTTCAAGCGAATCCATTTGGCCCCGATGATGTACAGACACATCACCATCATGAAGACCAGGATCAGCAGGACGAACTGAACGACCGGCGAGGCGCCGACCACCAGTTGCCAAGGATTGAGTTGTTGCGGTGCGCTCGTCTGAAGGAAGACCGAAAGCATCAATGGCTACCCCCCGAGAGCGCACCCCCCGTACACGTCAGTTCTCGGAACCGGTCACGTTGCGATCACGCGCCCAGCCCGCTTCGTCGGTGCCGGTCGCCATCTCTTCGCCGACCGAAGTGATGTTGATGCGGCTGCTGTCCAAGCCGAGCGAGACAAGGTAGCTGCGAACCGCGCGCGCACGGCGTTCGCCGAGAGCGATGTTGTATTCTTCGGTCCCGCGTGGGTCGCACGCGCCGGTGAGCAGGAGCGAAAGCCCCGGATCTGCCTGGCCTCGGTAGCACTCGACGGCTTCCTGGAGGGCGGACCGTGCGCTGCTGTCCAGCTCAGACGAGTCGAACGCGAAGTAGACTGTCTCGACGACGCAGGGCTCTGCGACGGGCTCGACGGAGATTTCGGGTTCCGGCTCGGGGGCCTCGTAGCCGCTGGTCACCTCCGGCTCCGGCTCCTCCGCGTCCTTCTTGCAGCCAACCAACATGGTCGCGAAAAGCGCCAGGCAGGCGAGGACGGTGAAAGATGAATTGAGATGTCTCTTCATGGAGTTCCTTTTCCTTCCCCTCTGAACTCAGAGAGCACGAGCGCCAGCATAGTCCCGGGGTAGTTACACGCAATTTTCCTGTACCTGCGCGGGGTAAAGTAGCGCACTTTTTCTTGGTCTAAATATGCGAAGTCATTTGCTGGGGTCAAAGATGTCGCTAATTGTAAAGCAGCACTATGGAGGACTCCGGATGAAACCTAGAGCAATTCCTCTACTCGCGCTTGTGACAGCCCTGAGCGTCGGGTGCAACGGGAGATCGGCGGAAAAGCAGCCCGTGGCCGGCACCTCGGCGGTGACTCATCAGCACTCGAGCGGCGCCGAGCACCGGTTTCCCGATCCCCGGACCTATGCAGCTCGCCTCGATGACCCTGAACGCGACCACTGGCAGAAGCCGAAGGAGGTTGTCTCGCACTTGGACTGTCGGCCCGGAATGGCGGTGGTCGATCTCGGGGCGGGGACCGGATACTTCGTCGGCTATCTGTCTCAGGCAGTGAGGCCGGAAGGTCGCGTGCTGGCCCTCGACACCGAAAGCTCGATGGTCGAGGCGCTCGAACAGCGTATCGAGCGGGACGCGCTCGATAACGTCACGGCCACCACGATCCCCTCGAACGACCCAGCGCTGACGCCTGCCTCGGTGGATCGGGTCCTGATCGTCAACACCTGGCATCACGTCTCCGATCGCACCGAGTACGCGAAGAAGCTGCTCGCAGCCCTTGCCCCCGGGGGCCTGCTCCTCATCGTCGACTTCACCATGCAGAGCCCCCATGGCCCGCCTCCGCAGATGCGGCTCACGGACGATACCGTGCGGCGCGAGCTCGAAGCGGCTGGATTCGCGACCGAGCTCCTAGACGAGTCCCTACCCTATCAGTACTTGGTCGCCGGACGCCTGCCCTAGCTCAGTGAAGCGCTCGCCGTAGCGCGTGACCCAGCTTGGTACCCACGAGCGTGGTGACCATGCCGACGCGACTGCGCTGCCGCCGAAGCTGCGAGGCCAGAGGCGCTCTCGCTGGCAGCGAGATCCAGAGCCGCAAGAGATGCCGCTTGAGGTCCGGTTCAGGATGGTCTTCGTAGTCGGTCCGCGCATGGAGCACAGTGTGGTTCGAGAGGAGCTGCACGTCGCCCGGGTCTAGATCCATGTCCAGGTAGAAGTCTGGGGAGTCGGCTATCTCGTTGTAGAGGTCGAGAAGCGCACGGTCCTCGGTCGAAAGCAGTAGCTTTCCGTCGAAGCCGAGCGCCGAACGGAAGTAGTCGGTGTGATAGAAGGTCCGTAAGCGGCCCTCGTCGAAGCAGCAAGGGCGCACGGGGATGTACCGCACGCCGCCCTCGCCCTTGGTGTCCATCATGAAGGGCTCATACAGGCGGTCGATGATGTCGGGCCGCCGGCGCAAGAGCTCGTTGTAGACCGAAATCGAGCTCGCGATTCGGCTCTGGCCCCCGCGCTTGGCTTTTCGGAGACAGAGGAGCCCCACGACGTCTGCGGCATCGCAGTGGAAGTTGATGTTCACGCTCGTTCGGTAGTGGCGCACTTCGTCGGGGCTTTCGCCAGTGTCGCGCACGTGGCCCAGCAGATCAGCCTGCGGGTTCTGCGCGCCGGGGATTCCGAAGTGCTGCCCGAAGCACCAGAAGAAGATCTCCGTGTCACTATGCGGCCAGCGCTCCGCGGGAATGCCGCGAAGCACATGAAAGCCGCGCCCCGATCGGACTTCCTCTCTCCAGCGCGCGATCTTCTTGGAGAACGTGGGCAGGGGGAAGTCTTTCTTCGTGAGATCTCCCATCGGCTTGCGAGTCTGCTTGGCCGTGGCGATCGCGCGTTCCAGCTCGGCAATGTCGGCGTCCGTGAGCGTTTCGCGCCAGTCGTCCCGGTGCCGGAGCTCACTCCCTTTCCAGGCAGCCGCGACGCTCAGCGGCTCACGGAGCACACGCTCCTGAGGCCTTGCAAAGTAGTGGAGGGTCTGGGCCGTGAGAGTCTTGTACAAGTTTGAGAGCCCGGGGAATCGAGACGCATATTTTGCGGCACCATTGGCTTCTCTACAAGTGGGACTTATATGAACTGAGGAGGCTGACGATGAGTGACCCAAGCTACGCGTTTTCCAAACAGCTCGACGGCGTTTCCGTAGGCGAGGCCCTCGTGAAGGTCACAGAGGCACTCAAGGCAAACGGCTTTGGTGTGCTCACGAAGATCGACGTGCAAGAGACTCTCAAGAAGAAGATCGACGTCGACTTCCGGCCGTACGTGATCCTCGGCGCCTGCAACCCCAAACTCGCGCACAAGGCCCTGCAAGGAGAGTCCTTCATTGGCCTGCTCTTGCCGTGCAACGTGGTCGTTCAAGAATCGGAGGGTGGCGCGCTGGTGTCATTTGCAGACCCGAAGGCCATGTTCGAGCTCGTGCCCGATGCGCCGATCGAAGAGGTCGCCAGCGAAGCGCGGCGGCTCTTGCAAAACGCGCGGGATCAGCTCTGAGCTAGGCGAGCGCTTCGATGCGGGCCGCGACGTGCTTGTGCCAAGGGGTTCCAGCGAGCCAGTCTCGATCCTCGCTGGCGGTCAGCTCGTTGGGAGCCACGCCGGTTTGAACGCGATCGCCGCCTTCGGTCGTGTGGTCGAGACCGAGGCCGTTTGGCAGGGATACGTGCCCCGGCCGCATCATCGCGGAGACCTCGACGGGCACCTCCACCGAGCCTCGCTTCGTGCTCAAGCGAACGCGATCACCGTCTTCGACGCCAAGTCGTGAGGCGTCGTCGGGGTTCATGCGAAGTGAGCCGGCTGGATCCTTCTTCCGCCATTCGGGGTTCCGAAGGATGGTGTTTGCCGTGAACGAGCGCCGCTCGCCCGCCGACAAGACGAACGGGAATCCGCTATCGCCCGCGCCGACGCGCTCGCTGCTCAAGCTCGCCAGCTCCTCGAGCAGCTCGGGGATCGCAGCCTGAATCTTGCCGTTCGGGGACTTCACGCGCGCCCAGCTCTCGTCCTGTTCGTCGACCGCAAAGACGACCCCCGATGGGCTTTCCAAGATCGCGTCGAAGAGTTTCTCCGCGGGCTCGAAGCCGTCACCGTCAAAGCCGGCGCGACGAAGCGAGCCCGGGTTGGCCCTCGCGGCCTGATGCGCGAGCCCCCAAACCACGGCCGCCGATGCGAGGCCGGCTGGAAGCTGCGGCCCCAGCGTCCGGTACAGAATCACGGGCGCCAGCGGAGCGAGCTTGGGGTTGCTGAGGACCGAGCCGAAGAACGCGGGGAGGAGCGCGTCCCGACCCTGTTCGGCCGCAGCACGCAAGGGCGCGAGGTCCGCCTCGGAGTAGGCGCCAAGCGCTTCGCAGAGCCGGGCATGAATCTCGGCCTCTGGAAGTACACCCTCCGGCGCCGCGAACAATGGCCGCCGGACGTGAAAATAGTTCTTTGGAAACTCGAAGTTGAAGAAGGTTGCCTCGGCCTTCTCGTACTGACTAGCAGCCGGAAGGACGTAGTCGGCCAAGCGCGCGGTCTCGGTCATCGCGATGTCGATGACAACCAGCGTGTCGAGAGCGCGCAGCGCCTCCCGCATGCGTTGACTGTCGGCCAGCGAATGCGCGGGGTTGCCGCTTTCCACGATCATGGCTCGGTAGCGCTTGGGGTGATCGCTGAGGATCTCATCCGGAATCGAATTGCATGGCGTCAGCCCGGAGATGATCCGCTCGCCGGCGACGGGACTCCGCTCGCATTCGACCCCGGCGGCCAGCTTGTCGAGCTTGCCCGTGATCGACACGATGTGGGCAGGAACGTATTGCGCTCCGCGTTTGGCGAAATTGCCAGTGAGCACCCAGAGCAGCTTGTTGAGGTAGCTGTTGAGCGTCGAGTGGCGGTTCATTTGGATACCCAGGTCCTCGAAGACCGCTACGCTCTCCGCCCCGGCAATTCGGCGGGCTGTCTTGCGGACCAGCTCCTCGGCCACGCCGGCAAGCTCACAGTTCTCGGCGATCGGAATCTGGCGGAGCGCTGCGCACACATCGTCGGCGCCATCGACGTGCTCTTCGATCCAGGCCTCGTCGGTCAGACCCTCTTGAACGAGGACCGCTCCAAGCGCGGAGAGCAGCCAGGCGTCCGTCCCAGGCTTCACCTGCAAGTGAATATCCGCCATCGCGGCGGTTTCCGTCCGGCGCGGGTCGATGACGATCATCGTTCGCTTCGGATCTTTCGCCATCTCCTTGAGCGTGACGCGCGCCCGCGCAATGCCATGTGACTGCCAAGGATTCTTGCCGATGAAGAGCCCGACCTCGCAGTGCTCGAAATCCGCGCGGGTCATGTTCCCCATCAGACGGCCGCCGACCCAGAACTCGCCGGTCTTCTCCTGTGCCAAGGCACTCGACCGGTATCGCGAGCCCAGCACGCGGCGGGTCGCCGTCGCGTAGGCGCCAGGCAGGTGATTCCCCTGACCGCCCCCGCCATAGTAGAAGATCGTCTCACCACCGTGCTCGTCGCGCAGCGCCGAGAGGCGCGCGGCCACTTCGCGAATCGCGGTGTCCCAGTCAATCTCCTCGAAGGTCCCGTCGTCCCTCCGGCGAAGCGGCGAGGTAAGACGGTCGGGGCCGTTTTGGTAGTAGTCGAGCCGGTGCGGCTTCTCGCAGGCATAGCCCTTGGACGAAGGATGCGCCTTGTCGCCGCGGATTCGGGTAAGGTGTCGGTTGCCCTCGCCACCAATTTGGACTTCGAGGCCGCAGTTGCACTCGCAGAGGATGCAGGCTGTCTTTTCCCAGGAACCGGACATAGCTAGACCTCGCGCTTCTGCCGATGATACCGACCAAGTGATTCTAGTCCTGGCCGCTTCGGACGTAAGCTGCGATTCGCCAGCGAGGGCTGCGAACGCTCAGTCCCTGAGCGAAACGTCGAATTCGCTGCAGTACTCGGAGAAGCGCTCTCGAATCTCGCCCATGTCGAGATCGAAATCCTCCGGCTCGTAGCGGTGAACGCCTCGACTACCCCGTGGGTTGGCAGCCAGGAATGCCGCCATTCGGTCCCGCGCCGTGTCGGTGAATTCCAAGCCAAAGTGCGCGTAGGCGCGGCGCAGGAGATCAACCGGATCGCGCAGGGTGTCCTCGAACTGCGCGTCGAAGAATTGACCGGGCTTGTCGCTGTGCTGCCGTCGGGCGTCGACCGCACGCTGCAAGTAGAGCGACCAGACATCCATGACATTGCGACCGATGCGAGCCGGGTCGACCGAATCGGAGTTCATGCAGCGAAATGCGTAGTTGAGGCTGGCGAGCGACGGCATCACTCGCGCAGGGTCTCGGTGCGTGTGGATGATCAGCGCGTCGGGATAGACCTCGAGCAACTCGTTGATCGCCGGGAGGTGGGCCGGGCTTTTCAAGACCCAGCGGTCCAGCATGTACTTGCTCTGCAGGTGCTGAAGGAACCGCTTGTGGAACTCGTACGAGCGCAACATGCTCTGCTCGTTCAGCCAGGCCTGGTAACTCGGCACGTGGAACGTGATGTGAAACTGAACCGTCAGAAGCTCGTGCGCGTTGATCGGCACGCATTCCTGCGGAAGCAGCGCGCCGAACTCGTGGATTGCGGGAAGCGTTGGGATGACTCGGTCGAGATTGCCAAAAAGCTTCTCGGCGTCCTTGATGCGCGGATCGCTATGATAGGTCTCCGGCTCGGGCGGAGGCACCGGCCATTCGACCTCCCAGCTCAGCGGAGGACGGTGCCCCGGGTCCTGGGAGAGCATGTTGAACAAGATGGTCGTGCCAGTGCGCGGAAGCCCTACGATGAAGATCGGCCGCTCGATCACCTCGGCAGCGACCTCGGGATGCGCGGTCCGGTACTCCTGCAGGCGCAGACGATTCGTGAGATAGCGGAGTAGCGTTTCCCGGCAGCTGATCCGGCCAAGGGTGCTTAGCTCCCCCTCCCGCTCGACCGAGCCGACAAACACTTCGAGGCCCTCGCGAAACTCCTCGCCTCCGAAGTCGCTCGATCCGGCTCGGCGGATCGCGGCGTCGATCAGGTTCTGCGGTTCGAGTGACGGAGGGTCCCAGCCCAGAGAACGGAGACCTGCGCCCACCGTATTGAGCGCTTTGATGCCGAAAGGTCGGTGGGGTGGAGGCAGCGACATGGGGGTATGGCAAGTCGCCGCTTGACCAAGCAGCGCGCGGGCGTGCTAGCACGCGACCATGGGGACGGTAAAGAGCCGGTGGGTGCGTTGGGGGTTGCCGCTGGTATTGGCGGTCATCGCCATCTGGCTGGTGAGCCGGCGCGGCAACGAGAGCAAAACCGAGGCGCCCCTGCCGTCGCCGATTCTGGCGAACGGCCCAGCGGCGTTTCGACAGAGCAAGACCGAGTCGAATCTCAGCCCGCAGTACTTTGACAGCATCTGGCCGGCAGGGCATCGGGACAGCTCCAACACCGACTTCGTCCCGCTCGAGCTTGGCGCCTCGTTCGAGCTCGAGAAACACTTTCTGCACGGCCAGCCGATCTTCTGGCCGCCTACCGTGGGGCTCGATGGCAGTTCGTACGTGGTGACAGGATCGCCTCCGGGCAACAGCCACCTCTTCGCTATTTCGCCGGATGGCGAAGTGCTCTGGTCCGCGAAGCCGCAGGAGTCGCTCGACGACCTCGACTCGTTTGCGATCATGAACGCGCCGACGATCGACGCCGAGGGCGATCTCTACCTAGGAGACCGCGATCAACTCTGGGCCTTCAAGCCGAATGGCGATGTGAAATGGGTCGTCGATCTCAAGCAGTACGGCGTCGACTGGGGATTCATGACCGTCGTGCTCAGCCGGCAGCGCTATGTCGGAGGTGTGACGACCGATGGCAAGGTCTTGTTCTTCTGGTCGCACAACGGCGAGCTTGCGATGCCTCCGCTCGAGCTTCCCGGCGGCGCGGGGCCAGCGGCAGAAGACGAGCCACCCGAGTTCCTGTGGAAGGACTTGATGGACCCCGACCTGATCCCTTTCCTATTCAACCTGATTCAGGGCTGGGAGCTCGAAGTGGCGAACACGCCCGCGCTTCATCCGCAAACCGGCCGGCTCTACATCACCGCGGCAGGCGCCCGCCCCGACATCGGCGTGCTCTACGGCATCGACATCAGCGACGCGGCCCTTCGCATAGCGTTCGAAGCTCCGATGGGCGGCGGAAGCGGGACCAGCCCTGCCATTTCGCACGACGGAAGCTCGGTTTATGCGGTCGACGAGCGCGGCCGGATGATCTCGATCGATGCGCACACGGGCAAGCGCCGCTGGCAGAGCGCAGAAGGCGGAGGCGGCTCCGCGTCACCGAGCATCGGTCCCGACGAAACGATTTACACGCCTTTCCAGGACGGCATTACGGCGTACACGCAGGAGGGCCAGGTGCTCTGGAGGAAATCGTACGACGGCCTGTGCAGGGAACGACTGCCCGATCCGGGCGGTGTCTGGAGCTACGTGCTGTCCGAACCGGTCGCTTTCGTCGACAGCATTCTCACCGTGGGAATGCGGCGTGGCTGGATGAACGTGGTCTGCGGCTACCACCTTCCAAAGTTCCTCTCCCGGAGCGACCGAACCCGGGTGCCCATTCCCCGGGAGTCACTCTTCGTGACATTCGATCTCGCAACAGGCGATCCCGTGGCCGAGCCCCTCCTGCTCCCAGAAACGAGCGAGGGCTTCGTCACGCCACTGCCGAACGGCAAGGTGATGATCACGACTTCGGGCGCGATCACCTCGATCTTCTACTACATGGTCAATCGCATCCTGCCGGAGCATCTGCAGGTCGCTGGTCCGCCTAAGGCCGGACTTCTGCTATTGAAGCCTCGATGACCGAGCTTCCGCCGCACCTGCTCTTCTACGATGGCGTGTGCGCGATGTGTAACGGCATCGTCAAAGCGATGCTGCGCGCGGACACGAAAGGCGTCTTCCACTTCGCGCCGCTCCAGGGGCAAACAGCGGACCTGGCGCGAAGGCTTCATCCGGACTTCCCGACCGAAATCGAAACGCTCGTGTACCTGAGGCGGGGTGAGGTGTTCGTGCGGTCACGAGCTGCGGCCCTCGCCATGGAGCAAATGCCTTACCCAGTGAAGGCCTTCTCCTGGTTTCGGTTCTTGCCCGTCTGGCTCGCCGACCTCTTCTACGGAATCGTCGCCCGCGTTCGATACCGTGTTTTCGGCAGGTACGATCACTGCCCCCTGCCACCCGCCGAAGATCGGGCCCGATTTCTGCCCTGAGTCGGCCTAGGCAAGTCGATGTAAGCAGATATCTCACCCGTTTGGGTGATGCCGCTCGGATTGCTAGGTTGGAAGCAGGATGGGGACTCGATTCTTGCTTGGAGCGCTGCTGGCGCTGACGCTGGCGTGTGAAGGCGCGATCGACGGCGACCCCCCACGCACAGGGGACGGTGGCGTCGACGCTGGCGGGGACATTGACGCTGGCACTGGTGGCACGGACGCTGGCACCGACGCTGGCAGACGCTGGCACTGACGCTGGCTCCGACGCTGGCACCGACGCTGGCCTGACGCTGGCGCTGGCTCCGACGCTGGCACTGACGCTGGCTCCGGTGGCACTGCCGGCACAGGCGGATCTGGCGGCGCGCCCGGTCAGTGCGCGGGCGGCCCCCTCACCGCGCCGATTCCCAACTGTACCCCCACGCCCGTACCCGATACCGGCGACATTCACGCCGATTGTGTCGCGCGCATCAATCAGTTTCGCTGGGACTGCCAGTGCCTTCCTCCCTTGAATCGATGGGTCGGTGGCGAGAGCTGCACCGACAGCAACGCGGAGTACGACAGCAGCAACGGGGTGCATGCCAGCTTCTTCGACATGCCCTGCGGGACCGGCGCCCGCGCGCAGAACGAATGCCCGAACTGGCCCTCGAATGCGCAGGTCATCAACGGCTGTCTCCAGGCGATGTGGGACGAAGGACCGGATGACGGGAATCCGGACACGGTCAACGGCCACTACGTGAGCATGGCCACGACGACGTACACGCAGGTGGCCTGCGGTTTCTTCACGACGCCCTCCGGCAAGGTCTGGGGCGTTCAGAACTTTGACTAAGGGGGCGCCTATGCGCGGATGGACGACGACAGTGCTGACGGTTTGCCTGCTTGCTACGGGATGCGGCGACTTCTTCTTAGACCCGGGCACCGGTGGAACTGGAGGCGGCACGGGCGGAGCGCCGGGCGACCCGCGTTTCATCGCGGACTGCAGCGCCGGCCCATTCGCTGCGCCCTTGGCGAATTGCCGACCGGATCCGCTACCAAGCAGCGGCGACCCATACGCCGACTGTGTGACCCGCATCAACCAGCTCCGCTGGGAGTGCCTGTGCCTGCCGGCGCTCCAGCGCTGGACCACGGGCGAGAGCTGCGCCGACCAGCACTCCGAGTACGACAGCACGCGCAGCGCCCACTCGGGTTTCCGGGACAACATCTGCTCGGAGCGAGGCTGGGCCCAAAACGAATGCCCGAGCTGGCCCTCCGAAGACCGCGTCATCACGGGCTGCCTTCAGGCCATGTGGGACGAGGGCCCGGGCGAACCCTTCTCGGCACACGGCCACTACATCAACATGACCAACCCCGAGTACAGCATGGTCGCCTGCGGCTTCTACGAAACCGCAGACGGGCAGTTCTGGTCGGTGCAGAACTTCCAGTAGCCGACGAGGAGACTTACTCGAACGGTCCGATCCGCTCGTTCAGCGGGAATCTGGCGCCGGTGCAACCATCGCTGCAGGAGTAGTCGTTGGGATTGAAGGTCTCGCACGGATGACCTGCCGGCAGTGGTTGCCCCGGTAGAAGCGCCGCAAAGCAGACTCGGATCGGCCGAGAAACACTCGCGTTGCCTCGCTCGTCAGCGGCGCGAACCGCCATGCAGGCGGGTCCCTCCACGCCATCGAGAGACGTCTGCCAATCGAAAGGATCGCCCATACAGCGGAAGGAGGTGACCGGCGGCTTCACGAAGATCCCGGGAGTCGACCCCGAAGGCTCGTCGTTGTCCGGGATCACGCGAGGGGTCTGCCCCGTGTCGCACACCGGGTCTCCCGCCTCGGTGGCGCTGCCCGATATGCAGAGACCGTACTGGCCGGGAGATTCGAAGATCTGACCCGTCAGGTAGTCCGCACTCCCTGTCGGCGGCAACGGGTTCAAGTTGATCGCGACGGCCGGGACGTTTCCAGCTTGGTTGCCCGGAAGGACGTCAGGGTTGATAGAGTCGCAGATGTTGTTCACGTCGTTGTCGAGATCGCGCACCAACGCCTCGCTGGCATCCCCGAGAATCCAAACCTCCACTGACCCGAAGTCGAGCCCGGCCTTATAGGATGCGGAAGGATTCCCGCGATCCTCGATGCGCGCCCGGACATAGGCCACGGTGCGGACCAAGGAACCGTCGCTGATCGCATTCGTGCCGACCGGGTTGAACGGGGCGGAGCACTCGATCCCATCATTGGTCTTCTTGCCCTCACGGACGGCAGGAGGATCGAGGTCCATGACCGGCGGCCTTCCGTCGAGCTCCACCGAAACCGCGGCCACTCGCTCGTTGCCAACGACATCGACAGCCACGACGTTGATCAACACCTCACCGACGCTCGTCGGGTACTGGTTCGCGTCGAAGCTGCCGCGGAAACGGTTCGAAGAACCAGGAATCTGCGCCATATCGAACTTCTGAGCGCCAATGGAGAAGCTGACTTTGGAAGGATCGATGCCGGAGACATCGGAGACCGTCGCCACAACGTCTGTTGCCCCTCCAATGACGGAACCGGCGTCGGGCTCGTCGATCGTAATACCCGGCCCTGCCGCATCGACCGTGAAGTCGAGCGTCTCCGTCCGGGTGACGCCGCGGCCGTTGGCTGCGCTCACCGACAACTGATAGGTGCCGTCGAGCGGCGTTTCGTAGAGGTCCGGATCGTCGAAGTCGACCGTGGCGCTAAATGTCGCCGTCGTGTCCGTCTGGCTTTCGAAGACCGATTCGATCGGTTGGCCTGCGACGACCACCTGCCAACTCTCAGGGACGCTATCTTCGGTGTCGGATTCGGTGACAGGAAGAGCGGTGAGGACGTAGCGAACGGTCATGCCGCCGGAGAAGACCGCCCCGCTCGCTGAAGGACTGATAATCCGGACGCCGGGACCGAGGTCGAGCAAAGTATTCACCACCACGGCCGTACACTCCCTACCACCGTCGGAGTTCGTGGCTTCGCAGATCACCCGGAGCGAGCCGTTGGGGAAGCTCTCCAGGCTGGCGGTCGCTTCGAACAAGCCGGCGCCCTTGTTGGCCGCGACTGGAGTGGCTGATGCAGCGTCCTCCCCGCGCACCTCGATGACCACGTCCGGGTCCCCGAAAGACTCGACCTGACACCGGATGCCCAAGTCCTGCTCCATGACAACGGTATCCGCACCCGGATCGTTAGTCGCCTCGGGTTTCAGAATGGTGACCAGCGGACCGCCCTCGTCGGAACAGAGATTGCCGCCGAGGCCGCCTCCACCGTCGCCCGGCCCGTATGTGGGCGGCGGCGTCACAATGTCGCTGCAGCCTAGCTGAACAAGAAGAAACAAGAGGCCAAAGCCAAGCCCCACTACTCGATACGTCATCAGGTCTTCCCCCGCTGGAAGTAATTGATATCAGGGTCGCCCAGAACATGGACGACGGCCAATTTTCCAACGGAAGCGGTGTCGTGGCTCGCCTAGTCGCTCGGGGGGGTCCAGGCGGTCGCCGCGAGCTCGCCCTCTTCGAGGCCCAGCCAAATCCGCAGTTGTTTCAGCATGAACTCGGTGCCCTCGCGCGAGGAGAGGTCGACCCTATAGGTGTTGATGTAGCGAACGCTCTCCTGGAGCCACTGGTCCCAGCCCTCTTTGGAGACCTTCTCGAAGATGAACTGCCCGATTTCGTTCGGGAAAGGCGGCTTGGCGAGCCCAGGGAGCTCTCGGTCGAGCTTGAGGCAGTGGACCAGGCGATTGGGATCGGCTTCAGGCATGGGTGCCGCAGAACCTAGCACCCGGACTGCCGCTGGCTAGCCCAGAATCCGGAAGAAAGAGCGCAGCATCTGATAGGTGAGTCCCCAGACGAGACGGCCTTCGACCTGGTACGCGGGGAAGTCGATGCTCGTCCCGTGCCACTTGTAGGGTCGGATGGTGTCGACCTCACCTCGATACAAGGGCAGGAGCGGTGTCCAGAGCGCCTCGGCGACTTCGCGATCGTCGACTTGGAGCGGTGACTCGCGCTGAACCTCGAATACGAAGGGACGAATCACGGTCTCTTGAGGCTTGCCACGCGCAATCGCCTGAAGGTCATCGAGCTGCCCGATGTGTTCCGCTTCGCGGGACAAATCCAGGCCGACCTCTTCGCGGGTCTCACGCATCGCGGTCTCTAGGAGGGTTGCATCGCCCGCATCACGCCGGCCCCCGGGAAAGGCCATGTGCCCCGACCAGGGGTCGCGTGGATGTTCCGCCCGCCGAATGAAGAACACCTCCGGCCCAGCCGCGCCTTCACGAAGAAGCATCGCCACCGCGGCCCACTTCTCGTGCTCGGCAAGCTCCCGAGGGGCCCGCTCGTCGAGCACAGTGCGAACATCCGGGAGCCCGAGAACCGCCATCCTTCCTAGTCGACGATCTCGTAGCGGAAGTCTTCGATGACGGGATTGGCCAGGAGCTTCTCGCACATGGACTGGATGTGAGCGTCAGCGGAGGCCCTATCGTTGCCGTCGAGCTCGAGCTCGATGAGCTTGCCGACGCGCGCGGACTTCACCTCTTCGAAACCCAGGGAGCCGAGGGAGCGGCGAACCGCGTCGCCCTGCGGGTCGAGGACTTCGCGCTTGAGTGTGACGAAGATGTTCGCTTTCATGATCTCTCCAAGCCTAGGTTCTTTGCCATGCGGAGCAATGGATCGCTGGTGTCCGGGACGAACGCCGTACCGCGAATCTCGTCGCAGGCTTGAATGTAGCGCCGGGACGCTTCGACCCGCACTTCATCGGGAATGGTCGGCACGGGACCGTCCCCTTTGTAGCCGTTGCTGGCGAGCCAGCGCCGCACGTACTCCTTGTCGAAGCTCTCGGGGTCCTCGCCTGCTTCGAATCGCTCAGGGTAGCTGTTCGCGTACCAGAATCGGGATGAATCGGGGGTGTGGATCTCGTCGATGACGACGATCTTTCCATCCGGCGTCTTGCCGAACTCGTACTTGGTGTCGACGAGGATCAATCCGCGGTCGGCGCAGACCTTCTGGCCGTGCGAGAAGAGCGCCATCGCGTATCGGGCGGCCTCGTCGAAGTCCTCGGCGCTGATACGCCCCATCGCGAGTATCTCTTCGCGTGATACCGAGACGTCGTGATCGCCTTTTTGGGCCTTGGTGCTCGGGGTGAGGATCGGATCGGGGAGCCTCTGATGCTTCTTCAGCCCATCGGGGAGCTCATGTCCGCAGAACACGCGCGTGCCGTTCTGGTAGTGGGTCCAGATACTCGTGGAGGTGACGCCGGTGATATACGCGCGAACGACCATCTCGACTGGGAGCGGCGCGCACTCGACGCCCACCATGACGTTCGGGTCCGGAACGTCGATCACGTGGTTCGGAACGATGCCCTTGGTTTCTTCGAACCACCAGGCCGCCAGGCCGTTGAGCACCTGTCCTTTGTATGGAAGCGTCCCAAGCACGCGGTCGAAGGCGCTGATACGGTCGGTCACGACGATGTAGCGCTTGGCGTCGGCGATGTAGCAATCGCGAACCTTGCCCTCGTACTTGTGCCCGAGCGTTTCGAAGTTGGTGCCGTCGAGGGTTCTCGAAAGTCCTTGCTGCAAGCTCTCCGGTGAGACGGTCATGTCAAGCTCCTTCCAGCACGCGATCGATGATCGTGTCTACGTGCGCAAGCGCGTGGTTCAAATCAAATTCGCGATCGATTTCGTCGCCGTTTAGTCGTGCTCGGATGTCCGCGTCCTCGTGAAGGAGCGCGCGGAACTCGCCCTGCCCTTCGAAGGCCTTCATCGCGTTGCGCTGAACGAGCACGTAGGCCTCCTGCCGGCCGAGACCTTGGCCGACCAGCGCGAGTAAGATGCCCTCGCTGGCCCAGAGCCCAGCGGTCTGGTCGAGGTTCTGCCGGAGCCGCTCCGGGTAGACGACCAGGTCGGCGACCACTCCGCGCACACGGTCCAACATGAACGCCAGGGTCGACGTCGCATCGGGGAGCATCATGCGCTCCGCCGAGGAATGGCTGATGTCGCGCTCATGCCATAGGGCCATGTTCTCGAGGCCCGGGACCACCGCGGCGCGCACGACGCGTCCGAGACCGCAGAGGTTCTCGGTCAGAACCGGGTTTCGCTTGTGCGGCATCGCGCTCGAGCCCTTCTGGCCCTTCTTGAAGTGCTCCTCCGCTTCCCCGACCTCGGTGCGCTGCCAATGGCGAACGTTGGTCGAGAAGCGCTCGATGCTTGCAGCGCTGATGCCGAGCGCGGAGACGTAGGCGGCATGACGATCGCGGGAGACGACCTGGGTCGATGCGGTCTCGGGTCGCAGGCCGAGCGAGCCGAGCGCCTCGGCTTCGATGGCTGGTGTGAGGTGGGCGTAGGTTCCGACCGCGCCGGCGATCTTCCCGACGGCGATTTCGTATCGCGCCACCTCGAGTCGTTTGCGATCGCGGGCCAGCTCCGCGTAGTGCCCCGCCAAGATGAGGCCAAAGGTGACCGGCTCGGCGTGAATGCCGTGCGAGCGACCGATCGCCGGGGTGCGGCGATGTTCCTCGATACGGCCGCGCATGGCTTCGAGCACCGCGTCCATGCGAATCAGGAGCAGGTCGGCCGCCTCCACCAAGAGCAGGGCCAGAGACGAGTCGAGCACGTCCGAGGAGGTCATCCCGCGGTGCAGCCAACGGGCGGGCTCCCCGGCGAGGCCTTCCACGTGCGTCAAGAAGGCGATCACGTCGTGGCGGGTCACCTTCTCGATTTCATCGATCGCGTCCGGATCGAGCTGCGCTCGAAACGGGCCTACCTTGTCGGCGGTTCCCGCCGGAACCAGGCCTGCGCTTTCCATCGCGCGGCAAGCAGCAACCTCGATGTCGAACCAGGTCTCGTACTTGCGCTTCTGGGACCACAGCTCTTGGAATTTCAGGGGGGGTATAACGTGGAATCATTGTTGCGCGGCGAAGCTAGCAGACACGCCGCCCGGGTGCGAACGTGGGTCCCAGCTCGGACCCCGGTCGCGATTAAATGCGGAAGTTCCAGGCTTTGCGGACTTCGATGCGGGGGGTCGCGTAGTGATCGACGTAGGCTCGGTGGGCTGGGTCGACGATGTATTGCTCGACGTGCTCCATCGATTCGAACCGGACGACGATGCTGATGTCCCAGCTCGCTTCAGACGCTTGGTCGGCGGGGACCCCCACCGCGACGCTGCGGACCTGAGGAAGCGCGCTCAGGTCGGTTCGAGTTCGCTCGGCAAACTCGGCGCGCGCAGCGTCGTTGCA
The DNA here is from genome assembly GCA_963716775.1 of uncultured delta proteobacterium. Taxonomy (GTDB): domain Bacteria; phylum Myxococcota_A; class Polyangia; order Polyangiales; family Houyiibacteriaceae; genus SG8-38. The sequence goes on from CAVQUI010000002.1 coordinate 41,570, forward strand.
GTATTCGTCTTTCAACTTGAACAACACGATTCGTTCGATCATCACCCTACCCGATTCCTGCTAACCCGCAGCCGATTCCAGCCAAGTGCGGCACGGCCGCGCCAAACATCGCCGCTTCTGTGGAGCTGGCGTTCCCGTCGAGGCTGCGCTTGTAGACGCCCTGCGCAATGGCAGCCAGGCGGAAGATCGAGAACGCCTTGTAGTAGTTCAAGTCTGGAACGCCATCGCGGCCGACCAGCTCACAGTATCGCGAGACGAAAGCGTCTTCGGCCGGGATGCCTGTCTTTTCGAAGTTCACCCCCGCCAGGCCGCCGATCTTCGGAAGCATCACGTCGTAGAGCATGCAGGTGTATGCCAAGTCCGAAAGCGGATGGCCGAGCGTGGAGAGCTCCCAGTCGATCACCGCCAGCGCCCGGGGCTCGGTCGGGTGGAAGATGATGTTGTCGAGCCGGTAGTCGCCGTGCACCAGCGCGGTGGCCTCGTCGTCAGGGATGTTGGCCGGCAGCCATTCGATCAAGGCGTTCATCGCCGCGATGTCGGACGTCTGAGATGCCAGGTACTGCTTGGTCCAGCGCTTCACCTGTCGCGCGACGTAAGCGTCGGGGCGGCCGTAGTCTGACAGGCTCGAAGCGTCGAGATCGACCCGGTGAATCGCGGCCAGGACCCGGGCAAGCTCTTCATAGATCGCGCGCCGCTCCGTCGGCTCGAGCTCAGGGAGCTGCACGTTCCAGAAGATGCGTCCTTGAACGTACTCCATGACGAAGAAAGAGGTGCCGATCACGGAGTCGTCCTCGCAAAGCGCGTACATCTTGGCGCTGGGCACGTCGCTGTCAGCGAGCGCCCGCATCACCCGAAATTCGCGGTCGACCGCATGGGCCGATTGCAGAAGCACTCCGGGAGGTTTCTTGCGCAGCGCGTACTGGCGCTCCCGATCGGCGAGCCAATAGGTCGGGTTGGATTGACCACCCTTGAACTGGCCAACCTGCAGCTCGCCGGTATAGCCGTCCACGTTTTCCACCATCCAGGCGTCGAGGCGCGCTTCATCGAAGCGATGGGCTTCTCGAACGGGTCCAGTGTTTCTCGGGGGCGCCAAGGGCATAGATCCTCGCTTTCGGAAGGTCGGGAGCCTATCACGCCCAGCCCGGTCCGGAGCCAGCCAAGCTACCGCATTGAGTACCGGCCACAAGGGAGCTAGGTTTCTCGGCGTGAGGTGGGCACAGTATCCGCGCTTGAGCTTTCGCGGCTTTCTGATCGCCAGCGTGATTCTGTGCACGGCGCAGGTGAGCCTGGGGCAGAAGCCTGACGACGATGACGATTCGGGCTATCGGCCGGCGCCGAGCGCCAATGTCGCAAGTGACGTGCAGGCTCTGCCGATCGACGCACCGGCCGGGAGCAAGGTCGTCGTCATCGCGATCGATCGCACCGTGGAGCTCGGGCTTGCGGCCTTCGTGCGCCGCGAGGTGGAGAACAACCCCGACGCGGCGGCGATCGTCCTCGACGTGAATACGCTCGGTGGTCGCGTTGACGCGGCCATCCAGATTCGAGACGCCTTGCTCGAAGCCAAGCCCCGCACCGTCGCCTTCGTCCACCCGCGCGCGATCAGCGCTGGCGCCCTGATCAGCCTGGCCTGCGACAACGTGATCATGGCCGAAGGCGCTACCATTGGCGCCGCAACGCCCATTCAGGCCTCCCCTGGTGGTCAGGCCGAGGCGGTCGGCGAAAAAATGGTGTCGTACATGCGCGCCGAGATGCGCGCGACCGCAGAGGCCAACGGCAGGCGGGGCGATATAGCCGAGGCGATGGTCGACAACGAGGTGGTGATCGAAGGAATCGTCGAAGCGGGCAAGTTGCTGACCCTCGACACCGACCAGGCCCTGAAGATGGGCATGGCGGATGCAAAGGCGGCCAACCTCGACGAAGTCATGAGCACGCTCACCCTCGAGAACCCTGAAATCACCCGGGGCGAGCTCAACTGGGGCGAGGAAATCGCGCGCTGGCTGACCGAGCCGACCGTGAGCGGGCTTCTGCTATCCGTCGGCATGCTCGGGCTGATGGTCGCCTTCTACACGCGAACCGTCGGCGCGTTTACCGGCATCGGTTTCCTCGCACTCCTCCTGTTCTTCGGAGGCCATGCCGTCGTTCATCTCGTCGGCTGGGAGGAAGCCCTTCTGTTCGTGGCCGGCGTCATTCTGGTCGTCGTCGAGATCTTCTTCGTGCCGGGGCTAGGCGTGCCGGGTGTCCTTGGCTTGGTCTTCGTGATCGCAGCGCTGGTACTCGCCCTGATTGGGATTCCGATCGACGTCTCCTTCAAGACGGGCGTGCTCGCGGATGCGATGACCCGGGTTCTGATGTCTTTGCTCGGGGCCTTCGTGCTGGCACTCGTAGTGATGCGACTCTTCTCCCGAACCTCGATGGGCCGGGCCCTCGTTCTCGAGGATGCCGAAACCGGTTTCCTCTCCGCACCGAGCGCGTCGGACCTGGTCGGCCAAACCGGAGAAGCGTTGACCGACCTCAGGCCGGCAGGGAAGATCACCATCGACGGAAAGCGCCACGAAGCGACTAGCGAGCGTGAGTTCATCGCCCGTGGCGCGAGAGTTCGAGTGATAGGCAAGGACGGCCCAGCGCTGATCGTGCGTCCGGCGGAGGAAACATGACCACAGTCGTCATCGTCCTTGCCCTCGTGGTCGGCTTGATCTTGCTCTTCACCGAGGTGGCCGTCGTGCCGGGCTTTGGTGTCGCCGGCGCGCTCGGATTGCTGGCCCTTGCGGGGGGAGCGATCGCGGCCTGGACCGAGCTCGGTCCGCTTTGGGGCGGCGTGACCGGCGCGGTCTCGGTCGTCGCTGCCACCGTCATGCTCATCTGGCTGCCGAAAAGCCGGGTCGGGCGCCGGATGGTGCTCGAGCACAGTCAAGCAGAAGCGGTCTCTCAGGAGGACCGAAGCGGATTGGTCGGACGCCGGGGGGTCACCGCGACTCCACTCAGGCCGATCGGGCGCGTCCGTTTCGGCTCGGAAGAAGTCGACGTGGTGACCGAAGGTGAGTACATCGATAGCAACCTGGAAGTTGAAGTCATTTCCGTCGAGGGGCCACGCGTTGTCGTGCGCATCCCCGACGCGACCTAGGAAGGAAGCCCCATGGAGTTCGCCCCCCTTGCTCTGATTTTTCTACTCATCATCGTCGTCTTCGTTCTATTCGTCTGGTTGATCCCGGTTCGACTCTGGATTGCGGCCTGGTCGAGTGGTGCGCGGGTCGGTTTCGGCGAGCTGATCGGCATGCGTCTGCGGCGGGTGTCGCCAGGCGCGGTGGTCAATCCTCGCATCACCGCTGTGAAAGCCGGCATCGACCTTCCGACCAATACCCTGGAGTCGCACTACCTCGCTGGAGGCAACGTCGCACGCGTGGTCAATGCGCTGATCAGCGCGGACAAAGCCGGCATCACGCTCGGCTTCCAACAGGCAGCAGCGATCGACCTCGCCGGCCGCGACGTGCTCGAAGCCGTTCAGACTAGCGTCAACCCGCGTGTCATCACGACACCCAAGATAACCGCTGTCGCGAAGGACGGGATTCAGCTCCTCGTGGTCACGCGCATCACGGTTCGCTCCAACATCGACCGGCTCGTCGGCGGCGCAACCGAAGAAACGGTCGTCGCACGTGTCGGTGAGGGCATCGTGTCCACGATCGGCTCGTCTCTGAACTATGCCGAGGTTCTCGAGAACCCGGACACGATTTCCAAGAACGTGCTCTCGCGCGGCCTGGACAGCGGCACCGCCTTCAACATTCTGTCGATCGACATCGCCGACGTCGATGTCGGCACCAACATCGGCGCCAAGCTGATGACCGAGCAAGCCGAGGCGGACAAGCAGGTCGCTCAGGCTCGCGCCGAGGGCCGACGCGCGCTCGCAGTCGCTGCCGAGCAGGAGATGCGCGCAAAGGTCGAAGAGATGCGCGCGCACCTCGTCGAGGCCGAAGCCAAGATCCCGGAGGCCATGGCCTTCGCACTCAAGGAGGGCAACCTCGGCGTGATGGACTACTACAACCTCCGCAACGTGGCAGCCGATACCGAGATGCGCGACTCGATCAGCAAGGCAACGGGCAAATCGGACGATGACGACCAGGCGTAAGGCTTTGTCCGTGCGCGCCGTGGTCAGCCAGCCGCGAACATTCGTGGCGCGGCTGCTGCTCGCGGACCTGTTGGCGAAACGAGGCGACGGGCCGCTCGAGCGCAAGCGGATTGCCTACGGACTGCGAAAGCGCTGAGGCGAGATGGAGGAGCTGCTCAAAGAGTACCTCGGCGAGATTGCGCTCCTGATCTATATCCTCTACCCGCTGCTCAAGCGCGTCTGGGGCCGGCTCAACAAGAAAGGCGAGCCGGCCGCTCGCAAGCCTAAGAAAGACGCGGCGAAGGCGCGAACACCCAAGCAGCCCGCCCAAGAGGCCCCGGGCCGGCCCCAGCGCCTGCCAGCCGTCGCCAAGGCTTCACCCCAGACGGACTTTCTTGCCACCGCCCGTACGCAGCTCGCGAGCCTGAAGCAAGAAGCTACGCAGTTGCTCGCGCGCGCCGAAGGCGACCCTCGCTTGCTGCGTCTGGTGCCGGCTTTGCGAGAGGATCTCCTCGGTCGACTCGGCATGATCGAGCGCTCACTACAGGGCAGCCCCACTCTGGCCACAATCGTTCAGGACACCACGGTTCTCCGCGGGCTTGATGCGCTCCTGCGGCACATCAAGACGATGGCGCGGCAACGCACCCGGAGCGGCGCATCGTTTCAGGCCGACGCCGACACGATGGCCGACGCCTGCTACGCGCCGCTGCTCGAGCACGCACGCGCGCATGGTCTCGACCTGAGAACCAGCCAGCCAATCGCCCTAACCGGAAACTGGGACCTGTCGATCGTTCCGAGCTTCGCATCGACTCGGGTAGCCCCGCTCCGCTTGCCCGTCGGCTTCGAGAACAGCGTGTGGCGCTGGCCGGCCATTGCGCACGAGGTAGCGCACGATTTCTACTACAGCCTCGAGAACCTGGAGCCGAGCTTGCACCGGCGGCTCGGCCTTCCTCAGCAAGTCGAGCTGCCCACGTCGTCAGGGGAGATCGACGGCGCGTGGCTCCGAGGCCTCTTCGGCGCTTGGCTGTCGGAGATTTTCGCTGACGCGATGGGCACGATCAGCCTGGGCCCTGCCTACGTGGAAGCGATGCGCCGGGCTTTCCGAAACCCGGGATCGCCTCAGCAAACGGCAGCGATCCTTCAAGACCTCAACCTGATGGACGAGCACCCCCCTCCGCGGCTGCGACTGTTCGTGGCGACGCGGGTGCTGCACCACTTGGGCCGCCATGCGGAAGCAGACGAGATCTGGGAGCGCTGGGAAAGCGACCATCCGGACGTTCATCTCTACTACTTGCCGCTCGGCGGACAATGGGTCGGGCTCGCAGATGAAGCGCTTCATTCGATTGCCGACTCGATGGTCGACTTGCTCGTCCAAAGCCCCTGGCCCGAGCTCGAAGGCTTCCAACTCCTCAACGTCCCCGACCTGGCCTACCTGCATGCCGAGCATTCCGAAGTGCAGAGGCTCATCCGCGACCTCGCCCGAGGAGACGCAGTGAAGGCCGACGTCCGCTGGATCATGGCCGCCGCGGTGCTCGCAGCCGCGGCACAGCCGGCGCTGCACGACCAGATTCTAGAGACCGCGAGGCGATCCATCGTTGGCGTCGGCGAAGCCCAGGAGGCGGTCGCCACGAAGATCCGCCGCCGCCCATCGCGCAGTGTCGCTAAAGAACTTGTCGCATCATTGAGACGGCCACGCGCCATTGAAGAGGCCATCGCCGTTGGCGCTGCGCTGACACCCTACAAACGCCCTCCCTGGCACTGACGCGGGCACTGGCACTGAGCGCGGTCTTTGGGTGCGGGCGTCGATGTGCGGCTTGTGCTGCCGCGGGTGTTGTGGGGGCGGGTCCGGGGTGGGGTGCGTGGTACGGCTTGTCTACACCGCCCCGCCCGCCCCCACCCGTAGTTCTGGTATCACTCTCACGCGAGTGAGCAGCGTGCCTGGCGCGGCGGTCGCTTCGCGCCGGGCTTCGCCCTTCGGCTCGCGCTGCCGCCTGCTGTTTGCTAGTTCCAGAGACAGCGTCAGCGGCCCGAGAGACGCCAGGACATGGCGCAGACTTCGTCGAGGGCGGTGTCTATCTGGCTGACCTTCGAGCTCGGGACGTAGCCGTACGCGACTGCGAGTTGGAGCCCGGCGCGAACCTCCTTGGCCGAGCCGCATGCCGTGGCGAACCGTGCCTTCGCCGTCCCTGAGTCATTCCCGTCCGCCTCCGCGATGTTCAAAACGACGCTATTCATCGCCCGATGAATCTGTTCGAAGAGGCTCCGATCCCGCTTCCGAACCACCGGAAGCACTTCCCACAGCTCCCCTGCCGCCTGAAGCGCCCTTTGCTGAATGATGAGTCCCATGAGTGTTGTCCTTTCTTGCGAGTGGGTGGGGTTCACCCCAAGGACCCCGCACACTCGCAAGAAAGGACAACACGATGACCAAGTAGAGCAAGACGTGGAGTGACGCGAAACGAGGCCGCCCGTCGCCAGACGCTGGTACTGACCCTGCTACTAGCACCGCCGCTGTCCCTGCCGCTGTCCTTACCCACTGTCGATCGGTCCCCCCCGGTGCTAGATCAGCTCGGTGCCTCTCTCCGGCTTTCACCCTGCCGTCGCGACCTGGTTCGGCCGAACGTTCGGTGAGCCGACGCCGCCGCAGGTCGAAGGATGGCCGGCGATTCGCGAGGGGGAGCACACGCTGATCGCCTCGCCGACCGGCTCGGGCAAGACGCTGGCGGCATTCCTTTGCGCGATCGATGAGCTGATCAAACGCGGGCTGAGTGAGGGCTTGGAGGATCGGGTGAGCGTCCTCTACGTCTCGCCCCTCAAGGCGCTCAGCAACGACATCGAGAAGAACCTGCAAGCACCGCTCGAGGGGATCCGGGGAACTTTGGCGGAGCTCGGTTACGACGATGTCGATATCCGAACGGCGGTGCGCACAGGGGACACGCCTTCGCACATGCGAACGAAGATGGTGAAGAAGCCGCCACACATCTTCGTGACCACCCCGGAGTCGCTCTACATCTTGCTCACCAGTGAAGGTGGCCGACGGATGCTCTCGGATGTGCGCACGGTGATCGTCGACGAGATTCACGCCGTGGTCACCAACAAGCGTGGCGCGCACCTAGCTCTGTCTTTGGAACGGCTCGAAGCACTGGTTGGGCGTGACATCACCCGGATTGGCTTGTCGGCGACGCAGAACCCGATCGAAGACGTAGCTCGCTTCCTGGTCGGAGAACGGGGTTCGCCACGAGACGACGATGAGCGGCCACGCTGCCGAATCGTCGACGTCGGCCATCAGCGTGAGATGGATCTCGACGTGGAGCTACCAGGCTCGCCGCTCGAAACCGCGATGTCCCTCGAGGTTTGGGAGGAGGTCTACGCCAAGCTGGCCGCGCTAATCGAAGATCACCGAACGACGTTGATTTTCGTCAACACGCGCCGTCTGGCCGAGCGCGTCACGCGGCACCTGAGCGAGATCATCGGCGAAGATGCGATCACCTCGCATCACGGAAGCCTTGCGAGGGCGCACCGGCTCGAGGCGGAGCGGCGCTTGAAGTCGGGCGAGCTTCGCGCCGTCGTGGCGACGGCATCACTCGAGCTCGGAATCGACGTGGGCGATGTCGATCTAGTCTGTCAGCTCGGCTCACCGCATTCGGTGGCTACCTTCCTGCAGCGCGTAGGGCGTTCGGGTCACTGGCACGGCGGCACACCCAAGGGCCGGCTCTTTCCCATGAGCCGCGACGACCTCGTCGAATGCGCTGCACTCATGCGCTGCGTTCAGCGTCGCGAGCTCGACCGCATCGAAATCCCGGAAGGTTCGCTCGACATCTTGGCGCAGCAGATCGTCGCATCCTGTGCGGCCACCGAAGAGTGGAGTGAAGACGAGCTTTTCGCGATGGTTCGGCGAGCCTGGCCCTATCGCGACCTCGGGAGAGAGAGCTTCAGGAAGGTTCTGCACGTGCTTTCGGAGGGCTTCGCCACCAGCCGCGGTAGGCGGGGCGCTTTTCTGCACCACGACGAGGTCAACCGGCTGATTCGCCCGAGGCGAAGTGCTCGACTCACCGCCATCACCAACGGCGGCGCGATTCCCGACAACTTCGACTACGAGGTGCGGCTCGAGCCCGAAGGCCTGAGGGTCGGTTCGCTCAACGAGGACTTCGCCATCGAGAGCATGGCGGGCGACATCTTCCAGCTGGGCAACGTCTCGTACCGGATTCTCCGGGTAGAGCCGGGCGTGGTGCGGGTTGCCGACGCGAAGGGCCAGCCTCCTAGCCTTCCGTTCTGGTTTGGCGAGGCGCCGTCGCGCGCCGATCTGCTCTCGACTTCGGTGAACGCCATTCGCGAGGGGATTGAAGAACGGCATCGGGACCTAGGAGGCGTCAGCGACTGGCTGCAGCGCGAAACCGCGATCGGGGAGCTCGCCGCACAGCAGCTGGCCGAGTACCTGGTCGCCTCCCGAATGGCCCTGGGCACCATGCCGACGCGCAACACGGTCGTCCTCGAGCGCTTCTTCGACGAAACCGGCGCGATGCACCTGGTCGTTCATTCCCCCTTCGGTAGCCGGGTCAATCGCGCCTGGGGTTTGTCGCTGCGCAAGCGCTTCTGCCGAAGCTTCAACGTGGAGCTGCAGGCGGCAGCGACCGAAGACGCGATCGTTCTCTCGCTGGGCCCAACGCACAGCTTCCCCCTCGAAGACGTCTTCAAGTTCCTGCGCGCGGAGAACGTCCGCGACGTCTTGGTCCAGGCCTTGCTCGACGCCCCGATGTTTCAGACTCGTTGGCGATGGAACGTCACCCGTGCTCTCGCCGTTTCCCGATTCCGTGGCGGCAAGAAGGTGCCGCCGCCATTTCAGCGCATGCAGGCGGATGACCTTCTGGGGCTCTGCTTCCCCGATCAGGTCGCCTGTCTCGAGAACGTAGCGGGCGACCGCGAGGTTCCCGACCATCCGCTCGTGCGCCAGACGATCGAGGACTGCCTTCACGAGGCCATGGACGTCGAAGGGCTCGAGGCGCTCCTCGAGCGATTGCAGTCCGGCGGACTGAATCTCGTCGCGCGAGACCTCACCGAGCCATCTCCGCTCGCCCAGGAGATCTTGAACGCGAAGCCCTACGCGTTCCTCGATGACGCACCGCTCGAAGAGAGACGAACACAGGCGGTCATGTCGCGTAGATGGCTCGACCCCAGCCGGGCTTCGGACCTAGGTGCGCTAGACGGCGCCGCAATCGACCGTGTGCGTGGCGAAGCATGGCCGGAGCCCCGCGATGCCGAGGAGATGCACGACGCACTTCTACTGCACAACTGCGTCACCGAAGAAGAAGCCGCGCGAGGCGACTGGCTGGGTTGGCTCATCGAACTTGTCGAAGCAGGGCGCGCCACGCGCTTCGTCACGAATAGCGCGAAGCTCTGGACGGCCGCCGAGCGCCTTCCGCTCCTGGAAGCGGCGTGGCCCGATGGGCGCGCCGAAACACACATCGAAGTGCCTCAACGCCACCGGGAAGAAACCTGGTCGGCAGAAGACTCCGCCCGGGAGATCGTGCGAGGCCGTCTTCAGGGGTCGGGTCCGACAACCGCAAGCCAATTGGTGGGTTTGCTCGGCTTGGACCGAGGCCTGGTCGACGCCGCCCTGGCCGCGCTCGAAGGAGAAGGTTTCGTCCTTCGCGGATCATTCACGCCGAAGTCGACAGACGTAGAATGGTGCGAGCGCGGCCTGCTTGCTCGCATTCACCGCTACACCCTGAGCCGCCTGCGAAAAGAAATCGAAGCGGTGTCGGCCGCGGACTACATGCGCTTCCTGATCGGCTGGCAGCACGCCGCACCCAGCGCACGGATGGAGGGACCCGAAGGCTTGGCTGCGGTCATCGAACAACTCGAAGGCACGGAAGCCGGGGCTGCGGCCTGGGAAGCCGATGTCTTGCCCGTTCGAATGGAAGGGTACGACCCGACCTGGCTCGACCAGCTCTGCATCTCCGGCAGAGTCAGCTGGAGCCGCCGCACCCCACCGCTGGGCCGGGCATCGAGCCCCATCCGCACCAGCCCTATCGCGTTCTCCCGCCGCGAGCACCTGCGCACCTGGCGCTTTCGCTCGCTGTCCGACGAACAGACCTCGCCCGACGCGGCCCGCACCTTACAGGCGCTCCGGGAATCCGGCGCGAGCTTCTTCGACGACATCGTTCGCCAAACCGGCCTCCTGCCGACGCGAACCGAGGCGGCGCTCGGAGAGCTCGTCTCGCTCGGCCTGGTGACCGCGGATGGCTTCACCGGTTTGCGCGCATTGCTGGCGCCCGATCCCAAACGGCCGCGTTTGGGTCGACGCGCGGTCGCGGCGTACAGCATGGAGGCCGCCGGCCGATGGACGGTCTTGCCGGACGCGAGCGGGGAGCACGACGTCGAAAGCGTCGCCTGGACCTTGCTTCGCCGCTGGGGCGTGGTCTTTCGCCGGCTTCTCGATCGCGAAGGCGACCTGCCACCCTGGTACACGCTCCTGCGCGTATACCGGCGACTCGAAGCCCAGGGCAGGATCCGCGGCGGTCGATTCGTCGCAGGTTTCGCCGGAGAGCAATACGCCCTACCCGAAGCAGTGACCTCCATTCGCAAGGTGCGCCGTCAAGACAGGACGGGCGAGTTGGTCTCGATCAGCGCGGCGGACCCACTGAACCTGGTCGGAATCATCACCCCCGACGACCGCGTCCCCGCGACCCCCAAGAACCGCATCCTTTTCCGGGACGGCATCCCCATCGCCTTCCGGGAAGGCAGCGAAACGCACTTTCTGGAAGATCCAGCCGACGAACGTTGGGCGCTCAGCCAAGCCCTCGCGCGGCAATCGATCCCGCGAGCGGTCCGCGCCTATCTCGGAAACCGGCCGTAGATGCCCCTTCGCTGCTACCAGCAGCAGGGAGTCGGTGGTATGACCCCAGCCAAATCATGACCGACTCGTTGGATAAATGTCTTTCCCCTGCCAAGATCAATGGCCTCGCCTTGCGCAACCGCCTGATCAAGGCGGCGACCTTCGAAGGCAAGTCTCCCGGCGGCGTGCCCAGCCAGGCCCTGGTCGAATTCCACGAGCGCATCGGCCAGGGCGGCATCGGCATGACGAACATCGCGTACTGCGCAGCCGAGTCTGACGGACGTATCCATGAGGACATGATGTACATGCACGAGGGGATCCGGTCGGAGCTGGAGCGCTTCGTCCGGACCGTGCAGACGACGGGCGCGAAGGTGTGCGGACAGCTCGGACACTGCGGCGCCTTCACCAAGAACAAGGAGTTCAGCGGAAGGCGACCGCTCGGTCCTTCGAAGGGGACCAACGCCCTCGGGCTCGCGTACGGCCTGTCGCGCATCGCGGAGATGACCAAGCCGCAGATACGAGAGCGCGCCGAGATCATGGGCCGCGCAGCGGGATTCATGAAATCCGTCGGGTTCGACGCGGTCGAAATTCACTTCGGCCACGGCTACGGCATCAGTCAGTTCATCAGCCCCAAGACCAACAAGCGCAAGGACGAGTACGGCGGCAGCCTTCACAATCGCATGAGGTTTGCGCTCGAAGTGCTGGCCGAGTGCCGGAAGAACGTCGGCGACGACTACCCGCTGCTCGGCAAGATCAGCATGACCGACGGCGTGCCGGGCGGGGTCAGCTACGACGACTCGGTCGAAATCGCGGCAATGCTCGAGGCCGGTGGCCTCGACGTCATCATCTGCAGCGGCGGCACGAGCAGCATGAACCCCATGCTCTTGTTCCGAGGCGACAGCATGGTCCCCGGCCTGGTCAAACACGAGAAGAGCCGGCTCATGAAGATCGGCATTCGACTGGCCGCGCCGATCATGTTCAAGAACTACCCCTACGAAGAGATGTATTTCCTACAGCACGCCCAGCGGATACGCGATCGCGTTCAGTGCGGCGTCTGTTACATCGGCGGGGTTTGCACCAACGAGAGCATCCGCACCGTGATGGACGCGGGCTTCGACTTCATTCAACTCGGCAGGGCTCTGATCTTCGATCCAGATTTTCCGAAGCGGGCACGGGAGCGAGAAGACTACAAGAACGGCTGCAACCACTGCAACCAGTGCGCCACCTTGATCGAGGCGCCCGGCGGCATCTACTGCGTCGAACGCCCCGCGAATTTCAGCTGAAAGGAATGGCGATGTCCGGATTGAACGTCTCAATAGATGGGGCCGTGGCGAAGGTGGTCTTCGATCGGCCGAAGGCGCTCAACGCCCTTTCGCCGAGCATGCTGAGCGAGCTAATCGAGCTCTGTGCCGACCTCGGCAAGAACGACGCCGTCCGGGTCGTCTCGTTCGCCGGAGCGGGGAGCTGTTTCTCGGCGGGGGCCGACCTGCCCGCCTTCCTCCCCTATCTCTCCGGCCCTGACGCGAAGGCCACGGCCGATCTGGGCCGGCGCACCACCAACGCCATCGCGGAGCTTCCGCAGATCACGGTCGCAGGGATTCGCAGCCATTGCGTCGGAGGCGGCCTGGTCCTTGCCGGCGCATGCGACATTCGCATCGCCGCAGACGATGCTCGATTCATGATTCCAGAGCTCGAGGCTGGAATCCCGCTCGGCTGGGGCGCCATGGGGCATCTCGTCCGCCTCGTTGGCGAGACGATGACCACGGACTGGGTCTTGAGCGGCAGGCCCTTCTTTGCCGATGAAGCCCTGCGAACTGGCTTGGTGAGCCGCGTCGTCCCGGCTGATCGACTGAACGGGGAGCTCCAGGCCCTTCTGTCTGCCATCGCTCAGAAGCCAAGCATCGTGCTCCGAATCACCAAGCAACAAATACTCGCGATTCGCGAAGAGAGCTTCGACCCGCGCGAAGATGCGACTGCTCTGCTGTCCTCGCTCGAGGATCCAGAGGCGCTCAAGGCCGGAGGCGAATACATCGCCAAGCGTATTCGAGGCAACGAGGGCGCGTGCCGCTAGTGGACGACTCGGCACAGAAGATCACCATCACCCGATACACCGTCCGGGGCATCGAGCTCGACGCTACCGGCTCGGTGTCTCCGGGGTGGTTTTCCCGCATTTTCGAGCACACCCGCTGGAAGGTGTTCGCGATGGACGATTTCGCCCTCCGCAACCGCCTGGAAGGCGGCGTCGCGCGAGCGGGGACGTTCGAGTATGGGGCGCCGCTGAGCTACCAAGACGAGCTCGAGATTCTCACCTGGGTCGCCCGAGCAGGCCGCACCAGCTTCGACTTCGGTCATCGAGTCACCCGCCTGCGCGATGGAGCAATCGCCGCGCGCGCACGCATGACGGTGGTCAACCTCGGTCCGGATGGGCCCGCGCCGATCGAGACCCTCGTCGCCAGATTCGTGGTGGATGAGCCAACCCCAGCGGCGCAGCCCTGGCCCGAAGGCGAACGAACCCGGTCGTGGACGCGTGAATGGATCGTTCGCCCGAGCGACCAGGACAGCTTTCGGCACGTCAATCAGGCGCGCTACGTCGACTACATCGACGATACCAGATGGTTCGCGTCCCAAGCGGGGGCCGCGGCCGGCTTGGAAGGTCCTTTGGAGACCCTCACGGTCGAGTACCTGCGGGAAACTCACGCAGGCGAACGGGTTCAGATGGAAACCTGGGTGACCGGCGATCGCCGTCGCGCCTATGAGCTCAGCCGACAACCGAGCGGAGAAGTGCTCTCCCGCGGTCAAGTCACCGGGCCGAAAGGCTAAAGTTTCGCGTCGACGAGCCATTGGGTCTATCCTCGCTCTCGATGTTTCCCTCGCCTGGTGGCGTGTATCCCCCGCCAGAAGAGCTCTTTGCCGGACGCTATGCGGTCGACGGCGCTTTGCCGTGGGGCGGGGTGGCTTCGTACTATCGCGCGTCCTCCGAGGGCACGCCCCTGATCTTGTGCGTCTTGCCGATCGACCTAGGCCGCTCGAGGCCCGCCCAGGCTGCGTTCTCCCACCTGGCGCACGGCCTCGGGGCGATCCGCTCCGGCGCGGTCTCGAGAATCCTCGACGCCGGTATCATCGATGGTGTTCCGTATCTGGCCTTTCAAGACATCCGGGGCACCCTGCTGAGCAAGCTCCTGTGCGAGCGTCCGCTGGGCTCACTCACCGTGCTCCGTCTAGCTTCCGAAGTTCTCGAAGCCCTCGGTGCCGCGCACGCCCAGGGCCTGGTGCATGGAGACCTCACGCCACAGAACATTGTCGTCACTCGAAAACGTGATGGCCGGCTCGGCGCGCGACTGATCGGCTTGGGCATCGTGCCTCTAATCCGCTCCTTTCCCGAAGCGAGCCCCTACGCGGCCCACACCGGCTCGGGTCAACACGCGGTCGCGTACATGGCGCCCGAGATCTTCGGCGAGAGCAGATTCGGCCCCGCGGCCGACCTGTATTCGGTCGGGGCGCTGCTCCACCACATGGTCGATCGGTTCCCCGCCCGTTGGCTGGGAAACCGATGAAGGGTTTGACGACGTGCCCGGCCTGCCCGATGTGATCCGGCGGGCGATGTCGAGACAAGCACAGAAGCGATACTCCGACGCCGCGGCCATGCAGGCCGCGCTCGAGTGGCTCGACGTCGAATCGGCCAAGCAGAACCCCCGGACCCAAGACATCGCACCCTGGATGGAGACCTCACACATCGGCTCCATACCTGTCTCTACGCTCGCCTCGACTCTCCCGCCCGCGCTCGTGACCAGCAGCCATCCGCCCGGGAAGATCCTCAGCACGTCGGGCGCCCGTCCGATTCCAGTCGCGCCAGTGCTGGTAGAAGAGCCCAGCGCCGACTCGAATCTCCGCTGGCGTCAACTCGCCCTGCTCTTGATCCTGCTGGGCAGCCTCGTCTTTTCCGGATACTGGTGGAAATCGCAGCTCAGTCAGGACGAAACGACGCTGCCCTCGGGCCTCCAAGCCGGCACGGAGAATGGCCAGTAGCTCCCCCAAGTCCAAGCCAAGCGACGAAGAGCTCATGGATGCCTACGTCGATGGCGACGAGGCGGCCTTTCGAGCGCTGTTCGAACGGTACGCGCCGATCCTCCTGCGCCTCACGCGACGCCACCTTCGCAACGAAGAGCTGGCAGAAGAGATCGTCCAGCAAACCTTCTTTCGGCTCCACGGCGCCCGGAACGACTTTCGGCGCGGCTCGAAGCTGCGCCCATGGGTCATGACCATCGCGATGAACCTCGTCCGCGAGCACTGGCGGCGAACGAAGCGACGTAAGATGACCAACCTAGAGGTCGAGACCCAGGCCGCGCCTGAGGCGGATTTCATGCCCCTGGAGCTGCGGCAGCGCTCCGAGCTCCTTCACGTGGCCCTCGAAAAGCTCCCTGCGAGCCAGCGCGAAGTCGTGGAGCTTCATTGGTTTCAAGAGCGGCCATACGCGGAAGTCGCTCGAATTGTGGGCACTTCAGAGGGTGCTGTGCGTGTTCGCGCACATCGTGCGTACGCAACTTTGAAACAATTGTTGGTCTTGGAAATACGTGGTGATGAATGACTAGTGGCAGCAACAGACCCGACGCCGGTCTCGGCGAGCGCCTGCGCGAGCTCGATGCGCCCGACACGCCGGACAACGGCGAGCTCATGGACCGCATGTTCGCCGACATGAAAGCGAAGTGTGACAAGAGCGACCGGACGGTTCCCGGCTTTCTCAGAAGCCGCTCGACGATGGCACGGCGCCTGATCGTCCTTGGCGTGTTCGCAGTGCTAGCCGTCGTAGGCTGGTTCGCATTTCCCTTGGTGGGCGACCAGGCCCGCACGATCCAGTGGACGACGAGCCTGGTGACTTTCTCCGTCCTTCTGCTGATCGCAATGTTCATGGTCACGCGCCCCGTGCACCTTCCGGCGCTCCCGCATTGGCAATCCGTCTGCATGGTTTGCGTCGCGATCGGAGCGACAGTCTTGGCTGCGTTCTGGCCCCACCCTGCAGCCCAGGCGGCAGCGAATGGTGAGGCCGGCGGCGTGATGGTCGGCGCGTGCATGGGCGCAGGACTGCTCCTGGGCGTCCCGGTCTATGCCTTGCTGCGTCTGGTCGATCGCGGCAACGCGTTCGGGAGTCTCGTCGCTGCAGCCGCCGCAGGCCTTGCGGGAAACTTCGTGCTCAAAGCGCACTGCACGGTCCCGGGAACCTCGCACGAGCTCTTGGGGCACGCCTCGGTCGCGGTTTTCTTCGTGCTGGGTTTGGGCTTGGTTCAGCGCTTCGTTCCTGCGAAATAGCCGGCTCCAGTCGCTGCGCAGGTTCCCCACTCCATCGGGCGAAAAAACGGGTATGCTTCCGCCGCCGAGGAGGATCTGTGAGCGAAGAGCTACGTCGCGACTTCAACGAAAAGGGCATCAGGAAGGTCAAGGTCGGCGGCTTCGACGTCGACGGGCTGCTCCGAGGCAAGCACATCAGCCTCGACAAGTTCTGGTCCGCCCTGGAGAAGGGCTTCGGCTTCTGCGACGTCATTTTCGGCTGGGACGTCTGCGACCAGCTCTATGACAACGCGACGGTGACCGGCTGGCAAACCGGCTACCCGGATGCCCTGGCCCGAATCGATGCGTCCACCTTTCGGGTTCTCCCCGACGCGCCTGACACGGCAAACTTCATCGTCGACTTCTATACGGAGGACGGCGAGCCCCACCCTGCCTGCCCGCGGAACCTTGCTCAAGTCGGTGGCCAAGAAGGCAAGCGACCTGGGCTTCAAGGCCAAGTTCTCCGCGGAGTTCGAGTTCTGGGTCTTTCAAGAGACGCCGCAGTCGCTCCACGAGAAGGACTTCCGCAACCTCGATCCGCTGAGCCCCGGCATGTTTGGGTACTCCTGGTTGCGCGCGGGTCAGCACCAGGCCCTGGTCGACGACATCCTGGACAGCTGCGCCGAGTACGACATCGAGATCGAAGGCCTCCACACCGAAACGGGCCCCGGCGTGTGGGAAGCTGCACTGCTCTACGACGACGTACTGGCCGCAGCGGACAAAGCGGCGCTCTTCAAGACGACGCTCAAACAGATCTGCGCGCGCCATGACCTCTCGGTCACCTTCATGGCGAAGTGGAACGCAAACCTGCCCGGCTCGAGCGGCCACATCCACCAGAGCCTCTGGGATGCGGGCGAGCAGATCAACCTCTTCGCCGCCGCTGGAAGCGACAGCTTGAGCGACTTCGGACTTCACTACCTCGGCGGCCTGGTCAATCTCGCTCCGGAGCTCACCGCTCTCTACTCCCCGTTCGTCAACAGCTACAAGCGCTACGTTCCCGGCGTCTGGGCTCCGTTGAATGCATCCTGGGGGATCGAGAACCGGACTTGTGGCTCGCGCGTCATCTTGGGTCCGAGCGATCACGCGACTCGAATCGAGTTTCGACAGACCGCGGCCGACATCAACCCCTACATCGCCATGGCGGCGTGCCTCGGCTCTGGTCTATATGGAGTCGTCGAGGAGATCGAACCACCGGCCATGACCAGGGGCGATGCGACGAGCGACAGCGACCCGACGCTCGCGCTTCCACTCACGCTCGAAGCCGCCGTCGAGCGCCTTCGGGGAAGCGAGGCCGCGCGCAAGGCGCTCGGCGACGACTTCGTCGATCACTTCATCCGCACCCGAGACTGGGAGTGCCGCGAATACCGCAAGGCCGTCAGTGACTGGGAGCTGCGCCGCTACTTCGAGGCGGTCTGAGGTGTCGCGATGCTGAAACGCTTTCTATCGGAACGTCCCCTGCGTCTGCCGCATTTCAGGCCATACGTCCCGCGGCCGAGCGATCCGTCGATCTTCTGGTTCAACAGCGAGCGCGACGATGTCATCTCGGACGTCGTCAACCGAATCTGTGCGACCCAAGAGGCCGACCGAGCTCGCTTGGAGATGGCTCTCAACGACGCCGCTTTCCACGAAATCAGGCGGCTCGAAAAGCAGCGCGACGACGAGGCACGCGACCGGCTCGGCTATTGGCGCTCGATGATTCGCCGCATCGGCAAGATGGACGACAGCGAACAGCGACGAGTCTTGCATACGATCGTGACCAACATGGCTCGCGACATCGCGGGCAACTTCGATCCCCGGGTCTATCGGTTCGCGCGCAGGGCTGCGCCCCGCTTGATCGGTGGCGTGATGGAACCGCGGCGCCTCACCGAAGGC
Source organism: uncultured delta proteobacterium (assembly GCA_963716775.1). Taxonomy (GTDB): domain Bacteria; phylum Myxococcota_A; class Polyangia; order Polyangiales; family Houyiibacteriaceae; genus SG8-38. Next base: position 59,695 of record CAVQUI010000002.1, read on the forward strand.
CTGATCGAGGGCTCCCCGGCGTCTCTGGACCGGGTCCTCAAGGTCCAGGGAGACCTCGACCACCTGCGCGAGCTCCAAACCCGCGGAACCCTGGTCTTCGTCCCGACGCATTCGTCGAATCTCGACTCCATCGTGCTGTCCCAGGCACTCGAAATATCGGGCTTGTCCCCGGTCGTCTACGGCGCGGGCAAGAACCTCTTCACAAACCCCATCATCAGCTTCTTCATGCACAACTTGGGGGCGTATCGCGTCGATAGACGCATTCGAGTGAGCTTATATAAGCACGTATTGAAGTTGTACTCGCAGGTGATGATCGAGCGCGGCTATCACTCGCTTTTCTTCCCGGGAGGCACGCGAAGCCGCTCCGGCATGATCGAACGCCGGCTCAAGCTCGGCCTACTCGGCTCTGGCGTCGAGGCGTTCACCACCAATCGAGTGCGCCGAGTCGACCGTCCCGTCTGGTTCGTTCCGACGACGATCAACTACGCCCTCGTTCTCGAAGCGGAGACCCTGATCAAAGACTGGCTCACGGAGGAGGGACAAGCCCGGTACATCATCGAGGACGACGAGTTCTCTCAGATCGATCGCTGGTTCGCGTTCTTCCGAAAGATGGTCGGGATGCGCGGCGGCTGCATCATTCGATTTGGCGAGCCCATCGACCCGTTCGGCAACCGCCTCGACCCTCAGGGCGGCTCACTCACCCCAACGGGTCGTTCGATCGACGCCGGCGGCTACGTCGAGCACCGAGGGACGGCGGTCGTCGACCCTGCGCGGGACGCGGCCTACACACGCGAGCTCGGAGAAGTGCTCGGACAACGCTACGAAGAGGACACGGTGCTGATGAGCACTCAGGTCGTCGCCCACGTGCTGTTCCGGCATCTAGTTCAATCGACCCCGGGAATGGACCTCTTCGCGCGTCTTCGACTCCGCGGCGAGGTGGGCCTCGACGTCGAAACGCTCTGCCGGGAGCTCGGGGAAGCCCGCGATCGTCTCCTCGCGCTCGAAAGCGCTGGCAGGGTCCGAACGAGCGAGGTCGTCAAGGAGGACAGCCCCCAGGAGCTCCTCGAACGCGCGCTGAGCTTCTGGAACGGTTACCACGATTCGACGGCGGCCAGGCGCGAAGGAGATCGCATCATCATCGTCGACCCTTCGCTGCTGCTCTACTACCAGAACCGCCTGGTGCCGTTTGCCGAGGACATCGCAAGCCCCGACCAGCTGCAAGCGGCGTGCGAGATCCAGAACCTGGGGGTGCACCGATGAGCCTTCGAATCGGCGTGGTCGGCGCGGGCGGCTTCGGACGGGCCATCGCGCAAGCCTCCGCCCGACATGGGCACCGGGTCGTCCTCTGGAGTCGGAAGGAGCGAGAGCTTCCCGATCCGATCCGAACCTCGACCGACATCATGTCGATGAGGGATTGTGAGCTGGTCTTCATGGCAGTGCCCGCGCGGCACGCTGTCGAGGCCGCAGAGCAGCTGGGCGAGGTCGTCGACGGCCGGCACCTGATGGTTCACATCAGTCGAGGGCTGATCGGCCCCGAGCTCAAGACGATCACCCAGGTCATTCGTGAGAAGACCGTATGCCGACGGCTAGGCGCGCTCGCAGGACCGCTGGTCGCAGAAGCCTTGGCCGACGGCCGCCCGAGCGGCGCGATTCTGGGGACGGGCTTCCCAGAGCTCACCGGGATGGTTCGCGAGGCCTTGGGCGGCTCGGAGCTTCGCGTCTACGAAACCCCCGATGTCGTCGGCGTAGAGCTCGCGAGCGCCACCGTCGGCTTCCTGACGGTCGTTCTCGCCTATGCCCAAGAGCTCGGCGCTGGGCCAGGCACGCTTGCGGTGCTGGCGACGCGCGGTATGGCCGAAGTCTCGCGTATCGGACAGACGCTGGGCGCCCAGGAGTCGACGTTCATGGGCCTGGCGGGCCTCGGCGACCTGATTGCAGCGGTCGCGGGAGATGATCGACCGGAATTTCGGCTCGGGCGGGCTCTGGCGAAGGGCGCCAAGCTCAGCAGCGCAGTCGGCGAAGCCGGGGCGTACATCGAAGGCATCGAGGTCGCTGCCCAGATGATGGAGCATGCAAGGCGTCTCGGACTAGAAACGCCGATCTCATCCACATTTGTGGCCCTCTCCGAGGGTCGCATCAGCTCCAATGATGCTATTCAAGCGCTCATGGAGAGGCGCGTAGGCAAAGAATGACCGATACACAAGGCTTGGTTTACTGGAGCTTCCCGACCCGGGTGGTAGTCGGCGAAGGGTCCGCGGTTCAGTGCGGGAATGAAGCGAATCGACTCGGAGCCGAGCGTGTTCTTCTGGTTTCCGATCGGGGCGTCGAGCAGGCGGGTTTGCTCGAGCCGGTTCGCGCGGCTCTCGACGCCGCTGGGCTGCCGCACGAATCTGCACTCGACATCTCTTCCAATCCGCTCGAGACCGAAGTGCTCGGGGCAACGCGCGTGTACACTGATTTCAAGGCCAATCTCATCGTGGGTGTCGGAGGAGGAAGCGTGCTCGATGTCGCCAAGCTGGTGCGACTGACCTCCACCCATCCCGGACCTCTGGCAGAGTACGACGACGCGATCGGGGGCGACGCGAAAATCAAGGGTCCTCTTCCCCCCATGATCGCGATCCCCACGACTGCTGGCACAGGAAGCGAAGTCGGCCGCAGCGGCGTGGTGACGATTCAAGCGACGAACCGAAAGACGGTGATCTTTTCGCCGCTCCTTCTGCCCGAAGTGGCGATTCTCGATCCAGTGATGACGCAGACCATGCCCCCGCGCATGACCGCAGCAACGGGCATGGATGCCCTCACGCACTGCATCGAGGCCTACGCATCGATCGGCGATCACCCCATGGCTGACGCGATCGCGCTCGGCGGTGTTCGGCTCTGCCATCGCTCGCTCAAGGCGGCGACGGACGACGGCAACGACCTTCAAGCGCGCGCGGATATGCTCAAGGCGGCAATGATGGGCGCGGTCGCATTTCAGAAGGGGCTCGGTGCCTGCCACTCGCTCGCCCACCCACTCTCCGCCGAGCTCGGGATGCACCACGGACTGGCCAACGCGATTTGTCTACCGGCGGTGCTCGACTTCAACCGCGCAGCGGTTCCCGAACGCATCGCGGAGATCGCCCGTGAGCTCGGCGTTCGCGGCACCGAGGAAAGCACCCTCGCCTTCGAGTGCGCGGGCGCGGTGCGAGCCTTGCGCAAGTCGGTCGGCCTGCCATCCGATCTGCGCTCTCAAGGGATTGAAGAAGGCGACCTGCCAAAGCTGGCCGCGCTGGCTTTTGCCGATTCCTGCCACACGCTCAACCCGCGCCGCTGCACCGAAGACGATCTCCTCGCCCTCTACAAGGCGAGCCTGGACGATGGCTAAGCGCAAAAAGGGGAAGCTCGAATCGGTCGCCAAGTTGCTCAAGGGCGTCTACCCCGCACCAGACCAGCTCGAATCCGCAAAGGCATTCTCCTGGTGGAGTCGCTCGGTCCCCCCGCGAATCCTAGCGCACGCTCGCCCTATCAGGCTTTCACGCGGCGTTCTCTTCGTGAACGTGAGCTCCGCGGTCTGGGCGAACGAGCTACACTACCTGAGCGACGATCTGCTCACACGACTTCGCAAGGAAGCGCCTACGAGCGGGATTCAGAAGATCCGTTTTCAAGTCGGCCCTCTGCCTGACATCCCCGCGCGTCTCAAGCCTGCGCCCCGGCCCGCAGAGCCCGTGCGTTTGGCTTCCTTGCCCGAGGAGCTGGGGCGAGCGCTGAGCCGGGTCGCGGACGACGGTCTGCGAAAGGCGATTGCGGAGGCCGCGACCACTAGTTTGGCTAGGGTGAGGAAGTCGGACTGAGTCGGGGGCGCTGGCGCAGTCAGCGTCAACGAGGATGGCGTGCCGCGCGGATCATGGCTTCGAGGGTTTCTGGACCTTCTGGACCGGCCAGTCGCTCTGCGATGTCGTACGGCAGTGCGAGCGTGACCGCCTGCAGCTTGCTCTCGGTGAGCACCGAGACCGTGACCCCAAGCTCCCTTCCGATGCGTCCCATCAGATCGATGCCAGGGTCGGCGACGTCTGCATTTTCGAGGCGAGCGATTGTGCGCCTCGAGACGCCTACCCTCTCGGCTAGCTCTAGCTGACCGAGGCGGTTGCGGAGCTCGCGTAGGACGGGGAGATTGGCGGAAATGACATCGACAGCGGCCATCGGAAGACAATATCGTCCGCCCCCAGCCAAATCAAGGCCGCTATTGCCTGCGCAGGCCCTGGGTTAGCTCGGAGACCAGCGCTGCGACCCGGGCGACCGCCTCGCGGGGGCTCGGGGCATCTTCGATGGTTTGCACCACGGCGCTTCCAACCACGACGCCGTCGACGTGGGGCGCGACCGTCGCCACGTCGTCTTTGGTCTTCACGCCAAAGCCGATCGCTACGGAGCGGCCCAGCTCGCGCTGCAGTACGCCCGCTCGCTTCGCGGCACTCGCCAGATCCGTTGCTTTCGAGCCGGTCACACCGGTCATCGAGACGTAGTAGATGAACGAGGTTGCCGCGTCCCCTGCCAACTTGATGCGCGCCGGATCACTCGTGGGGGCGACCAAAGGAATGAAGTCGAGGCCCCTCGCGATTGCAGGCTCGCGTAACCCTGCGCTCTCCTCCGGGGGAAGATCGACGACGAGGAAGCCGTCGGCGCCGCTATCCGCCGCGTCATCGACAAGGTTCTGCTCACCATACGAGAGAATCGGATTGTAGTAGCCAAAGAGCAGAATCGGTACGTCGGTGCGGCCGCGAATCGCGCGCACCGCGTCGAGCACTTTGGCAAGCGTCGTTCCGCCGCGCAGAGAGCGCTCGGCCGCTCGCTGAATCGCGGGCCCATCGGCGGTCGGATCACTGAACGGGACCCCCAGCTCGATGACGTCCGCACCGGCCTCCGCGGCAGCGGCTACCAGGTCGACAGTGGCGCTCAGGTCGGGGTCACCAGCGCACAGATAGATCACCAGTGCAGCACGGTTCTCGTTTCGCGCAGTCGCAAACGCGTCGGCAATTCGGCCCACCTCCGTCAGCCCCTTTCCTTGAGCTTTTCGAGCACGGTTTCGAGGTCCTTGTCGCCACGGCCGGACAAGCAGACCAGGATGTCGGCGTCCGGTCCGAGCTCCTCGACCAGAGTCGGAAGATAGGCGAACGCGTGACTTGTTTCGAGAGCCGGGATGATCCCCTCGATCCGACAGAGCTGTTGAAAAGCGTCGAGCGCCGCGTCGTCGGTGACCGCCGTATAGGTCGCGCGCCCCGTGTCTTTCAGCCAGGCGTGCTCGGGGCCCACTCCGGGGTAGTCGAGCCCAGCGCTGATCGAGTGCGCCTCGACGATCTGCCCGTCCTCCGTTTGAAGCACGTAGCTCTTCGCCCCGTGCAAGACGCCGACGCCACCGGCGCAAAGTGGAGCGGCGTGGTGACCGGTTTCGATGCCTTCGCCGGCCGCTTCGACTCCGATCAGGCGCACCGACTCGTCGTCTATGAAGCCTGCAAAGATGCCCATTGCATTCGAGCCGCCACCGACGCAAGCGACGACCGCGTCCGGAAGCTTGCCGGCCTGCTCCAACATCTGTGCGCGTGCCTCCTGGCCAATCACCGCCTGGAAATCTCTGACGATCATCGGGTACGGATGCGGGCCGGCCACCGAACCAACGCAATAATGGGTCGTCCGCACGTTGGTCACCCAGTCTCGAAGTGCTTCGTTCATGGCGTCCTTCAAGGTCGACGACCCTGACGTGACCGGATGGACCTGCGCGCCAAGCAGCTCCATACGCCGGACGTTCGGCGCTTGGCGCCGCACATCCTCGGCGCCCATGTACACCTCACAGGGAAGCCCCATCAGTGCGCAGGCGGTCGCGGTCGCCACTCCGTGCTGGCCGGCGCCGGTTTCAGCGATGATCCGGGTCTTGCCCATCTGTTTCGCGAGCAGGATCTGGCCGATCGTGTTGTTCACCTTGTGGGCGCCGGTGTGGCAGAGGTCTTCACGTTTGAGCCAGATCCTCGAGCCAAGCGCCTCGCTGAGCCGGGAGGCGAAATAGGTTGGCGTCGCGCGCCCCGCGTACTGGTGGAGGAGCAAATCGAGCTTGGACTGAAATGCCGGGTCGCCCTGAGATTCCTGGTAAGCCTGCGTCAGCTCGTCGAGCGCGGGCATCAGGGTCTCGGCGACATAGCGTCCACCGTAGGGCCCGTAGTGCCCAGAAGCCGGTTCGGGGGGTTGCATGAGGCGCGGAACGTAGCGCATAGGAGAGCGGGGCGCATGCACATGAACGAGCCGACCGAGACCAGCCCGCATCCACTCGACCGTGACGCCTACGAGCGCCTTCTGCAGCGTGTCTCGTTCCTGCACCAGTGGTTTCAGCCGACCATCGAAGGCGTCGAAAACATACCAGCGGAGGGAGGCGGCCTTATCGTGACCAACCACGGTCATTTCGGCATCGACCTTCCCGTTCTTCTGCGCCTCATCCTTCGAGGCAGCGGCAGGGTCGTTCGCTCGCTCGGAGACCGCGTGGTTTTCGCGATGCCGATCTTTCGCGACCTCGCTCACAGCATGGGCGCCATCGAAGGGGAGCCCCGGGCGACGGTTCAATTGCTGAAGGACGATCAACTGGTCCTCGTGTATCCGGGCGGAGCCAAGGAAGCTCTCAGCGATCCTTCGGACGCGTACCGATTGCAATGGGAGAACAGCCACGGCTTCATTCGCACCGCGCTTCGCGCACAGAAACCAGTCATCCCAATCGCCGGCCTCGGCAACGAAGAGCTCTATGTCCAGGTCGTCTCCCAGGAACGAGTCCGTCAAAGCGGCGTCGGCCGTTTGATTTCGCAACTACTCGGTGACAAGTACGTCACACCCATCTACATGGGCCTCGGCGCCCTGCCTTTTCCCACGGAGCTCCACTACATCGTAGGCGAACCCATCCACCTGCCACACGGCCCCGAAGCAGCCGACGATCCCGAGATCGTGGCGAAGCTGCACCAGCAGGTAACCGAAACAACGCAGCAGCTGATCTACAAGGGCCTAGACGAACGCAAAGCCGCCGCAGAGGCCGCCGGCACTGCCACTGGCGCTGACACTGCCACTGGCGCTGACACTGACACTGGCGCTGACGCTGACACTGACAGTACCTCCCCACAATACCCGAGCGGCAGCGCGAGCCAGGAGGGCGAAGCCCGGCGCGAATGCGCCGGCAAGGCGGAGCGCAGCGAAGCGCGCGACAGGCGCGCTGCTCAATCGCGTGAGAGCGATACCAGGACTACGGGTGGGGGGTAGGCGATGGTGTGGGGGTGCTGGGGCGGGACCAACCGACCGCCGGTGGCGTCCGGGCGGGCGGTGCAACCAAACACCGACTCCGTACCTGTATCTCACCGCCTGACGTGATAGGGTCCGCGTCGAGCTCGGCGATGCAGTACAAGCTCTACCGCAGAACCTTCGCAAAGCTTGGCGTCCTGACTGGCGCCAGCCTACTGGTCGTCCCCGCGTGCAGCGCTCATCCCGTTGCGCCAGCCAGACCGGTCATGCTCACGGCCGACGAACGCGAGTTACTCGAGCGCTTCGCGGACGTCTTCTTGCCAACCGATGGCACCTCCCTGAAACCCCGCTCGGAAGTTCCCGTCGTCGAGAACATCGAGCATGCGTTTTCACTCATGGATGATCCAACGCGCGAGCAGGTGCGCATCGGCCTCAAGCTCTTCAACTACGGCTCGGTCTTGATCGGTCTCCACTTCGCGCGATTCGTCCATCTCTCGGCAGAGACACAGCTCAACTACATCCGACGATGGGAGAACGGCATCGAGATCCAACGCGGGATCTCCACGGTTCTCAAGAAGCTCGTCTGCTACGGGTACTGGAAGAACGTCGAAGCAGGCCGGGCGATCGGCTATCAGGGCCCCGTGTCCGAAGTCAGCGGCATCCGGAGCCTGGGCAACGCGCCGATGCCCAAGGCCAGCAGCGGATGACCGCCATGACAGAGCAACCCAAAGCAACGATTCGAGGGCTTCCAGCGTTGAAGGTGACATCGCCCGAGCAAATCCCAGATGCTGGTCTCGACCTCGAGGCGGACGTTGTCATCATCGGTTCGGGCGCGGCAGGAGCAGTGACAGCCTACGAGCTGTCTCGTTCCGGAGCGAAAGTGCTCATCCTGGAAGCAGGGCCGCACATCCCATCGAGCGAATTTCAGGAGCACGCACCGACGGCGCTCGAGACCTTGTACGAAGACCATGGGAACCAGGTGAACACCACCGGGGACTTGACCATCTTGCAGGGTAAGTGCGTCGGAGGATCGACCGTGGTCAACGCAGCGGCCTGTTTCCGTGTTCCAAACCAGGTCCTAGACAACTGGGCGGAGGAGCACGGCCTGGAGAACCTCTCCCCCGAGGCGCTGCGTCCTTACTTCGAGCGCGTCGAACGAAACTTGTCCGTTCACCAGAACGAGCCGCACGAGGTGAACTACAATGGTCGCTTGCTGATCGAGGGCGCCAGGAAGATCGGCATCCCGGCGTCTCCTATCTCTCGGAACATCAAGGACTGCGCGCTCACCGGACACTGCATTTCGGGTTGCAAGACCGATCGCAAGCAATCGATGCTGGTGACCTACCTGCCTTGGGCATGCGAGCTCGGCGCGACGATTCTCTGCGGGACGCGAGCCGAGACCTTCGAGCTCCGTGGTCGACGTGTGACTGCGGTGCGCGCGGTCGCTACCGACAGAAAAGGCAAGACCAAGCCCGTCCGCGTGAGGGCAGGACTGGTCGTCGTGGCAGCCGGAGCAGTGCAAACGCCGCTCCTGTTCCAGCGGAACCAGCTCGGGAACAGCAGCGGCCAGGTCGGCCTCAACTTCGCCTGTCACCCTTCCCTCGCGGTATTCGGAGAGCACGACAAAGACATCTACGCATGGGTTGGCGCCACGCTGAGCGCACAAGCGGGGGACGTCGAAAACCCGCTCAAGGGTGGCTACCTGCTAGAAGCCGGCATGGTCGGGCCGCTCGTCACCAGCGGCTGGATCGACGGGGGCCTGGGAAGCGACTTCGTCGAGTTCATGGAGAACAGCAAGCGGTTCCAAGCGGCGGTCATTCTGATTCACGATCACAACATCGGCCGCGTCTACCTCGACGGCGACCGCAAGCGAATCGAATACGACCTCGACGATCGGGACTTCGAGTCGATGCGGGAGGCCCTACGCGGCACCGCCCGGATCTACTTCGCGGCTGGCGCGCGCCGTGTATATCTACCGACCACGCGACGGATCACGATCGAAAGCGAAGTCCAGGTCGACTCGGTGATCGACGGCCTTCAGAACGGCAAGCACATGTACCGCATCAACGCGTACCACCCGCAGGGGACGATGCGGATGGGTGCGGACCCAGCGAGGAGCGTCGTCGGACCGAGCGGTCGCTGCCACGACCTCGACAACGTCTACGTGCCCGACGCGAGCCTCTTTCCGTCCTCGCTCTTGGTGAACCCGCAAGTCACGGTGTACACCCTAGCCAGCTACATCTCCGACCAAATCATTGCGCGCGCCTAGGCGCGCAAACCCCCGAACCATTCGCCCGACGAACCGCTCAAGCGCTCGTCACTTGGCGGAGCGCATCCGGCTGAAACACCAGAACCCACCGTCGGCCTCTACGAGCCTCCAGCCTTCGGCGCCGAGACCCGAGAACTGCTGGGTCATCGCCTCGGGCTTCTTGGCCGGGCGAACGCACTTGTAGTCCCAGTTGTGCGAACCCCATTTGCCATGGTGCGGGTGGCCCTTGCGCGCAGCCTTTGCCCTCGGTGCAATGGGGACATGTCTTGCCCTCGGTGCAACGCGGACAGTCCTTACCGGCGGAACAGTGAGGACAAGCGGCGCTATCTCCGCAAGTCTGGCACGACACGGTCTTTCCATCAGTCTGAGACTGGGCGGGGGTACTGCCAGACGCAGCCCAGATCAGGCCGGCGACGAGAACGAAAGCTAGAAACAAAGAACGCATGAATCCTCCTGGGAAGTTGAGGCCGAAACGCTAGCATGGGTGGTCGATATCGACAGCGTCATCCACCAAACAACGCCGCGAACCAGCTAGGCGTCCTTGGCGGCCTCGATGAAGCTTCTGACCAATTCCGGATCCTTCCGCCCCGGTTCGCATTCGACGCCCGAGGCGACGTCCACTCGGAAGGGGTTCACCGCCCTCACTGCCTCGGCAACATTGTCAGGGGTTAGTCCCCCAGCCAAAGTCAGCTTGCGCTCCTGGGCGACCTCTGCGGCGATCGCCCAGTCGAAGGTTCTGCCCGTGCCGCCGGGCATCCCGGGGACACTCGCATCCAAAAGGAGATGCTCCCCCGGATAGCTCCGCGCGAGCTCGATCGCTGAGCCGTCTTTCACGCCGATCGCTTTGTAGGCGGTCGGCAGGAGCTCGGCGAGCAGCTCGGGCGGCTCGGCGCCGTGCAGCTGCGCCCAGCCAATACCGGTTTCGCGAAGGATCTCCTGAACCTGCTCCAAGCTGAAATCGACGAATACCCCGACCAGCTGGGCATCGTCCGCACTGGCTTCGACGATCGCCCGCGCCGTTGAAACATCGACGCACCTGGGGGAGCGCGGCCAGAAGTTGAGTCCGATCGCGTCGGCGCCTGCCCGGATGCAACGCAGTGCGTCGTCAACAGTGGTTAACCCGCAGATTTTGACCTCGACCATGTCCCCAGGATGGGCCGCCACGCGCTCAGCGTCCAACCTGCGCATGAGCGCTTGCAGATAGAGGACCCCGGTTCTAGAACGCGTGCCAGTTTGGCCCGGAAGGACGGGCGCCGAAGCGACGTCGGGACTAGAATCGATCATTGAGCATGGAAACAACTGCCGCTGCGCGCGCTCAGCCCAGTCCGCGTGAAACCCTGGACTCTGTCGTGATCCGCTTCTCCGGCGACTCCGGCGACGGGATGCAACTCACGGGCAGCCAGTTCACGACTGCGACCGCCAACGCGGGAAACGACCTTTCGACGTTTCCGGATTTCCCCGCCGAGATTCGCGCGCCGGCGGGCACGACCTACGGGGTGTCGGGCTACCAGATCCAATTCGCCTCCCACGACGTGCAGACCCCCGGTGATACGCCCGATGTGCTCGTGGCGATGAACCCTGCGGCGCTCAAGGTGAACAGCGAAGTGCTCAAGCCGGGCGGCCTGCTGGTCGTCAACACCGGCGCGTTCACACCGAACAATCTCAAGAAGGCGGGCTACGATAGCAACCCGCTCGAGGACGGCTCCGTCGATCGCTTCCGTGTCCTGGCGCTCGACGTGACGAAGATGACGCTCAATGCGGTAAAAGAGGTCGGCCTCGGCTCCAAGGAAGCCAATCGTTGCAAGAACATGTGGACGCTCGGCCTCATGTACTGGCTGTTCGGCCGCGAACGCGACCAGACGATCGCCTGGCTGAAGACCAAGTTCGCCAAGAATCCCAAAGTGGCAGAGGCAAACATCGCCGCGCTCAACGCCGGCCACATCTACGGCGAAAATGCGGAGTTGCCCCATGGCATCAGCGCCTATCAGGTGCCCCCCGCCAGTCTGACACCCGGCGAGTACCGAAACGTCAGCGGTAGCGAGGCGACCGCCTGGGGCCTGGTCACCGGCGTTCGGCTCGCCGGCCTGAAGATGATGTACGGCTCCTACCCGATCACGCCGGCGTCGAATCTCTTGCACCACTTGGCGCGCCTGAAGCATTTCGGCGTGACGACCTTCCAGGCGGAAGACGAAATCGCAGCGGTTGGAGCCGCGATCGGTGCGAGCTTCGGTGGTTCGCTCGGCGTGACCGGAACCTCGGGACCCGGAATCGCATTGAAATCCGAAGCGATCGGTTTGGCGATCTCAGCCGAGCTCCCCTTGGTGATCGTCAACGTACAGCGGGGCGGGCCATCGACCGGGCTACCGACGAAGACCGAACAGTCTGACCTCTTCCAGGCCGTCGTAGGGCGCAACGGCGATGCGCCGCTCGTCGTCTTGGCTGCGGCAACGCCGGGCGACTGTTACTACATGGCGATCGAAGCGGTTCGCATGGCCGTGAAGTACATGACACCGGTGATCTTGCTGACGGACGGGTACCTCGCCAACAGCGCGGCGCCTTGGCCGCTCCCCGACCTCGATGCGCTGCGACCGTTCCCGGTCGAGTTCCACAGCGACCCGGAGGGTTTCCATCCCTTCCTGCGAGACGAGCAAACGCACGCTCGCGTGTGGGCGGTTCCGGGCACGCCAGGCCTCGAGCACCGCATCGGCGGCCTCGAAAAGGACCGGAACTCTGGCCATATTTCGTACGACCCTCACAACCACCACCGGATGACCAAGGTTCGCCATCAGAAAGTGGCTGGAATCGCGAGAGACATCGAGCGAGCCAAGGTGGACCAGGGCGAGAGCGAAGGCGATTTGCTGGTAGTTGGCTGGGGTTCGACGTACGGCGCGATCAGTCAGGCGGTGCGCATTCTGCGCGGCAGGGGTCACGCGGTGTCGCACTTGCACCTTCGCAACATCTGGCCTCTCCCCGAAGGCCTTGGGCCTCTGCTCAATGGCTTCAACAGCGTGCTGGTTCCCGAGCTCAACTACGGGCAGCTGACGATGCTGCTTCGCGCCGAGTTTCTCGTTCCCGCCGAGAGCCTCACCCGAGTTACAGGACAGCCCTTCCGAGTCGGCGGCCTCGTCGAAGCGGTGGAAGAGCGGCTTCAACGGAGCGCACGATGAGTCCAAACTCGCCCAACAAAGAATACACGCGCAAGGATTTCACCTCCGACCAGGAAGTTCGCTGGTGTCCGGGTTGTGGCGACTACGCGATCCTTGCGGCGGTGCAACGTACCCTCCCGAGCCTCGGGGCAAAGCCGGAGAACACGGTGTTCATTTCGGGCATCGGCTGCTCGAGCCGCTTCCCCTACTACATGAACACGTACGGCTTCCACACGATTCACGGTCGCGCACCCGCAGTCGCGACCGGCCTCAAGCTAGCCAACCCCGAGCTGGACGTCTGGGTGATCACCGGCGACGGCGACGGACTCAGCATCGGCGGCAACCATCTTCTGCACGTGCTGCGGCGAAACATCGATCTACAGATCATGTTGTTCAACAACCAGATATACGGCCTCACCAAGGGACAGTACTCGCCCACCTCACAGGTCGGGAAGGTCACACCGTCGAGCCCGCTTGGCTCCATCGATCAACCGGTCGTGCCTGCGCGCTTTGCCCTAGGGGCACGCGCCACCTTCGTGGCGCGGGCCTTTGACACCTCGAAGAAGCTTCCCGAAGCGTTGACAGCCGCGCGCGAGCACAAGGGCGCGGCGTTCATCGAAATCCTTCAGAACTGCCCCGTGTTCAACGACGGCGTTTTTGATCTGATCACCGATCGCAAGACGGGCCCGGCCCACCAACTCTGGGTCGAGCACGGGCAGCCCATGATGTTCGGAGCAAATGGCGAAAAGGGTCTTCGGCTGAACACGCAGACGCTCAGTCTCGAAATCGTGACCGTCGGCGAGGACGGCGTCACCGAGCAGGACATCCTGATCCACGACGAGAGCAACCCTCAACTCGCCTGGATGCTTACCGACCTGCCCGAAGTCGTGGCACTGGGCGTTCTGTATCGCCAACTGGGCCCCGTTTACAACGAGAGCGTCGACACACAGCGCAAGCTCGCCGAGGAGCGCTTTGGCGAGCCGGACCTACACGCCCTGCTTCGCCAAGGGCACACCTGGACCGTCACCTGAGGGCGCACCCTCATCGATGGGCAGCGTCAACACGATGCGAAGGCCGTGCGGCTCACGCACGGCGGCCGTGACGAAACCATCCGAGCGCGACGCAAGATCCGCCATTTTCGCGAGCCCCAGCTTAACGTTCGGACGCCGGTCGAGCTTCGCGAACGGCATAAACATCGCGCGAAGGTCGTCCTCGCTCGGGCTCACGCCGTCGTCTTCTATGGTCAGCGCGGCCGCCGAGCCAACCACGCGGGTGGCGAGCCGGATCGATGAGACGGTTTTCGTCGCTGCCATGAATTGAATCACAGCCCCGAGCGCATCCTGGGCCAGCCAGAGGTTGAGCCGTGCCACTGGATCTCTGCTGCTCAGGTCGAGCGTCGCCAATGCTCCGAGGTTGGAGACCGCATTGGTCACGAGGTCGTTGAGAGGAAGGGACCGCGTTTGAATCGAGCGGTCACCGGCAAAGACTGAAAGGTCGCGCATGAGCTCGCGCCCCTCCTCTGCCGCATTTCTTACTTCATTCATGTATCTCTCGAGGGCAGCGGCGTCGGAAATGTTCTTCTTGGCCAGATGGGCATTGCCGATGATCACCCCGAGGAGGTTGTTGATCTCATGGACCACGCCCGCGGCAAGGTCTCTGGTCGCTTGCATGCCCTCGGGATGCAAGATTCCCTGTCCTGTTGGCTGGGTTTCGTCGTCGCTCATGATCTTCAGACCCCGAGTAGCTTCTTCACCGCGCGGATGACACGTGGCGCTTGAATTGGTTTCTCGATGTAGGCATTCGCTCCGAGCGCCATCGCGCGGTCCCGATCGTTCGGCGCGTTTTCCGTCGTGATGATCACGATTGGTGTCTTTTCGTGTCGCGGGTCGGCCCGGACGTGCCGCACGAGCTTCAGTCCATCCATGACGGGCATGTTTACATCGGTCAGCACGAGATCAAATTGTCCCACAGCTAAGGCGCGAATGCCCGCTAAGCCATTGTCGGCCTCGACGACCTCCATTCCGGGGATTCGCAACAGTGACTCCACCAGCATGCTGCGCATCGTCTTGGAGTCTTCGACTACGAGGCAACGGTACCGTGGCATGGCTAACTCAACTCTACGATAGGACGCGACGCGCTCAAAGTTCGATCCTCATCGACCGCTGGGTCGTGTGAGCGCGGCAAGCATGTCGCCGAGCGCCCAAATACCAAGTGAATGGTGCTGTATCCCGGTTCGTTGAACGGCCATCGGCATACCCGAAACGACCGCCGACTCCGGGGCTTCGACCAGAATGCTTCCTCCTCTTGCTGATATGTCTTGCGCCCCCAGGGCGCCGTCATCCCCCATCCCCGTGAGGACCACACCGATAGCCCTGTCACCAAGAACGCGGGCTGCGGAGCTGAAGAGCTGATCGACTGATGGGACGTAGTGAGACCCCCTATCCGGCGCGACCACGCGTATCGCAGGGCCGCGATCCGAAGGCACGATTTCGATACAGTGGCCTCCGGGGCAGACGTACGCATGCCCTCGAGCGAGTCGCTCGTAGCTTTTCGCCTCCGAGACCCTCGTCACACCGTTCTTGTCGAGCCGATTCGCAAAAGTGCGAGTGAAACGAGGAGGCATGTGCTGAGCGATGACTAGGGCGGCGTCGAGGTCCTGGTGGAGGTGACGGAACAGAGTGAGCAGCGCTCGCGGTCCTCCGGTGGATGCACCGATCACAATGACCTTGGCCGGTACCCTCTTGAGCACCGAGGGCCCTTGTGCACGACTCGCCACATCGCGAGCCTCGTCGTCGAGCGCGAAGTCAGCCGAGCTGCCGTGGCGAATCGCGAGCGGCGATAGTTGCTGAACGACGCGAACCTTTTCGACGAGCTGGTCTCGCAGACAGTCGAGGGGGGCGTCCACGCCGTGTGGCTTCTCGATGAAGTCGATCGACCCTAGCTCTAGCGCGCGGAAGATGTTTTCCTTCGACGTCAGGCCGGACACCACCACGACCGGGAGTGGATGCCGGTCCATCAACAGGTGGAGGAACTCGAAGCCATCCAGACGCGGCATGTCCAAATCCAAGGTAATGAAGTCGGGTGGCCTAGATTCGATGACTCGCAGTGCGTCCGCCCCATCGTTGGCGACGTCGACGTCCGAGATGCCGGGGATATCCTTGAGAATTGCGGCTATGGTTCGCCGATTCAACGAAGAGTCGTCGACGACCAGTGCGCGGAGATCCCTCACCTAGATTCTCCTCGGAGGTAGATCGGTGAACGGAACTGGCCGCCGGTAGACGATGTCAGTGGTGAGCTGGGTGATCTCAAACGCCGTGCTCGTCCGAAGGAGGGATTCGCTGTGGCCCAGGAGCAGATAGCCGCCACGGTTCAACCGCTGGTAGATGGTCTCCAAGACCTTGCTGCGCGACGCATCATCGAAATAGATCAGGACGTTTCGACAGAAAGTCACGTCGACGCGGCCCACGATCGCCGCGCGCCGCTCGTTCATCAGGTTGAGATGGCCGAAGTGACACATCGCCCGGATGCGCGGATGCACCTGCCTGCCTTCTTCGGTGTCGATGAAGTACTTCTCGTACTCCGGAATCATCGCCCTGAAGCTAGCCGAGCTGTAGGTCGCCCCGCGTGCCTTGCTCAAGACGCGGCGAGAGATGTCGTTTCCGAAGACGCGAACGTCCCATCCCTCGAAAAGACCGCTGGCATCGACGAGCATTGCAATGGTGAAGACCTCTTCGCCGCTCGAGCAGCCCGCGCTCCAAACGTCGAGTCGCTTCGACCCCCGCGCAAGCGCCCGCGCCCGCACCGCCGGAAGAACCTCATCGGTGAAGGCTCGAAGTTGGAAGGCCTCGCGGAAGAAATACGTTTCGTTGGTCGTCAGAACCTCTGCCGCAGCCTCGAGCTCCTTCTCCGCTTTCGGGTGGAACTGCAAGTAGCGGTAGTACTCGGCGAAGTCCGCAATACCCAGATCGCGAAGACGCCCACGAAGGCGCCGTTCGACGATATACGCAGAGTCGTCGGCGAAGTAGATCCCGCAGAACTGATTGACGAAATCGCGCAGCAGGCGGAACTCCCCCAAATGAAGGGTCGGTCCTGCGTCGTGTAAGAAAGCCACCTTAGCTCCCCTGCCGAAGGCCGCTCTCGATCGCGTGCCTGACCATGGAATCGGTCTCGTCCGCGAGGGCCTGGCTCAAGAGCGTTCGGGTGTGTTGGGTGTCGAGGTCGAGCAGTAGCTTGATGGCCAGCATGCGCACGTTCCAGGCAGGATGCGCGAGGCCTCGGCTCACGAACCGCTCTGCGTCGGGGCCAGGAAGCGTTCGAGCCGCGCGGAGCCCCGCCTGAAATATCTCATCGTCCGGATGTGAGAGCGCGCGCTCGACCGCGGTGGCGACTTCAGGATCTCTCAACCAAGCAAGGGCATCCAAGGCCGCAGAAACCACAACAGGCTCGCTATCCTCCAGAAGCGCGCGAATGCGGGGCGTGGCACCATTGGCGCCACGCCGGCCGAGAGCCAGCGCTGCCTCAGCCCGGGTGGAGGCAAACGGGGAATCGAGGGCGGTACGAAGTGGAGCATTGGCCTCCTTGGTGCTCATTTGCCCGAGCGTGCGAACCGCAGCGATTTGAACGTCGATGTCTTCATCCGCGACGGCATATCCGATCAGTTGGGCCATGTCGTTGGCGCGAGCCATCGCGAGCGCTTGCACCGCCGCTCGGCGGGTCCTTGGGTCGCCACTGTGCAGCCCGCGCTTGAGCACCTCTACTGCGCCTTGCGAATTCAGCCTCGAGAGCACGTGCGCGATGTCGGCGCCTCCGGGACCATCGAGGTCAGCCTCTTGGAGAGCCTCCTCCACGGCACCGGGCACTCGCTTGGCAAGACCCTCCAGGGCGCTGGTTGCCGCAGCGCGAACCTGGTGCGAGTTGCTCGTCAGGCACTCGACGAGCGCTCTGCAGTCGCGACGGTCACCCCACCACAGGAGACTCTCCGCAGCGGCGGCCCGAACGGCGTCGGTCGCATCGGTCAGATCTCGCTCGATCAGGCTGCGGATCCGGTCTCGGGTGGCGGCCGGCACCTCGTCGAGATGCCGATAGCTGAGCTCGGCGGCGAGCTCGAGCGCGATTGCCCAGACCCGTGGTTCACCGCGCCGCTGCATCAACAGGGGATCGATGAGACCGCTTCCCCAGGAACGGAGCGCTTCGACCGTTTCCGGGCTGACCACATCATCGGCGAGTGCCTGGATCACCGCTTCGAGTGAATTCTCGTCTCGGCACAGCACGGCAAGGTAGGCCGCCCCCTGCCGCGTGGCGGTGTCGCCGTGCAGCAGAGCCTCGTGAATCGCGCGTCGGAACGATTCGTTCGATGCGCTCAGTCGGGCGATCAACTCATCGCGATCCGCATTGGGGTCGTTGGCAAGCTCCGCGATGGCGCGAAGAGCTGCCGAAGAAGTCTGCGGCGAGGCATCCGTCGCTAGATCGAGGAGGAACTCCAGCGCCTCGGGGTCTCCGGTCCGGCCGAGAAGCTCTGCGGAGATCCGCCGAACGATCGCGTCTTCGACTGCCGGAGCGAGCTCGGCAAAGGACAAACGTGTGCCCAAGCGGGTCAGCCCTTCGAGAATGGAAATGCGGAGGAACAAGTGCGGGGTCGAGAGGCGCTCCTTGAGTAGCCCCTCGGCTCGACTACCCCCGATGTAGACCAAGGCTTCCACGGCGGCGGCAGCCAGGTTGGCGTCGGCTCCTCGAACGAGCGACTCGAGATGGTCGATCATCTGAGGATCCCGAGTCTTGCCCATCGCCTCGGCGAGGAATTTCTGAGCGCCTGCGCCCGCATTCTCGAACGCGTCGACGAACTTGGCTGCCTGGCCCTGAGCAACCATCCCGAGGACTTCAATCGCCGCATTGCGCAGACCGATGTTGTCAGTCCCGACCAGCCGGGTCAGAAGCGCATCAATCAGCGCATCTTTCTCGGACGACTGTGCGGCCAGGGAAATCGCTTCTCTGCGAACGCGCCAGTCGCTATCCGAAAGGGCGTCTACGATCTGCAACAGGGGGGTGCCCTGAGGCCGGAGGCTCATCCGTTGGACGGCCTGACGCCTTACGTCCGGATCGGCGGAATGGAACGCCTCGTCGATCCGATCGGGCACTACGGCAACTCCGAAGGCAGGAATGGCAGCTCGCCTGGCCGCAGATCCGACGCTGGCTCCAAGAGACGGTCTGCATCGAGCAGAAACACGAGCCGTTCGTGATGCCGGTAGGCCGATTTGATGCCTCGCTCTCGGTGGCGCTCATCCAAGATCGGCACGTTGCGTTGCGCATTGCTCTCCGAGGAGAAGACATCGTGGACGGCGTCAACGACCACTCCAACCGGCGCGTGCGCGCTGTCGATGATGAGCCATTTGGTTCGTCGCGTTGGATCCTGCGGCGGCAAACCGAAAAAGCGACGTAGATCGACGATCGCGATGACTTGATCACGGTGGTCCGCAACTCCCAGGACCGCGGAACGTGCACGAGGGAGCGCGATGAGCGGTAGCGGATTCACGATTTCACGGATGCGCGAGATCTCGAGCGCATACATGACGGAGTCCACCTCGACTCGAATCAGGTCTCTTGCGAGTGACAGGCCGTAAGTCCTGCTCTCTTTCACTTCAACCCTCCCAGCAGGGTCTGGGGATCGAGCAGGATCACCATCTCCTCCGCATCAGTCCTGGACTCGGCCGGAACACGCGCGACTCCCACGACATATTCGGCGAGCTCGGCGCTCATGGAGCCGGAATACTCGATTTGATCGGGCTGCATCTGGGCCACTTGGACCACATGATCGACGGCAACTCCGATCAGCTCTTCCCCGACTTCAACCAGCAGGACGCGCCCGAGAGGTTGCCTATCGGGCACCTGGAGCTTCAGAAGCTTGGGCAAGTCGACCAGTGTGATGATTTGGCCTCTCACCGCGATGACTCCGAGGAAGTGCTCGGCTGCGCGAGGAACCTCGGTCAGTGGCGGCGGCATCAGGATCTCTCGGATCGCGGCTAGCGGAAAGCCGTAGATCTCGTTGCCCGCCGAAACAGCAAGCACGGGGACCGCCCTCTCCTCGCTATCCGGATCGGGCATCAATGTCGCTCGTTGTACCCCGGCGGTCATGCGCGTGTCTCCACCGCCAGAGTCGCTTCGGCACCCTCGAAGTACTCGGAAAAGAGCGCGGGCGCATCGAGCACCAGCGCCAGATCCTGGTTACCCAAGTCAGCCGCTCCGGCGAAGCCACGCACCGACGACAGGGTCTGGCCGAGCGACTTGGTGATGACATCCTCCTGTCCCACGAGCTCGTCGACGATGAACCCAAGCTCTCTATTTCCCATTGAGCAGACGATGACAAACCGGCTATCTTGGCGCCTGGCGCCTCTGATTCCGAACAATTGCCCGAGATCGCAGATCGGAAGCGTCTCGCCCCGCATGGTGATCACTTTGCGACCTTGGATGGTGCGAACATCCTGCTTCGCATACGGGACGGCCTCGCGAACGGCGGTGATCGGAAGCGCGAAGATACGTGGACCCACCGTGATGATGAGCGCGCGAATGATTGCCAGAGTGATCGGGAGCGTGACGGTGATCTTCGTGCCGATGCCTTGTTCGCTCGCGATCGAAACGACCCCGCCCATTCGAAGAATGTTGGTCTTCACCACGTCCATCCCGACGCCGCGGCCCGACATGTCCGTGACCGCGGTGTTGGTGCTCAGGCCGGGAAGAAAGACGAGATTCAACATGTCTTGACGTGTGAGCTCCTGGCCGGCCTCTGCGCTGAGCAGGCCGCGAGCCAACGCTGTTTCGCGAAGCTTGTGGGCGTTCATTCCGCCGCCGTCGTCCTCGACCTCGATGACGACGTTGCTGCCCTTGTGATAGGCGTTGAGCGCGAGTGTGCCTTCCGTCGGCTTGGCGAGGCGCTTGCGAGTGTCGACCGGTTCGATGCCATGATCGATGGCGTTCCTGACCAAGTGCATCAATGGATCGGCTAGCTCCTCGACGATGAGCTTGTCCATCTCGGTGTTTGCGCCCGTTACGACGAGGCGAACCTGTTTGTCGTGCTCCCTGGCTGCCTGCCGCACGATACGCCCGAACTTGCTGAACACCTGGCCGAGCGGAACCATGCGAACATCGAGGATTCTGGTGCGAAGCTCGGAAAGCTGGCGCTCGAAACCGCGGCCGACGCGATCGAGCTCCCGGAGCGATTGCCTGTACTTGGGGTCGGCGTTGAAACCTTCGACGACGCGGCTCACCGCGCTTCTCACCAGGGCAAGCTCACCCACGACGTTCATCAGATCGTCGAGCTTGCGAATGTCCACGCGAACCGAGTTGGCCAGCGAACGAAGGGAAGCCTGTCCCATTTCGTCGTCGGACTGCGGCAAGACGCTCTGCGCATCCGGAGGGATCGACGTGAGATTCGGCGGAATCGTCGGCAGGTGCGTTCGCTCCTCGATCACCTCGATCGTTCCGTACTGCCCTTCGAAGTGTGCCTTGAGCGCGGGCTCCTCCAACCTGCTGGCCAGCAGCACGACGAGCTCGATGGATTCGTCGTTGCCTCCTTCGAGGCTCGGCAGGTATGTGATGATCTCCGCATCGTCGTGAACCACGTCGCGCAGAGTCTCGATCGAGTCGTCGATCGAAGTCAGATCGAAGGTCGCGCGAAGGCGATAGAGTTGCATCCCTTCCCGGATGCAGGCTCGAAGGCGATGTTCTTCATACTCCGTGAGAACGGAGAGCACGGCCGGACCAATCTCGTATCGGTCGAGCGGATCGCCCCCATCCTCGACCGGATCAGCGCCAATCGAACGGACGGCGGCGACGTAGGCCTCCACACCGGGAGCTTCCTCGGGTGCCTGCGGATCATCGAGCGCCAGGAGCAGCTGAAACCGTTCAACCGAATCGAAGAGGACATCGAGCAAGGGGTCGCCGATGGAAGTGCGGCCGAGTCGCAAGTCGTCTAGCAAATCCTCGAGCGCATGAGCGATCGTCCCGACGTGCTTGTACCCGAACATCCCGGCGATACCCTTGAGGGTATGAACACTCCTGAATATCTCGTTGATGAGCGCCGGATCGGTGCGTTCGCCCC
Organism: uncultured delta proteobacterium; assembly: GCA_963716775.1. GTDB lineage: Bacteria > Myxococcota_A > Polyangia > Polyangiales > Houyiibacteriaceae > SG8-38. The sequence goes on from CAVQUI010000002.1 coordinate 81,443, forward strand.
GCTGGTGGGCCTCGTCGAGCAACAGAAGGTCGCGTGACAGTGCCTCGACGAGCTCCTGGGCCTCGGCCAAGAACTCCTGCTGCACGTTGTCGCGTGGATCGCTCATTCCGATACCTCGTCGGCTGGATCGAGCAGATCTCGAATCAAGTCTCGGAGCTCCTCGACCTCGAACGGTTTCTCGAGGATGGCGTCCGCGCCGAGCTCGGTGCCCCGCACGGCGTCCGAGCCGTCGACCCGCGTACTGATTAGGATCCTTCGCGCACCCTGCTGTCGAGGGCTCTTCTTCATGAAGGCGAGCAGCTCGAGCCCGTTGATGTCGGGCATGTTCACATCGACGATGACCACGTCGTATGTGTTGGAGGCGAGTAGCTGGAGCGCCTCGAACCCCGTCTCCGCCTCTTGCACCCGCGAGAACCCGGCGTCCTCCAGAGCCGCGCGGACGAACGCGCGCACCGCGTTACTGTCATCGACGATGAGTGTGTGAAATGGCACCCGAAACCCCCGCGTACAGGGTAACAGAGACAAATGGGGGGAGACCCGCCCTATTCGCGCCAAAACGAGCGGGATTTCGGCTCATCGGCAGCGCAGGATGAACATGCGCACAGGCTCCGCAAGAAGCGATGGCTGTAAATCCCCGTCTGGTGGCCGTCGCGCCAGACGAGTCTGAACGCGTAATTTCCGACAGATTGGATGTCACTGAGCTCCAGGTCGCCGCCTTGCACGAACTGGATCGGACCTTCGTGACCTTGGCAGGTCGCGCAGGGACAAAATCCGCGCAACAAGTCGTGCGGGTAGACGCTCCGGTGCCCGTCGGCCCAGTCGATTTCCATGACGCGAGCGCCCCGGGGGGCGCGTAACTCGACCGGCTCGAGTGCTTCGCTCACGAGGGACGCCCCTCCCAGCTGCCCGAGGCGGCCGCCGTGCGCTCACGAACGCCGACCGTTGCGTGGTTCGCGTCTAGCTCTGCGAGTGCGTCTCGAATCTCTCGGCGCTCAGCGTCGGGCCAAGCTTGCTCGGGAAATTCGGAGCTTGCCTGCACAGTCACCCAGCGACGCAGCGCTGCCGCCGACAAGACCAGCCGCCCCCCCCCACAGGCTCGACAGACGATTCCGCCTCGCGCGGCATCAAAGGACGCTGAGCGACCTGGGGCCGGCACCTTAGCGCAGCGGACACAGCGATCGAGCGTTGGCGCGAAGCCCAGCAGCGCGAGTGTTCGAATCTGAAGCGAAAGCAGGCCTTCTTCGGGAGGCCCACCCTCGTTGAGTGCGCTCAGCAAGCGCACGATCGCGTCAAACACAGCAGGCTCGGGCTCCCGGTCCGGCACGCGCTCTCGAATGACGGCCAAGGCCGCACCGGCCGCTCCAATCGCCTCGAGACTCCTGAGGATCTCGTGGAACGAGCGATCGACGGACACACGCTCTAGATGCGCGAGCTCACCGCGGCCCGGCCGAAAGTGCGCGTTCATCAAGACGTAAGGTTGCAAGGCGCCACCAAATCGGCGCTGGCTTTTTCGCGCACCCCGGGCAAGCGCAGAGAGCTTGCCGTAGTCCTCGGTCAGCAGCGTGACGATTCGGTCGGAGTCGCGATAATCGACGGAACGCAGCAGGAGCGCTCGGCTTTGGCGGCTTCGACTTGGCACGGCACTGCGGAGGATAGCTCAATCGGTTCGTCCTGGGCAGGTGCGCGCCGCACCAGGGAAAAGGTGGCCACGATGATCGCAAAAAGCGCCGCAGTCGTGATCGCCAGCACCAAAGCTCCGTACCTGCGACTGCTGTGCACCGTCGCTAGCGGCGCGGGAGGCAGAGTCTGGGGTTGCTCGGAGTCGAAACGGGCAAGGACTTCGTCTGCATCGATATCGACCGCCGTCGCATAGGCTTTGATGAAACCGCGAACGAATACGCCGCTCGGTAGGTCTTCGAAACGATCCTCCTCGAGCGACTCGAGTGTCCGGCGCGGGATTCGTGTGGTGCTCGAAACCTCTTCGATCGAAAGACGGCGCATCTCGCGCTCGGTCTTCAGAAAGTCGCCGATTGAATCGCGCCTCATCGTGACTCCTCGAGCAGTGTCTGACACATACGTCCGTCGTTCGAGTAGGGGTCGAGCTCCACGCAGCGCTCCAAGTCGGCGACCGCATCCCGCCTGTGGCCCAAACGAGCGCGCACCTCTCCGCGCAGCCGCCACGCACCCTGAAGCTGCACGCTCTTCGAACAGGATGGATCGGCCCCGAGTGCACTCACCAAAGCGCGCTCCGCGTCTTCGAGCTGCTGCAGATGCCAGAACGCTCGACCCATCGTGTAGTAGCCAACGCAGAATCGCGGCTCTATGCGGATCGCCTCCATCGTCGAATTCACCGTCTCCTGATATTCCTCTAGGTGAAACTGTGCCAGTCCGAGGTTGCCCCACGCAAGATGTGGAGCTGTGTTCAGTTCATCATTTGCGGACTGTCGAAGCACCACCACGGCTTCCTCATAGCGGCTGAGCTCGATCAAGCAGAGACCGTAGATGTTGCGAGCCTCCGCCAGAGTCGAACCGCCGCTTTGCTGCTTCTCGAGAAGCTTGATCGCGGTGGCCAAGTGTGGCTCCGCACCCGAGTAGCTTCGGCGTTCCATCTGGATGAAACCGAGAAGGAGGTGGGCTTCGGCATTGTTGGGGTCGAGGTCGAGCGCCTTGCGCAAGTGTTCAATGGCGCCCGCCGTCTGTCCCTCATCCCGAAGACTCGCCGCGAGCTGGAACTCGCGGTACGAGCGCTCCCCGTCTGGCGTCCCCGCCTCCGACGTCGTTACGCAGCCCATGGTCAGGCAGGCCAGCCAAATCACTCCCCATTTTCGAACCACCGGATGGGTCTACTTAGTGGCTGGAGCCCGGTCAAGAAGGGGTGTCGGATTACCGACAGCTCACGCCGTGCCGCACGTCTTCTTTGAGAGCGAGCAGCACATGAAGCTGACGAAGGGCTGACGTATCGCTGATGGTGATCGTTTGATCACCCACCGATAGATAGTCGCGATCGCGCAGCTGGCCCACCACTGCTTTGACCTGATCGAGCTCCAGTGCAGTTCTGGTGGATAATTCGAGAGGTGAAAGCTCGAGCGGACCCTCGTCGGCGGCGTCGATGGCGCGCAGAAGCGTGTTCAGTACCCGGATTGTCGGATCGGGCAGCAGAAAATTCTCGATCTGCTCCTCGCTTCGCTGCAAGCGGCGGATGAGTTGCTGCGTGACGCGCTCACCCAGCTCCGGCCGGCGGCGCACCAGCGCGCGAAACGTGTCACCTTCGATAACCAATGCACTGACCGCTTCGACGGCTTGCGCTGTGGCGGTGCGATGCGCCCCAGGCAGGAGTGCTTCTTCGCCGACTATCTCCTCCGCTCCATATAGGCCAATGCTGCGTTCGACCCCGCGCGCGCGCTTGAACAACTGCGCCCGTCCCTCGCGGATCAAGTACAGCTCGGTGGCCGGCGCCCCTGCATAGTAGAGGGTCGCTCCCGCAGAGAAGCTGCGATAGTACCCGTCGATTCCATGCTCCTGGGCAGAATCCTCCATCCGGCTTGATTACCCCAGGAGGCGTAAGACCCGCAACCGCTATTGTGCGAGGTGGCAGGCGACTTCGTGCCCGGCCTCGATGGCTCGAAGCGCCGGAACTTCCCGATCACAAAGCCCTTTTTCGGCGATCGGACAACGCGGGTGGAACGCGCAGCCGCTCGGCGGATCGAGGGGGCTAGGAACGTCACCTTCGAGCAGCAGTCGCCGTTTGCGCGCCATCGGGTCGGGCTCGGGGGCCGCACTCAGAAGAGCCTCGGTGTAGGGATGACGCGGGTGCGAGTAGATCTGCTCCGAGGTCGCAAGCTCGACCACACGCCCCAGGTACATGACCGCAACGCGACGGCTCACGTGCTCCACGACGTGCAGGTCATGAGCGATGAACAAGTAACTCAGTCCGAGCTCATCTTGAAGGTCGCCAAGCAAGTTGACGATCTGGGCTTGAATGGAAACGTCCAGCGCACTGACCGGTTCGTCGGCGACGATGAAGCGAGGGGAAACCGCAAGAGCCCGCGCAATGCCGATGCGCTGTCGCTGTCCACCCGAAAACTCGTGCGGATAGCGGCGCATCTGCTCCGGGCGCAACCCCACACGATCGAGCAGAGCGGCGATGCGCTGCTCTTCTTCGGAGCCAGAGCTCACCTTGCCATGCACGCGCAGCGCTTCGGAAAGCGCCGCCCGCACAGTCATGCGCGGGTTCAGGGAGCTATATGGATCCTGAAAGATGATCTGCATCTTGCTTCGAAAGGGTCGCAATGCGGACTGCGACAAGTGCGTGATGTCCTGCCCCTCGAAAAAGATGCGTCCGCTCGTTGGATCTTGGAGGCGCAGCAACATGCGGCCCAGCGTGCTCTTGCCGCAGCCCGATTCGCCAACCAGGCCCAGGGTTTCGCCCTGCATCACTTCCAAGCTCACGCCGTCGACGGCGCGAAGCTCCGAATGCCCACGCCTGATGCCCCGCGAAGGGCCACGGAACGACTTGCGCAGCGCTTCAGCGCGAACGATCGCTTGCTCGCTCACACCGACACCTCCGCGCGAAAGCAGGCGACCTCGGACTCATCGAGTTGCTGCAGGGCGGGCTCCTCGACCCGGCAGAGCTCGGTCACCAAATCGCAACGGTCCTGAAAACGGCAGCCGCTCGGCAGTTGGCGAAGGTCGGGAACGATACCCCGAATGGTAGGCAATCGTTCCCCGCGATTGCGCGCGCTCGGCAGACTGCGAAGCAGCCCGCGTGTGTAAGGGTGACGCGGCGACTGAAAGAGAACCTTGGTTTTCGCCTGCTCGACGATCTTGCCCGCGTACATCACGGCGATCTCGTGCGCGAACTCGGCCATCACGCCGAGATCGTGACTGATGAAGACGATACTCATGCCTAGCTCCTCTTGAAGCGAACGAAGCAAGTCCAGGATCTGCGCCTGAATCGTCACGTCGAGAGCCGTCGTTGGCTCATCCGCGATCAAGAGGCGAGGCTCGCAGGCAAGCGCCATCGCGATCATTGCGCGCTGCCGCATGCCTCCTGAAAGCGTATGCGGATAGGAGTCGATGCGCTCGGAGGGCGCCGGGATGCCGACCAAGTCCAGGAGCTCGATCGCACGGGCCTTGGCCGCTCGACGGCTCACGCTTCGGTGCAATCGAATCGCTTCGACAATTTGCGACCCAACCGTGTACACCGGATTGAGCGAAGTCATCGGTTCCTGGAAGATCATCGAGATGTCGTTGCCTCGCAGGCTTCGCATCTCCGACTCCGGTAGCTGCAAGAGGTCGCGCCCGTCGAACAGAGCCTCGCCCCCTTCGATGAAACCAGGCGGGCTCGGGATCAGGCGCATGATCGAGAGGGAGGTCACGCTCTTCCCGCAGCCGCTCTCCCCAACGATGCCCAGCGTGCGACCAGCGAACACGTCAAACGACACGTCGTCAACGGCTCTTAGATAACCTTCATCCGTCTCGAACGCCGTGACCAGGTGACGCAGGCTGAGCAGCGGTTCCGTCATGCGGCGCTACCTTAGCACCAGTGGAGAAATGCTGGACTTTTCATGGGCACGGAGCGAACTCGATCGACATTCCGGGGCCGGGCTCTTGCCGAAACGCGCCCGGTGGAACCTCGGGATTCACCGAAATCGACTTCACCCGAACCGAGGTATCCGCATCGTTGACCTGATCGACGAAGCGTACGTTGGTCGGAAACGACTGACCGTCGACCTCGATGTATTCGTCGTAGCTTGCCTCCCAGCGCATCTCGCCGCTCGGCGAGCGTTCAATCGATCGTCGGAGTGTCAGTCGCTGTTCGGCGGGCGGTTTGCCGAGATCCTCTTCGTGTACCGAGAACGAGACTTCCTGACTGGTTCCGTCCAGAGCGACCAGGGTCACGACGTAGCGCCCGTCACGGCACTCCATCGACTGCGTGCGGGCGTCGATCATCGGCGTGTCGCCCGTGAGGAGACGAAGGACATTCTCGGCATCGACGGAGATCCCCAAGAGGCGCGCGATGTTCTCAGAACAGGTTGGGCCGTGCAGAAACGTACCTTCACGCAAATCGCTCAGCTGAAAGCTCTCGCCATCGCTCGTGAGTACGGCCGCTGGACCGACCTGCGTCATCACGTCGAAGCGAACTCGGTTGGGTCGCTCCAGAAACATCAAGACGGTGCCTCGAATCCGTCCATTGCGCGCCCACTGGGTCACCCGCGCTTCAGCTCGGATCGCCTGCCAGCCGGCCTGCCGCTCGCTGTGGTCATCGAGGGCCTTGCCTGCATCAGTGCGCATCTGCACCGGACAGGCCGGAGCGGACTTGCAGCCTGCGAGGGCCAGCGAGAGCAGAAGCGACGCGGTGAGGCACGCGCGCGTCACTAGTTGTTTAGCGCTCCCATGTCGACCCACTCGGCAACAATGTCGACGAGCGCTTGACTGATCGTCTGCCCGGGAGGCATCTCGTCGCCGCAAGTCTGCTCGTTGCGCATCTTTTGGATCATGATCGAGCCGCCTGAATTGAAGGGAACCACGAGAGTCCCCTGCCCTGCACACTCTCCCTGAACGTCGGCCAGCGCGTTGACCACCGCCGGATGGGAATCGATCGGCCAGTTGCTCGTATCAGTAGTGTCTGGACCGGTCAGGTCCAGTGCTGCCAGACCGAGCACACTGGCGCCTCCGGGGATGCTCCCGCCCAGTGGATTGTCCGGGTTCTGGTCCATGTTGCCGTTCGAGGGGCCGTGGCACGACACGCATCTGGTGAAAATGATACTCCAGTAGATATCGCTCCAGCGCGGATCTGGGCAGCCCTCCTTGTGGACCGTTGTAGACACAGATCTCGCTGTCAATGCTGTTGCACGGCTCGAGCTCCAGCGCTGCTGAAGGTGGGATCAGGGTGCGTGCAATGACGGGCGCCTGACAGGCGAGCCAGTTGCGGACGATCTCCTGCGCTTCGCCGGACTCGATCGGAGGTAGCTCCGAGCCGTCGGACTTCCGGAGCCAAGGGATGTTGTTCTGAACTCTTTGACCCGCTTCACCCGGCGGCATTGCGCCCCGGCGCATTTCCTGAATCATCCCCTCGGCCCAGTTGCGGACCTGATTCTGATTGTCTTGCAGACCATTCAGGCGCTCGCAGTAAGCGGTGCTGGCCTGGTCGCCTGCGCAGCTCTGGATCGGCTGGGCACAAGTCGGTTCCTGCGACTCGTCGGTGCAGGCGAGATCGACGTCGAAGTTCAGACCGGCCGGCACCCCAAAGCGGTCTGCCCCCACTGCAGCCGGCGCATGACAGAACGAGCCGTCACCGCAGGTCGACTGAACCAGCGCCTGCCCTTCGTACATCGGCAAGCCGTCGGTGGATCGAAACGCGATGTCGAACGCAGCGGGACCATCGATGGGATGCCCGTCCGCAGTCTGTCCATCGAGGTTGCACTCGCCCAAGTCGCGCTTGCATCCGACGAGGGTCGTGAGGCCGAAGCCCATCGCAAGGACCAGGAGAGAGCGAGCGTAAGTTCGGCCGCCAAGCATATGAGCGGGAAATTGCGTCTGATGCCTCGCAGAGTCAAGCGAGTTGCGGGCGAGCGCCTAGGCTGCAGGTCGCAGGTGTTCCAGGCGGTCGCGGAGCTTCTGGCGGGCCCTGACCTCGAGCTGGCGCACTCTCTCTTTGCTCACGCCCATTTCCCGGCCGAGAGCTTCCAGCGTGCAGGGCTCATCGGAAAGGATTCGCGCTTCGACGATTCGCTGCTCGCGATCGGTCAAGCTCTGCATCGCGGACTCGAGCGCGTCACGAACACGGTGAACTGCCTCGGAGCGCGCCACCGACTCTTCCGGTGTCGGCTGCTTGTAGCTCATACGCTCCATCGTGGTGGGCGCATCGGTCACACTCGCGTCCAGAGAAAGATCACCGCGTGCCAAGAGCGGCCAAAGCTGCTTGGCGCGCGTGAGCGGCATCCCGCTTTCTTCGGCAAGCGCCTGAGGTGACTCGACGGCCTTGCGTCGAAACGCACGCATGGCGCGACGCTCGGTGCGAGTCGTTCCTAGCCGAACGATTCGGTAAGATCGCACGACGTAGTCGCGAATCTCAGCGCGGATCCAATAAGCCGCATACGTGATCAGTCGACACTGCTTGTCCGGATCGAATTTCGATGCTGCCTTCAGGAGCCCAAGGTTGCCCTGCTGAACGAGATCCTCGAGTGGGACCCCCCAGCGCCGGTACTCGCGCGCGATGGCGATGACGAAGGGCAAGCTCGATTCGATCAATTGAACGCCAGCGGATTCGTTGCCGTCGGCCCAGCTCTGGGCGAGCTCACGTTCGGTTTCAGCATCGAGGATCTCGACCCGCTTGAGCGAAGCGCGGTATCGGTCCAGTGCCGTCGCCGTGATGGTAGTCGACATGGTTGGCCGCCCGATGCACTAACCGTGCCGAGCGACGAGTGAGCGAAAATGAATGCGAATTCAGTCTTCTTCTGCGCGTCGCCGCGGCATTTTGCCACATTTGGCAGCCTGTTCGCCGCAGCGGCAGGCGCAAGGTTGGCACCCGAGGCGCAAATCCCGCGGGTGCCCAAATACACTGGATTTCTCCATGGCTACTTTGCCCGAGGGGTCAGCTATGCTAGTTTCGGGGCGTGGAAGTCGTCCTTCGCAAAGTAGGCCGCAATTCAGGTCGCGCCGTCGTGGGGCGTCTATTGCGTCCACCCCGGAAGGGCTCGGTCGTGGTCATCGAGTTTGCAGATGGTCTCCACGAGTACGTCACCACACCGGTGAAGCGCGTGCTTCAGCTCTGCGGCGAAGACGGGCTAGACACCTACTATCTGCAGACCGCAAACAGCCGCTACCGCCTCGAGGTTCGTTCGAGCGAATCAGGCGTGGTCGATCAGCCGGTCGCGAACTGAGTCGAGCTCTGTAATAGCTCGCCGAGCTTGCCGACGAGCTGGTCGAGCACGGTTTGCAGCCGCGCGAAGTCTCTCGCCTTGATTTCGCTCGTGCGCTCGTCGACGTAAAGCGCGCGGTTGAGCTCGATCTGGAGAGCGTGCTGTCCTCGCTTGGGGGCTCCGTAGCGCGAGGTCGTCCAGCCACCCCTATACGGGTCATCGTGCTTCACGCTCAGGCCGGCCGCGCGGAAGTGCGAGTCGACTAGATCGATAATGCGCCCATCGGCGGTCGATCGTCCCCGCGTGCCGGGCACGACATCGGCCCGGTGAACCTGTCCGCCACCGACCATTCGACGGCCGGCGGACGGCATCGAGTGAGCAGCGAGGACCAGCACTCGACCGTGCTGTTCGCGCATCTGCGCTGCGGCATCGCGCAGCGCCTGATGGTAGGGCTCGTAGAAGAGCTCGAGCCTCCTGCTGAACTGCTCGATCGTGAGTGGCGCTCGCAGCAGCGGCGTCCCGTCAGTCCTGGCGCGCCAAACGACGCCTCGCGCGGGAATGTGACGCCCTCGCGGATGCCTCGGCACGGCGGCCGAGTCGACCTCGTCGGGACCACGGTTGAGATCCACGACGTACCGCGACACGCGCGACACCAGAAGCGTGGCGCCGTTTTCAGGCGCGCGCTGGTAGAGCTGGTCGACGTAGATGTCGGAATCGCGCAACACGGCCAGCGGCGTCGCCTCGATTTCGGATTCGACTTCGGGAGGAACCTGCAAGCCCGAGTGCGGCACCTCGACGAGCACGGGAATGGGACTCGTCACTGGGCGGGTTAGCTCGACGTAGGACACAGGAAGCTCAGGCGCTAAACGATTCTCGAAACGGCATCTGCGAAGGACTCACCTTGGTCCGAACCAGCCCACACGCAAGCCCCAGATAAAGCGCTCGGTACGCCGGCTCCAGATCGGCTCCTGAGCCGCTCTGTCTCGCCAGGATGCCGCCAAGCGTCGTATCCCCAGAAATCGAGTCCAACACGCTCACCCAGCGCCGGTCCATCCGGAATGTCTGAAGCGGCAGCCCGTCGTCGCTGCGCTCGAGCACTCTCTCGCGAAGCGGATCGAGGACCGACTCGATCTCCTCGAGGTGCGCCTCATTGGCGGCGTCTCGAATCAACTCGAAGGGGTCCAGCCCGATAGGGAAGGTTTCCTCATGGCTGCGAGCGCCGCGGACGAAAGCCCACTCACCCCGGCGCCATCGGAACGACTCCATCAAGCGCCCACGCACCTGATTGCCAATCGCTCGGAACAGCTCGACCGGGCGCAGAATCCCAAGGCCCACGAGCGCATCGCCGAGACGCCCGCCGTGCTTGGGCAAGAGCGCGAGTGCCATTTCGATCTCCATTCGCAGACACTGCCCGGTCGCGACGAGATACTCTCCGAGAAGCTCGGACTTGTCGGTCGATGCGACGAACTCGGGCCTACCGTCGACGAAGTAGATCTTCTTGCGCCTGTTGCGTTGCCAAAGGTGGAGAACGCCCGTCTGCTGCCGCGCGACGATCTCGTAGAAGACCGGCAACAGAGTCGCCGCTCTAAGCTGACCCTGTTTCTCGGCCTGCGCGAGCTCCTCGAGCTTCCATTGAAGCCCGGGAGAGGTGACGAAGCGCGTGAGCTCGGGAAGGTGGGATGGATCGAGGTACGTACCGTCGGCCTTCGAGATCTTGCTACTTCGGCTGTCAATCACGCCTGTGGTGAGGAGCTGAATGAGACGCGGATAGCTCATCGGCCCCATGACGCTTCCGTCCGGCAGTTGCACCCGGTAGATGGTGGGCGAGGTGACGGCCTGCGGCCCGATCAGCTCCTGGCCAGCATGATGCATGAGGTCGCTGTCCATGAGAGACGGCATCTCCGCCTCCGGTAGATGAACTTCCGGAGCCTCTCCCTCGATCAGGTTGAGCTGAGAGAGAAGACGGGCGACTCGATCGGGGCCATGCCCCATCCCACGGCGTCGCATGACCTCGGCACAGGCCTCGGAAAATGCGCCCGCGCTCGGCCGCTCCTCTGGATCGCGCTGAAGCCCCCGAAGCACGAGCGCTCGGATGTCTTGGGGGATGCGTCGTTCGCAGCGAGCAAGCACTCGAAGGTCCGCGTCTCGAATCTGCAGCAAGACGTTCAGCTCACTCTCACCCTGAAACAGAGGCTCCCCGATCAGCATCTCCGCCAAGACGGTCGAGAGCGTGAACACGTCGCTCTTTCCGCTGAGCTCCTTACCGAGCACTTGTTCAGGAGACATGTATCCAAGCTTGCCGCGCACCTGACCGTCCTCCGTCGTCGGTGCGCGGCTTCGTACGGTGGCGATGCCAAAGTCGGTCAGCTTCACGTGCCCAGTTCGACTTAGAAGGATGTTTGCCGGGCTCACGTCACGGTGGACGAACTCCAGGGACTCGCCCTTCTCGTCGGACGCATGGTGGGCGTACTCGAGGGCCTGGGCCGTTTGGTAGGCAATGTGCAGGGCTACGTCCCAGGGAATCGGCGCGTCTGGGGGAGCTGCGCGCAGCAAGCGACTGACGTTCGAGCCGTCGACGAGCTCCATGACGAGCACGAGATCATCGCCCATCGTGCCGAAGTCGAACACCTGAACAATGTTGGGGTGCTCCAGAAGCGCAGCGAGCCGCGCCTCGTCGATGAACATCCAAACGAAGTCGGGATCGCTCGAAAACTGCGGAAGAATGCGCTTGAGGGCCACGCGCTTCTGAAAGCCATGCAGACCCTCACGACGCGCAACGAAAACCTCGGCCATCCCCCCCGCCGCCAGGCGACGCTCGATGTGGTACGGCCCGAGCAGCGGCCGTTCTTCGCTCACACATCCCTCCGTAAGTGACCGACCCCTACATCATAGGGGGCTCGGCCACCTGCTGTCAGCTTACTCCCCGTTTCAGCCAGAGCGGAACACTTGGGGCTTGCCCTTGTTCCTGCTTATCATTGAGTTTGCCCACTGGTTACGGGGGAACGATGGGGATTGTTCGAAAAGCATCGCGCACTAAGAAATCGACGGATCCCCTTCTCGGGAAGGTCGTTGCTGGTCGATATCGACTGGAATCGCTGCTCGGCGAAGGGGGGATGGGCGTTGTCTATAGAGCACGGCACGTGCTCATCGATCGCGTTGTTGCCCTGAAACTGATTCGTCCGGACCTTCGCGGCGAAACGCACTTGCGCGCCTGGATGGTGCGCGAGGCGCGTGCAGCGAACCGCGTGGACCACGCGCACATCGTCGACATTCACGATGTCGGCGAAACCGAAGACGGCGAGCTCTACCTGGTGATGGAATACCTCGTTGGCGATTCGCTCTCGTCACAGATTGCGAAAGGTCCGATGCCAATCGCTCGCGCGGTCGACATCCTCGAGCAGATGACGGCGGCACTTGCGCGTGCGCACGATCTCGGCGTCGTTCACCGCGACCTCAAGAGCGACAACATCATGGTCACCGCCCGCGGTGGTCGAAAAGATTTCGTGAAGATCTTGGACTTCGGTCTGGCCGCGCTGACGCGCGACCCGCGACTCGCCCCCAAGGGCGCGGTCTTCGGAACGCCAGAGTACATGTCGCCAGAACAGGCTCGCGGCGAAGACGCGGTATCGTCGAGCGATCTCTACGCACTTGGCGTTCTTTTCTTCGAGATGCTGACCGGGCGCCTACCGTTCCGTTCTGGCGACCGCGACGAGCTGCTCGACATGCAGCGAATGGCCAAGCCGCCGAGCCCTCGCAAGTACCGCGCCGACATTCCGGAGCAGGCCGAGCACATCATTCTGAAGCTGCTCGAGAAGAAGCCCGAAGACCGCTTCCGCGACGGACATCATCTCAAAGAAGAGCTCAAAGAGATGCAGCGCACCCTTCCCTCGCGGGAATGGGACCCGCCGACGGACCTGGCTCCGGTTGCACCACCACCGCCGCCACCAGCACAGACGCCTGGTGTGGTCGAGTGGAGCCGAACCGCGGCGAACTTCCTTCGCGCTGTTGCGCGGGCCTACCCCGACGGAAACGCGCCAGCCGAAGTGCAAGGCGCGTCGGACCAGATTTGGGAGCTCGCGTCGCGAGCGTCCAGGCTCGAAGGCGAGCTCGAAAGTCATTCGAAGAAGCTCGAGACTATCGAAAAGCGCGGCCGGGCGCTTCGCGCCGAAATTGGACGTAAGGTTGAAGACCTCGCCGGCGAGGAATCACGCGCCCTGCGTGACGCATCAATGGAGCGCGACTCTCTCAGCCAGCTGATTCTGAAGCGCAAGCGCGCCAAGCGCGCGCATCAGGCGGCCGAGGCCGAGGTGCGGCTGGCGGGCAACAACATCGAGCGAATCCGTCGCGGCCACGAAGCGCTGGGCGCTGCCGCGGCCCAGTGCGAAGTTCTCAAGAACGTCGCGCGCGACTACGAGCGACGCGCGCGCACCAAGGAAGACACCGCCGCGGAGCGCCGCAAACAAATCGAAGACCTGCGCGCTCAGCTGAAGCGATACAGCGAGGCCCTCGAAAACGATCTCCAAACCGGTCGCGAACGAATCGCAAACCGAGTGCGCGAGGCGCTGAACTACGAAAACGCCTTCGGCACGGCCTCGAGCTTGCTGCTCGACCACCTGCGCGACAAGCCGGAATGCCGAGAGCTTCTCGAAGACATCGACAAGAGCCGCAACGGCAAGGATCCGGACGACAAGCCATCAGAGCTGCAAGAGTTGATGGAAAAGCACGTCGCTGCTCGCTAAGTCGTAGAAGAACCGGGCCACGGGAAAACGCGACACGGGGCTACGTCGAACGGCTCGGCTTGCAAATGTGGTCGGTTGCACTTGGGAGCTTGGACCACGCAAGCCGAGCCGTCCGTTGGATCTCCGTGCCGCGCTCCCCCGTGCCCCGATATGCCAGGCAGTCCGGAGCTCTTAGTAGCCGAGGTCGGACTCGAACCGACACATCCAAAGGATACCGGATTTTGAATCCGGCGCGTCTGCCAATTCCGCCACTCGGCCAGAGCGGCCGGTCTTATAGCAGGCCCTCGCCGCGGTGCATTCCAGAAAGGGTCTGGTGCAAGCCCTGCTCGATCCATCTGATCGACTTTGCGGGGTGGTTTCGCTACGCTCGGGCGCAGATCTGGAAGGGGCTCGATTTATGGCAAGGACCGCGATTCTGGGGCTGGGGCATTACGTGCCCTCGAAGGTCGTCACCAACGACGACCTCGCGAAGATGTTCGATACCAGCGACGAGTGGATTCAACAGCGGACTGGCATCAAGGAGCGTCGGTACATCGAGAAAAGCGGCATTGGAGCGAGTGACCTCGCAGTGCCTGCGGTCAAGATGGCATGCGAAAACGCCGGGATCGACGTGTCGGAAATCGACGCGATCATCTTCGCTACCCTCTCACCCGACTTCAACTTCCCCGGCAGCGGCTGTTTTCTAGGCGACAAGCTTGGCCTCGCTGGCGTTCCCGCCCTCGACGTGCGCAACCAGTGCAGCGGTTTTCTCTATGGCCTGCAAATCGCAGACGCCTGGATTCGCTGCGGCATGTACAAACGGGTCGCGCTGGTCGGCGCCGAAGTTCACTCGACCGCTCTCGACTTCAGCGACGAAGGCCGGGACGTGACCGTTCTGTTCGGCGATGGTGCGGCCTGCGCCATCCTCGGGCAGACCGAGGACGAGAACAGAGGCCTCATCGACGTGGAGGTACACGCGGATGGAAGCGGTGCGAAGGAGCTTTGGCTCGAAGCGCCGGCGAGCGCGTACATGCCGCGCCTGACGCACGAGATGATCGACAACAAGACGGTGCACCCCGCGATGAATGGACGCAACGTGTTCCGTTGGGCGACCGCGAAGATGCCCGAGGTCAGCCTTTCGGTCTTGGAACGCAACGGCATCTCAATCGATGAGCTGGATCTCATGGTCCCCCATCAGGCCAACAAGCGCATCAACGAGTTCGTTTCGCAGAAGCTCCAAATCGCGCCCGAGAAGGTCGTCCACAACATCCAGAAGTACGGGAACACCACGGCCGCTTCGATTCCGCTCGCGCTCAGCGAGGCAGTGCAGGAAGGCCGGGCCAATAAGGGCGACCTGATTCTCATGCCTGCGTTTGGCGCTGGTTTTACATGGGGCGCCGCACTTCTGCGGCTCTAGTCCGTGTCGTCCAAGGCCGATTGCGTGGCCGTTGTTCTCAACGGCAACGCCAGACAGGTCACCGACGAGCTAGTCGAAAGTTTCGACCAATTGGTCGGGAGCGGGGATCTCTTTCTTTCTCGAAGCTTGGACGAAGCACATGGAATCACAGCCGAGATCGTCGAGGCCGGCTATCCCGTCGTGCTGACCGGAGGTGGCGACGGGACGTTCGTGCAGATGGTCACCTCGATCAGCAGAGAGGCTCGCAGCCGAAACCAGGAACCGCCCATCTTCGGTCTTCTGAAGCTCGGGACGGGGAACTCGCTGGCCTGGGCGCTTGGCGCTGGAACTTCTCGCAAGGGCGTGTTCGCCGATTTGGCAAGACTGAATCACGACAGCGCCCACAAGGACGTGCGTTTGATCGAAGCGCAGGGTCTACTCACGCCCTTTGCCGGCGCAGGCTTCGATGCGCTCGGCCTCAAGCACTTCCACGAAGTCCGTTCCATCGTTCGTCACCTACCCTGGGTCGGCAAGCGCGCGACCGGTGCGATGTCGTACGCGATTTCGATTCCGATGCTCACCATTCCCGAGCTTGCGCTCCGCCCGGCGATGGAAGTTCGGATCGTCAACCGAGGAGTCGCCGAACGTCTCGACCAGAACGGCAGCCCGCAGGGTCCGCCGATCGGGGACGGCGAAATCATCTTCGAAGGACCGTGCATTGCGGCACTAGTGTCGACGATTCCATACTGGGGATTCGGGGTGCGAGTGTTTCCGTTCGCCGAGAGCCGCCCTCCCGATCGATTCTGCCTGCGTGTCGTCGCGACCAGCCCACTGCACGTCGCTGCACACATGCTCAGCGTTTGGAGGGGCACGTATCGGCACGAGAATCTGATCGATGTCTACGCCGACGACGTCGAGTTTCAGTTTGATGAGCCGACCGCCATCGAAATCGGCGGTGATCCCGGGGGAATGACGGAGTCCATGCGAGCGCGACTCCACCCCGACCCGGTCAAGCTCATCGACTACGGCACCCTCTAGGCAAAATCTGCCCAAAAAAGCGGATTTTTGTTAACTCCCTCTCAATGGAGCTGTAATAATACAGGAATACCAATGGGGGAACGGAAGCACTGGATCATCTTTGGGGCCGTCTGCGCGAGCATTGCGTTCGTGGCGCTCGGGGCCGCGTCTGCCGAGTCGATCGAGGGATCGGTCCGGGGAAGCAGGTCGGACACGAGCTCGGACTCCAGTCAGGAGAACTACTACTGGAAGGTTTGGAACGGCGCGCTGCCCGAGCAACGCGAAACCGACGACTACGGTGACGTGATCGCGGTCTTGACCGGAAAGTTCACCGGGCCACCGATCGGCTGCAAGTTCGCCTTTCGCGGAGGAGGGCTCAGTCCCTCGACGATCGTTGCGCGCTCCGGAACGACGACTCGCGTCGAGAACCGCGATGCGTTCACGCACGAGCTTTCGGTCGAGGGGCTTGCGGGGTTCACGCCGCTCGAGGCGGGTCCCGGCAAAGCTCGGGTGATCAACGTTCCTGCGGGTGGGCCATGGGAGCTGGGTGACCGCATCTATGGACACATCAGCGGCTACTTGCATTCTATGCGAGAGCTGGTTGCATGCGGCGCGGTCGACGCGAACGGTAAGTTCACCTTCGAAGACGTTCCGCCCGGACCTTACTCGCTGAGAATCCTTCGCGGATCCGAGCAAGTCGCGTCGCGTCGCGTCACGGTGCCTTCCGGCCGAACACTTCAGATTGATCCGCTCACCATGAGCAATGGTCGGGAGAAGTAACCGATGTTGTCACGCCTTTGGTATCTCGTTCTAGCTTTGGCCGTCGGGGGAGCGCTCGCAGGCGCCTTCTTGAACAAGTCCGCGGCCAGTCGGGAAGCCGAGTACCAGCTCGAAGAGCAGTTGCGCCGAGATCATGTGGAAGCCGAGCTTTGGCAGCGCCTCGACGCACGACTTCGACTGGACGCCTTGGCATCCGTTGCGGTCGATTCCGAGGTTCGCCAGACCTTACGAAGCTCTAGCGGGCACCTGGGAACACCGGGAGCAAGCACACGGAAGCGCCTGAGCCAGAAACTCGCTTCTCTCAACGGCAAGCTCGAAGAGGGCAAGGGAGACCTGGTCTTCGCGGTCGACCTGGAGGGCGAAGTCGTGGCTACGCTCGACAAAGACGACATGGATTCGACCCAACTCGACGAGATGCCGCTCGTTCGAGATGCGCTCCGCGGATTCATGCGAGACGATGTCTGGGTCTACAACGGCGAGGTCTACCGAATGGCTGCGCGCCCCGTTTTCGACGGCGGACGATACGTCGGCGCCGTGGTGCACGGGATGGCGATCAAGGATGGGCTTGCCAAGCGTCTAGCCAGCAAGCTGCCAAACTCAACCGTGGTGTTCTTCTTTCGTGATCGCCTGATCGCATCTCACGTCGGGGGAGCCAAGGCACCTAGCAGCGCCGAGCTCAAGGCCGGGCTCGCAGCGGCGCTGACCCAAATGCGGAACGGCGAAGGCTCAGTCGAAATCGCCGAGCGTTCTCGCGCAATTGCTGCGCTGGTCCGAGGTGAGGCGGCGCACGCTGAGGTCGGCTACATCATCGGCCGCCGAGGAAGCACCGTCGGGCTCGGCGGACTCTTTGCGAACACCTTCCAGGAAGACGTGGCTTCGCTTCCCTGGCTGATCGTCATCGGTATTCCGCTGCTGCTCCTCCTTCTGGGCTTGACCCTGCTCTATGTGGAGCACGACAAGGGCGTCTTGATCCTACGGAATACGAGCGAAAGCCTGGCCAAAGCAGAGTTGGACAGCCTGCCGGCGGGTCAGCTTCGACGGCACTACAGGAAGATCGCGGAGAACCTCAATACGGCGCTGCGTGCCGGCGTCGGTTTCAAAGAAGACGCAGCGAAGCGCGCTTCGGTCGATCTCGACCACATCCTGAACACCACGCGCGACGGCTCGAATGCGGGGTACTTCGGAGTCTCCACCGAAGCGGCTACTGCAAAGCAGGCGGCGCCCATCCACGACACGCCAGCGAAGACGCCGCAGATGGCAGCGATCAAGACCGCATCAGTCGACGGTACGCTCACGGCAGCACCGGAGGGCGTTCCTACCGCCAGACCGCCCATCGATGCGCCCACGGCGCGTCCGGCACGCTCGCCGTCCTCGCGCCCTAAGCGGATGCCGTCATCTTGGCCGAATCGCTCAACCTCCTCCCGGCACGCGGTTGCTGCGACGGTTCGACACTCCGAAGAGCCGATGGTGTCAGAGGTGAACGATCCGCCCACTCGGCCGAATGCGGTCGTAGACTCGTACGCGGAATACGACGACGAGACCGAGGAGTCGACGCAGGTCAAGCATGTGCCGCAGGAGCTCATCGAGGCTTCCGCGCCTGCCGTGCAGGGCGAAGAGGGGCACTTCCGCGAGGTGTTCGAGCAGTTCCTCGAAACGCAGAAGAGCTGCGGCGTATCGGTGAGCGGGCTCACGTTCGACAAGTTCGTGCGCAAGCTTCATGCGGCGCGTGACCAGGTGATGAAGCGCCACAATGCGCCTTCGGTGCGATTCACGGTATACGTGAAAGAAGGCCGCGCGGCGCTCAAGGCCAGCCCGGTCAAACTCTGAGTTGACCGGCGGGAAGCTCGGCTCTACCTTCGAGGATAGTCCCTCTGTCGTTGCAGGTGAGGAAGGAGTAGTGAATCCCTGACTAGGTCGATTAGGGTGCTTCAACGTGCGTGGTGTGCGGACCCGGCTAGCGTCATCGGGGGGCCTAAAGCGTACGAAATCCGCGCCCACCTACTAGTAAATTGTAGGGGTTCGACTCAACATTAGTTCCCACGGCAACGACGGTCAGGACTGTCTTATGGGGCCCCGCCAAGTCGACGTTCGCGTCGTCCGCGGGGCTCCGGGGCTTAAGGACGGTCACAGCGACGGCGAGGGGATGGTAGCTGGGCACGGGCTCGGCAAATCACCTAGGCTGTAGCCATGAGGATTGGGGGGCTTCTTGTGCTGGGCGTGCTGCTATGTGGCTTAGCGGTCTGGGTGACGGGCAAGGCCGAGGAGACCACTGCGTTCGGACTCAGCGGTGAACCTGGTCGGATCTCCAGAGATGCGCCCCAGCGCGCGGAGAAGGTCCTGAAGGTGCTCGAGTCGGCAAACGATCACAACAATCGTCTCGATCAGATGGACCAGCAGCTTTTCGGCGAGAACGCGCACTAGGTGCTAGAGAACAGGGGCCGCGAGTCGCGAAACGCGGACACCGAGGCGGAACCACCAGGGCTTGCGGTCGTACTCGCCCTCCGTCATCAGTCGCGAGCGTTTGAAGTCGTCTTGGAACATCTGCTCGACCTTGGGAACGAAGCCCGGGTCAGAGACGATGGCCGTGATCTCGAAGTTGAGTCGGAACGAACGATTGTCGAAATTGGCAGTGCCAACCGCCGCCACGTCGTCGTCGATGAGCATGGTCTTCTCGTGCAGGAAGCCATCGGTGTACCGATAGAACTTCACCCCCGTTTGTCCAGCCTCGTCGAAGTACGAGTAGGCGGCCAGGTACACCATCATGTGGTCGGGCTCGTCGGGGATCAGAATTCGCACGTCCACCCCTCTGAGGCCCGCCAATTGCAGCGCGACGATGACGGCATGCTCCGGCACGAAGTAGGGGCTTGCGATCCAGATGCGCTTCCGGGCCGAGTTGATCGAATGGACGAACATCAGATTGGCTGATTCCAGCTCGTCTGCCGGACCCGTCGGAATGATCAACACACGCGCATCGCTGCCGTCGGGCGCGGGACGAGCGCTCCAATTGAGCTTGAGCAGTGTCTCCGTCGCCCAATACCAGTCCTCGGAGAACGAGATCTGCGCCTTCAGGACCGCTGGCCCTTCGATGCGGAGATGCGTGTCTCTCCAGTGCCCGAACTTCGGATCCTTGCCGAGATATTCATCGCCCACGTTGTGCCCGCCAATCCAGGCGACCCGCCCGTCCGTGACCACGATTTTTCGATGGTTCCGAAAATTGAGCTGAAAGCGATTGCGCCTGCCCTTGCGCGTATTGAACTCCGAGACCTCCGCGCCCGCACGGCGAAGCTCTTCTTTGTAGCTGTCGGGCAGCGAGTGGCTGCCGACTTCGTCGTAGAGGAAATACACGGGCACGCCCTCTTTGGCTTTTGCAAGCAGGCGCTCTTTGAGTGCGCGCCCAAGACCGTCATCGTGGACGATGTAGAACTGAACGAGCACGTACTCCTTGGCCTCATCGATACCGCGAAAGATGCTCTCGAACGTCGCATCGCCGTCGATGAGGAGCTCGACTGCGTTTCCGCGAAGGACCGGCATGCGAGCCAAGCCTTCGGCAGCGCTCGCGGCCTCCGCGCCCTCCCCTTCAGGAACTAGATACGGTGTCGCGGTGTCGATCACTTCCTGCTCGATCTGGTCGTTGCGCACGTCGGTACCACGACGCGCGATCACATAGCCCTCGAACTTGCTGCGCCCGAACACCCAGTACGCGGGCACAGCCAGGTAGGGGAAGGTGTTGAGGGTCACGGCCCAGGCGATGGCGCCCTGGGATGTGCGAGTGCTCATGACGGCATGAATCGACGAGGTGAAGCCCAGCACGTGAAAGAGCACAACCAGCGCGGCAATCATTCGTCCTCTCCTCCTTTTCGGCTCTTTCGGCACGCGTTTGAACATGCGAATCCTCGTTTCGTATCGGCTTGGGTCCGTTCTGTCCAGGCGTACCGTCTCGTGCAGGAGCGCGCTGGCTCCCTGAGGGTGGCGTGGCAAGATGCGTTGGTGGAGGTAGCCGGATGTCGATACTAGGCCAACTCGGGCAAACGAGGCTCGCCAAGAGCGCCGCTCAATGGATGACGGACAATCGTGGTCTGGTAGTCGCTGCCACAGCCCTACCCGCCAGCTTCATGTTCGAGCGCGCGCGAGTGACGCGCGATGTGCTCTACGCGCGTTTCGGTGCCTCGCCCGAAAAGCACGATGAACGGGTGCGTCACGTGCAGGAGCAGGTGCGGGCCTGGCGTGCGTCTGGGTCCGAGCGTCCCATGTGCACGGCGAGGCCGCCCTGGCTGACGATGTCGACGCGAACCTCGACGTACAAGAAGGACTGCAACCACATCGAGATCGACCTCCGCGATATCCTCGAAGTCGACACCGAGCGGATGGTCGTCCGCGTAGAGCCTCTAGCCAACATGGGGCAGATTAGTCGATACCTCGTGCCCATGGGCTACGCGCTCAAGGTCATGGTCGAAATGGAAGACCTCACCGCTGGAGGTCTGTGCATGGGCCTCGGCATGGAGACCACCTGTCACCGTTACGGTTTGATTCAGGAAACGGTCGTCGCATACGAGATCGTGACCGCGGATGGCACTCTCTTGCGCGTGACCGAGGATAGTGACCCCGAGCTGTTCCGTGCGCTTCCCTGGTCGCACGGCACTCTGGGCTTCTTGGTAGCGCTGGAGCTCGAGATCGAGCCGGCCAAACCGTACGTGCGCATGAAGTACATCCCCTGCCACAGCATGGAAGAGCTTTGCGACAAGACTTACGCGCTTTCGGTTGCCGATGACGCGCCGGAGTTCTTGGAAGCGACCATCTACTCGAGAGACAGCGGCGTCATTCAATGTGCCTGGTACGACGACGCCCCTTTGGACCGCTCGAAGATCAACCCTATCAACCGCTGGTACAAGCAATTCTTCTTTCATCATGTGGCAACCGCGCTCGAGCGCGGCGAGTTCGAAGACTGGATCCCCTTGCGGGACTACTACCACCGCCACACGCGCTCGATCTTCTGGGAGCTGGAAGAACTGATGCCGTTTTCGAGCAAGGCTTGGTGGCGCTGGGGCTTCGGCTGGCTTGGTGCACCCAAGATCTCGCTGCTCAAGGGCACCATGACCGAAGGGGTGCGTTGGAAGCTCGTGCACAAGCACGTCGTACAGGACGTCATCATCCCGATGCGCGAGCTGAAACGGGCTGTCGAGGAGTTCCACGAACGCTTCGAGGTGTATCCACTGCTCGTCTATCCGATTCGCATTTACGATCATGGTGATTACCAGGGCCTGCAGCCCAGGCCGCGACAACTACAACCCGGGCAACGCTGGGACATGTTCGTCGACCTCGGCGCGTATGGGATTCCCCCTGCAGTCAAGCGAGGCGAGGATTGGGATGCCGAAGAGCACGTCGCCGCCACGGAGCTCTTCACCCATGAAGTCGGTGGCTTCGTTCCCCTGTATCAAGACGTCTGGATGAACCGCGGCCAGTTCGAAGAGATGTTCGACCACCGCCTCTACCGGCGAATGCGGGAGAAGCTCGGCGCCGTTGGTGCCTTTCCTGAAGTCTGGGACAAAGTGAGACTACAGCCGGAGCTGAGGACGGCGCACTCCCCAACCGAGGAAGGGGTGGCAGAGGCCGACTCGACCAACCACCGAGCAATCTCGCCGGAACCCTGAGCCACGGGGACCGCTCCATCGGACGTCCCATCCGTGCTAAGTCGCGGCGAGATGCTTGAGAAGTCTAATCGCACCCGGCTCGGGATAGCAGCGCTCGCGCTGATGCTGCTCGCCGGCTCGACGGTCCCGCGACTCGCACGCGCTCAGACCCCAGCGCCCCAGCCCGCCGCGGCAGCGCCCGAGGAGCCCAAAGAGATCACGATCGCAGACTTCGCGATCGAGGCCAGCGCTGTCGAGGAGCGCCTCGCGCAGATCCGGAACGAGATAGCGGTCGTCGACGTTGCGGCGGAGGTGAATCGGGCGCTCGATGAGATCGAGGCCGAAGGCGCCGAGCTTCAAGCGTATTTCGGAGAGCTCGAGGCTCGACGGATGATGAGCTCCGAGATCAACACCATGAGCACTCAGCTCGAGATCTTGGACGCTCGGGCCGAACGGCAGATTGACAAGCTCAGCGTGTACGCCGGCGATCTCGACAAGCTCAAGAAACAGAACGAAGAGGACCTCGAACTCTGGACCAAGGCCCTTCGCTCAGCGAGGCGAGCTTCGGTTCCCAAGTCTGTCAGTGCTCGGGCCGGGTCGATCTTGCAAGGCCTGCGGGAGGGCGAAAAGGAGCTCGTCGAGCGGATCAGTGAAACGCTCGAGCTTCAGAACCGCACGCTAGACGTTCGCCACAGCGTCCGATTGGCTGAGCAGAGAATCACCGCGGCCCTGCGGGCGCAGGCCGACAGCGTGTTCAAACGCCAAGATTCTCCGCTTTGGAAATCCGATGATACTCCCATCGCAGACGCGGCGCCCGAGGGCTACGACATCCGCTTCTCTTGGCCGGGCGTCGAGTCCACCCTGCGAGCTGAAAACGGAGCTTGGCTTCTGGTCTTGTTCCTGGTGCTTGGCTTCGCCTTGATCTTTCGCCACACGCGGGGGGTTCTCGCCGAGAGAATCAGCGCACGCCACCAGGACGGCGCCATTCCCTGGGAGGACGGAGCGGCCGAAGCGCTTCGACACCCTTGGGCGGGGGCACTTCTGGTCGGAATCGTCTCAGCTCGGTTCATCTTGCCCGACCGCGTCGTCGAGCTGATCGTCCTGACCTGGCTGGTCGCGATCCCGATTTGGTTCGTCGTCTATAGGGAGATGGTGCCGGCGAGCTTCCGCAACGCTCTAGTCGGGCTCGCCCTCCTCGGCACGCTCCACATCGTCGTGGCCCTGGTCTCCGGTCACCCCGGCGTCGAACGGGCTATGTTGCTGATCGAGCTTCTCTTGGGTGCCGCAGGTGCGGCTTGGTTGATCCATTTCCTTCGGACGGTCGATGTCCCCAAGCGGTTTCGAGAAGGTTTCTGGTTCTCGCTGACGAGCCTCTGGGCCCGGGGTGCGCTGTTCGTCTGCGTGATGGGCGCGGGCGCGTCGGTTCTCGGGTACAGCCATTTCGCAACCGAGGCGGCATTGCTCGCGACCGTTGGCTCTATTGCGGCGACGGCCTGTATGGCGGTCGCGCGTATCGTCGAGGCCCTGGTCTCGACTGCCGCACACGTGGGCCGGCTGGACGCCTTCCGTATGGTCCGCGCGAACCGCGGTCTGACCGCGAATATGCTCAGCCGCGTCGTACGCATCCTCGCCTTCGCACTATTCGCCTGGACGATGACCGACATGACCTCGATCTGGCGGCCCATCGGACACTGGCTCCGACGGGGGCTCTCGACGGACCTAGGGATGGGTCTCGGCGAAACCGGGGTAACCTTTGGGGACTTCTTCACGTTCTTTGTCGTGCTCTGGCTGAGTTGGCTGATCTCGCGGTTTGTAGCCTTCGTCCTCCAGGAAGAAGTCCTGCCGCGGCTTCACATGCAGGCTGGAGTCCCCTTCGCGCTCACGACGTTTACCCGCTACGCCATCATCGCAATTGGCTTCGTCGCCGCGGTCTCAGTTCTGGGGGTCCCGCTCGACAGGCTCACCATCGTCCTGAGCGCGCTCGGCGTGGGCATCGGCTTCGGCCTTCAGAGCCTCGTGAACAACTTCGTATCCGGTTTCGTGCTCCTGACCGAGCGACCCATTCGCATGCGAGACAAGATTGAGCTCGACAGCATCGTCGGCAATGTGAGCAGCATTGGGATTCGGGCGAGCACGATCCGTACCTTCGACGGCGCCGAGGTCATCGTCCCCAACGGCGACTTGATTTCCGGCCGGGTCATCAACTGGACCCTGGCAGCCCGTCAACAACGGGTCACCATCCCCGTTGGCGTGGCGTACGGTACCGACCCGAAGGAGGTGCTCGCTATTTTGAGGAAGGTTGCAGCGAGTACCGAGAAAGTCCTGAAGACCCCGCCACCGATCGCGCTGTTTCGGGGTTTTGGCGAGAGCTCACTCGACTTCGAGCTGCGGATCTTCATGGACCCGTCGGACGTGCTGGAAGTGCCAAGCGGAGTGCACGTCGCGATCTACGACGCATTGGAGGAGGCAGGGATCGTGATCCCATTCCCGCAGCGGGACTTGCACCTCCGAGGAGTGCCGAAAGGGTTCTCCCTCACTGGCGGTCGCGCTGACACTGACACTGACACTGACACTGACACTGGCACTGGCACGGAATGCTAACGGCTAACAGGGAGGGCAGGCAGCTTCGACAGAAGCGCTCACCGCTCACCCGCGTTTCGTCAGGCGCGCTGCGGTTTCGGCTCAGGCAGCCGCTTGGCCGTAGGTGGCTTGCAAGTACCGCACGATGTCGGACGACTCGGGCATCCAGCGATCTTCGCCGTCCGCGCTCGTGATTCTCAACACGGGCACGGTGGTTCGACCGCGCACCTGGCGGAGCTCGGCAAGATAGGCGGGGTCGCTGTAGATGTTGCGGAGCTCGACGTCGAGACCCAGTGCGTCGATCGCGCGCTGCACGCGAACACAGAACGGACAGCCGTCGAAGTAGTACAGGGCCAGTCGATCCTCTTTGGGCTCCTCGGCCGGACCGAGACATTCGAGAAAGCGGTGCGCGTAGTATTCGGGCCAGGGAGCATCCGATTCCGTGGCACGGTGCTCGTCGTCGGCGCCGATGAGACAGAAGACCAATCGACTCCGGGTCATTGGGGCGGCCAAGAATGGCTTCAGCCGATCTTGAAGATACTCAGCGTACCAGAGCGGCCACTCGGCGTCGTCGCCGTCAGTCTGCAGGAACGCCTCGTGATGGGCTTCGCCGGTGCGCCGAAAGAGCTCGGCGAGGCGTTTGACCTTGGCTTCATCGCTCATCGTTCTTTCCTTCCGCAGGCTCGAGTATCGCCCCGTTCGCCAGCTTGGCAATGCCATGAGAAGCGGGTATCGCCCAAGCTATGACGAAGACTCGCTCCTCCTTCATTTGCCTGCTCGTCGCGAGCGCGTCCTTACTGCCCGGAGCCGTCTCCGCTCCGCAGGCAAGTGCCGACGGACCCATCATCATCCGCTTTGCCTCACTGGCACCCGCCGGCTCCGGTTTCATGAAGATCTCGAAGGCCTGGAATCGAAGCGTCAAGAAGGAGACCAACAACCGGGTCGAGCTGCGCTTCTACTCCGGCGGAAGCCAGGGCGACGAGCGCGACTTCGTCCGAAAGATGCGGGCGGGGCAGATGGACGGCGCCGGGATTTCGACGACGGGGCTCGGCATGGTCGCGCGCCCGGTCCTGGTACTGACAGCGCCCGGCTTGCTCACCGAGTACGAGCAGCTCGCGCGCGCGCGGACGGAGCTCAACGACCGTTTTGCCAAGCTATTCAAGGATGCGGGCTTTGTACTCCTGAACTGGGGCGTAGCCGGCAAGAACCGACTCTTCTCGACGCACGAGTTTGTGAGGCCGAACGACCTCAAGAGCGTTCGCCCCTGGGCCTGGAAGGATGACCCTGTGTTCGCCGAGTTCATCAACGTGATCGGCGCCAACCCGGTTCGAATGGGTCTCCCGGAAGTCTACGGCGGATTGCAAACGCGAATGGTCGATACGGTGCCCGCATCCGCTCTCGCTGCGGTCGCGCTCCAGTGGTACACGCGGCTCAAGTACATGGCGAAGGACAATTTCAACATCATGGTCGGCGGTGGGATCGTCACGCAGGAGAAGTTCAACGAGCTTTCCGAGCACGACCAAGAGGTTCTGCTCTCCACCAGCGTGCGTGCATCCGAGGCAAACGACGCGCTGGTGCAGCGCGATGATGCGAGAGCGTACGCATCTCTCGTTGCACGCGGCATGATCGAGGTCGACACCACGCCGTACAAGGCCGAGTGGGACGCTGTCGCGAAGAAGGCGCGCGACAACCTCGCAGGCCGCGTCTACAGCAAGAGCCTGCTCGAGGCCGTCGAAAGGGTCGTCGCTTCCAGTCCGAAATCGCCTTGAGTCATGACGCGCACGCCTGAGTACGCGAGCATTCCCGAAGCGGGCACCCTCGCCTTTGCCCTGCATCGCCAGTGGCTTCACGTCTTGGCCCTCGTTGTTCTGGTGCCGATATGCGGGGCATTTGCAGCGCCCGCCTTGGGAGACGGGGAGTGGCTCGGGTTATCGGATGCCGAATGGTTCTGGGCTTCGGTTGTGACGGCCATTGCGCATCAAGTGATCGTGGCGTTTGTCTTCCGCGCCCAGCTCGGCTGGTCGTTTCTCACGCGGCTCTGCGGCAAAGCGGACCTGGTCGTCTGGGGAGTCATCTTCATGCCTCTCCCCATTGCGCGCCCGATCCTGATCCTCGGACTTGCCGTTGCCGATGGCGGACGCGCCGGCCTAGCGCGCTGGTTTGAAATCTCCGAGGGCATCGCCCTCATCGGCGGCTCCCTCGCCGCTCTCGCCGCAGCCTTGTTCCAGCACGCCTACATCTGGGTCCACTACTACTGCACCGGAAAGCCAGACATGGATCTGATCTACGGATGAGCTTGCCTGTAGAGCTCTGCTACTTCCCCGGCCTGTGTACGCGACCGAGAAGGTGCTGCACCGCCTCGCCGGCGGTCTTCAAGAGCGGCACCGTCTCGCCCGCGATGGCCGCAGACAGCTCGATGATCTGGTTGCCAAGATGACTGATCGGCCCTTCATGAGCCTTCGGCTCTGGGAGGCGCTTGTATGGCCGGGGCTCGACATCGGGGGTTTCTAGGCGTGGCTGGTCGGCCGCGCGGGTCAAGACCGACCCAAAGCTCGGGGCGGCTCGGTCGCGTTCGGTCAGGCCCTCGAGATCCCATCGCTCGCAGAGGGTCTTGATGATCGAGGTGTGGTCGAAAGGCGTGTCGCCCTCGGCGCGAACGACCGTGCCTTCTTCGACGTAGGGAGACACGAAGATGGTCGGCACGCGAAGTCCAAAGCGATCGAAGAGAAAGCCGTGGTCCCCCGGAGTCGGTGGGTCATCGGGCGGCATCGCGTTCGTGGGCGGCGGAACGTGATCGTAGAGGCCGCCGTGCTCGTCGAAGGTAATGACCAGCAGCGTGCGATCCCAGCGCTGGCCCTGGCGTACCGCATCGTAGGCCTCTTGGATGAAGATCTCACCCGCGAGCGCGCTCGATGCCACGTTCGGGTGAAGCCAGAAAGGCGGGTGCATATCGTTGGGGTTCAAGAAGCTCCGCGGCTCCAAGAACGAATACGCGGGGAGCGTTCCGTTGGCGCAGTCCTTCCGGAATCGTTCGAATCTTTCAAAGCAGTGCCGGTACTTGTGGTGACGCAGTGGCGGGTGGAGCAGCCAGGTCAAGGAGCTCAGGTGCGACTCTTCGCCGTACACCCGCCAGGCATCGCGGCCGAGCTTGTCCGATAGTCGCTCGAAGACAGTCGGCTGATCATGATGAAGGGCCCACTCGGTGGCAGGCTTGTTGACCACCCTGCCCCGCGAGGTGCCGCTGTGCGTGAACGAACGGTTCGGCCAGGTCGAGCTCGGCACCGACGAGAACCATGCATCCGAGACCGCAAAGGACCTAGCGAGCGTGCTCAGCACCGGCACGGCCTCCGGGGGAAAGCAGTTCATGATCTGCTGCAAGAGCTCGGGCGTTACCTCGATGTCGCCGTCCCAGCTCTTCGATTCCTCCGCGACGCGAATGTAGTCCTGTACGAATCCGTCCATGAGGTTCTCGGTCGGAAGCGCCGCGGACGGCCCGGACACGCTGTCGGTTCCGTAAACCTGCCGGTTGATGTTCGGCTCGTAGAACTCCCCGGAGTTCGGATACGGGGCGTACATGTCTTCTATTCGCTCCCAGGGAGCCTTGCGAACGTGGTACTCGATCGGCGGATCGCCACCGTCGTGGTTCAGCAAGTCATCGCGGCCAGCGACACCACGAAAGACACGGTCCCGGTCGGGGATGAACTGTTTCGGCTGATCCTCTTCGTACAGATAACCGCACAGACTATCGAACGACCGGTTCTCCAGCATGAGAACGACCAGGTGGTCGAAGCGATCTTGATCGGGCGCAGGCATCGTTGATGCAGCCATAGTAGCTGCGAACGGGCTTTTCAATCTCGAGACAATCGACAAAGGCCGCGATTGCGCGAAATGCAGCGGCCGGAAGACGCACCGCCTGTACATGCCCGATCCGCCGACTATGCTCCGCCTCACGTCAGGGGTCGTTCATGCATTCGCTTTGCCACTTGGTTCTCATCATTCCGCTCCTATCGGCTTGCGACCCGCGCACTCCGCCCTCGGCCCCGGCGTTTCAAGCGTCGACGCCAAAGCCATTCACTGTGACTTCTTCGAGCACGCTCGGAACGCGAGACGATGGTCTGGGGCTGGCCGTCGGCGCGGTGATTCCCGCGTTTGAAATTCAGGACTTCCGGGGCAAGACGTTCTCTTCGACGGCGATCAACGATGACGACACGCTGGTCGTCTTTTACCGTGGAGGCTGGTGCCCCTACTGCAACTTCCAGATTCGCGAGCTCAGCCAGTCGTACGACCGATTCAAGGCACTCGGGGTGTCGATCGTTACGATCAGCGTCGACCGGCCGGATGCTGCTGCAGTCACCCAGAATGCCTACGAGGTGCCGTTTCCCGTACTCTCTGACCCGGACTTGAGGGCGCATGAAGCGTTCAACGTCGTGCTTCAGCTCGATGCTGCCGGCGCGGCACGCCTTGCGGAGTACGGATACGACATCGAACAATGGTCCGGTAGAGACCACCACAAGATGGCGGTGCCCGGAGTCTTCCTGGTTCGAGATGGCAAGGTCGCCTGGGAGCACGTCGCCCGAGACTACAAGACGCGTCCGAGCACCGAACAGCTCTTGACGGCCGTGAAGCGCTAGCATCCGCCGCGATCCCGTCGACCTAGGCGTTCTCGTCGCCGACACGCCCTGGCGCCAGGCTCTGCATGAAGGCCACGACGAGCGCTGCGGTCCAACCGAACATTGTCGTTCCGTTCGCGGCTTCAAACCAGGCCAGCAATCACCAATCATCACCCAATGCGATGTCGCCCCGGCCCAGCCCTGAGGATTCAACTCGGGCTCCTTGTCGCGGAAGAGCGTCTTCGACTAGACTTTCCTAGAAGATGTCGGGGGCGATCCAGGCGACGATAGAAGAGCTGGTATCGGGCGAGCCCTGCGTACTCGGCGCGCCACCGAAGCTCACCGAATGATCGAAACCGGACAAAGCTTTCCCTTGGGTGCGACGCCTCAGCCGGGCGGCGTGAATTTCAGCGTCTATTCGAAGCATTGCAGGGCGCTCGAGCTGCTGCTGTTCGATCGTCCTGATCATCCGCTGCCTTCGCGCGTGATCCGGCTCGACCCGTTGCGAAAGCATCGGACATTTCACTACTGGCATGCCTTCGTGCCGGGCATCGGACCAGGCCAACTCTACGCCTATCGCGCCGAAGGTCGGTACGCCCCGAAGGAAGGCCTCCGCTACGACCCGGAGAAGCTGCTGCTCGATCCCTATGGTCGAGCCGTTGCCGTTCCGGCCGGTTACGATCGTGAGGCGGCACGGCGGCCCGGCGATACCACGGCGACGGCGATGAAGAGCGTCGTGGCGGACCTCAGCACATACGACTGGGAGGGGGACATCTTCCCCAGGCACGCCTTCTCCAACACCGTCATCTACGAAATGCACGTTCGCGGGTTCACCCGGCATCCGAGCTCGGGAGTTTCCCCCGGCAAGTGCGGAACCTACGCGGGCCTCATCGAAAAGATTCCGTACTTGAAGGACCTCGGTGTGACCACGGTGGAGCTCTTGCCGGTGTTTCAATTCGACCCGCAGGAGGCGCCGCCGGGCCTGAGCAACTACTGGGGCTACAACCCAATCTCTTTCTTCGCACCACACTGCGGCTACGCGTCGTGCGACGCGCCCTTGGATGTCCTGGACGAGTTCCGAGACATGGTCAAAGCGCTCCACCGAGCCAATATCGAGGTCATTCTCGACGTGGTCTACAACCACACAGCCGAGGCGGGCGAAGACGGCGCAACCCTTTCGTTCAAGGGTCTCGACAACAGCACCTATTACAGCCTCGAACCGGGGAACCCTTCGCGCTACGCCAACTACAGCGGCACGGGGAACACGCTCAACGCCAACCACGCAGTGGTGCGGCGCATGATTCTCGACAGCCTGCGGCATTGGGTGACGGAGATGCACGTGGACGGCTTCCGTTTCGACCTCGCGTCCATCCTCTCGCGCGACACCGAAGGGGAGGTGGTGGCAAACCCGCCAGTGCTCTGGGACATCGAAACCGACCCGGTTCTGAGCGGGACCAAGCTCATTGCAGAAGCATGGGACGCCTCGGGCCTCTATCAGGTCGGGAGTTTCTTCGGCGACCACTGGAAGGAATGGAACGGCCAGTTCCGCGACGACGTGCGAGGGTTCTTCCGAGGCGACCATGGGCACGTCGATAAGCTCGCAGCTCGGTTTCTTGCGAGTCCCGATATCTACGGGGCCCAGGGACGCGAGCCGGAGCAGAGCATCAACTTCGTGACCTGCCATGACGGATTCACGCTCAACGATCTGGTCTCCTACAACGAAAAGCACAATGCCGAGAACGCAGAGCAGAACCACGATGGATCGGACCACAACCTGAGCTGGAACTGTGGCATCGAAGGTCCGAGCGATGATCCGGCCATCGAGCAACTCCGCAACCAGCAGATCAAGAACTTCTTCACCACGAATCTTCTTTCACTCGGTGTGCCGATGTTGCTGATGGGCGATGAAGCGCGTCGAACCCAGCACGGCAACAACAACCCCTACTGCCATGACAGCGAGCTCACCTGGTTCGATTGGAGCCTCCTCGAAAAGCATGCCGGCCTTCACCGATTCGTGAGAAAGCTGATCCACTTGCGACTGAGCGTGGCCTTTGAAGTGCCAGGTTTGAGTCTGTCGGCCCTGCTTCATGCCGTTCCAGTGCACTGGCACGGTGTGAAGCTCAATAAACCGGATGTTGCACCCCACTCCCGGAGTTTGGCTTTTTCCGTCGACGTTTTTCAACACTGGTGGCACTTCATGTTCAACGCGTACTCAGAACCGTTGACGTTCGAGCTCCCTTCCATTCGCGAAGGTGAGCCCAGCCAGTGGCGGCGCTTGATCGACACGCACAGGCCGTCGCCTCACGACTTCACCGACCCCGAAGAAGCGGAAGTCGTGACCGAAAGCGAGCACCTCGTGCAGGCCTATTCGACTGTCGTCCTCGTGGCAGAACGGGGTCAGAGGTAACTGTGGAGCTCCCCAGGCGCAGCGGAATTCTAATGCACATCACCTCACTTCCAGGTGGTCCGTACACCGGGGATCTCGGACCGTCTGCGCATGCGTTCGCGGACTTCCTCGCGGATGCCGGCCAAGGCTGGTGGCAAACGCTCCCTCTCAATCCGATCGGCGACTCCGAATCGCCGTACTCCAGCGTCTCGGCATTCGCCTGCGAGCCACTCATGGTCTCGCCGCATGCATTGGCCGAGGACGGCCTGCTATCGGAATCGCTGCTCGGCAAGCTTCCCGATGAGTCGAAGACATGGAAGGCCGACTTCGGGACATCCAAACGCCTTCGCTCGAAGCTCCTGACGCAAGCGTATCAGACGTTCCTCGAGCGAGGGTCACAGGACATGCAGCGATCGTTCGGGGAGTTTCGAACGCGCGAACGTGCCTGGCTCGACGACTACTGCGTGTTCATCGCGCTCCGCTTGCGCTACGGGACGGCCGATTGGACGCACTGGCCCGAAGACCTCGCTCGGCGAGAGCGATCGGCCCTCTCCAGGGCCAGCGAAGAGCTGGCAAACGATATCGACTACTTCGCGTTCCAGCAGTTCCTGTTCGACCGACAGTGGATGGCGCTTCGGGAGCATTGCAGGGATAGACGACTGGGGCTCATCGGCGACGTACCGATGTTCGTCGCCCATCAGAGCGCGGACGTGTGGGCCCACCCCGAGGCGTTTCTTCTCGATGCCAAGGGTCTCCCCAGGTTCGTCGCGGGCGCTCCGCCCGATGCGTTTGCCGCGGGCGGCCAGCGTTGGGGAAACGCGCTCTACGATTGGGAGCAACACGAGGAGACCGGCTTCGCATGGTGGAAGTCGCGTCTGCAACGCCAGCTCGAGCTATTCGATTTGCTGCGGCTCGACCACTTCATCGGTTTCGCGCGCTACTGGCGCATCCCGAGTGAGTCTGAGACTGCGATGGACGGACAGTGGATCGACGCTCCCGGACAGGCGCTATTCGACGAGCTCAGGCGAGTGCATGGTGAGCTCCCGTTCATCGCGGAGGACCTCGGAGCGGTTAGCCAGGAGGTTTGGGACCTACGGGACCGGTACGGCCTCCCCGGAATGAAGGTGCTGCAATTTGCCTTCGGGGGCGACGCCGGAAACCGCGTGCATCACCCCGACGAGTACCCCCGCCACGGCGTGGCCTTCACCGGGACCCATGACAGCAACACGATGCTCGGCTGGTATCGAGACCTTGAGCGCCAGGCTCAGTCCAAAGACGCGAGCGCTGAGGCGGACCTCTGGCGCGTCCAGAGCTACTTTGGGACGACTCGCGAGGTAGACGTCGTCGACGCTGCGATTCGGGCGCTTCTCGAGTCACCTGCCGACACCGTGATCTTCCCTCTTCAAGATCTGCTTCACCTCGACGAGACGCACCGCATGAATCGTCCCGGAACCACGGTCGGCAATTGGACCTGGAGGCTGGAGTCGGGTCAGCTGTCGCCCGCGCTCGGGAGTCGATGGCGGGACCTCGCGGAGGCAACAGGCCGAACCTAGTCGCTGCTCTGTCGCCATGAGTCGGACCTGTCCAACGATAGCCCGGCGCACCGCCGGCGGCTTGTGCGACGAGCGCGTCTTGCTCTAGAAACCCACTTGCCATCCCTTCGGCGAAAGCCGACACTCGCAGGCCTGACATCGAGCTGATTCTTCGAGGATAGGGAAATGGACGCGAAGGACCCTTCATCGCGCAAAGAAGTGATCGTCGAGGACGACCGAACCGGGCTCGACGCGGAGACTCTGCGCCGGGCGATTCGGGACAACCTCTTCTATCGCTGTGGCAATGTCCCGGCGCTAGCGACTCGGTCGGACTATTACCTGGCGGTCGCGTACACCGTACGAGACCGGCTCATGCAGCGCTGGCTGAGCACGGCCCGGATGTTGCTGGCCCAACCGACGCGCGTCGTTTGCTATCTATCGGCCGAATACTTGTTGGGACCGTCCCTGGGCAATGCGCTCTTGAACCTCGGCATTCGCGACCAGGTCGCCGAGGCGCTTGCTTCGCTCGGGCAAGACCTTGAGGATCTCATCGACGAAGAACGAGAGCCGGGCCTCGGCAACGGCGGATTGGGCCGTTTGGCAGCATGCTTCATGGACTCGCTCTCCACTTTGCAGATACCCGCCGTCGGCTACGGTCTCAGGTACGAGTTCGGGATCTTTCAACAGTGGATCCAAGACGGCTGGCAGATCGAGCGCACCGACAAATGGCTGCAGCAGGGCAACCCCTGGGAAGTCGTTCGACCGGAGTACAGCTATCCGGTGGGTTTTGGGGGACGTACCGAATCGTATGAGGATGAGAACGGTCGTTACCGCGTCCGCTGGCGCCCGGACACTGTGGTGAAGGGAGTCGCCTACGCCACGCCCATTCCCGGCTACAAGGTCAACAACATGAACATGCTGCGCCTCTGGGCCGCAGAGGCAGCGGACACGTTCGACTTCGGAAGTTTCAACGAGGGTGACTACTACGGCGCTGTGGAGCGCCAGGTCGCATCCGAGACCCTGACCAAAGTGCTCTATCCAAACGACGAGCTTGCGCAGGGCAAGGAACTGAGGCTTCAGCAGCAGTATTTTCTCGTATCCTGCTCCCTCCAAGACTTGCTGAGGCTGCACAGGCTGCGCGGCGGTCGACCCGACAATCTGCACGAGTGGTTCGCCATCCAGCTCAACGACACTCACCCTGCGCTCGCGATACCAGAGCTCATGCGGCTGCTGCTCGATGAGCACGCGATGAGCTGGGATGACGCCTGGCGAATCAGCTCCCAGACATTTGCGTACACGAACCACACCTTGCTTCCGGAGGCCCTCGAAACCTGGCCGCTATCGATGTTCGGACGATTGCTGCCGCGGCATCTGGAGATCGTCTACGAGATCAACGCCCGATTCATGGATCAAGTGCGCGAACGCTTCCCGGACTACGAGAGGCAACAGCGAATGTCCCTGATCGATGATGGCAGTGGCAAGGTGCGCATGGCCAACCTCGCCACCGTGGGGAGCTTCTCGGTGAATGGCGTGTCCGCCTTGCACACCGAATTGCTGAAGACCCGCGTCATGCCGGACTTCGACGAATTCTACCCGGCGAAGTTCAACAACAAGACCAATGGCGTGACGCCGCGCCGTTTCATCGCGCTCGCCAACCCAGAGCTGGCGCAACTCATCACCGAGCGGATCGGCGAGGCTTGGATCACCGATCTGGGCGAGCTGCGCAATCTCGAAGAGCTGGCGGATGATCGCGATTTCCAGACGCGATGGCGGGACGTCAAGACGGCCCGAAAGCGAGCTGCGGTCGAAGAAGCTCGCAAGCTCATGAAGGTCGAGGCCGATCTCGACTCGATGTTTGATGTCCAAGTCAAGCGCATCCACGAGTACAAACGTCAGCAACTTGCCGCGCTGCACATCGTGCATCTTTACCGACAGCTCAAGGAGAACCCGGACTTCGAGACGGCGCCGCGCACCTTCATCTTCGGCGGCAAGGCGGCACCCGGTTACACCATGGCCAAGCTGATCATCAAATTGATCAATTCCGTGGGAGCCGTAGTGAATGCGGACCCCGATACTAGGAGCAAGCTCAAGGTCGTCTTCATCCCGAACTACAACGTCAAGACGGCGCAGCTCGTCTACCCCTGCGCCGACCTGTCCGAGCAGATATCAACGGCCGGCAAGGAAGCCTCGGGAACGGGCAACATGAAGTTCTCCATGAACGGCGCGCTGACGATTGGCACGCTGGACGGAGCCAACGTCGAGATCCGGGATGCCGTGGGAGCGGAGAACTTCTTTCTATTCGGGCTCACCACGGACGAGCTTCACGCGCTGCAGCAGACGGGCTACCGACCCTACACGTACTACGAGCAGAACCCGTCGCTCAAAGGCGCGCTCGACCTCATCGCTTCCGGACATTTTTCGCGCGAAGACGCTGCGCTGTTTCAGCCGTTGATTCACAGCTTGCTCCACCGCGACGACTATTTCGTTCTGGCGGATTTTCAGTCCTACGTCGATTGCCAAAGGGAAGTCAGCCGGGCCTGGGCAGACCAGCATCATTGGACGAAGATGTCTATTCTGAACACGGCGCGCATGGGGTACTTCTCCTCTGATCGCACGATCCGCGATTACAGCCGCGACATCTGGCGCGTCGAGCCGAATCCGGTACAGCTGGCGGACGTGCACTAGAGCGCGTCGGTCGGTTCGGCTCTTGGTTTCTTGGCCCGTCAGTACCCCTCGATCGGCTTTGGTTTGGGGCCCTCAATCGGGACTCCTTCGGGGCCCTCAATCGAGACGCCGCTGGGGCCGTCGATTGGGTCTGCTGCCGGGCCTTCGATTGGTTTGCCACTGGGGGCAATCGGCTCCTTCTTGGGAAGGGGCTGAACGACGTTCTCGAATTTGGGCGTCGGGGCGCCCACCTCGTACTCCTCTACTTCGGGGGGCTCGTACTCGATGGAGACGAAGGTGGACGCCCGTTCTGAGGCCGCGAGGTCCCGAGCAGGCTCCGCGAGCTTCGCCGTCTGAACAGGTTCCTCCACGACGGCGTCAGCAGGCTCCGCCACCGCGACCTCTCCGAGGTTCGGCGTCGTGTCCAAAGCGGCAGGTTTCGACGTAGCCTCGGCGGTGCCGGCAGGCAGCGCGTCCACCGGTTCGGGCGGCAGGGCCTCTTGCACAACCGTTGGATCGTCGACTGCTTCTCGGCTCCTGCAGCCAAGGACGAGGATCACGGCGCATACGAACACCACGCGGTGTCATCTCCACATCCCATCCCGAACCGACGATTGCACGGTAGCAAGTTCCTCGACACGGGCAGTTTGGTTCAGTCGAACAAGCCGCGCTTGCGGAGGAACCAG
Source organism: uncultured delta proteobacterium (assembly GCA_963716775.1). Classification (GTDB taxonomy): domain Bacteria; phylum Myxococcota_A; class Polyangia; order Polyangiales; family Houyiibacteriaceae; genus SG8-38. The sequence continues at coordinate 118,303 of CAVQUI010000002.1, forward strand.
CCCGCCGCCACGGTGACTAGTAGCATCACGCCGAGGTCGATGGGATCTCACACCCCGTCACTGGCTCACTAGTTGCCGCCGAGCTTCTGCAGCTCCGCTGCATAGCGTTCTGCGGCCTTCGCTCGCCCCATCTGCTGATTGTAACCCGTCAGCAGTCGCACAACCTCCCGGTTGGCCGGGTAACGTTTGCGCATCTGCTCCAGCGTGGCCAGCGCTGCTTCGCGTTTCCCCGAGTCGAATTGTGCCACGGCGAGGACATAGCCGAAGCGAACCGTTTCGGGGCGCATCTCGTATGCGCGGCGCAAGTGCGCCATTGCTTCGGATTGGCGGCCCAGGCGGACCAAAGTGAGGCCTAGCGCGAACTCGACCGGCGGCCGGTCTGCTGCCTTGCCTATGGCTTCGCGAAGAATCGTCGCCGCTTCTTCGTCGCGCTGCTGCGCTCGATAGAGGTCCGCAAGATTGACGTAGGCGGCTGTGAACGTCGGGTCGATCTCGAGCGCCTCGCGGAGGTTCTCCTCGGCGTGCTTGAAGTCTCCGGCCAGCAACGCGACGTGCGCCATGTCGACTAGGCCTGTTCCCCTGTCCGTGTTGTAGGAACGCGCCTCGATGTACTCCGCTGTCGCGCTCTTGAGAGCAGCACGGTCGGCCGCACTCCAACCGCTCGCATGAACGCCAAGCACGGCGGCCACCGCGTCAATCCGAACGGTCCGCGCTTCGTCACGGAGCAAGGGCCGGATGACTTCGACTCTCTGCTCGGGGGGCATGTCCCGAGCGGCGACAGCAACCGTGCGTCGCACGATCGGGCTAGGATCACTGCTGGCGCGCATCAGCAGGGCCGGAAGCGCTGGAGAGCTCAAGTTGCGAAGCTCGAGGAGCGCAGTCGCGCGAACGATGGCCGGTGCTTTAGCGACGGCGACGAGCTCGACTAGGCCGGGCTCACCTTCCGGTCGCTGCATCCGGGCTGCGTGCAGTGCCTCGGCAAACGGGTGAGGCAGGCGCGCCTCGAAGCGCTTCGCGATCTCTCGCTCAGCCCAGGTGGCGCTCTTGTCGGCGTGGCAATCGGTACATGCATCTGGCGCACCAATCTTCGCAGCAAGCGCGGGACGAGGAATGCCGAAGCGATGATCGGCGCGATCGTCGTTACCCATGTAGGTGCGCTGGGGCATGTGGCAGTCCGTGCAAAGGCTCCCCGGAGTCCCGGCATCGTGAAAGATGTGTTTCGGCGCGTCGTATACGTCAGCGTGGTGGCATCGGCTGCACAGGCCGTTGCCTTCCAGGCGAAGCTCGGCGCTATGAGCGTCGTGGCAGTCGCTGCAGACGACGCCTGCCGCGTGCATCTTGCTCTGAAGAAACGAGCCGTACACGTAGACCTCGTCTCGAATCTGGCCGTCGTCGAAGTACAGAACTTGGTCGAGCGCTGCGAGCAGATAGCGATCATGGTAACTGAAACCCTCACCGCCTAGATCGGCCCGTCGAGAATGGCAGGGCGCGCAGGTTTCGGGCTCGTCACTCGTGTCGGACGTGCTCAGCGAGGCGATGGACTTGCCTTCGCCGAAGGACCAGATCCGTCGTGTAGGCGCCGGAAGACGCCGGTCGAACCCCGCATTGTCCGGAAGGGCAACTTTGGAAGCATCGGCGGCCTCCGCGAGCTCGACATGCCGTGAGCCCGCACCGTGGCAAGCCTCACAGCCGACGTTGATCTCGAAGTATTCCGTCGAGTAGCGCTTCGTTGCCCGGTCGTAGTTCTTCTTCAGCGCCGTCGAATGACAGTCAGCGCAGGAGTAGTTCCAATTGTAGCTAGGTGAGGTCCAGTGCAGGGCATCGCCAGGCCCGATGTACTCGTCGGTCTGCAGGTGAAACCAACGCTGACCACCCTCCTCTTTCGACCGAGTATCCCAGGCAAAGAGGAAAGACTGGAGCCGCCCGGGCTCGACCTCGACGAGATACTGCTGAAGCGGTTCGACGCCGAAGGTATAGATCACCGGAAAACGCCCGCGCTTGCCGTCAGCGCCGAGCGCTTCGACGAAGAACGCATCTCCCTCGCGGACGAAACGCGCCGCCTCCTGGTAGTACTTGACCTTCACGTCGTTGAAGTCGCCGAGAACCGTCTCTGGAGTCGCCTTCTGCATCGCGAGATCATGATGCGACCCGAGCCAGCTCTGGTGCTGGGCCTCGTGGCAGGCAGCGCATTTTGGCGTCCCCACATACTCCGCTGGTCCCGTCGGCGGGCCGGTTGTCGCAGGACGTGTCACCGTCGGTTCCAGCTCCTTCGCTGGGTTTGATTCGACGACGGGCTCATCCGCCTCCTTCTTGCACCCCGCCGCGAATACGACGAGCGCCACCGACAAAACCCACGCTAACCCGCCACACATGACCCGCCCGGTCTAGCGCGTATCGGGAAAAGGGGACAGTCGCCTTTTCCTCAGGATACAATCAGATGGTGGGGGTTGATCGGAGCAGCGCTGTTCGCTTGGTGCGGTTTCTGGTGGGCCTGTTCTTTCGCCGCATCGAAGTGAGCGGCGTCGAGCACGTCCCAAAGACGGGCGGCGGGATCCTGATCGCCTGGCATCCGAATGGTTTGGTCGATCCCGCCCTCATCATCAGTGGGTTTCCGCGTCGCGTGGTGTTCGGCGCGCGGCACGGGCTCTTTTCCTGGCCCGTCGTGGGACGCCTGATGCGTGCGCTGGGCACCGTCCCGATCTTTCGCGCGTCCGACCTCAAGAAGGCAGACGACGATGCGCGGCGGCAGGCGAACCGGAAGAGCCTCGACGCCATGGCGCAGGCGGTCTGTGACGGAGGCTTCGCGGCCCTGTTCCCGGAGGGCGTTAGTCACGACGACCCGTTTCTGCAGGAGCTCAAGAGCGGCGCGGCGCGACTCTACTACCGCGCCACGCAACTCTGCGCCGACAATGGGGTTCCGCCGGTGATCATCCCGGTCGGTCTCCACTACGACGACAAGACCATGTTCCGCTCGGATGCGCTCGTCGAGTTCCATGCCCCGCTCCAGCTTCCGCTCGAGCTCCTGGCGCCGATCCCCGACTTGGACGACGAGGCCTTGCGTGCACGAAGTAGCGAGCTGACCAATCTGCTCGAGCCTGTATTGCAAGAGGTCACACACGCGACCGAGAGCTGGGAGCTGAATCAGTTGATGAGTCGGGTGCGTAGCTTGGTCCGCGCTGAACGCGCGAAGCGGGCCGGAGTGAGCCTCAAGGCACCTGACATGGCCGAACGCTCGCTCGGGATGGCGAGGGTCTGGAAGGCCTACTACGCGCGCTTGCGAACCGACCCGGACGGAGTTCAGACCTTGCTCGATCGCGTCGACTCCTACGACGCAGCGCTCCGAGAGGTGAATCTCCAAGACGATGACCTCGACAAACCACCGCCAATCGAATCCAAATGGCTTCCGGTCCTACTGGCCGTTCAAGCGGCGGTTGTCTTCTTGGTGTTTCCCCCCGTGCTCGTCTTGGGATTGGTCATCAACGCGGTCCCCTACTTCGTGATCAAGGTGCTCTCCCGCATCGCATCGAGGCAGTACAAAGACACCGCGACGATCAAGCTGCTTACCGGCCTGATCTTGTTCCCGCTTGCTTGGTTGATCTTCGCCGTGCTCGTCGGGCTGGGACAAATCGAGCTTCACAACTCATTCGAAGAAATCGCTTTGGCGCCCTGGCGAGCGGGAATCACTACGTTCTTGATCGGCGCATTCGGCGGAGCCCTAGCGCTCGTCTATCTGGAGCTGGTCAAACGCACCTGGAGCTCGATCAAGATCCGGGCGAAGCGTCAGTGGGGCTCCACGATCGTTCGCCAGCTCTCGGCAGAGCGGGCCGCGCTCTACGACGCAATTGAAGAAATGCGCGCGGGGCTCGACTTGCCCGGCGATGTACTGGGGGACGGTCGGGTCGGAACGCGTGACTTCACGCTCGACATCGACGACATGCCTTAGCCGCCCAGCCCTTTCCAGGGGATGTCTTCGACGCCGGCGCTGTGGTTGGCGAAGCGAGCCAGAACGAAGAGCAGGTCACTCAGCCGATTGACGTAGCGAAAGATTTCGCCGCGGATTGTTTCTTGCGAACCAAGGGAAACGAGGGAACGTTCGGCGCGACGGCAGACGCAGCGAGCGACGTGGAACCTCGCGGCGCCTTCACTCCCACCCGGCAAGACGAACGACGTCAGTGGGGCTGGAGCTTTTTCGTACTCGTCGATCGCCCGTTCGAGCGCCTCGACCTGTGGCTCGTCGATCTGGGGCATGGCGCTCTTCTGTTTGCGCTCGGCAGTAGAGCCGAGCTCCGCGCCGACTTCGAACAGGTCGTTTTGGATCTGATTTAGTAGCGCGTCGAGATCGGGATCCGACACCGCCACGCGAGCCCACCCTACGGTACTGTTCAGCTCGTCGACCTCTCCGTAAGCCTCGACGCGAAGCGATGCCTTCGATACCCGAGCACCGCCGAAAAGGCCGGTCTCACCAGCGTCGCCTGTCTTCGTGTAGATCTTCATGCCTTGATCCCTTCGCTCGAAAAGCAATCGCCGACCGCGACCCCTCGCCCGCTGGCGAAGGAACGCGCGTCGACTCGCTTTCGGCCGCTCTCCTGAAGTTCTTGAATCTCGAGTGTTCCCTCCGCGCAAGCCACGAGGATCCCTTCGGAGTCGAGCGCGATCACCTGCCCTGGAATCGCGCCCTCCGGGTCGAGTGTGGATGCAAGCGTGCGGTGCACCTTGATTCGCCGCTCGCCGAGAATCGTGTGCGCGCCGGGCCAGGGGTTCATGCCCCGAACCTGATCGTGCACTGCGCGAGCGGGCTTGTTCCAATCAATGCGACCGTGTTCTTTCTTCAGAATCGGCGCCATGGTGACGGCAGCCGCATCTTGAGACCGCGGCGTGAGCTTGCCGTCCACGTAGCGAGGCAGCTCTCGCCGCAGGAGCTCGGCGCCCATCTTGGAAAGGCGCTCGCTCAGGGTAGCGGCGTCGTCTTCGGGGGCGATTGGGGTCGAGGCCGTGGCGAGAATCGGACCCGCGTCCATTTCTTCATCGACTTGCATCAGCGTGACACCCGTTTGCTCGTCGCCGTGGACGATCGACCACTGAATCGGGGCCGCGCCACGCCAGCGCGGCAGGAGCGAAGCGTGAACATTCACACAGCCCATCCGCGCCGCATCCAGCACTGCCCGGGGCAGAATCCTGCCGTAGGCAACCACCACTCCGACTTCTGCATCGAGCGCACGAAGCTTCGCGGCAAATTCCGCCGTTCGGACTTTCTTCGGCTGCCAGACTTCGAGCCCAAGCTCGAGGGCGCGCTGCTTCACCGCAGGAGGCCGCATTGCTAAACCACGCCCTGCGGGTCGATCCGGCTGCGAGATGACTACCGCAACGTCGCTAATCTGGTGAAGCGCATCGAGGCAAGGCACCGCAAACTCGGGGCTGCCGAAAAAAATCGTTCTCACAGGCTGTCACTGGGCGGCGTCGGCCGCGGCGCGTTTGCTCATCGCGCGGTGCACCAGACGACGGCGTAGCACGCTGAGATGGTCGATCATGAGCTCGCCATTGAGATGATCGTTCTCGTGTTGAATCGCGATGGCGAGCAGGCCCTCGGCCTCGAGCTCGAACGGATTACCGTCCTGGTCGAGCGCGCGGACCGTGACCCGCTCTGCCCGGTCGATGTCCTCGCGGATGCCGGGAAACGAGAGGCAGCCTTCGTTGAATACGGTCTCACCGTCCGCCGCGATGATCTCCGGATTGATGAACACCCGGAGGTCGCTTGGCTCCTCCTCGTCAGAGGCCACATCCACGATGAAAAGGCGCTTTGAAACGCCGATTTGCGGCGCAGCCAATCCGACGCCGGGGGCCGCGTACATCGTCTCCGCCATGTCGTCGATCAACTTGTGCAGCTCGGCATCGAAGACCTCGACGTCTTTGCCGGGCTCGCGGAGCCGTTTGTCTGGATAGAAGAGAATGGGGCGAATCAACTGGGAACCTCCGAGCGACTAGTCGCTCCAAACCTTCAAAAGGTAAGCATTTTCTAGCGCCGAGCAACCTCGCTCGCAAGATCCGGGGCGTTTGACAGAGCCGGCAAGCTAGAACATGTTCTATTTTCAAACCGACCCGTAGCAAAGGAGCGCCGCAATGGCGGAGTGGGACCGTACAGTCGATTTACTCGTGATGGGAAGCGGAGCGGCCGGCATGGGGGCTGCGGTGCGCGCGCACGACCTCGGATTGGCAGTGCTGTTGGTCGAGAAGAGCGACCTCTACGGCGGCAACTCGGCCATGTCCGGCGGCGTTTGCTGGGTGGCGAACAACCCTGGCATGGCGCGGGAAGGCATCAGCGACTCGGACGAAAAGGGCTTCGAGTATCTGAAGCACATTACCAAGGGCGAGGTGCCCGACGACCGCCTCTGGCTGTACATCCGGGAGAGCAAGCGCGTGCTCGCGTACCTGCACGAAAAGACCCACGTACGCTACGTCCCCTTGGCGAAGTACACCGACTACTACCCAGAGGCGCCGGGCGGGCTGCCGGGTGGCCGTTCGATGGACCCGGTTCCCTTCGACGGATCCAAGCTTCGCGAAGACCTGATGCGTCTTCGCAGGCCGCATCCGCAATCACAGATCCTCGGCAAGTTCGGCATCACCGCGAAGGAAGCACAGGCGGCGATCGGCGTCGGCTTCAGGACCATGATGTTCATGGCTTGGCAGATGTTCTTGTACATGCTGCGCCACTTCAAGCGCAAGCGCTGGGGGCGTGACACCAAGCTCTGTGCGGGCAACTCCTTGATGGGGAGGCTTCTGCTTTCGTTGAAGGAGAGAAACGTCACAGCCTGGCTCAACACCAGCGTCGAAGAGCTCGTCTTCGAGGACGGCAAGGTCATCGGCGCTGTGATCAGCAAGGACGGCGAAACCATGCGTGTAAGGACCAAGCGCGGCATCGTTCTCGCTGCGGGCGGGTTTTCGCGGAATCTCGAGATGCGGCAGCAGTATCAGAGGCGTCCGATCACGACCGAATGGACGGCAGGAGCGCCCTCCAACACTGGTGATGCCATCGTCATGGGGCGCGACGCCGGCGGAGCGCTCGACCTGATGGACGAAGCCTGGTGGACGCCCGTCTCGATCGTGCCGAAGTCGCCTTTTTCCTGGGTGCTCGTGGTCGAAAAAAGCCTGCCGCATGGGCTGTTCGTCAACCAGGCCGGGAAGCGGTTCACCAATGAGGCGGCGCCGTACATCGATGTGGTCGACGGGATGTACGCCGACGTGGCGAAAAACGGGGCGGCGGACCCGCGCTGGTTCCACATCTTCGATGCGACGTACCGCAAGTCATCGATCGCCGGACCGGTTGCGCCCGGTAAGGTCATGCCCGACACGCGGCTCCCACACCGCTACCGTGATGGCAAGTTCCTCTACAAGGCCGACACCCTCGAGGAGCTTTGCGAGCAGCTGCAGATCCCGGCCGCGACGGTGAAGTCGACGATCTCGCGCTTCAACGAGTACGCGGTCAAAGGCGAAGATCCAGACTACAACCGCGGCTGGAGCGCGCAAGACCGCTACTACGGGGATCCGAGCGTGAAGCCCAACTGCTCGCTGGGTCCGATCGAAACCGGTCCGTTCTACGCCGTACAGATCTATCCGGGCGACCTCGGCACCAAGGGCGGCCTCGTCACTGACGAACACAGCCGGGTGTTGAAGGAAGACGGGCGGCCCATCCCGGGTCTCTACGCCGCCGGCAACACGTCGTCGTCCGTGATGGGGCGCACGTACCCAGGCGCCGGCGGCACGATCGGCCCGGCGCTGACATTCGGATTCCTTGCAGCCGAAGCCGCATCCCAGGAACCGAGCAGTCAGAGCGAGCAGGAAGCCGCGCAATGAGCGGACGCGATTGGCGCCTCTTCGGGCGCCTTCACACCAAGGTCTACCAGAGCTTGGGTGGCCGCTTCGTCGACAGCGTCGGCCTGGGTCGAAAGGTCCTGCTTCTGACCACGACCGGCCGCAAGACCGGCCAGCCGCGAACCACCCCTCTCGTCTACATGCCCCACCGCAATGCCGTCATCGTCTACCCCAGCAACGGCGGCAAAGAATCCGCTCCCGCCTGGTGGCTCAACCTCCAAGCAAGCCCCGAAGCAACGATTCAGATCGGCAGGCACGCCCGCGAAGTCCGAGCCCGCCCAGCGACCGACCCCGAATACACGGCAATCTGGCCCCAAGCTGCCCAATACAACCCCCACTGGCGCAGCTACGCCCAAACAGTCCGCCGCCAAATCCCCCTCGTCATCCTAGAGGGGGTCGATGTCTAGGGTGGCGTGGGCCGGGGGGAGGCCGGCATCGATTCGAGCCGCCAAGTGGGCCGTTACGTTGCGTAGGAGCTTTCGGTCGGGCGATTTGAGCAGGAGGCGGTAGTGGTAGCGGCCTCGGAGGCGGACCAGGGGTGCTGGGGCCGGGCCCAGGACTTGAACTGCGCCGTCTTTGACGGACCGATGTTGGCGCGCTGTTTCGGCGAGCAACTGGGTTGCGCCGCGGGCGTCATCCTCGGCTCCGGCGTGGACGCGAACGCTGACTAGGCGCGCGAAGGGTGGGTAGCCGACTTCTTCTCGGTCGCGGATCTCTTCGGCATAGAAACTTTCGTAGTCGTGTTGGGCGGCAAGGCGAACGGCCGGATGATCGGGTTGGAATGTTTGCAGGATGACTTCGCCGGGACTGTCCGCCCGACCCGCCCGGCCGGCAACCTGGGCCAGCAACTGGAAGGTTCGTTCGGAGGCACGGAAATCCGGGAAGGCAAGGCTCTGATCGGCCAACGCGACGCCGACCAGGGTGACACCAGCGATGTCGTGCCCCTTGGTGACCATTTGCGTTCCCACCAGCACGTCGACGTCTCCGCTTCGTAGGCGGTCGAGGACCTCTTCTACCCCTTCCCCGGACGCAGTGTCGCGATCGAGCCGAGCGACACGTGCCTTCGGAAATCCTTCCTCGACAGCCTTCTGGAGTTGTTCGGTGCCGACCCCGAGTCGTTTGTACTCGGTGCTCCCGCATGCAGCACAGGGAACGGCCACCGCTCGATGAAAATCGCAGTAGTGGCATCGGAGCGCGCCCTGCCCCCGGTGCTCTGTCAGGGCCACGCTACAGGCTGGACATTCGGCCACCACTCCACAGGATGCGCAGCGCGAGCTTGGCGCAAACCCACGCCGATTGAGGAAGATAATCGCTTGATGCCCCGTTTCAAGACAGCGGCCGATCGCGTCGTGAAGCGGACCGGACAGAAGCGGGTGACCCGTTGGACCGATTCGGTGTCGACGAAGATCGACGATTTCCACGTCGGGCATGCTGGCACCGGTCGCCCGCGTGGGCAGTGACAGCAAGCCGACGAGGCCCTGATTCGCGCGATGATAGGTTTCGACTGAAGGGGTCGCGCTCCCGAGGACACAGATCGCCCCAGCGTACTGCGCCCTCAGCAAGGCCATGTCCCTGGCATGATAGCGAAAGCCCTCATCCTGCTTGAACGAAGGGTCGTGTTCCTCGTCGACCACGATCAACCCGAGCTCCGCGACCGGCGCGAACAAGGCGGAGCGGGCCCCGATCGCGACTTGCACCCTCCCCTTGCGAAGCGCCTGCCAGGCGTCTTCCCGTTGACGCGCTGTGAGCCCGCTGTGAAGCACGGCGATATCGTCACCGAAGCGCGCTCGGAATCGTCCGACCAGCTGCGGGGTGAGTGCGATCTCCGGAACCAGCAGTATCGCGCCGCGGCCAAGCTTTCGAACTTCGTCGATCGCACGGAGATAGACCTCGGTCTTTCCGGACCCCGTCACGCCATGAAGGAGGAATGCCTCGACGCTGCGTTTCGCGAGCGCCCCTACGACGGTATCGATTGCGACTTGCTGCGCGGCCGTGGGTGCGTGCGGTTCGTCGCGCCTGACCGGGATTCGAAAGAACGGATCTCGAATGGCGTCGATCTCCTCGAATTCGACCAGCCCCTTGTCGACGAGCGATCGGACGACGGCCCGGGGATCGTTGACCTCGCCGCGGAGCTCGTCGAGCAAGACCGAATCCTGATCCGAAAAGAGGCCCATGAGCTTCTGCTGCCGCGCACCCAAGCGAACGGCTGATGCATCCTTCCCAGTCGCCGTAATCTTCCATGTTCGGTGATGCGCAACACGCTGCCCAGGGAGATTCTCCTGAGCTTCGAGGAAGCCATCTTTGCGCAATCGCCGCATGGCCCCGGCCGGCAGCGCAGGAGCCGCAGCGCGCAAGACCTCGCCGAGCGGATGCATATAGTACTTGGCCGCCTGGTCTAGGAACCGCAGCAACTCGGAGGTGAAAACCGGCTCGGACTCGAGCAGGCCTGCAACGGGAAGCGCCCGCGCCACGCCTTCGGGAAGCTCCTCTCGGCCGTTCACGACGAAGCCTGCGAGCTTTCTACGATTGAACGAAACTGCGACCCGGCTGCCCGGTTGGAGCGCGCCCCGCAGTTTGCTCGGCACCCCGTACGTGAACAGCTTTCGAAGGGGAACCGGAAGGGCCACTTCGACGTAAGGCGATTCTATGGACTCCAACGGATTCGCCGACATCGGCCGCCTACTCACGCTCGACGAGAGTTCCATCTCTCCGAAATCTGCCCCGGCGCCTGTCGGGGTCGCGCGAATAGACTGCAAACGAGAAGTCATCCTGCTCTCCAGCCGCGAGGCGGTGCGCCGCCGCCATAGCGATCATCGCGGCGTTGTCCGTGCACGAGATCGGCGGTGGGACGAAAAGCTGAATCCCGTTCGCGTCACAGGCCTCCTTGGCTCGGGCTCGAAGACCGCGATTCGCAGCAACCCCTCCACTGATGACCAGCCGATCGAGTCCTTCTTGCTTGCAAGCGAGAATGGATTTCCGAACGAGACTCTCCACAATCACGCCCTGAAACGAGGCGCAAAGGTCGGCGAGCCCCTGCTCCTCGCCCGGCACGCCATGCTGTTGAACGTGGCGTGCGAGAGCGGTCTTGAGGCCCGAGAAACTGAACTCCAAGGTCTTGCGAGAGGCCATCGGAAGCGGAAACGAAAAGGCCGAGGCGTCGCCCAGGGCAGCCAGCCGATCGATCACCGGGCCACCCGGGTAGCCGAGCCCAAGAAGCTTCGCAGCCTTGTCAAAGGCCTCGCCCGCGGCGTCATCGCGAGTCTGCGCAAGAAGCGCGATGTCTCCGCGTGCTTCCACCCGGTAGAGCGCCGTGTGACCCCCGCTCACGAGCAAGCCCACGAAGGGCATGGCGGGGCCTTCGTTCTGCTCCTCCGCGCCCGACCGCCGCAGGTAGACGGCCAAGAGGTGACCATCCAGGTGGTTCACCCCGACCAGCGGCTTACCGATACTCCAGGCCAATGCCTTGGCGACTTGTACACCGATTAGCAGAGAACCGACCAAGCCCGGCCCCTGCGTGACGGCAATCGCATCGACGCCATCGAGCCCGCCCGGCACCGCGGCGAGCGCTTCGCGAATCACCGGAATTATCGCCTGCATGTGCGCGCGCGAGGCTAGCTCCGGAACGATGCCACCGTAGGGCCCGTGCATCGAAACTTGGCTCGCGACCACGTCCGCCAACACTTCGCCAGACTCGGTGACGAGCGCAGCGGCGGTTTCATCACAAGAGCTCTCGATACCGAGCACGCGCATCAGAGCTTCTCTCGGTGGAGCCCGAACACACCGAAGTAGTCACAGTCACCGGCATCGATCTCGCCGCAATTCGAGGGGTCGCAGATCTCCAGGCCTGGGCCTGCGACCAGACGCACCTCGATGTTGCCGCCCCGAAGGAGCGAAAGGAACACCATGACGTCCCGCCCGGCAAGGGGCCCGGTATCCGGCCGCGCGACGAACATGTAGTTTCGGATCCTGCCGCCACCTGGAAACTCGTAGAGCCCGAGCTGGTCGTGCGCGAGAGGGGGAATCGGCAGCAGCGGCGTATCGGTGAATGTGGGGCCGCAGATTTCGCCGCTGGTCGAGATGGAGCCGGGGTTCTCGTACTGCAGCTCGGGGTCGAACGTGAGGTCGAGTGTCACACCGGAGGGAAAACCCCGGCGAATGAAAGAGCAGTCGATCCCGTTGGGGCAGTTCTGTGGATCGTTCACGCCAGCGATTTCGCCCCGATAGACCTCGTCATCTCCGGTGCTGAACTCACCGAGTGAATCGCAGCCAAACGCAGCGATCAAAACGCAGATCCACCAGCAGCGCCGCATGGGGCGGAGCATAGCAGAGTGCTAGATGCTGGCCCGGAGCGTTTTGCTAGCCGAAAGCCAGCGCCGATAGCCGGGGGCATCGCCCGCCGCGGCAGCCAGGGACGCGGCCTCTTCGTAGCGAACTTGGGCGTCGCGCGCCCGGCCGGCCAGCTCGTCGATGGACCCAAGCATTCCAACAGCGCGAGCGACGAGGCTCGAACCACCGTTGACTTTCCCCTCCCGTTCCACGCTCGTGAGCTCGTGAGCGGCGCCTTCGTGGTCACCCGCTGCGGTCAAAGCGTCTGCGAGCTCGAGTCGTGCTCGTGAGACGGTCGCAACCGTTGCGCCCATTTCGTTGAAAAGCTCTAGCGCGCGCCGATAGGCGTTCGCGGCGTGCTGAGGGTCGCCTTCGATGCGGCGAATCCGCCCGATCGCCACCTGCAGATGTGATTCGATCGAGGGCTCGACTCCCGCGACGAGCTCGAGGGCCTGACCGAAGTGCCGCATCGCATCCCGAGGGCGGTCCCGGCGCGCTGCAATGCGGCCGAGGGACAAGAGCATCTTGGCACGGTCGGCGCTCTTGGGCGCAGTCAGGTCGAGCGCCTCGCGAAGCACGCCATCGGCACCCGAGGGATCGCCAGACCTCGCGAGGGCTTCGCCGAGCTTCCGGCTGAAGGTGGCGATGGCGCGATCGTAAACGGTGTCGCCGCTCTCTAGGGTTTGTCTCCGGGCAAGCTCCAAAGCGCGGCGGTACTGTAGAACCGCGCCGAGGTGATCTCCGCGACTCATCGACGCATCGCCAGCCTTCTCGAGCACGACGAGACTGGTCACCGGATCGACTCCACGAAACGCGTGCACGGCTCTCACCTCTTGCGGCGCTCGTAGCTCGCTCAGAACCTCGTAGGCACGGCGGTGCAGCTCGCGGCGCGCCTCGGCGGGGATCGAAGCCTCAACGAGGTCTGCGATGAAGGGATGCAATATGCTCACCCTCCGGCCATCGAGCTGTACCAAGGAGTTCCCCGCCAGCTCGTCTAGGCCGCGCAAGTCGCCGTGCTCAGACACTGAGCTCAGGGCATCCAGGTCACAGGTCCGTCCGAGAACCGCCGCGGATTGAAGGAGACGCTGGGCATCGACGTCCAGCCGTTCGATGCGCTGTGCGATCGCGTCGGCCATCCGCGGGGCCGGCCCGTCCTCCGGGGAGACGCCGAGTGCCTCCAACTGTTCCAAGTGTAGAGGCAGAATTTGACCGCCGATCGACTCGGTGAGCTTGTTGAGCCCGGACACGAGGCGAAGATGGAACGAGCCGGCCAAGAATTGCTCGGCTTGCTCTGAATCGAGCCCTTCGAGGTGGATCGCTTCATCGGCGAGGACGCCGCGATCGTCGTCGCCGGCTGTCACCAAGAGCACCGGTTCGGTTCCGAGCGCGCGCGAAAGCTCGACGACGGTACGCTGCGTGAGCCCATCGCAGTAGGAGAGGTCGTCGACGATCAACATCACGCGGCCGCTCGAGGCTCGCGCTCTAGCGCGTCGCACCGCGCAGGCGAGCGATTCGGCCACAGCGCCCGTCCGGGACCGACCGTCGCCGCCGAGCAGGCCCGCCGGATTCATCACTTCGTCGAGGCCGGCCCTCGCGAGCGCCGGCCCGAGCTCGTCTCCCCGGATGGCCATCCTCGCGAGCTCCGAATCGTCGACTTCGAGCAGCTCGGCCAAAATGGTTCGAATCGCGGAGTATGGAACCGGCGAGCCGGTGGGATGTGCGCCGGCACCGATCACGAGGTCCCCTTCGGCCGCGGCGACCTCGGCGATCTCGGTGAGGAATCTGGTCTTGCCGACGCCCGGCTCTCCGAACACATGCACCCAGTGCGCGCCCTGAGCAGCCGCATGACGGTGCTCGCGAATCAGGCGCAGTTCGTCTTCGCGCCCCACGAATAGCCGCTGCGACCCGAGCGGCGGGTAGAACGATGGGCGGAGCGAACGGCTGCTGCCCAGAGCCGGCTCGGGACCGGCGAGCCGGGCGCCGCACTCGCCGCAGAAGTTCTGGGCGTGAGACGTGGGAGCGCCACAACTCGGACAGGGAACGACCGACGCGCGAAGAACGCGCATGTCGTCGAGAGCGGTACGCAGCGCCTCTTGCATGTCTCGAGCGACCTGGTAGCGATCATTTGCGTCCTTGGCGAGCGCCTTCATCGTCACTTCGGCCAGCCGATCGGGAATCTCGCGCGGCGGGTTCGCCTCACGCGGGTCGGGAATGGGATCGTTGATGTGCCTCAGGACGACCCGGGTGGGCGTGTCATCGATGTAGGGAAGGTGCCCGGTCAAGAGCTCGAAGAGAACGACGCCGAGCGCATAGAGATCGCCACGGCCATCTACTCCGTCTCCGCGACCCTGCTCTGGCGACATGTAGTCGGGCGTGCCGCAGACGAGCCCCGGCTTCGTGATCGAGCTCTCCTTACCCACGATCGTTGCGAGCCCGAAGTCGACGACCTTGACCAGGTCATCCCCCGATCGAAGCGGCCGCAAGATGACGTTCTCAGGCTTCAGATCACGGTGGACGATACCGAGCTCGTGCGCCTCGCCGAGTGCATCGAGCGTGTTGATTAGGATCTTGCAGACCCGCTCCACCTCCAGCGGCCCCTCTTCGTGCATCACCAGGGCCAAGTCCTTGCCGCTGAGGAACTCCATCGCCAGGTAGAGAATCCCGTCGTCGGTCCTACCGAAGTCGATGATGCTGACGCTGTTGGGGTGATTGAGGCGGCTCGAGGCGCGCGCCTCCTGATAGAAGCGCGCCACAGTCTGTTCGTCACCCAACAGATGCGGGTGAATGACCTTGACCGCCACCGTGCGTCCGAGCGTCGATTGTTCGGCCTTGTACACTCGGCCCATGCCACCAACGCCGACTACCTCTTGCAAGAGATAGGTTCCGCCGACGACGCGACCGACGAGCGGGTCCGCAGCACTACCTCCATCTTGCTCGTCAGAGGGCGCCCCGCAGGCAGAACAAAAGCGCGCGGCATCCTCTACCGACGCGCCACAGTGATGGCACAAACGCACCTCCCCAGCATATCCCACGGCGTGCCGGGCTCAAACTGTCATAGCGCTGAACACCTGACCGGTGCTAGCGCTGCTCTTCGTCGAGACGGCGCATTGCCTCGAGCAAGAGGTGGTGGGTCGGAATTCCGACTACGTCCTCGACGGGCGAGGTTTGGGGCTCCAGCGTGAAATCCCCTTCTGTAAGGCGAAGCACGCCGTAGACCGCCTCAGCCCCGATGAGCTCGCCGAAACGCGCATCGTGAATCGAGCCGTCCTGAAACATCAGCTCACCCTTCGATGCACCATTGCTCACCTTGAGATTCCCGCTCTTTCGACCATTGGCGACAATCTGAATCAAATCGGGCAGCGCCATCTCTTGGAGCGATCCGGATACGCCGCGGCCATTTGGCTTCTGGGTGCGGCTGTTCGCGATCATTCGACCAGCCTTGGCTGCAACCACGGCGGCCGACGCGGGCTTGACCATGTAGTCCGCCGCCCCGAGCTCGAGCCCCCTATTGACCGAAGACTGCGCGCGCTCGGAAGTCACAAACATCAAGGGCACCTGTGCATGCGAGTTCTCGCGCATGCGCTCCAGCAGCTCGAAACCTTGGCCGTCGGCTAGGTTCACCTCGCTCACCACCGCGTCGTATTGCTCGGCGCCCAGAGTACGCAACGCGTCCTTGATCGATCGCTCGATGCTGACGTCGAAACCTTGCCCGGCGAACTGCACCTCGAGAACTGCGGTTTCCTCCGGGTCCGGGTCGACGATGAGCACACGATGCCGCGCCGACATGACCTGCGTGTGGAGCCCAGAGTCGACGACGATGTGGCGTAGCCAGTCCACGACCGCCGGATCGAAGCTCGTGCCTTTGTAAGGATCCATCAGGTCGCAAGCTTCCTCGGAGGACACGCATCGTCCCAATGCATTGGCCTTAGTCTGCGTCAGATCGACGTAGCTCTCGGCCACGGCGAGAACACGCGCGCCGAGCGGGATGTCCTTGCCGCTCAGTCGCTCCGGAAAACCCTTGCCGTCAAAACGCTCGAATCGGTACCGAAGAGCGTCAACCGCGGTCTTTGGCAGATCCACGGATTCCAAAATTCTGAGCGGTGCGCTGCAGACTCTACGCGCAACCTCGTGTTTGCCCTCGTCGAACGCCACGTCGAAGGGCGTCGAATGCGAGCCGGCCGATACCCCGACATCGTGCAGGTGCGCGGCAATCAAGATGCCCTGGACCTGCGCCTTGCTCAGACGAATCCGCTCCCCAAGCTGCTGACAAATCCGCGCGACTCGCATGGAGTGCCCTCGGCGATCGGGATTGAGCTGCTCCATCAAGGTGACGAGCACGCTGAGTGTCTCGAGGTAGACCTCCGGTTCGACCGCAAGGTCGCCCCCCTGCTCTGGCGCCGACAGTTGCTCGATGAGCGTGTGTCCGGCCGAAATTCTCGGCTGCGTTTGCAGCAGGGGCTCTTCAATCTCGATGTCGATCAGTTGGTCGTTGGCCGGCTGCTCGGTCTCCAGCGATTGCTTCCGACGACGACGGACCAGAAGTCCGTCCTTATCTTCGAAAACCTGGCCCCATCCTGGCACGGAGTCCGAATCTCGCGACGAGCACACCTCGGCCGACGAGGCACCGCTGAGCAAGATCTCGAAAGGACGATTGTCCTGATCGTAGTGCTTTGCGATGGCCGCTCGAATGGCTGCCTCACGCGCCACATAGACATGTACACCGCGGGCGCCGGTGGCAAACGTCATCTGTTGACGCACGTCCTCATCGGCCATGTCCGCGGCGACGACCGAGACCATGCGGCTCTTCACGTCGTACAGAATCGGGAATGCCGTGAGTCGCTTGGCAAGCTTGCTAGGTACCTTCTCCAACATCTCAGGATCGACCGCCGCCTTGGAGAGCCGTTCGGAGCTCACGAATCGGGTCCGATAGATGCCAGCGATGTACTTGAGCAGCGCCGCCTCGCTCATCAGACCCAGTTGCAGAATCGCCTCCTCGGCACTCGACTGCGTGCGCTGAGCGTGGAGAACCACCTCGTCATGGCGGTCCTGAGGCAACTGCCCCTCGACGACGAGCCTACCCAAGATCCCCAGGCCGCGGATCTGCGTCGGCTGTTCTGGCTGAGCCCCCCAACTCACAGTCCCCACAGTCTAGCGAAGGAAGACCTTGGCGGCCCGCTCAGGGCCCGAAAACCGCAAATAGACAAGGAAGCCCTGCCTGCTAGAGTCGCCTGCAGTGAAGCGGCGGCTGGCAACCTGGCTCTTCTTGAGCCTGATAGCGATGGGCTGTGCAACGACCGGCGCGCTCCAGAACGGAGTCTACCGGGGCGAGCAGACTTCCTATCGGGTCGGACCGGTCGGCCAGGGCTGGACGGCTGTCACGGTCAACAAGCAGAACGACTTAGCCTGGCACAACGAGGCCAAGGAGGCGGTCATACACGTCGACTCCGACTGTGACCCCGCTCTCGACATCCCGCTCACGGCGCTTCGCAGCCACCTGATGTTCGGCTTCACCGAGCGCGAAGTCGTCGAAGAGGAGGTCGTCCCTATGGACGGCCGCGAAGCCCTGCGCACGCATTTGACCGCCAAGCTCGACGGCGTGCCGCGAGACATCCTTCTGCAGATTCTGAAGAAGGACAGATGCGTCTACGACTTCGGGTTGATCACGCCGCCCGGCCCGACCTTCGAGGAAGCACTCACCGATTTCGACCGCCTGCTCGCCGGCTTCACGACCACGACGGATCAGCCGTGACCTCTGCAGCGCCATCCACGCGCCCTCGCAACCTCACGTCCTGGGCCGACTTCCAGATTCGGCGCCTTCGAACGTTCGTCGAAGAGGTGGGCGCCGCGACGCTTCTGTCCGGTCGCACCTTTCGCACGATGTTCACGACGCGCTTCGACACCACTGAATTCATCTATCAGCTCGAGCAGCTCGGCGTCCGGAGCCTCGCGATCGCGGCGGCGACGGCGATTTTCGTCGGCATCGTCATGACCATTCAGTTCGCGGTGTCCATGGAGGCCTTTGGCGCAAAGGACACACTCGGCCGCGTGATCGCGGTTTCCGAGGCGCGCGAGCTCGCCCCGTCTCTGACGGCACTGGTGGTCGGCAGCCGCATTGCGGCAGGGATTGCAGCGGAACTCGGCTCGATGGCGGTGACCGAGCAAGTTGATGCCATCCGGGCTCTGGGTGCGGACCCGATTCGCAAGCTCGTCGTGCCACGACTGGTCGCCTGCATCGTAATCATGCCCTTGATCACGTTCATCGCGTTCATCCTCGGCATGCTGAGCTCGATGCTGGTCGCAGCGCTTTCCTACGGGATTCCGACGGAGTTCTTCTTCTCCACGGCACTCGACTCGCTCCGAATCAACGACTTCATCAGCGGCGTCTCCAAGACACCGTTCTTCGGATTCCTGATCGCCATTCTCGGCTGCTACTTCGGCCTGCAAACCCGTGGCGGGACCGAAGGCGTCGGGCGCTCGACCACCCGGGCTGTCGTCGTCGTCTCGATCAGTATCTTGATGGCTGACGCACTGCTGACTCAGATTTTCGTGAGCTTTGGCACCCTCTGAGAAGAATCAGATCCAAAAGGGGACATCGAACGTCCTACACGACATGACTCGCTGGCTTTTGATGGGGCTGTTTGTTTGGATCGCGGGCTGCTCGTACGCGCCTGAGCCACTTCACTCCACAGGACAGGACCTGGGCCCTTCACTCATGAGGGCACCGGCTCTCGACGTCACACGGCTCGCCAAGACCACCGATTGCGCCGACTGTCACGCGGACGTCGCCTCGCACTGGACCAACAGCGTCCATGCCTACGCATCGTTTGACAACCCCTGGTACCGGGCGAGCATCGATCAGTTCCGCGAGCAGCGGGGCAAGGACGAGAGTCGATTCTGCGCGGGCTGTCACGACCCGCTCCTCCTGATGTCGGGAGACATCGACGGAGAGGTCACACCGGACAACGAGCTCGCCTACGCCGGCATCACCTGCCTCGTCTGCCACAGCGTTGAATCCACGCGGGCCGACGGCAACGCGAGCTTCACGCTCACGGATGCCACGGTCCTTCTTCCCGACCCAGCAAGCCCCGAAGAGATCGAAGCGCACCGCGAACGGCTCACCATGGAGCCCCTTCGCACCGCGGCGCTTTGTGGCTCATGCCACCGGTCTTTCTCCGGCCCGTCGATCGGAAACGATAATCACCTTCCAGGAATCGACGACCTGGGCGACTGGGCATCGTCGGCATATGCCGGAGCCGTTCAAGACCAGCTCACGGCGGTCGAACCCCGCAACTGCCAGGGTTGCCACATGCCCGCAGAGGCTGCATCGGATGCGGAGATGGCGGGCGCCATCGACGGAATGGTGAGCAGTCATCGTTGGGCAGCGTCTCACACGGCGATGACGGCGCAGTTGCCGGACCCCAGCTATGGCCAACAGGCCTCTGACGAGCTCAGAGGCGCCGTGGTCGTCGACATCGGCGCCGTGCGCGTCGGCAAGCGGCGCTACGTACTTCCCGAGGAGTCGAGGATCCGGGCCTCCGAGCACCTGGTCTTCGACGTTCTGCTCGAGAACCAAGACGCCGGTCATCGCTTCCCGGGCGGCGTGCGAGACATGCAGGACGTCTGGGTCGAAGTGGATGTTCGCGATGCGACGGGCGAGCTGCTGGCGGTGTCCCGTCCAAGCCAAGACGGCAATGACGATGTGTTCGTGCTGCGCGCTACGCTTCTCGACGCTGACGCCAACCCCGAGGTCCTGCATCAGGTACACCGATTTTCCGCGCCTGCGTTCGACCGAACCCTGCCGGCGCACGAGGCACGGGCCGTTCGCTACTCGATGAGGCTTCCGCGCAAGCTCTCGCTCCCCTTGCGAATCGAGGCACGATTGCTCCATCGCAAACACAGCCTCCAGTTTCAAGCATTGGCCTGCGAAGCGAGCCGCACGGAGCGAGGCCTTGGCTTCGCGCTGGGCGCCGAGACGCGAGGCAAGGTCGCTCTCGATCCCTGTCTCGAGCAGCCCATCACTGAAGTTGGCTCCGCAACCGTCTGGATGGGGTCGGGTGCACGTGAGCACGAAGCCACTGGGGGCGCGGCGCGACCGGTCATCGAGCGCCTACTCACGCAGTCGCTCGCACTCCTCCACTCGAAGCAGGAACACGTGCATGTGGCGAAACCGAGCATCGAGCGCGCACTGCGCTTGGCTCTCGCATCAGAGTCCCCAGTCCTGCGGGCTCGGGCCCTCGTCCTGCGGGCGCGCCTCTCCTCGATGCAGGGGCGGCCGAACGAATCCGCCGCCTTTGCCCGGCGCGCCGAAGCGCTGATCGGTCCGAACCCGGTGCTCGATCGCGTGCAAGGAGACGCGTACGCCCGGGTGTGGCGCTGGAGGCCGGCAGCAGAGGCGTATCGAGCGGGTCGCCGACGCCTCGCCCATGGATTGGCGGGCCTGGCGTGACCTGGCTCGCGCCTACGGCAGCCTCTCCGATGACGTGAACGCCCTATCCGCTTCAGAGACCGGCCTCCGACTGGCGCCGCGCGACGAGAGCTTGTTGCGGAGTCGAGCCCTGGCGCTCGAAGGCCTCGGCCGTCCCGAAGCAGCGCGGGCCAAAGAGAGATGGCTCGCGCACCGCAGTCCGGATGCGCAGCCGCGGCTCCTCGCCGCTTGTGAGCAAGAACACCAGCGGTGCCGCCGGGACCGTCAACCGATACCGCACTACACCCTCTTACCTCCGCGAAAAGCAATTCACGCGAGCGTCGATCCCGGATAGGATGGCGCGAATGTCGAAGCGGTATCAGAAGAAGAGCTCCACCGGCAAGAGGCGCGAGAAGAAGGGTCACGGCCCCTCGCGCAATACGGTTGGCGGACAAACCACAGGCGTCATGGGCAACATGATCGGCGGCTTCCGGCGAGCGGTCGGCTCAGAGTCCTCAAAGGACGGCAAGAGCGGTAGCCTTCTTTGGACGGCCGTCCTCGTCACAGCGGCCATCGCGATCATTGCCTGGAACTTCGCGCGCTAGTCGCGGATCGCCCGCCAGCGCAACCAGTGGTCGGCCAGCACGAGCGCGACCATCGCCTCAGCCATCGGAATGAAGCGCGGCAGGAGGCATGGGTCATGGCGCCCCGTCGTGCGAATCGTGGTCGCGTCACCAGCCGACGTCACTGTGTCTTGGCTTCGCGGAAGACTGCTGGTCGGTTTGACTGCAGCGCGTAGAACGATCGGCATTCCGCTCGAAATCCCGCCGAGCATGCCACCGTGTCGATTGCTGCGCGTGCGGATGGTGCCTTCCGCATCGGTTTCGAACGCGTCGTTGTTTTCGCTGCCACGCGACGTGGCAACCGCAAAGCCCGCACCGTACTCCACCCCCAGCACGGCCGGCAGACTGAAGAGGGCCTTGCCGAGGTCGGCTTTGAGCTTGTCGAAGACCGGTTCGCCCAAGCCAGCAGGTACGTTGCGCGCAACGATTTCGGCAACGCCGCCGATCGAGTCCTGGTCCTTTCTCATTTTCTCGATGAGCTTGACCATCGCGCCGCTGCGGCCGGATCGGGGCAGCGAACGATGTTCGGTTCGCCGTCAGGGAGCTTTTCGACCTGTTCGAGCGTGACCGCTGAAGGAATTCTCGCTTCGACATCACCAACCTGCGTCACGTAGCCAAGCACCTCGCCACCGAACGCATGTGAGATGAGCTTCTTCGCAACTGCGCCGGCTGCCACCCGCCCTACGGTTTCGCGCGCGCTGCTCCGGCCTCCGCCGCGGTAGTCGCGACGACCAAACTTCGCGTCGAAGGTGTAGTCGGCGTGCCCCGGTCGGTACACGTCCTTGATCTTGCTGTAGTCGCGCGAACGCTGGTCCTTGTTCCGGACGATGATCGCGATAGGCGTGCCGGTCGTCTCACCCTCGAACACGCCGGAGAGAATCTCAGGCGCGTCCGGCTCCTTTCGCTGCGTGACGATCTTGCTCTGCCCCGGACGACGCCGCTCGAGGTCAGGGATGATGTCTTCTTCTGAGAGCGCAAGGCCGGGAGGACAACCGTCGATGATCACCAGGTTGGCAGGACCGTGGCTCTCACCGGCGGTTGTAACGCGGAAGGCTCGACCGAACGTACTACCGGGCATGGCTGCTCACTTCTGGGCGCCCGGGTGCCGGCCGATGGCACGCCCAACGAAGAACGGGCCCATTTGCTGGATGTATTGAGAGGTCTGCACCGTACCCCGCATCGACTGCACGACATGCGAGAGCGGATGGAGCTCCGAGCCGAGCAGACCAATCAGAAACTCGTTGTCGTTGGTGTCGAGGCCGTGACAGGCGAGGCGCACGTCGTGCGCGAGGTCTTGCTCGCCGTAGGCGCGTCCGATCGTGGCGTGCTCGCGAAGGATGCCGCCCTTCTCTCTTCCTTCGAGCTGCTCGAACGCACCGGTGCGGCGAAGCGGATACCAGACCGCCCAGTTCCATTCGGGGTTGAGAACCGTCTGCCTCGGACGATCGAGCAGCCAGAACTCCAGGTCCTGCTCGTAGCCGCTACTGTAGGTACGGCCGATCATCGTCAGCTCGGGGCGGAGCGTCCAGTCGCACAGGGGCGCATCCTCGAACAGAGGGCGAACGGAGTCGACGAAGATGGCCGGGTCTTCGCCGAAGGTGAGCAGCGCCACGCCGCGCGGGTCGTTGGCGTCCGCGTAGACGACCGCCGGGATGTCGGCTTCTCGCAATGCCGAGAGCAGGGCATCTTGATTGGCTGCAATCGACGTCCCGGTGGGCACCTGGAACACCAGCAGCTGCATGAAGAGCCGGCGATCCATCAGCTGAGGCTCACCGTCTTTCGGAGCGCCCCGTTCACGCGTGTCGATCGTTGGCGAACCGGCGGGTGCACCGCCATGTTGTCCGTGCGAATGAGCCATGGGGGGACTCATAGCGCTTTTGCCGCCTCTCTGCACAGTGTAGGCTTGCGCGGTTCTGATGATGCGGGCGTTCAAGATACTGGCAGCGATTTTGGTTTTGGGCTTGCTGGGCCTCGTCGTGCTTGGTTACGCACTCAACGACCCACGACCGGACGGTCAACCCGGCCCCGAAGCCGACGCACTGGCTCGCTCGATGGAGTCCGCGGTCAACAAGGAGGCCTGGGATCGAACCGGCGCGGTCCGCTGGTCGTTCTTCGAGCGGCATCACTATGTCTGGGACCGTGAACGCGATTTGGTCGAGCTGCGCTGGGGCGATTCTCGCGCTCTATTTCGCACGGCGGATCAAACCGGCCGTGCCTGGCACGCGGGCATTGAACAGACCGGCGAAGACGCCAAGGAAGCGCTGAGCGCAGCGTACGCGTATTGGATCAACGACGCGTTCTGGCTCAACCCGGTAGTGAAGTTCTTCGACCCGGGCGTCGAGCGCACCCTCGTGAAGCTCGAGGACGGACGCGACGCCCTACTCGTCAGCTACAGCTCGGGCGGCGTAACACCCGGTGACGCATATCTGTGGATCCCTGCCGAAGACGGCCTCCCCGAAGCCTGGCGAATGTGGGTCCAGATCATCCCCATCGGCGGCATCGAAACGAGCTGGGAAGGCTGGACCGATCTGAGCACCGGCGCGAAGGTCTCGACGCAGCACGAAGGCTGGGGTCGCATGATGACCTTCATCAGCAACGTCGAGGGCGCGGCGAGCCTAGAAGACCTCGACGTGAACGCCGACTTGTTCGATCCCTTGTTCCAGAACTAGGCGCGGCGAGTCAGGCTGAAAACGCCAAGCACCACGAGGAGCGCTCCGATGATGCTGATCGCGTTCGGGTACTCGCCGAAGAACAGAACACCCCAGGTGTAGGCGAGGACGATCTGCAGGTAGGTGACGGACGAAGCGCGTCCCGCGGTTTCGAGCTTGAACCCTTTTGTGATCTCGATTTGGCCGAGCTGAGCTGCGACGCCGATACCCAGCAAAAGCAGCCACTCGATGCCCTCGGGAAGCACCAGGCCCTCGAGGGCCAATAGCGGCAAAGAGGCAGGACCGGTCACGAGCGGGAAGTAGAGAACCACGACCATGTGGTGCTCGGTGGAGCCGAGTCGGCGAATCACGACGTAGGCGATCGCCGAAAAGATGGCGCCAACGACGCCGATGGTCACGGCGATGGGATCGAGGGCCGCGCCGCTGGCGAACAGGAAGGTCGGCTGCGCGACGAGCACGACACCCGCCATGCTGAACAGCGTCGCGAACTACGTCCAGACCACGTAGCGGCTCGTTGAGCGCCACGGCGGCAATGAGCGCAGCAAGCATCGGATTGCAGAACTGGATCACCGTCGCGTCGGCGAGAGGCAGGTGGTTGATCGCGTAGAAGTAGCAACTCAAGCCCATGAAGCCCGAAAAGCCGCGCATCAGGAGGAGCTTCTTGTTGTGCCCCCAGGGGTAGATGCCGAGGCCCCGAATCGCCCACCAGCTCATGACCAGGGTGACGATGACGCGGGCGAGAACCAGCTCCATGGTCGGCAGCCGTTCGCCCGCGAACTTTGCGAACACCGTCATCGCACTGAAAAAGAGCGTTCCCAGCAACATGTGGCGAATGCCGGGCGTGATGCGATGCCAAACTGGGAAGAGGACCGGCACGCCGCGCGTTCTGTCTGGTAATGCGTAGTGTGCAAGCGGGTGATAGGAGAATCGCATGAGAACACTGACGAGAAGCTTCGCGCAGGGGCTCTTGGTCCTTGCACCGGTTGCCATCACGGTTTGGGTTGTCGTGTTCACGATTACCACTCTCGATCGATGGCTGGACACGTCGATTCCTGGGCTCGGCATCGTGATCGCGGCAGCCGGAATCACTGTGATCGGCTACCTCGCGGGCAACGTCGTCGGAAACAAGCTGTTCTCCTGGCTGGAATCGGGCATGCGGCGGGTGCCGCTCATTCGAATCCTCTACGACTCGCTCAGGGACCTCTTCGGCGCGTTCGTCGGCAGCAAGCGCAAGTTCGACAAACCGGTCGCTGTTGAGATCAACGCCCACGGACTCAAGGTGCTCGGCTTTCTGACCAACGAGCACTTCGACGACCCGCATCTCGCCGGGCCACGTCTCGGTGTACTTGCCCGAGTCGTACAACTTCGCCGGCAACCTGATCGTCGTCCCCGCAGACCGCGTCCATCCGCTCGACGCCGACGGAGCGGAGTTCATGGCATTCATCGTGTCAGGCGGAGTGACCGACATGAGTGCGGCAAGAACAGTGGTCGACGGGCAGACGGTCTGAACGGCGAGCCGTTCGCGTTCCGGAACACTGGCACTGGCGCTGAATGACGCTATCCTCCGCCCCGATGCCAGCAACAATCTTCGAATCCCCGCACGACCTCAAAGACGCCGTTGGCAAGCACCTCGGGTGCAGCGCTTGGCTGACGCTGGAGCAAGATCGGGTCGACAAGTTCGCGGACGCGACGAACGACCATCAGTGGATTCACGTCGATGTGGAGCGGGCGAAGACCGGGCCGTTCGGCGCGACGATCGCACACGGCTATCTGACGCTTTCGCTCGTGAGCTCCTTCATGCCCGAGATCTTCGAGGTACGGGGCTTCGAGTTCGCGGTGAACTACGGGACCAACAAGGTGCGGTTCCCTGCCCCGGTGAAGGTCGGCTCCCGCATCCGCGGAGGCGCCGAAGTCGTCTCCGTCGACGAGTCGAAGGGCGGAATCCTCTCCGTGGTTCGCGTGACCGTCGAGATTGAAGGCGAAGACCGCCCCGCCTGCATCGCGGAGACGGTCAGTCTCTACTTCCCAAACAAATAGGGATCAATAGCGACACCCGGACGCTGGCAGCCCGCTGAAACTGGGCACGCGTGGCTCCGCTTTTTCCGTTTCCGTAAGAAAAATGCTACATACGGGACCGCTCGCAGGCGCTTTGGCGCCCTGCACGAGGGGAATCGGAGGGAGAGCGTAATGGATACGAATAACCCAAGGATGTTCAACCGGGGTTGGGTTGCGGCAGTTGGCGGCATTAGCGATGGCGCTGTCATCGACCGCCAGCGCGCAGACTGCGCAAATCGACCTCAATCAGTTTCGCCCCGCGGAGCTCGCCACGGACGGCTTCGCCGCAAGCACACCAGACGGCCAAGGGCACTTACGCTTCGGCGTCCAGGTTTGGCTGGACTATTCGGACGACCCGCTGAGAGTGAATGGCGCCGGAGATCGTGCATCAGCAGCTGAGCGGTCACCTGATGCTCAGCTTGGGTCTGGCCGACCGCATCGTGCTCTTCGCGGACATGCCCTATCACTTCATGATCAAGGATCCGACGGACAGCGGCGCGTTCAAGAAATCGAACTTGGGTGACCTCTACTTCGGCGGCCGATTCAATTTCTTCGGCACCCGCGATGACCTGTTCCAGATCGGCGCCCAGGCTACGTTGACGGTCAACACCGCTTCGCTCGCCAGCAGCGACCAGAGCTTTGCAGGACAGGCCGACCAGAAGCCCTACATCGGTGGCTGGTTCGAGCTGCTTCATGAACTTCAACGCGGGCGACCACGTCCGCATCCCGATTCAAGCGGGCTACAAGCTCGGTCCTCAGCGCCTCGTCACCCCCCCGGGACCGCGCCCATCTTGTTCGTCGGCAACGAATTCACCTACGGCGGCGGTGTCTCTGATCATGCTGGGTGACGACAATTTCATGATCTCTGCCGAGGCCTTCGGACGAACCGCGGCGAACAAGACCGTGGACATGTGGGCCAAGAACGAGACACCCGTCGAGGTGCTCGGCGGCTTCAAGTGGCTCCCCGACTTCGGCTTCACGCTGGGCGTGGGCGGCAGCGCGGGCGTTACGGCCGGATACGGTGCTCCCGATTGGCGCGTGTTCGGCATGCTCGGCTACACGATGCCCGCGGACGAGAAGGCACCGGACGCCGACGGCGACGGAATCCCGGACGAGGTCGACCAGTGCCCGAACGACGCTGAAGATCTCGACGGCTTCCAGGATGAAGATGGTTGCCCGGACTTGGACAACGACGGAGATGGCGTTTCGGACGCCGATGACAAGTGTCCGGACGAGGCTGAAGACATCGACGGCTTCGAGGACGAAGACGGCTGCCCCGAAGCGGACAACGATGGCGACGGGATTCTCGACGCCGACGACCAGTGTCCGAACGACGCGGGTGCGGCAGAGAACAACGGCTGCCCGGATCCGGATCGCGACGGCGACGGCGTTCCCGACCGCATTGACAACTGCCCAGACGATCCGGGCACGCCGGAGAACCACGGTTGCCAGGAGAAGCAGCTCGTCGTGATCGGTGCCGGCCAACTCGAGATTCTCGAGAAGGTCTACTTCAAGACGGGCAGCGCCAAGCTCCAGAAGCGCTCTTGGGCCCTTCTGGACAACGTCGCCGCGGTCTTGATTGCCCACCCGGAGATCGAGAAGATCCGGGTCGAAGGTCACAGCGACAAGACCGGCAGCCTCAGGTACAACATGATCCTGTCGAAGAAGCGCGCCGACACCGTCGTCCGCTACCTCGTCGGCAGAGGTCACGTCAACCGGTCGCGACTTGTCGCGCAGGGCTTCGGACCGAAGAAGCCGCTGGTGGCTGACGCCGAGACGAAGGAAGAGCAGGCTATGAACCGCCGAGTCGAGTTCCACATCGTCGGCAAGGCAGAGCCGAAGCAGTAAACGCTTCCGGCAACACACAGAACGGGCTCCGAGCGAAAGTTCGGAGCCCGTTTCGTTTAAGCGGACTCCGGCGGGGGAACCATCGACTTGGCCCCCCTTTCGAGCTGCGCGTTGATGAAACCGGGGGCGATGCGAGACATCCGGTAGAGCTGGTTTGCCTGACCCGGGCGGATCTCGAGCCCACCACCGTGGAGGCCCTTGAAGGTCCCCTCCATAGGCTCGTCGGTCGTCAAAACCTTGAAGTCTCCGTCGTCGGGCATGTCTGCCGTGAGCTCGGTGTGCACCGCTGGGGGCATCAGCTCGATCACCTCGACGCCTTCGTCCTTGAGCTGCTGACGCAGCGACATCGTGTACGAGTGAAGCGCAGTCTTGGTCGCGCAGTAGATCGGACTGAGCTGAAGCGGCACGAACGCTAGGCCCGAAGACACGTTGATGATCGTTCCTCGGTTCGCTTTGAGACGATTGATCAGCACCGACACCATGCGAATCGGACCCGCCAAGTTGATGTCGAGCTCGGCTGTCAAAGCAACGAGGTCTCCGTTGGGTCCGGTGTGGTTCCTCGGGATCATGACGCCTGCATTGTTCACGAGGACGTTCATCTTCGGAAAACGATCCCCAACCTCGGCGGCGAGCGTCTGAACTGCGCCGGGATCGGCAGCATCGCTTCGAATGATCTCGAGCGCGGGCGTCTCCTTGCGAGCAGCCTCAAGCTTGTCTGCATTCCGGCCCGTCACGATCACCTTGTTTCCGAGCGAGACGAATTTCTTCGCCATCGCCAAACCAATCCCAGCGCTGCCGCCGGTGATCAAGATCGTATTCCCTTGAAGCTTCATCGGACTCCTCCTGAGCTCGGGGGTCTCTAGGGCTAGGTCGCCCGGCCACCAGTCCCCCCATCCACGCCAAGTACACAACCGGAGAACGGCACGCGCTGCCGCCTGCTGTCTTGAGGGGCGGGTGTCTGGAACGCGACTTGATGGCGCCGTACGGATCTACGCGGTTCGAATGTATCCGTAGGGAGGGGCGCGGAAAAGGGCGCGATGTGGGGCGGAGTCGACGTCGCAAGTGACAATCGGCAAGACAGCAACCACCCCCGATTGGCGCGCGCGCCGAGGCGAGGCTTGCGTGGTCAAACCTCCCAAGTGCTTCCGACCACAATTGCAAGCCGAGCCGTTCGATGGAGCCCCATGTCGCGCCTTTTTCGGCGTCCCGGTCTTCAAGCGACGCTACTCCGCGGCGTTGCCAACCAGCGAGAATGAGCTCGCGTAGGTTCGCAGCAGGTCGAGCGCCCCATCCATGTCCTCGTAGGTATGACCCCTGGTGACATTCAAGCGGAGGCGCTCTTCACCTTCCTTCACGGCGGGGTACATGATCGGGACCATCAGCACGCCATTGTTCAGAAGAGCCACGTGGGTGAACATCGCCTTGGTTTCATCGCGGATCATGATCGGCATGATGTGGCTGTTGCTCTCGCCGAGGTCGAAGCCGATGTCGGTCAAGCCCTTGCGCATGTAGTTGGCCTTCTCGTGAAGCTCGCTAACCAGTGCCGGGCCATCGGCCTCGAGCATGTCTAGGATGGCACTGGCTGCTGCGACGATGGGCACGGGCAACGATGCGCTGAACAGGAACGAGCGCGCGGTATGCTTGATGAAATCGACCACGTCCGCATCACCGAGAAGAATGCCGCCAATGCCGCCAAAGGTCTTCGAGAAGGTGCTGATGACCACGGGGATTTGGCCTTCGAGCCCGTACTTCTCGATGATGCCTCGGCCTCCGGCGCCGAGGGTGCCCGTACCATGCGCGTCGTCGCAAACGATGGCGACGTTCTCGTGCCGTGCGCACACTTCGATGAACTCTTGGATCTTGGCTTCATCGCCGTCGAGCGAGTAGATGCCCTCGATCATCACCAGCGCGTTCTTCCGGTCGCGCTTTCTCAGCACGCGATCGAGCGCCTTGGCGCTGTTGTGATTGAAGAAACGGACCTCGGGTGCGCGCATCGGCGTGCCGGCTGCCAGGAAGGTGCCGTCGAGAATGCAAGCGTGACTCAAGTTGTCGAGAACGATCGTGGTGTCCTTGTCGGCCAGAGACATGATGGTGCCGACCATGGCCTGATAGCCGGTGGTGAAGATCAGCGACTTCTCGAAGCCGAACCAAGCGGCAAGGCGCTCCTCGAGCTCCACGTGCAGCGTGGCGGTGGCCTGGACACGCGATGAGCTGAGCCCGCAGGCGAACTGATCGACCGCCAGCTTGGCCGCCTCTTTGGCCTTCGGGTGATTGGTCAGGCCGAGGTAGTCGTTCGAGCTGAAGTTGACGACCGGCTTGCCATCGATCGTCGTGTGCAGGCCGCCGGACTCGAACCGCCGGAAATAGGGGTAGATCTTCTTCGCTTGAGCGTCGCGAACGCGCGCTAGCTCGGCATGGGCCTTTTCGGAAATCCAACTCATATGCTTGCGGGCCCTAAGGTACCGTAATTTCCGGTCTATACCACATTCGAAACAGGCCAAGCGGCCAGTTTTCAAATGCTTGACGCTGTTGGGGAAGCCAAGCATATACGGGCGGCATGTCGGACAAGCTGAAAGACGAGCTGAGGCAAATCATCACCGAGGTGACGGAAGTCGAAGATATCCCCGAGGATACGCCCTTCGCGGACTTGGGAATCGACAGCATGATGGCGATCGAAATCGTCGCGGATGTCGAAAAGGACTACGACATCACCATCGAGGAGGACGAGCTCAGTGAGCTCACCAACCTCAAAGCCGTCTACGACAAGGTCAAAGAGAAGCTCGGCGACGCCAGCTAGCGCTCTATGATGGGCTACTTCGCGCGCCCGAAGATCTTCGAGCCGGCCGGGACGGACTTGGTGAGCCAGACGTTGCCACCGATGACCGAGCCCTTGCCGATTACCGTGTCACCGCCGTGAATCGAGGCGCCGGCGTAGATCGTCACGTCGTCCTCGATAGTCGGGTGCCGCTTTTTGCCGTGGCAGCCGCGCGCCTCATCCCAAGAGACACTGAGCGCGCCCAGGGTAACGCCTTGGTAGAGCTTCACGTTGCGGCCGATCACGCTGGTTGCGCCGATGACCACTCCAGTGCCGTGGTCGATGAAGAAGCTTTCGCCGATCTGAGCGCAGGGATTGATGTCGATGCCCGACTTGCTGTGCGCATGTTCGGTGATGATTCGCGGGATCATGGGAACATTGGATTCTGCACAGCTCGTGCGCGACTCGATATGCCGTGATGGCCTGGATGCTCGGATAGCTGAAGATGACTTCTTCGATGCTCGCGGCTGCCGGGTCCCCGTCGTAAGCGGCGCGGATGTCGCTGTTGAGAACACGTCGAAGCTCCGGGATCTTCTGAAAGAGTCGTAGGACGACGTCTTCGCTCCAGCCTTCGGGCTTGATCTCGGAGACCTGTCCCATCCGCTCTTGGTAGCGAACGGCGCGATCGATCTGCTCGACCAGAATGTCTTGCGCCGGATACAGGTGTTCGCTGACCGCGTAGCGGAGATTGGTCCGGTTCAAAGCGCGCGTGGTGTAGAACCCCATGTAGAGCACGGGCGTGATGTGATTGAAGGCCGTGATGACTGCGCGCTTGTTCGGAAGAGCGGCGCTGTCCAGGTTGTTGATTTCCTCGTCGCCGTCGTAGGACGCGGCGATCAGGTCGATGACATCCTCGAGATCCTGATGGCGCTTGGGTTCTCTTCCGCTCATGGCTGCTTTATGTGTAGCACGCGCGGCACGTCAACCGCGAAATCCAGAGTTAGGCCTCGAGCCATCCGCGCTCGCGATACCAGGCTATCGCATCGCCAAGCGATTCGCGGAGCGAGCGAATCGTGTAGCCGAGCTCACGATGCGCCTTGTCGTGCGACACCACGTCATTGGACACGCTCGCCCGAAGCATGTCGGCCGTGATGAAGGGCTCTTTCTTGCTCACGGCACTCCCCAACAAGGCAAGAGGCAACAAGGCCCAGCCCACCCACAGTGGCAATGCGCGTGTCGGGACCTTCGCGCTCGTGAGCTCTCCGAAGAGGGACACCATTTGCATGACCGGGATGACGTCGCCTGTCAGGAAGTAGCGTTCAGCTCGCCTGCCCTTTTCGGCAGCCGCGATCATGCCGTCGGCAACGTCGCGGACATCCACGTAGTCGCTCAAGAGCTCGAGCAAGACGGGGATGCGGCCGAAGTACATGTCGATCAGCACGGTGCCAATCATCGATGGCTCGTAGTCATGAGGGCCGATCATCGACCCGGGGTTCACGATGACCGCGTCGAGCCCGCGCTCACAGGCGTCGAGGACGATCGTTTCGGCGATCGCCTTGGACCGGTGGTATTCGCACTTCTCGTCGAGGGCGAGGGGCTTTTCCTCCGTCAGTGGCTGGTCGAGGGGCTCGCGCACGAGCGCGTGATGAGAGCTCGTGTGCACCAACCTGATATTCCGAGATAGGCAGGCGTCGACGACTTTTCGGGTCCCGTCCACGTTGAGGCTGTACATCATCGGGTCTTTTTTGGGGCTGAGGTCGATCTTCGCGGCGAGGTGGTAAACGAGGTCCACGCCGTCGACTGCCCGGGCGACGTCGGCCGCGTCGAGGACCGAGCCTGAAACGAAATCGATGTCGAGGCCCGCCAGGGACTCCGGCAGGCTCCCGGGCTCGAGCACGCGCACGCTTTGGCCGAGCTCGAGGAGTCGCCGAACGAGAACATTGCCGAGACGGCCCCCGCCCCCTGTGACCAGCGCTAACACTCGACGTTCTTCTCGAACACGCGACCGATGAGCTCCCTGGCCTCTTTTTGAATCAATGCCAGGTGCTCGCGGCCGACGAAGCTCTCCGCGTAGATCTTGTAGACGTCCTCGGTGCCGGAGGGACGGGCGGCAAACCAGCCATTCTCCGTAGTCACCTTGAGCCCACCGATGTCGGCGTCGTTGTCGGGCGCCTTGGTGAGCACCTGTGTGATGGGCTCGCCCGCGAGCACGGTAGCATCGAGATCGGACTCGCTCATCGCTTTGAGTGCCGCTTTCTGTTCGGAAGTCGCAGGCGCGTCGATGCGCTCGTACACCGGCGCGCCAAACTGCTTGGTGAGCCCCTGGTAGCACTCGCCGGGGTCTCGTCCTGTCGTCGCCGTGATCTCAGCGGCGAGCAGGTTCAGAAGAATGCCGTCCTTGTCGGTCGTCCAAACGCTGCCGTCTTTCCGCAAGAACGACGCGCCGGCGCTTTCCTCTCCGCCGAAGCCGTACGAGCCGTCCAGCAAGCCTTGCACGAACCATTTGAAGCCCACGGGCACCTCAGCGAGCCGGCGACGAAGGTCCTTGGCGACGCGATCGATCATGGCGCTGCTCACCAGCGTCTTGCCAATGGCTGCGCGCTCGTTCCAGTCGCGCTCGGTGAAGAGATAGCTGATCGCGACGCTGAGGTAGTGATTGGGATTGAGCAGCCCCCAGCTGCCGGTCACGATGCCGTGGCGATCGAAATCCGTGTCGTTCCCAAACGCGATGTCGTATTGGTTTCGAAGATCGACCAGGCCGGCCATCGCATACGGCGACGAGCAGTCCATGCGAATCTTCCCGTCGCGGTCGAGCCGCATGAACGAAAATGTCGGGTCGATGACGTCATTGACGATGTCGAGCCGAAGGTCATAGCGCTCGGCGATCCGTGGCCAAAACGCGATGCCAGCGCCGCCCATGGGGTCGACACCGATTCGAAGGCCCGCGCTCGAAATCGCGCGCATGTCGAGAACGGTGTCGAGGGCTTCGACGTAGGGGGTGATGAAATCGTGGACGTGGGTCGTCTCGGCCCGGAGCGCGGCATCGTACGCAACGCGGCGAACGCCTTTCAGTCTTGCAGCCAGCAACTGATTGGCCCGACGTTCGATCCACGAGGTGACCTCGGTGTCCGCGGGCCCGCCGTGCGGCGGATTGTACTTGAAGCCGCCGTCTTCGGGCGGATTGTGCGACGGCGTCACAACGATGCCGTCGCCATCGCTCGAGCTGTTTCGGTTGTGCTCGAGAATGGCAAACGAGATGGCTGGGGTTGGCGTGAAGTGCCCCTCCGGCGCCATGCAGGTCTCGACACTGTTCGCGGCGAGGACCTCGAGCGCAGTCCTAGTCGCTGGTGCCGAGAGCGCGTGGGTGTCCGCGCCGATGTACAGCGGGCCGTCGATCCCCTCGGCCACGCGATAATCACAGATCGCCTGGGTCGTCGCGAGGATGTGGTCCTCGTTGAAGCTCCGCCGGAAGGACGACCCCCGGTGTCCGGATGTGCCAAAGCTGACGCGGTGGGCCGGATCATTGGGATCGGGCTTGTCGTCGTAGTAGACGGCAATGAGCTTTGCGACATCGACGAGAACGTCGGACGGCGCGGGCTGACCAGCGAGCGGATGCGCGTTCATCGCTACGCTTCTAGCAGCCAGGCGAGCTGGGGCTAGGCCCCTGCCGCCGGCCCCGCAGACCATCTGCTCGGCCAGATATCGCTCTTTGCCGATCATTTCGACGAGGTGGAGCTGCGCTTCGAGCCAGTCGATTCCCTCTTCCTCCTGTTGGAGGATCATTTCGAAGGAGGTCGCGGGTGCCGTTGTCACCCCTTGTCGCGGCACAGAGCGATTCCGTTGTTCAGACGCTTCACGGCATCGTACTCGACCTCGAGATCGAGTCGGTGCTGTTCGATCGCGTCTTCACCGACTTTGACGGGGAAGTAACGCTGCATGTTGGGCACGCCTTCGAGAAAAAGGATCCGGGAGATGATGATGTCAGCATGCTTCATCTCTTCGATCGACTCCTCACGCTTCTTCTCGGCGAGCTTCTCCAAACCCCAGTCCTCACACATCTTGGAGTGAATGAAATACTGGTTGATTGCGGTGAGCTCGGAGGTGAGGACCTCGTTGAGCACCTTGATGACTTCTTCGTTGCCCTTCATGAATCTTCCTTCGCGCGAGCATAGGGACCGCGATCGCTAGTGGCAATGCATCGGATGTGAACTTGAAATGCGTTATCAGCCGCGGGGTCAGCCCTGCGCGCCGCTCGAGTCGATTCCGCTCTGACCATCGTGGTAGAGTTCGATGAGTCGATCGATCGCGGGTTTGCAGCTCCCGCAGCTGCTGCCTGCGCCACAAGCTTCGCGAATCTCGTGCTCGCTTCGAGCGCCATCGTTGACGCATTGGCGAATCATACGGTCGTTGACCGCGTGGCAGTGGCACACGAGCATGCGTTGGTTTATAGCCGATAGATGTTGCGAATCAAATTCAATAACGAGCCCTCGCCAAAAAACCAAGTGATTTCAGGCCGAGGCCCTACTCGGCTGCGTCGGAAGCCGGTGCGAGCGGCGACAGACCGGCGTCGCGGAGCAAGTCGAGGTCGGCGTCGTGGTCCGGGTTTCCGGTCGTGAGTAGCTTGTCGCCGAAAAAGACGCTGTTCGCACCTGCGATGAAGCAGAGGAGCTGCGCCTCACGGCTGAGCGAGGCGCGGCCGGCCGAAAGCCGCACACGGGCACCGGGAATCATGATGCGCGCGGTGGCGCACATACGAACGATCTCGATGGGGTCGACGGGCTTCTGATCGCCGAGTGGAGTGCCCGGCACGGCCACCAAGGCATTGACCGGCACGCTCTCCGGCTGCGGCGAAAGGTTGGCGAGGGTCACGAGCATGCCGACGCGATCGTCGATGCTCTCGCCCATGCCGATGATGCCGCCGGCACAAACGGATATGCCAGCCGCGGCCACTCGGGCGATGGTGTCGAGGCGGTCCTTGTACGTGCGGGTGCTGATGATCTCCCCGTAGTACTCCTCGGAGGTGTCGAGGTTGTGATTGTAAGCGGTGAGGCCGGCGTCTTTGAGCTCCTGGGTTTGCTCGTCGTCGAGCATCCCGAGGGTTACGCAGGCTTCTATGCCGAGCTCACGAACCCCACGCACCATCTCCAATACCTGCTGAAACTGCCGGCTGCCCTTCTTCGGGCTCCGCCACGCCGCGCCCATGCAGAAACGGCTGGCGCCGGCGTCTTTCGCCTCGCGCGCCTTGCTGAGCACGTCGGTGACGTCCATCAGGCGCTCTGCTTCGACACCCGTGTCGTACTTCGAGCTCTGCGGGCAATACGAGCAGTCTTCCTGGCAGGCGCCGGTCTTGATCGACAGGAGCGAGCAGAGCTGAACCGCATCGCGTGGCTGGGTTGCGCGATGAACTTCCTGCGCCCGAAACAGGAGATCGGTCAGCGGCAGGTCGTGAAGCGCGCGGGCTTCTTCTCTTGTCCAGTCGTTGCGGACGGCGGTCATCTGGCGGGTTCTAGCAGAGAGCCTTGAATACGCTAGATTGCCCGCGTAGGGTCCCTGAACCTTGACCGAGGGCATCGACTCATCCCTAGCTTCCGTGGCCGCCGTGACGCCCGTCGAAAACGAAGGTTCGCCCTCATTCGCCGCGACCCCTCCGCTCACGTGGATGGCCGGCGCCGCTGCCCTGGCTGACCTGATCATCAATCGCGTCCTGATTCTATTGGGAAGTGACGCCTGGTCGCCCGATGCGCTCGTGCGACTCGACACTTGGGGCGGCTTCGCCCGCAACCTCAGCGTCGTGAGCGCCTTGGTCGCGCTGGGGTTCTGCCTCGCGTCGCTTGCCTCTCCCAAAACTGGGCTCCCGTTTTCTGCGCGCGCCGGCATCGCCAGCTTCGGCTGGGTCCTCGTTCCGATCGTCACCCTGATGACGTTCTTGCCACGCGCATGGACCAGGCCGGAGCTCGTCATCGTGGTCGCCGGCCTCGCGCACGCGACGATCCTGCTCCTCATCCTCGCTGGGATGCATTGGCGCTCTACCCGCCCCGTCTCGGTGGCGCTGGTGCTGACGCTCATCGCTTCACTCAGCGGAATCATCTCGATGGTCGTCACCCTGGTTGGCGGACGGTCTTACTGGGAGCACACCGAGCGCCTCTCTAACGCGTTTCGTTGGTCGGGTGAAATGGCCTACCTCGCGGTACCGATTGCGATCGGCTTCGCGATCTCGATTCCCTGGCGCGAGCTGCGCGGCAAGGCGACGCTCACATTGTCGGCGCTGGCCGCCGCCCTCGTCACCGTGGCGATGGCGATGTGGAAGCATGCTGTCGGGCGAGACCTACCCGACCTACTCTACGGCGCGCTGCGACTCGACTTCTTACCAGACCGCGACTTCATCCTATACGCAATCCCGCTAGGCGTCGGCGCAGCGGTAACCGTCGCGGCAATCATGTCGAAGGATTCGATGCGCCGACAGCTGGGCGCAGCGCTTCTGCTCTTGCTGAGCGCCGGCTACGCACCGAGAACGCCCAGCACTTTGCTGGTGACAGTCCTTGGGGTGGCACTGCTGGCGAGGGCGGGGATGGCGCTG
Source organism: uncultured delta proteobacterium (assembly GCA_963716775.1). GTDB lineage: Bacteria > Myxococcota_A > Polyangia > Polyangiales > Houyiibacteriaceae > SG8-38. The sequence goes on from CAVQUI010000002.1 coordinate 155,426, forward strand.
GCGCAGCGACAGCGACGCTGACAGCGACACCAACACTGACACTGGCACGGCCCCTTAGGACAGCAGGCGGCAGCGCGAGCCCGAAGGGCGAAGCCCGGCGCAAAGCGCCGGCAAGGCGAAGCGAAGCGACCGCCGCGCCAGGCACGCTGCTCACTCGCGTGAGAGTGATACCAAAACTACGGGTGGGGGCGGACGGGTGGTGTAACTAAACCATACCAGGCCCGCCCCCAAGCACCCGCGGCAGCACAAGCCAAGCGGGCGGTGCAACCAAATACGGCCTCCGCCTAACTCAGCTTCGCAACAGCCTCGCCAATCCGGCTCAGTCCCTCGCGGATCATCTCGTTCGAAGCCGCGTACGAAATTCGCACGAAGCCCGGCGCGCCAAATGCAGTCCCGGGCACCACCGCGCAGCGCGCTTCCTCGAGAAGGTAGCCGGCGACGTCGAGGTCGTTTTCGAGCGTCTTGCCGCCGCCCTGCTTGCCGATCAGCGCCTGCACATTCGCAAACGCGTAGAACGCGCCCTCGGGCATTCCGCAGCTGATCCCGTCGATGGCGTTGAGCCCGTCGACGATGATGCTGCGGCGCTCTTCGAACGCCTGGCGCATCTCTTCCATCGGCTCCCCAGGCGCCGCGAAGCGCTGCGATCGCCGCGTGCTGAGCGATCGAGCTCGGGTTGGTGGTCGACTGGCCCTGAATCATCTCGCAGGCCTTCGCCACGTACGCGGGGGCGAGCATCCAGCCGATGCGCCAGCCGGTCATCGCGAACGTCTTGCTGACGCCGTCGACGATGATGATGCGATCCTTGCAGCTCGGGTGCGACCTCGACGATCGATTTCTGATCGAAGCCGCCGTACACCAGCTGCCCGTAGATCTCGTCGACGATGATCCAGAAGTTGTGCTCGGCCGCGACGTCGGCGAGCGCACGAAGCTGCTCACCGGTGTACGCCGCACCGGTCGGGTTCGAGGGCGAGCACAGGATGAGCGCCTTCGTCTTCGGCGTGATCGCGGCCCGCAAGGCCTCCGGGCGTCATGCGGAAGCCCTGCTCCTCGGTGGTCTCCACGATGACGGGCTCGCGCCGGCGAGGCGCACCTGCTCCGGGTAGCTCACCCAGTACGGCGCCGGGATCATGACCTCGTCGCCTTCGTCGTAGAGCGCCAACGCGAGGTTGAAGAGCGTGTGCTTCGCGCCCACCGACACGACGACCTCCGACGGCTTGTAGGTGACGCCCGGGCGCCGCTTCGCGGACGCTTCGCAGATCGCTTCGACGGAGCTCCACGGTGCCGCGCGCGGCGGTGTAGCGGGTCGCACCCGAATCGATCGCCTTCTTGGCGGCCTCGCGAATGTGCGCCGGGGTATCGAAGTCCGGCTCACCGACACTGAAGGAGAGCACATCGATGCCCTGCGCCTTGAGCTCACGCGCCCGCTGGGCGACGGCGACGGTGGCGGAAGGTTTGACGGCACTGAGCCGCTGGGCGACGGGGATCTTCTCACTCATGCCGCGGGCTTAACACCGAAGCGCGGCGCTATCAATGCTTGGCGGGCACGGCGGCTGCCAGAGCGCGCAGATCCCGCTCGAGGTCGGCGATCCCGTCGTTGTTGGCCCGGTAGTAGCCCCGCACCTGCGCCTTGTCGTCGACCAGCACGAAGGAGTTCGAGTGCATGATGTCCTCGGCGCCCGCCGCTTTGCTGTCTTCGTCCCCGAGCCCGACCCGGAAGCCGTCGACCACCACGTGCCGAATCGCCTCCTCGTCGCCGGTCACGAAGCGCCAGTTGCTCTCATCCAGCCCGTTCTTGGTCATGTAGGCCTTGATGACCTCGGGCGTGTCGTTGCGCGGATCGACGCTGACGGAAACGAGATGGGCGCTCGGAACGTCCGAAAGCCGGGACTGGAGCCCCTTCATGTGCGCCGTGATCCTCGGACAGGTGGAACGGCAGTGGGTGAAGACGAAGGCCGATACCGAGAGGTTTCCCTCCATCGACTCGCGAACGAAGGCCTTCTCGTCCTGGTCGACGAGCGAGAACTCGGGAAGCTGGCCGAGCACCGGGACATCCTCGGCGCTCTCTCTTGGTGCAGCCGCAAAGCGGGCAAGGCGAGCAGACCGACCAGGCTCACGAGCAAGAGACCGGCGGTCTTAGAGCGCATCGATGATCAGGGCCGCGAAGAAGGCGGTGAGGTAGATGAGGGAGGCAACGAAGAACTTCTTGGCCCAGGCCTTCGAGTCTTCCGCCTTGAAGCCACGGAGCGCCATCCAGAAGAAGTAGCCACCGAGGATCACCGCGGCCGTGAGGTAGATCGGACCAGCCAGCCCATACGGCACGAGAAGGAGTGAAACCGCCCAGAGCGCCCCCGCGTAGACCGCCGACTGCACCTTGGCAGCGCGCATCCCGCGAACCGACGGCAAGACCTTGAGCCCGGCCCGCTCGTATTCCTCCTGCCGGAAGATCGAAATCGCGATGAAGTGGGGGATCTGCCAGAAGAACAGGATCCCGAACAGGACCAGCCCGGGCACTTCGATGCTCCCGGTCACGGCTGTCCAACCCATGAGCGGCGGCAAGGCGCCTGGAAGCGCGCCCACGAAGAGCGCCGCGGGGGTGTACTGCTTCATCGGCGTGTAGATCGCGACGTAGCTGGCCAACGCGATGAAACCGAGCAGCCCGGTGACGGGATTGACGGCCAGGGTGAGCGTCGGGACGGCAAAGAGGCCCATGAGGACGCCGAGGGTCAGCGCCCAGGAGGGCTCGAGCCGGCGATCGGGAAGCGGACGATTCGCCGTGCGAGCCATCAGCCGATCGCTATCGCGTTCGAGATAGCAGTTGAGGGTGTTGGCGGCGCCGACGACCATCCCGGTCGTGAGAAGCATGACCGCCATCGAACCGACATCGAGCGAGCCTGGCGCGAGCCACATGCCACCGGCAGCCGTCACGAGGACCATCAGCGTGATCCGCGGCTTGGTGAGCGCGATGAGGTCGCGCACGGTCAGCATCATCGTGGCTGGGCGAATCGCTACGGTCATGGTGGTCCCTGGCTGGAAGCGGGCGCGCACTCTGACGCTCCCGCCCAAAACGGTCAAGCTCTCCGAGAGGCGGCCTAGGGCCAGCGGCGCACAGCGGTCAAGAACGTCGAGACCACAGGAGCGGGGCCGAGGACCGCGAGGAGCGCGACTACACCGACCAGGCGAGGACAACGCCCACCGCCAGCATGATCCAGGGGGTCGCTTTTCCCTTGGCCGCGAAGGGGTTCGATCGGCGGCGCTGGCACGAGCACCGGCGCCGCTGGAATCGGCGTGGGCAAGGTGATCGGACCGCCCTCACCGGCCTCGGCTTGCAGGACGCTCTCGAGCGCCGCCGCGAACTCGGCCGCCGAGGCGTATCGCTCCTCGGGCTTCTTGGCCAGCGCCGCCATGACCACCTCCTCGAGACCAGGCGGGAACGTTGCGCCCGGACGGCGCTCCGCAAGCGGGATGGGCGTCGCGTTGACGTGCAGCTGGATGAACTCGATCGGCTGCTTGGCATCGAAGGGCAGCTTCCCGGTCAGCAGCTCGTAGAGGATCACGCCGAGCGAGTAGATGTCCGAGCGTGCGTCGAGCGTCTTGCCGTGCGCCTGCTCGGGGCTCATGAACTCGGGCGTGCCGAAGACCATGCCCTCCTGGGTGAGCATGATCGAGCCGGGTCGCATCTGCCGCTCGGTGACCTTGGCGAGACCGAAGTCGAGCACCTTGGGGAAGTCCCGGATACCGCCCTGGGTGGTGAGGAAGATGTTCTCGGGCTTGAGATCGCGGTGCACGATGCCCGCCTGGTGCGCCTCTTCGAGGGCGCCGCAGACCTGCATCATGATGCGCATTGCCCGCTCGGGTTCCATCGCCCCTTCGGCGCGAACGATCTGCGCGAGGTTCTGGCCGACGAGGTACTCCATCACGAAGTAGCAAGCGCCGTCGTCGAGCTGCCCGTAGAGGAACACGCGCGCGGTGTTCGGGTGCGAGAGCTGGCTCATCGCACGCGCTTCGCGGCGAAAGCGAGACACGAGGTCGCTCCGAGAGAGATAGCGCGAGTGGAGGATCTTGATCGCCACAAAGCGATTCATGTCCGGCTGCTCGGCCTTGTAGACCGCGCCCATGCCGCCCTTGCCGATCTTCTCGACGATGCGGAACTGCCCGGCCACCTCCTTGTCGAGATACGGATCGCTCACGCAAGCAGATTAGCATCCGAGGTGGGAGGCGGTGAGGAAAGTGCGAGCAGGACGAGGGCGATCCAGGTCGCATCGGCGATGAGGAGGTGAACGAGCTGCGTCCACACGGGTGCGAGCAGCGCCACGTTCAGCAGCCCCACTGCTATTTGGATCAGCACCAGCCCGCCCAGGGTGAAGGTCAGCATCCGGACGCCAGGGTCCCGCGTACGTCGGAGAAAAACCGTGGCGAGCCAGATGAGATAGCCCGACCCGAGCACCGCAATCACCGGATGCCACAGCCGAAGACGCAGAAACAGATGGGAAGGTCGGGGAAAGATCCTCTCGCAGCCCCTCGGCCAGGCTGGACGCCGGGAACAGCGTGTCGCCAAGCGCAGCGACGGCGCCGCTAACGCCGACGAACAAGACGACGGTCGCCGCTCCGCCGAGCAACCACCGGGATCTTGCCTTCGCGAACCGCACGCCGTCTGGTTGCCAGGCGCTAAAGGCCATCCAAGTGAGAGCCGCCAGCAGCATGAAGGTATTGATGAGGTGCGCGGACATCCAGGCCGCACGCGCGGTCGAAGGATTGTCGGCCACCATGCGAAAGAGAACGAGGCCCGCGCCGACCAAAGCCTCGGTCGTCATGAAGAACAAGCTCCACCCTGCTGCAGAGCGAGTCGCATGACCGCGCTCGAATCACGCGGCGACGACCCACATGACGAAGGTCCCAATCCAGCAGAGGCCGGAGGTCACTCTGTGGGTGAGCCTCCACGATCGTCTTGATCGAGGGCTCGACCGGAAGCGCGACTCCATTGCACAGGGGCCAATGGTCGCCACAGCCGTCACCGGAAAGGCTCGCCCGCACGTACGCGCCCCAAAGCACGACCGCTACGGTGTAGGCGAGAAGCGCAGACGCCGCGACGGCGAACCGATTGGAGAATCGCACCGCGGAACGATGGAGTCGAACTCAGCTCTCGTCAACGATTGCAAATCGCAACGCCTGCGGCTCGCCGCCTCTGCGATAGTCGACGACCAAGACTCGAAGCGGTTCGCAGCTCTTCCCACACTGCAATCGCTTGCTCGGGCCGCTCGATAGGCCTGCCGTTGATGCGGGTCACCGTGTCGCCGGGGCGAAGGTCGAGCGACGCATATGCCGGCTCCCCCGGAAAGAGGCTGACGATGCGAAAACCGACAAAGGCGCCCTTGTGGAACTCAGGCTCGGTCTGAACATTCTGGAGGAAACGGCCGAGACCCTCGTCGAGGACCGGCATCAGCTCGGTGCGTGAGATGACGCCCTGCCGCACCCTCTCATAGGGCTGGTCGAGACTGCTCTCGGGCGTCGGTTCCTCGATCGGCGGCGCTTCGGCCGGCGCTGCTTCAGCCGGCGGCGCTTCAGCGGGCGGCACCGCCTGCATGGGAGCGTTCGCATCTTCCCACCTCTCGTTTTGCTTCCTCTCTTTGCGACTCGTTCGCTTCTCGGCGGCGTTCCAGTCCTCCGCACCCTCAGAGGTCTCCCAGGTGGAGTCCTCCAACATCTCTCTTTGGAGCTTGGTCGTCTCGCAGCCTATCGCGCTTGCGATCAGGAGGGCGGCAAACGGTAGAATCAAGTAACGGCTCATACGGACTCCCCTCGCAGTGCCATGACCTCGGACCAAATCGCCGCGGCCACTGCATCGATGCCACAGTTGGCATCGACGTGCCGAATGGTATCACTTGGGAAAAGTTCGTCGATTTTCGCGTAGAACTCGGCGAGCTCCATCTGCATCTCGTCGACTTCATATAGCTCGGGGCTCCCGGATCGGGCGCCGCGACGGCTTGCTGCCCCTTTGGGGTCTACGTCGAGCACCAGGGTGAGGTCGGGCCGCCTGGCGTGCCTGTTGAGCTCGCGCACCCAGTCGGAGATGTCTTCACCGCCGCCACCGCTCACTGTCTGATACGCGACCGAGGAATGGTCGTAGCGATCGCAAATGACCGTGACCCCGTCACTGAGGTTCGGGATCACCTCCGCCTCGAGATGATCGAGACGGTCGCCTGCGAACAAGGCGGCCATCGTCGCCCAGTTGAACGGACGGGCGCCATGGCGGCCCGGGACGACCAGCCTTCCAGTCAGGACCTGGCGAATCAGGACGCCAATCGGACCGTCGCTCGGCTCACGCGTGGTGTGAACTGGAAGGCCCTTCTCGGTAAGACGGTCGGCGAGAATCGCGCACTGGGTGGTCGTGCCTGAGCCGTCGATGCCTTCGATCACGATGAAATGGCAGCCGATCACGAGCCCGCCTTCGGAGTACCGAACTTGAACGTCGCTCCGAACTGACCGTAGACCAGCGAGTCGTGGTGGCCACCTCCGAAGATGTCGCCAAGGACCGGACGGCGCTTCCCGGCCACGATGCCCTCTACTTCAAGCCACACGTTCCACTTCTGCGTCACCACGATTTCCAGTGAGCCGCCAAGCCTGGCGCGCACGATGTTCTCGCGCGAGCTTCTCACAGCCATGTTGCTATTGCTACCGTTGAAGTCCCAGCGGTCGCTGTTGAAGTCCCCCGCGATCCAAATCGAAAACGCGCCGCGAGGCGGGAAGTGTACGCTGAGGATCGCATCGAGGTTGATGAAGAAATTGTTGGTGGGACGCCTCGAGCCGCTCAGGTCGCGACGTGAGGGGCCCACACCGCCGCCGATTTGAAGGTCTCCGCCGACGGAAGAATTTCCGGGACACACGCCATCCCGCCTTAGTGCTGAGAGTGAAGTCGGTGAGACGTCCGAAGGTCTGTACGTAGAGGCCGACGTCGAGGAAAGTCGTGAGCCCGGTTCGCAATCCGACCGAAGCCAGCCAGGGCCAGCCCGTCGAGAAGTCGAGAGTTGCGACGCCCGGAGGGAGTGGCGCGCCGGCGTGTGTGACGGTGTTGCGCAGTGGATCGCTGCGCTCGGCTTCCTTGTCGCGCCCATTTGAATCGACCGGGACAGCGGCCGTCGTGAGAATCACCTGAATCAATCGGACACGAGGCGATTTCTGGAGCCGAATCTGCTCGACGTGGTTTCCGCGGCCCTCGGCTCGCACTTCCAGCTGATGGATGCCGGCGGGCAGGTCCCCTTCCCAGGGAACGGGGCCAAGCAGCTCGCCGTCGACGTAGAGCTGCGCGTCGGATACGTTGGCCTCGACTCGAACGGGGACACCGAGTGCGTTGAGCTCGGCGTACACCTCGCAGTTCCGGGCTGGTCCGACAGAACAAGTGCGACGCACCTCGCGATAGCCCGGCGCGCGTACGACCACGGAGTGGGTGCCGAGCTCGGCGGGCTCGATAGTGATCGGCGGGCTGCCGTATTCCTCCCCGTCGATCGTCACCGTCGCATCCGGTACGCTGGAACGAACGACGATGCGCGGGACCTCGGTGCTTTCGATCGTGAATCTCAGGGAAACCACGCGCTCACGCCCTGCAATCACGGTCACCGACTGGGTGACATCTTCGTAGCCGCCCGCCTGAGCCGTGACGACGTGCTCGCCAGGCGAGAGTCCGCCCTTGGCAGCAGGAGCGACCCCGATGTCGACCCCGTCGAGACTGATGATCGCGCCCGGCACGTTTGCAATCACACGGAGGCTGCCTAGGTCGGGGGCGAGCCGAACCGTTGCCTCTACGCTGGTTCGCTGGTCTGCCCTGACCGTGACGACCTCGGAGAAAGGTTGATAGCCCTCACCTGGGCTCCTGATTTCGACGACATGCTCACCTTCAGTCAGGCCGTCGACGACCAGCGGTGTGCCCCCTCGTCTCTGTCCGTCGATGTACACGGGCAAACCCGTCACGTCGGCGGTGACCAGGAGCGATCCGGTCTTCAGTACTTGGGGTTGGAGCGCGACGGGGATTGTCATCACCTGACCGGCCACCAGATCGACCCATTTGGAAAACGTCGTGAAGCCACGCTTCCCCACCTGCACCAGGTGTCGACCCGGGGTGAGAGTCTTACGCAGGGGTACGTTGCCCGACGGCACACCGTCGATGCGAATCGCAGCTCCCGAGCTCGAGTCGTCGCTCGCTGTGATCACGATGACGCCCGGAGACTCCTCCTGCGCCAATGCCTCGGTCGAGACGACGAGCAAAACAAGTACGAACACCAGCCGCACGAACCCACTAACGCCAAGCAACCCTTGCATAATCCCTCGGACGCACCGAAATGGGGTCGATTCACCGACGACCCAAGCGCCTCGGACGTGTTTACCCCTACCATTGGGGTCGGCCCAATAAACGGCTGGAGCGCCTCCCGTGAGGCAAGAATTTTCGAACTCGAGCGGGCCTAGGGCGCCACGAATAGGCTTTCAAACGGATCGAGCGCCTCCAGATGGGGGATTTCGGGGGCGCCGAGCGGCGGGAGCAAGCGAGGAGGCGGCGGGAGGTCTCCCTTACGGCGAAACTGGAAGTCATCGAGCTCCGCGAGGCCGTACTCGAGCGCTTCGATTCCTATGCGCTCGCGCTTCGCCATGTGCTCGAGCAGCCGTCGCATCTTGCTCCTCATCGAGCGGCTCAGCGCGCCGCGCTCGTACGAGATGTGATAGCGCTTCGGCGAGGGCAAGATACAGGCGAGGAACGCGGACTCCGCGGGGCTGAGGTCGATGGGATTGCGACCGAAGTAATACGCCGCCGCGTGCCTCAGGCCATATACCGCCGGTCCGTACTCGATCACGTTGAGATAGAGCTCCAGAATCTCGTCCTTGTTGAGCGCGTTTTCGAGCCACCAAGTCAGAATCACTTCTTGGACCTTGCGCGCGATGGTCTTCTCACGCTGCAGGTAGAGGTTCTTGGCAAGCTGCATCGAGATCGTGCTGGCGCCGACTACGTACCGGCCTTCTTGCAGATTGCGAACCAGGGCATCGCGAATCGCCCAGGGTGCAAAGCCGCCGTGCTCGTAGAATGCACCGTCCTCGTGACTGATCGCTGCGGCGGGCATGAAGGGGCTGATGTCTGCGAAAGCGACCCAGTTGGGCGTTCCGGGGCCGGTGCGCATCTCGAACACCGTCTCGTCGGGCTCGATGGCACGATGACGGAACGGTTCTTGGAAGCGCTCGACGCGAACCCACCTGGGAGTCCGTTCAAACTGGCAGAGGTTGCGGACACGAATGAGGAGCTCGGTGGCTTCGAGCTCACGTGAGTCGAGCGAGACCTGAGTTAGCGCGCTCCAATTGCCCGACCATTGAAATCGAGAAAGTGATCCCAGAACGTCCTCCGGGATGGCTCCGATCACGTCATTGCAGCGTGTAGGCGGCAGCTTGGCGCTCAGGTCGATACGGTAGTGCTCGGGGGTCCGTTCGACCTCGCCGTCGATGAGCACGCGCACCTTGCCCATTCGGACCTGGCCGCGCTCGATCTGGAGCAGGCGCTCGCCGGGGTACCAGACGCCCTTCCCTCCGAGATCGAGGTTGATGTTTTCGACCGGCTTCGCGGCGATCCGCTCGGAAGACAGAGCCAGCTCTCGGAGGCCTAGGCTCCCTTCGATACTGATCTGCTCGCGAGAGCTTGCAGCGAGCTCGAGCTCCGCGCTCAGGGTGCCCACCTCGGCATTGTACAGAGGGAGCTCAGGGGCGAAAGGCGCGATGAGCGCGAGTGAGATCCGACGAAGCTCGATGCTTCCCTCAGCGCGCGCCTCGCTTGGCATGACGCTGAGGTCGACCTTCAAGGCCCCATCGTTGGAAGTTTGACCGCCAACCACCACGCGATACGAGCCGTCGTCGCCTCCGTTGAGCGACAATCCGAAATCGCGGATGCGCTCCACGTGACCTGCAGGGGTCTTGCTTTCGATGTGCACTCCCGACACGGCAATGCGGGCATCTGGGGTCAGGCGAGTGAATAGGCGCGCGGGGGCGGGTGGGCTCCGCGGGAGGAGGCCGGGTTCGTTCTCGGTCCCGGACTCGGACTCGGACTCGGTCTCGGTCTCGGCCCCGTTCTGTTCCGGCGAGCCGCGCAGGCGGCTCAGTGCTTCGCGCAGACGCATTGCTAGGGGCCTTGGCGTCTCCTCGTCGCTTCCTACGTGATCGAACTCTTGCGCCTTGGATGTCGAGCTCGTGGATCTTCCAGGCACCGTCGCTGCGCCGCAGGGCGAGCTTCGTCGGTCCGATGCTGGCGTGGTCTGCGGCCTGTTCGCCGAGCAGCGAGTCGCCGATGCTGCCCAGCAACTCGCCTCCTTCCTTCCGCAAGCTCAGGTCGTTCATCGAGACAAGCGGGCCCTCCGAGTCGCGAACGCGAACCGACAGTTCGTTGATGGCGTATGTTCTTCCTTTTCCCTGGGAGCTCGCCGACGCAGGTACGGATGCGGCGCGGGAGCTGCTTCTGGGAAGCTGCGCGACCGAGTCATCGAACCCGAGGTGACTGAGATCCGCGGTGACCTCGACTCCGCGCGCCGACAGAGCCCGAACTGAGCCCGCGCCCTGGACGAGGGCGGCGAGGAGACCCATTCGCGTGTCGATCTGCTCGATGCTCACGACAAAGCCACCGTGGCGACCGCGTAGCTCGACGCCACGCAGCTCGACACCACCCAACGAAAGACGCGTTCGTTTGATGTGCGCATCGACCCCGAGGCGCTCACCGATGACGCTCGAGGCATGCGCGGTGACTCGTGGCAGCCCCCAGCGCCAAAGGCCGAACGCGAGCGTGAGCGTGACGAAGGCCGCGACCACCCAAACGCGTCGCTCGCTGAGGAACCGCAGCATCGAGGCGGGATTATGCCGCGTCTAAAACGCGAAGCCTAATAAAGCTTTCGACTGTCAATTTGGATGGTTACTGGGCCGTCTACGGCTGACTGGACCAGCATCGTGGCGCGAAACGTGCCCGTTGCGACCCCCAATCCCCTGCCACGTAGTAGATCGACGAGCTCCAAATAGAGGCGCTCGGCTTCTTCTGGTTCGGCGGCGCCGTCAAACGAAGGGCGCCTGCCGCGTCGCACGTCGCCGAACAGGGTGAACTGGGAAACGACTAGTATCGAGCCACCGACGTCGGCGACCGACAAAGACATGCGTCCCTCTTCGTTGGGGAACACCCGGAGACCCGCTATCTTGTCGACCGTGTACTGCAAGTCCTTGGGCTCGTCGCCCTTTGCCGCGCCGAGGTACACGAGCAGCCCGCGCCCTATGTCTCCGACCCGCTCCCCCTCGACGGTGACGCTGGCTTCGTGGACCCGCTGAACGACGGCACGCATGCGGGCTTGCGTAGCACAAGGCGAATCCTCTTGCCCGAACGAGGCAATGCTCAATACTGCGCAGCGATGAAACCGGTCGTGGGTCTAACGGGTGGAATCGCTTGCGGTAAGTCCACCGTTGCGAAGATGTTTGCCGACCTCGGAATCCCGGTGGTCGATGCCGACGACTTGGCGCGTGAAGTGGTGGAGCCTGGTACGCCCGGCTTGCAGCTCATCGTCGACGAGTTTGGCGAAGGTGTGCTCGACGACGCCGGGCGACTCGATCGCAAGAAAGTCGGCGAAATGGTATTCGGCGACGAAGAAGTTCGCGAAACGCTCAATGCGATCATGCACCCACTCATCGGGGCCGCCGGTGCGCAGAGCATCATGGCGCATCAAGACGATCCCGCGCCGTATTTGCTCTACGAGGCTGCGCTCCTGGTGGAAACTCGCGCCTACGAGGCGTTTTCTGCTCTCATCGTCGTGAGCGCCGACGAATCGCTTCAGCGGCTCCGTTTGATCGCGCGCGACGGTTTCTCGGTGTCCGAGGCGAACGCCCGTATCGGATCCCAGCTTGCCGTGGAGCGCAAAATCGCCGTCGCCGACTACGTCGTGACGAACAATGGCGACCTCGGCTCGACTCGGGAGCAGGTCGTCCAGGTTCACGAGAAGCTGGCCTCGAGATTCGCCTCCAAGGAGTGGGAGTGATGGGCACTCTGCTGCGCTCGGTGCTCGTAACTGGTTTCCCGGGACGGCAACCCGCCGTCCATCTGGTTCGAGAGCTAGCCGCCCGAGGCGATCGCTCCGTCTGTTGCCTTGTCACCGAAGGTCGGCAAGAGCGCGCCCTCGAGCTGCTCAGCTCGCTACCTGAATCTTCACGGGAGCGAGTTTCGACCTGGCTGGGCGACCCGCGCTCGATGGACCTCGGGCTGAGCGGCGAGGAGTTCGCAGTGCTGGCCGAGGGGCTCGAAGTCATTCACCATTGCGCGTCGATTACGGACCCTGCCGCCACCACGGAGGAGGCGGCCGGCAACGTGCGCGCCGCTGCAGAAATCCTCGAGCTTGCCGAGGCGGCCCCGCGCTTGAAGCGACTCGTGTGCTGGTCGAGCGCGACGGTGTCCGGCAATCGGGAAGGTTTCGTCAGGAGACCGAGCTCGACGACTCGATGGGCTTTCGAAATCCCGTGGAAGAGTCCCTCTTCCACATGGAGCGGATGCTACAGGAGGCGGCCGAGGAGCTGCCCATGGTGATTCTGCGCCCCGCGGTCATGGTCGGCGATTCAATCACCGGCGAGCTCGAAGATCTGAACGGTCTGTACCTGTTGATCCGGTTCCTGCTGAGTGCGCCGGACGATTATCGCATCCCCACACCGAGCCGAACCGGGGTACGGATCAGCTCTGTACCCGTCGACTACGCCGTCCAGGCCGGTCTGCGCATTGCCGAAGACGAACAGTCGATCGGCCGTACGTTCCACATCGTCGACCCGAAGCCAGTCACCGTGCAGCACGCGCTCCGCCTTTTCGCGGAAGCGACCGGTAGGCCCAGTCCACGAGAGCACGACCCGCTCAATCTCGCCACCGCACTCATGCGAGCGCCGGGCCTGCAACGCTTTCAGAACACCACCCGCGCATTCCTCGACCACTTGAAGACCGACGTGATCTACGACGACAGGAACACCCGTGAGCTACTGGCCGGAACCGGGATCCAGTGCCCGGAGCTGGAGAGCTACGTCGAGTCAATGGTCTCCCGGGCCCAGCGAGACTGACTCCAGAATATGGACATACCGGGGCCTTCCAAGACAGCAGGCGGCAGCGCGAGCCCGAAGGGCGAAGCCCGGCGCAAAGCGCCGGCAAGGCGAAGCGCAGCGCCCGCCGCGCCAGGGAGGATTACGGGTGGGGGTGGGCGGGTGGTGTAACCAATCACTGCCGCTGCTAGGAGCCTGCGAGGGTCATTGAGGAGACTCTGAACGTTGGCGAGGCGACTGCGGTTCGTTGGTCTAGGTCGTCAGCTACCGCGTCGATGCGTTGTAGGAGCTGATCGAGGTTCAGCGAGATCGTAATCTCGGAGACCGCATGGCTCAGTTTGCCATCTTCGACCAGGAAGCCTGAGGCACCTCGGCTGAAGTCGCCGGTGACGGCGTTGAAGCCGAAGCCCATCATGCCGGTGACGTACAGGCCGTGCTTGGTGTCGGCGATCAGCTCGTCGCGCGATTGGCTGCTTGCTTTGAGGATCAAATTGCTGCTCGACGAGGAGATGCCGCCGGACGGAGAGCGGGACGCGCTGCCGGTGCTCTTCAGGCCGAGTTTTCGAGCGCTGTAGGTATCCATCAAGTAGCTCTTGAGGACCCCAGACTCGACGACGGTGGTACTACGGGACAGCAATCCTTCGCCGTCAAACGCTCGGGAACCCGGCGCTCTTGGGAGGAGTGGGTCATCGACGACGTCGACGAGGTCGCTTGCCACGCGAGTACCGACACGATCGACCAGATAGGAGCTCTTTCGCCAAATAGCTCCGCCGAGAACGCACCCCGCGAAGAGACTCAGAATCGAACGCGCCGCGTCTTTGTCGAAAACGACCGGGAGCTCTTGAGTGGGTAGTTTCTTTGCGCCGAGTTGAGCAATGGTTCGACGGGCTGCTTCTTGTCCAACCGCTCGACTGTCTTCGAGGTCGGCGTAGTGCCGGGAAGCCGACCAGTGGTATCCGCTTCTCTTCTTGCCGCCTTCGTCATCGGCAACCGGGTTGACCACGATTGACGCGTAGGTCCCGTAGTCACTTCCTACGAAACCGCCGCTCGTCACGAGCGCGCTCACGCCGCGAGCACGTGTGAACGATGCGCCCTCGCTGTTGCTGATCCGAGGATCGAAATCAAAGGCGGCGCGCTCGCCTTGAAGCGCGCGGTCGAGGGCCTCGTCGGCTGAAATCCGACTGACGCTATCGTCGAAGGTGTCCAAATCCTTCCATTGAGATTCGGAAGAGAGGTCGGACGGATCGGGTGGCCCAGCGAAGGCATCGGCTTCACTCAGTCTCGCTAGCTCGAGAGCGTCTTCGATCAGTGTCCGCTGTCCCTGTTCGCTCAGGTCGCTCGTGTACGTCGAAGCGACGCGCTGGCCGACCATCACCCTGAGCCCCAGCGCGCGTGAGCCCGCTTCTTCGACGAGCTCCGGCTCGCCCATTCGAACCTTCACCGAGAGATGAGACCCGCTGTGCACACCCGCCTCCGCAACATCGGCGCCTGCCGCCGTTGCGCGATCCACGACCGAATGTCCGAGCTCGAGCAATGCCTTTGCGTCTTGTTCCGCCTTGGTCATCCGCCCGCCATCTGCGTACCGCCTACCGTCATCGAAGCGATCTTGATCGTGGGGCAACCCACGCCGACTGGAACGGACTGCCCTTCCTTGCCGCAGGTCCAAATTCCGTCGGACACCTCAAAGTCATGACCCAGCATCACCACCTTGCGCATCGCCTCCGGTCCGTTGCCGATCAGGTTCACTCCTTTGAGCGGGGCCGTAACTCTGCCGTCTTCGATCAGGTAGCCCTCGGTCAGCGAAAATACGAAATCGCCGTTCGAGATGTCGACCTGCCCTCCACCGAATTTCTTGGCGTAGACGCCGCGGCTCACGCTGCGAATGACATCCTCCGGCGCGTCTTTTCCACCAGAGAAGCATCGTGTTGGTCATCCGCGGCATGGGGTGCGAGCGAAAGCTTTGCCTGCGGCCGTGTCCGTCGGGGCTGGTTCCGAAGAACTCGGCGCTGTGGCGGTCCTGCAGGTAGCCCCTCAAGACGCCGCCTTCGATCAGAACGGAGCGCGACGGCAGCTGCCCTTCGTCGTCGACGTTGATGGAGCCGCGCGACCCTTGCAGCGAGGCGTCATCGACCACGGTGCAGAGCTCGCTCGCCACTTCTTCGCCCACTCGGTCCGAGTAGTTGCTCGTCTTCTTGCGGTTGAAATCCGCCTCGAGTCCGTGGCCGACCGCCTCGTGCAGGAGAATTCCACTGTCTCCCGGCGCCAACACTACGTCCATCTCGCCCGCGGGCGCCTCGCGCGCATCAAGCATGATCAGAGCCTGCTGCACGGCCTGCTCGGCGTGCCACTCGGGCGTCTTCCCTTCGAAATACTCGAGCCCCGTCCGGCCACCACCACCCGAGGATCCCGACTGACGATTTCCTTGATCCTCCGCGATCACTCGGATACCGAATCGGATCAAGGGCTGACGGTCTCTTGCCATGTGCCCGAGGCTGTTGGCGATCAGTATCTCTCGCATGCTTTCGGCAAACGAGGCATCGACACGAGCCACTCGCGGATCGGAGGCGCGCGCAGCCTGATCGGCACGCTCGAGAATCGCCTTCTTCACTTCGCCATCGACGTCGAGTGACTCCACCGGGACGGGATAGCGACTGGGTGTGCTGCGCATCGCGACCGCTTGCGGGGCAATCGGGTGGCCGCCAGCGGCGATCTGCGCCGCAGTCTCGGCCGCCTGCTTCATCGCCTCAAAGGAGAAGTCCTCGCAATAGGCGTACCCGGTCGCATCGCCTTTCATGACGCGAACGCCGAGGCCCATCGACACAGCCCGCCTGGCAGACTTCAAAATCTGCTCATCGTAGGCATAGCTCCCGCTGACCGAGTACTCGAAGAAAAGGTCGGCGTAGTCGCCGCCCTTGACCAGGGCGATCTTCAGCAGCCGATTGGCGATGTCCGCATCGATGGCGTGTGAGCCCTGCTCGGCGAACGGTGCGTGGTATCGGGCTGTCATCAGCAGCTGCGCACTTTAGAGCGCGAGTGCCTCGATGGCTACTTCTATCCGCCCAGGAAGCCAATTACCGGCGTCGATGATTCGCTGCTGACGCGCTTCTCCTAGGCCCGCAAAGATCGGAAGCGCGAGCACTTCGCGACTTGCCTTCTCGGAAACCGGAAGAGAGCCTTCTCGATACCCCAAGGACGCGAAGCACTCCTGGCGATGAAGCGGCACAGGGTAGTAGATCGTCGTTGCGATCTTCTTTCCCTGAAGGTGCGTCAGTAGCTCGTCCCGTCGCGAGCTGCGGATTACGTACTGATGGTAGATGTGACCGTCGAATCGGGTGTGCGGCGCACGCAGGAGGCTCTCGGCCAAGCGTGAAGCGGAAAACGCGGCATCGTAGCGAGCCGCGTTCCGCTGACGGCCGGCAGTCCAGCCGCGGAGTCAGGGAGCTTCACGCGCAAGAGCGCAGCCTGCATGGCATCGATCCGAAATTGCCGCCGATCACCGCGTGGTAGTAATTGGGCTTGCTCCCGTGCGCGCGCATCACGCGAGCCTTGTCCGCCAAAACCGCTCCGAGTGGTGACGATCCCGCGTCACCAAAACCGCCGAGGGTCTTCGACGGAAAGAAAGAAAGCATCCATACGCGCCGAGGCTGCCCACCGGACCCATCGGACTTCGAGTCCCAATGGCCTGCGCTGCGTCTTCGATGATCTGCAAATCGTGCTTCGCGCGACTCCCGACAACCCGTCCATGTCGCAGGCCTGTCCAAACAGGTGAACGGGAAGAATCGCACGTGTGCGCGTCGTCACAGCAGCCCCAACCTGCTCCACATCGATGTTGAAGGTGTCGGGCCGAATGTCGACGAAGACCGGGGTCGCGCCTACGCGGGCAATGCATCCGGCCGTCGCGAAGAACGTGAATGGTGTGGTAATCACCTCGTCGCCTCGACCGATGCCCAGCGCCATCAGCGCGACCATCAACGCATCCGTCCCGCTCGACACGCCAACCGCGTGGTCCGCACCGATGTAGTCGGCGACCTCGCGCTCGAACGCTGCACCTCAGGACCGAGGATATAGTGTCCGGACCGAATGACCTCAGCGGCCTTCTCGGTCAGCCGATCGATCAGCGGCCCGTTCTGGGCCGCGACGTCGAGCATCGGGATCGCATCTTCACTCACCGCTCGTCACCCTACGGCATCCCTGCGCGGTCACGTCGTACTCGTCGCCACATCGGGCGCACAAGCCGTCGTCCGGTAGCACCTCGCCGCAACGGCACGCCCAGGCCAGGCGGCGCGCCGGATTGCCCACCACGACCGCATGGGCCGGGACGTCTTTGGTCACCACGCTGCCCGCGCCGATGAGCGCGTACTCGCCGAGGGAGTGCCCGCACACGATGGTCGCGTTCGCGCCAACGGTCACGCCTCGCCCCACGGGCGTCGGCGCGAATTTCCTCTTTGCGTTCGACGTGCGCACGGGGCGTCAAAACGTTGGTGAAGACGCAACTCGGTCCAAGGAACACGTCGTCCGCGATCGCGACGCCTACGTATACCGACACGTTGTTCTGAATCTTCACGCCGTCGCCGACCTCCACTCCCGGACCGATGAAGACGTTCTGTCCGAGAACGCAGCTCGACCGATCGTTGATCCGCCGATACGTGAGTGAAGTGCCAGATTCGCGTTCCCGCGCCGACCTCGCGCGCCATCGTCGACGATAGCCGTTTCGTGGATGACCGGTGGACCCATCACCGCCCCCGGGAGCTCGATGCGCGCGCCTCCCTGCGCCAGCGAGACAGAGCCGCCCTCGAGCGTCCTAACGACATGAAGGCCGGACTCCCCGTCGGCGACCGGCGCTTTGCGAGTTCGAATCGCCTCGAGAAACGCCAGGCACTCGCGGCGCAAGGGCTCGGTCATCTTGAGCGCCGGGATGAGGATGTCGCCCGTACGAATTCGAACACCCTCTTCGTAGCTGAGGGTCGCCGGCGGTTCGACACCTTTGTCGAACACGGCGAGCTTCTGGTCGGGAGACGTGTCGTCGAAGACCGCCATCTTCCCGGTACCGACGACGGTCAGCTTTCGCTTCTTGTGCGGATCGAGCCAGCTCACGTGGACGTGCGCCATGCGGCCATCGGGATAGTGGAGCGTTGCAAAGACGACGTCTTCAATGCCGCGTTCGGACTGGAGGTAGCACGAACCGGTCGCACTGACCGCCTCGGGCATGACCCGAGCAGATAGTTGGCGACCGAGACGTCGTGCGGAGCGAGGGACCACCATGCGTTTTCCTCGCGGCGAACGACACCGAGGTTGAGGCGTTGCGCGTAGATGTAGAGAACGTCGCCGAGCTCGCCGTCTTCGATGAGGCCCTTGAGACGCTCGACCGCCGGATGGTAGAGGAGCAGGTGCCCGACCATGAGGATGCGGTCGCTCTCGCGCGGCAAGGGCGCAGAGCGCCGCGGCCTCGTCGCCCGAGAGGCAGAAAGGCTTCTCCACGAAGACGTCCCGACCCGCGCGAAGAGCGGCTTCGGCCACCTCGAAATGGGAGGGGGCGTGGGTGGCTACGACGACCGCCGAAACCGAGGGATCGTCGAGAACGACTTGCAGGTCCGTGACTGCCGAAACACCCGGATAGAGCGCCGCCATCTCGCTTCGGATGCCATCGTGGTGATCACAGATATAGCGGAGATCGGCTTCCGGGATGGCCGAGTAGTTCCGAACATGGTTCTTACCCCAACCACCCGCCCCGACGACGGCAATCCCCGACTGCTTGTGAACGACTCACGCGCCCCCCGCCTCATCCGGGCAGCTTAGCAGGACGGGCCCCCTACTCGGAAACTTGTGCCGGAACCGCGTCGGGCTAGCGCAGCATCGCCCGGCATTCGGACACGTATTGGCCCTTGCCGAGCTTCACACAGTTCTGATAAGCCTGTCGCGCGCCTTGCTTGTCGCCGCGCATCTGGCGGGCCGCGCCGAGTGTCACCCAGGCCAGCGCGTTCGACGGGTCGACCGCAGTCGCACGTTCGGCGAGCTCCGACGCCTCGCGCGTGTGGCTTCGCGCCAACATCAGGCGGGCCAGCTCGGCCAAGGCTGGACTTCCGTCGGGCCTGAGCTCGATGGCCCGCCGGTAGGCCGCCACGGCCCGCGAACCTCGCTTGAGACGACGCGCCAACTGGAGCTGCTCTTCGTAGGTGTCGGCCGCCCCGGTTGCAGCGTAGATTGCGTCGGGACTGGGAGCGGGTTTGGGGACCGGAGCCGGCGCCGCCACTGGTTCTGGCCCTGGCTCTGCGACTGGGTCCGTCGCTGCCACTGGCTCCGTCACTGCCACTGTCGCCGAACTCGGTGTCAGCGCGGATACTGCCACGGGCGTAGGTTCGCCAAGCGACATCCAGCAGCCACCAGGGCAACGCCGCCACCCAAGGCCAAGATCAGCAGGGCCCAGGGCAGCATCGAAGGGCGGGAATCATCTGGATGGATAGCGCTAAGCGGAACCGCGCGGGGCGCATGGATATTCGCTTCTGCTGATTCCTCATTGAACACCTGCGCGTACGTGAGGGGGGGTGGGTCGACCTCGGGAGGCTCGTGATACTCGACAAGAGCGTCACGATGCTCATCCTCGCCGCGCTCCACCGCTTGAGTGACCACAGGTGCACTCGGAGGCGATGAGCGCACGAAGGCAGCCGGTGGCGGGTCGGAGTCGATCGCAACGATTGCCTCTTCGACCTCTGGGTCTTCACGCAAGCTCTTCCAGCGAGTGATCCCACTGCCCCACCTCGACCGTCTCGCGGCCGGATATTTCGTCGATCCTATCGATTTCGGGAACACGACCCGACCAGTTGCGATTGGTCTTACCCGCGTACATCGAGCTCTCCGGGTCGCGCAGCTTGAAAACCTCCAAGCGTGTTTCGGCGCGACCGGGGAGTAATCGGAGCCGGTGCAGGCGCGGGCGCGGGCTGCCATCCGGAGCCAACCTCGAGCGGCACCTCGTTCGCCGGGGCGAGGGACGTCGGTCAATCGGAGGGCGAGATAATCCCATGCTCCGAATCCTCGACGTCCGTGATATCCGGAGCGGGGACCGAAACGGGAGTCGGCATCAATCCGAGGAAATTCCCGGAGCAGATGCTGCCCCAGTCATGACCCCTGCCAGTAGCCCCGGCACAGCCCCGCCCGGCACCGGCGGCGCGCCCGGCAACGCAACCCGCGCACGCGCCAAGCCGGCGGGTCCTGGAATCGTGTGCATCCCTTCTCTCGGAGGCGGGGCCAGCGGGCGAACGCTAACCTCGGTCAATACGGGAATGCTGTCTTGGATGCGACCGACCTCGCGAACCATCCCCTCGAAATATAGGTCCACGACCTTTCGCAGGGCCTCGACGTGGTCTCCGCCATGCGCAAACGTGAGCTCCTGGATGCTCCGCTGTCCGTCGATCAGCCGGATCATTTCGTTCTGCGCGTCCGGCATGTCCCGAAGCCCCTGGCGGAGCAGCTCCGGGTCGACCTCGAGCACGGTTTCAAACGGCGGCAAGAGCTCGGACAGCCGGCTCCATTCGTCGAGCCTCCGCATCCCTTCCATCAGAAGAGCCTGCGTCGTTCGGTGGACAGTGCGCTCGCTCAGGCTAACACGCCGAAACTCGAGATCGAACGTACCCTCGCGCCATAGTAAGTGCCGATAGACTGCGTCCTCGCCGACGAGGTCGTCAACGGTAGCGTTGATCACGGCCCCGGAATCAAACGAGATCATGCCCTCCTGCCCGTCGGCAGCAACGAGCGTTAGCACGCCCGACTTCCGGCTCACGTCGATCGTCTGCAGCAAATCGACGACACTCATTTCCGAAAGCGAGCCACTGAACCGCGTCCGCGAATCATCGCTCCTGTGCGCCAAACCAGCGCGCGCCTGCCGAGCAAGCTCGATGCCTACTCTGGCGATGACCTCGCGAATGTAGATCGGCTTGGTGAGGTAGTCCTCGATTCCAAGCTCCAGGCCACGGATCTTGCTCTCGATCGAGCCGTCACTCGACAGGAACATGAACGGTATGTCGGCCCAGTCGGGCTTCTGCCGGAGCTGTTCGACGAACTCGAAGCCGTTCATGTCGCTGAACGTCGTGTCCGAAAGGATCAAATCCGGCTTGTTGGCGTGCAGGATCTCGAAGGCCCTGCCTACGCTCGGACAGCCGGCAACATTATAACCCGCGTTCCGCAAGCTCACCTCGAGCACACGCAGGCTTCGGGGATCGGCATCGACAACGAGGAGGTTTTGCTTGGTCACTGCAGCCTTTTGTCAGCGGAAGTGTGCGAATGGGCACAGTGCCATGTCAAGCGTTCCTTCGGATGAGCAAACTAACAATTGACATGGATGCGATCAAAAAGCTCAGTCGAATCCTAGGCGTGATCATCGGCTCAGTACCGGAGCTGGCCGCCGACGAAGAACCTTAGCCGGAGCGCCCGGAATAGTATTCCGATCGCAGTCAAGAGCCATAGCGTCAGGAGCCGGCATCCGTGCCAGCATCAACGCCTGCGTCTGGAGTCGGCATGCACACGCCCGCTAGGCAAGAAAGGCCCGAGGCGCATTGCGCCATCCGGGTGCAGGGCTCGTCGAGCCGTTTCGTGCTGATGTTCGTGCCGCAAGCGAACAGAAGCAGGCAAAACAGCAGCCAGCAAAGTCGGCCAGTCATCGAGGCGACGATAGCTCAGCCCGCAATCGGACACCACACCCTACAGCGCAAACGCTGCTAGGCTCGGGCCGTGGATATCCGGCTGCTGATTCCGGAGCTCTTCGAGAAGCTCAGCCTCATTGCGACCGCAGGCCTTCTAGCAGTGCTCGTGCCGCCGCTCCGCAACCGCCTTCTGGGCGTAGGCCGGCCACGGGACATCGCGGTCGTGGTGATCTTCGGTGTCTTGTTTTCGCTCTGGGGCTCGACAATGGGCTTCGAGTGGCTGGGCCATCATCTCAATCTCCGCGCCATCGGAATCATGATCGCGGGGATTCTTGGAGGTCCTCGCGCTGGAGCCCTCGCCGGCTTACTTGGAGGCGGATTCTATGTGACGCGCGTCGAGCCCGAGGCATTCCCCTGGGCTCTGATTGCTTCGTTGCTGGACGGCTGGCTGGCAGGCCGCATGTCGGTGCGGCGGGAGCAGATGTTTGTCGGCTGGCGCGTGCTTGGCTCCGCAGCGGTCGTCCAAATCGCCGGGCTGACCGTCACGGCGGCGGGCATGGCCTATTCCGGGACGAATCCCATCGGCGCGCTGCCATCACTTGGCACACAGCTGGCAGGCGTCGCGGTGGGCGTCGCCCTGTTCGTCAATGTGGCTCTGGTCGTGATCTCGCGACAGGAGCAGGCCGTGGCGCTGGTCGAGGCTCAGGCTGCTGCAAACGCCCTGTCACTCACCGCCCTGCGCAGCCGTCTCGAGCCGCATTTTCTATTCAATGCACTCAACACGCTTCGCGCGACCATTCGCCGAAACCCGGAGCAAGCACGAACGTTGGTGTCGGATCTCGCCGATCTATACCGCTATTTGCTGCACCATCCGCACGACGCGTCGGTGATGAACGAGGTGGAGCACGCCTGTGCGTATCTTGCCATCGAGAAGGCGCGCCTCGGCGAGGAACGGCTCGCGGTTCAAACCTCGATCGACGAGAGCGTGCGTGACGTTCGCGTTCCAGCGCTCCTCCTTCAACCGATCGTCGAGAATGCGGTCAAGCACGGGATCACGCCAAAGCAGGGGCTCGGCAAGATCACCATTCGCGCATCGGACGCCGGCGGGCGGCTTCGCATCGAAGTCGAAGACGAGGCCGACGGGCCGAACCAGGGGCCGCCAACCAAGGGCTCAGGCCTGGCGCTCCAAACGCTTAGAAAGCGACTCGACCAGCAATACGACGGGCAAGCCAATCTCCGGCTTTCTTCGCTGGAGCGCGGTACCCTGGTGACCGTAGAGCTGCCCAGAATAGCCGAAATCAAGGGAGAGCCAGCATGAGCATTCGCGCGATCGTGGTCGATGACGAACCCCTCGCCCGTGACGAGCTTCGATTCATGCTCGGTCAGTGTGAGGACATTGAAGTCGTTGGTGAGGCTCGCAACGCTCCGGAAGCGCAGAAGCTCTGCGACGAAGAACTACCCGACGTCGCGTTTCTCGATCTGCGTATGCCCGGGCCTGATGGCGTTGCGCTCGCCGAAACCCTCATGGCCAACCACCCCGAGCTCAAAGTGGTGATCGTCTCGGCACACGACGAAGGCGCGTTGCGAGCATTCGAAGCGCGCGTTGCCGACTACCTGCTCAAACCAGTACGCCTGGACCGGCTGCGCCAGGCAGTTGGTCGGGTTCGCAGCGCGCCGGCAGGAGCCGTGAGCAACCACGAGTGGCTGGAACGAATAGCCGTGCGGCGCAAGGATGCCTACGTGGTGCTCGAGCTCGGCGACGTGATCTACTTCGAAGTCAAAGACGAGCTCGTGTGGGCGGTCACAGAGGTAGACCGGTTTGCGATCGACAAGACACTCGCAAACTTGGAAGGCGAGCTCGATCCAGATGCCTTCTTCCGATCGCATCGCGGCTTCATCGTCGGTTACGATCGGATCCGCGCGATCGAGCCCACGGGTGCAGGAACCTACCAGCTCCTCCTCGACCACCCAGACGCACCGAAGATCCCGCTTGCCCGCGAACGCGCCAAGAAGCTGCGCGAGCGTATCCCGTTTTCCGGTTGAGCCCCGCGCTGGGGCCCACCGCGGTCGAAAACACTTAGCGTTTTGGCCCGCGGGTGGTAAATCCCGTCGCATGCGGGGGATTCGAATTACTCAGGTGCTCGTGCTGAGCTTGCTCGGCGCCGTGCTGGCAATGTCGGCGTGCAAAAAGGGCAAGGACAGCGACACCGCCAAAGAGAAGCGCGACCCGCCACCGCCGTCGGGCACCATGAGCCTGCAGGGCATGTACTCGTACATGGCTGACGCTGGCGTGTTCGTGGACTGCGCAACCCAGGAGCGCTGGCCGGTCGCCCATGAAGGAGACAACGCAGCCCTGGAGCGCGCCTACGGGGAGGCCCCCATCGCCCCTGGCTCCCCCCTGCTCGTCACCGTCGAAGGCGGATTGGACTCCAGGCCCAGGGTCGACGGCCGAGGCAAAGAGACGACGTTGATTGTTCAGCGTTTCGTGCGCACCTGGCCGAGGGAGACTTGTGGAAGCATGGAACCGGCGACTTTGGAAGACACGACCTGGGCGCTACTCGAGCTCAACGGCAAGACGATCACGGTCAAGGAGAACGACAAGGCGCCCTTCCTCGAGCTCAACTCGAAGAAGGCGAGCGCCTATGGCTTCGGTGGCTGCAACCGCTTCTTCGGCACCTATGAGACCTCGGGGAAGTCGCTTTCCCTTGGTGCGATGGGCTCGACCCGGATGGCCTGCCCCGACGGCATGGACCAAGAGCAAGAGCTGTTCACCGTGCTCGGCACGGTCACGCGGTACGAGATTCACGGCTCCAAGCTCATGCTCTTCGCCGACACCAAGCTAGTCGCGCGATTCGAGGCGAGAGCTCCGGTGGAGTGACCTTCGTTTTCGACGAGTTCGAGCTCGACCCCGCCCGCCGCGAGCTTCGCGTAGCCGGCAACGCGAAACCGCTACAGCCACAGGTATTCGATCTGCTGCTCTACCTGGTGGAGAACCACGAGCGGGTCGTGCCCAAACGCGAGCTCCTCGACTCGCTCTGGCCGGATGCGACCGTGACGGAAAGCTCGATTCAGCGCGCTGTCAGCTTGGCGAGAAGCGCACTGGCGCTCGCGGCCCGGAGCTGATTCAGACGTTTCCGCGGCAAGGGTATCGCTTCGTCGGGAAGATTCGGGAATCGACCAAGCGAGCTTCGACGGTGACCTTGCAGCCCCGGTATGCGCACAATGGTGACGTTCACATTGCGTACACGACGCTTGGCGAAGGCGACACAGACATCGTCATCGTGCTCGGCTGGGTTATGCCGATGCGCGCGATGTTCAAGCACCCGAAGACGGAGCAGTGCTCGAGGCGCTATCGAAAATCGGCAGGGTCATCATCTTCGACAAGCGAGGCACGGGGCTCTCGGACCGCGTACAAGAGGTTCCGATCCACGAGCAGCGCATGGACGACCTGCGCGCAGTGCTCGACGCCTGCGATTCGAAGCAGGCGATCCTTCTTGGCTTTTCGGAGGGCGGCGCCCTCGCCCTGCTGTACGCCGCCAGCTACCCGGAGCGCGTGCGTGGTCTGATTCTCTGCGGCGCATTTGCGCGGATGACGCGCGCGCCGGACTACCCATGCGGCTACGCGACGAGGAGATGGAAAAGCTGAAGGGCTACATCCGTGGCGCCTGGGGCAAAGGCGCTTCGTTGCGGGCGATTGCACCGAGCCAGCTCAGCGACCCGGAGTTCGTGGACTGGGTCGAGTTTTCGGAGCAGGAAGGCACGAGCCCTGGGAGCGCGCTCGACCTGCTCGAGATGAACATTCGCATAGACCTTCGCGCAATGCTTCCAACGATTCGCGTTCCCACGGTGGTGATGCAGGCCGAGGACGACAGAATGATTCATCCGGCCAGTGGTCCATACTTGCGTGACCACATCCCTGATGCGAAGTACGTCGAGGCTCCCGGCGACGACCACGTGTTCTTCTTCCGAACCCGAGACGAGATCCTCGACGCGGTCGGCTGGGTCCTTTCGCAGAGCTCCGCCCGAGCTCGAAGAAGACCGCTTTCTCAGCACGGTCGTCGTCGCTCGTTCGAACGGGGTCGACGCGAGCGCGTGGCGAGACCAGGTTCGGCGTTTCCGCGGCCACGCTGTCCCCGGGACGCTTCGGGCCTATTTCGACGGTCCTGTTCGGGCGATACGGTGCGTGCCGCGGTTGCGGAAATGTCGCCTGTTTCCTTTGGCGTGCATACCGGCGAGGTCGTTCGCACGGGCGCGGCTGTCAGCGGCCATGCCTTCGAGGTGGCCGAGGCGGTGGCGCGACGAAGCGCCCAGGGGCGAGGTATGGGCATCGCGCGTCCTGGTCGACCTGGTGCCTGGCACCGACCTCGACTTCATCGAATCCGGAGACAGCGTGCGTGTCCGAGACCGTGAAATCGCCATGCTTTTCGGCTCGGGCCGAAGAGCTAAGCATTCGGTAAGCTCGCCAACAGGACCTTCGCGGGCCGCCTCCGTACCTTGGGCACAAAGGAGGCAGTCATGCCGCATTCACACACCGCCTACGCCCTCGAGAACGAAACCAGCACCCATGAGGTACGAGTCGCCAGCCGCTTCTGCGGTCCTCCGGGATCGGGGAACGGTGGTTACACCGTCGGAATGATCGGGAAGCACCTCGAAAACGACGTCGAGGTCACGCTGAAGCGCCCCATCCCCGTCGACGAGACCATGCAAGTGATCGCCGACCCGGCAGGCTGCGCCGCGCTCCTACACGCCGACACCGAGATCGCCAGCGCGCGCGTCGTGAGGCTCGACCTGGACATCCCCCAGGCCATCTCGTTTTCCGAGGCGGCAGCCGCTCGCGCCACCTACCCCGGCTACACGAATCATCCCTTTCCGAACTGCTACGTCTGCGGAACCGACCGCTGTTGCGGCGACGGAATGTGTCTTTTCACCGGAGTCATTCGGGCAGGTGTCGTCGCGAGCTCTTGGGTCCCAACGGCAGAGTTCGTAGCCGACGAAGGTGCGGTGGCGCCGGAGCTCACCTGCGCCGCCTTGGACTGCCCTGGCGCCTGGGCACTGATCGACCGCTACGACATTGAAGGCCCGTTCGTCCTTGGACGAATGACGTACCGGCTGGAGAAGCCAATCTACGCAGGCGAGCGGTACGTCGTCATGGGCTGGGCCGCGGGTCGCGAGGGGCGGAAGTCGTTCTGCGGAACGGCGATCTACGACACCGATGGCGGAGTATGCGCAGCGGCGGGAGCCACTTGGTTTCAGATTGGGTAGCCGATGCGGCGCACCGGACCTCGTCAGGGACAGGCGCTCCAGGCATTGCCCTCCGCTTCGCAGGGAATGTTGGGGTCGATGTTGCAGTTGCCACCTTGAACTCGCTCGGCGCACGGCAACGAGGGCTCTGTCTCCGCGACACAGCGCGTCGATCCCCCCCCATCGCGCAGTCCGCGCAGGTCGCTAGCGGGGTCGACCTGGTCAACCGTCGGCAGGGGCTATCAAGAAGGCCTCACGACCCCTCGTGACTCCGCGCGTGCCCGCAGGGCGAAGACCGGCCGCAACCCGAGACCGCCAAGGCAAACCAAAACAATCGCCGCGCAGGGAGGCTTCCGGGTCGGATGGGCGCGATGGCGTAAGGAAGCCGGACCAGGTAACTTACCCAAGACCCGACAACACCACGGCTGCGGCAGCGACACACACGCTCGAGTCGCCCAGCTGCGACCCGACCCTCATCCGCTATACCGATCGCGATGAAAATCGGAATCGTCTCCATCAACGTCGGCGGCCCCTCCACTGCCGAGAACATGGTCGAAGTCGTCCAGCATGCCGAAGCCGCCGGGATCGAGTCGGTTTGGACCTTTGAGCACGTCGTCGTGCCGACCGACTACGACTCGACTTATCCCTACGCCCGTTCCGGAAAGATGGGGATTCCGCCGGAAGCTTGGTTCATCGATCCATTGATCTCGCTGGCGCACGTCGCGGCCGCAACCAAGACGATTCGCTTGGGGACCGGCGTGAACATCTTCCCCCAGACCAATCCGTTGCTATTCGCCAAGCAGACCGCCAGCCTCGACGCGCTGAGCGGCGGACGGCTGACGCTCGGTCTCGGAATCGGTTGGCTGGCCGAGGAGTACGCGGCGATGGGGACGCCCTTCAAGAGGCGCGGCGCGCGCTTCGATGACTACCTAGAAGCGGTGAAGAAGGTTTGGAGCGGCGAGGTGGTCGAGCACGAAAGCGAGTTCATTTCCTGGCATGGCTTCAAGAGCTACCCGACCCCGGCGCAGAAGCCCCATCCGCCAATCCTGATCGGCGGCACCTCGACCAAGACCTTGCAACGCGTGGTAAACGACGCCGATGGCTGGTACGCGCCGAGCGATTCGCAGGAAGAGCTGAGTGAAAAGATCACGCTGCTGAAAGAAATGGCCGCCCAGGCAGAGCGGCCATTCGAGTCGATCGACATCACGACGAATTGGCGAATCGCCAAGCGGCCCGACGCGCTGCCCGAGCTCGAAGACCTCGGCATCAGTCGTGCTGTCGTACTGCTTGGTGCGACTGGCGAAGCCGATCCGCGGAAGGCGATCGATTTGATCGCCTCCCGCGCCCGACTCTAGAGGATCGCCGCCGGTGGCGGTGCCGACTAAAATACTCCCGCTAGACAGGTACCCCAGGCGATCGCCTGTGCCTGACAGTCGCTGGCTTCGGGATCGCAGTCCACCCCTTCGAGGCAACGCAGATAGGCGTCCGCCTGGGCGCCACAGTTGTCGTCGAACATCGGAATGGTTGCCTGACACTGCGTCAGGCACTCCGCAGTCTCCGGATCGACACCCTGGAGCACGCAGCTGCTCGAGCAGATCGCCTCGCAGGTGCTGCCCGAGGGCCCGCCGTTGGTGCCGGCGGAACCGGCGGTTCCGCCAGACCCAGCCGAGCCAGCCGAGCCGCCTCCACCACCTTCTTCCGCGGGGTCATCCCCGCAGCCCGTCATCGCCAGCATCGCGCCAAACGCGACAGCCCACAGAATTTGCCTCTTGCCCATTGCCCAACCTCCCGCGCCACCGCGGCGATGGCGTCCGTGACTGTGGGTACCAGAATACTGGAGGTTTGTTCAAGAAGTCATCGCCGACATCAACCCGCCGCTGGCTAGGTGTGCGACTTGATCCACTGCAGGAGCTGAGACAGATTCATGGCCCCAGGTTGCCTGGCGACCTCCCGTCCCCCCTGAAGACCGCAGTGGTCGGTATGCTGTTGATTTGGTACCGCATCGCCAGGGCCCGATTTTCGTCCGTATTGACCTTCGCAAGCCGGACCTTGGGCTCTAGCTCAGCTGCTGCCTGCTCGAAAAACGGGGCCATCATCTTGCAAGGCCCGCACCAGGGGGCCCAGAAGTCTACGACCAAAGGCACATCACTGCGGGTCAGCTGCCGATCGAAGGTCTGGTCGGTCAGCGTGATGGGATGCCCAGTGAAGAACGGTTCCTTGCACTTCCCGCAGCGGGGACTGTCCCCGAGCCGGGCACTCGGAATTCGGTTTGGCGACTGGCAATGCGAACAAACAAGGACCTGAGATGAATGGCTCATTTTGGGTCAAGGTAAGTCTTGAATCCCGCTTGACTAGCCGTATCACAAAGGATTCATGGGGACTCCGAAACCGCTCCTTGACGCCCCCCAAACCCCGGCCCATATTCCGCCCCCTTCAGGCATAGAAATACCCATTTTTCAAGAGAATTAGCGCGAGTAACGCATGGCACTGACCGCCGATAGAAAGTCCGAGCTGATCGGTCAATTCCGCAACCACGACACGGACACGGGTTCGCCCGAAGTCCAGATCGCCATTTTGAGCGAGCGGATCACCTACCTGACCGATCACTTCAAGACACATAAGAAGGATCATCACTCCCGACGAGGCCTGCTGAAGATGGTCAGCCAGCGACGCCGGCTCCTCGACTACGTCCGCGGCCAGGACGTGGAGCGATACCGCAAGATCATTTCAGAGCTTGGCATTCGGAAGTAAGCTGAGCCCCGGGGCGTTGTCCCGGTAGAACGTTGGTTGCCTTGTGTCGGGTCCGGAGTTCGCTCTTCGCTTCGATGGTTTGAGCAGGCGCTCAAATCTTGGAATCGGGGACCGAGACCGCTCTCGATCGCAACGCGAACCGCATGCGCGGCGGTGCCGCGCGGAAGGCGAAGAGAGCGATGATAATCAGAGAGTCCGTTAAGATCGGTGACAAAGAGATCACCATCGAGACGGGCCGGATTGCCAAGCAGGCATCCGGCTCGGTATTGGTGAGCTGTGGCGAGACCATGGTTCTCGTCACCGTTTGTGGAAACAAAGAGGCACGACCGGGCGCGCCGTTCTTCCCACTGACCGTCGACTACGTCGAAAAGACCTACGCTGCCGGCAAGATCCCCGGCGGCTTCTTCAAGCGTGAGGCCAGGCTGCGTGACCACGAGGTTCTGACCTCGCGACTGATCGACCGCCCCTGCCGCCCGCTCTTCCCCGACGGCTACATGTGCGAAACGCAGGTCATCGCGACCGTGATGAGCGCGGATGGAAGCAATCAGTCGGACGTCCTCGCGATGGTCGGCGCCTCGGCTGCCATTCACATCAGCCCGCTGCCCTGGGGCGGTCCGATCGCCGGTGTGCGCGTCGCGCGCGTCGACGGAAAGCTCATCGCGAACCCGACCTACCAAGAGCAAGAGAACAGCGAGTGTGAGCTCATCATCGCCGCGTCCAAAGACGCGATCGTGATGGTGGAAGGCGAAGCCAACGAAATGTCGGAGGCGGACTTGATCGCCGCCATCCAGTTCGGCCACGAGTCCGTTCAGGGTGTCCTCGAGCTGATCGAGAAGATCCGTGAAGCCGTTGGCGTCGAGAAGTGGCCCTTCACGCCGCCGCAGCGCGACCCGAAGATCGACGCGCGCGTCACAGACGTCGGCCTTCAGAAGGTCATCGAAGCCTGCAACATCGCGGAGAAGCACCCGCGGTACGGCCGCTTCAGCGAAATCAAGAAAGAAGTCGTGGCCCAGCTGGCCGCTGAATTCCCGGACCTCGAAGGCGACATCAAGGACGCCTACGAAACCCTTCGGTACAACACGATGCGCAGTCAGGTGCTCGACGACAAGCGCCGCGTCGACGGTCGTGACTACAAGACCGTCCGACCAATCGCAATCGAGGTGGGCCTCCTGCCGCGCGTGCACGGTTCGTCCTTGTTCACGCGAGGCGAGACCCAGAGCATTGTGACGTCAACCCTCGGCACGCGTCAGGACGAACAGAAGATCGACGGCCTCATCGAGGAGTACTGGAAGCCTTTCCTTCTTCACTACAACTTCCCGCCCTACTCCGTCGGCGAGACGAAATTTCTTCGCGGCCCGGGCCGTCGAGAGATTGGGCACGGAACCCTCGCCGAGCGCGCTCTCACCAAGGTGCTTCCCTCGCGCGAAGACTTCCCCTACACGATGCGAATCGTCTCGGAGATCACCGAATCGAATGGCTCGTCGTCGATGGCGACCGTTTGTGGCGGGAGCTTGGCGATGATGGACGCAGGCGTGCCCATCAAGGCACCGGTCGCCGGCGTGGCGATGGGTCTCATCATGGAAGGCGCGAAATACGCAGTTCTGACCGACATCCTCGGCGACGAGGATCATCTCGGCGACATGGACTTCAAGGTCTGCGGAACCGACAAGGGCATCACCGCCATCCAGATGGACATCAAGATCGCTGGGCTCGCCCAGGAGATCATGCATGAGGCCTTGGAGCAGGCGCGCGAAGGCCGACTCCACATCCTCGAGAAGATGAACGAGGTCATGCCGGCTCCGCGTCCGGAGCTTTCGAAGTACGCGCCGCGCATCGAGACCCTCAAGGTCAAGCCCGACCAGATCCGCGTGGTCATCGGACCAGGCGGCAAGATGATCAAGGCGATCACCGAGCAGACCGGCGCCAAGATCGACATCAGCGACGATGGCACAGTGAGCATCTCGTCGCCTGACGGCGAGGCGCTCAAGAAGGCGATCGAAATCATCGAGAGCCTCACGCTCGAGCCCGAGATCGGCACCAAGTACAAGGGCATCGTCCGACGAGTCGAGAACTACGGCGCGTTCCTGGAGATCGCGCCCGGCAAGGACGGCCTGCTTCACATCACCGACATGGACTGGGGCTTCGTCGAGAACGTCACGGACGTGATGGACCTCGGCGACGAGGTCGAGGTCATGATCAGCGACATCGATCGGGAGGGCCGCATTCGTCTTTCGCGCAAAGCGCTTCTCGAGAAGCCGGAGGGCTACGTCGAGCCGGAGCGAAAGGAACGCCGCGAGGGCGGCGGCCGTGGACGTGACGGAGATCGGGGCCGGGGCCGAGGCGGACGCGACGGAGATCGCGGCGGCCGAGGAGGCGGACGTGATCGGGACCGCGGTGGCCGGGGCGGACCCCGTGCCGGCGGACGCGACGGAGAACGAGGCAGGGGCCCGGACCGTGGACGTGATCGGGACCGAGATCGCGACCGCAATCGAGGGGGCGGCGGCCGAGGCGGTAGCGGCGAAGGCGGCGGCGGCGAAGGCGGCGGCGGACGAAGCGAGTAATGCCAGTCTTGCGCGTCTATAGGATGCGCGCCGACGCGGTCATTCCGCGTTATGAGACGAGTGGCGCGGCGGGGATGGACCTCGCCGCGTGCCTCGACGCCCCACTGCTGATTGCTCCTGGCGAAACTGCCTGTGTTCCGACCGGCTTGCGCATCGCGCTTCCGCCGGAACACGAGGGCCAGGTTCGCCCTCGCTCAGGCTTGGCGGCGCGGCAGGGGGTCACCGTACTCAATACGCCCGGCACGATCGACGAAGATTACCGAGGCGAAGTGCAGGTGCTTCTGATTAACCACGGAAGCGAGGCCTTCACGATCGAATCGGGAGATCGCATCGCCCAACTGATCGTGGCGCCAGTCACTCAGGTCGAAATCGAGCCAGTGGACGACGACGACGCCCTCGGCGGCACCGAGCGCGGCGACGGTGGTTTCGGCAGCACTGGGGTCTAGAGCGCGCGGTCCATGAGCTGGGCGATCGTCGTCTTCGGCGCTGCACCCACATGCTGCGCGACGAGCTCGCCGCCCTTGAAGACCATCAGAGTCGGGACACCGCGGATGCCGTACTTGGAGGCCGTACCGGGGCTCTCGTCGATGTCGAGATGGGTCACCTTGACCTTGCCGACGTACTCGTCCGCAAGCTGATCGACGAGCGGAGCAATCTGCTTACACGGACCACACCAGACCGCCGAGAAATCGACGAGCACGGGGCCGTCTGACTGGAGAACCTCCGTGTCAAAGTTCAGGTCGTTTACTGCGTGTACGTTTGCGCCAGCCATCTCAGCTCCTCTTGGGGTTGTTCGAGATCGTCTAAGTAAGGACGCGTGGTCCAATTGTCAACGCGCCACCGGCCCCGGCTACCCTGTAAACCCCCACCATGGTAGGCTTTTTCGCGGCCCGCCAGACGCTGACGGGGGCCTCGAGACGACCATGAAAGCCGGCCTCTTCATCGCCACCGCATTGCTTTACGCAATCGCCTGCGTCCTCTACTTGTTCCTGCTGACGCGGGGCTCCGAGAAGGGGCAGCGGGTGCCAGGGATGGTGTTCGTGGCGGCCCTGGGCGCGCATCTCGCGTTTCTCTTACTGGAGACCCCTTCCCCTGGCGAGCTACCGCTGGCCGACATCTCGCAGATCTTGAGCGTCTCGTCGTTTGGCATCGGTATCGCCTTCCTGCTCGCGTCTTATCGTTTCGACGTCACCATTCTCGGCGCGTTCGTCGCGCCGTTGTCTCTCATGCTCTTTCTCGCTTCGGGGCTCGGCAGCAGCTACGCGCCGGTGCCTGCGAGAGTGCAGTCGGTCATGCTCACGCTTCACATCGCTGCGAACGTCGCCGGCTTGGTCGCCTTTGCTCTCGCCTTTGTGGCGGCTGTTGCATACATGGTGCAGGAGGGACTGCTTCGACGCCGCCAACTCAGCGGCGCGTTCCAGCGACTGCCTTCGCTCGACGTCCTCGACACGATGGGCCTGCGCGCCGTCTTGGTGGGCTTCCCACTTCTGACGTTCGGGATGGTCACCGGCACCTTCTGGCTCTTGCGCTCGGGCGGCTCGGAGTTCTACGTCAGCCAGGCGCTCGGTCTCGTCGCCTGGGCAATCTTCGCAGGCGTGATTGTGCTTCGCGTTGCGGCGGGCTGGCAGGGTCGAAAGGCTGCGCTCGGCACGATGATGGGCTTCGTGTTCACGCTTCTGGTCTTGGCCGGCTATGCGTTTCGGGCTGCAGGAGCGAGCGCCTGATGCGCGACTTCGTGGTGGTCGGCCTGTCGCACCGAACCGCACCCGTAGAGGTCCGGGAGCGTCTCGCTGTGGCGCCCGATCGCCTGGAGCAAGAGCTCCGCGAGATCTCGGCCAAGGGACGATTCGACGAAGCGCTTCTGATCTCGACCTGCAATCGCGTCGAGCTCTATGCCACCAGCGCAAACCCCATCGAAGCCGCGCAAAGTGCCAAGAAGGCCCTCGCCGAGCGCCTCGCCGACGCGGCCACCGACGAGGTGCTTTACCAGCAGCGCGGGGTCGATGTCATTCGTCATGTCTTTCGGGTCGCTTCGAGCTTGGACTCCCTCGTCGTTGGCGAACCGCAGATCCTCGGCCAGGTGAAAGAGGCCTTCGATGCAGCAAAAGGAGCTGGAACGGTCGGCACACTGCTCGGTCGCTGCTTCACACAGGCCTTTGCGACGGCGAAGCGCGTTCGAAACGAAACCGGAATCGCCGAAGGCACCGTAAGCGTGAGCTCGATCGCAAGCGAGCTGGCCAAGAAGATTTTCGGCAACCTCGAAGGTCGCCGAACGCTCTTGCTCGGCGCAGGTGAAATGGGGGAGTCCGCTGCGCGCAGCCTCCGTCAAACCGGAACCCAGCTTCATGTCATCAATCGCAGTGAAGAGCGTGCGCAGAGGCTCGCGGAAGCCTGCGGGGGGCGAGCCGTTCCCTACGAGCGACTCAGCATCGAGCTGGCCGAGGCCGACGTTGTCATCGCGTCTACGGCCAGCCCGAATTTCATCCTGACGCCGGATCTCATGAAGGGGGTCGTTCGCACCAGGCGCCATCGGCCCCTTTTCATCATCGACATCGCTGTTCCTCGCGACGTCGACCCGCGGGTCGGCAACATGGACAACGTGTTCGTCTACGACGTGGACGACCTGCAGCAGGTCGCCGACGAGAACCTCTCCGTTCGGGCGAGGGAAGCCGCACAAGCTGAGCACATCGTCGAGGAAGAGGTCGAGTCGTTCTTGAGCTGGCGGCGGTCGCTCGAGCTCGCCCCGACTATCGTCGCGCTTCGAAAGCGGTTCGCGCAAATCGCAGAGGACGAGCTCCAGCGAGCCCTCCCCCGGCTCGAGAGCGCCGGCCCCTCCGACCGCCAGGTCTTGGAGGCCATGGGGCGCTCCTTGGTCAACAAGTTGCTCCATCAACCCCTGACCCAACTGAAGTCCGGCGCTGGCGAGCCGGACGGAGCGCTTCTCATCGACGCGGTCCGGCGTCTCTTCGACCTTTCCGAAGAAGAAACGGCAGCGAAAGAGCCC
The DNA here is from genome assembly GCA_963716775.1 of uncultured delta proteobacterium. Classification (GTDB taxonomy): domain Bacteria; phylum Myxococcota_A; class Polyangia; order Polyangiales; family Houyiibacteriaceae; genus SG8-38. The sequence goes on from CAVQUI010000002.1 coordinate 190,681, forward strand.
TCGACCGAGACCGCAAAGGAAGGCACGGTCACGCAACTGAGCACGGCCGCAGCATCCGGACCCACAGGCGAATCGAAGTGAAACTACGAATTGCAACACGCGGGAGCAATCTTGCTCTCGTTCAAACCCGTTGGGTTGGCGTGCAACTACAAGGCCAGTTCCCCGGGCTCAGCATCGAAGAGGTTCAGGTCAAGACCAAGGGCGACCGCATTCAAGATCGGCCGCTTGCACTGGTCGGCGGCAAGGGCCTTTTCGTGAGCGAAGTCGAAGCAGTCGTCGTCCGCGGCGACGCTGACTTCGCCGTTCACTCGCTCAAGGATGTGCCCGGCGACGTGCCGCTAGCCGAGGGAATGGGCATCCTGAGCGTGCCCGTCCGCGAAGACCCACACGATGTCTTGGTCACCGTCGACGGCAGGGATCTGGCTTCGTTGAAGCGTGGCGCAAAAGTCGGCACGACCTCGCGCCGTCGCGTCGTGCAGCTACAGCGTCAGCGCCCCGACCTGGGCTTTGTGCCGCTTCGGGGCAATATCGAAACACGGGTCCGCAAGCTTCACGAAGGGCAGTGTGATGCCATCGTGCTTGCTGCGGCCGGCCTCGCGCGCACCGGCGTACTCGCGCAAACGCCCCATTTCGTGCTGCCTGCCGACATTTGCCTGCCCGCGGTTGGTCAGGGAGCGCTCGCGATCGAAGGCGCGCTCAGCAACGAACCGCTTTGCGCCCAGCTCAAAGCGATCGAAGACCCGATCGCACGCATCCAGATCACCGCAGAGCGCGCTATGCTTCAGAAGCTCGAAGGCAACTGCCATTCGTCCATTGCTGGCCATGCCAGCGCAGCGGACGGGAGGCTCAAGCTCGACGCGATGGTGGCCTCGTACGACGGCGACCAGATGCTCTCCGCAACGTCAGACCTCTATCTCGACATCGCCTCACCCGACGCGATCGAGCGAGCGCATCAGCTGGGAGAAGAAGTCGCGGAGCACCTTCTGTCAAAGGGCGCCCGCGAATTTGATCCAGCAAGCCGAGCTTGCGGCAGTACGAAATCAGTTGATCAGCAACTGAGGGTCGGTCGGCCAACTCGAAGAGAGGATGCGGCGCACACCACCGACCGATTGCTGAAGCCACTCGTCTCCAGCCCGCCTGCCCACAGTGGCCACATAGACGGTCTCGCCTTCGAGGGATATCGAGCGGACGTCCACGCTCTGGCCCTCCAATGCGCTCGGCAGCCGACCATTGAATGACGGTGAGCCCAGCAGGGGCGCTACCGCACCGAGGGCTTCGCAGATCGAACGCTCGCCGGCCCCTGCCACCAGCAGGCCATTGTCGATCGCCACTACCACCGCATCGAGCTCGCCCTTCACGCGAGAGCTCTCGAGCTGAAGGCACAGTGCACTGTATGGATTCTGACTTCGACGTATGCGGCGTTCGTACATGGAAACTCCCCGAAAGATGTAGGTGTATGTAGCCTATTCCCCTACGAGCTGAGGAGCAAGAATCTGCGGAAACCGCCGATTTCGGCCAAATCGACACCCCGGACAAGACTGCTAGAGTCGCGCTGCAATGAGTCTCGCGGAGGTGCTCGGCAGTCACCGAGTGGTGGTGACCGTCGGCAGCGGCGGAGTCGGAAAAACCACGACCGCGGCAGCCATGGCCGTCCATGCTGCAATGGAAGGCCGCAAAGTCCTCTGTCTCACGATCGACCCTGCGCGTCGTCTCGCCAACAGCCTGGGCCTGGACGAGATGACGACGAGCGAGCAGGACGTACCCTGCTCCCTCTTCGAGAGCAACGGCCTGCAGTGCAAGGGGTCGCTCTCGGCCATGATGCTCGACACGAAGCGCACCTTCGATGATCTCGTGGCGAAGTACGCGTCCGACGATGAAGCGCGCGACCGCATCCTGAACAATCAGATCTACAAGTACGTCGCAAGCTCACTGGCCGGAACGCAGGAGTACATGGCGATGGAGAAGCTCCACGAGGTGCGCAAGGATCCGACCTGGGATCTAGTCGTCCTCGACACACCGCCTACCGCGAGCGCGCTGGACTTCCTCGCTGCCCCCGAGCGCCTGATCGACGCGATCGATTCGCCCGCGATGCGATGGTTTCTCCAGGTCTTCGAGGGCGCGGGGAAGGAGGCGTTCGGTCTGGTCGGCCGAGGCGCAACAGTGTTGCTCCGAGGCATCGGCAAAATCACCGGCATCGAATTCTTACAGCAAGTGGCGGAGTTCGTGAGCGGGATCAACGACCTGTTTGGAGGATTCAAGGAGCGCGCCGAGCAAGTGTCCGATGCGCTTCGGAGCCCGGAGGTCGCGTTCGTACTGGTGACCAGCCCCGATCCATCGGCGATCGGCGAAGCTCGATTCTTCAGCGATAAACTGCAGGACGCGGGGATGAAACGCGAGGCGATCATCGTCAACCAGGTGCACACGCTGATTCCCGAGCCCCAGCTGCCGATCGACGCGCAGCTCGCGGCGCTCCGCGAAGTGCTGCCCGAGTCGATCAGCGCGGCCGACATCCACCCGAGGCTGAGCGAAGCCCTGAAGGCGGAACGCAGCTGGGCCATAGCGGACCGTGCCGAAGTCGAACGATTGAACGAGCAGATCGGCTCGGACACCCGAATTGTGGAAGTGCCGGCCTTCGATCAAGATGTTCACGACCTGGCAGCCCTGGCGAGAGTGGCTGCATTCCTAACCACAGCCAACTGAGCGAAAATTATGTCGACCGATTCATCAGCGAGTTGGAGCGCAATCATCCTCGCGGCGGGCGAAGGCACGCGCATGAAGAGCAAGCGGCCCAAGGTCTTGCACGAGATCGCGGGGCGGGCCCTGCTGTGCTGGGTTGTCCAGGCCGCGCTCGATGCGGGCGCGTCTCGCTGCCTGGTCGTCGTCGGTCACGGGCGGAACGACGTGGAGCGGGAGTTACTGTCGCGATTCGGCGACCGCGTGGAGATGGTGCTCCAGCCCCAGCAGCGAGGCACCGGAGACGCCGTCCGTTGCGCCATGGAATTGGACGGCGCACTCACAGGGCGCCTACTCGTGCTCTACGGCGACTGCCCCTTGATCCCCGCTGCGCTGCTACGAAATCTGATCGACCAGGCGGAGCGAGCTGGGGCAGACCTCGGCCTGGTCACGGCAAGGCTGAGCAATCCGACTGGCTACGGCCGGATTGTGCGCAACGCCGCGGGCCGTGTGCAGCGAATCGTCGAGGACCGGGACTGTTCTTCGGATCAGCGACGCATCGAGGAGGTGAATCCCGGGCTCTACGCCATGGAGGCCGGGTTCCTGAGGGCAGCCATTGCACGACTGACACCGGACAACGCCCAAGCACAACTCTACCTGACCGATGTCGTCGAGCTGGCAGCAAAACAGGGCGAGGTGGTAGATCTGGAAGGTGAAATGACTGAGCTGACGGGTGTCAACGATCAACGAGATCTCGCGCTTGCGGCGGCGACACGCCGTCGTCTCATGGCCGACGATCTGGCTCGGAGCGGAGTGGTCATCGCGGACCTCGACGCCTTGTATGTCGACGCGGGGTGTGAGATCGAGCCAGGCGCGCAACTCGGCGCAAACGTGCACCTGCGAGGTCGCTGTGTGGTTCGGGCCGGAGCGCGGATCGACGTCGGCTGCGTGCTGACCAATGTCGTCGTAGACAAGGACGCAAACGTCCTGCCCTACACGGTGGCCGCGGACTCGACCATCGGCGAGGGCGCACAGGTCGGCCCCTTCAGCCACCTGCGGCCCGACACCAGGCTCGGACCGCACAGCAAGGTTGGGAACTTCTCGGAAACGAAGAAGACGACGCTAGGCGCGGGCTCGAAGGTCAATCACCTTTCCTACGTCGGAAACGGCGAGATCGGCGAAGGCGTCAACATCGGCGCGGGCACGATCTTCTGCAACTATGACGGCGAGATGAAGCACACCACCGTACTCGAAGATGGTGTCTTCATCGGCAGCGACACGCAGATCATCGCGCCGGTCACCATCGCCAAAGGCGCATACGTCGCAAGCGGCACGACGGTCACCCGGGATGTTCCCGCCGACGCTCTGGCCATGTCCAGAACAAAGCAGGAAAACAAGGAAGGCTACGCCGCTCGATTGCGAGCACGCCTGCGAGTCAAGAAGAAGGCCTGACGCGCGCAGACCTGGTCTGGTCTTCGCTCAGAACGAGATTTTGAAGTTCGCCCCGCCTGGAGCGACGCTGAAGTCGAAGTCGGCACCCTCTTCGCTTCGGTCGTAATACTTGCTCGAGCAGGCGATGCCTCGGTAGGCCTCATAGGCAGAGACCGCGCCGCGCGGAGCGGTTGCGGTCTGAAGCCCCAGCAGGACGGGCGGAGCAACATAGAGAGCGGCGGTTAGTCCGCGGCTCGCTCCCGTCCAACTGGTGGCCTTGATGGTACCGCCGACAACGCCGTAGATCAGCGAGCCTGCCACACCGAGTGCGCCTCCCATGAGCTCCTGGACCCCGGACGCCTTCTCGAGGGTCTCGGTCGCATATTGCAGCTTGGCGCGCCGTGCCTCTTCCGTGCCGTCATCCATGCGGCGGATTCGCTTGGCGCCCCAAACATCGGGCGCGGGGACGATCGCATGCATCAGCCCGAAAAAGTAAGCGCCGCCCGCTAGGTAGGCCCAACCGAACTTGTCGGCATCGTTGTGGTCCCTCGCAGCGTTCACCGCGGCGTAGGTCATGCCGCCACCTCCGGCGAGCCAAAGGCTCATCCAGACGTAGCGCCAGCGGGTCGCCTGGGGCTTCCCGTCGTCCAATTTCTCTTGGATGTACCGAATGCGGTAGCGCACCTCGTCATCGCTGAGCTCCTCGATGCAACTGAACGCGTCCTGCGCGTTCGCTGGCCGTGGAGGGGCCAGAATGGAGAACAAGACGGAGAAAGCGAGCACACAGGTAAGAACCCGTGCAACGCGTGGGATTTCAAAATTCACGATTCGATGATGTTCAGCCACAACCTACCCCTGTTCGCCAGGTGGCCGGGATAGTACGCAAAACCTCCTCAGACTGCGATAGTGATTCGCATCGTGAGCCACTTTTTTTCTCAGACGGTATTCGACGGCAGATTGTAGGGATCCAGCGTGACTAAACGCCGATCAGACCTGTTGGCGGCCGGTTTGCGCTGCTGCGCTGCCTCGACGGCCAGGATCCGAGAGTTATGCTGGGGACGTGGATAGCGTACTTTTCAAGGTCCTCATCACAGTCGTCGCGCTGTCGGTGCTCATCATCATTCACGAAGGGGGCCACTATTTGGCGGCGCGCGCGTTCGGGATGCGGGTTCTGCGGTACAGCATCGGCTTCGGCCCGACCCTGTTTCGATACCAGCCCAAGGGCAGCCCGACGGTGTTCCAGGTCGCCGTCATCCCGTTCCTCGCCTACGTGCAAATCGCCGGGATGAATCCGAACGAGGAAGTCGACCCCGACGACCCGGAGCTCTACCCGAACAAGAGTCTCTTCGCGCGGGTGACGACGATCGCCGCAGGCCCGATCGCCAACTACCTGACTGCGTCAGCGATCGTGTTCGCCCTTGGCGTCACGAACACCTTGCCGCCGATGCAGCCCGCCGAACCGATGCAGGTGGGCCACGTGGTGCCGGATTCGCCCGCGAACCAGGCCGGCCTGCAAGAGGGCGACGTCATCGTAATGGCCAATGGCGCCGAGATTCACAACGTCTCCGAGCTGATCGACGCAACGGCACCGCGGGCCGGTGAACCGACTGTATACGTGGTCGAACGTGCAGGCCATGCCTTGCCGCCCGTCACGATCACACCAGCCGATCACGGTGGCCGGGGGCAAATCGGCGTTGGCGCCAAGATGATGCGCCTCTACGAAAACCTAAGCGCCTGGGATTCGGCGAAGTTGTCGATCGCGCTGCCCTTTCAAATGACCATGGCTCAACTCAAAGGCCTGGCCAACATGGTCGAACGGCGAAGCACCGAAGGCATTGGCGGTCCGGTCATGATGGGCAAGATGGTCGCGGACGCCGCGCAGGCCGGCCTCCCTGCGTTCCTCTGGATTCTGATGTTCATCTCCGTGGCACTCGGCATGTTCAACCTCCTGCCTTTCCCGGCCCTCGACGGAGGACGCCTGATTTTCCTCGGCTACGAGGCGGTCACGCGCCGTCGCGCGAACGAGCGCTTTGAAATGGCGGTCCACGCGTTGGGCATCGTGTTCCTTCTCGGCGTCATGATCCTCGTCACCTATCGAGACATCTTCGGCTAGGCGCTTGCCGCGGCACGCGGACCTAGTAGCTTTCCCCGATGCATCCCGATGTGATCGTAGTCGGTGGCGGTTTGATGGGTTGCAGCGTCGCCTATCGGCTTGCCAAGGATGGGGCCCAAGTTTTGGTCCTGGAGCGGAGCATTCCCGGCGCCGAGGCGTCATCCGCGGCGGCGGGGATTCTAGGGCCATCTATGGAGTCGTTCGAGAACGCCTTGGCCCTTCAGCTCGGGCGACGGAGTCGGGAGCTTCATGCCGAGCTCGCCGACGAGCTCGATGAGCTCTTCGGTGTCGACGTCGGCTTCCGGCGATGCGGAGTCGTCAAGCTAGCCTTCGATGAAGAAGAGCTCGCGGCGCTCGACCGGCAAGCCTCGAGCCTCAGGCTTCACGGGATTCGCTGTGATCGCTGGAGCCCCGAGGAGCTCATTCAGGAGGAACCCGCCGCAACTCCGCTGGCGCTAGGCGCCCTGAGCATTTCCGAGGACGCACAAGTCGAGCCCAAGAAGCTCTTGTCGGCGGTCGCGCTCGGCGCCGAGCGTGACGGCGTCGCATTTCGTAGCGGTTCCACGGTCCATTCGCTGATCGTCAAAGGCGGACGGGTGCAAGGCGTGCAGCTCGGCAACGAGCGGATCGACGCCGACCGGCTGGTTGTAGCGGCAGGCAGCTGGACGACACAGATTCCTGGTCTCCCGCTCGATTCCGAAACGATCTTTCCCGTCCGGGGTCAGATGATCGCGACTGAAACACGGCCGCCGATCTTCCGTCGCATCGTCTTCGGCGCCGGCGGCTATGTCGTCACACGACCCGACGGTCGAGTGCTCTGCGGCTCGACCATGGAGCGGGTCGGGTTTCAACGGGGAATCACCTTCGGGGGCATGGCCGACGTCATCAGCAAGGCCCTGCGAATCGCGCCGGGGCTGACGACGGCCGGTATTCAGGAGCACTGGTCGAGCTTCCGGCCCGGCACGCCCGATGGGCTCCCTCTCGTCGGTGAAACGCGAATAGAAGGCTTGTTCGTGGCAAGCGGGCACCATCGGAACGGGATCCTACTCGCTCCGCTGACAGCCGAGCTGATCGCCGAGGCGATGGCTGGCAAGCCGGTCTCGAGAGAGGCCGAGGCGCTTTCCCCGCGACGATTCGAGGAGCCGCGCCGATGAGCGTGGTGGCCGAGGAGATGCTCACGGCCAATGGGATTGCGCATCACGTGATTCGTTGGGGCGAGCGCCCGGTAGACGTCGTCCTGTGCCACGGCTTTCTCGATATCGGTTGGAGCTTCGACGCGCTCGCACGGGAGCTTGTCGACGCGGGCCATGGCGTCGCTTCGTTCGATTGGCGAGGGCACGGACAGACCGACTGGGTCGGCAGTGGCGGCTACTATCACTTCCCCGACTACGTTCTCGATCTCGACGAGCTCCTCCCACAGCTCGCAGATCAGCCAGTTCATCTGGTCGGACACTCGATGGGCGGCTCGGTCTGTGTGATGTACGCGGCCGCACGCCCACAGAAGCTGCGCTCACTGACACTGATCGAAGGGATCGGTCCGCCTGAAATGGAGCCGCGCGACCCGGCCACCCGCCTGCGCGCCTGGCTCGATGGTGTCGCAAAGGTCCGTGTCAAAGACCACAAGCCCATGGACGATGCGCGAAGCGCCCTAAGGCGGATGCGGGCTCAGAACCCGGAGGTCAGCGACGAGCTCGGCCTGTTCCTGGTAAGCAAGAGCACCAAGAAGTTGGACGGCGGGCTTCAATGGACCTTCGATCCGCTGCACAAGACTTGGTCGCCTCGGCCCTTCCAAGCAGAGGTATTCGAAAATTTCCTCGAGGCGATAAGCAGTCCCACCCTCGTCGTGGCAGGCGAGCGCGGCTTCCGGCTCCAGGACGAGCAGCATCGCGTTGCGAAAATCGAGCGGCATCGCTTCGTCGAGATCCCCGATGTGGGTCACATGATTCACTGGTTCGAGCCGCAGATGCTCGCGGCCGAGCTCACGGAATTCTTCGCCGAGCACCGGCCTTGACGCCCTGATGGGCTCGTGAAACGCTGCCGTCCCATGCGACGGATTTTCTCAGTTTCCCTCGTTCTAACAGGTCTCATCACGGTGCAGGCGTTCGCCGAAGATGCGCTCCCCGATGCGAACGAAGCGCGGCGCGCCAAGGTCGTCGCCACGGTCGGCGCCACGACGATCACGGTCGGTGAGCTCGAAGACATGATCAACGCGCGCTCACCGTACGCGCGCAAGCGATTGACTGATCCGGCGGCGCTCAAGGAGCTTGTCGACGCACGGGTCAAAGACGAGCTGTTCTACCAAGGCGCGGAGAAGCTTGGGTATGCGGACGACCCGGTGGTCCGTCGGTTTCTCGATCAAACGCTGGTCCAGTTCTACGTACAGAAAGAGTACGAAGAGGCTGTGACGCCGGAGAGCGTTTCCGACGAAGACGTAGCGAAGTACTACCAGGAGCACTCCGAGGATTTCCGCCAAGCCGAGATGCGGCGCGCACGACACATCCTAGTGGCGGGCAAGGACGAAGCCCAGGACGTCCTCCGCCAGCTCTCCTCCGGCGATCCCAAGCTGACGTTTCGCGCCCTTGCGAAACAGCTCAGCCTCGATACCGAAACCAAGCTTCGAGGCGGCGACCTTCTGTACTTCAACGCCGACGGAGCCCTGGTCGGCCAACCGAATGGGGCACGCATCGATGCCACACTCGCAAAGGCCGCGTTCGAGCTACGGAAGACCGGGGAGCTGAGCACGCCGCTCGACCTGGGGGACGGCCAGTGGAGCATTCTCGAGCTCACGGGCATCCGACCCGAAAAGATCCGGACGGTCGATCAAGCCAGCGGCTTGATCCGCCGGAAGATCTGGCGCCAGGAGCGTGAGGCCACACTCGACCAGGCGATGGCCGATCTACGGGCCGAGCTGAAGCCAGAGATCTTCCCCGAGCGGATGGACGCCATCGTCCTGGGGCCTGTAAGCGAGCCGATCGAGCACCCGAATCAGTAGCTAGCGCCCCCGGGCTCTTGAGGCTTGCCAATCTCGAAGGCTCCAGTTACTAAATGAACGTTCATTCATTTTCGGAGCGAGAGAGCTATGTCATCTACATTCCAGCCCTTTAAGGAAGAGCACAAGATCTTCCGCCAGCAAGTTCGCACTTTCGTCGAGAACGAGCTCGTGCCCAACGTCGACCAGTGGGAGAAGGACAAGCTCTTCCCAAACTCGGTGTTCAAACGAGCCGGAGAGCTCGGCATCACCGGCGCGCACTACCCCGAGGATGTCGGCGGCGGCGGTGGCGATTTCTGGATGAGCGTCGTGAAGGCCGAGGAGCTGGCTCGATGCGGGTCGGCAGGTGTCACGATGGGCCTACTGGTCCAGGCGGACATGGCAACGCCGGTGATCAACGACCTCGGTTCGCGCGAAGTGAAGGAGGAGTTCCTGGTGCCCGCGATCGCCGGCGACAAGATCGCGGCGCTCGGCGTGAGCGAGCCGGGCGCAGGCTCAGACGTTGCCGGACTTCGAACGACCGCACGTGCAGTTGGCGACGAGTACGTCATCAACGGTTCGAAGACGTACATCACGAACGGCACGCGCGCAGACTTCGTCACGCTCATGGTCAAGACCGATCCCGATGCTGGTCACAGCGGTATCTCGATCATCGTTTGTCCGACAGACGTGAAAGGCTTCAGCATCTCGAAGAAACTCGAGAAGGCTGGAAACTGGGCCAGCGACACGGCCGAGCTTTTCTTCGAAGATGTGCGCGTCCCCAAGCGGTATCTCCTTGGACAAGAAGGCATGGGCTTCGTGTATCTCATGCAGAACTTCCAGTCTGAGCGATTGGTCGGCTGTGTGAGCGGTCTCGAGGGGTCGAAGCTGGCGCTCGATCGATCGGTGCAGTTCGGCCGCGAGCGCGTAGCGTTCGGCAAGCCCCTAATCAAGCGGGAATACTGGCAACAGAAGTTCGTGGACCTGTACACGAAGTACGAGGCCGGCAAGGCTCTCAGCTACAACGCTTGCGCTGCGTACAACGAAGACAAGTTCGTGAACCAGGGCATGCTCTCGATGGAGACCACGCGGATCGTGTCGATGTCGAAGGCCTACGTGGGCGATGTGACCGCGGAGATCATGGACCAGTGCCTGCAATTCCACGGCGGCATGGGCTACCTTGAAGACCTCTGGGTCGCCCGCGCCTGGCGAGACGCCCGCCTCTTCCGCATCGGCGGAGGTGCCACGGAAGTCATGCGCTACGCGACGGCGAAGATCATGGGCCTCTGAGCGCGCTGCTCGAAATCCTTGGGTAGTGGGCAGCATCGGGCCTGCGGGGCGCCCCTTTCATTGACGCTGTCTGTGTGAGGCCTCAGTCTTGGCTTCATGAGATGGCTTCTGATTCTGGTTCTCGGCGTGCTCGGCTGCGGCGATGACCCGCCTCCCACGATTGGCGGTAGCGGCAGTGGGACGCCGATCGGAAACACTGGCGGACCGGGTGGTTCGGGAGGCCAAGGCGGTGCAGGCGGCCAAGGTGGCGCCGGCGGCCAAGGCGCCGCCGGCGGCGCCACGCCCAAGGGCGCCTGTGACAACGACTCGGATCTCGAAGCGATCGAGGGCGCCAGTGGAAGCCTCCGAAACGTCGCTCGCGACTGTGGCTTGTTCGACTGCATCGCCAACGTCGGTAACAGCGTCGCGTACGGCGACTGCATCGCAGACTGCGTCGAAGCAAGCGTCACGGACCTGTCGACGGACTGTGCCGGCTGCTACGGAGACTTGGAACGATGCGGCCTGTCCGCGTTCTGCCGACCCAAGTGCCAGGCCAATACCTGCGGCACTCTTTGCCTCACGTGCTTGACCGACGCGAACTGCATCAGCGACTTCGAGGACTGCCGAGGCCTCCCCGGCAACGGCTGCCCAAGCTGAACCCGACAATCTCCGGCACTTCCGCCGCTCTAGGGCTCCGACATGGCTTCCTGGACCTTCTCCCAAGGATCCGTCGTCCCGATCACATCGACGATCATCACCGCTTCCGCTGCCGAGACGTTGTCTTGCCGGGGTGAGCTGATGTCGAGCCAGCCGGCGATGCGCCTTGCAATGGCGAGGCGGGTGGCGAGCTCGACCCGGGCACGGGCCAGGCTTCCGAAGCGAGTCCAGCGCATGGACCAAATTTCATCGGCGATCCAGTCACCGAATACCTTGTTTGGGGAAACCGGGTCGACAACGCGCTCGCCTGCTCGCTCGAACGAGTCAGCCCATGGACGCCCTCGCTCGCTGCGTTCGCGCCGATCGACCAGAAACGCGATGGCGTCCCCGAACCATCTTGCTGCGAAGGCGGCGCGGGAAGAACCGTGGAAATCGAGCATCTCGTCGGCGACCTCCGTCCAGCTGATGCCTTCGAGCTTCGGGAACGGCTGTGCATCGAGCACGGTCCTCAGGTTCTTTCCCTCGAGTAAGCCGCTGATAAGCCCCGCCTCGCGTTCGGCGTATTCAGCGAAGGAAAGCGGCTCGCTAGCAGACCAGAGGACTTCGTCGAAGACTGCGTGTTCGGGTTTCAGCTCTCCGTTCGAATCCTGCAGGCAAGACCTTGCTTCCTCCACACGAACCGGAGCCAGGGGTCCCAGAGTGCGGCAAGTGCAGCGGTGCTGGGTCGAGATGCGGCCGCCCGAGGGGGTCGCGGTCAGGGCGTAGGGGAACTGAATGCAGGGTGTCGGCTTCATTTCGGAGCCGAGCTGAGCGTGGATTGCACAGCCCTGCTCGCTCCAAAAGACGCAGCGCCCTGTGTCGGTCCGCATCATCAATACCGCGGCGTCCTCGCCTTCGTGCCGATCGATCGCGTCCTCGGAAATCATCGCCAGCATCTCGCAGTCTTCGTCGTTGAGTGCGCCGACCGCGTGAATGTCGCTACAGCAAAGGCCATCCCCGACGCATTCGAATCGCGCGCCCACTCGGACCAGCAAGGGCTCTCGTCTCGCATGAACCGTCATGCGCTGTCCAGGCGGGGTTCGGAGGAGAGGTAGATGATCTCCATGCCCTGCGTCACCATCAGCTCGCCTCCGGGGTTGACCTCCTCTCTGCCCGTCTCGGGATCGCGAACGCCGATCACCAGGCAGCCAGTCAAGGCGTGGATTTCCCGGCTAACCTCGTCGAAGGTCGCCGGCACCGACATCTCTTTGGGCAGCCGACCGACATAGAGGGTCTGGTGACCGGCGAAGACCATGCGACTCGTCGCGTCGGCTACGCCGGGATAGACGACCGTATGCGCCAGCAGCGAGTACCCCACTCGGCGGGTCTCGATCACCTCGTCGCTTCCGGCAGTCCGCGCATGCTGCACGTTCTCGGAGTCGAGCACTTCGGCAATGATCCGCACTGGCTTCTTGCGCATCTGTGCCGCCGCACTCTTGGACATCGCCGAGCGGATCGTGAATACCGTGAGTATGGTCGTGGCGTCGGCCTGCTGGGGCTTGATGCGTCGCGAACCGGTCACGATGACCGTCGAGGAGTAGGCGATGCGCGCCTTGTCGAGCTCGCTTTCCTTCGTGGGATCGCCCTGGACCCACATGAATTCGGGGGCGAGCTCCCGCGGCCGCTCGTACGGTCCGAAGAGCACGACACGCTGCTCCTCGAAATCAATTTCCTTGCTGAGCACGTCGAGCAGCATGCCGCTGCCCACTTCGTAACCACACACCACGATGTGATTGACATAACCACTCATTCGAAACTGCTCCTCCCGGATGCTCAGCACAGCGTGTAACAGGCTGTGGCCGATGACGCCCGCGAAAAGGGCCAATGTGAACAGGCCTCCGACCATCATCGTGCCGCCGATGACGCGTCCGAGAGTCGTCACGGGCGTGATGTCGCCAAAACCGACAGTCGTGATTGTCACCAAGGCCCACCAAAGCCCATCGCCGATACTGGTGATGTCCGGATTCGCGTTGCGCTCGACGAGAAAGAGGCTGATCCCCCCGAGGATCGTTTCGACGCCGAGCACGGAAAAAGCAAACGTGAAGAGCAGGCGGTCCTCTTCGAAGGCGTGCATCAATCCGCGGAAAGGATTGGCGTAGCGGAAGAAGCGGCGGGTGCGCAGGAGCCGCAAGAGACGCAATGCGCGCAGGCCACGAAGGGCAGGAACCAGGGCGAGGACCGTGAGGATGTCGATGAGCATCATCGGGGTCAGCGCAAATCGGACCCTATCGACGATCTCAGTGCGAAGCCGTCCGAGAGGGGGCTGTTTGAACACCTCGAGTACCGGCGGGCGGTAAGTCAGAATCCTGGTGCCGACCTCGATGGCGAAGAACCAGAGAAGAACGCGGTCGATTCTCTGAAGGACTTGATCGCCCCTAGAGCCGTCCGGAAAGAACGGTTCGGCGATCAGCACCCCGATCGACAAGACGATCAGGACCCAAACCGTCGACTCGACGACTCGATACGCCTGAGTCCGCGGGTCGTGAAACGCAGCATGCAGGTGGTCACGCGCGGTCATGCGTCGCGAGCATCGATTGATGGACAGCCAGTGTCAACCGCCCCGAAAACAGTCAAGGGTCCTACTCGGCCGCTACCGGCGTCTGTTCGACCTCGTTGAGCTCGATCGCTTCCGCGAGGATCTCGGCAATGTCGCGCTGGCCGATCTCTTCTTCCTTCTCTGCGTCCTTGAGACCGTCGGTCAGCATGGTCATGCAGAAGGGGCATCCGGTCGCAATCGTCGTCGCGCCGGTGTCGAGCAATTGCAGCGTGCGCTTGTTGTTCACGCGCTCGCCGTGCTCTTCCATGAACATCTGGGCGCCGCCGGCGCCGCAACAAAGGCCCTTCTTGCGGTTCCAGTACGGCACCTCGGTCAACTCGAGACCTTCAATCGCCTCCAGAATCTGACGGGGCGAGTCGTAGACCTGGTTGTAGCGACCGAGGTAGCAGCTGTCATGGTAGACGACCTTGCCTTTGACGGCCTTCGACGGAACGAGCTTGCCCGCCACGAGCAAGCCGTTGAGGAAGTCGCTGTGGTGAACGACATCGTAGCTGCCGCCGAAATCGCTGTACTCGTTGGCAAGCGTGTTGAAGCAATGCGGGCAAGCCGTGATGATCGTTTTTTTTGCAGCCTCGTAGCCGTTGAGGGTTTCGATGTTCTGCTCGGCGAGCATCTGGAACAGGTACTCGTTGCCGGCACGACGCGCAGGGTCGCCAGTGCAGGTCTCTTCGGTGCCCAGAATCGCGAAATCAACCCGAGCCTTTTTCAACAGCATGGATACGGCGCGCGCGACCTTCTTGGCGCGGTCGTCATAGCTGGCCGCGCAGCCCACCCAGTACAGGACCTCGGCGTCGGGCTTGTCGCTCAGCAGAGGGATATCCAAGCCATCAGCCCAGTCCGCGCGATCCATCGCGGAGATGTTCCAGGGGTTGCCGTTGGTCTCGATGCCGTTGAACGCACCCTGCAGCTCGCCAGGGAACTCGTTCTTCATCATGACTTCTTCACGACGCATGCCGATGATCTTGTCGACATAGGAAATCATGACGGGGCACTGTTCTTCGCAGGCGCGACACGAGGTGCAGCCCCAAATCACGTCCGGATGAAGAATGTTGGGCACCAGGTCGACCACGGTTTCGCCAACGAAGTAGCCGCCTTCGGGCGCCGCCGGGAAGGTGTGAATCGGTTCCTCTGCGCTGCTCGGCTCGGGAGCCGCCTCCGGCGCATCGCTAGGCTCCGCGACCAGAGCGTCCTTGCCAAACATGTCTTTCTCTGTGGCGTAGAGGTGATCGCGAATCGCCAAGGTGAGGTGCTTGGGCGAGAGCTTTTTGCCGGTGATGTAGGCCGGGCAGTTGTCGCTGCATCGCCCGCACTCGGTGCAGGTGTACAGGTCCATGATGTGCTTGTACGTCAGGTCGGTGAGCCGGTTGATGCCTAGCGACTCCTCACGCTCCACTTTGCCTTCCAAGTCTTCGACCTTCGGCAGCGCGTTCGGACGTCGTTCGTAGGCGAAGACGTTGGGAATGACGGTGAGGACGTGGAAATGCTTCGAGTACGGAAGAATGTTCAAGAAGATCAGGACGAAGGCCGAGTGCCACCAAAAACCGGCGTGCATGAACGCCTTCAGGGCACTGTCGTTTTCTACGCCGGAGAGAAGCTGCGCGACGATGCCCGCGAACGGCTCCCACCACCCGGCATGAATCGCCTCGCCGTAAGCGCGCGACTCGACCACGAGCGACGCGCCGACGTAGAGGAAGTCAGCCGCCATCATCGTGATGATGATGAAGAGAATGAGAATCGGTTCGGTGAAGATGTAACGATTGGCATGGTGACCGAGCGTCATCCGAGGCTTGCCCTTGACCGCCTTGGGGTCGCCGCTGTCCACGCCGCGCTTCACCCATCGGAGATAGAGAAAGAGGACGGAGCCGACGATGGCGGCAAAAGCCGCGAGCTCCTTGACAAAGGAGTAGAGCTTGCCGAACAGGTGGTCGGTGCTCAGCAAGCCCCAGAAGTCGAAGCTGGGATCGAAGCCGCGGCCCCAGAGCATCAGGCTGTTCAGCAGCAGCACCTGGAACGCTACGAAGATGCCGACGTGAGCGAAGCCCGCCATGGTATAGTTGGGCATCTTCTTCTGCCCAAAGGCGTAGATCATCAGCGTCTTCGCCCGGTCGGCGATTTGCTCGCCATTCCACGCAAAGCGGGGATCGGGCACGCCAATCTTGACCTGCCTCATCCGCCGAAACGCGGACCATGAGAAAAATCCGAGCGTGCTCACCAACAGCAGCGTCATCCAAATCGGACCCATCGTCTTCTCCCTGAGTTCAAGCGCGGAATCGGTACAAATGTAGGCTCGCGCTGCGCGAAGGTTTAGGGGTGCCAAGCAGCGAAGTCAAACCCTATGGCTTGCGGGCAATCGGGCCTCGGATGGCCAGTTCCACTATGATTGCGGGGTGGGCCGTTCGGCTTCGATATTTCTGCTGGGGGTCGCTGCGTGCACGGCCCCGGCGATGCGTACCGTCCCCCGGCTTGTGGACGGCTCGCTAGAGCAGGGCCCGTTCGTCTCTCCGTACGCCTACGAGTGGTTCATCGAGGGCGAGGCATGGGCAAGCCAGGGCCGCCACGATGAAGCTGCCATGGCTTTTGAGAACGCCGCAGCAGCACCGGCGGACGACGCACTACTCCTGACCCGCCTGGCCGAGGAGTACGAGTTGAGCGGGGAATCCCGCCGTGCCGACCGCACCCTGGCCATGGCACGTCGCTCCTATCCGCATTCGCCGCGGGTTGTGTTCGCCGAAGGCCGCCTCGCACAACACAGGGGCGAGGAGAGCGAAGCGATCGCCGCCTACGCGCGCGCCCGGGAGCTTGCGCCCAATTGGGACGCGCCGGTCGTTGCGTTGGCGGAAACCCTCGTCGGAGCCGGTCATCCCGAGCGAGCGAGCGCCGTCTTGCTCGAGTATCTGAGCAGCTCGCTCGATGCGCGTTCTGAGCGCGCCCGCGGCGCACTGCTCGACCTGACACGCCGCACGGGAGATGCCGAAACCATGGTACGGGCTCTGGCTCTCGATCCGGATTCGACACCAGCAGAGGGTGCGCAGGCGGCTGGGAAGCTCGCACTCGAAGACGGTCAACCCGCGCTGGCCGCCCGACTGCTGGAGAGTGCAATAGACACTCCAGCAAACGTCGACCTCTGGTTGCGAGCGCTCATGCAAAGCGGTGACCGGAAAGGAGTCGCGACCTTCTTGGCGGGCTCCCGTAGCCAAGGCTTGGGAGACTCGGACGAGCGTCTCGATCTGCTCTTGCAGATTGGCGATATCGACCGGGCGTTCGACTTGTTCGAGGCGGCGGACTCATCTCCGAAAGCCGAGTATGCGAAGGGGCGTGTTCTCCTCGCCCGAGGTGACTACCTCGAAGCCGCGGCAGTACTCGCGGAAGTGCCGCACGGGGCTGCGAGCTTCGAGGCAGCACGAATGGCGTTTGCCGAGTGTACGATCTCACAGGGCCGCCGGGGCGCAGCCGCCGAAGCCCTCAGCCAGGCGCCGCACGACTCACTCGCCATTCGCACAACCCTCGCGGAGATTTATCTCGGAGAGGGAACTTTGACGGCAGCACTTCGACTGTTCGATCCGAAGCAGGACTCGGATCGCGCAGCGCTTGCAAGGCTCTTCGAGCGCGCGGGGCGTTTCGAAGAGGCGGCCGCTTACTATGCCGCTCTGAAGGCACCATCGTCAGACCAGCCTCGGCTTCGTGCCCGTGCTTCGGCCGAACGATTCGCTTCACACGGGAATCATCAAGCCGCAATCGTGGTTCTCGATCGATGGACCCGCGCCGCCCCCGATGATCTCTACGCACGGGTTCGCCTCGTCGAGCTCCTGGCGGCCGACGATCAGCTTGACCTCGCCCAGAAGAGCGGGCGCCGCACACTCGAGCTTGTCGATGAGCCCATGCTCCGCGCGCATCTCATCGAGGTGCTCGAAGGGTCTTCCGGCCCCGAGCTTTGACCCGCGCTCAGTACTCGCCGAACAGGTCTTGAATGCGTACGTCGAGCGCAGTCGCGATCTTGTAGAGCGAGCTAATCGATGCACTCGATTCGGCGCGCTCGATTTGAGAAAGTAGCGAAACGCTCAGCCCGGTACGGCGGGCCATCTGCTTGAGGGTCAGGCCGCGATCTTTGCGGAGCCCGCGAATGGTTTCTCCGATGACGCGGTGAAGGTTTTCTTCAGGTGTGCGAAGGAGGCCCTTCTTGCGCATCACCCGATCGAGCACCTCGCGGAACTCATCGGGGTTGAACGGCTTCTTCAGGTAGTCGACCGCATCGAGCTTCATCGACTGCACAGCGGTATCGAGCGACGGATAGCCAGTGAAAATCACGACGGCCACGTCGCTGTCGACTCGGCGAATCTGCTCGAGGACTTCGACCCCGCCGAGGCCGGGCATCATCAGGTCGAGCACGACGAGGTGGTATCCACCCTCTTTGACTTCGTCCGGCGCGTCTTTCGGATTGGCGAGGGTCGTGACCTCGAAGCCGTCCTTCGTGAGGAAGGTCTCCATGAACTCCAAGATCGCCTGGTCGTCATCGACGACGAGAACTCTTACGGGTGGTAACGCCTTTGCCATCCTGCCTCCGCTGCAATTGTAATTGCAGTGTTCAATTATAGTCGGGGCGAGAGGATTCGAACCTCCGACCTCACGGTCCCGAACCGTGCGCGCTACCAAGCTGCGCTACGCCCCGTATTTCAAGCTCGGCGGAATCTAGCGTTATCGTCGAGCGCTGTCAAAGAGCTATCCTACATTCACCCACACAAAGACCTGGTAGGCATCTGCCCAGGGGCCCGCGCCCTCTGTCCAAGGGCCGAGATGCATGCGGCCAGTCGATTCAAAGTACAGTGATTTCAAACCCGAAGCAGGTCCCACTTGAAGCTCGAATCCGGGTAGCTGCGCAGTGCCGGCAACCGCGGAACCCTCCTCATTCAGTGGTGAGCAGACCGCGTAGAGCAGAGTTCCGCCCGGTCGAACCAAGGGAGCCACCGTTTCGAGCAGCCGAATCTGTGTCTCGCCCATCCGGGCAGCGTTCCTTGAGCCGCTGCGCAGTAAAATTTCAGGCCTACGGCGGACGGTTCCGAGCCCGGTGCAAGGTGCGTCGACGAGGACGCGATCGAAGTCGCCCTCGACACCGGCTCTCCCGACCGTCCAATCGACACAAGCGGTTTGAAGCCGCGCAGGATCGAGCCGAAGCCGCGCCAACTCCGAGGGAATCTGCTCGAGGCGATGCTCATGAAGATCGGTCGCTACCACGGTACCCGATTCACCAACCGCTTCGACCAACTGGGCGGTCTTCCCGCCTCGCCCTGCGCAGGCATCGAGCACGCGCTCGCCGGGCTGCGCGTCCAACATGAGACCGATCAGCTGCGCGCCCTCTTCCTGGGCCGCAAACGCTCCCTCTTGATAGCCGGGCAGCGCGCGAGGATCGCCCGCGCCGCTGACGCGCAGACCGTACGGTGAGATTGCGGTTCGCGTGAGCGACGCGTCGGGCTGTGCGGCAGCGATCGTCTCGGCGACGGCCTCTCGGCTGAAGTCAGCGCGGACGCGCAGATCGAGCGAAGGAGGCTCTTGCCCCACACGCAGAAGGTTCTCAGTGCGCTCCGATCCGATGGACGCCCGCAAAGAATCACCCAACCAATCGGGGACGGCGAGAGACGAAGGCGGCTCTGGAGTCTCCGGACGATCGGCGGCAACCTTTCGAAGCACGGCATTGGTGAACCCAGCAAGTCCCTTCCCGCGTTTCATGCGCACCAGCTCCACCGCATCGTTGACCACGGCGTGGGGAGGAACACGATCGAGGTGAAGTAGTTGGTACGCGGCGCCGATCAGCGCGGCGCGCGTCCAGTCATCGACCTTGAGCGGCCGCTGCAGATGTCGACCGATCGCGGCTTCCAGAGCGGGTGCCGTTCGAAGCGAGCCGTACACGATCTGGGTCGCGAGGGCGGCATCGGCGCGTTTGAGCGAACTGCGACGCAGCTCCGCATCGAGGGTGGGCGTCGCCCAGGCCTCATCATGGGCGACCCTTTGAAGCACGCGGGTCGCTATCAATCTGGCGGGGGCTACCACCAGGCAAGCTTACTCTCGTCCCCGGGGCAGGCACGGAGATTGGAGGCGACGCTGAGCACGTGATACCGTAGCGGCCGTGGGGCGGAGCAAGAGCCGAGCAAGGGCAAGCGAGCCGGCGCAATGAGCGCCTTGGTTCTCGTAGGGGACCCCGATCCCTTCAACCTGCGACTGCTTCACGAAGCCTGCGAGGCTGCGGGCTACGACGTGGTGACTGCGGCGGACGGGCCCGAGGTGCTCGCCATGGTCGCGCGCCGGCCTCCAGATCTGCTCATGCTCGACGCAAAGATGTCGGAAATCGACGCGTTCGAGATCTTGCGCATTCTCAAAGCGGACACGAGCCTGGTGAACATTCCGGTCTTGCTCGTGACCGATGAAGGCGACATCGAGGCACGGCGCCGCGGAATCGAGCTAGGCGCCGAAGACTACCTCACGCGACCGTACCGGGTGTTCGAGATTCAGCAGCGCGTGCGCAACGTCTTGCGCGCAACGCGACGCGACCGCCTTGGGATTCCGGAGAGCACGCCTCCGGCAGACCAACGCGACCCGGTGACCGGCGCCGGAACGCCATCACAGCTCCTGATCAGCTTGGACTACGAGCACACCCGGGCCGAGCGCTACGGGCATCCACTGAGCTGCATCGTCGTGAGGGTCAGCAACTCAACCGAGATCGCAGCAGCAAGCGAAGATGGCACCTCCGATCAGGCGATGGCCCTCATCGGAGCCGGGCTCAAGTCTTGTATCCGCGCGGTCGATCATCTCTTTCGTTTGCGGCGCGACGAATTTTGCATCCTGTTGCCTGAAACTGACGGCGAAGGCGCGGGCTACGTTCTCCGGCGTCTGGACGGTCAGATCGAAAGCGGGGAGCTCTGGGGTGGAGTCATCACCCCAAGGCCCGAGGTACGGATTGGGCTCACGAGCACGCCGGAGGCCAGCGTCAAGAGCGGCGACGACCTGTTGAAACAGACGCGGCATTCGCTCACGCGCAAGGCCTAGGGCACGACTAGAGCGCGTCGGCGAAGCGCACGACCCAGATCACGATGGCGCAGCCGGCGAGCGCGAGCGCCCAACGGCTGAGTCCGAATCGATCGATGACCGCGCCGAACGACCATCCGCGTAGGGCAGCGATGACACCAAGCGGAACGCAAGCGCAGACTATGAGGAACAGAGCGAGGCCGAGCGGGTTCGAGCTTGCGGCCATCGCCCACTGACCACGGACGCCATGCGCGAACGCGGTCGTGAGCCCGCATCCGGGGCACGGCGAACCGGTGAGCAAGAGGAAGCCGCAGGGAGGCAATCCCAGCTGGGTGTGCGTGCCGTAACCACTGGCGTCGGGCTCGATCGCCGCCGCCAACGCTAATACCGCTATCGAGCCGGCCGCGATCCCCCACCAGATCATGCGCTCTGAGCGCGGCGCGAGGGAGGTGTTATCGCTGGTCCTGGTCATCGCTCGGCTCCCGCCAGTCTGGGTTACGTCGGAGCTCGCCGTCAATGTCCGTGACACAGGGCCGGGTACAGCAAGGTTCGCCGATTGCCTCGTGCACATCGCGACCGATCGGATTTTCATGGCCAGCGGCGAAGTCGGCGTAGTGAGCGTGCAGGCACTTCACGCCACCGGAGGAGCCGCCTACGCCACCAGTCGGGCGATTGCGAGCGTCAGAAGGAAGCAGCGCTTCGCGCTCGCGCGCGTAGCGATCGTGAGCGGCAATGACTGCGCGACTCAAGTCAGGGTCCGCGTCGATCTCGGCCTGGGCGGCCCTTACCCCGCCCTGCCCTTCGAGACGGGCTATTCGGCGGTGCGCCAAAGGACAGGTGAGCCAGTAGCGCGTGGGGAACGGCTCGCCGGTGTCGAGAATCGGAGGGACGTCGACAACGATGGGCAAACCGAGATTGCATCTGCGAAGAACCGTCGACGTCGCGCGCAACGGTCGTCCGATTTGGAGGGCAAGCACTTGGCTGTCGCGTTCGCCCGTGCTCATGAGCCGCGCATACAGTCCTTGACCTCGGTCCAGAAATCGGACTCCCCTACGAGCTCGAGCATCATCACGGATTCGGCCGCCGCGCGGTCCGCCCTCGCGCCCGTGTCCCGCAGGCGTCCGCAGATGTCCTCGGCAATCGCGAGCCTCGTGGCGAGCTCGGTTCGCGCCAGCGCGAAGTCGTAGTCCTCAGCCCACTTGAGCGACCAGACCTCGTCGGCAATCCAATCTCCAAAGACCGCGCGGCTCGTGCGAGCCTTGGGCGAACGTGCCTCGGCGCGGTCGAACGCGGCAGCCCAGGGGCGCCCCGGAGACCTAGGCGCGCGGCCGTTCTGCAGGGCACCGATGGTATCGCCGACCCAGGCCATCGCGACGCCGAACTGCGAGCCGTCTCGCGCGTCGATGAACTCCCGCGCTTGCTTGTCCCAGCTGCTACGGCGCAGCTTCGGAAACGGCTTGGCGTCCAAAATAGCAAGGAGTGGCTCTCGGCTCTGAAGCCTACGCAAGTACTCGGCTTCGATGGGTTCCCATTCGGAGAAGCTCAGATCCTTTTTGGCGCTCAAGGAGACGCGCTTGATACGCCGATCGGCGACCGGCCTGCTGCCACCGTCGCACAAGGACGGTTCGACGTCTTCGGGACGAATCTCCGGACGGTCACCCATGGTGCGACAAGGGCAGCGATGGTCGGTCGTGATGCGGCCACCCACCGGCGTAGCGGCTAGTCCCAGTGGGAAGCGACTGCAGCCATCCGGCTTGGCCTCGGGGCCGAGCTGCGCGTGTACCGAGCAGCGCTGATCGGACATGAGGAACAGGCAGCCACCATCGGCCGCGGTGTTGAGCATGTAGTCATCGTGGTCGTCGTTCCACCCCGCGGAACCTCGGTAGATGCGACGCATCTGTGCGACTTCCTTCTTGGTCAGCGGCCCGATTCCGTGGATATCCGTACAGCATAGGCCATCGCCAAAGCAGGTGTATCTCGCGCCCGGACGCGGCAGCAGCGGCCGCACCTTGGTTTTTTTCTTCTTGTTTCCAGCCATGAACCAGCGTCGGCTTCCTTAACCCCGGGTAAAAGGGGACTGCCCCGTTCTTCTGGGATATGATCTTGAGATGGGAGCGAGTCCTTCACCGCTCGTGGGTTACAACACGAACGTGCGCCATAAGGGAAAGCTGTATCACATTCAAACCGAAGATTCGGGTGTGAAGCGGCCGCACGTCATCACGCAGCTTTTCGCTGACGGTGGTCGCATCGTCGCGTCGGAGAAGACCTCGTACCAAGAGCACCTCGGGTCGGAGCAGCTTTCGGAGGTGGTGAAAGACCTCATGCGCGAGCAACACAAGCGGGTGTTCATCGGACTACGCGACGGTGCGTACGACGCAGAGGCGCCAGCCCAGGCAGATGGTGGAGACGCAAACGGCAACGCGCCGCCGACGGAGCTCAGCACCGAGGTTCTGGAGCACGCGGCAGCCCGCCTGGTCGAAGGCTCACCGCGCTACGAACAGTTTCGCCCGAACAGGGCTTCCGGTCAGCGCATCTCACGCGCACCTGCGGCACCGTTCGGACACGAGCTTCTGAGCGAAAAGTCCCTCGACGAAGTCATTTTGGCCTATCTCGCCCAAGACCTGGAAACGGGCAGCTGAGGTAGCTCGGCTTGACACCCTTCGGGCCGCGTTGTTAGCTCATCGCCCGCTGGAAGAACCCATGCGGGCGGACCGACGATGCCCGACGCAAAGACTTCATTTACCCAAGACATTCCCCGGTCGATCGAGCGCGACATCGACAAGGCCAAGGCGGTCGACGCGGTCTTTCTGTTCAAGATCAACGGCGACGACGGCGGCATCTGGACCGTGAACATGAAGGACGCCCCAGGAGTCGTCGAGGGGGATGCCGGCAATGCCGAATGCACGATCGAGCTCTCTACCGAGGACTGGAGGGCGATGACCGACAAGCCAGGCGCTGCGATGCAGTTCTTCATGCAGGGCAAGATCAAGCTCAGGGGCAACGCCCTACTCGCCACGAAGCTCCAGGCAGTGATCGGCTAACCGGTCTCGCAACGATGACTGAGCTCAAAGACTTCGTGTTCAAGCTTCTGCAGGACCCTCGGGCCGCGAAGCTGATGCAGAGCCCGAAGGTTCAGCAGGCTGTGGTGAAGGGATTTCGTTTTCGCGGGCGCGTCGAGGGAGCATGGGATCAGCGCGTGCAGCGAGTCGCGAGCATGCTGCATCTCGCGACCCAACGAGACCTTCGCGCGCTCCAACGACGGATTCGACATCTCGAACAAGAGCTACGCGAAGCCCAGGATCAAATCATCGAAGCCCAAGATGCTCGAGAAGCTCCGGGCCATAGTTGACCCCGAAGTAGAGCACGGCGACGAGGGGCACGATGATGCTCAAGATCGCGAGGGTCACGCCCAAGGCAACGATCGTGTAGTCCCAAGCGGTCGCCTTGGACCCAGGCGCTTCGTGCTCGCGGATCAGCTCGAGATTTCGTCGGTTCGACTTGTAGGCGAGGTCGAAAATGTCGCCAACGACGGGCAGCGCGCCGGCGAGCACGTCGACGAGGATGTTGAGCACCATTCGGAACAAGACGACGCGAGGCACTCCGCGTCGCAGCGCCAGCGCCAATAGACCGATCGAACCGACGCCGGTGACCGCATCGCCAATGCCCGGAAATAGGATTCCGATGATCGGGTCGAGACCGAATCGAACATCGGTCCCCGGAATGCGAAAGCGGTCGTCGAGTAGAGCAACGAGACGCTCCGCCCAACGTCTGAGCTTGGAAACCGAACGCTCCGGGTCCACCATGCCCGAACTCTAGGGGCGTGCTCAGTCGTTTGCCAGGACTTGGTCGCCACAGACTTCGGCGATGACCGTTCGAAGTCGCTCGCGCAAGTTCGAGCCCTTTTCGACGAAGTGATGAATGCCGAGCTGGTGAAGAAGCTGGACATCGTGCTCCTGGGCGCCCGCGCTCACCGAAATGATGGAACAGCTCTGCGCGAGCCCTTCGCCCCTGAGTTGCATGCAAAGCTCAACGCCGTTCATGCGAGGCATGTGCAAGTCGAGCAGCATCACGTCCGGCTCCTCCTTCTGGACTTCGTCCAAGGCCTCTTCACCGTCATGAGCAACACGAATCTCCGTCGGTCCTAGAATTTGCCGCACGTAGAACGTGAGGATCTTCGCGAGGTCCACGTCGTCGTCGACGATCAATACGGAGGGCGCCTTGCTAGTGCTCTCCTTGGGACTTTCGGTCCGGGGTCGCTCGTCGCGGACCGCGCGCAGCTGCCAGGCAACCGCTTCGGCGCTCTGGTTGCGCATCTGAGGGTTCGGGCTGAGCATTTCATGGATGAGCTGACACAGGCCCAGCGGGCAGTCCGGTCGGAGCTCGGCGAGTGCAGCCGGTCGCCCACGCTCGTGCGCAGCGATCACTTCGCGAATCGTCCTGCCGTCATACGGTCGCGATCCGGTGAGCAACTCGTATGCGAGAACGCCGAGACCAAAGATGTCGACCAGATGACCACTGCCCGTTGCCGCCGTGTTGAGTAGTGCCTCCGGCGCCATGTAGGGCGGAGAGCCGGCGACCGGCTGTTTCCCGTTGACGTCGAACTCCGGCAACACGAGCCCGAAGTCCATCAACACGACTCGATGCACCGGAGTCAGCATGATGTTGTCCGGTTTGATGTCCCGATGTACGAGCCCGGCGCGGTGAACGACGCTGAGCCCCTCGGCCGCTGGCAGTAGAATCTGCACCACCTCAGATGCGCTGAACGGCTCGCCGCTTCCCCAGCGTGTATCGGCATGCTGGGTCAGGGACACGCCGTAGACCCGTTCCATCACCAGATAGTCGATCCCGCGGTGCTCCCCCAGCGTGTGAACGCTGACCAAGCTCGGATGCTGGAACGCAGCCAAAGCGCGCGCCTCGTTCCGCAGAGGCGGGCTCAGAGGATTCGGCCAGGCTGCCTTGATCGCGACCCGCCGATTGAGCAGGTGGTCGTGAGCTTCGAAGACCTGCCCCATCCCGCCCCGCCCGAGGAGCTTGATGATCTCGTAGACGCCATCGAGAAGCTCACCGGTTGCGAAAATACGGTTTTCGCTGTCGTCCAGTGGCTCGCTCGAAACGATTGCCTGTCCAGCCCCCAAATCGCGCATATTAGTATTTATATAATATCTTGACGGCGCTGTAAGAAGCAAGCTCAGAGGTCGATCACCTGGATATCCAGACCCTCGAGGGGTTTCCCGAGAAATCGAGACGCTGCGGTGCCAAATTGTCCTGGCAAATCGGTGACCAATATCTGCAGCGAGCCGGCCGATGGCTGTGGGGCATTGGGCTGGCCCAGCATCTCGGTCAGGGTCGTAGCGGTCGCCTCGGCGCTGTCGACGATGGCGACGTCATGTCCCAGCAACTCCGCTGCGACCTCGTGGATTGTCTGCGAGAGCAAGGGGTAGTGAGTGCAGCCGAGCACGATCGTATCGACGTCGACCTCGACGAGCGGTTTCAAATAGCGCCGGGCGGCGAGACGCGGCACCTCGCCGGTAACCCACCCTTCCTCGGCGAGTGGCACGAATAAGGGTGCCGGCCGAGTGAACACGTTCATCGCCTGGTTTTCGTGGTGAATCGCGCGTTCGTACGCACCTGACGCCACCGTACCCGCGGTCGCGAGGATCCCGATGCGGCCGCTTCGAGTCGCCTGCACCCCCGCGCGCGCGCCGGGTTGAATCACGCCGATGACGGGAATGTCGAGACGGTCCTCGAGCTCGCCGAGCGCAACGCCGCTCACCGTGTTGCAAGCGACGACCAGAAGCTTGATGTCGAAGCGCAGCAGACGCTCGGCGCAGGCGACGGCGTACTTCACAACGGTCTTCGCGCTACGCGTCCCGTAAGGAACCCTGGCCGTATCGCCGAGATACACCAGATTCTCAGCCGGGAGCGCCCCAGCAATCGCCCGGGCTACCGTAAGGCCGCCCAGGCCCGAATCGAAAATACCAATCGGCTTTGCCACGTGCCCCGTCCGGACCAAGGTTACACGTCCGTCCCGAAAGAGCCACCAGCAGACTCCTCTCTGGTAGGGTGCAAACGAGATGCCCGCACTGGCACTGATTTCTAGAGATCCGAATGTCTACCAGGAGCTCGTCGCTCTACTCGAGACGACGGACTGGTCGGTCGAGTGGCTGGGGCCGGCGGTTCTGGGCGATGCTGACCTGCAGCAGGAAGTCGTGGCCCTGGATGCCGCTCATCCCGGCGCGGCCGCTTGGAAGTCGAGCCGCGGGAGACCGGTCCTTCTGGTCGTAGAGGGAGACGTGCCCAAGGGATTGGGCGAGCTCGCGAGCGACCTCGTTTTCCGGCCGACTCTCCGGGAGCAACTGCTGGCCCGTCTCGAAAGACTGCGCGCGCGCAGCCCGCTCGAGGACTTGCGTGGCCGGTACGCCAAGGCGTTCGCATCGATGGCGGTCGGCGTCATCGTGCTGGGCCCAGATCTCGAGATCGCGATCGCAAACCCGCGCTCCTACGAAATCATCGGTCACCGTGAGGAGACCATCGCCTCCAAGGAAATTGGACAACTGCTGTCCCCCGAAGACCTGCCTCGCATTCGGGAAGCCTTGTCGCAGGGTCAGTATCCACGCGGAATGGATATCCATCTGGTCCGGAGGGACGGGACGAGCATCGTCTGCAGCTCGTCGTTCGCCCCCCTGATCGGCGCAGAGGATCACACCGTGATCTCCTTCGAAGACGTCAGCCATCAACGGAAGACCGAGCGCGAGCTGATGAAGACGATGGAGTTCCTCGAATCGTTGATCGACGCGAGCGTCGATGCGATCATCGCGACCGACATGGAGCAACGAGTGCGGTTGTTCAATCCCAGTGCGGCACAGATCACCGGGCACCACGTATCGGACGTCATCGGTACGGTGAAGCTTGAGGATCTTCTCGGGCGGGCAACGGCCGAGCTCGTCACCCAGCGCGTGCTCGCCCCGGGTCACGGTGGCCCAGGCCGACTCGAGCCCACGATGCTAGACCTCCTCGACATCCACGGAGCGCGGATTCCGGTTCAGCTCTCGGCATCGCTGATTTACGAGCAGGGCGAGCCCTCCGCGATCGTCCTCATCTTCGCAGATCTGCGCGACCGTATCCGAGTCGAGGAGCGCCTGGCCGAAACACAGAAGAAGTTGGCCTTCACCGAGAAGCAAAGTGTCCTCGCCGAGCTGGCGGGGACGGCGGCGCACGAGCTCAACCAACCCCTTACGAGTATGATGGCGTACGCGGAGCTCCTCTTGCGCCAATCCGAGCCCGATTCGAACGGTGCCAAAACCGCTCAAGTGCTGATCCGGGAAGCTGAGCGAATGGCCGAGATCGTGCGCAAGATCGGGAAGATCACGCGGTACGAAACCACCGCGTACGTCGGCCATCAGAAGATCTTCGATCTCGATCGCGCTGCCGACACGCCGAATGACTCCGGGGCGGAGAGCTGAGCGATGGACGACTCCGCGCATAGGAATCGCCCTCCCACCGAGCACAGCGTCGAGCCGCGGGTGTCGTCGGTTAAATCGATCATCTCACCGCGACGGGATCGAAACCAAGTGGACGGCCCCACTCTGGCGCGTGTTCTCGAATCGCTCAACCAGGCCCAGCGCGAGACGACAGGGCTCGCAACCGACGAGCAGATTCTTCGTTCCTATGTGCACGCGCTAGAGCGCCTGTATCCGAGAATTCGCTTTGCGATGAGGTTGTCCGCGCGGATGCTCGACCGCAGCACCATCGTGCAAGCCACCACCCATCACATTCGGCCCGACGCGATGGACCAGGTCTCGATCACCGAGGCGGGACTTCTGCGCGCGGGATTTGCCGAACCCGCGGAGCAGCCGGCCGCGATGAGCCTGCGGCGGACGTACGAGCCCATCTTGGAGACCGGTCCGGGAGAGGAGCTGCTTGCGGCCGACGGACTGGACGTCCCCCTGGCACGTGCAGGCGAGGTCTTCGGCGTTCTGGCGGCCGAGTTTGCCCGTGGCGCCGAGGTTCCCGCCCGATTGGAGGACGCGCTCCTGATGGCAGCCACACAGGCCAGTGCCGCGATCGAAAGCGGCCGCCTCCGCCGCGAGTCTCTGCACCTCCGCGACTACCTCGAGAAGCTATTGGAGCACGCGAACATCCCGGTCTTGGTGGTCGGCCGCGACCGCAACATACGGGTCGTCAGCGGTGCGTTCGGTCGAATTACCGGCCTCGATCGGGTCGAGCTGGTCAACAGGGATCTCCTCGAGCTCTCGGGGCAGAGCGAACGCGTGCGCGTTTTGTCGGCCTTCGTCAATGCGCTTCGGGGCCAGGACGTGCCGCCGTTCGAGCTCAGCTTGCCGAAGTCGGACGGCGGTACCGCGCTCCTGCAGTTCACCCTCGCGCCGATTCTCGATTCGGAAGGCAGCGTCGCTGGCGTCCTCGCGATTGGACAGGACCGGACCGAGGTACACGAGCTCGAAGGCCAAGTCATCCACGCCGAAAAGCTTGCGACACTCGGCCAACTCGCTGCCGGCATCGTGCACGAAATCAACAACCCTCTGACGAGTATCTCCGTCTACGGCGAATACCTGATGGGCAAGCTGTCCCGCGGCGGCGCCGAGCAATCGGACATCAAGCGCATGGAGCGAATCTTGCGAAGCTCCGATCGCATCATGTCGTTCACTCGCAATCTTCTGACCTACGCACGGCCTTCAAAGGAGCAAGCGCAGCCCATTTCGCTCAATGACGTGATCGAGGAGGCGGTGGGTTTCTGCGAGCACAGCATTCGCGAAGCCAATGTCACTCTCGTTCGGAATTACGGAGAAGACCTACCGGCCGTGACTGCGGTACGCGGGCAGCTTCATCAGGTCTTCGTCAATCTCATCACCAATGCCTGCAACGCTGCGCCCGAAGAAGGCGGACGGGTGCAACTATCCAGCCGGCTCCACGGCCACGACCAGATCCAGGTCGAGATCGAGGACAATGGGGTGGGAATACGCGCAACCGAGCTCGGTCGGGTGTTCGAGCCGTTCTTTTCGACGCGCCGCAAAGGCAAGGGAACGGGGCTGGGCCTTTCGATCGTGAAGAATATCGTCGAAGAGCATCAGGGCAGTATCGAGATCCACAGCGAAGTCGACCAGCGCACCGTCGTCCTGCTCACCCTGCCCTGCCTCAGCGCCTAGAACTCCCGCAATCTCCTGGGATTTGAACAGTAGTTCAGGGCTTTTCGTTGCGCGATGGAATCAACCCCGTTCCTCGTAGGTTAGGGGAGAAAAAGAGAGGAATGTTCATGCTTCGAACCACGCTGCGTCGACCTTGGCTCATTGTACTCGGGACCACGCTCGCCATCGCCGTGCTTGGCACCGCATCCGCGTCACCGAGGAAGGGAACAGTCGACGAAGACGCCCTTTCGAGGGCAGTCGCATTCGAAACCGCGTTGACCAACGTGGCCGAAATGGTGTCGCCCACGGTCGTCAGCATTCAGGTTGAAGTTAGCGGCCCTCAGAACAACGGATTTCCATCCTTCTTCGGGGGCCAGGGTCGCGGTGGCATCGTTCGAGGAGGCGGCTCGGGTGTGATCTTGCGATCGGACGGATACGTCCTGACCAACAACCACGTCGTCCATGAAGCAAGCCGGATCGACGTGCGCTTGAAGGACGGCAAGCGCTACCCCGCAACGCTGGTCGGCGCGGATTCCGCCACAGACCTCGCGATGCTGAAGATCGACGCGCGGGGCTTGCCCCAAGCTGAGTTTGCGTCGTCGGAGGCCGCGCGTGTCGGCCAGTTCGTAATCGCGATCGGCTCTCCTTTCGGCCTCGACTACACCGTGACGACCGGCGTGCTCAGCGCGAAAGGCCGCGGCGGCATCGGTGCAAACGAAATCGAGGACTACCTTCAGACCGACGCCAGCATCAACCCCGGGAACTCGGGCGGACCGCTCATCGACCTTCAAGGTCGCGTGCTCGGAATCAACACGATGATCATCGGCCGCGGTTCCGGCATCGGCTTTGCGATCCCGGCAGAAATCGCTCAGCGCGTGGCAAACCAGCTGATCGCGAGCGGTGCGGTCAAACGGGCCTGGCTCGGCGTGTCCTTCCAGGAAATCACTCCCGAGCTCGCAGCGCATTTTGGTGGAAATTTCGATGGCGGAGCCTTGGTCAATGCGGTGGTACCCGGTGGACCGGCGGAGAAAGCAGGCTTGCAAGCTGGAGACGTGATCACCTCGATCGACAAGCAGAGGATTCGAGAAGGACACGACCTCTTGCGTACGGTCTTGCGCCACGGAGTTGGTGAACGTCTGAGCCTCGAGGTCCGCCGCGGCGAGAAGACGAAGCAGGTCTCGCTCGTCACGGGTGAAAGACCGAGCGAGGACGGCGCCCAATCTCGGCAGCAGAGCGTTCAGGACAGCGGCATGCTGGGCCTCGCGCTCGAAGAGCTGACTCCTCGGCTTCGCGAACGCTTCCGCTACGAGGGGGACGGGCTAGTCTTCATTCGTGGAGTGCAACCGGGCTCCGACGCGGACAGGGCCGGTCTTCGGCCCGGAGACATCATTCTTCAAGCCGACCGGCGAGCGGTTCGTGCGATCGCCGACATCCGGGTGGCCTTGCAAGACGGCAAGGCCCTACTCTACATCGAGCGCGATTCGCAGCGGTTCTTCCAGCCGCTCACTCGTTCAAAGGCGCGCTAGCGCGCGACGGTGATCTCGATCGCGGGGCCGCGCGCCTCGACGCGATATGCCGGGTGTCGTCCCGCAACGAAGCGGAGCGTGAGCTCGGAAAAATCCCCGCGGTTGAGAATGCTAGCGTGCTCCACGTCGGGATGCGCAGAGGCGATTGGGCCTGCCCGCGAAAGGGAAAGGCTGCCAGGAATCGTCACCGAAAAGCCGTCTGCTTCGACGATCCCGTCCAACTCGGTCACCGGGTTGCTCATTCGCAGGACGTACTTCTCCCCACCCGGAACTGAATCGTCACCGAACGCGGTCCCACGCACGGGCTCCGGAGGAAGGGGGGCGCCCTGCGGCCGATAGGCAGCGTTCGCCATCGCGGTCCCAGCCGCGGTCTCGGTCGCGGTCCCAGTCTCGGTCGCGGTCGCGGTCTCGGTCTCCACCTCGGTCTCCGCCTCGGTCTCGGTCTCGGTCTCGGTCTCGCCCGCGGCCGCGGCCGCAGCCTCCGTCCCAGCCGCAGCCCAAAGGTAGACCCCCCAGCCCGCGGCCACGATCCCACAAACCATGGCGGCGAGGATTAGATAACGGCGCCCGTTGCGGCGTGTGTTCTTGAGATGCGCGCGCGCTGCCTCGCTTCGCGGCACCTGCTTGCGTCGAGGCTTGTCGTCGAGCTGCGAGCGCAGCGCGGCGATGAATCGCCCGGCCAGCGCGAAGAGCTCCTTCACGTTGCTCGTGATGCGCGGCAGCAGACCATCGGTCACCGCGGAACGAGCGCTGCCCACCGTGCTCGAAAGCTGCTCACCGACCGATTTCGCATAGGCACGCAGTCGATCGCTGAGCGATGGGTTCTCGGCAGCTTCGACCTCCGGATCGTAGCGAACGATTCGAGGTGTATCGTGCAGACGCTCTTCGCGTTCGGTCTCGGCTGCCTGAACCCTGGACGGCGCATCGTCGGGTAGCGTATCTCGATCTCCCTCGTCGCTTACCGAGGCATCCGAGCTGTCCTCGAGCTCGTAGCCGATGCTCAGCACCAGCTTTGGGGTGCTATCGTCCATCTTGAGCTCGACCGCCTCGAGGTGGCCGCGCCGCCCGGCACTCTCGTTCACCACGGCGGATCCGATGGCCAGGAACGGCAGCGGCTGTTCGACGAACAGCGCATCATCCGACTCGGATTGAACTTCGGCCATGATTGGAGTGCCCACGCCGTCGAGCTGCAAATGAACGATGGGCGCCTTTGAGGTCGCTCGGCCCCAGCGCTGGATGAGTGCCTCGATGTGTGTCTGGTCCTGGTCCGACAGATGCATGAACCGGATGCCGAACTCGCCGACATGGGGACCACTCTCATGAGCCCAGACGACCCGGCCGATCATCTCGATGGCCTCCCCGCCGTTGGGGTTGTCCAACTGGCAACGAAGCGTCGAACCAACCTCGGGCAACACGGACGCCCGCATCGAGAGTCCGCCGGCCCCCACGTTGATACCGTCGGCTTCGAACTCTTGATGGAAGCCTTCGGGATGGAGCTTGATCAGAACCTCGTCGAGCGGCACGCGCGGCTGCCGAGGTGCTTGATAGTATCCCGCGGATGTGTTCATCGAATGCTCTCCTGCGCGACCCGTGAGTCGCCCCATCACGACTGGTCCCAAAACTCCGCGAACCCGTCCACTTTTCTGCAACCCGCTTCCTTGACCGGTTCGCAACGGGACCGCAGTCTTGGCGGCCACGATGGGCGTGCGAATCACTGTGCAGTCACTTTGGACGGAAGTTAACCCTTCCACTTTCGTCTATGAGTTCTCGCAGTCCCGCATCGTGATCGGACGTTCGCGGAGTGCAGACGTTCAGCTCCCCCACCCCGCGGTCAGTGCAACACACGCGAGCATCCACGAACAAGACGCCGGTTACGCCCTGCTGGACGAGGGCTCGACCAATGGCACGCGCGTCAATGAAATCCGCTTGGCGCCGGGGCGCCCCAAGGTGCTGCGCAAGCACGATCAGCTGGACCTGGGCGGCTATCGCCTCAGCATCGACGTGGGGGTTCCGGTTTCACAGACGATGTCGGCTCGACTCACCTCGGATTTCGCACGACGGATCCTGGCCGAGCAGCTCGAAGGCATGGACGACGAGGGTGTCCAGGCAGAGCTGGACTCCATCCAGAGTGGCCCCGACGAGCGCGTGGATCTGCTGCCAATCGCTCAAAGAAACCGTGAGCGAGCCTCCTCCCCGGAGGGACTCCAGGCCCTCGCGGCCTCGGCAGTCCAGGCCGGACAGCGAGGCGCCAAAAGAGCCGGTTCGCCTTAGACGCAGCGAGGTCGCCGTCTACGCGCTCGCGGCGCTCGTGGTCGCCGTGAGCGTCACCGCCATGATCCTACTCATGCGCCCTTAGCCGGTGTCCGACCTGGCTAGACGTTGCGGAGGTAGATCAGGCGAAGGCCTTCGAGAGTGAGGAACTCGTCGACCTCTTCGATCGTCTCGCTGTCCGGCTCGATCAATCCGGCGAGGCCGCCGGTCGCAATGACCGAAACCTCCGTGTCCATCTCTGAAGCCAAGCGGCGCACTAGCCCGTCGACCAGTCCGACGTATCCGAACACGATACCAGCTTGCATGGAGTGGACCGTGTTGCGCCCGATCGCTCGCGGAGGCCGCGCGATTTCACTGCGAGGCAGCCGGGCGGCTCGGTTGAACAAGGCGCTCGCGCTGATCTGCATCCCCGGAGAGATTGCGCCTCCGAGATATTCGCCCTTATCGGAGATGCAGTCGAACGTCGTCGCCGTCCCGAAGTCGACCACGATCGCAGCGCCTTTGACCCGCTCGTACGCCGCCACCGCGTTGACGATGCGGTCGGCCCCGACCTCGCGGGGGTTCTCGTAGAGTACGGGCATCCCGGTCTTGATTCCCGGACCGACGACCATGATTTCGTGATCGAAGGCGCGGTCGACCGCTTCGATGATCGTGTCGTTGAACGATGGGACCACGGACGAGAGAATGCTCGCCCGCACATCGCTGCGCTCGACCCCGGCTAAGGTCAACAAGCTGAGGAGCAGGACGTGGTGCTCATCGCTTGTCCGGCCCTTGGATGTCTCGATTCGGAAGTCGTGGACCAGGCGTTCCCCGTCGTAGAGGCCGAGCACCGTATGGGTATTGCCGACGTCGACGACGAGAAGCATCTAGCGGGGCCGCAAGGACAGCGTCAGCTCGAGGAGCTCCCCGAAGGTCTTTGGACGCGGGAACTCTGGCTGATCGGTTGCGTAGACGACCGGCTGCCCTGTCGGCGCGACGCTCTGAGGGCGAATCGCTGCAGGTCGCCGCGACGAAGCTGGGGGCGCAGATGATGCCAATGGCAATGATGGCGCCGATGCGGGCCGTACCGATCGTGCCGGGGCCTCCACCGAAAGCGGGCGTTCCACTCTTGGTGGCTGAGACGAGTAGCGGGTCGGGCTGTCGAGCGTCGGCGAGGTCGGGGGATCCGGAAGCGTTGGAGCCGTCGCGGTAGCCGCCACCGTACCCGAAGCGGTGCGAAGCCGATCGAGCGCCTCCGCCGCATGGGTTTCACGCTCATCGGGACGTTTGGCCCGCACCCTGTCGAGCAAGGAGCGAAGCCTGTCTTCACGATCCGTCATGATGCCCTCTTCGTTTCGAGCATGCCTACGATTGCAGGCAAGTCCGCTCCGTCCTTGAACCAACCCCAGACCGTCTCGGCTACCTCGAAGTCGACCATGATGAACTTCGATTCGCCGGTCGGGACACAGGAAACCTGCCGCTGGGAAATCTCTGAGAACATGCCACCGAGGAGCGCGGCCGCGCCAAGCTCGTCTTCGTCGAGCTCGGGCTTGTCACGAAGTGTGACGACCAATGCAGAGCCCCAGCGCTCGAAGGCTAGTCGCCCCCAACCGAAGAGCGAGGTCACCGCAGACACGTGGCCGAGCACGGCCTCTGCTGAGAGCACCGATGCGGGCCTGTCCAAGCTGCCTAGCACTTGGCCACCGAGCAGCTCGCCCAATCGCCGAAGCGGAGTGAGGTCTCCATCTCGGGCTGCTGCGGCAACCAGTGATGAGAGCACGTCCTCGCTGAGGACCACGACTCGATCGCCATTGCGCGTTCGAACCATACCCTCGGTCAGATTGAACTCGTAGAAGCCGCTAGGATCAAAACGGCCGTCGTGCATAGGCCCCCCTTCAGATGGGATGTAGAAGGTACATGCGGATCGTGTCAAATGCCCCGAGTGAAATCAAACCTCGTCTGCGTCGCCATCGCGATTGCCCTGACGGCGCAAACCGCTCGAGCGCAGGGTGTTTTGCTGGACGCGGACGAGATCGCGGAGGCGATCGTCTCGATGACCTCCCGGGTCTGGACGGGGCCCCGGACGCCCGAACCCGAACCCGTGGTGCGGCCCCGCACGGGATCGCAGATCCTTCGCTCGACTCACGCGCTTCTCAGCGTTCACGCCGATCCGGGGGTCAGTCGGCAGTCGATGCGGCGAGCACTCGGCGCGGTCGAACACGCCAGGGGGCGCCTCGACGCGATGGGCTGGCCCTGGCCAATCCCGGACGGCGATCTAGGGGGCGGCCCGGAGCTGGACCTCTATCTCAGCAGTGCCCTAGCCCCCGACGCTTACTCGGACGGCATGGTGGTCTGGTCGTACTTCGACCGGTCTTCGACCTTCGCGGTCCTCAGCCCGGCGACGCCGAACACGAAGCTCGAGGCCTGCGCGGCGGCCGCCTACGTCGAAGCGCTCTTGATGAGCATCGACCCCGCGGAAGCCAAGAACTGGCGGCGAGCGACGGCGGCCTGGTTGACTTGGGAGCTCACCGGTCAGTTTGGCTGCGATGACGACGCGCCGAGCCGTCAGCAGGCCGAACCCCATCGTTCCTGGGTGGCTGGAGCCACAGGCGGCGGCGCCGGCGGTGCCCTCTGGCTTGCGTATCTATCGGCGCGTCACGACGTCGTCCCCGGCCAGTTCGTGCGCGATGTTTGGGGGCTCGCCAGCCAGCGCACCTGGGAGGGAGAGGGGCTTCGTGCAGATCCGGATCTCTGGTCCTCTATCGAATCCGCCGTCGACCGCAGCGGCGATCGCATGCTCGACAACATCGAAGAGCTGGCAGTCATGAGGTGGTTCGTCGGCCGCGCCGATGGTGGCGCTGGGGTCCTGGCCTCCCTCGACAGCGATGCGCAGGTGCCGATCAGCATGGAAATGAAGCGCCTTCCGACACGCGTGATCGCCTCTCAGCCGCTCGAGACATTCGGAAGCGCATACCTGGTCATGGACGCGAGCAACTGGGGAGATAGCCGGCATCTTCGCGCCTGGCTCCAAGGCGAATACGGAGTCAGCTGGTCTTTCGTCGCGGCTCAGCTGGACGGACGAGGCAACGAGATTCGGCGAATCGCGGCGCCTCCCACCGGCCCTTCGCCCAAGGCCTACCTGCCCATCGACCTCGAAGATTCCACGCGTCGACTGCTATTCGTGGTGACCAACCTCGCAAGCGGCCTACCAGACGCCGACGAACCAGACTCGAGCGAACGGGCCTTCGAGCTCATTGTAGATCGCGCCCCTGACTAGTTTCCGCGAGCTAATTGCGGGGTCGGCGGCGGCGCCTGCGACGAGTACGCGGCTCTTCATCGTAGACCGCGTCCGTAGGCTCCTTGGCCCAGGAAGGCAGATCCTCCCCGCGGGCCATGCGATCGAGCGCGAACAAGGTCGCTGCGTCAGCGAAGTACTCGCGGCGCGCTATCGATTGAATGCGGCCGGTTCGAAGACGTCGCTGCGCCATGATGAGCAAGCGGATACGATCTTTGAGGCGTCGCGGCAACGAAAGTCGAAGCGAGAGCTCTCGAACGAATTCCTCGTACGCGACAGGAACGTCCGATACGCCTTCAAGGGCCTCGTCGACGGGCCCGAGCAGGAGCGCTGCGAGCAGAACGGCATCGCCCGGAAGCCGGTCTTCGGCGGCAAGCGCATCGACCGCCTTCAATCGTCCAAACGTCAGCGACGCGCCTTCGAGCTCGTCGTCCAAGAACGAAGCAAGCTCGGGGACGATCTCGCTCAGCACGCCCACGTCCCAGGAGAGGAACACCGAGCGCTGCGCTGCGCCACCACGCAAGAAGCGAAGGATCTCTTCGAGCACCCGAGGCGCGGCTGCGCGCCGGAGATCGCCCCGGTGCCGAACCATCGCGTCGTACACGTCTGGGTCGAGCCCCATGTCGAGGCGGGCGCTGAACTTGATCGCGCGAAGAATGCGCACGGGATCTTCACGGAAGCGAACGTTCGGATCACCGATGGTGCGGAGCAGATGCTCCTCGAGGTCGGCCACGCCACCCACGAAGTCGATAACCTCTCCCCGCTCGAGGTCGTAGAACAGACCGTTGATCGTGAAGTCACGACGAATCGAGTCCTCGTGCGGTTCTCCAAAGACATTGTCGTTGGTGATCAGAAGGTCGGTGTCTTCGCCTTCGGTGATCGATTGCCGCGAGGGAATCAGGCGCACGGGCTGCGGCCCCGCGCATAGGGGAATCTTCTTTGCGAACTTCGGCTTGATGACCTCGTAGTGCTGAGAAGGATCGCGCCGGAAGGTCGCTACCTCTATGATCTTCCCACCCGAGAACAGGACGTGCGCGAGACGGAAGCGCCTGCCGATGACGCGGCAGTTGCGAAAGAGGTCACGAACCTCGTACGGACGGGCGCTCGTTGCCAGGTCGAAGTCCTTGGGCTTTCGGCCGAGCATCAGGTCGCGCACACCACCGCCGACGAGATAGGCGGTGTGGCCATGTCGGTTGAGGCGGCGAATCACTTTCGCAGCATCTTGGTCAACGAGCCTACGCGGAATCGCGTGGGCGTAGACGATAGGCTCCGGCGGCTCTTCGTCGAGGACGCCTCGATCTTCGTCTTCTCGTCGACCGAAGTCAGAATCTATAACTCGGGTCATCGAAATCCAATGCCCATGAGGGGCACGATGTAGTTACTGCCTTGTAGCAACAAGCCGTCCTGACGGCAATCTAAGACCAATGCTACGGTCTCCCAACAAAATGAACCAGCTCGAACGAATGGCCGGCAATGTGATCGTCTGCGGTTTTGCGGGCACCGAAGCTCCGCCCGAGGTTCTCCGTTGGCTATCGGAAGACGCCGTAGCGGGTTTGATCCTGTTCAAACGGAACATCAATGACCTGAATCAGGCCGCGGAGCTGATCGCCTCTTGCATCGAGCGAACCGACCCTGCGAATCCGATCTTGGTCTGCGTCGATCAGGAAGGCGGTCGCGTGGCGCGTTTTGGCGAACCCGTGCTTAGACTCCCACCGATGCGCGCCCTCGGAGCAGCTGGCGACCCGCGTCTGACCCGGGACGCGGCAATGGTCCTCGGCCAGCAGTTACGCTCGATAGGAATCAACCTG
Organism: uncultured delta proteobacterium; assembly: GCA_963716775.1. GTDB lineage: Bacteria > Myxococcota_A > Polyangia > Polyangiales > Houyiibacteriaceae > SG8-38. The sequence continues at coordinate 229,424 of CAVQUI010000002.1, forward strand.
GATTTCGCGCCAGTGCTCGATGTCGACACAAACCCGGACAACCCAGTGATCGGTGACCGCGCGTTCGGCAGCGCGCCAGACGACGTAATCGAGCACGCGCTTGCGTTCGCCGACGGACTTCACGACGGAGGCGTCTTGTCTTGTGGCAAACACTTTCCAGGTCACGGCGACACAGACCTCGATAGCCATCTCGCGCTTCCAACTCTGGGTCACGACCTGGCCCGCCTCGAGAGGGTGGAGCTCCGGCCATTTCGTGCGGCGGCCGGGAGGATACCTTCGCTGATGACGGCACACGTCGTCTTCGAAGCCGTCGACCCAGGAGTTCCCGCGACGATGTCAGCGACGGCGATCTCCAAGCTCCTGCGCGAAGATGTCGGTTTCGATGGTGCGGTCTTTTCGGACGACCTGGAGATGAAGGCGATTGCCGACCGGTATTCGATCGAGGAAGCGGGCGTGCTCGCCATTGAAGCCGGTTGCGATTTGCTTCTGGTCTGTTCCGATCTGCAGGCTGCGGCCCGGCTTCGCGAGACGCTTGCGAGCGAAGCTGACCGTAGCGAGTCGTTTCGTGCCCGCCTCAGTGAAGCTCGTTCGCGCGCGGACGGGCTCCGCCGGCGGATCCTCGAGCTGCCCCCTGCCGTTCCGCTCCAAAACGCGCTAGACAGCGCCGAAGCCCAGTCGGTGAGGGCGCGCCTTCAGCAACTCGTATGACCGCAAGCGATCCATTTCCAAAAGCCCCAGCGTCGTTCCTCGTCGACGACGACTGGCAAATCGGCGTCTACCGCACACCGTTCGCCAGGGCCGAGCTGAGCCGGCGAGGCTGGCAGCGTTTGCGGCTCAAGGAGTGGCACTACATCTCTCTCACGACGGATGAATGGTTCATAGCGGTCGGTCTGGTGAGCTTGGGATACGTCGGAAACCTGTTCTCCTACGCCGTCGATCGGGTGCAGGGGCGGCCCGCGGTCGAGTACGGGGCCCTCTCCCCCTTGGGCAGAGCGCTCAGCATTGCGTCGAGCTCTGTCGACGGGACGACGAGCTGGAAGAGCCGCGATGCGACTGTATCGGTCACGGCCAAGGGTGGTTGGGACCTGGAGCTGGACATTCCGCTGGGCTCAGAGCGCCTACGCGGGTGTGCACGAATCGAGGCGCGCGAATCCCTCGCAATGCTGCACCAACTCGGTCCGGGTCGACTCGCCTACACGCACAAGGCGGCGGGCTGGCCCGCCTCTGGCCAACTCGAGCTCGGCACGCGCAGCATTCGGCTCGATGGCGGGCTCGCGGCAAGCGACTGGACCCGTTCCCAAGCGAACCGGATCACCGAGTGGAAATGGGCATCCATGAGCGGCTTTCTGCGTGACGGAACCTCCATCGGCCTCAATCTATCCGCCGAAGTGTACGACGACGAAAACGGCCACTCCGTCGAGAACGCGGTTTGGGTAAACGGGGAGGTGCGACGCTTGTCGGGCGTGCACTTCGAGGTGCCTTCGGATCCCAAGACCATGCGCTGGCTCATTCGCAGCCTCGACAGCGACGAAGTCGAAATCGAGTTCGAGCCCCTAGGCGCTCGCGAAGAGCACACGAACTTCGGCCTGGTGCGAACCGATTTCGTACAACCGTATGGCCGTTTCGTGGGCCGCGTCTGCGGACACGAAGTGACCGGTTGCTTTGGGGTCGTCGAAACGCATCTGTCGGTCTGGTGAGCTGAGGCTGTCTTGGAGATCTACGGCGACACGAGCGGGCTCAGTCCTTCCGAAACCAAAGCGCTGCAGCGCATCTACAGGCGCAAGGTGCCTCTCGAACGGCTGACGACGCCGGAGCTCACCCGAGCCCTAGTCGGCGTTTCACACGCGACGGGGAGACAGGTCGGGGTACTCGTAGACCGCCGCGGAACGGTGCACCACGTGATCGTGGGCGATGCATCGAAGCTCATGTTGCCCGACGTGGGTCGCATGCGCGCCGGCGCAGGCAGGCTTCGAGGCCTGCGGCTAATTCACACTCACCTGCGCAACGAGCCGCTGAGCCGCGACGACCTCGTCGACCTCACGCGACTGCACTTGGACATGGTGGTTGCAATCTGCCTAGCGCCCGGCGAAGAGCGAGCGCTCTGCGTATACTACGGTCACAATTTCCCGGGCTTCGACGACAGTAGCGAACCGCCGTTCCGAACGTTCGGGCCAATTCCGTACGCCAAGGCTCGGGACAACCCAGCTGAGATCATCGCAACCTTGGAGCAGGAGTTCGCCCGGGCCGCGCGGGCGCGTGGAGTCACTGCGAAAGACGGTCGGGCCATCCTGATCCACGTTTGCGACAAGCGAAGCGCGGGGCAGGCGGAAGATTCACTTCGAGAGCTCGAAGAGCTCGCTCGCACGGCGGGCGTCGAGGTTGCCGACCGGGTGCTGCAGGTACGAGACCGAGTGGACCCTCGCTATGCGCTCGGCCGCGGCAAGCTCGAAGACGTCGTGATCCGCGCCATGCAACTCGATGCGGAGACCTTGATCTTCGACTGTGACCTCCGGCCTGCGCAGGCGAACAACATTGCGCGAATGACCGACCTCAAGGTCGTCGATCGCACGCAGCTCATCCTCGACATCTTCGCTCAGCACGCCGAGACCAGCGACGGCAAGCTGCAGGTCGAGCTCGCACAGATGAAGTACCTACTGCCGCGCCTAGGACAGCGCGACGACGCCCTATCTCGACTGACCGGCGGCATTGGAGGTCGCGGCCCAGGTGAAACGAAGCTCGAAGTCGGGCGACGCCGTGCGAGGGAGCGCATCACGCGCCTCCAATCACAGCTCAAGCAGCTGGGGAAGCAGCGCGAGCAGCGACGCGCGCGTCGAAAACGGAGCGGAACACCTACCGTCGCCATCGTCGGCTACACGAACGCGGGCAAGAGCACCCTCCTCAACGCGCTGACGGGGAGCGACGTGATCGCCGAGGACAAGCTCTTTGCGACGCTCGATACGCGTTCACGAACCACGAGACTTCCCTCGGGGCGCGACGTCATCATGACCGATACTGTGGGCTTCATTCGCGATTTGCCGAAGGACTTGTTCGCCGCCTTCCGCGCGACCTTCGACGAGACCCAAGACGCCGACCTCCTACTGCACGTGATCGACGCCTCGGACCCTTGCCGAAGCGAGCACGTCGAAACTACTGAAAAGCTGCTGGTGGACCTCGGACTCGAACGAGTTCCTCGGATCCTCGTCTTCAACAAGTGCGATAAGCTCAGCACGCCTCAGGCGACGCTCGGGAACCGTGGAGTTCCGATCAGCGCACTAGACCAGGGGACTCTCGGAGCGCTCAAAGAAGCCGTCGAACAGCGGATCCAGGTCTCGCACCCGATGCTGCAGGGCGACGAACCTACTTCTTCACAACCGGCTTGATTCCGACCTTGCCATCGACGACGACGACCTTGAAGTCGATGCGCTTGCCTTTGTGCTTACGGTCGAGCTTGGGGACCATCTTCTTGAGGCTCTTCGCGACGCTCTCGTAGTCGATCTTGTCTGTGCGCTCGTTGTTGCCCCGCTTGGCCTCGACGTAAGTCTCGTAGATCTGACGCATGCGTGCCTCGCCAGGCCCCTTCGAGCGCGCAGCGATCGGCGGCGGTGCTCGACGGCTTGACGGCGCCACGTTGTTCGGCGTGGCCGTGCGAGGCGTGGGTCTATTCGATTTCGGTTTCGAGAACCGCGCGGTCGGCGCGTCGTGGGCGTCTGCGGCCGGCGGTCGTACTCCCTGCGCGCGGATGTTCTGCAGCGTCGTTGCCGTCTCTTGCTCGTCGAGCGGCGCGTCGTTTGCAGCGACATCCGGCGCGCGTCGGAGCTCGTCCATCCGATCACTCGCTTCGGCGATCAGCTCGTCCATGCTGACGTCGTCGTTGGGATCGAGCTCGAGCGGACCGCTGCTTCGACGCTGTCTATCCTGCGCTCGCGCCGCTCGCGCAGCCTCTCGTCGGCGCCTCGCCCGGAGCAGGTCGCGGCGATAGGTTCCTTCTTCGATCTGACGGCCGATGCGACGCCAGTAGGTCTGGAGCGTGGTGTAGCGCTGGATCAAGGTCTGAAAGCGAAATCGCATCGCGGTGTTTCGCGGTTGCTCCTTGCGCAGGGCGTGAAGCGTTCGATCGAATTGCTTGCGTGGGATCTGCGGCTCGATGCGCTCGATCCCCTGGAACCACTGCTCGTAGAGATGCTTGATGCGCGAGAGCTGCACCTCTGCATCGGACAACATGATTTCGAATTCTTTTGGCGTCATGACCCCACCGTCAGAGCGGTGTGACCTTCAAATTGTCGAAACAGAGGTGCGATTGCCAGTTATTGAAGCCGAAATGGTCATGGCCCCGGCCCTCCAAGGGCTCGGAATCCTCCATTTCCATCAGGACTTCGTCGTCCACCCACACCGTCACAATGCCATCCATCCGCTCGATTCGGAACCGGTAGACCCTGCCTGGCTCGACTTTTTGGTACTTGCCGACGACCCGATCATGCCCGTGCTCATCCATCCGGGCCAGCACGTTTCGAGAGTTGTTCCAGCCTCCGAAAACAATCACGTAGCTCGTCGCAGTGTAGCTGTCGCTCTTCGCGAAGGACGCTCCATCCCCGAAAATCTCGACTTTGATGTCTCCGTCGGGGCTCTCGCTCCGTACGTCAAACTCGACCCGCACCTCCCGAGGCAGCGTCCGTAAGAGCCAGAGAGGATGGTTCTTCGCCCCCTGCACCCGGAGCTCCCCGTTCTCGATCCGCCAGTTCCCGCCTGTCGCTTCGTACGCACTCCCGATCTGCGTTCGCTCGAAGTCGTCGCTGAATCCAGTCCCAATTCCGGGGTCCCCCTGCGGGGTACAAGCCAGCAGCAAGCACAGCAACACCGACACTGGCACTGGCACTGGCTTACGGGTCGGTACAACCATCTTCATCCAGATCTCGCCCTTCGATCGCCTCTTCATTTGGGCACTTGTCGTCTGCGTCGGGGATGAAGTCGTTGTCGTTGTCCGGGTCCATGCAGCCGTCTTCGTCCTCGAAGCCGTCGATGTCTTCGGGGAGACGCGGGCACTCGTCGCGCGAGTCCGGGATACCGTCCGCGTCGAGGTCGTCGGTTTGCGGAGACCAGGATACGCCGACGATGGCTCGGAACCGCGGTTGTCCGAGACCACGAATGAAGCCCATGCCGATCGCCGCGGTCATGGTTACGTGGTTCTTGGTCCAGCGGACACCGATATCACCTTCGAGAGTGTTGGTGCTCTTGCCGTCAAAGGTCGTCGTGCCGCGGAGCTCGAGAAGTCCGAACAGATCATTGGCGGGCGGAATCGGCGGTTTCAAAGAGAAGCCGTACTGCAGCTCCTGGCCCAGGGTGTCCACACCGAATTGCCGGGAGTTCACGCGATATCGCCAACCCAGCATGGTGCCGGCGCCGGCGCCGAGAAGATGAAAGTCGGCGAGCAACTGTGCGTCGAACGTGAACTGCCCTTCGCTTGCGTAGAAGCTCGTGCTCCCAATCGGCACCGGAAAGGTGAACAAGAGACCCATTCCGGGGCCGTCGGGTCGATTTTGAGTCTCCTCCGTCTTCTCGCCGAAGAAGCGAATCTTCGTGGTGAAACGAGGGTCTTCAACGGCGAAGCCCGTGAATGACCGCGGGCCTGTTACGGGATCGACGGTCTCTCCGGTCTGGTAGAGGACCAGCGGAACTTCCAGGGCAAGTGACCAGCGCCCGAACAGGCCGGCCTCGAAGAACAGGTCGCCGGTCATCCTGTGATCGATGAGCTGATCCCTGGTCCCGTCGGAGTACTGAATGCGAAGCGGTCGGTTCGAATACCAGGTGGACAGGCCGACATTGAGGCGGCCGTGGCCCGGCGTTCGCGCTGCCGTTGAAGCCGAGAAAACCAAAACGATCGAGCGAAGGCCGAAAGCGCTCGATGTTGATCTCCTGTGCTGACACCGACGCCGATGTCGTGATCGCCACGAGCAATCCAAGTACCGCCATCAAACGAATCATGGGGCCTCGCTGGTTCCCAAGAGGTGAGTAGTGTGAACGTTCTTCAGTGCTGCGAGCATGCTTTGGCGCACCTGGGGGGCGCGCTTTTCGATGTCGTCGAGTAGCTCTTTGACCTGCTGACGCCAGAGATTCTCCTGCGAACCACAGAGATTGCACGGAATGATGGGGAAATCCAAATCCTCGTGAATATGCGGCGATGTCTCGCTCCGAAGAATACAGTAAGGGGCGGATTACGGTGTTGCGTCCATCGCCAGCTCCGCAGCTTTGCAGGCATCGCGCTCAGCGCTCCGTTGAACATCATGTTCAGCATGAGCGTTTCGATCGCATCGTCTCGGTGATGCCCGAGCGCAATCTTCGAGCAACCCAAGCTCTCTGCGAGGTTGTACAGAATACCTCTGCGCAGGCGCGAGCACATGCTGCAGTAGGTTTGCCCTTCGGGAATGCGCTTGGTCACCAGTTGATAGGTGTCTTTGCGAACGATCCGGTGCCGGTAACCATGTTCGCGCAACCAGGCCTCGAGCGCGGTGCCATCGTAGCCCGGTTGGCCCTGATCGAGGTGCACAGCGATGAGCTCGAACGCCACCGGCGATCGTTGGCGCGCGCGCTCCAAGAGATGCAGCAAGGTGTAGCTGTCCTTGCCGCCGCTGATGGCGACCATCACGCGGTCGCCGGGCTCGATGAGCTGGTAATCGGCAATGCATCGCCCCATCTCGCGAGCGAGTCGCTTTTCCAAAGTGGCCTGGCCCACGCGCGATGGGTACCTGGCCGAGGTCGGGGCTGCAAGGCCTTCGGTCACTTCGCTCTTCGGAGCGAGACGGCGCGCGCATGCGCCTCCAAGCCCTCGAGCCGAGCGAGCCCCTCGAGGAGGTCCGCCTGGCCAGTGATGGCTGCCTGCGAGTACCGAATCAGTGACGAACGGACGACGAAATCGTAGACGCCCAGCGGCGACGCAAAACGGACCGCGCCACCAGTCGGAAGCACGTGACTCGGACCGGCGGCGTAGTCACCCGCGGCTTCGGGCGTGTGATAGCCAAGGAAGATCGCGCCGGCTGCTCCGATTCTTCCGAGCATCGCTTCTGAGTCGGCGACCGAGAGGCTCAAATGCTCGGCCGCGAGCAGGGTCGCCGCTCGGCCGGCTTCCTCCAAATCCTCGACGACGAAGCAGTACCCATTGCTGCGCACCGACTCTTCGGCGATCGCCCGTCGAGGGAGCGATGCGAGTTGTCGTTCCACTGCGGCATCGACGGCGTCTGCCTGTGCGCGTGAAAGGACGACAGCAAGCGGATACGCCGCCTCGTCGTGCTCCGCCTGCGACAAGAGGTCCGCCGCCACGATCTCCGGATCCGCGCCGTCGTCCGCAACCACGAGGATTTCACTCGGGCCGGCGATCGAGTCGATGTCGACCACGCCGAAGACGAGCCGTTTCGCGCAGGCCACGTAGATGTTGCCCGGGCCGACCACCTTGTCGACACGGGCGATCGACTCCGTGCCGTAGGCGACCGCAGCGATGGCCTGCGCACCGCCCACGTCGACCACCTCGGTCACGCCCGCAACCTCGGCCGCCGCCAGGATCTCCGGCGTCGGGTTCGGCGTGATCAAGACGATTCGCTCGACTCCAGCGACGGTGGCTGGAATCGCGGTCATCAGGACCGTGGACGGATAGCGAGCCTTGCCGCCAGGCGCGTACACGGCCGCTGCGGCCACCGGCTTGACGCGCTGACCGAGCTCGACACCGCCTTCCTCGTAACGAAACCCGGACTCCCGCTGATGCTCGTGGTAGCGCCGAATCCGGTCGCCGGCGGCTGCCAGCGCCTCTCGTATCGCGGGATCGACCGCGCGAGCTTCCTTCAACCAGGCGTCGCGATTCAAGACGAGCGATTGAGGACGGCGGCGGTCGAAGCGCTCTGTGTACTCTAGAACCGCCTCGTCGCCCCGCTCACGCACCGCATCGAGAATCGCGCGAACGTCGGGCTCGACGCGGGCAAGATCTTCGTCGCCGCGCCGACTCAAAGACGCTAACGTGTCTTCGTAGCCCGGTTGGCCCTGTTCGTAGATCGTCAGCATTTGCTGGTTCTAGCGGGCAGGACAATGGGGTCAACCACGCAACCTTGCCCTCCGGGGCGGAAAGTGCTCAGACTTCGCCGATCATGAAGGTACGCCTGTACAACACCCTGACGGGCCAAAAGGAGCCCTTCGAGCCGGCAGACCCGAACCACGCTCGCGTGTATGTCTGTGGCCCGACGGTCTACGACTATGCTCACCTAGGCCACGCGCGCTGCTACGTCGTCTATGACGTCCTGGTTCGCCACCTGCGCAGCAATGGAATGCAGGTCACCTACGTCCGAAACATCACCGACGTCGATGACAAGATCCTCAAACGCGCGGCGGAAACCGACACCGAGCCGACAGCCCTCGCTGCGCGTTTCGCCGAGGCCTATTCGGAAGACATGCATCGACTCGGAAACGTCGAACCGGATATGGAGCCGCGGGTCAGCACGCACCTCGAAGACATCTTCGCCTTGGTGCAACGACTGATCGACGGCGGGCATGCGTACCTGGCCGATGGCGACGTCTATTTCTCGGTCGAGTCGTTCCCAGAGTACGGCAAGCTCAGCCACCGCGACCTCGCAAAGATGAAGAGCGGCGCAAGTGATCGGCTCGACGAAACCAAAACCGCACGCAAGCGCCACCCAGCGGATTTCGCACTTTGGAAGAGGAGCGAGGGAGAAGCCTGGGGCTGGGAAAGCCCCTGGGGGCGGGGCCGCCCGGGCTGGCACATCGAGTGCTCTGCCATGTCGATGAAACACCTCGGCGACACACTGGATCTTCATGGTGGCGGTCTGGACCTAGTGTTCCCGCACCACGAAAACGAAATCGCTCAAAGTGAGGCTGCAACGGGCAAACCCTTCGCGCGCTGCTGGATGCACAACGGTTTCGTCGAAGTTGACAAGGAGAAGATGAGCAAGAGCCTCGGCAACTTCTTCACGGCGCGAGATCTGTTCGACCGCATCGAGCCCGAGGCGATCCGCTACTTCATGATGACGGTGCACTACCGGGCCCCGCTCAATCTGGACTGGACGCTCGACGAGGCCGGTAACGTGACCGGCTTCCCGCAATTCGAAGAAGCGGAGCGTCGCGTCGCTTATCTATACAAGACGAAGCAGCGGCTCGAAGCACTTCCGCCAAAGCGCGTGATCGACAGCGACGGCCCCGGCCCCGCCGAGATCGCGGGTTTCAGCAAAGCGCTGCGCGAATCGTTGGACGACGATCTCAACATGCCGGTCGCACTCGCAAAACTCGCCGACTTCCTCAAGGCGGTGAACGAGCTTTGCGACCAGGCGATGAAGAAGAAGGGCAAGGCTCCCCGCGGCTCGGTAGAGCAGGCGCAGGCGGGCTTTGCGGCGTTGGAGACGGAGCTCGGGCTCGGCGCCGAAGCGGCGGAGGTCATCCTTCTACGAATCCGTGACCGAAGAGCCAAGGCCTGCGGCTTGGAAGCCGAGAACGTCGAGCAGCGAATTTCCGCACGCACCGAAGCCAGGAAATCCAAAGACTTCGCAGAAGCCGACCGAATTCGGGACGAGCTCGCGGCCCTGGGCGTCGAGTTGCTGGACGGCCCCGAAGGGACCGGATGGACGATGGCGGACTGATGAGAGTATCAGGTGGGATGCGCTGAGCGCTTCAAAGCCCCGGTTTGTCAGGGGAATCCGCGTGCAGGGATGTGTCACTGGCCCGCTCGATGTGGCACCCTGATAGTTCCTTGGAGCACCAAGCTTTGACGTCGTCTGTCCCACAGCCAATGGCGGAAGGTACCTTGAGTGCCACGCCACTGGGTCACGTACTCCTCTCGATTCAGAAGAAGGGGCTGTCGGGTACTCTCGCGATCTGGCCAGACGACGAACGACCCGGACAAGACCGCATCCTCTTTCGCGCGGGCGCCCCAGCGACCGGACGCTTCATCGACCCCGCGTCCGACCTGGAACGCGGCATGCTCAGGCTATTCAGCCGCCGAAACGGCGCGTACGCGTTCTATGAAGCGGACTTGGTTGGCGAGGGTGAGGGCGCGCTGCGAGGCGCCGTCGACATCTTCGGGCTCATTGCCCACGCGCTCCGCGCGGAGGTTCCAAAGAACGTGGTCGTGCGCGTGATTCGGAAGCTCGGCGCGGAGGCCCAACGCATCAAGGCAGGGGCGCCCCTAGCGAGACTTCACCTTCAAGCCAACGAGATGGCGTTCGTCGAGTTGATGCGGGCGGAACCCGCCCCGGCGGGAACGCTGATCGAGCAGTTCGGCGACCCGAAGGTCGCGCAGCGAATGCTCTACTTGCTCGCGATCACCGATTGTCTGGAACCCTACATCCCTGGCTCACAACAAAAACTCAAGGCGTCCCGAGCCGCTGTGCCCCCGAAGCGGCGGGCGTCTACTCCGCCAAGTGCGCGCATCTCGATGCGACCTCCGGGAGTTCCGCTGTCGCGGGACCGCTACTCGACACCGCCTGGGGATCGCGACTCCGGTCTCCCTGGAGCGGATTCGGTCTTGCCGGCCTCGCTCAGCAACCTACCACCATCGCGAACGTTTTCTGGAGAGATCGTCGCACCACGCGCGCTGCCGTCGGCACCTCCGCCGGACCTGAGCCCCGAGCTCGCGAAGCGCTGGGACGAGGTGACCCGAGTCATCTCGATGATGGACCGCCAGAACTACTTCGAGATGCTCGGCGTGAGGGAATCCGCCGACAGCAGCGAGGTCAGCAAGAGGTACATGACGCTTGCAAAGACCTGGCATCCAGACCGCTTGCCGCCAGAGCTTTCGGCGCTCCGTCCCTGGGTCGAGGAGATCTTCCATCTCTTCACCGTGGCCAGCGATACGCTGAGCGACACGACCAAGCGCCTGGAGTACCAGAAGGCGGTGATGCAGGGCGGCGGAACGCCCGAGGCCGAACGCAAGCTCAACGTGATGGTAGAGGCGGCAATCAACTTCCAGAAGGTCGACGTGCTCGTGAAGCGGCGACGGTACGACGACGCGCTGAAGATCTGCGATGCCGCGATGACGGTCGTTCGAAAGGAAGCCGACTACCCCGCGATGAAGGCGTGGATCCTGGTGCTGCGCGATGGCATCGACGACGAGGAGACCGCTGACGAGATCCGCGACCTTCTCCGCAAGACGTTCGCCTTGAACCCAGACCATGTGCACGGTCATTTCGTGCGAGCCCATTTCTTGAAGAGGATGGGCAAGCACGACAAAGCACTGAAGCACTTCAAGAAAGTGGCCCGGCTCGACCCGAATAACCTCGAGGCAGTCCGCGAGGTCCGCATCGGGACGATGCGCCAGGCCAGAGGCCGTAGCAGCGCGCCACCCCCGGCGCTGGACAGCAAGCGCTCGAACCTCTTCGGCAAGTTCTTCAAGAAGTAAGTCGCGGCGTACGGGAGCGAGCCCGGACTCAGGTTGTTTCGTCGATTTGGAGCCGAGCGGGTCCGCGACCGAGCTCGCCCGACGCGAGCCGTTCTCCGATCGCATCGTTGCTCAATGGAGCTTAGAAACTCGCGATCGTGACATGGACACGGGCGTCATGGGCGGGGACGATGACGAGCTCGGGGTTTGCGCGTTGCAGTTGATGCAAGAGGATCAGTTGATCGCGAACCTCGGCTGCATCGTGGTCGACCATTCGCCGGGCCAGCCAGGGCTTTTCTGCTGGCCAGTCGACCCCTTCCCGGGTCCAGGAAGTGTCGCCGATGACCAAGAACCGATTGCCACTAGGTAGGGTCACGAAGACCCCCGTCGAGCCCGGGGTGTGGCCGGGCATCGGTACGAGCACGACACTGCCGTCGCCGAAGAAGTCGTGGCTCGCAGCGAACGGTCCGTAGGCGGGGCCGGCAAAGCTCAACTCGTGAAGCTGGAACGGGCCACTCGCCTCGAGCTGGCGATAGAGCTTCCCACCGGCGTCATCGGAGCGCGCATGGGCGAGCTCCTCTGGCGTGATCCAAACAGGGACGTCGCGCAGGTCCTCTAGGGCGCTGACGTGATCCCAGTGCGAGTGCGTGAGCACGACTCCGCGAAGGTCCTGAGGCCCGAGCCCTCGGGCAGCAAGCGCGTCGATGGTCGGCTGCTTCACCGTCAGGCTCGCCACGGCCCGCATCAGCAAGGGCGTCGTCTTCAAGTGATCTGCCACGTTTCGACCCACTCCTGCATCGATCAGCAAGCGTCCCCGGGGGTGCTCGACCATGAAGGCAGCGAGCCCGGTTATTAACGGCTTCGTTAAGGACCCTCCCCGAACGCTGAAGCCCTCTTGGCTCCTCATCTCGGCGCCCCTGATCACGGAAAACGACACGCCTTCGATCGAAACCGGCGGCGGCAACGCCGGCCCAATGCCCTTCGGCACGCGTCAGGGGACGCTTCACGAAAGTCCATCCAAGAGAGGCCAGGAGAACGACGAGGAGCAGAAACGCGATCCGGATCTTCATGCGGAGACGACGATAGTACCGTGGCCCTCTCGTGTCGCGCGCATCGATCCCGGTCACGACCAGCCACCGGCGGGCGCCGGCGTCCAACGAAGACTCGCCGCTTCCTCCTCCCGCCAACCCCCCGAAATCGGACAGCCAGTCCTTGGCACAGCCGCTGCAAGCGGTATCGGCCATGGACCTTCCCCGCGAGCGACTTTCTCGTCTTGGTCCGACGACCCTTTCCGACGCGGAGCTGCTCGCGCTCATCCTCGGCACCGGGCGCCCGGGCGAAGACGTTGGCTCGTTGGCGATCCGCATCTTGAGAGACAGCGGCGGGTTCTGGGCTCTCGCACGAATGAGCGTGACCGAGCTTGCCCGAATCGCAGGCATTGGCCCCGCGAAGGCCGCTCGCCTAGCCGCTGCGTTCGAGCTGGGGTCACGGAGCCTCGTCTCGCCCGACCTCGGTGCCGCTCCGCTGTCGAATAGCGAAGCGGTCTTCCTGCGCTACGGCCGGCAGCTGATGGCAAGCCAAATCGAGCGATTCATCGTGCTCTGCGTCGATGCGAAGAACCGCGTCCGGGCTGAGCGAGAGGTCGCGCGCGGGGGCCGTACGAGTTGCCAGGTCGATCCGGCGGAAGTCTTTCGGCTTCTCGTTTCAGAATCCGCCTCAGGGGCCATCTTCGTCCACAACCATCCCAGCGGGGATCCTGACCCGAGCCGCCAGGACCTCGAGCTCACCCAGCGCCTCATCTCGGCGGGGTTATTGCTCGACATCCGCATCCTCGATCACCTCATCGTGGGGAGCGGGAGATACACGAGCCTGCGGGACGCCGGTCTGTGGCCAAGTAGCGCTGCAAAATCAAGCAGTTCCACTGCGCTGCCGAGTTGATTCGGGCGACTTGACACCCCCCCGACCCCGTGCTTTCTTCCGGCACTCTTATTTCTCGGGAGCATTGCAGTGAAGCGGACCTATCAACCACATCGTAAGCGCCGTCTTCGGACACACGGGTTCCGCGCGCGTATGAAGACCAGAGGCGGACGGGCCATCATCAACGCCCGTCGTCGCAAGGGGCGCACGCGCCTCACCGTGTCCTGCTACAAGAAGTAGCTGAAAACGGTGCGATGATGCCTCGCACTTTGGGAACCACGGGGGCTTTGGGCGACAAACCGCAGCGGTTTCGACGCAGCGATCGGCTGAAGAAGCGCTACGAGTTCAAGCAGGCACAGCTGAGCGGGCGACGAATCCACACCCCCCACTTTCTCATCGTCGTCCTACCTAATGCACTACAAAACACGCGACTTGGGATCACCGTGACGAAGAAAGTGGGAAGCGCAGTCCAGAGAAACCGCATCAAGCGGGTCGCGCGCGAAGTCTTTCGTCGCAACCGTGAGTTGTTTCCGGCTTCTCATGACCTGGTGTTCATCGCGAAGCGCGGTGCCACCGACATCGACTACGACTCCTTGCTCAACGAGCTCCAGCGCGCAGCGAAGAAGCTGCGGACCGGAGCGATGCGATGATTCGGGCGGCTCTTCTTTTCTTGATCCGCCTCTATCAAATGACGCTGTCTCGTCTGATCGGCCCCTCTTGCCGATTCGAGCCGTCTTGTTCGCACTACACGGCGACCTGCATCCAGCGTTTCGGCGCCCTCCGTGGTTCCTGGCTTGGAATCAAGCGCATCGGACGCTGCCACCCACTCAACCCGGGCGGCTACGATCCGGCTCCGCAGTGCGAGCACTCGCAGCAACAACCGCACGAGGCGCGGCATGGATGATCGAAAGCAACCACCTGTCGCCCTGATGATGCTGCCCTTGCTGGCACTTGGTGCGATGCTGGCCGTTCAGTATTTCGCGCCGCCCAAGGCCCAGACGGAAGAGCCTGCAGCAGAACAGGCTGCGATCGAACAGGCTGCGGAAGCAGACGACAGCGGCTCCGGCGAAGCAGCGCAGGCCCAGATATCGCCGGTGGACGCGCGCTCTCGCGCCGACTCGCAAAGCATCCACCAGCTGCACAGCGATCGCATCATCGCCTCTTTCACGGACCTCAACACCGCCTTGGTGAGCCTGAAGGTCAAGGGCGAGCGGTATCTGGACGACGAGGGAAACCCGTTCGAGCTGGTGACGACACAGAAGGAGCAGTACCTGCCACTGGCACCTTCGTTCTCGGGCGTGAAGGTGCCGGCTGACGCGCGTTGGCGGGTCTTGGAGGCCTCGAAAGAGAAGCTCACCTTTCAGTGGGCAGGCGATGGGGTCTCGGTCACCCGCACCTGGGAGCTCGCCGAGCCGCCCTATCAACTCCAGTCCTCGATCGAGGTCCGCAACAACGATCCCCGTTCGAGGTCGGTGGGCCTGGGCGTCACCTCGGCGCACTACGTCCGCCGGGAGGACGAAAAAGCCGGCATGATCGGAAGGCCGTCGCCGGCTCTCAGCCACGGTATCTGCCAACAAGCTGACGAGACGATCCGCGAGGATCGCGAAGACCTGCTGAGCGAGGACGAGGCGCGACCGATGCAACCTCACAGCTTCGGCCCGGGAATCGAGTACGTCGCGCTCAGTAGCGTGTACTTCGCCATCATCGCGGCGCCCGAGGGGGAAACCGCCGAACGATGCGACATGCTGACGACCGATCGTGGTGGCACCGTGAAGGACCCGGACGGAAGCCTGTTCGAAGCCAAGCTCGCCTACGCACCTCGGGAAATCGGCCCTGGAGAAACCGCAACCTTCCGTACGGCTGTCTACGCCGGGCCGAAGGACTACGACGCACTTCAGGAGTTTGGACATAGCGCTTCGGATGTCATCGATCTCGGCTGGTTCAGCTTCATTGCCCGCGGGATGAGCTGGCTGCTGCGCACGATCTACGGATTCATCGGCAACTGGGGAGTTGCGATCATCCTGCTGACGCTTCTAGTCCGTGTGCTGCTGCTTCCCTTCGTCATTCCTCAGTTTCGCAACATGGCGAAGCAGCGCGCGCTCAAGCCGGAGATCGACAAGATCAACGAGCTCTACAAGGACGATCGCGAAAAGAAGGGCGCTGCGATGATGGAGCTCTGGCGCAAGCACAAGGTGAACCCGCTTGGCGGCTGTCTCCCGGTGCTTCTGCAGATGCCAATCTTCTTTGCGCTCTATCAAACTCTGTCGACGAGCATCGAACTCTACCACGCGCCGTTTGTCCTTTGGTGGACCGACCTCTCGGCGCCGGACCCGCTCTATGTGTTGCCGATCATTCTCGGTGCCCTGATGTTCATTCAGCAGAAGCTCACACCGGTCCAAATGGATGCGACGCAGGCCAAGGTCATGCTCTACGCCATGCCCCTGATGATGACGTTCTTCATGCTGCTTCTGCCGACGGGCCTTTGCTTGTACATGGTGACGAGCTCCGCCATCGGCATCACCCAGCAGCGATACATGTACTGGAAGATGGACCAAGAGACGTCAGCCCAGGCAATCAGCTCGGACGACAGCGACGACGACAACAACGATCAAGCGGCCGACGATACGGAAGCCGCCGCCGCCAAGCAGGCCAAGCCCCGCAGAAAGAAGAGGACTCGCCGTGGACGAGCTTAAAAGTAAACCGCGTGATGGAGCACTGATTCTCGATCCGTCAGCCCAGGACGATCCCAGCCGATACGCCGGTGACGGCAAGGCCGAGGAGGCTGCCGAGATTCTCGAGGAGCTCATCAACTTGATGGACCTCGACGTTCGAGTCGACATTCGTTCCGACGCAGAACGAATCGAGCTCGACGTGACCGGGGAAGACTCCGGCCGTGTGATCGGCAAAAAGGGCGCCACCCTCGATGCTCTTCAGTTCCTCATCAACAAGATGGTCAACCGTTTTCCCGAAGCGCGCCGCCACGTCATCGTGGACTCCGGCGACTACCGCGAGCGCCACGACGACGGTCTGGTTTCGATGGCCAAGCGCCAGGCGGACCGTGCAGTCAACGAGGGCAAAGTGGTCACTCTGCAACCCATGAACGCCCGCGATCGGCGCGTCGTCCACATGTCGCTCGCGAAATTCGAAGGCGTCAGCACGATGTCCCAGGGCGAGGGAATGCGTCGCCGCATTCAGATCATTCCAGCGCGCAAGCGCCGGTAAGCCAGGATCGATCTCGGAGCTCCGCTAGACGGGACCTCGTAGTCGAGCCGGCGCGACAGATGCAGAGCGTCGGGGGCTTGGGGTGTCGTCCCCGCGGTCAGGACCCAGACTTCCTCCGCGAGCTCCGGGCCAATCTGCAGCCAGTCCTCCGGTGCGAACGTCGCGCGCGAAAGTGCGATGCCGAAGGGCGAGCCCTCGACCGCGGGCTTTGCCGGGTCGACCTTCTGCTCCAGGGTCATCGTGCGTGCAGCGATGCCGAGGGCTCCGGCGACGGTCCTCAGAAATGCGGTTCGTATCCGCCTGGGCTCGACCAAGGTGGCGCTCAGTGTCTCGTCTGCAAGCAGGATTGGAATGGTCGGTGCCCCGACGCCGGCACCAACGTCGACGAGCGAAGCCGATGGCTCGCTCCAGCCTCCGCGGATCAACTGGGCCGCGTCGAGGAACAGGATTTCAGCGAGCTCGGTGTCGGTTCGCGCCGAGGTGAGATCGGTTCGCGCGTCCCAGGACTGCGCCAGGTCGAAGTATGTAGCCCAGCCCTCAGGCTCGGAAATCCCGGCATCGGAACAGAGCGCTCCAATCGCGTCTGCAGCGCTCATCGACCCCGCGCGCCCTCGCCACGCCGCTCTCAACTCGGTCATCTGGGTGTAGCGCTCGTCCTTGTTGCGGTGCATCGCCCGTTCAACCACTCGCGCGATCGCCGCGGGGACCTCCGCCACGACGTCGATCGGAAGGCAATCCCCGGCGTCGATCTTCATCATGAGGCGACCGAGATGCTTGTCGTGGAATGGACGTTTTGCGCTCAAGGCCTCGTAGAGCAGGACACCCAGACCATATACGTCGATTCGTTGGTCGACGTCGGTCTTTCCGGTCAGCACCTCGGGCGCCATGTAGGCAGGCGTCCCGCTGACCTCGCCGGTAGCGGTCAGCCTGTCGAGCCCGAGAATCTTCGAGGCGCCGAAGTCGACGAGGCGCGGACTCCCTTCGACCGGCCAGATCACGTTCGCCGGCTTGAGGTCGCCATGAAGGACGCCGTGTTCGTGGACAGCGCCCAGACCGCTACTGAGTGCGTCGACCAAGCCGTCGGCCTCCGCGATGCTGACGGGACCGCTGGACAGACGCTGGGCGAGCGTCTCGCCTTCGACGTACTCGGTCACCAAGAAGACCAGGCCGTCGTCATCGATCCCGAGCTCGAGCAAGCGGACGATTGCAGGATGATCGAGCGCCTTCAGAACCGCCCCTTCCCGTCGAAACCGCCTCCGCATCGACTCGTCGGCAAGGAACTCGGCGCGCAGCACCTTGACGGCCGCCTTTGAGCCGCTGACCCGATCCAGGGCTTCGAATACGTCACCCATCGCGCCGCGGGCAAGGTCCGCCACCAGCTCGTAGCGGCCGGCCAGGATCGTTCCGATACCAATGGACCTGTGGTTCGTCATGACTCGGCGCGAAGATACCTCTCTTCGCAAAGCCGCCCAACTGACGTACGCTCCGCCCGCCGATGACGCTGCCCAATCTCGATGAAGCCCTCGGAGAACTCTATGGACGGCCCGTCCCGTCGATCGAGCTGATCAAGCTACGGGGAGATGCGTCGACGCGGAGCTACTACCGAGTCCGAGTCGCGAACGCGCCCAGCTCCAGTCCCAAGAGCCTCATCGTCATGCAGCTGCCCGAGGACGCGTTTCGGTAGCGACGAGGGAGGCAAGGCAGCCAGCAGCGAACGTCTTCCCTTTCTCGAGGTCGCCGAGCTGCTCGAGGCCAAGGGCCTGCCGGTCCCTAGCGTCTACGTGGAAGACCTCGCGAACGGGATCATCCTTCTCGAAGACCTCGGCGACCTGACCTTCGAGCAGAATCTGCGCCGCACGCCACGCGCCGACTGGCCACGGCTCTACGGAGACGCGGTGGACCTGCTTGCCGACCTGCACGAGCGATGTGCCGACCTGCCCGCGGCCTCGATCGTCTCTCGACGCAGCTTCGATCGCGAATTGCTGGACTGGGAGCTGGATCATTTCCGAGAGTGGGGACTGGAGGTCCCGTTTGGAGCGCTGGATGAGGCGCAGACCGCGACCCTTCACGACGCCTTTTCGAGGATTGCGACGGAGATCGAGGCGATGCCCTATGGCTTCGTCCACCGAGACTACCAGTCGAAGAATCTCATGGTGGGGCCCGACGACGCGCTCACCCTCATCGATTTCCAGGACGCGCTGCTCGGGCCCCGTGTGTACGACCTCGTGGCCCTTCTCTGCGACTCATACGTTTCACTCGACCTCGAGCTCCAGGAGTCGCTGATCGATCGCTATGCCGCACTGCGTCGTATCGATCCGGCAGAGCTCCGTCGGGAGTTCTGGCTCGTCACGCTTCATCGGAAGCTCAAGGACGCCGGCCGCTTCATTTTCATCGATCGGGTCCGCAAGAACCCCGACTTCCTGCAATGGTACCCTCAAAGCCTGGTTTATGTGGGCCGCGCGACGACCCAGGCGCCCGACTTCCAGGGTTTGGCCCGCCTCTTGGGCCAAGCAATCCCGG
The DNA here is from genome assembly GCA_963716775.1 of uncultured delta proteobacterium. Taxonomy (GTDB): domain Bacteria; phylum Myxococcota_A; class Polyangia; order Polyangiales; family Houyiibacteriaceae; genus SG8-38. The sequence goes on from CAVQUI010000002.1 coordinate 248,445, forward strand.
GTTTTCCTGACGCAGTCTCGAAACCTGTTTCGACGCTGGAATAGACTGGCGAGAGCGGGCGTTCACCCCATGAGCGACGGGGGGTGAAACCGCACACCAAACTGTACGCTCTTCTCTCCCACTATCCGACATCCTGCACCACCGGTTTCACCCCCCGCCCTTCTCTTCCCGAGTCGGGATTTGTTGCGGGGACCTATGAGAGCGGTAGACTCTCACTTCGCCTTCATGAGATTCCCCCTCCACGCACTGGCCCTAGCCGCGATGCTCTTGCTGGACGCCGCGCCAGTGGATGCAGCGGACTGCATCTGCGAGCGCTTGTCTGCCGAGGGTTGCAGCGACAGCGCGCAGCTCCGCGAAGAGCCTGCCGGGCCTCCATTGTGGTGCGAACGGACCGACGACCCGCGATGCATGCCAGCGAACACGCACGGCACCTCCGTTCACACGCTCGTGCCAGTCGCCATGAGCTGGGCTCAACCGATTCGATGGGACGCGCCTCGCCGCACGGGCAGCCGACTGGAAGTCGGCGCCGACGGAGAACCGCGGACCGAGTACTCACGCAGAGTCGAACGACCTCCTCGCTAGCGCCGGCCGCCTTCATCGGGCGGTCGTCCAGGCATTTGGTTTGTTCATTCGAACGTTGAGTTTGTTTCAAGCTCGCCGCTCAGTCGCGGCGCGAGGATAGAGATATGAGTAAAGGTTCATCAGTACTATTGGCCATCGTGATGGCGATCGCGGGATTCGCGGTCGGGCACATGGTTGGCTCAAAGTCCGGTTCAGAAACGGTAGTCGCCGATGGCGACAGCGCAGACGAGGCGAAAGCCGCAGACGTCATCGTCGCGGGCGACATCGAGCGGTACAAAGTGCCGGTCACGGATGCTCAGCCCTCGAAGGGACCGAAGGACGCCCTGGTCACCATCGTCGAGTTCAGCGAGTTCCAGTGCCCCTTCTGCGCTCGGGTCTTGCCGACCACGAAGCAGATCATCGACACCTATGGTGACAAGGTTCGCATCGTTTGGCGCAACAACCCTCTCGGGTTCCACAACAACGCCGGCCCCGCAGCCGCGGTGGCCATGGAGGCCTACTCGCAGGGCGGCAACGACAAGTTCTGGGAGGTGCACGACGCGCTCTTCGCCAACCAGAAGGCGCTCGGCCGCGCAGAGCTCGAAGGTTACGCCGGTAAGGCCGGCCTCGACGCTGCGAAGGTCAAGAAGGCACTCGATGAAGGAACGCACAAGGCCGCGATCGACGGCGACCAGGCCCTCGCGACGCAGCTCGGTGCCCGCGGCACGCCGTACTTCTTCGTCAACGGACGGCAGCTCCGAGGCGCCCAGCCTTTCGCGGCGTTCCAGAAAGTCATCGACGAAGAGCTCGCGACCGCTGAGACCCTTCTCAAGCAGGGCGTGAAGAAAGAACAGATCTACGCCACGGTGACGAAGGGCGGCCTGACCAAAGCGGCTGCTCCGAAGCCGGAAGCTCCGAAGGCCGGTCAGCCGGATCCGAAGGCGGTCTACAAGGTTCCGCTCAAGGGCAACGAGCCGCAGAAGGGTCCGGACGACGCTCTGGTTACCATCGTCGAGATCAGCGACTTCGAGTGCCCGTTCTGCGGCCGCGTCGAGCCGACGATCAAGCAGGTGCAGGACAAGTACGGGAAGGACGTCCGCGTCGTTTGGATGAACAATCCGCTTCCGTTCCACAAGAACGCCAAGGGCGCGGCCAACGCCGCTCTCGAAGCGCACGCTCAGAAGGGCGACAAGGGCTTCTGGGCCATGCACGAGAAGATGTTCGCGAATCAGAAGGCTCTGACGACCGACAACCTCGAGAACTGGGCCAAGGAGCAAGGACTGAACGTGTCCAAGTTCAAGAAGGCCCTCGCGGACGACAAGTACGGCAAGACCATCCAGGAGCAGCAGGCTCTGGCAGCCAGCTTGGGCGCCCGTGGCACCCCGGCGTTCTTCATCAACGGCCGTAACCTTCGAGGCGCGCAGCCTCTGGCGGCCTTCACTGCGGTGATCGACGAAGAGCTCGCCAAGGCCAAGGCACTCGTGGCGAAGGGCACACCACGCGCCAAGGTCTACGAGACGACCATCGCCAAGGGCGAGACCGGACCGAAGACCGCGCCAGCACCGGCGGCGCCCGACGCCAACAAGATCTACGACATTCCGGTTCCCAAGAAGGCCCCGACCAAGGGGGCAGCCAAGGCGAAGGTCGTGATCCAGGAGTTCAGCGACTTCCAGTGCCCCTTCTGCAGCCGGGTGAACCCGACGGTCGCTCAGGTCATCAAGGAGTACGGCGACAAGGTCCAGATCGTCTGGCGCGACTACCCGCTTCCGTTCCACAAGGATGCGCAGCCGGCCGCGCAAGCTGCCCGGGAGGTGTTTGCGCAGAAGGGCGATAAGGCGTTCTGGGCCTACCACGATCTTCTTTTCGCCAACCAGAAGACCCTTTCGAGAGAGAATCTCGAGAAGTTCGCGGAGCAGGTTGGAGGAATCGACATGAAGGCCTTCAAGGCCGCGCTGGATTCGGGCAAGCACAAGGCCGCGGTCGACGCCGACATGGCAGCCGTCACCAAAGCCGGTGCACGAATCGGGACCCCGTCGTTCTTCATCAACGGCAAGCTGATCCAGGGCGCGCAGCCCTTCGCGGCATTCAAGGTCGTGATCGACGAAGCGCTCAAGAACTAGTCGAGCTCGACACAGTCAGGAAGGGGCAGGTTCGCAGGTCGGGCCTGCCCCTTCCTTTTGACACGAAGGGGTGGACACACTACATTGCGTCTCGTTCTAAAAACCAAAGTATTTTCAAGGTGTTGACGCATGGTTCGAGCGAAAGCTGCCGCCTCCAAACGACCCCCAAAGAAGCCAACGGTCGAAGAGCTCTACTTCAGGAGCGACAGCGCTTACCTTTGCCTCCTGCTCAATCGTCGAACGCGTTTCATTCGCGTCATCGACTTCCGGGCGGGCGCGCTCCCGGCGAAGCGGCTCTACATTCAGTCTGTCGCCACGCAGGAGAACGTCGAGAAGGTAATCACCCTCGTCGAAAAAGACGAGGTCTCGTCATGGACCCGGGTCGGTTTCGTCCGCGAGGGTACGATTCCAGGCTTCTACAAGCGCAGTGACGGCTATCTCTGTGGATGTGTGATCGGAGACAAGACCGCCTCGATCGAGGTCAGCGACGCGTCCTCCAAGCTCACTGAGCGAACGATCAACGCCGCGAAGAAGGCAGCCAAGGACATCCCCGACAAAATCAAGGGCGCCTCGGTTCGGGCGGCGACCGAGAAAGACGCTCTTGCTGCGCGCGACGCCGCCTGGAAGAAGAATCCAGCGTTTGGGTCGTTCGATATGTTCGGACGCGACGCGCAGCGCATCTACTTCGACGTCAGCCTGCGACGCAGCAAGACCAACTACATTTCGGCCGAGTTCCAGGACTGCTTCGGACATGCCCTCGTCGAAGTGCTGCGCCTGCCGACGACTGAGAGTGAGACGCAGGCAGTGATCGCCGGCCTCCGGACGCTCGCAGAAACCCTCCAGGAGCGCGGGATCGTGTCCATGTTTGCGTTTGCGCCCAACGACGACTGTGGAGATTTCGACCGCATTCGTCGCGGCCGGTTACCGCAAGACCGGCCTGCTCGCACAGGCAATTCTCGACGCGGAAGGCGGCCGCAAGGACGCCATCTTGTGGTCCTACAAGTTCGCATCCGCCAATGAAGATGGATTCGAGTGAGCCTTGACCGTCTCAGTCGGAGCCCGCTAGGCTCGTGATCGAGCAAGGAGAGGCGCATGCGCTCACGCGATGACATCGAATCGTATCTGGCTCGCGCCGAGGTTTCCTATGAAGAGCTCGGCGAGGACGGAATGTGGCTCGTCCACGACAGCAGTCTGGGCGAGAAGATCGCCATCCAGACTGCAGACTCGCTCCTTCTGTTCCGGGTGAAGGTTCTCGAGCTTCGTGAGGTCACCGACAAGGCCGCGCTCTACGAAGAGCTCCTGACCCTCAACACGTCGGACCTAGTGCACGGCGCCTACGGGATTTCGGACGGTGCGGTGGTGCTCACCTGCACCCTGCAAATCGAGAACCTCGACTTCAACGAGCTGCAGGGCGTCCTCGACGACTTCTCTCTCGCTCTCGCCAATCACTACGAGAAGCTGAGCAAGTTCCGGGTCGCTACCTAGAAGGACACGAGCAATGGGGTTCCTCAGCCGACTGGCACAACTGATCAAGAGCAACATCAACGACCTCATCAACAAGTCGGAAGACCCGGAGAAGATGCTGAATCAGGTCATCGTCGACATGAATCAGCAGCTGGTCGAGGCCAAGAAGCAGGTCGCTGTTGCCATCGCCGACGAGAAACGCCTGCACAAGCAATTCGGCAATGAGGCGAAGAAGTCACAAGATTGGGAAAACAAGGCCATGCTCGCTGTCCGTTCGGGCGACGACGAGCTCGCCAAGGAAGCTCTGCTCCGCCGTAAGGAGCACGACGCAATCGCCGTTCAGTACCAAGAGCAATGGGGACGCCAGAAGGCGCTCACCGAACAGCTGAAGACCGCTCTCAAGGCGCTGAGCCACAAGATCGGCGAAGCGCAGCGGAAGAAGAACGTGCTGATCGCCCGCAAGCGCCGTGCCGAGGCGATGAAGAGCATCCAGGAAACGATGAGCGGCCTGTCCGATGCGAGCGCGTTCGAGACCTTCGATCGAATGGCCGAGCAGATAGACCAGATGGAAGCGGAGGCCGAGGCTGGTGCAGAGGTGGCCGAGCAGTACACCGGCGATATTCTCCGGCACCGTTTTTCCGAGCTGGAAGCCACCGCGGGCGCCGACCTCGAGCTCGAGGCGCTGAAGCGCAAGATGGGCCTCGCGCCTGCTGAGGAGCCCCCGGTGAGCGCCCGAGTTGCCGCCCCGGGCGAGCAATACGAAGAAGAGGAGCTCGCGGAGCTCGAAGAAGCCCTGGAGGAGCTCAAGCGCCGGGAGCGCTGAGCTTGACAGCAGGCCGCCGCCGCTTAAGTTGGCGGGCGAATCTGAACCATGCCTACTTACGACTACAGCTGCGACAACTGCGGGCACAACTTTGAGCGCCAGCAACGCATCACCGAGAAGCCCCTCAAGAAGTGCCCCAAATGCGGCAAGCTCAAAGCGCGCCGTATGATCGGAGGCGGCGGCTTCATCTTGAAGGGCGGCGGTTGGGAGTCCGACCTGTATTCGGGCCCCTCGAATCGAACGGCAAGCGCCGCCAAGGGCAGCGACTCGAGCAAGACGACCTCGACCCCAAAGTCGACCAAATCCGACTCGGGCAGCAAGTCCAGCTCCAGCGCCAAGTCCGACAGCTAGACGCTGATACTGCCGCCCCCTCACCACCCCTTTAGGGCGGCCGCGCGAATGCGAGCCCGCAGGGCGAAGCCCGACGCAAAGCGCCGTCGCTAGGCCGGCTCGAGGTACGAGGCGATGATTTTCCGGATACCCCAGCCCGGGAAGTGTACAGAAACGCGTGGCGGCGAGCCCTGCATCACCTCTCGCACCTCTCCTACCCCGAATTTCGGATGCCGCACCTGGGCTCCGCGGCGCAGCCCTTCGAGATCCGAGAGGTCGGACCCCTCGCTGTAGTCGACGTAGCTTTCGGTCGGCTCGTACGAACGCTCCTCGGAAGCCGGTGCGCGGACCGGCGAGCTCGACCTCGCACCGATCCATTCGATATCTTCTGCGGGCAGCTCGGTGAGAAACCGTGACGGAATGCCGACTCGTTGCTGGCCGAAGATCCTTCGCACGGCGGCGAAACTGAGAACCAGCCTTTGCTCGGCCCGCGTGAAGGCCACATAGGCGAGACGCCGCTCCTCTTCGAGCTCCTCGGGATCTTCCCAGGGGTCGATCCCTTTGAATGGAAACACCTGCTCTTCGAGGCCGGTTACCATCACGACCGGAAATTCCAAGCCCTTGGCGGCGTGGACCGTCATCAGCGTGACGCGGTCCCCACCCGTCTGCTCGTCCGCGGAAGTGTGCAGGGTGACGTTTTCGAGGAACTCGGCGAGGGTGGACTCCGGGCGCTCGCGCTGGAACTCATCCATGGATGCCACGAGCTCCTGGATGTTCTGGAATCGAGCATCGGCTTCGGGCGTGTCGTCATGCTGAAGCATCTCGGCGTAGCCGCTTTGATGAACCAGCTCCGCGCCGACTTCACCAAGGGGCGCACCGGAGACGGCCACGTCGCGCAACGTAGACATGAGACCACGAAAGGCTTCGAGACGTCTTCGCGCTCCGCTTCCAAACTGGCCCAACATTGCGTCGTCCTCGAGCAGATCGCTGAGGCTTTGTCCCAACTGCGCCGCGAAATCGAGAAGGCGATTGATCGTAGTCTTTCCGATCCCCCTTGTTGGCGTATTGATGATTCGCAGCAGACTCATGTCGTCTGCCGGATTCGTCATCACCCGCAAGTACGCGAGCAGGTCTTTCACTTCGGCGCGATCGTAGAAGCGCATCCCGCCGACGATCCGGTAGCCGATGTTGGCGCTTCGGAGAGACTCTTCGATCACTCGCGACTGCGCATGCGTCCGATAGAACACCGCAACGTCCGAGAGCCGGTTCCCCTGCGACAAGAGCTCGCGGACGCCCCGGACGACAAGGCGAGCTTCGTCGCGCTCATCCATGGTGCGAACGACGAGGATCGGATCGCCTTCCGGATTGTCCGTCCAAAGCTCCTTGGGCTCGCGGTCCGTGTTTCGTGCGATCACCGCGTTGGCTGCGCGTAGAATTCGCTGCGTCGAACGATAGTTCTGCTCGAGCTTGACCAGCGTGGCATCCGGAAACGACGCGCGAAAATCGAGGATGTTTCGGCGATCTGCGCCGCGCCACCGGTAGATGCTCTGGTCGTCATCGCCAACCACACAGAGGTTGCGGTGTCCTTCCGAAAGCAAGCGAACGAGCCGGAACTGCGCGTGATTGGTGTCCTGGAACTCGTCGACGAGCACGTGCGAAAAGCGCCCCACGACGGCGTCGCGGAAGGCCTCGTCGGATTCGAGCGCGCGCACGGTGCGGTAGATCAGATCGCCGAAATCCAGTGCGTTCGCCTGCTGGAGCCGCGCTTCGTAGGTCGTATACACGCGGCGAACGACCTCTGACCAGGCGTCAGGGGTCTCGATCTCGTCGGGCCCTTGCACCTCTTGCTTGGCGCGGTTGATTCGCCCCGCCATCGCCTTGGGCTGGTAACGCTTCTCGTCGAGACCCAGATCTCTCAGGACGCGCTTGACCAGCGCCTGCTGGTCCTGGTCGTCGTAGATCGTGAAGTCCTTGCTCAAGCCGGAAGTCTCGCCGTAGCGGCGAAGCAGCCGGGCGCAGGTGGCGTGGAAGGTGCCCACTTGCACGGCGGCGCCCTGCTCCCCAAGCAGCCTCAGAAGCCGCTCCCGCATCTCTCCGGCAGCCTTGTTGGTGAAGGTGACCGCGAGAATTCTCCAGGGCGCCACCTCGTGCGTGGCGATCAGCTGGGCAACTCGAAACGTGATCACGCGGGTCTTGCCGCTCCCGGCGCCCGCGAACACCACGAGCGGCCCCCCCTCGTGAATGACTGCCTCGCGCTGACGAGAATTCAGAGAGCTCAGGTCCAGCACGAGCGGAACCTAGCTGCCCGACTCCGGAAAACCAGCGAAAAACTGGGAGTCCGAGCCCAGTTCGGCGTCGAAAGCTGGCATTCGTGGCGTTTTGCGCGTAGAGATCGGTCGCAGGTCGCGACGGCGACTAACCCCTTGAAACGTCGGGGATCTTGGGTGAATCAACCGTTGTCCAATGCGTCCAAAACCAAGGAGGCCTCAGGCGGCTCCTCAGAAAAGGGCGACCATGACCTGGTACAACGCGTACAAGCAGGAGATTCAGCGGCGTTTCGGGCACTCTTCGATAAGTATCATCGACGAGCGTTCGCGGTGGCCATGGGCGTCGTCAAGAACGAAGATGACGCCCTGGACGCAGTCCAAGAGGCCTTCGTCAAAGTTCACAAGAACATCCACAAGTTTGAAGGGAGCTCGAGCTTCTACACTTGGCTCTATCGCATCGTCATGAATGTCTCCATCGACCACGTCCGACGCAGCAGCAGGCGAAAGAACCTGGACTTCGACGAACGCGCGCTGCACGAGGAGAGTGAGGTCGCAGGAGACGGCGCGCTGGTTCCAAGCGTCACCAACGCCAACCCTGGCAAGGCGGCCCTGCGACGCGAGCTGGGCGTGGCCATACAAGCCGCCCTTCAGGAGCTGCCCGAGCACCATCGAGCGGTGATCGTGCTCCGGGAAATCGAAGGCATGAGCTATGAAGAGATGGCGGAGGCGCTGGAGGTTCCCAAAGGCACCGTCATGAGTCGCTTGTTTCATGCCAGAAAGAAGATGCAGGCCGCGCTTGCCCCGTATCTTTCGGGGGAGGCGGTTTCCGAGGACTAGTCATGGAGAGCGCGAAGACAGAGAACGAGAAGCTTCAGATGTTCTTCGACGGAGAGCTTGCTCCCGAGGAAGAGGCCGCGGTGCGCCGCAGCCTCGAGAGCTCACCGCAAGGTTCCGCACAGTTGCGCGACTGGGAGCAGCTGCGCGATGCCATGCAGAGCGTTTCGGCGGACTGGGCCGGAGACATCGACTCTGATGCGCTCTTCGCAAGGATCGAAGCTGACATCAGCGCGCCGGTGATCCCGATCGACCGGCCGGTGCGGAAGCCTGCTTTGCGCACGGTGCCGGGCGGCCGTGAACGCCGGGTCTGGGGTGCAGCCGCGACTGGATTTGCAGCGGCCGCGGCGATTTTCTTGGCCGTGATTGCCTGGCCGGAAGGCAGCCCGAACGGCGGAGATCCGGCCGTGGCCCGTGGGTCCAAGGTACTCAAAGTGGACTTCGGCCCCAACACCGGGACGATCTTCGAGGTCGAGGGCGGTGCCGGGCAATCCTTGGCCGTGGTTTGGATCGATGACGAAGAGGTAGGGCTTCCATGAGTCTCATTCGACACTCGCTACTGATCGCCGTGTTGTTCGGCGCGGCGACCGCTTCCGCGCAGGGGAGCAACTTGGCGCGATCGGACCGCGCCGCTACTCCCTCGAACGTGCCAGCCGAAGTGCTCGTCGTCCTGGCCAAAGAAGAGCCAGGAGAAATCGACCCCCAGCTGAAGAAGCTTACCGCCCTGCGAAGGCCTCCGTTCAATTCCTTCCGCTCGATGAAGATCTTGTCACGGCCCAAGCTGACGCTTACAGCAGGCAAAGACGCCCTGGTCTCCTTGCCGAACGGCCGGCGGGTGAAGCTCACGTTGCTGCGGGTGATGCCGGACGGACGCTACAAGGTGAAAGCCGCAATCAACCGGCCCAACAAGTCCGACTATCTGCCGCTTCTGCAGGTCGTTGCGTCTGCTGGCGATCCATTCTTCGTCGCAGGGCAAACCTATGAGGGCGGGACCCTGGTCGTCGGCGTCATCGTCGACCCAAAGAAAACCGCCCAATAGGTGCGAGCGGACGACCCAGACGTGATCGACGTTGCGGGTCCTCCGCAGCTCGAGCAGCCCGCGGATTTGGTCATCGAGGCCCTTTCGCCGGTCGTTACGACCGAGCGTCTGGAAAGGATCGCGGAAGTCGTGCGAGCGCGCACCGACGACGTGGTTCTGGTCCTCGACCGCATTTCCGACCCGCATAACTCGAGCGCGGTGTTGCGCAGCGCAGATGCCTTTGGCCTTCAGACGGTGCACGTGGTCCTCGGTGAGCATGGGTTTCGGGCATCTCGTGGGGTTTCCAAGGGCACCCATCGATGGCTGGACGTCATGCGATATGCGAGCGCCGAGACTTGCGCGCGACGCCTGAGACGAGACGGCTACTCGATCTACGTCGCCGCCATGGGAAGCGAAACCCAAGTCGAGGACCTGCGCGCGACGGAGCGCCTGGCGGTCGTGTTTGGGAACGAGCATTCTGGAGTCTCTCCAGAGATGCGAGCGCTGGCGGACGGTACGTTTTCGATTCCGATGCGGGGCTTCGTCGAAAGCCTCAACATCTCGGTGGCGGCGGCGATCACGATGCAGGCACTCACCCGAGAGGGCCGACCAGCTCTGCCATCGGCTAGGCAACGCGAGCTCCAGGCTAGATTCCTAATGAATTCGGTGAAGAACGCGGACCAAGTGATCGAAAAATTCCGCGGGAATGATTGAGCGAGCCCGACTGTCGTGAATTAGGGAAGAAGGCGCCACGCAGGGGATGCTATAGGCGCCGACGGACGAGATGGCAGGGAAGCAAACGCAGAAGAGAAAGCGCACGAGCACGAAGCGCAAGAAGCGGCGAACGAGCAAGCGCTCGGTCTGGCTCAAGCTGATCGGCGCTGCGCTGATCGTCAGCGCCCTGCTGGTCTTGGGGACCTACGCATACTTCAGCCGCGACCTGCCGTCGGTCGGCTCTTTGCGCGACTACACGCCCCCACAAACCACGCGCGTGTACGACCGCAACAAGATTGTCATTGGAGAGATTTTCGCCGAACGCAGGACCGTGATTCCGATGTCCCAGGTCCCGCGAAATGTGGTCTTGTCCGTCCTCGCCGCTGAGGATGCGGATTTCTACGAGCACGAAGGGCTCGACTACCGAGGCATGATGCGAGCGGTTGGGCGGGATATCATTGCGGGTCGCGCGGCGCAGGGCGGAAGCACGATCACCCAGCAAGTTGTCAAACTGATGCTGTTGACTCCGGAACGTACGCTGCGGCGCAAGCTCCGCGAGCTCATCTTGGCCCGGCGACTCGAAAACGAGCTGTCGAAGGACGAGATCCTCCATCTCTACCTCAACCACGTGAACTTCGGACACGCTCGCTACGGAATCCAGGAGGCGGCGCAATACTACTTCGGAAAGAACGCACGCGATCTGACTTTGGCGGAATCCGCAATGCTGGCGGGCATTCCACAGGCGCCCGCGCGTCTTTCCCCGCGAGAGAACCCAGAGGCGGCGAAACGCCGCCAGTCGTATGTGCTCTCGCAGTTGCAGGCGAAGCGCGAGGTCTACTGGCCAGACTTGAGCGAAGCGGCCATCGCGGCGGCCCGCAAAGAGAAGGTCGAGCCCGGGCCCTTGCCCGAGGGATCAGGTAGCGCGCCCGAGGTGCTGACGATCGCCAAACGCGCGCTTCGCGAGGCGGTCGGTGACGAGGCCCTCAGCAAGGGCGGCTACGAGGTCCACACCACGATCGACCTTTCACTCCAGAAGAAGGCACGTGAGGCGCTCCAACAGGGGCTTCGCGCGGTCGACGAGAGACAGGGATACCAGGGGCCATTTCGTCTCACGAAGCGAAGGCGCGGACCGAAAGCGACTCCCCCAAGCGATTCGCTGCGCATGGGGCGCACGTACATTGCGCAGGTGACGGGTGCCGACGACGAGAACGAGAAGCTGCGGCTCGATGTAGCCGGCCATCCCGCGATACTTCGGATGCGCGACGCCAGGCGATCCAATCCCGAGCGACGTCCTGCTTCCGCTTTCGCAAAGAAGGACGATTTATTGCCCGTCTCGATCACGCAGTTGGGCGCCGACGGGGATCCGGCGATGGCACGCCTCGAACGCGGGCCCGAAGGCGCCGTCGTCGTGATCGAGCCGCGCTCGCGAGCGGTGCTGGCCTTGGTTGGGAGCTTCGCGTCGGTCAGTGGATTCAATCGGGCAACGCAGGCGATTCGACAGCCCGGCAGCGCCTTCAAGCCCATCGTGTACGCCCGGGCGATTCAGTCACGCCGCTTCACTCCGGCATCATTGGTGGTGGACGCACCAGCGGTGTACGACGAATGGAAGCCACGCAACTACGAGGAGTGGAACTACCAGGGCGCGGTTCGATTGCGTCAGGCGCTTGCGCGCTCGATCAACATGGTTGCGATTCGTGTCGTGGAAGACATCGGCGTTCACGACGTGGCGGAGTTCGCCCGGCAGGACGGCATCAGCACGAAACTCGAGGAAGACATGGCTCTGGCATTGGGCGCGAGCGGGGTGAAGCCGGTCGAGCTCGTGAATGCCTATGCGACCTTTGCTGCGGGCGGGCGCTGGGCGCCGACGCGAATTGTGAGCCGAATCGTAGCTCCGGGTGGCGCTCAGATTCCGTTAGCGCCTGGCGAGCCCGCGCGCGACGTCATGACGCCGAGCGAAGCCTATGTGATGACGAGCATGCTTCGCAGCGTGGTGACGGAGGGCACGGGCATCCCTGCTCAGCGCCTCGAGCGCGCAGTGGTCGGTAAGACAGGCACGAGCAACGAGGCGCGAGACGCTTGGTTCGTGGGCTATTCGCCCTCGATCGTCGCCGGAGTCTGGGTCGGATTCGACGATCAACGAACGCTCGGCAAGCGCGAGACCGGCACGAGGACGGCCCTGCCGATCTGGATCGACGTGATGGCGGCGGCAGACCAGACGCCGAAGGAGACCGATTTCGCCATGCCGAGCGGAGTGATCAGGGCGAGTATCGACCCGGCTTCGGGCCTGCTCGCCTATGAGGGACAAGAAGACGCCTTCGAAGAGGTCTTCCTTTCTGGCACGGCTCCAACCGAAGTCGCGAGGTCTCCGGATGTCGCCGACCCGAATCTCTTCCTGATGGAGCAGTTCGACGAGGAAGGCGACAGCGGTTCAACCGACGCCGAACCGCCACCCCGCGAAGAGCGAGTCCTCGGCGGCGTAGCGCCACCATGAACCGATTCGGCACCCGCGTCGTCGTGCTCTTCGCGCTGGTCGCAACCTTTCCCGTCGCGCTCACGGCGTTGGTCTGGTTGGGAGTGTCTCACTGGGGCACAGGAGCTGCTTCGGCGGAGGCAGAGATGGCCCGCGTGCATCTGCGGGAGCTCGACGCGCAACGCGCCGCCGCGGTAAAACGCTTTTGCCGCGATGACCTCGCAGTCGACATGCTGCTCGACGAGCTCGGACGTGAGGCACCTCCGACGCTCGACTACGACCGCCTCTTCCGTGGCTCCATGGAAGCGGCCGGGCTTCAAGCGATGTGGGTTCTCGACTCGATGAGCGGCGAGGTCATTGCAACCGGGCATCGCCACCGAACCATCGGCCGTGACGGTGCAGAGCTCACCCGCCAAGCGAGAGCCGCCGGAGACCGCGGATTCGCGCTGCTGCTGGGCGCCCAGGAGCATCAGAGGTTCCTGGTTCGCTCCTGTGCAATCGCACGCGGAGGGGCGCGGCTGACGCTGATCGCCGGTCATCGATTCTCGGAGCTTCGCAGTCTCGATCCTCGGCAACTCGTGATCGCGGGGCAGGCCGGTAGCCGGGACGAGGTAGTGGCGGAGCTCCTAGACGCGGACGGCGTGCCCCAAAGCGTCCTGGTCTGGCGCCCGAGACTGGACCGGCGGGGCCCACCGCTTCTACTTTGGATCGCCTGCGTAGCACTGCTGGCGCTAGGCCTCGCCTTGCTTTTCGGAGGCTATCTCAATCGCTGGCTGCAATCGTCGGTCGACGAGCTGACCGAGGCGGCCACGCGAATCGGTCGAGGTGACCTCGATACGACGCTGCGCGACGGCACGAGCGGCGCGTTTCCGGCCACCGCGACGGCATTCAATCGGATGACACGCGACCTCAGAGACGCCCGGGAGCAGCTTCGGCAGACCGAGAGGATCGCGGCATGGCAGGAGATTGCCAAGAGCCTCGCACACGAGCTCAAGAATCCGCTGTCGCCAATTCGTCTTTCCATCGAAACCTTGCGCAAGGCGCGCGAACGCTCGCACGAGGATTTCGACGCGATGTTCGACGAGTCGACCAAGACGATTCTGCAGGAGGTCGAGCGCCTGCGAGTCATCGTGGACGAGTTCAGTCGATTCGCACGACTGCCCGCCCCTCAGTTGAGGCAGACCGAGCTTCGGGAAGTCGTCGCTCAGGCTGCATCCCTGCACTCCGAGGGCGGGGCAACGCTCCGCACCGACCTGCCCGATTCGCCGCTCACCGCATTCGTCGACGCCGACCAGATCACCCAAGTGCTACACAATCTGCTCCAGAATGCGCGCGACGCAGCAACGGCGGCGCACCCAGACGGCCGCGGCGCGGTGCTACTCAGTCTGAGCGAAAATGCTGACACCGTGTACATCCGGGTGGAGGACAACGGCGCGGGGATCTCAGCGGACCAAACCCAAGCGATCTTCGAGCCGTACTACACCCGAAAGGAAGGCGGCACGGGGCTGGGTTTGGCCATCACACAGCGGATTGTGACCGAGCACGGCGGGCGAATCGACGTCGAGTCGCAACCGGGACGGACCGTCTTCACCGTCGTCCTGCCGCGGGGGTGACTCGGGTCAGATCCCGTGGCCGTGGCTGTGGCCGTTCTCGTTCGCTGGCTCTGACTCCGACACTGGCACTGGCACGCCCTCCCCAAGACAGCAGGCGGCAGCGCGAGCCCGAAGGGCGAAGCCCGGTGCGAACGCGCCGGCAAGGCAAAGCGAAGCGAATGCCGCGCAAGGCACGCTGCTCACTCGCGTGAGAGTGATACCAGGATTACGGGTGGGGGTGGGCGGGCGGTGTAACCAAGCCGTACCACCCAACCAACCCAACACCCCGCCCCCACAACACCGCGGCAGCACAAGCCGTACACCGACACTGGCGCCGCCACTGACACTGAGGTCTACGTATGGAGGGGCCCGGGGCGCCCTACACCGTCGGCAGCGACCCCGATCGTTGCACCCGGGGCTGCGTCAGGATCGGGACGTAGCGCCAGGCGAAGCAAATGAAGCCGAGGCTCCATGCCGCCGCTGACGCCAGCAGCAGAACGCGCGCTGCAGGCCCAATCGTCGCCGCGACGCGGCAAAGCGCCGCGATCGTGATCAAGACGTAGGCGGCGGTCAGGAGAGAATGGCTCTCCAAGGGGCGGCTCGTGTGGCCCAGCGCGGCGCGACTCGCGACCGCGAGGATCATGGTAGTGATGGCGCCGCTCGTCAGCGCGTGGATGCCCGCCGTTCGTGGGAGGAAGCCGAGCTCCGCAAAGGTCAGCAGCAAGATGCCCAGCGGAAGCCACGAGAAGGCGATATGGAGCACCCAGACCAAGGGCTCGTCGCCTGTGTGAATGCCTTGCCATCGGGTGAGACGGATGAAGAGGAGCACAGAGGTCAAAAGACCGAGCACCGCCGTCCATCTCGAAGGAGCGTCCGTGAGCTGAAAGACGGCAAACGCAACCATGAGCCAGCCGGTGAGAAGATCGAAGCGGTCGAAGGCCGGAGGCAGTGTCGTCGCTGAATGTTGGTGCTCCTCCGCTCGACGTCTCAACCAGTTCCTCGTGAACCCGGGAATGATGCGGCCAGCGATTAGATTGATCAGCAGCACGACGAGCCACAAGCCGGCGAGTAGGGCAGTTATGGTCCAACTCGCATTGCGCGTCATTCCGAGAAAGAAGAGTGCGTTGCTCACTGCGAGCAGAGCGAGGATCAAGAGCACCTTGTAGTTGCGCTGATTTCGCGCGTAGATCACCTCACGACTCATCAGCGCCAAGAGCAGCACGTCATATCCGAGGTCCGCGATGATGGCAGGCACCAGGAGGTCTCGGGCCGGCAACGCGAAGAGGATTCGCGCGATCAGCCAGAGCGCGCAGAGAATCATCAAAGAAGGGCCAGACACGGGCGGACGCCTCGTCCAAGTCGCGACGGCGGTCAGCGCAAACCCAGCGATCGCCGCTCCAGCGAAGCCAAAGACCATCTCGTGCGCATGCCACCAGCTCGGCGTCCCGAGCATTGATGGAAACGGCAACCAGCCCAGCCAGGCGGCCACCCAGAGGGGAACGACGAGCACCGCGTAGAGCGTCGCCAGAAGAAAGAGGGGCCGAAACGCGTAGCTGAAGAGGACCGTCACTGCCTACTGTGCCTCGATCCCATAGGACCTCAGTTTCCGCTGCAGTGTCCGCCGATCGATGCCCAGCGCCGCAGCCGTTTTGGTGATGTTCCCATCCATCTCGCGCAGCACGCGCTCGATGTGCTCGCGTTCAACGTCTGCGAGGTTTGTCTGACTCGGTCGCGCGGCCCCCGGCGGAGGGCTCGACTCCCTCGCGTTTCCGAAGACGCTCGCCGCTATCATCCGACGGACCAGATCGCCGTCCAGGGTGTCAGAAATGGCGAACAGTGATGCGCGACGCAGGACGTTGAGTAGTTCTCGCACATTGCCTGGCCAGTCGTACTCTCGCAGCGCGGCGAGCGACTCCGAGCTCAGCTCGAGGTCGTGCTTCCCGAGGCGCGCGAGCAGATGCTTCGTCAGCAGATCGAGATCCTCGGGACGCTCTCGCAGTGGGCGGACGAGTACGGGGAATACCTGCAAGCGGAAGTACAGGTCTTCGCGAAACCTGCCCGCCTGCGTTTCGGTCCACAAGTCTCGATTGGTCGCCGCAACGATTCTGGCATCGACCTTCGTTTCCCCGGATTCTCCCACTGGTCGAATGGATTTGGTTTCGATCGCGCGAAGTAGCTTTGCCTGGCTTTCGAGCGGCAGCTCGGCCAGCTCGTCAATGAACAAGGTGCCTCCGTCGGCCTCTCCAAAGAGCCCTACTCGATCGTCCTGGGCGCCGGTGAACGAGCCGCGCTTGTGTCCGAATAGCTCACTCTCGAAGAGCTCGCGTGGAACGCAGGCCGCGTTCATCGCGACGAAGGGCCCCTCCGCCCGATTGCTCTGGGCATGAATCTGCCGGGCGACGACCTCCTTGCCAGTGCCGGTCTCACCGAACACGAGAACTGTCTCGTCGGTCGGCGCCACGGTCCGAACGAACTCCTTGACCTCGTCCATGACCCGGCTCTCGCCAATCAAGGGCGCGACGTCGCTCAGCGCTCCCACCGCCCGCGATCTGCCTCTCTCCAGCAGCGCCTGACGAAGTAGAGGCCTCAGCATATCGGCATCTACCGGCTTCTCCAGGAACGAAAACGCCCCGAGTTGCATGGCCTCGACGGCGGCTTTCACGGTCCCGTGTCCAGTGAGGACGATGACACGGGTCGAGATGGTGCCGCAGCGTCGGAGCACTTCCAGCCCGCCAATGCCTTTCATCTTGAGGTCGAGGAGCGCGACGTCGGGTGGCGAATCGTTGCGCAGGATGCCGACAGCTTCTTCGCCGCTACTCGCCTCCGACACATCGTAGCCGCCGCGCCGCAACGCCTTCGCCATCGCGAAGCGAAACGCCGCATCGTCGTCGATGATTAGGACGCTACCATTCATTGCCAGGGCGCACGGTGCGGCACCTCAGACTCTTTTGCAAGCGTCCCTTCGCCGGCCGGCAGACGCACTCGCGCACTGGCACCGCCCTGGTCGCGATTCTCGATCGTCAGATCTCCGCCCATCGTCTGAACGAGCATGTACGAAGCGTACAAGCCGAGACCCGTGCCCTCCCCCGGAGGCTTGGTCGTTGCGAACGGCTCGAAGAGGCGTCCTTCGATTTCGGGATCGATTCCGGCACCTTCGTCCTCGACGATGATCTCGACCACCTGACCGTGTCGCTTCCCGGAAACCCACACAGTCTCACCACCCGTTTCGCGGTTCGCATCCAGCGCGTTCTGAAGAAGGTTCACCATGACTTGCAGCAAGCGGTCCGGGTCGGCGACCACGACCAAGTCGTGAATCGATTCATTGACGGAAAGCTCGGGACCACCATCACGCACGCCGGCGAATACGAGCGCCTGTGCGCGTTGGACGATGGGGAGCAGTGAAGCGGACGAGCTCAATCTGAGCCGCGGAAGCGTCCCTCCCATCAGCAAGGAATGCGTGATGCGACCGAGTCGACCCGTCTCGTCGCGGATGAGCGCAGCCGATTCTGCCAGGTCTGATTGAAGTGCAGCATCGCCGCCAAGGGAGCGAATCGCTTCTCGCATATCGGCGGCTAGTGTTCGAATGGTCGCGAGTGGTGTGTTGAGCTCATGCGCGACACCTTGTGCGACGCGCCCGAGGCTCGCGAGGCGCTCGGCTTGAATGAGCCGCCGCTCCGCGTGGAGAATCTGCGTGCGGTCGACGTACAGATTCATGATCCGCGGGGGATCGATGCCGCGAGACGCCAGGGGGAAGGACAGCATCTCGTACGAACGTTCTCCAACAGTGAAGCGGCATCGCCCCTCTGCACCGTCGTCACGGGCTCGCCAGACGGGACAAAGACCCGCCGGCTGCGTTTCGCAGCCGCGCTTCGCAATGGGGCATTCCCAGGACCCATCATCGCCGTGTGGAGGCGCGAGCTCATCAGCCAAGCGGTTGCGCCACTCTATCTGGCCGTCGGGAGATACGACTTCGAGACCGGCCTCGAGCTCGTCGAGCGTGGTGGAAATGACTTGGTACTCGAGCTCAGCCTGGTCGCGCGAACGGGCTAGTGCTCGCTCTCGGTCGCGCAACTCGCGTACCGCGTGCCGGACGACGTATGCCGCGGCGCCCACCGTCGTCGTGAAGGCGGCAACATCGCCGATGGTGTCCCAGGGAGGCGCAGGGTCCCAGGAGCCAATCTTCAAGGCCGGAACCCATTCGGTGAAGGCGAGGAACCCGGCGCTCACGAACGCCGCTGCGGTGGCGACGAGCGTCGCACCTGGACCTCCGAGGATTCCGATCAACGCGAGGTGGAAGACGTAGAAGCCGATGAAGGGTGACGAGATGCCCCCGGCTGCCCAGAGAACGACGGTGAGCATGATCAAGTCGACGAGGGCTTGAGAGACGGCGGCACGTTTGCCGGACCCCGGTCCAGGCGCACGCCGCAGCAAGACCCAGTTGTACATGCTCCCGACGGCCACCACGACCAGCAAGACGGGCCAGGCCACGCCAGGATAGAAACCAGCCGCGGCAAACACCGTCGCCACGAGGACGCCGGCCATTGCGATCCAGCGCAGATTGATCAGCCAGCGGATACGGTCGGCGCTGAAGTCGTCCCGTTCGTGGGAATCGGCGAACACTCTCGAACGACTGGGTTCCGCGGCCATCATCGCTTCCTGGGTTTTGGGGTCGATCGCGTCCGCCGGCCAGGGTACAACGCTTCGACCCGCTGATGGCAAGTGAATCAAACGAGAGAAGGATGATCGTGACTATCCTTCTGACCTCGACGCTCCTAACGATGCTCGGCATCGCCGGGCTGCTGACTGGCGCGTACGACCTTTCGATGGCTCCGATCCCAGAAGACCTGCGCGAGCTATACGAACCAGATGCGCAGATCAGCGACGCGGAGGTCCTGCTACTCGAAGCGCGCGCTAGCAATCCCTATCGACGCCCCATGGCAGCCGCAAACGTGGTCGTGTCAGCGCTCGTGCTCATCGGAAGCTTCCTCTTGAGCTGGCGACGCAGGCTGGCCCAGTGGTGGATCAAGCAGGCAGTGGTCGCGAAGCTGATTTGGATCGGCGCCTACACCGTCTCACTCGCCTCCCACATCAATCTGACTTTCACCCCGATGCCCATCGAACAGCCCGAGAATGTGCTCTCTGCGCTCATCGGCAGTTTGGTCGTCCTGAGCACGGTGAGCGCGGCCTTACACGTCGCAGCCGCTTACAGAGCAACGCGTCCGGACATCACGGAGTTCATGGCATCTGCCGCAACTAGAAATTGATCCGCCGCATGATCGCGCGCGGAAGCGCTCGAATCACCGCCATGATCAGGCGCCATGGAGCCGGCGCGTACACGACCGGCGCGCCGCGGTCGATTGCGACTAGGACGCGCTCGGCGACCGCATCAGGCTCACCTGCAAACGGCGGGGGCTCTAGGCCGGCCGTCATGCTGGTCTTGACGAAACCGGGCTTGACGGTGACGACGCGTAGCCCGTCCGCCCGGTGTTTGTGATCCAAGCCTTCGAGATAGTGACTCAGTCCCGCCTTCGCCGCGCCGTAGATGATCACGGGCTTGCGGCCTCGTTCCCCAGCGACCGAGCTGAAGACGCACAAGGTTCCGCCGCCTTCTTCGAGCAGAGCGGTCTTGGCCGCTTCGCAGAACACGACCGTGTTGGTAGAAATTGACGCGCAGCAGTCGCTCGGCGAGCACGGGATCGGCTTCGAGCTCGTCTTGGCTGGCGAAGATCGCCGCCGTCACCACGACCGCATCCAGGCCGCCAAGAGCGTTCCGGGCCGCTGCAAGCGCGGGAACGAAAGTTTCCGGGCTTTCGAGGTCACAGGCCACGGAGCCCACTGAGCCGCCGGCCCCTCGCACGGCGAGATCGGCCGCGCTTCGTTCGAGATCATCGCTGTTGCGGCCAAGAAGACAAATGGTGTCTCCGCGCTCCGCCGCCAAACGCGCAAGCGCGCGCCCCATCCCCTTGGTCGCACCCAGAATGGCAACTCTCATCTCAGTCCCCTAGCAATCGCACGGACTGTGCGCTCCTGAACCGGCGATTCGGATCCCAGCGATCACGAATCGCTCTAAACTCGTCCAGGCGGGACCCTTCCATCGCTTCGAAATGCTCGCGACGTGTGAACGAGTCCTTCGCAAGGTAGATGCGCCCGCCTTCTGCGAGGACTTTCTCGTTCAGATGCGTCAACCAAGTCCTGGGTGTCGTCGCGAACCGCAATGTCGAGTGCCAGCGTGATCCCCGGACGTGGAAAAGAGAGGACGCCGCGACTGTCGCGTCCAAAATCCTTGATGACGCACAAGAACGAAGCGCCACCTCGCGCGGTGAGCACTTCGAGCACACGCCTGGCTGAGCCGCGACCGGCCTCGCGTGGTAGGACGCACTGGTACTGGGTGAAACCGCGCCGGCCGTACATGCGGTTCCAGGACCCAATCGCGTCGAGCGGATAGTAGAAGGATTCGTGATTGATGATGCCGCTCGAACGCTCTCGCCACTGCTTGCGATAGTAGAGCTCGTTGAAGGCCCGAATCGTGAGACCGTTGAGCACCCAGGCGGGCCAGTCGAATCGAAGGCTGGGCTGAAAGCCCGGCTTGGGCTGCCGGGCCGGGGCCTGTTCGGCCGTGGCCCAGCGACCGGTCATGAGAATCCCCCGCCCCATGTTCTTGCCGCGAGCGAGGCAGTCGATCCAGCCCATGGTGTACGGCCAGTTGGGGGCTGCGTCTTCGAGCGCATCCTGAAACTCGTCGATGTCGTGAATGCGGCGGCTCTCTTGCCAGATCCACTGCGAAGGGATCCTGCGCAGACCGAATTCGACCTCGAGTATGTGGCCTGTCAACCCCATGCCGCCAATCGTGGCCCTGAAAAGGTCGGGATGTTGCTCGGGCGAACAATCGATCACGCGGCCGTCGGCGATGCGCATCTTGAGCGAGGTTACGTGGTCGCCGATGTTGCCGTCACGGTGTTGGTTCTTGCCATGAACGTCCGCGGCAACCATTCCTCCGAGAGTCACGAACTTCGTGCCGGGAGAGACCGGCGAGAAGTAGCCGCGGGGCATGAAGAGCCGGTTGAGCTCGCTGAGCGCAAGCCCCGCCTCAGCTCGGAAAAGCCCCGTGTCTTCGTCGAAGCGCAGGATCCGATCTGCAAGCCTGGTGTTCAGGACGTCAGGCTGGTCGTCGGGCGGTAGGGAGGCATCGCCGTAGGAACGCCCGAGCCCCCGCGAGAGATGAACCTCGCCACTGATACGCTCGAGATCCTCGCCCACGCGCTCCCGCCCCAGGGCCGAGTGCCGGCCCCAGCCCGAGAGCGTCGAAAGCGGTGTTTCAGGCATGGCCTGGGTACCGTAGCGCGATGCCGGTCAGAGCCCTAGCGCCCGCGCTTTGGCAGGAGCGCCTTGCTGAGCTCGTCGGCCCGGTCGATACGTTCCCACGTGAAGGTCTTCTCGGTCCTGCCGAAGTGCCCGTAGGCAGCGGTCGGCGCGTAAATCGGACGAAGAAGGTCGAGCGTCTCGACGATCGCCGCGGGGCGGAAGTCGAAGAGCTTCGACACGGTCTTGCTGATCTTCTCGTCGGGAACGACACCGGTGCCGAAGGTCGTCACGTAGACGCCCATCGGCCTCGCAACGCCGATGGCGTACGCCACCTGGACCTCGCAGCGCGACGCGACCTTGGATGCAACGATGTTCTTGGCGACGTAGCGGGCGAAGTACGCCGCGCTGCGGTCAACTTTGGACGGGTCCTTGCCGCTGAACGCACCTCCACCGTGCCGGCCCATGCCGCCATAGGTGTCGACGATGATCTTGCGCCCGGTGAGGCCGGCGTCCCCGTACGGTCCACCGACGACGAATCGACCGGTCGGATTGATGTGAATCTTGGTCTTGTTGTCGATCATCTTGTCGGAAAGGGTCGGCTTGATGACCTCTTCGATGATCGCCTCGCGGAGGGCGCGCTGCTTGACGCTCTCGGCGTGCTGCGTCGACACGACGATTGCGTCAAACCGTCGCGGCTTGTCGTTCTCGTACTCGACGGTGACCTGGGTTTTACCGTCGGGACGAAGCCCTTCGATGATGTTCTTCTTGCGAACCTGAGCGAGCCTGCGCGCCAGCTTGTGAGAAAGGTCGATCGGCATTGGCATGAGCTGCCGCGTCTCGTTGACGGCGTAGCCGAACATCAGACCCTGGTCGCCAGCGCCCTGCTCCTTGCTGGCGCTCGAATCGACGCCACGGGCAATGTCGGGCGACTGCTGCTCGACCGCGGTGAGAACCCCGCAGGTTCCCGCGTCGAAGCCCATGGAGGAGTCGGTATAACCGATGTCGGTGATCGCTTTGCGGGCGACCTTCGCGATATCGATGTTCGCCTTGGACGTGACCTCACCGCCGCAGACGACGAAACCGGTCTTGACCATGGTTTCGACCGCAACACGTGATTTCGGGTCCTGGGCGAGATATGCGTCGAGCAGCGAATCGCTGACCTTGTCGCAGATTTTATCGGGGTGACCTTCGGTCACCGATTCGGAAGTGAACAGGTATTGGCTCATCTTGGCGATGCCTCTTATCTTTGACGGTCCCGGTAGTCAATTGGTCGGTGCGATGACTCAGAAGCCGAACGGGATCTCGGGCTGATAGGTCGCAAATATGTGGAGCTCGTAGGGATCGCATTCGGTCTGGGACCCGTTTGAGGTGACCCCGACCAGAAGCGTGCCGATCTCCCCCTCCGGCCCGCCGCTCGGGCCTGAGTCACACTGGCGCTCGATGCCAATGCCCTCGCCCTGCGAGAAGCAGAACTTGATGCCCTGAATCTCCTCTTCCCAGCCCGAGCATTCCTCCAGGCCATCATCGCCGTTGGGACAGATGTAGGCCATGTAGAGCTGCCGGTCGTCCGAGGAGCCGGAGATCTGCGCGACGATCGGTGTGGGCGCGTGGAGGACCCGAAGCTCGTAGTTGTCGACATCCTGCGAGCCGTGAAGAGTTGCCGAAACCTCCATGCCCCAGACGTCTTGCATGCAGTTGGCGCCGGCTCCGGCTCCACAGAGCAGGCTCGCCTTCTCGAGCGAGTCGTTGAGCTCGTAGCGGTCTTCGCAGACGCAGCGGCCGCCCTGACAGTGGAAGCCGTCACCGAAGCCGTTGTCCTGGCAGCTGCCGCAAAGCGTCGGCGACCCGCAGATCGTCGCGTTTCCGCACTCGACGTCTTGGGCCTCGCAAGTGCAGTCTCCGAGACACTGGAAGACCAGATCTTCGGACAGAACGCAATCCTCGCTGTCCCCGCATGCGGGGCATTGAGCGACGCCTCCGCAGCCATCTGGGAGTCCACCCGGAGGTGAACATTCATTGTCGGCACAGGGGTAAGAGGGTTCACAGCACTCGCCGTCCACGCAGACCTCTTCGTCCTTGCAGCGGTCGCCGCAGCCCTCAACACAGTTGACGCCAGGCGGACAGACACATCGGTTGTCGACGCAAACCTGCGCGCCCGAGGCAGGCACCACAGAACACGGCCTGCTCGTCGCCGCCGCAGCGAGTCGGGACTACTCCACACTCGGCGCCTCCACCGAAATTCGCACAACTGTTCTCTTCGCAACCGCAGAGGAAGTTCTGGCCGTTGGCGCCGCAGGCTTCCCCGGGCGGGCAACCGCCGCACTCGATGGAGCCTTCACAGCCGTCGGGCAGAGCGCCGCACTCGATTGGAATGCCCAGGGATGCAAAGTCCGCAATCACCTGCGCGCAGGTCCTGGGCGCGCACTCCGGCTCTTTGGAGTCGTAACAACGGCTGTCGCTACCCCAGCAGAAGTATCCCGTCGGGCAGTCGGTGGGCTGGCCGCAGCCAAAGAGACCGTTTGGAATCGAAAGGTTACATCCGCCGAGGACGACGAGGCCGAGAAGAAGACCAAAGTGAAGCCGCATCAGAACGTTCCTTTCACCGAGATGCCAGTGGGGCCGATGCTCAGCTCCGGAATGGCTTCATCGTGGCCCCCGGTTAGCTGCCAGATCACGCCGCCAATGATGCCAGCACCACCGATGGCCATCAGAGCAACACCGGCCTTGCTGCGCCGCGGGCCCCGATCGGCCATGTCTTGAACCATCGAATAGCTCGATCCGGCGGGTGCGTTCTCGACTTCGTTCTGATCGCGCTGACCGAGCCCGAAGAGGACGGCGCCGGTAGCAAGCGCGGCGCCTCCGACGCCGATCGTGATCCAAGGACCGGGTCCCGGTCCCACGTGCTGCGTGAGAGGCCGTTCGGCCTTGACTCGCGCGGCTGCCTCGACCGCGGCTCTGCGAGCTTCAATTTCGGCGTCGAGCTCGGCCCTTCGACGCGATTCGATCGCAGCACGCAGGACCGCGATTCGACCCTCGACATGCTCTCGGTCCGCGGATTCCGGTCGCGCCTCGAGGTACCCCTCGTACGCTCCAAGCGCATCCTCGTCGCGCCGCATCCGGTCGGAAACGGCGGCGATGTTGTAGAGAAGGTCCGGGCTTCCGGTCAGCTCGTACGCTCGCCGAAAGCTCACGAGCGCCGTCTCGAACTCCCCGTCCGCGTAGGCACGCGTGCCGACCGCAAACGCATCTTTGGCTTCAGCGATTTGCGCGTCGCGTGACTGCGAGCCCTGCGCTCGAACGCTCTGTATCGAAACCAAGGATGCAATCGAGATTGCCAGGATAAGCAGGAAACGCATCTCTCCCCCGAAAGTACGACCGCGCACGAAACGCGCTCCTACAAGCTAGCAGTCCGAAAAAGCGGATGCTCACTCGTGGACGATGTGAGGGGCGCTGTCCTTCGAGATGCGCGTGTCGCCCTGCCACTCGGCGCCGGCATGGGGGTAGTCCAAATTGTAATGAAGCCCACGGCTCTCTTTGCGCGCGCTAGCGCAACGGATGATCAGCTCGGCGACGTCGGCAATGTTTCGGAGCTCCAACATGTCTCGATTGACCAAGTGCGCCCAGTAGTACTCGCGGATCTCGTCTTGCAGCATCGCGATGCGGCGCGCGGCGCGGCGCAGGCGCCTGTCGGTGCGGACGATGCCCACATAGTTCCACATGAATCGACGTATCTCGTCCCAGTTCTGAGACACGACCACTGCCTCGTCGCTCGGTACGGCCTCTCCCACATCCCAGTCTGCGACCTCCGAGAGCTCCAGCTCGGGTGTCGCCGCCAATGCGGCTCGAGCCGCGATTGCGGTGCGATGGCCGTACACCAGGCCTTCGAGAAGTGAGTTGGAGGCTAGACGGTTCGCGCCATGAAGACCCGTGAAGGTCACCTCGCCGACGGCCCAGAGGCCAGGGAGCGTCGAGCTGCCCTCGTCGTCGACCACGACGCCACCGCACATGTAGTGCGCGGCAGGAACGACCGGAATGGGCTCCTTGGTCATGTCGATGCCGTACTCGAGGCATCGCGCATGGATGTTCGGAAACCTCTCTAGGATGAAGGACTCGGGCTCGTGGGTCATGTCGAGGTAGACACAGTCGTCGCCCCGACGCTTCATCTCGTAGTCGATCGCGCGCGCAACCACATCGCGAGGCGCGAGGTCTTTCATCTCGTGATGAGCCTTCCATGAACGCCTCGCCGCTGTGCAAGCGAAGAATCCCCCCCTCCCCGCGCAATGCCTCGCTGATGAGAAAGCTCTTGGCTTCGGCGTGGAAGAGGCAGGTCGGATGGAACTGAAAGAACTCCATGTTCGCGAGCTCGGCGCCGGCCCGATACGCCATCGCGACTCCGTCGCCGGTCGCTACGTCGGGATTGGAGGTGTAGAGATAGACCTTCCCCGCACCGCCCGTAGCGAGCACCGTCGCTCGCGCAAGATAGGTCTTCACCTGACCGCTGGTTTCGTCGAGCACGTAGGCACCCACCACTCGCCGTGGGCCCCCAAACTGGGACGCTTCGACGAGGTCGATCGCCATGTGGTCTTCGGCGATGTGAATGTTGGGCGATGCCATCGCAGCTTCTACCAGGACTCGTTGGACTTCTTCGCCGGTGATGTCGCCTGCGTGGACGACGCGCCTAGCGCTGTGACCGCCTTCTCTGGTGAGATCGAGCGCCAGGCCTTCTTCGGTCCGGCTGAACTGCGCGCCGAGGTCCATCAGCTCGCGAATCCGATCCGGCCCGTCTCGAACGACCATCTCGACGACTTCGCGATGAGAAAGCCCACCACCAGTGCCCATGGTGTCGTTGACGTGAGCCTCGAAAGAATCGGCCGGATCGAGAACGGCGGCGATACCGCCCTGTGCCCAGTTCGTCGCCGAGTCCGTTCGGCTTCGCTTCGTGACCATCGTCACACGACTGTGGCGCGCTGCCTCGAGCGCAAAGCTCAGGCCTGCCACTCCACTCCCAAGCACCAGGTAGTCGCACTCTGCTCGCATGAACCGGGCAGTCTAACAGGCCAGGCGCCAGTCGCGAGCCGGGTTCTTGCCCCGCCTAGAGCTCCAGCTCGCGAGCGGGACGCGAACCCGAAGGCGGAACGAAATACTGGAAATAGCTGACCTGGTAACCATTCACTGCATGAACGACCCGGTCAGCGAGCTGATAGCCCGCAACGGAGAGCTCAGGCGGCTCCGAGGGCAGAAAGGTGACTACATCAAACGCACGCGGCCGAAACAGCGCGACGATTGACCCAACCAGCCCAGCGAGCTCACCTCTAAAATCGAAGTTGGTTTCGAAGCTCACGTAGCTGCCCGTCTCTTCAGGGGTGACGTGGCAGGTGTAGTATTCTTCGCCTTTCACCGCGTTGAGGGAATACCCGGCCGGCTGGAAGACATGTTCAGAGTGGGTGAACCCGGGAAGGATCGCATCGATGCCCGACGAGAGCGCCACCGAGCGATGCCCGCGCGGCTCGGTCGGCGCGAACTGCCTAGCCACGTCTTCGTCGATCACATACATGAGAACTTGGAGAGTCGGATCGTTCTTCTGGGGTGCATACGGACGGCTGCTGTGAAAGAGCTGAATGAAACGGCCGTGCTCGTCCCCGAAGCAAAGCGCTCGTCCCGGGAGAATCGCCTCGAGCCGACGCGCGTCCTCCAAGAAGGTAGCCGACTGATGCTCTGGGAACTGCTCGCTCTTGCGCTCGTAGACGAGGAAGGCGATCGACTCGGTCGGAATCGACTTCAGGACCTCGGGAAGCGCGTCGACCGGAGTGGTCTGCCCACAGGTGATCAGAATGAAGCAATCGTCGAAGACAAACAGACTCGATTCGGACAGCAAGTAGGCATCGCAGTGCTCGCTTCGAAGCACCGAAATGACCTGGGCGCCCGCGGCTCTGACGACGCGCTGCCACAGCTCGTCGCCCAGGGAACGCAGAGCAGGGAAGTCCGGAGTCACCACGACCTCCAGCTTCTTTTCGGGGCCCTCGAAAAAACTCGGCGTCGCCATTGGAGGACCCATCATGCGCAGAAGCGCGACGAGTGCAACCGAGAGAGGCGCATTTTGGCGTGACTCCGAACCCGGGGATACACTTGCCGACGATGGTTCTACGGCTCTTGGCGGCAGTCGGTCTTGCAGGCCTGATCGTGGGTGCGACCGCGCCTGCCCGCGCCGACATCTACCGGTGCAAGCGCAAGGACGGGACGCAGCACTACACGAACATCAGGGAGCCGGGTCGCGGCTGCCAGCTGATCGTCCGCAGCAGCAAGAAGTCCAAACCGAAAGCCAGCGCCAACAAGAAGGGGTCGGCTGCCAAAGCCACGAGCAGCAACCGCAGCAAAGACCCTGCTCGCTACAGCCGCTACAATGGACTGATCGACGAGGCGGCGCATCTCTACCAGCTCCCCGATACGTTCATTCGAGCCGTCATGCGCGTCGAGAGCGACTTCAATCCCAAAGTGGTCAGCAGGGCCGGCGCCATGGGCCTGATGCAACTGATGCCGAAGACTGCGCGCTCCATGGGCGTGTCCGACCCGTTCGATGCACGGCAGAACATCCTGGGCGGAGCACGTTATCTGAGAATACTGGCCAACCGTTTCAAAGGTGATCTGGTCTTGACGGTGGCGGCGTACAACGCTGGAGAAGGCGCGGTCGAGAAGTACGACGGCATCCCACCCTACAAGGAGACACAGCGTTACGTGCGCCGTGTGCTCAAGCACTACTACGCCTACCGCGGCGGAAGCGCGCCCTAGCTCATGGCGCTCACGCTCATCGTCGCACTCCTGGTCGGCGCAGCGGCTCCGTTCATCCGAGGCTGGATCTGGGGGGTTCCGTTTAGCCTGCTGTCGATAGGCACGGCGCTGAAATCGTTCCTGGGCTCGGCGCTGACCGTACTCGTGGTCGGAGTTACCGCGCTCTTCGCGCTCCGCGCGACGTCCATGGATCAGGCGACGATCAACTGGGCCGCGGGCTCAATCGGCGGGGTGATCGCACTGTTCTTGCTGATGAGCTCGGCTCGACGGTTTCGAGATGTGCGCGGGCTTTCCGTTCTCTGCCAGCGCCTGGAGGAAACGGACGCGAGAGCGAGCGCGGCAGCTGCGCTCGAGCGGCTATTCGTGCGGGTGCGACGCCGAGACGAGCAGCGCTACATCGCCCTAGTTCTCATGGCGACCGGTCCGCTAACTCAGGCGGGCATGTGGGCCGAGGCCCGCGCGCAACTGCGGAGCCTGGACGACGTCACGCTCTCCGAAGCGCAGGCGGTGCTTCGCGACCAGGCTCTCGCGACTTGTGAGCTCCAATTCGACGATCCGCAGGCCGCGCAGCGCGCCATCGATCGGATTGCGCGGCCGACCGAGCAGTCGATCGAGGTCTGGTTGGTTGCGATGGAGGCTCTGCTGATGGCCGTGCGAGGCGAGTCGGAACAAGCGCTCGCGCACCTCGGCGCGCAAGACACGGATGACAATCCTTCGCTTCGCGCTTCGCATCGATTGGTCCATGCACACGTCCTGGCCGAGCGCGGACGGCGCGACGAAGCACTCGAAGAGCTGCGATCGCTGAAACAAGAGGCGGGACGCGCGGGCCTCGAACGGGTCATCCTGCCGCGCGGACCTGCCAGTCCCCTCGCAGAGCAGTTGTTGAGCGAGCCCGATCAGTCTGGTTGAAAGATGACCTGCTGGGTCGGGTCGTCGTCGTAGAATTGCGCGAACCGGTCGAAGGTGACCGCTCCGAAGGTATTGACCGCGATCGCAAACGCCGCACAGCACAGAAACGCCGTTCCGAAGCGCCGCCGGCTCAGGGCGACGAGCACGAAGAGCAGCGGAAGATAGTCCAAGGAGAACCGGTACCCGAACTGAATCCAGCCAGTGTTCTGGTAGAGCAGCGTGCAAATCGCCGTGGGCAGAACGGCCGCCCAGAGCGCTAGTACGGTGGCATCGAGCTTCTTCGGGAACAGACTCCAGAGCAGGATCGGGCTGCTGAACCAGAGCGCGAGCCCATGCCTGCTGATGCGAACGAAGGGGCTCGACTGCATCAGCCAGGGCAGCGAGAGAAAGAAGACGCTCAGATTTCGCGGCAGGTAATGCGTGCTGAACAGGCCCCATGTTTCGATCCTCGACCGCCAACGGATTTGCAGGAAGCGATGCCCGAATTCGAAGGGGTCGGAGAAGCGGGCAGCGTTGTGCCACATCGCCGCGGCGACGATCAGGCCGAGGGGTAAGGCAAAGGCCGCGACGGCCTTCGAGAAACGGAGCCACGACCGTGCGCTTCGCCGGCCATCTTCGTTCGCAACGCCCAGCGCCTCGAGAATGAAGAACGGCATCAGAAGCAGGGTCGCCGGACGGCAGAGGAACGCCAAGCCGAGCGCGAGCCCTGCTACTGCGGGACGACGCGCAGCAAGGGAGAAGAGCAGAAACAGGCAGACGAATGCGGTCGCGACGACATGTGCGGCAAACCAGACGGTTCCTTGCACCGCAACGAAGTAGTAGACCGACCCTGTAGCGAAAAGGGCCGTGACCAGCAGATCGTCTCGGCTGCTTCGCTGGCTCTGCCCGGACTCGCGCAAAGAACGCAGGACGAGGAACAGCAGCATCGGCCCGAGGCCAGCGAAGAGCACCCAGAACAGTGCGTCCAAGGTGCCCATCCCGAAGATCGCAACCCAGGGCAGCAAGAGCAACGCTGGCAAGGGCGGAAACGAGACATACCAGCGGTAGCGCTCCGCGTCCGGTCCGGAGAACGAGTAGAGGCCCTGGGGACAGGGCCCTCGCTCCAGAGTGTCGAAGCAGGCCCAGTCGTTGGTACCGGGCGGATTGCCCCCGATGTCGAGGCGGCCATCGAGCCATGCCTTCGCCAAGTGAACGTAGTGATTGTTGGGCGAAGGACGATGGAGTCTGTTCCAGGAGGTCGCGCCGTAGACCCCCGAGCAGAGCACGAAAATCACAAGCGGAATGGCCCAGCTTCGATCCCAAAGCGACACGGCGGCAGCATACCCGGGCACGGGGGTCAGTCGAAGTTTGTCCCCCTTGACGGGGCTAAACCGGCGCTCTAGAGCACTCCGGTTCTACCGACCTGGAGGTTTCGATGGGGTCCCCCACCCTCGATGCAGTGACTGAAGCGCTTCGCAACGTCGAAGATCCCATCTTTCAAAAACCCCTGGGCGCACTAGGGACCCTGCTCGATGCGCGCATCGACGACGGCCGGGTCTGGGCAAAGGTCCGGCTGAGCTCCCCCTCCGAGGAGCTGCGGCAAACACTCAGCCGGCGCGTGGAAGCCGCGCTCGAGCCGCTTGGCGTGGAGTTCGTCGAACTGGAGGTCGAGGTGACCGTGCCGACGCGCGAGGCGACCAGCACCGATCCGATTCCGGAGGTGCGAAACGTCGTATTGGTGATGAGCGGCAAAGGAGGCGTTGGGAAGAGCACTGTCGCTACGAACCTCGCGCTCGCGCTCCGACGGCTTGGTACGCGGGTCGGTCTGCTCGACGCTGACATCTACGGCCCGTCGCTGCCGACCATGCTGGGCATCGAAGGGCAGCCGACCTCCAAGGATGGCAAGCGGATCCAACCTCTTCAGCGCTTTGGCATCAAGCTGATGAGCATCGGCTTCCTCCTCGAGGACCCGAAGCAAGCTATCGTCTGGCGCGGGCCGATGCTACACGGCGCGCTGCAGCAGTTCGTGACCGATGTGGACTGGGGCGGGCTCGACTATCTCATCATCGACTCACCTCCGGGAACGGGCGACGTTGCCCTGACGCTGGCGCAGAAGCTGCGGATCACCGGGGCGATCATCGTGACGACACCCCAGGAGGTGGCACTTCAGGATGTCTACAAATCGGTGTCGATGTGCCAGAAGCTCAACGTCCCGATCCTGGGCGTGGTCGAGAATATGAGCCACTTCATCGATAGCGCCGGCGTGAAGCACGAGATCTTCGGCAGCGGCGGCGGCAAGAAGATCGCAGAGTTCGCAAAGGCCCCCCTCTTCGGTCAGGTGCCGATCGACGAGTTGGTTCGGGAATGGGGTGATCAGGGCACGCCGATCGTTCAGGCGGCCCCGGCGTCACTGGCTGGCCAGGCGTTTGCGGCGGTGGCTGATGCGCTCGCCGAGCGCATCGCCAAAGAGCACTTCGACCGTGGCGGGGGCGAAACTGCTCCCGAGGGCGAAGGTCCGAAGAGACTCCGCATCCTTCGCTGAGTTATAAGCGTCCCAGTGGACCTTTTCGAGCGACAAGCGGAAACGAACTCCCCACTCGCGGACCGGATGCGGCCCCGGCGCCTCGAGGACGTGGTGGGTCAAGCCCATCTGCTCGGCGACGGTCATATTTTGGCGCGCGCGATACGCGCCGACCGCATTCCATCGATGATCCTCTGGGGCCCGCCCGGCACGGGCAAGACGACGGTCGCCCACGTCATCGCGAACGAGACTCACTCTCTGTTCGTTCCATTCAGTGCAGTGCTTGGTGGCGTGCCCGAGCTTCGAAAGGTCATCGCCGCGGCCAAGGAGCAGAAGAACTACTACGGCAAGAAAACGATTCTGTTCATCGACGAGATCCACCGATTCAACAAGGCGCAACAGGACGCCCTCCTACCGCACGTGGAAAACGGAACGGTGACCTTGATCGGCGCGACCACTGAGAATCCGTCTTTTGCAGTCAACTCGGCCTTGCTGTCCCGCGCGCGCGTCTTCGATCTGAAGCCACTCGAGGCCGCCGACCTAAGGCGACTACTCGAGCGTGCGCTCATAGACCAGGAGCACGGCATCGGGAAGATCCCTCACACGATCGATGACGACGCCCTGGCTGCGATTTCTCAAAACGCGCGAGGAGATGCCCGACGCGCCCTATCCGCCCTCGAGCTTGCGAGCGACTTTGCACAGTCGGCCGGAGTCGAAACGCTGACCGTCGCAATCGTTCAAGAAGCGCTGGCGACCCAGACGCTGCTCTATGACAAGTCCGGCGAAGAGCACTACAACGTCATCAGCGCGTTCATCAAATCGATGCGCGGAAGCGACCCCGACGCCGCGGTCTATTGGCTAATGCGCATGCTCGAGGCCGGCGAAGACCCGCTTTTCGTCCTTCGACGGATGCTGATCTTCGCGAGCGAGGATATCGGCAATGCCGACCCGAGAGCCCTGGAGGTCGCGGTGAACGCGGACGCCGCGTTTCGAAGGCTGGGCATGCCCGAAGGCCTCTTCCCGATCGCACAGTGCTGCATCTACTTGGCCAGCGCAGAGAAGAGCAACGCAAGCTACAAGGCGTGGCAGATGGCCCAGACCGACGTGCGGGAGCATGGGGCCCTGCCGGTACCGCTCAAGCTCCGCAACGCCCCCACCGAAGCGATGAAGTCTTGGGGATATGGCGACGGCTATCGGTACCCGCACGACGAAAGCGGCTACAGTCCGGGGGAAACGTATCTTCCGGACGCGCTGATCGACCGCAAGTACTACCGCCCGACCAGCCAGGGCTTCGAGGCCCGAATTCGGGAGCGAATGAACGCACTTCGGGCCGCGCCTAAGGTGAAGGGGGACGGGTCGGGCGGGCCCCGGGGAGGAAAACCCTGAAGATCGCCGCGCCTTTTTCGCCGTCGGCCTCGATCGTGCCGCCCACTCCGTCGAGCACCACCGCCGCTGCGAAGAGTCCGACGAAGCGGCTGTAGCGGCCGTCGAGCCGTCCCTTCAGCGCTTTCTGTCCTTCGAGGGTGAAGGCGCCACTACGAAGCTCAGGAGCGATGGCCTCACCCCTGTCCTGCACTTCGATGACCACGCGTGCGCCTTGCTGGTAGACGCGAACGGTCGCGCGCGGCTCGCTTACGTTGGCAAGCGTATTGTAGAGGAGGAGATCGACGACCTCGACTGCAACTTGTGCACCGTGCGCGTAGAGCTGATCGTCCGCGGCGATCTCGACCGTCACCGGTACGGGCGTGTCGGCACGCTCCAGCCGCTCCAAGAACATGCCAACATCGCCGTTGGCGGCCTCTAGCGGCACGTCTCCGGTGAGCCAACGGCTGATCCAGGCCAGCAGATCGAGGCCCCGGCGCAGCTCTCCCACACCGAGCCGCACGTCTTGCAAAGCTTCGACCGAGTCGCGGTCAGCTAGACCCACCTCTTGGAGGAAATCCACGTTGGCGCTGATCGTGGCCGCAGGATTGCGGAGGTCGTGAACGAGCAGACCCAACAATTGGCCCATCTCGTCCGCATCGATCTCCTTGGGCTTTGTCACCCGATGCCCTTACCACGGGGCACAACTCAAGGAAAGAAGAGTACTCGGGCCTCGCCGTGCTCGTCGATCATCGCAGTGATGTAGGAGAGAATCGTGTCCCGGCGGTCGAGAACTTCGGCGATTTGGGCATCGCTCAAGAGGGGTTGGGTCCGCTGACTCGGGTCTCGGGCGAGCTCATCGCGAATGGACGCTTCGTCGAGGACCGTCAAATGGCGAACCAGCTCCCTAGAAAAGCGCCTGGTGCCGATGAGCCCGGCGAGCAAATCCTCGTAGCGTCGGCTGAGAAGCGGCGTCGAGAACGCGCGGTCGTTGTCACGCAAGAAGGCGCGTTGCCGATCGCCGTCGGTTGGAAGATTCCCGCCACTGAAACGATCCCAGTTCCCGATGAGGAAGTCGAACACGATCATCGTTGAAAGGTCGCGGGCGAGCGCCGCTTTGCCTTCCGGGACGTCGCCGTCCCGGAGCCAACTGACCCAGCTTGCTTTGTTCTCGAGACCGACCGATCGCATGCCCTTGACCCAGTAGACGGCGGCGCCCGGCGCGGAGCCGTCCTCGTCCCAGAGGACCTGGCGCCGAATCGATGCTCGTCGATCGAGCATGTCTTTGTGAAATCGCTGATTGATTTCTTTCCAGGTCGCGCGGCGGTAGATCGCGGGCGGGACGTTGTCGAGACCGAGCAGCCTGCTGATCCGATACGCGGCAATCTCGTTTCGGTAGCCGTCTTGGATCTCCCGGGTCCTTACCCTCAGGGCAGCCGTCACACGCGCCACCGTCCGCATCCGCAAGACGACGGAGCTATGGCCCACGGGCTTGAAGCTTCGCGAATCGGCCGACGAGATGACTTCGAGGACCTCGTCTTGCTCTATGTCGGTGCCCACGAACCTCGGCAGCGGCCCGAGCTCGGCGCTAGCTGCCGAGCTCAGACACGCGACCAGGGTCGCGGCCAGCGCGCAGCTAGCGGACGCCTGCGAACAGGTTCTTGGCAATGACCATCCGTTGGATCTGGGAAGTTCCCTCGTAGATCTGAAGGATCTTCGCGTCGCGCATCAGTTTCTCGACGGGGTACTCGGTGATGTAGCCGTTGCCGCCGAAGACCTGAACCGCGTCGGTGGCCACCTGCATCGCGCTGTCGGCACCGAACGCCTTACTGTACGAGGCGACCAGCGAGTTCCGGCCTCCCTGGTCGATCTGCCAGGCTGACTTGTGAACCAGGAGCCTCGTGGCCTCGTACTTGATGCCCATCTCGGCGATCAGCGCCTGCACCATCTGGTGCTCCGCGATGGGCACGCCGAAGGTCTTGCGCTCGAGGGCATATGCGATCGACTCCTCCATGGCCCGCCGAATGAGTCCGCAGGCGCCTGCGCCGATGTCCGGGCGGGTTCGGTCGAAGGTCTGCATCGCGAGCTTGAAGCCGTGCCCTTCCTCGGCCAGCAAGTTGTCCGACGAAACGCGAACGTCGTCGAAGTTGACGACGGCGGTGTTGCTGGCCCGCTGCCCGAGCTTGTCTTCGGTCTTTCCGACGCTCACACCCTTCGCGTCGCGATCGATGATGAAAGCCAGAATGCCGCCATGGCGGAGCGCGGGATCGACCGTGGCAAAGACGATGTACCAGCTTGCCCAGGCGGCGTTGGTGATGAAGCACTTCGAGCCGTTGATGATCCAGTCATTGCCATCCTTGCGGCATCGGGTCTGAATGCCCGCGGCATCGCTTCCAGCCGCCGGCTCGGTGAGCGCATAGGCGGCGAAGACCGGCTCCGAGGTCAGCTGGCCGAGGTACTTCTTCTTTTGAGCTTCGTTACCCGCGATGAGGATCGGGGTCGCCGCCAATACGTTGGCGGTCATGCTGGTCTGGATGCCGGTACAACCGAAGGCGAGCTCTTCGGTCAGCAGGACGTGGTCCACTTCCCCCATGCCGGCGCCGCCGTAGGCCTCCGGGATGTTTGGTCCGACCAGGCCCAACTCCCAGGCCTCTTTGTAGACGTCCATCGGGAACTCGTGGGTCCTGTCCGCCTCGCCGGCGATGGGAATAATCTTCTCGCGAGTGAAGCGACGAGTCTCTTCGACGAGGGATTTCTGTTCGGGGGTCAGCTCGAAATTCAGCATGGTGCTACCTCTTGATCAACGGCGTCGTTCTTGTTCGAGACGCTCGAGCTCGGCTCGAACGGCGCGAGCTCCAAGTCGGAACCCGAGCGCAAAGCCAATCAGCAATATGCCCGGGATGTAGATGATGTGTGCGATGGACGGCATTAGCGGCCCTCGGAATCTCGAATCTCTGCGCTGAGCCGCTCTAGCTCCTCTGCCGTTTGACGCTGTAGGCCGCGCATTCGCATCAAGAACAAAAACAGCAAGGCCCAGACGATCGCGTATGCCCCCAGCAAGAGTGCGCCACCAGGAACACTCTCAGCCTCTGGCCCGCGGACACCGACAAATTGTGCGGCCCTCTCCCCGGCGGCG
The DNA here is from genome assembly GCA_963716775.1 of uncultured delta proteobacterium. Taxonomy (GTDB): domain Bacteria; phylum Myxococcota_A; class Polyangia; order Polyangiales; family Houyiibacteriaceae; genus SG8-38. The sequence goes on from CAVQUI010000002.1 coordinate 284,633, forward strand.
TCTTCCTGGATTTCGCCGACGGCGTCGGGCTCGGCGGGCGGCTCTTCGGCGAGAGCCAGGGGCGTCAGAAGCATCGTGCATCCCAGCACGAACGCGGCAATCAGAGATCGCATGACAGTTCCTTCATCGGTGCATCAACTCGAATCGTAGTCGGGTGGTTTCTTCGCGTTGCCGTTCCACCGAAGCGCGCGCCCAAATCAGGAGCACGGCCAAGCCGGTGAAGGCGATGAAGCTGAGGCCGAGCGCCCAGTACATCTCGGACTCGAGCCCGCCCCCCTTGCCAGTAATGACGGTCGGGTGGACGCCTCTCCAGCGCTGAACGCTGTAGTGAATCAGCGGCAGGTCCACCAGCCCGAAAAGCGCTAAGCCGGCTGCGAACCGTTTCTCGACCTCCCCCGCGTTGCCCATCGATCGAAGAGACAGATACGCGGCGAAGATCATCCCGGCCAGCAAGGTCGTCGTGAGCCGGGGATCCCACGTCCACCACACTCCCCAGGCCTTTCGGGCCCAGAGCGGGCCCGTGAGGAGAACGATCAGGCAGAAGAGTGTGCCGACCTCTGCGCCGGCGACCCCGAGGGCATCCCATTTGGGGTCACGCTTGAGCAGGTACCCGGCACTTCCGACGGCCGACACGGCGAAGCCGATGTACATCGCGTAGGCGCTCGGCACGTGGAAATAGAAGATCTTCTGCACGATGCCCATCTGCTGCTCGACGGGTGCAACGACGAAAATCGCGTAGAGAGTCACGGCGAAGAGCGCCATGGTTGCAAACAGCAATAGCGACCATGCGGTCGAGCTACCAGATTGATGAGAACCGTTCATGATCGAGCTCGCCGGGACGCTAGCATGCAGCTGCGAGGGCGTCAGCCCATCCAGCCTTGGAATTCCACGAATAAATGCGATCGGGCTTGCCGGTCTTGCGGCGCGCCGCTAAAGACGGCGCTAATGGATTTGCTCGACCGGCGGTTCCTTTTCGTTGTGGGCAAGGGTGGCGTCGGGAAGACAACCGTCGCGACTGGGCTCGCATTTGCGGCAAGCCGCCGCGGCAAGAAGGTCCTCCTGGCGCTCGTCAACTGCAAAGAGCGTGTGAGCGAGTTGCTCGACACCGATCCGATCGGATCCGAAATCATCACCATTCGCGAGAACTTCGATGTGGTGAACATGACCCCAGACGCGGCCCTGGAGGAATACGGACTGATGATCTTGAAGGTCAGGGCCGTCTTCAATGCGGTGTTCAGGAACCGATTGGTGCGGGCATTCCTCAAAGGCACCCCCGGCCTCGAAGCCTGGTCGATGCTCGGCAAGGCCTTCTATCATGCCTGCCCGCCCAAGGGAGAGCCGGACTACGACCTCGTGATCGTCGACGCGCCAGCAACCGGACACGCGCTAGACATGCTCCGGGTCCCGTTCGTGATCGAGAACGTCGCGCCACCGGGTATCTTGCGACGCGACGCAGCGCGGGCCGTCGATATGTTCCGTGACCCTGAACGATCCGGCGCTGTCCTGGTCACACTCCCCGAGTACATGCCCGCAAGCGAAACGATCGAGCTCTCAGACGCCCTGAGCAAGGAGTTGCAGATTCCGGTGCTCCAACTCGTGATCAACCGAGTGCTCAACGTGCTCTTCGTTGAAAAGGAACGTCCCGTTCTCGAAAGCCTGCCATCGGAGCTCGCCGAGGACAGTGACATCCGTGGGCTCGCCGTAGCTGGCAAGCGACGCGTTCTTCGCGAGACGGTCCAGGCAAGGGCTGTACGGCAGGTGTGCACCCACATCGACGCCCCTTGCAGCGAGCTGCCTTACTACAGCGGTCTCGGGAAAGACACGGCGGCGATCGAGGCCCTCAGCCAAGCGCTCCTTCAGACCGTTTGATCGCTTGCGGGCAGTCGACAATCCACTAGCTTGCGGGTCGAGGTCATCATGCCCGGCTCGGCTACGTCAGGTCTTTCCTTTCAAACACCACTGATTTTCGAGCAGGGTTCGCCTGGTCGCCACGGCGCGTCGCTCACGGCCGACGAGCTACCCAACGTCGACCCCAAAAGCGCGTTCGGGGACATGGCCCGGGAGCGCCCGCCCATGCTGCCGGAGGTGTCCGAGCCCGAGGTCGTCCGCCACTACGTACGATTGAGCCAGCAGAACTTCGCGATCGACACCGGCATGTACCCGCTCGGCTCTTGCACGATGAAGTACAACCCGAAGGTCAACGAGTGGGCGGCTCGCTTGAGTGGTTTTGCGGACCTGCACCCATATATGCCCGATGATCTCGTCCAAGGGGCCCTCGAGCTGATGTGGCGGCTCGAGCAAGGGCTCGCTGAGGTCTGCGGAATGGATCGCGTCTCGCTGCATCCGGCCGCGGGCGCGCAGGGGGAGCTGGCCGGCCTGATGATGATTCGGGCGTACCATCAGTCCCAGGGCCGCGACCCAAAGAAGGTCCTCATCCCCGTCACGGCGCACGGGACCAATCCTGCGTCCTGTGCACTCAATGGTTTGCAAGCCGTGCCGTTTCCTGTCGGCGAGGAAGGCGTCGTGACCACCGAGGCCCTCGCGCCCTTCGTCGACGACGAGGTCGCGGCGGTGATGGCGACCAATCCGAATACGGTAGGGCTCTTCGAAACCCACATGGCCGCGATCTCGGAGCTCGTGCACAGCAAGGGGGGGCTCGTCTATGGCGATGGCGCAAACCTCAACGCCTTGATGGGCAAAGCGCGTCCCGGCGACCTCGGGATCGACGTGATGCAGTTCAACTTGCACAAGACATTCACCACCCCGCATGGCGGTGGCGGCCCTGGCTGCGGCCCGGTGGGGTACAAGGCGCTCCTCGATCCCTTCGCGCCCGTCCCGGTCGTCGAAAAGCAAGAAGGGCGTTTCGTCCTCGACTACGACAGCCGTCCGGCTTCGGTCGGCAGGCTGCGCTCGTTCCAGGGCAACTTCGGCATGATGGTGCGGGCCTATGCCTACCTCCGCGAGATGGGTGCCGAAGGACTGAGGCGAGCCACCGAGCTTGCGGTTCTCAACGCGAACTACCTTCGGGCCCGACTAGGCGAGGTTTGGCACGTCCCCTACGACCGAATTTGCATGCACGAGGTGGTGATCAGCGATCGACACCTGAGGGATTCACACGTCACGACGATGGACGTCGCCAAGCGGCTCATGGACTACGGCTTCCACCCGCCGACGGTGTACTTCCCGTTGGTCGTGAAGGGCGCGATGCTCATCGAACCGACCGAAACCGAAAGTCTTCAAACCCTCGACGAGTTCGTGGAGGTCATGAAGACGATCAGCGAGGAGGCGAGCAGCGAGCCCGACTTCGCCAAGGCGGCCCCTCAGATCACGCGCTTGCGCCGGCTGGACGAGACTCAGGCTGCTCGGAAGCCTGTCCTGCGTTGGACAGCTCCCGAAACACAGCGCGAACCATAGTCTGCTTCTGGTGAAACGGCAGGAACGCCGCCTTGAAGCCGTTGATGATCATCCGGTGAATGTCGTCGAGATCCATGCCCATCCGGCTGTGGCAAAGCCAGAGCTCGCGCGACACCGTCGTGTCGGCGATCAGCCGGTTGTCGGTGTTGATGGTCACCCGCAAGCCCAGGTCATGATAAAGCTTGAGCGGGTGGGTTCGCAGGTCTTTGACGGCTCCGGTCTGCACGTTCGACGAGGGACAGCACTCGAGCGCAATTCGATGGTCGTTGACGTAGTGGAGCAGGTCGCCGTCCTCGCGTAGGCGGCAGCCGTGGCCGATGCGATGCGCACCGCAAACGTGAATCGCCTGATGAATCGAGGCGGGCCCGTAGGCCTCCCCGGCGTGGATGGTTACCGCGATGTTGTTGTCACGGACCAGCTTGAAGGCGCGAAGATGGTGCTTGGCAGGATGATCGTACTCCGCGCCCGCCAGGTCGAACGCGACGACTCCGCGGTTCTTGTAAGCGACCGCCAATTGGGCCATCTCGAAGGACGACTCGGGCGAGATGTTCCGAATGCCGCAGAGGATTACGTTCGCGACCACGCCGTGGTCTTTTTGTGCATCCCAGAGCCCCGTGAGCACAGCTTCCACGACGGTCGTGAGGCGGAGCCCGCCGCGCGTGTGGAGGATCGGCGAGTAGCGCACCTCCATGTAGCGGACATTCTCTGCGGCGGCGTCCTCGCTGAGCTCGTAGGCGACACGGTAGAGAGCTTCGGCGGTTTGCAGGACCTTGAGCGTGGTCTCGAACGCCTTTAGGTACTCGACCAGCGAGCCGGCATGCTCGCCGCAGTGCAGCGCCTTCTTCAGACCCTCGGGGGTGTCGGATGGCAACGAGATGTTCTGCTCTGCGGCAAGCTCGAGCATGGTGGACAGCCGTAGCGAACCGTCGAGATGAACGTGAAGGTCGGTCTTCGGAAGGGCCTCGATCTGGGAGAGCGTCAGCTCCATTCCTTTGATTATACCTCGTTTGCGCGCCGCTATCCCGTGAGCTCAAAACGGCCCAAAACCTCAATGACTTCGTCCAGTCGCTTGGCAGCAACGCTGACCCGCGTCGGCATCCCCCCGTTGAGCCCGAGGGCCCGTACCAGGTCGATCCCGCTGTCGAAGCGCGCCGCCACGGTGACGGTGGTCTCGTCATGCACCAGGGAGATGGGCGCAAGTCGTTGGCCGATTAGAAGCAGCTCAGTCTTGTCGTATGGGCCGTCCCGTCTGGTGGCGTCACAGATCGCGAGATCGCCGCGAACTTCGTAGCGGGCCGAAAGCCGCTTGGCCTCTCGTTCCCTGGCCTCTAGGGCTTCGGCGACAACTTGGAAATCGCGGTAGATCGCAGCGTCGTGCGCGCCGTCGGCCAAGTACCGGACCATCAAGCCGCGAAGCCCCTCGTCACGCGGCCTGGCGCGGAGCGCCCGGTCGAGGACTCGGGCGCGCTCAGTCGGCTCGCCGAGCCGCGTGTCGATCGCCCGCGCGTCGTCGTCGGAACCCCCATAAGGCTCGACACCGCCACGAATCCATTTGGCCGCTGAGCAGAGTCCATCGAAGTCCAAGTGGCAACAGACCGTATCGACCTCGCCTGCGGCCGCAACCCGTTCCGGCGTGACGAGCTCCGGGCAGGCACCGTGCTGCGCCTTGGTGCGCAGAATGAAACGAGCGTCGTCTGCATAGTCCGCGTGGCGATCGTGGTCATGGTGATCGATCCACATCGCCAAGCGTGAGCCTAGGCCCTTGATGAAAGGCAGCGTCGTCTTCTCGTAGCTGGCCCCTCCTGCATTTGCCGCGAAGGCCACGTCCAGCACGACCACTCGGCCGGGAAGGCTGTCCGGCTTTGGCAGCTTGCGGGGCGTGCCGTACGCCAAATGCGGGAAACCACTCATTTTCCGAGCATGTGGCCGGGCCGCCAGGAGCGCAACTGGCGAATCCCTGGATCGGTTTTTCCCAAACCGATGCCTCGGAGAAACAAATCGGAAATACAACGCAGCCATAGATCCTCTCGTGCCGCTGCCGAGGGTGCGCTGCGGCCATGACTAAGAGGTGCAAGGATCATGGAAGAACAACTTTCGGAACTGACAACGTATGTAAACGCATTGTGGGTTCTCGTTAGCGCCGCACTCGTTTTCTTCATGCACGCGGGCTTCGCTCTCGTCGAGAGCGGGTTCTGCCGCAAGAAAAATGCGGTGATGGTGTTGATGAAGAACTTCGGTGTCGTCGCGATTTCATCACTCATCTTCTACCTGGTGGGTTACGGCGTGATGTTTGGCGAAGGCAATGCCTTCATGGGGCTCGCGAGCTTCTTCCCGGACAACGGGGGGGCAGACGTAGACCTGCCGCCTTACGTCTTCCTCTTCTTCCAGCTCGTCTTCGCGGCGACCGCTTGCACGATCGTGTCGGGCGCCGTTGCCGAGCGCGCGCGGCTGCTGACCTTCTTCTTCTTCACGGCGATCGCCACGGTGATCATCTATCCGGTGGTCGGTCACTGGGTCTGGGGCGGCGGCTGGCTCTCTGAAATGGGCTTCGTCGATTTTGCTGGAAGCACGGTGGTTCACGGCGTTGGCGGAGCCATGGCACTCGCGGGCGCCCTGGTCGTCGGCCCGCGAATCGGCAAGTACATGGCTGACGGCTCCGTTCGACCGATGCCCGCGCACAACTTCCCGCTCGCTGCGCTTGGGGTGCTGATTCTCTGGCTCGGTTGGTTCGGCTTCAACGGCGGCTCGGAGCTCGCCATGGACGCCGAGGTGGGCCGAATCGTCCTCGTGACCAACCTGGCGGCGGCCGCTGGATTCTGCGGCGCGCTGACCTGGATTCGAATCCGGAGTGGGCTGCTCGACCTTTCGATGGCCCTCAACGGCGCGCTTGCCGGTCTCGTGGGCATCACCGCCGGCTGTTACAACATCACGGGCGGCTGGTCGATCGTCGTGGGCGTCGTCGCCGGCATGCTCTGTGTCGAAGGCGTCCTGTTCATCGACAAGATCAAGATCGACGACCCGGTGGGCGCGATCACCGTTCACGGCGTCTGCGGTATCTTCGGAACGCTCGCCGTCGGCCTGGTCGGCTACGGCAACGCAGCAACGGGCGAAGAGCCCATGGGGCTTCTCGTCGGCGGCGGTGCCTCGCAGCTGGTGACCCAGGCGATCGGCGTTGGCGCAGGTGTCGCATTTGCCTTCGCTGTCGGCATGATCGTTTGGCTCGCGCTGAAGTTCCTCGTGCCAGGTGGCGTCCGCGTCTCCGAAGCGCACGAGCTCGAGGGCCTCGACATCGCCGAGTGCGGCGTCGAAGCCTACAACGAAGAGCTCAAGGGCTTCCACACCGGTGCCACCGCCATGTCGGCGGCGCCCGCGGAGTAGTGAGCTTCGAGAGGAGGGGTGGAGCGGCTCCCCGGTCTGCTTCGCTCCTCTTCTCGACCCTTTTTCAATGTCTGATTTGGATAACGAGTTTGAGCGTGGAGACACGCTGGGAGTGGAGGTAGTGATGAGGAAGTTTCTGACCTTGGCGGTGATGTGCAGTTTGGCATTTCCCGCAATGGCCCTTGCGCAGCCTGAGGCGCCAAAGACCGCCGAAGACGAGGACATGGGCATGCCGGAGTCCGACGAAATGACGCCGACAGGAGGCGAGTCAGCAGAGGCTCCTCCCAAAGAAGCCATCATGGCGATGCCAGAGTCACCGAAGACTGCCGCTGACGATGTCGCTGTAGAGCCCGGCGAGGAAGCCTCATGGAAGGACGGCCTGTCCTGGATGCTCATGGCCAGCGCCTTCTACCGCATCGGTGGTTACACGGATGACGGCGTGGTCGCTGGGACCTACAACTCGATCGGATACCCCTACACGAACTACAACGGATTCGGCCTCAATTTCGCCGGCGGTGACCTCATGTACACGGGCGAGAAATTTGCCGTGCGTTTGGACCTCCGCTTTGGCGAGGGCGCCCAACTGCTAAGCCCGATCGCTCCGATCAAGCAGGGCTACGTGAGTTGGATGCCGAGCGACAAGGTGAGCTTGGACTTCGGTTTCTTCGACACTGTCTTCGGCGGCGAGGTCGTCGATGAATGGAACAACGCCAACTACTCGCGCGGCGCGCTCTACTTCCTGCGTCAGCCGTTCAACCACATGGGTATTCGCTCGGCGTTCGCCCTCTCGGACACGGTGGGCCTGACGGTCATGCTCACCAACGGCGGCGTCCTCGGTGGCACACCGATCGATGGCAACGAAACGCCCACCATCGGCTGGCAGCTAGCGTTCAGCGCCGAGAAGGAGAATGTTGGCTTCTTCGTCGGCGGTCAGCATGGCGCCGGCGGGGACAACGACAACAAGAACTGGGAGAACTTCTTCGACTGGGTGCTGACCGCGAACGCCGGCATCTTCTCCTTGATCGCCAACGGCGACTACCAGATCATCCCGAGCGGGCCTTTGAACGACCCGACCACCGTGCCACCGACGGTGGTAACTGGAAAGGCGTTCGCCTACGGACACAGCCTGCAGCTGATCTTCGACGCGAGCGATCACTGGTCGATCGGTCTTCGCGGCGAGCACTTGAGCGGAAACACACAGTACCGGGACTTCGCCGCCGGCGGAGACACGGGCCTCGCTACCGGCACCATCACCCTCCGCTACAAGCCCGTCCAATACCTCGTGCTCAGCCTCGAGGGTCGCGGCGAGTGGAATACGCGTGAGATCTACTACTCGAGGTCGGCGCTCGTGGGTGCCGCGGCGACGGGGGATCCCAACAAGAAGCAGAACTACGCTGCAATCTTGGGCTTCACCGCCTACATCGGAAACTAGTTTGACGTAGGGGTCACTGGTGGAAGGCCGGCTCCTCGGAGCCGGCCTTCTGTCGTTTAATAGGGACTCTCACGCGAGTGAGCGGCGTGTCTGGCGCGGCATTCGCTGCGCTCTGCCTTGGCGGCGCTTCGCGCCGGGCTTCGCCCTTCGGGCTCGCGCTGGCGCCTCTCTGACCCTACGTACCGGTACGTGCTCGACGATTCCATTCGACAGCTTCTGGACCGTCCGCATTCGCTCGTTCTCTGGCTCACCGGCGCCGGCATCTCCGCCGAAAGTGGGATCCCTACCTTCCGCGGCAAGGAAGGCTACTGGCGTGTTGGCTCTCGGAACTACCAACCCGAGGAGATGGCGACCTGGAGCGCGTTTCAGGAGATGCCCGAGGAAGTTTGGGCCTGGTATCTATATCGACGAGGTATCTGCCGCGCTGCGGAGCCCAACTCGGCGCACCGCGCGCTGGCCAAAGCGGAACAAGGCGGTGGCGAACGATTCCTTCTGGTCACGCAGAACGTGGACGGGCTTCACCTACGCGCCGGCAATACACTCGACCGTACCTACCAGATCCACGGCAACATCGATTTCATGCGCTGCACCAAGGAGTGTCTCCCCGCGCCGGTGCCGATGCCGGAAAGTATTGATCTCGCCTGGGAGAAGGGCCGTTCAGTCAGCCGCCATGAGCTCGAGCAGTTGAGGTGCCCTGCGTGCGGCGCGATGGCCAGACCGCATGTGCTCTGGTTCGATGAAAGCTACGACGAGCCTAACTTCCGCTTCCAGAGCTCGATCGAAGCGGCGCGGCACGCTTCGTTGGTCATCGTGGTGGGGAGCACCGGGGCCACCTCGCTGCCGATGCACATCGGCACGATCGCTTCACAGCGAGAGGTTCCGATGATCGTCGTGAACCCGGAACCGAATCCGTTTAGCACCCTAGTCCAACGGACGGGACAGGGCGCATTTCTTCGCGGCACGGCGGGGGACTGGGTGTCCGAGCTCGCGGCTGCCCTTCCGGCGACCTGAGGGGCCTTGCCTCCCCCGTCCTTCGGGGATACCTATCAAGCGATGTCACGACTTCTCGTCTGGGTCTTTTGCTTAGGGTTCCTCGCCTCCTGCGCGAAGGAAAACCAATCATCACGCTACCCCGATCGACCGGGGGGGGAGTGCAGCCGCGCCCCAGGAGCAACATGCGACGCCGGCTTCGTCTGTCACTACGCGCCCAACGCGGAATGCGGCGAAACGGGGGCGCAAGGCGCCTGCTTCCCGATCCCCTCCACCTGTACCAAGGACTACAGTCCTATCTGCGGCTGCGACGGTCGAACCTATCTCAACATTTGCGTGGCTCATTCGCATGGTGTGTCTCCTCGCCAATCCGGCGAGTGTCCGACCGCCGGGGCGGTGGGCGTTGCAGCGGGCCCAGTCGGCAGCTGCGGCCCGGGCGGCGCCACGGAGACATGCGCCACGGGCCTCTTCTGTCGATACACGGAGGGGCAGTACTGCGGTGAAGTCTCGGGCCCCGGGGAGTGCACCGAGCAGCCCACCGTCTGTACCAAGGAATGGGCGCCCGTCTGCGGCTGTGACGCGCGCAACTACAGCAACGACTGCGTGGCACACTCGCATGGCGTTTCGATTCGGCACCGCGGTCTTTGTCAGGACGCAGCGCAGGCAGCGGCCGGCGCCGTCGGCGCGAGTTGCGGGATTGCGGGCGCCGCCAACTGCGCGACCGGTCTGTTCTGCCAGTTCACCCCAGCCGCAACATGCGGCGCAGCAAACAAGCCCGGCAAGTGCCAGCCCCGTCCGCAAGCCTGCACGGCCGAATACAACCCGGTCTGCGGCTGCGACGGCAACACCTACGCGAACGCATGCTCCGCGCAGGCAGCCGGCGTGTCGATCAAGAACGAGGGCGCCTGCGCGGCTCCCTGATCTAGCGACTCAACGTCCCGAGAGGAAAGACCCGAGCATTCCGCCGAGGTCGTCGACGATCGAGCCGTCGTCATCCTTGTCGAGGAGGGACGCAAGCGCGCTGAGCGCCGGGTTCTGGGCTTGAGCTTGTTTGGACTGCGCGCCGAGAAGCTCGCCGAGCATGCCCGCGTTCATGCCCTGTTGCTGCTTCTGTCGGCCGAGGTACCCGAGCACGATGGGCGCAAGCATCTGAAGCAGCTGAGCGGTTTGACCCGTCTGCATCCCAGTGGCCTTCCCGATGCCGGCCTCGACGGTCGGCTCCCGCTTGCCTAGGATATGACCGAGAATCGCAGCGCCATCGGAGCTCGCCCCGCCTGCGAGGAAACCGCCGATGTCGTCCAGGATGCTCCCGTCGTGATCACGGTCTAGCGCAGAGGCCAACGCATCGGCACCACCACTGGCCGCGCTGTTCTTGGCAAGCGCGCCAAACAACAACGGAAGTGCTGCTTGCACGGCGTTCTGCGTAGTGCGGCTATCGGTTCCTAGCTGGCTGCTGAGTTGTGCCATGGGGGCACCACTGAGCTGAGCCACAATCGACTGCATCAAATCATCCATGTTCTCTCCTTCTCGAGCGAGGTCGCGATGATGCGCGCTCCGCGGGACGGAGACAATAGCGCAATTTTTGCGCACAATTTCGGGAAGATGGCACAGATGCTGTCAAAAACGGCTTGCACCGGAGGACGGCAGATCCGTATGCTCCGGCCCCAATCATTGGAAAAGGGGAGTCCATGAAGAAAGCCACACTTGCAATGCTCGTCCTCGCGATGGCCTTGACGTCAGCGTGCAAGAAGAAAGAAGCCAAGCCCGAAGCGCCCGCGCCCGCTGCCGAAAAGGCACCGGCACCCAAGGCAGCAGAGCCTGCCGCGCCAGCCGGACCCGCGATCCCCGAGGTCGCACTCACGGGCAGCGCATCGGAGAATCTCGTTGCTGTCTTCGAAGCGGGCGTGAACGCTCTCAAGGGAGCCGGCGATGCCAAGACCGGGGCTGCCATCATGACGGGCATGCTCGCCAAATACGACGTTGCTGACCTTCGCGAGAAATCCAAAGCGGCCAAGGCAGCCGGAGAAGGCGCCTCGGACGCCACGAAGGCGAAGTTCAAAGAGCTGAAGGCGGAGTACGCCGAATTGTCGACGAAGCTTGGGGCAAGCGATCCCAAAGCGTTTGGAGAGGCCGCAAAGGCCTGGGCCGCGGCCTGGGGCCTGAACTAGGAGTGAATGATGGCATCAGATGACAACATCGCAGCATTGCAAGAGGCACTCGACATTTGCGGGTACAAGCCCGGAAAGCATGACGGCGTGATGGGCAAGCGAACGCGCGATGCGGTTCGCGACTTCCAGAAGGACGCTGGCATCGGTGTCGATGGCGACGTCGGCCCACAGACCCGCGGAGCGCTCGCACAGAGGCTCAGCAAAGTCTCGATTCGAGCACAGCACCTGGCCGGTTTCTTCCAGGGCGGCGGCAAGAGCGTCGACGACGAGCTCTAGTCCGAGCTCCGGAAGCGAGAGGCCCAGTTGCGCTGGAGAGGTAGAAAGCAGAGCGCGCACGTCGAGGATCGCCGCGGCGTGCGCGCGGGCCAAGCGTTCGCGGGTGGTGGCATCGGCATCCTGCTCCTGGTCGGTGTGGGCCTGTTCTTGGGGGTCGACCCAAGCATGCTCATGCAGGTCGTTCAGACGCAGCAGCAGAGCGCGCCAGCGCCGTCTGCCCAAAACACCAAGCTCGAAGACGAGCAGTCGCAGTTCGTCGCGGTAGTGCTCGCCGACACCGAGGACACCTGGAACGAAGTTTTCCGGAAGGCCGGTCGCGACTATCGGGAGCCCAGCCTGGTGCTGTTCAGCGGCTCCGTTCGCTCGGCCTGCGGTTTCGCTCAAGCCGCGATGGGACCATTCTACTGTCCCGCCGATCAAAAGGTCTACATCGACCTGAGCTTCTACTCGGACCTACAAAATCGCTTTCGGGCACCAGGCGACTTCGCCCAGGCCTACGTGATCGCGCACGAGGTTGGGCATCACGTGCAAACGCTGCTTGGAATTTCGGAGCAAGTGCAGCGGCAGCAGGCGCAGCTCAGCAAGACGGAAGCCAATCAGCTCTCGGTGCGCCAAGAGCTCCAGGCTGATTGCCTGGCAGGCATTTGGGCGCACCACGCCGACCGAACCCGCGCCCTACTCGAGCAAGGTGACATCGAGGAAGGGCTGAACGCGGCGAGTGCAATCGGAGACGACCGTTTGCAGAAGCAGTCGCAAGGCTACGTCACGCCTGAATCGTTTACCCACGGAAGCTCTGCGCAAAGGGTGAAGTGGTTCAAGCGCGGCTATGCCAGCGGCGACATAAACGCCTGCGACACGTTTAGCGAGTCCAGGCTGTGAGACGCAGCGCGGGAGCGGTGCTGCTCGCGCTTCTCTGTGTGTGGAGCCTCGGATGCAAAGACGGCTCTAGCCCGACCGAGGACGCGGGCTTCGACGCCGCGCTCGACAGCGGAGCGGGTGGCATGGCCGGCGCGGGTGGCACCGCTAGGGCCGGAGGCACGACTGGCATCGGGGGTGCCGGTGGCGCGGGCGGTTCGAGCTGTGAACTCACGATTTGCCCCACTGGTTGCGTCGACCTCGACACCGACGATCGGAACTGCGGCAGCTGCGCAAAGATCTGCGAGGGGACGGAAACCTGTTTTCAAGGGATCTGCACCCCGGAGCCCGAGTAACGAGCCTCCCGCCGGGCTTCCCCTGACTGGCCGCTCGCCAGCACTGACACTGACACCGAGTAAAACCTCCGCAATGGTCGAACTGCTCAAGACCGGCCCCCTTTCCTCCCCTCGCCTCCTGCTCACCCACGGCGCCGGGGCTCCCGTGGACTCTCCATTCATGAATGCGATTGCGGAAGCGGTTGCGGCTGCTGGCACCGAAGTCATCCGCTTCGAGTTCGAGTACATGGCCAAGCGGCGCGAGGACGGAAAGCGGCGGGGACCCGATCGCGCGGCAAAGCTCATCGACTGTTTCCGGGAGGCGCTCGACCTCGTCGGACCGCCGGGCGAAGTCGTCATTGGTGGAAAGTCGATGGGTGGGCGAATTGCAACGATGATCGCGGACGAGCTCTGCGTGGCCGGGGTTCTGTGCCTCGGCTATCCGTTTCATCCCCCGGGCGAGCCCGAGCGACTCCGCACCACGCACCTCGAGACCATAGCGACCCCTACCCTGATCGTTCAGGGCACGCGCGACCGGTTCGGCACCGAAGAGCAAGTCGCGACCTACTCGCTTTCACCATCGATTGAGCTCGCGTGGATGCAGGACGGCGACCATTCGTTCAAGCCACGCAAGAAGACCGGCAGAACGGTCGAACAGAACCTCGAAGCCGCGGCTACAGCCGCAGTCGGCTTCATTCAGTGTCTCGGGTGAGCTCAGTCATGTCTTTGAAGCTAAGTTGCGACGGCGGCCCGTCCGAGAACCAATACTGCTCGACACGCCCCGGAGCCACTGCGGCGATCGTCGACGAGACAGTGCCGTAGACCGGGGTCTTGACGCAGATCGCTTGAAGGTGGCGCGCGACGTCCGGGCCGAATGGCGCCCCTGGCGGGATAGGCGGAACATCCGAAGGGTCGGGAAGTGATCCGTCCCCGAGTATTTCGACGAGCTCCGACTTGATGCGCGGCCAAGTATCTCGAGGCAGCGCCATGACACGCACGCGCGCCCGTTCGGCCTTTGGGAACTCGGGGGAGCCGAGACGATCGTTGCAAAGCACGTGTACGCCGCCCGCCAGCTTCTCGATCTCGATCGTCGTCGCGCCTCTCCTCGAGTACGCGGCCCGGAGCTGCTCCCCGTCGCCGAAGATCAGATTGAACTCGTTGTACGTCGCCGGGTCGACGTGGCGGAGGTACCGCTCGACACCTTGAAGGGATCCTTCGGCAAGCGCCTCGAGCAGCAAGCCACCCCGTGAGCAAAGCGAGTCGTCTCGCGTACCGAAGCTTCGCTGATTGGTGAGTCCTACAAAAAGGCCGTCCCGGCCGAGCCCGAACCAGGTTCCCCCTTCTCGCTCGTCACGGCCTCCAACGACCAGCGGCTCGGTACGAAGCACCAGTGGCCCGGTCGCCGGTCGGTCGTAGAACTCGTCGCGATTCGAGGCGATGATGGTCGAGCAGAAGTCATCCATCCGGTGGCGCACGATGATGGTGCACATCGGTCAGCCCCGTCTCCTCGCGATCGCGAGCCGCTCGGATAGGAAGCTGCGGGACGGATTCGCGGTCGAGTCGCCGAAGCCCCGCCATCCGCGCGCGTCCTCGTCGAAGGTCACGTCCCAATCGGATCCGACCCTGGATTCTAGCTCATGGGGCTCGAGGGTGGCTTTGAGCGGCTCGCCCGCCGCCGCAAAGACCGCGGGAATGGCAAGACGCCCAAGCGCGCCGTAGGGGAGCATGCCCGGTACGCGATAGGTCATCGCGAGCTCGCTCCCCTTGGCTGCGAGCTCGGTGAGCTGGTCGAGCGTGTCGCGAATCGCAGCGAGCGGGAGATACATCGCGACCCCTTCCCAGATCCAGACACTCGGGTCGCCAGAGCGAAACCCCGCTTCCCGGAGACGGCTCGAGAATCGCTCCCTCTCGAAATCAACCGATACGTAACGAATGTCGGTGGGCGAAGTCCTCTGCGAGATCCGCTTTCGCTTGTACTGCTGAGTCGACGGGTGATCGATCTCGAAGACGGTGACGTTTGCCAGCGAGTCGAGTCGCCAAGCGCGCGCATCGAGGCCCGCACCGAGAATCACCAGCTGATCGATGCCCGACCGCAGGGCCGAGGCGAGATGCGCATCGATGGCTTGCGTCCTCAGCACCATGTGATCGATGAGCCCGAACGTCGTGGCGCGCACGGCAGCCCGGTACAGACCCGCCCCTGCTCCCAGGCGTCGCGGCGCAGAGGCCAGTCGCGAGAGCACAGGGGGCAACAGGTCGAACGCGAGCGGGTCGACCTCTTGCTCGTCAACACCGAGGCCGCGGGCGAAAGACACCAAGAGCGAGGTCCCACTCGGCAAACCAGCGCGCATCAGTCAGTCCCAGGCCTCCACGAGCGCCTGGCCGCCGCCCTCGGCGAGACCCCTCACGCTCGTTGCATCGGCCGCAGGTCCCCGCTCCGTTTCCAAGAGGTGCTTCAAGACGACGACGTCGGATCCGATTCGTCCGATTCGTCTAGTTCGAACCGTCACACGCTCGCCGGGAAGCACGGAGTTGCGAAAGGTCACCTGCTCGGCGATTGGCTGCAAGAGTACGGGGTCGAGACCGGCAGCGAGCATCCGTCGGCTCGTCGCCTCGTCGCACCAGTCGATGTACGCGGGGTGATTGGCATGTGCGAGCGGGTCAGACCAGGTCTGCCACATGTCGAATTGGAAATCGTCTTCGGCCCCAGGTAGCGCATCGAAGGAGGGCATCTCAATCGAAGGCTCGACCTCGGTTTCGGGGAACGCGGCCGCCGCTTCCAGTGATCCCTGCTTTGGCTTGAGCGTCTCGAAATCGACGTGAACCCACTCCTGGGTCGCGGCGGCAACTCGCCGCCCACCGTTTCTCACGCGCACCTCGCGGGTGCAAAGTGTGCGGCGTCGAAGCCGCGACACCCAGGTCTGTGCGTCGAGCACCGCTCCATACGGTGATTCGGCGTCGTGCAGCAGGGTCATCTTGTAGACGATGAACGCGACCTTCTCGATTCGGAAACGCGACGGCGGCCAACCTGAGTTGATTGAGGCAAGGGTCGCTACATCCTGGCAGAGCCTCCAGATGTCGCCCGCACGCGGCGCTTCACGCGCAGTGAAAGCATTGCGAGGCAAGGTCAGCGGGAATTCCCAAACCGCGTTCGTCACGAGCGTCAAATAGCATCTCCCGACCTTTGTGCGACCGTCCGCTTCAGCCAGGGACGCGAGGGCGTTCTTGACGGCACCACTCGCTCCAAGATCCGACATAGAGCTGCGCGCCATTGAGACCGGATGCCTCCATGGCCAAAAGAAGGTGGCACGCCGTCACGCCGGAACCGCAGTAGCAGACCACTCGCTCGGCTGGCACATCACCGAGCACCTCGGCATACCGCTTCTGAAGCGTCGCGGCCGCTTTGAACGAGCCTTCATCGTCGAGCTGTGATTGCCAGTAGAGGTTGCGCGCTCCTGGAATGTGTCCTGCCACGGGGTCGAGCGGCTCTGTCGTGCCTGCGTATCTCTCCGGGGCGCGCGCGTCGATCAGGCGCCAAGTCGGATCACTGCGAACGCGGTCGACGAAGGCGGCGTCGACAATGGGCCAAGTCTGGAGCCGGCTCCGATACGAGCCGACGGAGCTCGTGCGCGTGGCACCAGCTTCGGTGGGAGCGCCCCCCTGGAGCAGCGCTTGCCAGCCACCGTCAACCACGGCAACCGGCACATGACCGATCGCGTGCAACATCCACCAGGCCCGGGCGGCCGCCATCCCCCCGCCCGCTGCGTCGTAGATGATCACCTCGCTCGAGGGGGTCACGCCCCAGCCACCGAGACGCGCCAGCCAGTCGTCGAGGGAGGGGAGAGGATGCCGGCCCCCGGTCGCAGGGTCCCCGCGGTCCGAGAGGTCAGATTCGATGTCGACGCGAATCGCACCCGGGAGATGACCCGCTTCGAACGCCTCCGAAGCTCCCGTCCCAACGCGAACGTCGAGAAGAATGGCCCGGTCCAGCAGGGAAATGGCCTCTGCAGCCGCGATGACTGGCGTTGAAAGCATGGAATCCGCTTACTATAGACTACATTGTGAGTAAAGTGTCTAGTCACACTTGACACTTTACTCAGTCTTCGGCATTCTTGAGTCAATGCAGGGGAAGCAACGTCAACGCCACGCGGGACGCTTCGATGCGGCCCTTTCGCTTGCCGCACGAGCTCTTCCGCGCGGCCTCACCCCGTGGATCGAACAGGCTCGGCTCGACGCCACGATGCTCATCGATCGGGCGAGTGGGAAATCCCCTTCCCCGCTCATCAACGAAATCGAATTGCCAACGCCGCTGAGCGAGGTCGATCCCTTGGATCTCTTGCCGCGCGGTGTTGCGGACAGAGTTCGCGCTGCGCAGCGAGACGCTCGCATGCTTCGCGACAGGCTGATCCTGGGCAAGACCCCCTCCCCCCTCATCGAACGCCCGCGAGCATCGACGGGCGCGGTGGTTTCCCTGCCGCGCAAGACGCCAAGCATGTCGCGACAGCTCGAAGTCGTCGATGTCGTGCGCGAAACGGACGACGCCGTTTCGATCTATCTGACCGAGGCGGACGGCTCGGCGTTGGAGTTCCGGCCGGGTCAATTCCTGAGCGTCGATGTCGTCATCGAAGGCGAGCGTCTGCGACGAGCCTACTCCTTGGCGAGCGCCTGCCTTCCCGGCGTTCCGGTGCACATCACGGTCAAGCGCATTCAAGACGGACGCGTGAGCAACTACTTGAATGATACGATCGCCGTCGGCGACGAGCTCGCGGTGCTTGGTCCGTCCGGCAACTTCACCGTCGAGCCGCGTGCAGTCAACGCGCGCCGCCTACTGATGGTCGCCGGCGGCAGCGGAATCACTCCGATCATGAGTATCTTGGAAACCGTCCTGCGCGTGGAGAGCGGCAGCCGAGTGACCTTGATCTACGGAAACCGAAGCTGGGACGAGGTGATCTTTCGGGACCGCCTAGAAGCACTTTGCCATGAGTTTGGCGGTCGATTGGTCGTCGATCACGTCCTGGAGCGGCCGCCGGAATGGTGGACCGGGGAGCAGGGGCTCCTCAGCCGCGAGGTGCTCGAATCACGCCTGCGAGCCCTGAACGTCGAAGACGATGGCATGCTGCGTTACTTCATTTGTGGGCCCACTCCCATGATGGACGCGGCACACGAGGCCCTCCAGCAACGCGGGGTAGAAGCCAACCGAATTGCCGAAGAGCGTTTCACCAGCCCCGAAGCGCGTTCGGGCGAGGCAGGCAGTGACAAGACCGAGCTCGTGCTGATCTCCATGGGGGGTCACGAGCAGGGCATCCAAGTGGAAGCCGGACAGACGATTCTGGAGGCCGCACTGGCAGCAGGGATCGACATGCCGTTCTCATGCGCAATGGGTGGTTGCGGTGCCTGTCGCGTTCGTCGGACCGATGGGGAAATCCGAATGGAGGAGCCGAACTGCCTTAGCCGCGCGGAACGAGAAGCAGGCTATCTGCTGACCTGCGTCGGACGACCGCTGACGCATAGCAAAATCGAAGTAGAGGGTTCGTGACCGCGAGCTCCGAAGCCATGGACCTCGATGAAGCCCGCTGGGTCTACCGCATGAAGGATCTCTGCGAGGCGACGGGGCTTCCCCGCCAAGCGATTCACTTCTACATCCAACAGGGGCTATTGCCGCCGGGTCGCAAGACCGGCCGAAACATGGCCTGGTACAGTGAGGAGCACCTGGAGCGCCTACACCTGGTCAAAAAGCTCCAGCACGAACGATTCCTTCCCTTGAAGGCGATCAAGGCGCTGTTCGACGGAGAAGACGGCGTGTTCTCGCCGCGCCAGCACGCGTTCTTGGCGGGCGTCAAAGAACGCCTCGCCGAGTCGCTCAAGACCTCTGAGGACCGCAGCCCTACTCTGACGCCCCGAGAGGTTGCGGAGACGACCGGCGTCGATGCGGAAGACGTCGAGCATGCGTTTGAGGTTGGTCTGGTCGGCGGCGCGCGCTCGAATGGCTCGCTCCGCATTGCTGCGGCCGACGTCTGGGTTTTCGAAGAGTTTGGCAAGATCCGTTCGATGGGCTTCACGCCGGAGCTCGGCTTCAGAGTCGAGGACATGGCACTCTATCAGGATGCGATCACCAATCTCCTTCAGGAAGAGGTGCGTTTACTGTCTTCGCGGCTTTCGGAGCTCCCACCCGAACAGGTCGCCCTCATGATCGAGGACGTAGTACCCATTCTCGATCGCTTCATCATGCGTTTACATTCGACGAAGATTCGGGAATTCTTCGCGAACGTGCTCTAAAGAAGGAACGAACCATGCTCAGTGACAAAGTCCTAGACAACTTGCCTCAAGAGATTCGCCGCCGAATCGAGCCGTATGTCGAGGCTGTCCAACTGATGACCGCGACCAACAACGCGAAGGTGCTGAAATCGATGGCGCCGTCTGGCGTGCGCGGTCTGATTCTTCAGCGCGGCAAGCAAGGCGTTCCGACGAAGATGCCTTCGAAGCACGAGGTGTACTTCGACTGGACGTACCCCAACGACCAGCCGGAGATGCGCGAGCTCTACACCAGGGCAAAAGAGCAGCAATGGAATGGGGACGATCTCCCCTGGCACATCGACGTCGACCCGGAGAATCCCGAGAAGCCGATCATTCCGCGCCAGTTCATGGACTTCGAAGCGCTTCGTGCGAGCGGCATCCGGCTGACCGACCTCGAAGAGCGTCGCCTGAACTCGAGTGTCGCCTCCTGGATGCTCAGTCAGTTCCTTCATGGCGAGCAGGGAGCGCTCTTCGCAGCAGCCCAGGTGACCGAGGCCGTTCAGTTCTTCGATGGCAAGCTCTATGGGGCGACGCAGGTCGTCGATGAAGGCCGCCACGTCGAGGTGTTTCACCGCTATCTCGACTCCAAGATGAACAAGCTCTACCAGATCAACGACAACCTATTCGTCATCATCGATGCCCTCATCCAGGACTCGCGCTGGGACGTGAAGTTCTTGGGTATGCAGATCATGGTCGAGGGCTTGGCTCTTGGTGCCTTCGGGACGATGTACCAGATGACCGGGGAGCCGATGCTCAAGCAGCTTCTGAAGATGGTCATTCAGGACGAGGCCAGACATGTACACTACGGCGTCCTCGCGTTGCGCGACCATTTCCGGCAAGAGCTGAGCGACAGCGAACGGCGCGAACGTGAGGATTGGGCCTTCGAGGTGGCCATCCTGATGCGCAACCGCTTTCTCTCCTTCGAAGTGTACGAGGAGTGGTTCGAGCACAAGCTGACGCGTAAAGAGTGGGCCCAGTTCGTGACCGACTCGCCCGGGTTTGCGATCTTCCGCCAAGTCATGTTCAAGCGCCTGGTGCCGAACCTGCGCGAGATTGGACTGCTCAGTGATCGGATCAGGCCGCACTATGAGCGGGCCGGACTGATGAAGTACGCCGATGGCGCCTCTGCAACACAGCTGAGCGGCGACCAGATGATCGCCGAGCTCGACGCAGCCTGAGCCATTCGATCAGGATTCGGCAACGACGACGAGCAAGGCGTCCGCGTCGACCTGGTCGCCAGCTGCCACCGTGACCTGGGCCACCGTTCCATCCTGTGGTGCGGTCACGCTATGCTCCATCTTCATGGCTTCCATGATCAAGAGCACCTGGCCTGCCTGCACGATATCGCCTTCGGCAACACGAAGCTCGACGACCTTGCCGGGCATCGGTGCGATGCAGCCCCCCGCGGGAACCTCCTGAGACTTGTCCGGGAAGCGCGGCTTGCGCTGAAGGCCGATGCTGAACTGCGAGCTGTGGACATAAGTTCGGTCGCCGTCGAAGCTGATGCGCGCACGCCAGCGATGTGAGCCTTCTTGGAGAGTCAGCTCCGGGGACGCCCAGGACACGACCCGAACACGGCGCTCTTGCCCGTCGACCCAAACTTTGAATTCGTCGTCGCCTAGGTACCGGTACTCGACGCGCAGGTCTCGGTCGCCCAAACCGTACTCGACCCACTGGGGAGTGTGGTAGTTGTTGCGCCAACCCGAAGGGATGCCAGGCACGAGAACCCGACGGCCGTCGCGCTGTTGTTGCTCGGCAAGCGCGGCTGCCATGGCTGCGCGCTGCTCGTCGGCTTCGACGCCGCCCTCTGCCAGCGCATCCTGGAGATGGCGGTCGATGAAGTGCGTGTCGATCTCGCCTTTGATGAACGCAGGGTGGTCGAGGACTCGGAGCAGGAACTCCCGATTGCTGGTCACGCCCTGAACGCTCAGCGAGCGCAGCGCCCGACGCATCCGTTGAAGCGCGAGGGGCCGGCTCTCCGCAGAGGTGATGATCTTCGCTAGCATCGGATCGTAGTAGATGCTGACTTCGCTGCCGGTCTCGACGCCGCTATCGACTCGCAAGCCGTCGGCAGCAGGCAGGTCCCAGTCGACGACCCGACCGCTCTGCGGCAGAAACCCGGCGGCCGGGTCCTCGGCGTAGAGGCGCACTTCGATGGCAGCTCCTTCGAAGCGCACAGCTTCTTGTGCGGTGCGAAGGGCCTCACCCTGCGCGACCAGGATTTGCTCTTCGACGAGGTCCAGCCCGGTCACGCACTCGGTAATCGGATGCTCGACCTGCAGACGCGTGTTCACCTCGAGGAAATAGAAGCTACGGTCGGGTGCAAGAATGAACTCGACGGTCCCGGCGTTCGTGTAGCCGATCGTCTTTCCGCAAAGGACCGCAGCCTCACCCATTCGCTTGCGAAGCGCCGCATTGAGCGCTGGGGACGGGGTCTCTTCGATGATCTTCTGATGCCTGCGTTGGATCGAGCACTCTCGCTCGTTGAGATGAATCAGGTTGCCATGCTCATCGCCGAGAATCTGAATCTCGACGTGACGCGGGTCCTCGATGTACTTCTCGACCAGTAGGGTCCCGTCCCCGAACGAGCTCTCCCCTTCCCGCGCGGCCGACGCGATAGCGTCCGAAAGCTCGGACTCTTGGCGAACGAGCTTCATGCCCTTGCCACCGCCGCCTGCGCTTGCCTTCAGCAGAACCGGAAAGCCGATCTTGATCGCTTCCTCCGCCAGAACCTTTGGGTCCTGGTTCGAACCGTCGTAGCCGGGGATCACGGGAACGCCAGCCTTCTCGACCAGCGCCTTGGCCTCGCGCTTCGAGCCCATCGAGCGAATCGCATCGGGCGTCGGCCCGATGAACGTCACGCCAGCCTCGCCGCAGGCTTGGGCGAACTCGGCATTTTCCGCTAGGAAACCGTAGCCTGGGTGAATGGCGTCTGCCTTCGTCAAAGCCGCCGCTTCGAGGATTCTGTCGATTCGCAGGTAGCTTTCCGCGCTCGGAGCTGGTCCCAGTCGAATCGCTTCGTCGGCCTCCGCGACAAAGGGCATCGCCGCGTCCGCATCGGAATATACCGCGACGGTGGCGATGCCCATCTGGCGGCAGGTTCGCATGATTCGTCGCGCGATTTCGCCACGGTTGGCGACGAGGATCTTCTCGATGGTCTTGGTCAACGCTCGCTCTCTCCCTAGTGACGAAAGACGCCCCATGACGTGGTCCCCTCGAAGGGCGCGTTGTACGCAGCGGATAGGCAAATCGAGATCACGGTGCGCGTGTCGCGCGGGTCGATGATGCCATCGTCCCACAGGCGCGCGGTTGCGTAGAGCGCAGTCGACTGATCTTCGATCTGCTTTTCGGTCATCATCTTGGCGAGCTCGAGCATTTTCTCGTCGACCTCGACGCCCTTTTTGGCCGCCGCGTCGCGCTGAATGATGTCGAGCACGCCCGCGAGTTGCTTGCCGCCCATCACAGCGATCTTGTGATTGGGCCAGGTGAACAAGAAGCGCGGATGATATGAGCGGCCCATCATCGCGTAGTTGCCTGCGCCATAGCTAGAGCCGGTCATGATGGTAATCGCTGGAACCGTACTGTTGGACACGGCGTTGATCATCTTGGCGCCGTGTTTGATGATCCCGTTCTGCTCGTACTGCCTGCCCACCATGAAGCCCGTGGTGTTCTGCAAGAAGACGAGCGGTACGTTGCTTTGGTTGCAGAGCTGAATGAACTGAGCACCCTTGTTGGCGCTGTCGCTGAAGATCGTGCCGTTGTTTGCAACGATGCCCACGGGGAAACCGTGAATGTGTGCCCAGCCGCAGAGCATCGTCTTACCGTAAAGCGGCTTGAACTCGCTGAATCGTGACCCGTCGACGATCCTGTTGATGACCTCGCGCTGGTCGAAAGGCACTCGGACGTCGGAAGACGCAATCCCAAGGAGCTCATCCGCGTCGTAGAGCGGAGCTTCCACGGGCCGGGGGCGAAGCTTGGCCCCTTTTTCCCATTCGAAATGCGCCACGATTTCGCGCCCGAGGCGAATCGCGTCGACTTCGTCCTCGGCAAGGTAGTCGGAGACACCGCTGATGACCGAGTGCATTTCCGCGCCACCGAGCTCCTCGTGCTCGGTCTCCTCACCGGTGGCCATCTTCACGAGAGGTGGGCCGGCGAGATAAACCTGCGCCTGCTCTTTCACCATCACGACGTAGTCGCTCATGCCAGGCATGTACGCGCCGCCGGCGGTCGAGCTTCCGAAGACCAGGCAGATGGTCGGAATCTTTCTTTCGGAACGCTGAGTCAGATGACGAAAACCTGCTCCGCCAGGAACAAATATCTGATCCTGCTTTGGCAGGTCGGCGCCAGCGGATTCGATGCAGGCGATGCCCGGTAGGCGATTCTGCTCACAAATCTCTGCGAGCCGTCCGGTCTTCAACATGCTGATCGGCGTGATGGCTCCGCCCTTCACCGTCGCTTCGCTTGCGGTGATGCAGCACTCCACGCCACTTACGAGGCCCACACCGCCGACGACGGAGGAGCCACTGACCTCGCCCTTCATCCCATGGCCAGCCAGCGCTCCGATTTCCAAGAAGTAGCTGTCGCGGTCGAGCAGCATCTCGATCCGTTGACGAGGCAGGATGCGGCCGCGCCCGAGGTGGCGAGCTACGTACTTTTCACCGCCCCCGCCGTTGGCCTTGGCCAGCGCCTCACCAAGCCCTTCGAGCGCGGAGAGATTGCCTTCACGGTTGGCCTGGTAGGTCTCGGACTTCGTGTCGGCCTTCGAACGAAGGACGGGATAACGCTGCTCGGACATGCTCGCGAATCCTAGAGGCTGCCCATATCCCGGGGCAACCCAAAAATGAATGAGGATTCAATCAGTGATGACGAAGATTGTGATGAATCCAACAGTGATGCTCCGTTCACAGCGTAAGCATATTTTTTTGATCATATGGTTGCTAATTTTCCACCAGGGTGGTAACACACGCTTACAGAGCCGGAGAAACACCAATGTCATCAAAAACTTCTAGTGATACAGTAACCATGAACGAAGTCATCGAAGCCGTAAGAGCTCGGGGCTGGATCACCTACAACGAAGCGTCCGAGGTCATCGCGAAGATCGGAGCGACCCAGGGGACCGTCCGGAAGTTCCTCCGGCGCCTCGACGCCGCCGGGATCGAAGTCACCGTCAAGCAGGGCAAGAACCGAAGGAGCGATCGGCGTCGCTCGGCCAAGCCGGCCGAGAAGACGAACGTCCTCAGCGCGGAGCCGGTGCAGACCTATCTCGATTGGATGGGTGCGGTGAGCCTCCTCACTCGTGAGGGCGAAGTCGAGCTCGCGCGGCAGATTGAAAAGGGTCGACAGATCATCTTCGATGCCGTTGTCGAGGCGAAGCTGCATAGCGATGACATCACTGAGGTCTGCGAGCGCGTTGCCATCGAGGAGCTCGCTGTTCGCGAAGCTGTCATCGAGCCAGCGTTCGAAGCTGTGATCTGCGCGCTCGATTCGTACGTGGAGTCCTGCGGAGAAGGATCGACCGCTCGCAAGAAGGCCGAGGCCGACTCGGGGCTGACGGCCAACCAGCTTCGCAAGCTTCAGGCTCTGGTTTCCGCCGCACATACGGACGTCGAACGCGCGAAGTCGGAGATGGTCGAAGCCAACCTCCGACTGGTCGTCGCCATCGCGAAGAAGTACCTGAAGCGGGGCCTGCCTTTCATGGATCTGATCCAGGAAGGCAACATGGGCCTGATGCGCGCAATCGATAAGTTCGACTATCGCCGGGGCTACAAGCTTTCGACCTATGCCTCTTGGTGGATTCGCCAGTCGATGGCTCGCGCCACGACCGATCAGGCCCGCACGATCCGCATTCCGGTGCACGCCTGCGAGCTTCTCACCAAGGTCACGGGGATGACCCGCAAGCTCACCGGTGAACTCGGCCGAGAGCCCAGCGCCGCGGAAATCGCGACGAGAATGAAGCTTCCGACCGATCAGGTAGCCAATCTGCTAATGATTTCGCGGGACACAGTTTCGCTCGAAATGCCAGTAGGCAATGACGGAAACAGTGAGCTCCGCGACCTGATCGCCGACGACGAGGCGGGAACGCCAATGGACACGGTGATCGGCGAGGATCTGTCGAAGTCGGTAGAGCGTGCACTCGAGACCTTGAACCCTCGCGAGCAGCGCATCATTCGCATGCGTTTCGGGATCGGCGAAAAAGAGTCGCACACCCTCGCCGAAATCGGGCGCGAGTTCGGGCTCAGCCGAGAGCGCATCCGTCAGCTGCAGGCCCTTGCACTCCGCAAGCTCCGCACGGTTCACGGCGACGCCGCTCTGAAGCAGTTCGTCATCGGCTGAGCGGAGCTCTCCGTGAGCACGGCGATATCCGAGGCACCGCCCGCTGCGATTGCAGCGAGCGTGCCCAAGATTCGATTGGCGTCGACATACATCGTCGGCCCGGTCTACGACTGGGTCCTGTTCTTGTTGCCCCCGATGCTGGCCCTAGCGGCCGGCGCTGCGATCAGCGACCTGCCGCTCAACCAGGACGAGTTCGTCTTCTGGGATCAGGACGTGACCCCCGCTGGGCTCTTTCTCGGGATACTGATCCACGCGCACATATTCATCGTTCTGTTCCGAAGCCACGGGAACCCAGAGATCCTGAAGCTCCATCCCTGGCGCTTCGTTGCAGTGCCCATCGCGCTCTATGCTCTGATGAACGCGTCGACGTGGGTTCTCGTCTCAGTCTCCGTTCTGGCGACGTTTTGGGACGTCTACCATTCTGGGATGCAGACCTTCGGCTTCGCACGGATCTACGATCGCAAGGCGGGGAATGACCCGATGGCGGGTCGGAACCTCGACTGGGCTCTCAACCAGCTCCTGTACGCGGGCCCCATTCTGGCGGGTGCGACGATGATGGACCACATCGAAGACTTCGAGGAGTACGAAGATGTCGGATCGGTCTTCTTCACCTCGATTCCTGGCTTCATGAATGCCCACCAGGCGTACCTGAGCTGGCCGATTCTGTGTGGGGGAACGCTCTTCATCGGCTACTACGCCCTGGCGCAGTGGCGGCTTCATCAGGCAGGCCAGAAGATTTCGGTTCAGAAGACGTTTCTCCTGGTGAGCACCGGCCTGGTGTCTATCTATACTTGGGGATTCAATACCTGGGGCGAAGCGTTCTTCATCATGAATGTGTTTCACGCGGTGCAGTACTTCGGCATCGTGTGGGCTACGGAGAAGAAGAACATCATCCGCACCTTCCGACTCGGTGGGCTGCGCTTCGCTTCCGCATGGGCACTGCTGCTCCTCGTCGGTAGCGGCGCAGCTTACGGGTATTTCGTAGAGGCCGTCGATGCGGACATCAACCATCTCTGGGCCCTCGTGCTCGTCATGTCGATCATGCACTTCTGGTACGACGGCTTCATCTGGTCGGTCCAGAAGAAACAAGTCTAGGGACCTGAGTCCCGCGACCGGTGCTAGGTGTCGGATCTTCGGGGAGACATCCCAGCGGCCAGGTAAATCGCGTCGACGACCTTCATCGTTTTCACGGCGTCGGCCGTGGTCGTGATGAAGGGCTTTCCGTCGACGACGGCATCCCGGAAGGCTTCCAGCTGGTAAGCGTAGGTCGGCTTCTTCGGGAACTTCTCCTTTGTCCAAGCGCCGCCGGCCTTTCGCCAGTTCAAGCTATGGAAGAACTGTGGAATGACGGGGTTCGTCACGCGAATCTCGCCGCCGTCGAGCTTCACCACAGCTGCCACCTTGACGAGCTTCCAAGACCAGAGCGAGCAGTTGATTCTGCCCTGGGCGCCGCTCGCAAAGCGTACGTCCGCAGTCATGGCGCGGTCGACACCCTCCGAGGCCAGCTTCGCGTGCGCCGACACGACGACTGGTTCCTCGCCGGCGATCGTTCGCGCCAGATGGATCGCATAGCAACCTGTGTCCATCGTCGCTCCGCCCGCCAGGTCCAGGCGATAGCGGATGTCCCCAGAGAGCGGCAGCGGGATGCACATCCATGTTTCGATGAAATTCGGACGACCGAGCTCCCCGGAGGCGACGAGGTCGCGCATGCGCTGCGCCAAGGGATGATATCGGTAGTGGAACGCCTCCATGACAACACGATCGCTCTGCTCCGCGGCCTGATGCACGCGCTCTGCTTCCGACGCGTTGGAGGTGAACGGCTTCTCGCAAAGCACATGCTTGCCAGCATCGATCGCGCGCAAGGTCCATTCGGCGTGAAGGTTGTTGGGCAGCGGGTTGTAGATAGCGTCGATGTTAGGGTCGGCGAGCAACGCGTCGTAGCTATCGTGGACGGTTTCAATCCCGTGCCGTGCTGCGAACTTCTCTGCCCGCGTACGATCTCGAGCGGCCACGGCCGTAACCCGCACGCCGTCGATTCGCCGAGACGGCCGAATCAGAGCCATCGGTGTGATTCGCGCTGCTCCCAAGGTCCCGATCCGGAGATCGGAAAATGTCACTCGAGCTCTCCGTTCTTTGCCTTGGCGATCCACTTCTCCATCATTCGCTGCACGACATCGAGCGCCATGTTCTTGAACGGTCGGAGAAGCAGCGGAACCTTCTGCATCTCGATGACGGCCTGCCCCGGCAGCATGTCGATGGTTGCCGCGACGTTGACCCCTTTGACGTGAAAGGTGACCTCGGCCCGCGTGTCCGTCACCCAAGTCGACTTGGCGTCGTACTTCTCCCACTTCTTCGTGTAGTGCTCCGCGGCTTTGTCCGCGGCCTTCTTGGCCAGCTCCGGGCTGAGATCGTGCTTGATGATGTGCTCCATGAGGCCTCTCGCTGCGCCGAAGGATTGCACGAAACGGCTGGTCGACGCTACGTGATCGGCGAAACCGACCGCCCTTGCGCGATCCAGGCCGCCAAGGCCGAAGGGTCACCGAGCGGCCGGGTCGCTTCGGGCAGCGACCAGGCCCCGACTCCTTGCTCGGCGCAGAACGCGGCCATGTTGGAACGCTTCTGCTCCTCCTCGGCCGTCAGGAGTGCTCGCATGCGCTCGAGCTTGGGACCGAGCGCCGCGAGTCTGTCGGGATAGCGGACCTTCACCCCCGACAAGCGGCCGGTCTCAGGAATGAATGCACGATTGAAAACCACCTGGGCGAGCTCGAAATCGCGACTCAGAACCTCAGCGGCAACCGACCTTGCGGCCTGCATGCCAATTGCGTCCGCCGACGAAACCAGCACGAAGCTCGTGCTCGAGGATCGCATCAAGTCCCGGACCTCATTCGCGCGCTCCGCGAACCCCTCGCGAAGGAAGGCCATCTCGGTCAGAAACTCGGTGAGAGCCGAGACCAGGGAGTCCCCTGCCACGATGCGCAAGAGCCTCTGCGCGATCGCTCCACCGCGCAGTTGCGGGGAATCATCCGAGGCCTGCAGAAACCATCGGACGACGCGCTGATCGAGGAAGCTCACCAGGCGCGCCGGAGCGTCCAGGATCTCGATCGAGCTCTGTGCGGGCGGCGTGTCGACAACGAGCAAGTCGTAGCGTGGATTGTGCACCGCTTCGTGAACGCGTTCCATCGCTGCGTAGGCGTGGGAGCGCGCGAGCGTGTTGGAGAACGCCTGATAGATGCGATTGTCGAGAACGCGTTGTGCCCTAGTTGCATCGTTCGCGGCCCTTCGGATGATCTCGTCTGCGCTCGATTTGGTCTCGAGCATGGCGGCGTGAAGCTCGCCGGTGGTGCCTGACTGGCTCGGCAACGGGATATCGGACGCCTGGTCGCGAAGGGCACGGATGCCGAGCGCGTCGGCCAAGCGCCGGGCCGGATCCGCCGTGAGCACCAGCACCGATCTTCCACGCAAGGCTTCACGAAGCCCAAGCGCCGCGGCAAATGTGGTCTTGCCCACTCCGCCAACGCCGACGCAGAAGGCCAAGCGGCAATCGTCGGAGAGCGTGATCACCAGAGCCCCGTTTCTTCGATCGCTGCGGAAAGTGCGGCGATGATTACGGCACTACCCTCGTCCTGCGCATCGAATGTCACCGTCGGCAGGTCGATGTCCCGACGAAGCCCGCGGAGGCACTTCTCGGCGGTTTGACGACGCTGCACGAGATACCGGGCGAGCGCCAGGTCGGGAGCCCAGGGCTCGGCAGCGCTCGCCCCAGCGAGCTCTTCTTCGACCAGTCGCTGCTCGTCCTCGTCGAGCCAGACGCGCGGGACCCGGTTGATGAACAGGCAGCCCAAATGCAAGTCGTCGCGCTTGCGTAGCTCCGCATGAAGCTGGATCGTTTCGTTCACGGCCAGCGGCTCGGGCACGGTGACGATGTGGATCGCGCAACGTTGCTTGTCGCGGACGAGCTCGGTGGCGCTATCGACCACTTGGCGCAGAGGACCGTCTTTGAGAAACACCTCGAGAACGCTCGGCAGATCGAAGAACATCAGGGCATGCCCGGTGGATTCGAGGTCGACGAGGATGGGGCCCCAGCGCGGGTCTGTAGCGAGCTGCGCGACACGATGGAAAGTGACGATCTCGTCTACCCCTGGAGCGGCCATGAACAATCGGCGCAAGGAGGCGTTCTTCGCAATCAAGCTCGCGATCGGGCGTAGCTTGAGCCGCGACGTGATGTAGTCGACTAGCGCGGGCTCGAATTGAACGCGGCTGGCGAACACGCCTGGAGTAACCTCAGACGGCTCGTAGCCGACCTCCGGCCCGTGAAACAAATGCGAAGCGGAGGTGTGAATCCCGAGCTCGACGATCAGCGGACGCTTGCCTGCGCGGGCTGCAGCCGTCGCGAGCGCAGCGAGGACGGTCGACTTGCCGACCCCACCCTTGCCGGTGAAGAACTGGACCTGCCGCGTGAGGGGCTCCCGAGTGGGCGCGTGCACCTGGCACACCTAGCAGGATCGAAACGTGATATCGAGGGACCTGTTCGCCATGAAAGCCTGGTTCCAAGCGTCGCGACCGCTCGCGCATATCAACATCGCCGTGCCACTGCTCCTGGGCCAAGTGAGTGCCTGGCACGTCACCGGACGCTTCAACTGGCTGTGGCTCGTGGCTGCGATGCTCTGGGGGGCGTTGGATCATTTGTTCGTAGTGTTCTCCAACGACTTCGCGGACCATGAAGCGGATAGCGGCCGCCGAACGCTGCTTTCGGGCGGCTCGGGCGTGATTCCGGAAGGCAAGTTGACCCCGATCCAGGTGCAACGGGCCGCGCAGGCAGCGGCGATGCTCCTCGTGCTCTACTCCTGCGCGCTCGTCTTTGCCGGCCGCAACTTGACGCCGCTCTATGCGCTCGCCGCGCTGCTACTGATGTGGCTCTATAGCTTCAGACCGGTACGCGCGAGCTATCGCGGAGGAGGCGAGCTGCTTCAGGGGGTCGGCGTTGGCATCGGACTCCCATCGATCGGCTACTACCTGCAGACCGAAGCGGTCTTCGCGCCGGCCTGGCTGATCGGTCCAGCCGCCCTCTTGGGCGTCTGCAGCAATGTCCTGACCGCCCTCCCCGACGTCGAGGACGACGCGCGAGCCCGGAAGAAGACCTGGCCCGTTCGGCACGGCATGCAGTCCGCCCGGCGTTTTGCGTCTGCCGGCATCGCCTTTGCTGCCCTCGCCGTGTTGCTTTGGACCCCTTCGGTCTCGGTCCCCGTCAAAGCGGGAGTGTCGATCGCGCCTCTACTACCCCTCTTGGCAGGCGCCCGTGCCACAGAGCCGTTGCGCGCGGCACTCTGGTCGAGCATCGCGCTGAACCTTCTGGTCGGGCTCTGGATGCTGGCAATGCTCCTGCCGCTCTAGCGGCCCAAGCCAAGCGATGCCGCCACGTCTTCTCGGAGCGCATCGAAGTCACGACTGGCATCGGGGTGGGCATCGAGTCGCCACGCTTCCACTGGAACGCAAGCTCTCTCGGCAAGCCTGCGATAGAGGGCAAGCTCTTCCTCGGGCTCGCGCGAGAAGGGAAACGGGTTGCGCGAAGCGTCGTCGGCGAGCTTTGGATACCAGTCGTCGTCTTCATTGATCAAGGTCAGAATGTCTCGGCCGCGGCTTTCCGTTCGCCGAAGGAAATCGATCCCAAAGGGCTCGATCCCTTTTCGCGCCTTCGGGCTACGGCGAACCCAACGAGCCCAGTCGAAGCCGTACATGAAGTCGTGCACGTAGCGGAATCGAATCACAGACTGCTGACCATAGAGCGTCATCAGACCTACTGTCACGTGCGTGACTTCCTCTAGGTAGCTCGCGTAGTCGGGGGCTGCTGAGGCGTCGAGGTGGATCGACCCGAGGTAGAAATCGAAGTCCCAGAAAATGTTCTCAGGAAAGCTTCGAAGCTGAGCCTCCGCCACGGCGCAGGCTGCGGCGGCCAGGTGCGGCAACTGTCGGGAGTCGGCCAAGCTAGACACGAGCTCAGTCAGTGAGCTTGCGGCCGAGCGACCGGGGTCGAGGCTCAGTGCGCCGAAGCGGCTCTGCTGGATTCTGGCTTCGACCTCCGCCAAGGGGCTAGTCGCTTCGTCTATCGCGTGCGCGCTCATCTCAGTCCCAGCCGCAGCCCCATCAGGACCGCGGCCGCCATCGTACCATGCCAAATCGCACGATGAAGAAAGCGTTTGTACCGGCCCTGCGCTCG
This sequence comes from uncultured delta proteobacterium, assembly GCA_963716775.1. Classification (GTDB taxonomy): domain Bacteria; phylum Myxococcota_A; class Polyangia; order Polyangiales; family Houyiibacteriaceae; genus SG8-38. The sequence goes on from CAVQUI010000002.1 coordinate 316,319, forward strand.
AAACGCGTTGGTGACCGCGGCATCGCTGGCCTTTCGCATGGCTACGAAGTTCCACAATACGATCGCCACAGCAGGCGCGACGACCCAGAACGGCAACCATTGTGGCCTTGCGATCGACGCGACCAGCCAGACCGCGGCACCGAGAAATACGCAGCTCTCGCTTAGCTTGCGCGCGCCTGCGTTTCCTATGACCGAGGCGAAGGTGCGCTTGCCGCCGGCACGGTCGCTCTCTTCGTCGGACAAGCCGCTTGCAACTCCGCTTGCGAGGCTTAGGAGCGAAAACCCCAGGACCCAGAGGCATGCGATCGGCGTGACGGTGCCGGCCTGCAGGTACGCGTTGTAAAGAGGAAGCGCCATTCCGACCCCAAACATCTCCAAGATCTCACCTCCACCTCGGTAGTTCAGACGTAGCGGCGGCAGCGTGTAAGCGACGAAGAGCAACATGCTAACGAGCCCGGCTTCGAATGCCAGCGGTCGTCGAAGAGCAATCTCGGCGCCCGCGGCAACGAGCAGTGTCGCTCCGCCAAACAGCAGACCTGCGAACCCGACCGAGCGCGCATCGAAAATGCCGTCGGGAATGGTCTTCGGGGAGCAGCCGTCCGGAAACATCTTGCGCTTGATCGCGTCGACCTCACGATCACCCCAGTCGTTGAGCAGAACGATGAAGCCGAGCCCCAGCACCGTGAAGCCGAGCCCCCATCCCAGGGCTCGCGCATCGAAGCTCTCAGACTGACTCGCGCCGATGAGCTGTCCGAAGATCGCTGGTACGAACAGTTTGGGCCAGCTCGCGGGCTTGAGCGCGTAGAGCCATCGCCCGAGGCTCGACTCGGGAAGACCCCTGTCTGTGAGTGAAGCCTTCATGGGCCCTTTGGGGAATCCACGGACTTCATCGGGCTCGGTAACTTGTCCTCGATGTGTTTTGCCCGGCCTTCCCATTTGGAGCGAGCCATCGCGCGCATGTCCTTGACCGAATCCATCTCGTCGACGATTTCGAGACCGATGAGGGTCTCCAGTACGTCCTCCATGGTGACGACTCCGTCCACGCCGCCGTACTCGTCGACCACCACGGCGATGTGCTCTCGGTGGTCGAGCAGCTTCTCGAACAAGGCCGGCAGTGCAACGGTGTCGGGCACGATCAATGCCTCCCGCGCAAAAGAGCGCAGCGGCACGTCTAATTCGTTACGGGCGGCGCGCAGCAGAAGCTGGTCTTTCAAGATGTATCCGGTCACTAGGTCCGGGGATCCCTTCCAGATCGGGATTCTGGAGAAGATCATGGAGCCACGCTCAGCAACCGCATCCCGTATCGTGGTGTTTTCTTCGAGTGAGAACATGACGGTGCGGGGGGTCATGATGTCTCTGGTGCGTAGCGAGCCAAAGTGAAACAGATTGCGGAGTATTCGCATCTCCGACTTGTCGAAGACGCCCTGCTCTCCGCCAACGCGCGCCAAGGCAGCGAACTCCTCACGCGAGAGCGTCTCTGCGATTCGTCGACGCCTCAGAAGACCGGTGAGCTTCACGGAAAGCCAGACCAGGGGAAACAGGATCAGAATCAGCAGCGGTAAAACGGTCGCCATGAATCCGGCCAAACGTCGCCAGTACATCGCGCCCAAGGTCTTGGGAATGATCTCCGCGAAAAAAAGAATGAGAAGCGTCAAGACTGCCGAAGCGAGGGCTAGCACCTCGGAACCCCACAAGCGTTGAGCTTCGGCGCCGACTCCCGCCGCGCCGACCGTATTGGCGCTGGTGTTGAGGCTCAGGATCGCGGCGAGTGGACGATCGATGTGCGCCTTGAGCGCTCGCAGCCGGCCACCGACTTTCGGACGGTCCTGCTCCAGCTTCGCGAGGTGCGATGGCGTGATGCTGAGAAGCGCCGCCTCTAGGATCGAGCAGAGAAACGACACGCCCAGGGCAAGGCCCATGTAGACGACGAGAAGAGTCATCCGGAGACCTGGTCTCGCCCAGCTCCAGCGCTGTCATGGCGCCGAAAGGGGCCATGGTGTCGAAGCTCGCTGATCTGCTGTTGAACCGAAAAAGCCTCGCGCGGCAGGAAATCGGCAACGGCTTGCTGGAGCACGGGGTTACGAATCCAGTGCGCGCTGTAGATGGGAACCGGCATCAATCCGCGCCTCAGCTTGTGCGTCCCCTGCGCGCCGGCTTCGAAGCGGCGCATGCGATGGTCGATGGCGTGCTCGATGAGACGATAGTAACAGAGCTCGAAATGAAGCATGTCGTGTCTATGCGTGGCGCCCCAGTATCGGCCGTAGAGATGCCCGCCCTTTGCGAAATTGATTGATGCAGCGACAATACGGCCCCCGTCTTTGGCCATGAGGACCAGCGGAGAGCCATCGAGCCTGGACGGAGCAAGCTCGAAGAATTCGGGAGTCAGATAGGGGTGGGAGCCTTTTCGGCCGCAGGTTGCGCGATAGAGTCCCTCGAGCGTTCGCCATTCGTCGACGCTGAGCTCGTCTCCGCGGCGCTCTTCGATCTGCAGGTTGGCCTCCGCGGCGACCCGGCGCTCCTTGCGTAGCTTCTTTCGCATCGATGAGCGGAAATCCGCCACGAAGTCTTCAAAGCCCTCGTAACCCTGGTTCCGCCAATGAAATTGAAACGAGAGGCGCTTCATGAGGCGGCCGTCCAGAGCGACCCAGGCCTGCTCCTCCGGGCTCAGAAAGAGAAGATGAATCGAAGAGGCTCGGGTCGACTCTGCAGCCTGGAGACAGCCGTCGATCAAGTGGCGCACGACCTCGGCTGGGTCTTCGCCGGCTGCAAAGAGGAAGCGCCTCCCCGTCACCGGCGTGACCGGCACCATGGCGACCAGCTTGGGATAATAGCTGATGCCCAATCGCGAGGCCGCGTCCGCCCAGCCCCAGTCGAAGATGTACTCCCCGTAGCTGTGGGTCTTCAGGTAGAGGGGCAATGCGCCGATGAGTTGCTTGCCTCGCCAAGCCGTGATGTGCATGGGGTCCCATCCTGAGCCGCGCCCGACAGACTGGCTTTCTTCGAGCAAGGAAAGAAAAGCGTGCTCGACGAACGGGTCGTCTTCTCCGACCAATTGGTCCCAGGCGACCGCGTCTATCGACGCCAGCGACGACGAGATCCGTATGTCAATCGACTCACGCAAGCGGTTGACGGAGTCTGCACGACCCGGGCGGCTAGAGCCAGCCGCGGTAGCGCGTCGGCCCTTGCCTCCCGCGAATCCGGTTGATCAGGCTCTTTGCGACGGCGTAGCAGCGAAAAAAAGCGACCACCTGCAGGCGCTGGAAGCGGCTCAGCGGAGCATCGGAGCAGACCCACTTCGGATCGGACCGCCCGGCGTCGACGAAGTCTATGCGAGCTCTCGTGGTGGATTTCGTAGTGCTGCCAAGGGGCAACCTCGGACCCAGGACCACTGCGTCGAGCGCATCTCCGTCGTCCGCCAAGGTGCCAGGCACGTGGCCGTAGTTGAACGGACATGGAATCGGTGAAACGAAATCGAGGTTCCGATCATCGTCCCGCTTGATGAAGCTTCCTCGCGGAACGTCGATGACGACCGTGAGATCCTGGCCGCTCATGGAGGGAGCTCACATGCGGTGGCGACGAGCCCCTCTTCGACGACGTAACGGCCCGTGATCACGTCGCCCACTTGGAACTCACCGGCCTGCTGTTGGAACACCGCCCGGAAGGAGTCCTCGCCGAGCTCGACTTCCACGGCGTGGAAACCCAGGAACTGATTGCTAATTGGGTACTGGCACTTGTAGACGGCTTCTTTCGCGCTGAAGACGATCTTGCCCGTCAGGCCCGGTGCCGACAGCTCGTGCAACCAGTCGCGCTCCATTGGTGTGCAAACACGTCGCCAAAGCGCCTCCTTCAGGGGTGCCGACGACTCCAAATCGATCCCGATCGAGCGAACCAACTCCGAACGCGCCACCGCGGCAGCGCACCAGCTGTCGGTATGTGAAATGCTGCCGATGAAGCCAGCCGGCCAAATCGGGGCCCGATCTTCGCCGCGCGGGATCGGCGTCGTCGCAGCAACGCCAAGTCGGCCTAGGGCTATCCGGCTGCAGACTCGGCCAGCGGTGAACTGCTCCACCCGTGTACGCGCGGCCCCTTCCACCAGGGCTTCCTCGGCCTTCAGGAGCCCACCCTGCACGGTATGTGGATCGACCTCCTCGGTCTCCACATTGGGACCGAGCAAGCGTTTGAACAGCGCGTGGCGCATCTATCTGTTGCCGATGGCGCCCGCTACAGCAAGGATCGCGAACGAATTTGCGAGGGCGATGATCGGCGAGAGCGAGTTGAGCACGTCGGCCGTGCTGGCGTACCAGGCCTTGGTCACGTAGACGATGTCGCCGGGCGCGAGCTCGACGTCGGTGGCCTTACCCTCGATCATCGCCTTGTAGTTGGTGGTGTAGATCTGGGGCTCGCGAAGCGGGCCCCGCACGATGCGGATGTCCTTGCGGTCTCCACGGGCGGTGTTGATGCCCCCAGCGCGGGACAAAGCCTCGCTCAGCCGAAGTCCGACACGGTATGCAACCGGCTGAGGTGTGCCGACGTCGCCCAGCACCATGATTAGGCTTTCGGTCACGGGGGGGACGTAGAGTTGATCGCCTGGGCGGATTCGGATGTTGTGCTTGGGATCGCCAGTGTTAGCCAGGGGAATGCTCACCGGAACGGTCTCACCGTCTCGCACGAGCCGGGCGAGATCCAAGTTGCCCAGCAGCGTCGGGACGAGTTGCGATTGGCCCTGCTCGGCACCACCGGCCTCCGCGAGCAGGTCAGCCAAGCGCATGCCCGGGTTGACTCGAATTCGTCCTGGTTTCGCTACGGCCCCGACCGCAGACGCGGCGTGCCCCGCGAGCTCACTGATGATTAGATTCGCGCGAACGAAGCGATCGTACTGGCGAAGGCCCCTCTCGACGGCTTTCTCTGCGTCTGTGAGCGTACTGCCACCGACCTGAATGTCGCCGGCCAGTGGAACGTGGAGCTGACCGAGGGCATCGACGATCAGGCCATCGAAGACCTGTGTCTTGGCCGAAACCGTTGTGAGCTGGACCACATCGCCCGGAAGCAGCTGGAGGGGCTCGGCGGGATCAGATTCGAGACCGCGAAGAACCACTTCCTCCGGTGCGGAGAATGCCGGGTCGTCTCTCGGGACCGTGGGAGCCTGGGCGAAGCGGTTCCGCGCGCAGCCCGAGCTGAGCGCAATAATGAGAAGTAGTGCCGTGCATTGGCGCATATCCGTGGTTAACGTGACTGGTGGCCATCCGCAAGGTTCAAGTGAGAAACTCCGCGACTATGCCTATACTGTTCCCGAACTCTCGATGACGAGCAACAATCCCACCGATTGGGGCGGCGCAACGGACGCCGAGCTGGCCCCGATAATGCGTGTCGTCGATTTCGTGCTGATTTACGGTGCGCTTTGGCTGCCAACCTACGCACGTGGAGAGGCCTGGGACCAGAAGGCTTGGATCGCCGGGACCATCGCTGCCGTCCTCTTCATGGTGATAGGACAATCACTCCGGCTCTACCAAAGCTCCCGCGGGATGCGACTCAAGACCCAACTGGTCCGGATCTGGGCCGGCTGGTTCGTTGGTGTCGTCCCGGCTCTGTTGTTCCTGCTCTTCATCTCCAAGCGGTCCGAGGAGTACTCACGCATCACGGTCTCGACCTGGTTCGTCTTGGCCCCATTGCTCGTCGCAGTCTGGCGCACCGCCACCACGCTGACCCTGCGCGAGCTGAGGACGCACGGCTACAACACGCGGGCCGCAGCCATCATCGGGATGACGGAGCTCGGTGAGAGGCTCGCGCTTCAAATCAAGGCCCAGCCCTCTCTGGGCCTCGAGGTCCACGGTTTCTACGACGACCGCACCGAGGAGCGCTGCCATCCCATTCCGGAGTCGCTCGGGCAGCGTGCCGGAGCATTGAAGGACGCGGTCGACGCGGCAAGAGCTGGCGAGATCGATCTCATCTACATCGCCTTTCCTTTGCGCGCCGAGCCGCGAATCGCCGAGCTCCTGCGGCAGCTTTCGGATACAACGGCTTCGGTGTATCTCGCAGCCGACTTCTTCGCCTTCGACCTCCTGCACGCTCGCTGGGACACCTTGGGCGGCGTGCCCACGGTCAGCCTGCACGAGACTCCATTCTACGGGGTCGATGGCTGGCTCAAACGCCTCGAAGACATGGTGCTAGGCACGCTCATCTTGTTGAGCATCTCCATCCCAATGCTGGTCATCGGCATCTGTGTGAAGCTGACGTCGCCGGGCCCAATGCTGTTTAGGCAACGTCGATACGGCCTCAACGGTGAGGTGATTCACGTGCTCAAGTTTCGTTCGATGACGGTTACCGAAGACGGTCCGGAGATCAGACAAGCCACGGCTGGGGACGCCCGCATCACCAAGCTGGGCGCGTTCCTTCGGCGCACGAACCTCGACGAGCTCCCGCAGTTCCTAAACGTGCTCGACGGCTCGATGAGCATCGTTGGTCCCAGGCCGCATGCCGTCGCGCACAACGAGCTCTACCGCAAGAAGATTCAAGGCTATATGCTCAGGCACAAGGTCAAACCGGGCATCACGGGCTGGGCCCAGGTGAACGGCTGGCGGGGCGAGACAGACACGCTGGACAAGATGGAAAAGCGCGTCGAACACGATTTGGACTACATTCGCAACTGGAGTCTGCTGTGGGATTTGCAGATCATCTTCATGACGGTGTTTGGTTCTGGCGCCAAACAGAACGCGTACTGAGCGGTGGGACGAATGCCGATCGAAGATGATGCGGGCGCGGCTCAAGCCGAGGGTACGAGCGGCCAGGCGGGCTCGGGCCGTGCGGGGATGCCGGTAGATCCATATCGCCTTCGGCGGGCGCTCACCAAGGGCCGGCGCGTGCTGATCGGCGCGGCAGCCCTCGGGCTTCTGGTCGGCTTCCTCTGGGCGAAGCTGGCGATGTCGAGCGCCTATCAAACGACGGCGGTCCTGAAGTACGAAGGCGAGCTTCGGGTTGCGGGCATGCCGGCGACTCAGGACGCGATCGCCCCAGTCGCCGACGCCCTGAAGCGCCAGTCGGTTCTCCGAAAGATCGCCGATGAGACGGGGTTTGACGGGAGCCTGACGACGCTCGAATACGCCATCGACTACGACATCGACCTGATGGCCGCGACGGTGCATATCAGCGTGCTTGGCGAAACGGCGCAAGACGCCGCCGACTTCGCTGGCATCGTCACCGACGTGTTCATGGGCTATCACAAAGAACGACAGGCCAAACGCATCGAGGCCGAAATCGCGCGCACTGCCAAGCGAATCGAGGCTGCCGAATACGAGGTCGACATTGCTCGCCGCAAGTACAACGAGTTCCGCGAGGAGCACGGAATCGCCGACCTTCCGACCGAGCAACAGTCCATGGTTCAATCTGCTGCCAAGCTCCGGGCCGACAGCCAGCTCGCCATGTCGGAGATCCGCGCGCTCGAGGCCCAGGTGACCAGTCTGGAGACTCTACTCGCAAGCACCTCGAAGACCAGCGCCATCGGCGGCGGTACCTCGCCGGAAAGAGCCGCCTACAACCGCCTGCGCGAGGAGCTGGCGAACGCGAGAGCCACACTCTCCCCCGAGCACCCCAGGGTTCAGGCGCTTCAGCAGCAGGTGGAACAGCTGGGCAGGGAGTTGCGCTCCGGAGGCGGCACGAGCAGCGGCGGCCTGGTCGGAGCCAACGCGACCTATCTGGCCGTCGACGGACAGCTTCGAGACACGAAATCGCGCTTGGCCGCTCTCAGAGAGCGCCAAAAAGGGCTCTCCGAGATGGCCGATACCGCGCAGAATCGCGTGTCGACGTTCTCCGGCATCGAGGGCGATGCTTCTGCCTTGCTGGCCGACGTCAAGGTCAACGAGAACCTAGTCAGCGGTCTGCGTCGGACCGAGGCCGCCCTTGAAGACGCCCTGCGCGATCCCCCGAGTGGTTTCGTGGTGCTCGATCCCGGGGCGGTGCCCGAGTATCCGGAGCGGAACAAGATGAAGACGGTCGTCTTTCTCGCGCTCCCGATGCTGACCTTCGCCCTGGCCTTGTTCGTCGTGTTGCGGCGCGAGTTCGGTGGGCTCCAAGTTCAGACGCCGACCGAAGTCGCGTTTTGGGGCAAGGGCCCGGTGCTCGCGGCGACGACTTGGCCTGACGACCCACTCGGTTTGGACGAGTTGGTCGCGGGGCTCGATGATTTCGCGCCACGCGCAAAAGGAAGTTTGCTGATCCTCGGCGGCTCACCAAACGAATCACGGCTTGCAGGCGAGCTCGCCGAGCGAATGAACAACGACTGGTTCCTGATCGAACGGCGCGGCCTCCAGCACCGCGGCCTCCGGCACCGACGAACGGGCGCCTCTGCAGACACCGCCGCCGTCGGGTCCCTATCCAATCAGCCGCACGAGCAGTCAGTCGGTCGCACTTGCGCGTCGGCCGGCACCCAAGGTGCAGCCCATCCGCTTGGCGACAGCCAAGGACCAGCTGCGGCTCGAAGCATGGGACGGACCGTTCGAAGGCCAAGCGCTTCGGCGCGCTGCGCGTTTGGCCGATCGGGTCGTGGTGCTCGTCTCATCGGGAGCGATGTCGGCTCTCCGACTCAACGGCATTCAGGATCGACTCGGCCGCCAGCAGGGCATCGGATACATCCTGGTCGGACTCTCCGAAGAGCTCCGCGCGCTGCCCGACCGGGCCGGCGAAGTCACTGCGTTCTGGCAAACCTGAGCTCAGCCGTACAATCGCACGGTTTCTTTGCTGACCATTTCGATTGCGGCGCTGCGTCCGAGGACTCGGCTCAGGAGCGCGGAGGCGAAGCGATTGCGCCGGCCCGAGACGCCGCTTGGACGCCGACCGAGATCTCCGAGAGCCTGCTCGGTCACCTCATCGGGGCGCATGGGTCGCGCAAGCCCCTTGGAAGGGATCTCGTCCGTGATGGATTCGTAGTTGGGCGTGAGCGTGGCCCCGGCAATGCAGGCCAGCACATCGACGCCATGCGGACGGAGCTCGTACCAGAGCCCCTCGGCGAGAATCGTGTCGTACGCCTTGGTGGCCGCGTAGTTTGCCACCATGGCCGTGCCCTGATAGCCGCTCATCGAGGACATGAGAATGATCCCGCCCTTCCCGCGCTTCGCGAAGCGGCGTCCGAAGTAGTGCGAGAAACGCAAGGGTCCGTGGACGTTGACAGCCACGGCCTTGAGGTGATCTTCGACCTCGACATCGATGAAGGCACCGATGGGTGAATACGCGGCGTTGTAGATCAGAAGGCCGACGTCCAGCCCCTCCGTCGTCGAGCTCAAATCCGCGAGCGCCTCAGGCGAGCCCAGATCGAGAGCTTGCGTTCGAACCTCGACACCGTGCTGGGCGCGAAGCTCGGCAGCCAAGACCTCGAGCGGGGCCGATCGGCGAGCAAGCAGGACCAAGCTCATCCCGCGCGAGGCGAGCTTCTGCGAAAATGACGCGCCGATCCCCTCGGAGGCGCCAGCAACGACCGCCCAGGGTCCGTAGCGCTCGACGAAGCCTGTCACTCAGACTGTCTCGGTGAAGGGCGTCTCGGTGCTGTACATGCGTTTGATGACGTAGAGCGGAGCGAGAAACCAGGGTGCGTTCAGTGCGAGCACCAGGAGCGGCGCGGGCGTCGAGTGCGGCCCCATGAACTCTTCGCCGAGAATGATCGTCACGTTCGTGAGCATGACCGAAGCCCAGATGATGCTCGGGATGCGAATCCAGTTCTTGCCCTTGGTCCAGGCGTAGATCGCGAACACGTAGAATGGCCCGAAAAGGAGCGAGTCGATCCAAATCGTCATGCGCCACCAAACCGGACGGGCGATGAGAACGGGATCGAAGTTCTTGCCGTACCAGTGGATGATGTCGACCCAGAAAGCAGGGGGCCACAAGGGGTACTCCCACTCACCGCTGATGTCGGGCAGGACGATCTGTTCGACGTCGACGATGTAGGTGATGAGCAGGATGTTGATCCAGAAGTAGACCAGAATGACGATGTCACCCTTGCGGCGAGACAGCGGAATGACGCGTTCCATGAAGACCCTCGTTTGGCGAAACTCCGGGGAGGGTACTCAGGGCGCGCGAAAAATCTACCGCTAATCTATCGGCCGCAGATCGCTTTGCGGCAGAAAGCCCCTACCAACCATGAAGCGCGCCATTTCGGTGAGATACTCACCGCGGTCCATGTGAATGATGTGACTTCCGGGGAACCAATGGATGCGGCATCGCTTCCAATGGTCCCAGAGAATCCTGGAGTGCTTCGGAGGGGCAAGTCGATCTCCGACACCTGCTACGATCATCAGCCGTTCGCGGGGGAGCACCGGTGGATAAGTGAGCGGACAGCTTGCAGCAACCAGCCGCCTAGCGTCTGAAAGCTCCATTCCCATAGTCGCAAGTGCGCCTCGGAGCAGGACGCCGATCGGTTGCCATTCGAGGACTAGGTCCGCCAAGCTCACCACCGGCACATTCGGAATCGCGAATGCCAGCCGGTCTTCGACGCTTGCGAGCATGGCAGTGGTGAAGCCTCCGAGGCTCAGTCCGGTCACGCCGATTTGCTCGGCGCCGCGCTCGCGTTGCAGCCAGTCGAAGAGAATCCTGAAGTCGAAAACCGATTGCGCCACCGCTTCGTTGAGTCGGGACGAACCGCCGGCGAAGTACCCGTGCCCGGAGAACGGAGAGAAGCGCGTTTGTCTTGGACCGTGGAAGGGCAAGGTGAACAGCACGATGTTGCAACCCATTCGATAGAACCAAGGCAGCGCGAAGAACCATTCGTTGATCAGGTACCAATCGGCGGTAAAGCCGTGAATCGCGACGATTGTGGGCCGGGGCTCGTCGCCTCGATGGCGAAGCATGCGCGCGTGCGCGACGCGGTTGGCGCTGTGACGCAGGTACGGCCGGTGCTGATGCGGGTTGACCGGTTGGAACGGGCTATCGAAGCTCAGCGCCTCGCAGGTTCCGTCTTCGGGCTCGAAGCGCGGCAGCCAGCGTCCCTTCTCGACGCGAACACGGACACCCGAAGGCGGTTTCGCGAAGAAGCGTGTCGGGTCTGCTGATTTCGCGATCTCGGCGTAGAGCTCAGAATCTCGGACCGCCTTGCGGAGCTCGATCGGGTTGTAACCTAGCGGAAGCGCCATGCTCGAAACCATGGATGCGCCGGCGGCGCGCAAGACGGTATCGAAGCTCGCCGCAGCACCTACGCGCAGGCGGTCAGCAAGGGCTAGATCGAAGCCTTCGGGGCGGCACGCGAAGTCGCGGTCGAGCTCCTCCCACCAATGCCCCTTGCTGAGCAGTGACGGCGCGCGCGAGCAGGATTCGTGCGCGATCCGAGACACTACGGAGGATTCGTCCACCCCTTCAGCATACCGGATCGCGATCACGATGCCTCATTTTGGCCTCAGCAGCCGGGCTCGACCTCGAACGGCAGCGCGCCGATCAGGGTTCCGTCTTTGCTGCGGATCTCCACTCGCCAGAGCCCCGGCTTCGTCGCGTGCCGTGTGTATGCCCAGGTTCGCCAGCGCGGCGCCGCGGCTGGAATGCGAAGCTCGATGCCTCCACTCACCTGTCCCTCCGGGCCGACGAAGTGAACCAGCACGCTCTTGTCCTCTTCGGAGGTGTTGCTGACCTCCACGAAGGCGTAGACCCTCTCGTCGTGGTGCCCGAAGACGGAGGTCGCTGCGACCGGCTCCCGGCGCTCGACCTCGGGCGCAGTGATGAGGCGCTCGATGGTCAGTCCGTCGAAAGTCTCGAGCTCGGGCTCGAAGGACCGGGGCTCTTCGAGGGGAAGCTCTTCGGTCGACGGCGCCTCGATGAGCTCGGCGACGGGCGGATCGGGCTTCTTCTCTTCGATGGGTTTGGGCAGGGCGGCCGGTGCCGTCGACGTCAGCATGGCGGGCATCGGCGTGGCCCGATCGACGGCCTTGGACTTGCTCGGCTTCGCTTCGGTGCAAGCCGCGGCGACCAGCAGGGCGAGGATGACGGGAATGGTGATTCTGGGTTCGATGTTCATGGGACCTCCTGGCCCGAGACAGAGCACGCTCCGTGCCAACCGCAATTACCTGCCTTTTTTGGGGGGCTGGCCCTCGCTCGTCGTGTCTGCCGGGACGCGATCGTGTGTCAGCGGCCACGCCCCATGTCGCCGCCATGGCCCGGAGGATTGCGGAAAGGCACGAATGCGTCTTCGCCCTGCACCTGTTGGAAATGCGCGATGGCCCAGTAGACGGAAGGAAAGGCCAACTCCTTCGCTGGCAAATCGTCGAAGTGGAAGAGTCCTACCGCTTCGCTCTCGATCCCAGCCGCGACATCGGGAGAGAGCAGGCGCGCACGATAGAAGAGTTGCAGCTGGCTGATGTGGCGCAGGCTGTACACCGCGAGGAGATCGATGATTTCGAGCTTCGCACAGGCCTCTTCCCATGCCTCGCGCGCCGCGCCTTCTTCGGGGCTCTCGCCAAGCTCCATGAAACCGGCAGGCAAAGTCCAGTAGCCGAGGCGCGGCTCGATCGCACGTTTGCACATCAGCAACTTGTCTTGCCAAGTCGCGACTACGCCGACCACGACCTTTGGGTTCTCGTAGGCAACGTAGTCGCAGTCGGGGCAAACCAGTCGCTGACGGTTGTCTCCGACGGGGACCGTTTGAATGCGTGGACCTTTGTCTCGCTCCCTCATGAACCAATCGCGCCTGCGGATTCGTAACACGGTGCTCGAAGGGGGGCTATGGCGCGCAGCGACGGGCGCTCTAGACTCGCCCGATGGATTCGCGACCCAGGCTCGACCGACCGCAGCTCCTCGGCGTGTTTCGTCAGCTGAAACACGGGATCAGCCTCGTCTGGACGACCAGCCGAGGCTTGAGCTTCGCGCTCGGGTTCCTCAGCTTGGTCGCCGGCGTCATCCCGGCCGCGGCGGCCTGGGTGGGCAAGCTCATCGTGGATGCTGTGGTTCGTGCCGCCGAAACGGGTGCGACTGAAGATCAGCGCGCGGCGCTGACTTGGGTCCTGCTGGAGCTCGGGCTGGTGGCGGTTCTTGCTGGCGCTCAGAAGGGGCTCAGCACTTGCCAGCAGCTCCTTCGTGCCCTCCTCGGACAAAGGGTCAACGAGATGATTCTCGAAAAGGCGCTCACGCTCGACTTGGCCGCCTTTGAGGACTCCGAGCTCTACGATCGAATGACTCGGGCGCGGCGCGAAGCATCGCAGCGACCACTGAGCCTGGTGATGCGGAGCTTCCAGCTTGCGCAGCATTCTTTCTCCTTGATCGCTTACGGCGGGCTCTTGCTGCAACTCTCCGTCTGGACGCTGGCGGTCCTCGTGGTCGCAGCCATCCCTTCGTTCTTCGTCGAAACTCGGTTCTCGGCCGACGCATTCCGGCTCTTCACCTGGCGCGCGCCCGAAACGCGAAAACAGAACTACCTCGAGGTCCTGCTCGCCCGGGAAGACTTCGCCAAAGAAGTGAAGCTCTTCGACCTCGGACCGGTGTTTTTGGATCGGTATCGCGAGATTTTTCGCGAGCTCTACGTAGAGGATCGGGCGCTCACACTCCGTCGGGGCATCTGGAGCTTCGTGCTCGGGCTTCTGAGCACGATGGCCTTCTATGGCGCGTACGCCTGGATTGCCCTCCAGACGATCGCGAAACGAATCACGCTCGGCGACATGACTATGTACCTGCTGGTGTTCAAGCAGGGACAGTCCGCCCTGGCCTCGATCCTCGCGTCGATCGGCGGGATGTACGAAGACAGTCTCTATCTCTCCAACCTCTACGAGTACCTCGAGTACGAGTCGCCGGGCGAAGCCGGGACGGCGACCGAAGGCCCCAGGCCCGGAGATGGCATTCGCTTCGAGGAGGTCAGCTTCACCTATCCCGGCGCAGAGACAGCTGCCCTTCGAGCCGTCAGCCTGCACTTGGATCCAGGTCGAAAGCTTGCCTTGGTGGGCGAGAACGGCGCCGGAAAGACCACGCTGATCAAGCTCCTCACCCGGCTCTACCGGCCGACCGAGGGCCGGATCACCCTCGATGGGCTCGCGCTCAACGAATGGAGTCTCGATGTCCTGCGAAAGAGGATAGGCGTGATCTTCCAAGACTTCGTGCGCTACCAACTCGTCGCTGGCGAGAACGTCGGTGTCGGAGACGTCCGAGGCTTCAACGACCCGGAGCGATGGCGGACCGCTGCCGAGAAGGGCATGGCGCACGAGTTCATCGAGCGGCTGCCCTCAGGCTACGAAACGCAGCTCGGACGCTGGTTCGAAGACGGGCACGAGCTCTCGCTCGGTCAATGGCAGAAGATAGCGCTGTCGCGCGCGTTCATGCGCGACGAGGCGGACATCCTTGTCCTCGACGAACCGACCGCTTCGATGGATGCGGAAGCCGAGGCGACAGTCTTCGAGCGCTTCGGCCGCCTCGCCGAGGACAAGATGGTCATCTTGATCTCGCATCGATTCTCCACGGTCCGCATGGCGGACGAGATCGTCGTGCTCGAGCGCGGTCAGGTGACCGAGCGAGGCACGCACGAATCCTTGATGAGCGAAGATGGTCAATACGCCCATCTGTTCACGCTTCAGGCGGCGGGCTACCGCTAGCGAGCCGGAGGGGCGCTACGAGTAAAAGCTGCGGCCCTGGGCGGCCATGTCTCGGAGAAGCTGCGGCGGTTCGAAACGCTCGCCGTAGCGGGCGCTGAGCTGGTCGGCGTCGCGAACGAACTCTGAGAGGCCGTAGTTGTCGATGTAGGTGAACGGCCCGCCGGTGAAGGCCGGAAAACCCACCGCCATGATGACTCCCACATCCCCGTCGCGGACGTCGGTGATGACTCCCTGCTCCAGGCAACGGGCAGCTTCTAGGCACTGCACAAAGAGGTAGCGCTGCCGCACCGTCTCTACGCTCGGCTGCTCATCGGCCGTTTCGATCCAAGAGCTCATCGCAGCGCCGAGCTGGGGCCAGAGGTTCTTGCCCCCTTCGTGATAGTCGTAGAATCCCCCGGGCTCGCGCGGCGTTCCGTCATCTTTCGGTGGCGGATGTGCGCCCCATCGGTCGTGATCCTCAATCAGCGACGCGATGATCGCCTGCGCCGGGGACGGCTCCCATTTCTTCCCGGCGGAGGCCGCGTCCTTTTCGGCCTGCTTGGCGACCTTGTACATCGTCCCTAGGCCAACCATGTCGGAAATGCCCAGCGGAGGCATCGGCATGCCCGCCGCCTTGGCCGCGTTTTCGATCAAGGCAGGCTTCACACCCTCGACAAGAAGGTGATTGCCCTCCGAGATGAAGGTGCCGAATACACGGCTCGTGTAGAAGCCGGGGCTGTCGTTGACCACGATGCCCGCCTTTTTGATTTTGAGAATGTAGTCCCAGGCCTTCGCTAGCGTTTCCTGCGAGGTTTCTTTGCCTACGACGATCTCGACCATCTGCATCCGCTCGACAGGCGAGAAGAAATGAAGGCCGATGAAGCTCTGCGGGCGACTCGACGCCTTGGCGAGGTCGGTGATGGGGAGCCCGGAGGTGTTCGAAGCGAAGATCGCCTCGTCGCCGAGCTGCTCGTCGGTGGCCTTGGTCACCCTGGCCTTGATGTCGCGATCCTCGAAGACAGCCTCTACGACGACGTCGCAGCCTTTGAAGTCCGCGTAGTCCGCGCTCGGATGAATCCGGCTGAGGATACCCTCCACACGATCGGCTGTGGTGCGCCCCTTCTCGAGGCGGCGGTCGAGGGTCTTCGCGACTTTCGCTTTGCCACGTTCTGCGCTCGCCGTGTCGCGGTCCAGCAAGACGACGTCGATCCCTACCTTCGCGGAAACATGAGCAATGCCCTGCCCCATCAGACCAGCGCCGATGATGCCGACCTTCTTCACGTCGAAGCGGGGCACGTCCTTGGGCCTGCGGGCGCCCTTCTGGCACTCCTGGAGGCTGAAGAATAGCGTCCGCAACATGCTACGCGCGGTCGGGTCTTGAAGGACGCGAATGAACTGGCGCGTTTCCACCTTGCCAGCGCGGTCCATCGGCAGTCCGAGGCCGTCGTAGACCGCCTGTAGAATCGCCTGCTGCGAAGGCATGTTTCCGAACGTGGCGGCATGGGTCATCGCGTTGGAGCCCATGAGGGTCTGAGCGAAGGTCACCGACTCGGCGCCGCCGCCGGGCACCTTGAAACGCTTCTGATCCCAGGGCTGGGTCGCGTTGCCGTCTTCCAGGATCCACTTCTTCGCAGCTGGGGATCAAATCCGCAGGCTCCACGAGCTCGTCAACGAGGCCTTGTTCGAGCGCCTTGTCCGGCCCGAGCTGCTTGCCCTGCATGATCAGCCCGAGCGCACCTTGCAGACCGATCAGGCGTGGAAGCCGCTGCGTGCCTCCGGCGCCTGGCATCAGACCGAGCCCCGCCTCCGGCAAGCCAACCTGCGCGTGCCTCTGATTGACGAGAAGCCGCCGATGGCAGGCGAGGGCAATCTCATAGCCGCCGCCGAGGGTCACCCCATTGAGCGCCGCAACGACCGGCTTGCCGCAGGTCTCCATGCGTCGAAGTTGATCGAGCACCGCTCCGCTGCGCTTCAAGAGGTCGGCCGCGTCGATCGGCCCCGACCCGAGCGATTCGATCTGCTGAAGGTCTCCGCCAGCAACGAACACGCCCTGCTTGCCGGACGTTAGAATGATGCCCTTCACCTGCTCGTCGGCCACCGCCTTTTCGACACCTGCGCTGAGCTCCGCGAGGGCGTCCCCGCTCAGCACGTTCATCGGACGGTCCTTGTCGTCCCAGGTCAGAATCGCTACGCCGTCTTCCACTCGATAATCGATAATCGCCATTGTCCTAAACCCGCTCGATGATGGTTGAAGTGCCCATGCCCGCGCCCACACACAGGGTGATCAATGCCGTGTTGAGGTCGCGGCGCTCGAGCTCGTCGAGCATGGTTCCGAGGAGCATCGCTCCGGTGGCGCCCAGCGGATGCCCAAACGCAATCGCGCCTCCATTCACGTTCGTGATGGAACGATCGATGCCCATCTCTTCCATGAAGAGAAGGCAGACGGACGAGAACGCCTCGTTGATCTCCCAAAGGTCGATGTCGGAGGCTTTCATTCCGGCCTTTGCGAGCGCTTTGCGCGACGCGGGCATCGGACCGGTGAGCATGATGCACGGCTCGCTCCCCACGGTGGCCGACTTCAAGACTCGCGCTCGGGGCTCGAGCCCGAGTCGCTTGCCCGCTTCCTTGCTGCCGAGCAGGACCGCCGCAGCGCCGTCGACGATGCCCGAGGAGTTGCCTGCGTGGTGCACATGGTTGATCTGCTCGACATCCGGATGCTTCTGAATCGCAACCGCATCGAAGCCAAAGTTGCGGCCCATCGTCTCGAAGCTCGGATTGAGCTTGGAAAGATCCTCGAGCGTGGTGCCAGGGCGCATGTGCTCGTCGCGGTCGAGCATCATGACGCCAATGCTGTCTTTGACTGGAACGATGGACTTCGCGAAATGGCCGGCTTCCCAGGCCTCAGCGCCTCGACGCTGGCTCTCCACCGCAAAGGCGTCGACGTCTTCGCGGCTGTAGCCGTATTTCGTCGCGATCAGATCGGCGCCGATGCCCTGAGGGACGAACGAGCTTCCCCATGCAAGCTCCGGATCGGTCGACCATGCGCCTCCCGCGGCGCCCATCGAAATCCGGCTCATGCTCTCCATCCCGCCACCGACGATCAGATCGACGTCGCCGGCTTTCACCTTCGCCGCCGCGATGTTCACCGCTTCGAGGCCGGACGAACAGAAACGGTTGAGTTGGACGCCGGGGACGCTGTCGTCGTACCCCGAAATCATCGCCGCCATGCGGCCGACGTTGGCGCCTTGCTCCCCGACGGGTTCGACGCAGCCTAAGATCACGTCTTCGATCTCTTTGCTGTCGAACTTGCCTCGCTCCGGCAGCGCCTGAAGCACGGTCTTGGCCATACGAAGCGGCGGTGCGTCCGCGAGGGCACCGTCTTTCTTTCGTCCTTTGCCGCGCGGGGTTCGCACCGCATCGTAGATGAAGCAATCCGTCATCGAGTTTCCTTTCGGGTGTTCCGAGCGCGAGGCTTCGGACGCGTAGCTCCGGCCTGGCGGGCCGAAACTGAAACGTGTTCTAGTTTGAGCGGGGCCGGAGCGCAAACAGGCGGAAATTCACCGCTCCACGGCCCAGAAATAGTCGGCCGAACGCTCCTCGGGCGGCAACTTGAGCTCGGCCTTCAGCTCTTTCTCGGTCACTGGCAGGACCACGGCGAAGGGAGCGGCGCCACGCTTCGCCGCCCGCTCGGGGACCCCGAGGCCGCGCTTCACATGCACCCGTCCGGCAAAAACGACCATCTTGGCAGGCCCGCCATCACGCTCGAGCGTCTCGGCAACGCGCGACCCCATGGTCTCGTCCCAAACGACCTGCGCCTCGTAGTATCGATCGATGCCGTCCCCCACCGCGTGCTCCCCGACGTCGAACTCCGCATCGAAGAGCGCGCGATGCGCCTCGTCGTCGAGGTCTAGCTCCGGTAGGTCCGATGCCAGCTCCGGAGACAGGCTATCGATTCCGTCTTTCGCAACGGCATACGCAAGCTCCTTCGAGGCGTTGAGGGCGACGACCTCGATGCCTCGGTTGCGCGCGTACTCGAGAAGCGGACGATACATGCTGAAGTCGAAGCCCCATCGCTTGTCGTATTCGGTGTCGCGACGCAGCACCGCCTCGTCGATCCGCCCTGCGCTCCATTCGTCGAGCGGCTCCTGGAACGGAACTTGAAACATCTCCATTCCGATCGCGATGGACGACTCGTCCCGGTGTAGTTGGCGGAGAATCGCGTACTGCGCGGCGTGATCGACGGCTTGATCATGGCGCTCGCCGACGTACACGACCGCCTTCGTGCGAAGCGCAGCGAAAAACGCCTCCGCCTCGATCGACTTTCCGGTCGCCGCGTCGACCAGGGAAAGCGGCGCCGATTGGCTGCGAACCACGGACTCTGCGGTCTGCGGATCTGGCTTCATCGCGCCGGCGCAGCCGACACAGGACAACAAGACGAGTACGGCAAGCCTCATGAGTCCGACGGAAGGAACAAGGCCTTGCGGTAGTACTTGAGCTCCTCGATCGACTCCATCAGGTCATCCATGGCGCGGTGACTACCCTTCTTGGTTGGACGTCCGGCGTATTGCTTCGGATGCCAGCGCCGCGCGAGCTCTTTGATCGTCGAAACGTCGACATTGCGGTAGTGGAGCCAGTCTTCGACCTCGGGAAGGTAGCGGGCGACGAAGCGCCGATCCTGATGAATTGAATTGCCGGCCAGTGGAGCCTTGTTCTTCGTCGTGTGCTCAGAGAAGAACCCGAGAAGCGCAGCGGACGCCTGTGCCTCGTCGACGGACGACTCGCGAACGCGCTTGGTGAGTCCCGACTGCCCGTGGTGACTCGTGTTCCACTCGTCCATCGCGGCAAGGACCTCGTCCGACTGATGCAAGACTAGATTGGGCCCTTCAGCGACGACGTTGAGCTCAGCGTCGGTGATCAGGACCGCAATCTCCAAGATGCGATCGGTCTCGGGATCGAGCCCGGACATCTCCATATCCATCCAAACGATAGCCGACATCTGACGCGACCCGTTTCTTAGCATGAGCTTCGCCGCATTGCTTTGATCAAGGTGCTTCGGGATTGAACTCGCTACGATCTCGCGTATACACTGGCGTCCGATCGGGGACTGCCCTAGGAACTGCCGGTGCAACCAGACGCGCGAAAGCTAAGCCAGCTCCGCCAACTCGAGGCTGAGAGCATCCAGATCATCCGCGAAGCGGCGGCTGAATTCGACAATCCGGTCATGATGTATTCGGTCGGGAAAGACTCCTCGGTCATGCTTCGCCTGGCCGAGAAGGCGTTTGCGCCCGGGCCCCTTCCCTTTCCGTTGCTGCACGTCGATACGACCTGGAAGTTCCAGGACATGTATCGATACCGCGACAAGATTGAGGCCACTGTCAGGGCCGAGCTCATCAAGTACACGAACCCCGAAGGCGTCGCGATGGGGATCAACCCCTTCGATTTCGGCAGCAAGAAGTACACAGACGTGATGAAGACCGAGGCGCTGAAACAAGCGCTCTCGAAGTATGAGTTCGACTGCGCCTTTGGCGGAGCGCGACGCGATGAAGAGAAGTCGCGCGCCAAGGAGCGCATCTTTTCGTTCCGAGACAGCCACCATCAGTGGGACCCGAAGAACCAGCGCCCCGAGCTCTGGAACATCTTCAACGCGAAAATCAAGAAGGGCGAGAACGTCCGGGTCTTTCCTCTGAGCAACTGGACCGAGCTCGATGTCTGGCTTTACGTCTGGCTCGAGGACATCCCGGTCGTGCCACTGTACTTCGCGAAGGAGCGGCCGGTGGTCGAGCGCTCGGGCACCTGGATTCTGGTCGATGACGACCGCATGCGACTCGAACCCGGCGAAGAGCCCCAGATGAAGAAGGTGCGATTTCGGACGCTCGGTTGCTACCCGCTCAGCGGCGCGGTCGAATCGGAGTCGGACACGGTGCCCAAAGTCATCCAGGAAATGCTCCTGAACCGCTTCTCCGAGAGGCAGGGGCGGCTCATCGACTTCGATGAAGAAGGGTCGATGGAAGTCAAAAAGCGCGAGGGCTACTTCTAGGCCCGGCGCAGGGCTCTTCTAGGGAACGTCATGACGGACGAAAAAGACCTGATTCGCGATGATATCGAGGCTTATCTCGAGAAGTATCGAAAAAAGGAGCTGCTCCGGTTTGTGTCGGTCGGCTCGGTGGACGATGGCAAGTCGACGCTGATCGGTCGCATTCTTTACGACACCGGCATGGTGTTCGAGGACCAGATGGCCGCGGTTCGCGCCGCGTCACAGACCGATGAGCCGGACCTCGCGCTTCTGACCGACGGCCTCAAAGCCGAACGCGAGCAGGGCATCACCATCGATGTCGCCTACCGATACTTCTCGACCGACAAGCGGAAGTTCATCATCGCCGACACGCCCGGACACATTCAGTACACGCGCAACATGGTCACCGGCGCGTCGACTGCCGACGTCGCTCTAATCTTGATCGACGCCCGACACGGAGTGCTTCAGCAGTCGCGACGGCATGCATACATCGCCTCCTTGCTCGGCATTCCCCATCTGGCGGTCTGCGTGAACAAGATGGACCTCAAGGACTACTCAGAAGAGGTCTACGAGGCGATTTGCGCCGAGTTCATGGAATTCGGCAAGACGCTTCGATTCAAGGACATTCAGTTCTTCCCGGTGAGCGCGCTGGTCGGTGACAACGTGGTTACCGACAGTGAGAACACCCCTTGGTACGAGGGGCCGAACGTCCTCGGCTATCTCGAGACGGTTCCGGTCTTCGCAGACCGAAATTTCGCCGATTTCCGCTACCCGGTACAGTACGTCATTCGGCCCGATCTGGACTATCGCGGCTTTGCTGCCGAGGTCGCTTCGGGCGTCATCGCCAAGGGCGACCCTATCGTGGCTCTCCCCTCGGGCAAGGCGTCGAAAGTGAAAGCCATCGACACCTACGATGGCGAGCTGGACGAGGCCTTCGCCGCCCAGTCGGTGACGATTCGACTCGAAGACGAGATCGACATCAGCCGGGGCGACATGATCGTCAAGCCGGACAATCTACCGCGAGTCACGCGTCGCTTCGATGCACATCTGGTCTGGATGCACGAGCGGCCACTCGACACCGAGAAGGCGTATCTGGTCAAGCACACCAGCCAGACGGTTCGCGCTCAGATCGACAAAATCTACTGCGAAATCGACATGGATACGCTCGAAGAGAAGCCGACCGACGGCATCGCGCTGAATGACATTGCGAAGGTGCGGCTGAGCTGCCACCGCGCGCTCTACGTGGACGACTACCAGCGCAACCGCGAGACGGGAGCGTTCATCGTCATCGACTCGCTTACCAACAACACGGTCGCGGCGGGTATGATCGCGCTCGAGGGCGCCGACCAGAACATCGGCGAAGTCATGAAGGAGTTGCACGCCGAGTCGGCGATGGAGCCCAAGACCTTCGTCAGCAACAACGAGCGCATGGAGCGCTTCGGCCAGCGAGGCGCGACGGTTTGGCTGCAGGGGCTTCCGGGATCCGGACGCTGGACACTGGCCTACGCACTCGAGCGAAGGCTCTTCGATGATGGCCGCACCGCCACGGTGGTCAGCCCGGTCGGCGAGGATCTGCGTTCGATGATCTCGGCCGCAAGGGCGGTGACCGACGCAGGTCTGATCAACATTTGCGCCTTCCCGAGCCCAACGCGCACCGACCGGGACAAGCTCAAGGCGCGCATCGGCGAAGATCGGGTCATCCAGGTCTACGTCAACACCGACGAAGCCCTGTGCCGCGAACGCCGACCCGACGCCGACTTCTCGAAGTTCGAGGCTCCGGAAGACCCGGACATCACCGTCGCGCTCAATGAGATGAGAATCGACAAGGCCGTCGAGATCATCATGGCAGCGCTCAAAGAGCGCGGACAGTTCGAAGACTAAGCGCTCGTGATTCTCGAGCTATTGAGCGTCGTCGCTCCGGTCTTCATCGTGGCGGCCGTGGGCCTTGCCTGGGCCCGGTCCGGAACGCACTTCGATGAGGTTTCGATCTCGCGGCTCGTCTTGAACGTCGGCGTCCCCTGCCTTCTCTTTCGGAGCCTGACGAAGCTCGAAGTCCCTCCCTGGGAGCTCGCGTCGATGGCGGGGCTCACTGTGGCGGTCATGAGCTTGTTCGCGATCGGCGGCATCGCCGTGCTCAAAGCGATGAACCTGCCCAGCCACACCTTTCTCGGCCCGTTGCTGTTCAGCAACTCCGGGAACGTTGGCGTGCCGATCTGCCTCTTCGCCTTCGGCGAACCGGGCTTGGCGCTCGGAATGACATACTTCGCAGTCTCCGCCACCTTTCACGTCTCGCTCGGAAGCCCGCTCTTCTCGGGGACGTTTTCATTGCGGCCGCTCCTTCGCTCGCCGCTGACATGGGCGGTCCTCATCACCGTCCCGGTGGTCGCTTTGGGCATCCCCGTGCCTACGTGGATCGCGCGAACGACGGAGCTCCTGGGCGACATTGCAATCCCTTTGATGCTCCTGACCCTCGGGGTCTCCCTATCGAAGATGCACCCTGATTCGCTCGGCCGCTCGGTGACGCTCGCGCTCGTGCGCTTCGGACTCGGAGTGTCGGCGGGCTTGCTGGTGACGACCGTGCTCGGCGTCGAGGGGCTGACCCGCAAGGTGCTGATCCTCCAGGCGGCTATGCCGGTAGGCGTTCTCAACTACTTGTTCGCGCACCGCTACGGTAGAAGCCCCGAACAGGTCGCAAGCCTCGTCCTGGTGAGCACCCTTCTCTCGGTGCTCACGATTCCCGCCCTGCTCGCCTGGCTATAGCCGAGGCAGCGGCAAGGCAGGAGGATACCTAGCTAGAACTGGTCCAGGGGCATTTCGCACTCGTCTCGAAGGCGGCAATCTCCGCACTCCGCTCCTCGCCAGATGCGGTCGTAGCGCTCTTGAACGTAGTCGATGGTCTGCTCGTCCGAGGTGAAGATTCCCATCTCGAAGTTGCGCCGGCCTTCGCCCTTGGCGCCGAGGCCAGCGCCGGTCCAATTCGCGCTGCCGAGGTAGACGAGACGCGCGTCGATCACGACGGTCTTGAGATGAACTCTCGGGCACAAGCGCATCTCCAAACCGCCTTTGACGAGCCCCGGTTGCCCATCGAAGCTCTTCCGAAACGGACGAGAAGGCATCGACGCGTGAAGAATCCGGAGCTCGACCCCGCGCTCCGCAAGCTCGGCGAACACCTCGAGAACCGAATGATAGTTCCCGCGCCGGCCACGCCGACGCCCCGGAACCACACGAGGATCCTCAACCAGCAGCTCCTTGAGGTTCGCGGTCGCGATCCAGACACTCCGCTCCGCCTCGAGGACAGCCTGAATGACCTGCTCGTAGTGCTCCCGGTCGGAGAGAAGCTGCAGGGGAACGGCGCGACGCATCCGGCCAGCGTACGATAGCTGCGGCCGCACGCGGAGAAAGTGGCGGGACGCGGAGACGGGTTCTAGGGGGGGAGTCGACTCTCGGCTTGTGCTGCCGCGGGTGTTTGGGGGGCGGGTCCTGGGTGGGTTGCGTGGTCAGGTTTAATTACACCGCCCCCACACTATCGCCTACCCCCACCCGCAATCCTCCCTGGCGCGGCATTCGCTTCGCTCTGCCTTGCCGGCGCGTTCGCGCCGGGCTTCGCCCTCCGGGCTCGCGCTGCCGCCTGCGGTCTTAAGCGAGGCGTGGAGGACTTGGCTTGATGGCGCCGTACGAATGTACGCGGCTCGAATGTCTCCGTGTGGAGGGGCGCGGGGGAGCGCGATGCGGGGGTTCGGCGGCGTGGAAGTGACAATCGGCAAGACAGCAAACAGCCCCGATTGGCGCGAGCTCCGAGGGGCGGCTTGCGTGGCCTCAGGCCCCAAGCCCTTCCGGCCACCTTTGCAAGCCGCCCCGTCCGTTGAACTCCCGCGTCGCGCTCCCCCGCGCCCCGATCGCCTAGTCCATTTCGCGGTACTGCTCTTCCTCGGGATTCTCGTCGGCGTCTAGAAAGGCCAAATCTCTTTGGCTGTAGATCCGCTCTAGGCCGCGGCGGATTGGGACGAGTAGCGCAATGCAGAGCGGAAAGAGGACGCCGAAGGACGACTCCTTCACGAACCAGAGTACCGACAGGCAAGCGACCTGAACCAAGGTGAAGCTATGCAGCACCGTGCGCGACACGCGCCGGATGTAATGGGTGGGCGGATACAGCGTTGGGTCGGTTACCCAGAGCTTGAGACGGTCAACGAATTGATTGCTCCGAAGCGAGGCGATGCCCATGAATAGAAACAGGCCGAACACTACGGACATCGGGATCGCGCGAAGCACTCCGAGGAAGAGCAGCGAGGTTCCGATCAAAAAATGAACCAGCAGCGGTGTGAGCCGGTTCTCCATCACCGAAATGATGTGCTCGCCTCGAGCATGATGCCGAACGGTCGCCAGACTTCGGGTGTGATTCAAGGATCGAACCGTCGCAGCAACGACCCAGGGCAGGCCTAAGGTCGCGCAGAAAGCGACGAGCACGGCAATCACTGCCATATCGAGATTGTAGCCCGCGCCCTTCTTCAGCCGGTGTTGGGGGCTATTGACGAGACGCACGGTGATGTTCTGGTCGAGGAAGAGCAGCACGGCGGCTAGGCCCGCGATTGGTATCGACGCCAGTAGAAACCAACCGGGCACATCCCTCGGATCGACCAACCAGGGTCGTCCGCTCGTGGTCGTGAACTCGGATGGAACAGCGAGATGCTCGAGCTCTATCGGGTGCATCGCCCAGGCCGCGGCAGTCATCGTGAAAATGGCAATCGCTGGACCGAAGTCCGCCAGGAACTCGCGGACGGTCTTGGTGAGCAGTGGCTTCTGCCGAACACGGGAGAGCTGCTGAGCGATCATGTAGGTTCCGAGCGCGAGGATGAGCGCGAGAAGCTGCCCATTGGTCGGGACTTCCGGTCCGAAGATGTCGCCAAAGATGTCGCGGAAGGCTTCGGTGATGAAGATCAGCGCGATCAGGGCCGCGAAAATCTCGTCGGTGAAGCGCGTGAAGTACAGGATGTAGCGGCTGGTGTTGGTTACGGCCAACACCAGCATGATTACCGATGTCCAGATGCCGACCCAGAACAGGCCGGGCAGAAAGGGAACCCCTAGCTGTTTGGAAAGGACGTAAAGTAGCGCTAGAAAGATCGTGACCGGTCCGGTGCTGCCAAGAAGCGTCAGCGGCTGCCCAGAGAACAACGCGTAGACCACGCCTCCGATCGCTGTCGCAAGAAGCGCCTCGACTGCTCCAATTTCGCCGTCGGTGAGGAACGCGAGAAGCCCGCCGAAGGCAATCGAGGGCGCCAAGCATGCGAAGAACAAGAAGAGGATCGTCGCCGAGGCCCTTGAGGTTGAATCCATCGACGAAGTCGCTCGCATAGAAGGGGAGCTTTCGACGAACGTCCGCAAGCAGACCCGCCGCAATGCCGGTGTCGGGCGGCGGTATGCTCGGATAGGTCGGCACCAGCGAAGGCCGTCGCTCGTCAGGCGGCGCTTCGACGTACTCGAGATAGAGCTGGTAGGTCGCGAGCACTTGCATCGGATCGTTGGCGCCGATAATCGACGCGCTGAAGCGCTCGTCGTGCAACATCCAGCCAAAGGGCTCCAGATCTTCGTTGGGGGGCGTGGCGGCGCCGTATGGGGCGACAATCAGCCAAACGTAGTGGACCTTCTCATGGTCGCTCGCACGGACACCTTCGGGAAGACGCATGAGCGAACAGCGGTAGACGTCTCCGTTCTGCGCCTCGTAGCGCACTCGAAGGACGCCCACTCCGCTGCCTAGATCGTGAAGCTCCCCCTCGCCCCGTTCGTCGAGTGTCCTTTGAATCGCGGTGCGTTGGCGTGCGTTGAGCTTGCCCAGCCGGACGAGCTCGTCACCCGCTTGCTCGACGAGGCCCTGTAGATCGCTGGCAGCCAGGTCGAGTAAGATCTCGCTGTCGTGAAGACGCTTCTGCAAACCCATCCCGGTCGAAGGAGATTAGGTTCTCCGATCTCGGCGCCAATGGAAAGCGCGAACTGAAATTCGCAACCCTGACAGGCGAAATTTAGGTGCCGATGCAGCGGCGGACGACTTCCATCAGCGTTTGCGTCCCCCAGGCCAATCCATCGATGGGGATTCTCTCGTTGTGTCCGTGAAACATGTCGGCGAAGCGGAGCGTGGGCGGCAGCTTCACCGGCGCAAAGCCATACCACTTGGCCCCGATCGAGGTGAACGCCTTGGCGTCGGTGAAGCCCTGCAGAACGAAAGGGACCATGGGCGCACCCGGCGCTCGCTCTCCCATGACCTCGTGGATCAGGGAGTACAAGGATGACTCTTTCGGCTCTGTTACGACCGGCGGAAGCGAGTGCATCACCTCGAGCTCGATGTCTCCACCCAGTACGTCGCCAAGCTCGCGCAGGAAGTCGTCTCGAGTCTGACCCGGCAAAATCCGGCCGTCGATTTCGGCCTCTGCGAATCCGGGGATGACGTTGGTCTTGTTGCCCGCGCGGAGCACTGTCGGCGAGGCCGTGTTGCCTAGCAAGGCCCGAAACGCTCGCCTCACACCCGGGTCGGGCAGAAGGTTGAGCATCGTAGGGCCCAGCGTCGGGTTGGCGAGCATCTTGACCAACGGCCGCAAGGGAGCGGGCAGGTGAAATGCGATCGCAGCAATGAAACCTTCGACCGACTCCGAGGCATGGCGCGGCAAGCCTTGCCGGCCCAGGCGCGCAATCGCCTCGCTCAGCTGAACGACGGCGGAGTCCTCACGCGGCATCGAGCCGTGTCCCGGTTCGCCCGTCGCGCGCGCGCGCACCCAGCACACGCCCTTTTCCGCGACCTGCACCGTAAAGAAGCTCTTGCCTGCAACTTGGATGTTGAAGCCCCCGCCCTCGCCGATGGCGAACTCGCTCTGCACCAGGTCACGGTGGTTCTCGCAGAGCCAGAGCGAGCCGTGACGACAACCCGCCTCCTCGTCCGCAACTCCCGCGAAGATCAAATCACGCTTGGGCTTGACGCCCTCGCGCGCCAGCCGGGTCGCGATGGCAACCGACATGGCTGCCATGTTCTTCATGTCGATCGCTCCCCGTCCCCAGAGGCAGCCATCGTGGACCTCGCCGCAAAATGGTGGGTGCTCCCAGGCCGACGGCTCGGCCTCGACGACATCGAGGTGGGCGGTGAGCAGCAGCGGGGGCAGCTCGCCTGAGCCGCGCAGACGGGCGACGACATTGCCCCGCCCGGGCGCGCTCTGCAGGACGACGGGCTCTAAACCGGCAGCCCCCAGCTCTCCGGCGAGTAGCTCCGCTGCAGCCAACTCGTTGCCCGGAGGATTGGTCGTGTCGATCCGAAGCAGTTGCTGGCAAAGCCGAAACGCGTGTTCAGAGAGCTCCCGATCATTTTCCATCATGACTTTCCATTCGTTTTGGGTCGTCGACCCCGATCACGCAACTTGATCGACCTTCGACATTGGCTCAGGGTCACCGACTAGATGAGCCTATTCGAACAGCTCGGCGGAGAGCCCAAGTTGCGAGCGATCGTCGACGATTTCGTCGATCGCTGCTTCGACGACATGATGATTGGCTTCCTCTTCGCGCGCGCCGAGCGCGAGAGAATCAAGCGTTTCGAGTACGAGCATGCGGCAAGAAATCTCGGCGCGACCGTCGAGTATGGCGGCCGCGCGCTCGACGAGGCCCACGGACCACATCGGATATTCGGCGGACAGTTCGATCGACGCAAGCAGATCCTCCTCGAGACGCTTCGCGACCACGGCGCACCTGCCGAGGTCGTCGAGGCCTGGATCTCTCACCAGGATTCGCTCCGTCCCTTGATCACCCGCGACCCTGATTCGAACTGCCAGGGCTGATCATGGCCGAAACGACCGAAGGCCTCGTTGTTCGCTCGACCGCCGGCTTTGTCGACGTCCGCATCGACGGAGACGTCGTACAGGCGCGCGTACGTGGACGACTCAAGAACGTGCCGCGAACCACCGACCTCTGTGTCATTGGCGACCGTGTGATGGTGTCGCGCCCTGATCGAGCGGAGCGTCGTCGTCGTGGAGGTCCTGCCACGACACAGCCGCTTCTCGAGACGCCAACCGGGCAGAGGTCCGGTCAAGGAGGACGTCCTGGTCGCGAACCTCGACCAGCTACTCATTACGTTCTGCCACGGGCGCCCGTCGCTCAACACCCGCCTGCTCGATCGCTTCCTCGTCATCGCCGAGCACCAGTACGTTCGGCCGGTCATCGTCCTGAACAAGGCAGATTTGCGAGATCCGGAGCAGCAGGCCTGGCAGCGGACCTACGAGTCTATCGGGTACCCAATCCTGACGGTGAGCGCAGACACCGGAGAGGGGATGGAGGCCCTGATCGAGGCACTGCACGACAAGATCTCGGCGTTCGTCGGCCCATCCGGAGTTGGGAAGAGCAGCCTGATCAACCGCATCCTTCCCGGAGTCGATCTGAACATTGCGAGCGTCAGCGATCATCACGGCAAAGGCCGCCACACGACACGAGTTGCGTCACTCCATGCCCTTCCAACTGGTGGATTTCTCGCGGATACGCCGGGAATCCGAGAGCTCGGAACCTGGGAGCTGCCGATCAAGCACCTCGACCAATGCTTTCCCGAGCTCGACCCTTACCGGGAGCGTGCGCGTTTCGAAGCTGCAGCCATACCCACGAGCCGCAATGCGCTGTGGTCGACGCCCTGAACGCAGGCTCAATCGATCCGGAACGATACGACAGCTACGTCCGCTTGCGAGAGGAATCGGGCGACTAGCGCCTGACCTTGCTCAGGTCGAATCGCGCGCGCGCAACGCTGTCCGACTCGACTTTGACTTCGCGGCTGATGTTGCGACCGTCCGGAAGCTTGAAGTCGAACGTCACACGCCCGAGCGGCGCATAGACGGTTTGCATGGGCGTCCGCCCCACGAGGTCACCGGCGATGTAGACATCGGAAGGCGGAGTCGTCTCGACGTTCACGCGCCCAAAGGCCCCTGGCTTGGCGCCGCCCTGCTTTCCGAGAAGCTTCGCGGTGACACCTGCCGTCTCTCCCTGCGCCACCTGGACTTGCGTCGACCAGGAGGCGAATCCCGGCGCCTCGACTCGAACTCGGTACTCGCCTTCCATCAAACCGGTCAATGCAACAGGCGCAACGCCCTGTTCGATGCCATCGAGGAAGACTTTTGCCCCGGGCGGCGAGGACGCCAGCAGGATGCGCGCACCGTGTTCGCGCAAGAGCGGATTCTCGTCGACCGCGACTTCGGGCGGGCCCTTCTCTTCGAACATGACAGCGACGCGGTCGACCGCATCTTTGACCACATCGGTCTGGTCGTAGGCCGCGGCGGCGCCCCCAAGAACCAGCACGAGAAGTACCGCTACTTGCTTCCAGCCGAAGCTAGACGGCTTCTTCGGCGCAGACTTGGACTTCCGGGACGCGGCCCGCTTGGGTGCCTTGACCTCGGCGCTCTCGGTCGGGCGCTGGCTGAACTCGGGTTCGGGTAGTGTGGCCTTGTTGGCCGGGGCGGCATGCGGCAAGACGACCGGAGCGTCGATCAGGTGCCCTAGGTCCACGCTATCGGCGTCGCCATCGATCTCGAGGTCCCGAATCGCGCCTGGCACCTGGGACACGTATGATTTCTGCGAATCCAGAGCATCGGTGTTGAGTATGTTGACGGCAATCGACGCACCGAACGGCACCGTGTCTACCCGCGGTCCGCGATTGAATTCCTCCGGGAAGACTTTCTTGATGAAGTCGGCGACCTCGCGTTGCGTGGCGAGCTGCTGGGTCGACCGTCCGAACGCTTCGAGCTCTCCCGCAAACTCCTCCGCGGTCGCGAAACGATCGTTCGCCTCCTTGGCCAGAGCCTTCTGCACGATGCGGTCGAGCTCGTCCGGCGCGTCCGGAAGACGCTCCTTGAGCGATGGCACCGGATCCATGATCACGGCCCGCATGGTCGCGGCCTCGGTCTTGCGCCGGTAGAGCGAGCGACCGGTCATCGACTCGAAAACACAGACGCCAAGCGCGAAGATGTCGAGCCGATGGTCCGACGGCGCGGCCGTACACTGCTCGGGAGCCATGTAGGCGAACTTACCCTTCACCACGCCAGCCTGTGTCTTGTGGGCGCGGTGGTCTGCCTTTGCAATTCCGAAGTCGAGCAGCTTCGCGATGCCGTTGTAGCCGATCATGATGTTGTGCGGCGAAACGTCACGATGAACGATGTTGAACGGCTCGCCGTGCTCATCGTTGGCGATGTGCGCGTAGTGGAGCGCCCTTGCAACGTCGACTGCGATTCGAATCGCGATGGGAAGCCCGACACCGCCTGAGTTGCGCGCCTTGCGAATCAGTCGCCCCAGTGGGACGCCGTTCACCCATTCCATCACGATGAAGTGAGACCCCGCGTCCGCACCGAACTGATGGAACTGGCAGATGTTCGGATGCTTGAGCTGCATTCCGATGCGAGCTTCGTCGAGGAACATTTGGACGAAGTCACTGTCCGCTTCGAAATGCGGAAGTATGCGCTTGACCACCAAGAAGCGATGGTCGCCGTCCGTGTCGGCGTGGCGGGCAAGCAGGATTTCGGCCATTCCGCCCATCGCCAGCCGCCCTAGGATGTCGTAGCCGGCGAATTTCCCAAGAACAGGGAGGTCGACCGGAGGCTTTGGCAATTGGCTAGCTGCGGATTGTTGCGTCAATGCTTCCCCCAAACACTCTCCCCGAAGCGCGCTCCAACCAGACGAGTCCGACCGCACATGCGAACCAGTGGCGGACTATCCCTCCGCACAAAGTGTCACATCGCACAGCATAGCCGCTCGATACGTCCGTCCGCTAATTCGAGAGGGGCAATTACCGAGGAATTCAGTGAGATGTGGGCTGACTCACAGAATGCGTTCGGTCCGTGCGAGCTCCCGGCACATGTTCTTCTGATGCGCTTCCAGGGTGCCGCCTCCGATTTCGAGGAGCTTGGCATCTCGCCAGAGGCGCTCGACTCCATACTCGGCAACATAGCCGTAGCCGCCCAATACCTGGATCGCGCGGTCCGCGACATCCTTGGCCATCGTCGAGGTGAATAGCTTCACGCCGTCCGAGTCGAGACGATGGCCCGGGGTGTCGAGTCTCATCGTCGATGCGGTGAAATAGGTGTAGGCGCGCCCCGCCATGTACTCCGCGTAGGACTGCGAGATGTAGCGCTGGATCTGGCCGAAGTCGCGCAGAGGTTTGCCAAATGAATTCCGCTCACTCGCGTAGCGGTTCATCACCTCGATGGACCTGCGCGCAATCCCGAGGCTCATTCCTGCGAGGGTGACACGCTCGAGCTCCAGATTTCGCATCATGTGAAGTGTCGCGGCGCCTTCGCTGCCCACCAGATTCTCGGCAGGCACCTGACAGTCCTCGAACACGAGCTCTGCCGTGGTCGAAGCCCGCATACCGAGCTTGCCCTTGATCTTCTGGCCAAGACTGAATCCAGCAAACCCTTTTTCGACGATGAACATCGAGAGCTGATTGCGCGGACTGCCTTCCACGCGAGCATAGACGAGGTATGTGTCGCCCAGCTCCTTGTCGTTGATCGCGCCATTCGTGATCCACATTTTGGCGCCGTTGAGCAGATAGCTGTCGCCCTTTCGAACTGCACTGGTCTGCATGCCGAGAACGTCGGTACCTGCGCCGGGTTCGCTCATGCACATCCCACACACCTTCTTGCCGGTGCAGGCGTCGGGCAGGTACTTGCGACGTTGCTCGTCGCTGCCGTTGATCTGCAGGTTGTTCGCAAAGAGCATCGAGTGCGCGAGATACGCCAGCGCGAAACC
The DNA here is from genome assembly GCA_963716775.1 of uncultured delta proteobacterium. Lineage (GTDB taxonomy): Bacteria > Myxococcota_A > Polyangia > Polyangiales > Houyiibacteriaceae > SG8-38. Next base: position 348,599 of record CAVQUI010000002.1, read on the forward strand.
GGGGTCGGCTGCCGAGAGCTCTTCGTGTGCGATGACGGCGGCAACGGGATCCAAGCCTGCGCCGCCGAATCGCTCCTCCACGGTGATCCCGAGAAGGCCGAGCTCGCCGAGCTTGCGGAAGAGCTCGATGTTGAACCGCTCTTGTTGGTCCGACGACTCGGCCTGCGGGTCGACTTCTCTTTCGGTGAATGAACGAACGAGCTCGCGAAGCGCGCGATGCTCAGCGGATGGATTGAACAGGTCGGTCACAGGGCGGGCTTAACATGCAAGCCACCTCATCGAAAGGTGACTCGAGGCCTCCTCGCGGAACCCGAGCTCCTCAGGCGGCGTCAGCGACTGATGAGGTGGTCAGAACGCTGGTGACGATCGCGCGTGAAGCTGTCGCCGTGGCGCGGTCGAGGTTGTCGACGCGGCCGTCCAGGTGGGCCTCGGCGAGACCGAAGATGACGCTGACCAGCAACTCTGCGTGGAGCGCCGCGTCGGCCGGCGAGACGTCGGGGCGGACCTGAACGACGATTTGACGCATTCGCTCGCGGAGGCTCCCAGTGAGCACCGTCCAGCGCTTGCCGAGCGCGGTGGTTTGGTCGCGACGGTTGCTGAGAAAGACCTCGGCCATTTTTCGGTCGTGAACTAGGGAGCGCGTACACTTGCGGACGGCCTCTTCGAGCACGTCAGCGGCGCGATCGACCTCGGCCGAAGCTTCGGGGTTGAGACCGGGGCTGAGCTCCTCGGCGACCCACTCGGCTACCTGTTCGAGAGCCTGGTCCATGCTCCGGAAGTGCACGTAGAACGTCGGCTGTGCCACTCCGGCGAGCTGAGCAACTCGTCCGGTGGTCAGGGTACTGTGTCCGTACCGCTGGATCGTTTTGAGAATCGCCTGAAGCAAGCGACGCCGAGTACGTTCCTTGTTGATTTGGCGTGACATGTCGGTCGTGTAGCAGTCGAAACCACCTCGTTCCATCGAAACTTGGGTTGCGTTCGTGCTAATTACGCAAAAGAAACAAAACTCGATTCGAGCAGGCGCAGAAATTGCGCAGATCAGCATGACCAAGGAAGCACAGCCGCAGGCGGAGATGAACGTAAACACTGGTTTTGCGCCGGGTTGGTACGTCGTGGCGACCAGCAAGGAAATCGGATCGAAACCAAAGCCGTTTTTGTTGAATGGATTACCACTAGTTACATTTCGCGACTCGACGGGACAGAGCGTGGCGCTGCTCGATCGCTGCGCACACCGCAACGCGCCACTGTCCGCCGGCCGAGTGACCGACGGGAACATCCAGTGCCACTACCACGGCTGGGAGTTCGACGGCGCCGGCGCGTGCAAGGCAGTGCCTGGCTTGTGCGGTGAGCCCGACCACCCTGCGCGCCGTGTACCTGCGTTCGCGTGTCGCGATTCGCAAGGCTGGCTCTGGGTCTATTCTGAAGCCAACGTCGAACCCGATGGTGGGCCGTACCAAATCCCCTGCGCGGATCAGGACGGATACCTCACCATTCGGGAGCAACTCGAAATGCCGGGGCCGCTCGACGCCGTCGCGGAGAACGCCTTGGATGTTCCGCACACCGCCTTCGTCCACGCCGGGCTCTTCCGCAAGAACAAGGATCGCAAGCCGATCGATGTGATCATCAGGACGCTGGATGGCGGGGTGGAAGCTCAGTTCATCGGCGAGCAACGCCCCGAAGGCGTGGCGGGCCGCATCCTCGCCCCGCAGGGCGGCGAGGTGTTTCACTGGGACCGCTTCATCCTTCCCTGCATCGCCCAGGTGGAATACCGGCTGAGCGACCGCAGTCACATCATCGCCACCACCGCCCTCACGCCACGAACCCCGACGGTCACCGACATGTTCGCCACCGTAACGGTCAAGACGCCGATCCCAAACGCGATACTGCGAACGGTCTTCCGACCGGTGGCGATGCGGATCCTCCGGCAGGATATGGAGATCCTCAGGCGCCAGACCGAACAAGTGGCGCGCTTCGGGGCGGAGGATTACGCATCCACGGAGATCGACGTCCTAGGCCTACGGATCAAGAAGCTTCTTCGCGAAGCCGCCAGCGGCCGGACCAGCATCCCGCAGGACGAGCGCAGGATCAAAATGCTCGTTTGACGCCGATTGGTGTACCCTCGGAGTCGATGGAGTCAGGGAACAAATCGGACTCGACCTACCTGATCAAGAACCCACCCTCCGACCGGGTGGAGGCGCCGAACCCAAGTGATGCGCCAGACTCGAAGCCGCCAGGCGGACGTTGGCGGACCTCGAACCCTCCCCCGGGGGACAGCCTCGAGGCCAAGTGGTGGCCGGACCGAGAGCTCGGCAGAGCGTTTCGCCGCTGGACGAGCATTCCTCCGGCACGTGGTGATGACGCCAAAGCCATGGCCATGAAGTTCCTGGTCGAGCATCTGAACGTCGGGGCACTGAGCGCCGTCGGGACGGCTCCACGAAGCCTACTGCCCCCGGAGCCCCCAGACTTCACCGCGCGCGTGCACAGCATGGTCACCCGGCTCGGCACGCACGGGCCCAACGAGGAATCGCCCGATCACGCCGCATTGCTGGCCATGGGCGAAGAGGTGCTCCCGGTCTTGACCGACCGTTTCCCCGGGCGGCTCTGGTTCAACCGCTGGGAGCCCCACGTCAAGCCACCTCCCGGACACAGCGTATCGGCCCTTTGCAGGACCTTCGTTGCCTTTGGCGATGCGGCAGCCCCTTACATCGCCGAGCTGCTGAAGTCCGACGAACCCGAGATCCGCTATTACGCGGCACTGGTCGCCGCGGAGCTACCGCACCCCACGGTGATCGAGCCGCTCGCCGCTGCCATGTTCGATGACGATCAGGGGGTCTCGCGGAGCGCGCTCTTCGCCTTGAAGGTCTTCCATGATCAGGAAGGGGTGGAGGGTCTCAAGGAGTCGCTTCGTGCGCTCGCGCTCGCCTCGGACTCCGACCAGCGCTCGCGCCTGCTAGCCATACGCGCGCTCGCCGTTCTCCGTGACGAGGGATCCATAGCGGTGCTGATTTCCGCTCTTTCGGAGCGCAGCGTCTTGGGCGAGGCGGCCTGGCGGGTGCTGCGTATGCTGACCGCGCAAGATTTCGGTACCGACGAGACCCAATGGAGCGCATGGCTTTCACGCAATCGCGAACGCTCGCGGATGGAGTGGCTCATCGACAGCCTCGACCACGACGACCCTGAGATTCGCGCCATCGCGAGCCTCGATCTCGTTCGTGCTTCGGCCCAGGACTACGGCTACCGCGTCAACATGCCGGGCGACAACCGTAGAGCTATCCAGGAGCGGTATCGACTTTGGTGGTCGACCAACAGGACGAGCCGGGTAGCCAGTCGCTCAGGCGAGGAGCTGTCCCGCGATTGACGACGCCAGCCTTCCGTCGACCTGGCCCGGATAGCGAGCCTTGATTTCCTTCATGACCTGCCCGAGCTCCTTCTTGCTCGAGAGGCCGAGCTCTTCGATGATCGCAGCGATCGCCTCGCGCGCTTCGTCTTCGCCCAACTGCTTTGGAAGGTAGCGCTCGATCACCTCGATCTCGGCTTGCTCCTGGTCGGCGAGGTCCTGCCGGCCTCCCTCGACGTAGCTCTTGATGCTGTCTCGCCGCGACTTGACCGCCCGGGAGAGCACGGCGAGCTCGTCCGGGTTGTCCAGCGTCAAGAGCTCGGATTTGATCATGCGAAGGGTGTCGCGTGTCACGACGTCTCGTTCGAGCATCGCCTTCTTCAGGTCGGCGTCGATCTTTTCCAGAAGTGCCATGGCCGAAGCCTGTGCTCGCCCTGCTAGCCGCGCAACGCCTCGATCACCCGCAGCGCGTTCCCGCCGAGGATCTTCCGAATTCGCGGCGCGGACCAGCCGCGATCCAGCATTTCCTGGACAAGGCGAGGAAAGGCCCAAATCCCCGGCACGTCTTTGGGTGGAATGATGAAGCCGTCGTAGTCCGTGCCGATCGACGCATGATCTTCGCCGACGGTGTCCACGACGTGCTCGAGGTGGTCGACCACCGTGGAGACGGTCGCGCCGCGTCGAGCGAGGAAAGCGGCGTGCATCATCACACCAACCGTGCCGCCGGTGTCGGCGACGATCCGCAACTGCTCGTCTGTGATGTTTCGCCAGTGCTCGTAGACGCCGGCCAATCCGGTGTGCGTCACGAACAAGGGCTGTGTCTTGTCGTGCACCTCGACGGCGTCGAAGAAACCGGGGCGGCTGATGTGAGCGAGGTCCACGCCAACGCGAAGCTCGTTCAGCCTTCGTACGTAGGCTCTTCCGAAATCGCTGAGCCCTGCGCTTCGCTTCCCGCCCGGGGCGCTCGTTGCGCCCAGCCGCGAAGAGGTCAGATGAAGCAGAGTCACCCGTAGGACAGACTGGTCGGCAAGCAGCTCGAGCGCCTCGATGCCATCGTCGAGCGCGTTGCCGCCTTGAACGCCGATGAAGGCCGCGTGGTCGCCTTCGGCGCGCGCCGCGCGGAACTCGGTGGCGGTCCGAACGTGTCTGACCCCGGGCGCCTCCTGCAGTAGCGTTCGGAGCGCTGTAAGATTGTGCTCGAAGGTGCGCCGACGGCCCCGCGAGGAGCGAGCCGGGTTGGTCGCGATCGACCAGGTCGCCCCTGCTAGTCCGATTTGCAGAGCCGTTGGGAAGTCCGCCTGGCCGAAAAAGCTACGCCCGAACAAGCCACCCCGGTGAACGCGATTGAGGTCATAGCCGAAGAGCCGGCGCCAAATGAAGGACTCGATGTGCAGGTCGATGGCCTCTGCGGTTCTGAAGAGCTCCACCGCATCTTCGGTGACTCCGAGCTCCTCCGCGATGCTGCCTGCCTGCATGGGATGGCTTCCCTAACACGAGCGTGAGCAGATCGCTCTCATCCCGGCTGCTTGGCCGGAAATGCTGCTAAATCCCATTTGTAAATCGCTTGTAAATGCCTGTTTTCACACGCTTTCGGTTGACCAAAAGGGGCTTTGATCCCACATTGCCGCTCCCCGGTCAGTTAAGTTGTAAACAGCCGAGGAAGCGAAAGGAAAAGAGATGTTGGCGGCGACCAGAGCAGCGGCAGGTGGCAGGTCTTCGGACTTGCTCAGCTCTCGCTCGATCAAACACGTTGTGGTTCTCGGCGCCAATGGCGCCATGGGCCTTGGAAGCGGTGCGCTGTTCACGACGGCGGTACCGCGGGTCACCTTCTTGGCGCGAACCAAGGAGAAGGCGGATGGCGGGCTTGCCGCAGCCGTGAAGATGGTGCGCTCGAGCACCGTGGCGAAGCGAGTCGACACAGGCAGCTACGAGGCGGATTTCGATCGCGTGGTCGGGGAAGCCGATCTCATCTTCGAGGCGGTGACCGAACAGCTCCCGCTCAAACAGGAGTTCTTCGATCGCATCGACAAGGTGCGACGGCCCGATTCGATCGTCGCGACCGTGACCTCGGGTCTGTCGATCAATCAGCTCGCCGAAGGCCGCAGCGATTCGTTCCGCAAGAACTTCCTCGGCTTGCACTTCTTCAACCCACCAAACGTCATCGTCGGGACGGAGCTGATCGCGGGCAAAGACACCGACCCCAAACTGGTCGATTTCCTCGACGAGTATTGCACCAAGCTTCTCGGGCGCGCGATGGTACGCACCGCGGACACTCCAGGCTTCGCCGGCAACCGAATTGGCTTCCAGCTGCTCAACGAATGCGCGATCCTCGCCGAGGAGCACGGCCCGCTACTGATCGACGAGCTCGTCGGTCCGTACACCGGCCGCGCCCTGACGCCGCTCGCCACCATCGACCTGGTCGGCTGGGACATCCACCGCGCCATCGTCGACAACATCTACGAGCTCGCCCCCGATGAGGCGCACGAGACGCTGAAGCTTCCGAGCTACATGGCCGACCTGATGGAGAAGGGCGTCCTCGGCCGCAAGACCGGCGCTGGCTTTTTCGGCAAGGATGACGGCGGACAGCGCATCGTGCTCGACCCGAAGACCCAGAAGTACGTTCCGAAGTCCTCGATTTCGCGACCGGACCTCAGCTTCATCGACACGATCGCAAATCTGCACCGTGTCGGGCGCTACGTCGATGGCATGCGGGCCTTCGCGGAAGCGACCGGTCCCTACGCGGCCATCGCGCAGAAGGTGATCGCCGGATACATCAGCTACTCGTTCCACCGAGTCGGCGAGGTCACCGACGACATCTCCGGTATCGACAGCATCATGGGCAATGGCTTCAATTGGGCGCCACCGAGTGTCTTGGTCGACACGATCGGTTTGAAGGCAACCATTCAGATGATCGAGAAGGCCGGCCTTCCGGTGCCACCTGCACTTGCAAACGCCCAAGAAGGCACAACGTTTTTTGATGATCCACAGGTCAATGTGGGCAAGTTCTTCGTCGCCGCGTGAGCGAAAGGTTTTGGTGAAAGAAATGACACAGGTTCCAGACGTTTACATTCTCGGCGGCTACCAGACGGACTTTGCCCGTAACTGGAGCAAGGAGAAGAAGCACTTCGTCGCGATGATGCGCGAAGCCACGCTCGGCGCTCTCGAGAATACCAAAATCGAGCCGGAGGAGATCGAAGTCGCTCACACGGGTAATTTCGCTGCAGAACTCTACAGCAAGCAGGGACACCTCGGGGCGTTCTTCCTCGAGATCGACCCGGCCTTCAGCGGGCTTCCGACCTCGCGTCACGAAGCGGCTTGCGCATCAGGCAGCCTCGCCATCCAAGCGGCGTCCGCAGAAATCGAAGCCCATCGCTACGACCTGGCCTGCGTGGTCGGCGTCGAACAGATGAAAACGGTAGGCGCGGGCGAAGGCGGCGATTTTCTCGGTACCGCAGCCTGGTACGAGCTAGAAGCCAAGGGCATCGAGTTCCCGTTCCCGAAGCTCTTCGGAAAGCTCGGTGACGAGTACGACAAGCGCTACGGCCTCAAGGACGAGCACCTCGCGGAGATCAGCACGATCAACTACGCGAACGCCAAGCTCAACCCCAACGCTCAGACGCGCACCTGGTACATGAACTACGAGCACGCGATGAGCCGCGACGAGTTCAACGGAAGCATCGGCGGGCGCATCAACATTTCGGACTGCTCGCAGGTCACCGATGGCGCAGTAGCGGTGCTCCTCGCCTCGCCCACGTACGCCAAGAAGTGGGCCGACCGCATGGGCGTACCGCTCGAGTCGATTCCCCGGATCAAGGGCTGGGGCCACAACACGGCGCGCATGCGCTTCGAGGACAAGGTGGCCGAAAGCGCCAAAGCGGAATACGTCCTGCCGCACGTCCGGACCACCGTGACGACCGCCATGAAACGCGCCGGCATCGCCGACGTGGGCGGCATCGACTCGATCGAAACCCACGACTGCTTCACGACCTCCGAGTACATGGCGATTGACCACTTCGGCCTCACCGCCCCCGGCGAGAGCTGGAAGGCGATTGAATCCGGTGACATCGCCCTCGGCGGCAAGACACCTATCAACCCGAGCGGCGGTCTCATCGGAGCAGGTCACCCGGTCGGCGCAACGGGCGTCCGCCAGGTCCTCGACTCGTACAAGCAGGTCACCGGCCAGGCCGGCGACTACCAGGTCGAAGGCGCCAAGAACGTGCAGACCCTCAACATCGGCGGGTCCGGCACCACCAGCGTCAGCTTCGTCATCGGCACCTGATCGCCGCGGGAGACACCGGGGTCGTCGGACCCCGGTGGAATCTCTCCCCCCTGCCTGCTAGGACGGCGCGATGCGATACTCGCGCGCCTTCATTCCGACGCTCAAGGAAGTTCCCAAGGACGCTACCATGCCGTCGCACGTGCTCATGCTTCGCGCTGGGTATGCACGAATGGTGGGCGCGGGGATTTACGAGCTGCTGCCTCTGGGGACGCGAGTCCTTCACAAGATCGAGCAGATCATTCGAGAAGAGATGGACGGAGCGGCAGCACAGGAGCTGCTCATGCCGACCTTCGTTCCCAGCGAGTACTTCAAGGAGACGGGTCGCTGGGACCTGTACGGCCCCACCCTCTTGCGCATCAAGGATCGCAAGGGCGGAGAGTACCATCTGGCACCGACGCACGAGGAGATCATCACCGACCTCGTCCGTCGTGAGGTCAAGAGCTACCGGCAGCTGCCGCTGAATCTCTATCAGATCCAGCTGAAGTACCGCGACGAGCCGCGGCCCCGCGCCGGGCTGCTCCGTTGCCGCGAGTTCATCATGAAGGACGCGTACTCCTTCGACGTGTCCGAAGAAGCCGCCCTGCAGAGCTACGAGCACATGCGCGAGACCTATCACCGCATCTTCACGCGGCTCGGGCTCGACTACCGCGTCGTCGCCGCCGATAGCGGCGCAATCGGCGGCAAGCAGAGCGCCGAGTTCCAGGTTCTGGCGCAAACCGGCGAGGACTGGATCGTCGCCTGCGGCGCCTGCGACTACGCGGCGAACCTGGAGGTGGCTCAGGCGGGCCGGGCAACGGCGCCCGCGAGCGGCTCGGCCGACCTCGAGGCGCTCGAGAAGGTGGAAACGCCGGACACCCGCTCGATTGACGAAGTGGTGGCCTTCTTTGCTGGTGAGACCACCGCGGCGCATACGCTCAAGTCGCTGCTGTACGTAGCCGGTGAGGACGTCGTCTTGGCGGTGGTTCGCGGTGACCACGACGTCAACGAGATCGGCTTGGCCCGACACCTGGGTGTCGAAGAGGTCTTGCTTGCCTCCGATGCGGCCGTGAAAGAAGCGACTGGCACCGAGATCGGATTTGTGGGTCCGATCGGATTCGAGGGGCGCATCATCGCCGATCCGGATGCGGTCGCCGTTGCGAACGCGATCGCTGGGGCGAGCGAAACCCCCTACCACTACCGAAACGTCAACCACGGCCGGGACTTCGAAGCGGAGCTGGTCTCGATTCGGCAGGCCGCCTCCGGCGACCCCTGTCCCAACTGTGATGGCAATCTCGAGCTTTACCGCGGGATCGAAGGCGGCCACATATTCGTCCTCGGCACGCACTACAGCGACAAGATGAACGCCACCTTCCTCGACGAAGAAGGCAACAGTCACTCGATCGTGATGGGCTGTTACGGCATCGGCGTCAGCCGCCTGGTCGCCGCCATCATGGAACAGCATCACGATGAGAACGGCATCCGTTGGCCTGTCCACGTCGCTCCCTATCAGGTCATCATCACGCCGATTGGCAAGGACGAAGCGCCTCTGGCCAAGGCCAGCGAGATCTACGACGCGCTCCGAGCAGAGGGTGTCGAAGCCCTCCTCGACGACCGTTCCGAGCGCCCCGGGGTCAAGTTCAAGGACGCCGATTTGCTAGGAATTCCAGTGAGAATCACGGTTGGCGCCCGCGGCCTCAAGCAGGGCACCGTTGAACTGAAGAAGCGCACAGAGAGCGAGTCGCAAGACGTACCGATAGACGGCGCGGTTGCCGCCGCTCGGAGGGCTCTGGCGGAGCTTGCGGGCTGAGCATATGTCCACCGACGACGAGGTATACGAAACACCGAAGTGGCGCACAGCCTGGCTCTTGATCGGCTTCGCAGTGCTCGTCGGAATTGCTGTCGTCACGGTGGTGCAGCCTGAGATCGCCGACGAAACCGACGAAGAGCGTGCAAGCGAAATCGCTGCGGGCGAGGAGCAAGAAGGCAACGATCCCCTGCAGGAATGACGCGCGCAGCCGCCGTTTGCGTATAAAGAGGCGTGCCTGCGATTCAATCTTTGCGCCTCACCTCACATATTTGCAATCTTGTAGGGAGCTTGACCCATCGCTCTCTCATTGTAATCGCCCTTGCAGGGCTTCTGTTCGCATCGCTGCCGGCGCCGCTCCACGCATCGCCGGACGTGCCTATGTGCGTGGCAGAGGGACCAAACGCCAGCACCGCACCGATCGAGCTCATACAATGGCGCGGGCCAATGTGTGGTCCGTACTTCAATGCGCTCGCGGTCGCCGAAGCTCAACCAAGCAAGACACGGGCGATCGAAGCCTATCGCGATGCAGGCGAACAGATCGTCGCGGCAAACTACGAAGAAGCTCGCTTGCAGCTCGACCTGGCCCACCGGGGGCTCCCCCGAATCAGCGACCGCATTGCGCTGCAGATCGCGCGGCTCGAGCTTCTGCGGAAACGGCCGGCGCGGGCCGCAGAGTTCTTCGACGAGGCCTCACGAAGTCCTCACGAATCGGTGCGCGTCGAAGCCGGTTTCGGCCGGGTGCTGGCGCTGCTCCGCGCAGACGATCCGGGCGCCGATGAGGCCCTCCAGGACCTTCTCTCAATCTATCCCTCGGTTCCCAACGGCAGCGAGCTTCTCTCGGAGCTGGCGCGGAGCCTAGTGCGCCAGGCAAGCCACGAGGAAGCGATGGCTGTGATGCACGGGCTTCGAGTCGAACACCCCGGGACCCCCAGCGCAGCCTGGGCCGAGTCCGAGCTCGCGCGTCTCCAGGCGCTCGGTCACGACACGCCCTCGATGACGGATGAAGAGCAGGTGCGTCGAGCACGCCTGCTGGTTCGCACCGGGCCCCTGGACGACGCCAAGGCCGCCGTTACGGAGCTGCTGGAAAGCCCACTGCCAGGGGCGCTGCACGCGGAAGTGCACTACCTGGCCGGTCGACTCGCACGTGACGAAGGGCGATGGCAAGCGGCCGAGGCGTACTTGCGAACCGCGCAACTGTTCCCGATCGAGAATGTCGCCACCGCTCAACACATCGAGAACCGCGCGAACGACATGGCAGAGACCGTCGGTGCGCGTGATCCGGCACGTGCACGCTTGCAGCTCGCGAGCTTGCGCGCCGGCCGCTCCGACGTATCGATTCCAACGAATCGGCTCGTCGAGATGGTGCGTGTGGCTTCGGCAGCTGGACTTCACGAAGAGGTCGATGCCCTTCTCGTCTCGATCAGCAAGCGAGATGCTGCCCCGCCCTCCGCACTCTTCGAGGCCGCGATGGCTTCCGTCGGGACGGGCGGCGAAGATCTGATCATTGGGCTACTGCAAGACATCGCGAAGCGCCCAGGCTCCCGGTACCGAGTCGCAGCCATCTATCACCTGGCCAGAGCCCACGAACGCTCCAAACGACCGGCTCAGGCAGCCCTTTTCTTCTCTCAGGTCAAGGCGGAAGCAGAGCTCGCCGGGGACGAGTACTACGCGCTTTGGGCCAGCAGCGGGCTCAGTCGAGTGGAGCTGCGCAGATCGAACCTCGGGCTGGAAGGGCTTTCCAGTTCGGAATCCTGGGACGTTCCTCGACCGCCACGGACGTCGAACCGCGCGCTCGCCAAACAGCTCCGTCCAATCGGCGAGCGGCACCTGGACAGCTACCCTTGGATCGCGCGGGCTGTAGACCTGCTGCGGTTGGGGGAGCGCGACGCAGCAACCGCCGAGCTGTTCGAAGCCTACCTGACCTGGCGTCACGCGCTCGGAAGACCAGTCGCGCGAGCCGGCCTGAACTGCGTGGCGCGCGCCGACGGCCGTACGCACGAAGCGATTGCCAGCGAGGTCCGAGCTGCACGCCTCGCTCTCTCCGGTGAAGATCGCTCGACACTTTCCCTCGTGGCAGCCGCACTCGGCGACATCGGAACGGCCGGTGGCTTCGCCGGACCCGACTTCATCGAGACCAGGCCGCGCGCCTACGAATGGCTCGCTGTGCCAGCGGCGAAGCGATACGGGCTCGACCCCAACCTCCTGCTCGCTGTCATGCGGGTCGAAAGTGCATACCAGAAGCACATCGTCTCGTACGCGGGAGCCGTCGGCCTCATGCAGATCATGCCTCGGACGGGTCGGCTCATCGCGCTCGCGCTCGGCCACGACGACTTCACACCGGCCGACCTGCTCGACCCAAGCCTCAATCTCGAGTTCGCGGCCTGGTACTTGTCCTCTTTGATTCGACGTTTCGACGGACATCTACCCCTCGCGATCGCCGCATACAACGGCGGCCCGCACAATGTGCGGCGCTGGATTCAGGAGAGCGCCAAGGATGCCCCGCTCGACGTCTTGCTAGAGCGGATTCCGTTCACGCAAACTCACCGATACGTCCGCAAGGTCTTGGTCCACTACGAGGCGTACAGGCAGCAGCGCGAGCTTCCGATGCCGCAGCTGTCGGTTCAGCTACCCGATCAGCGCATCGATCCGCTAGCTTTCTAGTGACGTTCCCATAGTCTTGTAGGGGGGTAGAGATGTCCGAAGCAGTAGATGCGGTCGTAATTGGCGCCGGCGTGGTTGGCCTGGCCTGCGCATACGAGCTCTCTCAGAAGCTCGAATCGGTGCTGGTCCTCGAGCGGGAGGTTGGTCCGGGACGGGAAATTTCGAGCCGAAACAGCGGCGTCGTGCACGCCGGAATCTACTACCCACAGGATTCGTTGAAGACGAGGCTCTGCATCGAGGGGAACCGCCGCCTGTACGCATGGTGCGAGGCGCACGAAGTGCCTCACAAGCATACGGGCAAGCTGATCGTCGCCACGAGCGCCGAGGACGAGGAGCGGCTCCGGGCAATCGCTCGGCATGCAGGAGACGTGGGGGCGGGCGAGCTTCGTCTCATGAGCGGAGCCGAGGCGCGCGAGCAAGAACCCGAGCTCCGATGCGAGCTCGCGCTCCACTCCCCGACCTCAGGTGTGGTCGATGTGCACGAGCTGATCGCAAGCCTCGTTCACGAGATCATCGAAGCGGACGGCATGGTCGTCTACCACACTGGAGTAGACGCCATCCGGAAGACCAGCGATGGCTGGCTCGTTCAGACGACGGACAGTACCGGAAGCCAGATGGAGCTCCTTGCTCAGCGCGTCGTGAACGCAGCGGGTCTTTCGGCGCTCGACGTCGCGGAGAAATCGGGGCTGGCGGAGGCGGAACGACCTTGGCGCCTCTACCCGTGCAAGGGCTCGTACTTTGCGCTCGGCTCCGCAGCTCCCAAGACGCGCAACAGTTTGATCTATCCGCTGCCCTCGGGCGGGGGGCTCGGCGTTCACATCACGGCAGACATCACCGGTGCCCGGCGAGCGGGCCCGGATGCCGAGTTCGTCGACACCATCGACTACGCCGTGGACGAGTCCCGGCTCGAGCTCTTCGCCGAAGCCGTCGCCCGCTACCTGCCGGCGATCCGGCCGGAGCACCTGACGCCGGACTACAGCGGAATCCGACCCAAGCTAGTCGGTCCCGAGGGTGGCTTCGCGGATTTCGTGATCCGCGCGCCGGAGTCTCAGCCGGGATTTCTGCACCTGATTGGTATCGAATCTCCTGGGCTGACGGCCGCCCTTGCCATCGGCGCACAGGTGTCCGATGTGCTCGCTTAGGGCTTGCGCTCCCGGCTGCGGGTATGCATAACCCGGCCTCAAAAGGAGCACCATGAGCCATCGAGTCTTGATCATCGGCAGCGGACCTGCAGCCCACACGGCAGCGATTTACGCCGCGCGCGCAGAGCTGAAACCCGTGCTCTTCGAAGGCTTCATGGCGGGCGGCATCGCAGCCGGCGGCCAACTCACCACCACCACCGACGTCGAAAACTTCCCCGGCTTCCCCGAGGGCATCATGGGCCCGGAACTGACTGACCGCTTTCGCGCACAGTCACAGCGATTCGGTACGACGATTCACACCGAAACCATCAACGAGATCGACTTCTCGAGCCGCCCTTTCCGTTTCAAGGCCGACGCCCAGGAAGGCAGCGCCGACTCGGTCATCATCGCGACAGGCGCGACCGCAAAGCGTCTCGACATCCCCGGTGCAAACGACGGCGAGCTCTGGCAAAAGGGCATCTCGGCCTGCGCGGTCTGCGATGGCGCGCTTCCAGCCTTCCGCAATCAACCGCTGGCCGTGATCGGCGGTGGCGACTCCGCGGTGGAAGAGGCTTCGTTCCTGACCAAGTACGGTTCGACCGTGTACATCGTTCATCGGCGCGACGAGCTCCGCGCCTCCAAGATCATGCAGCAGCGCGCGATCGACAATCCAAAGATCGAAATGCTCTGGTCACACGTCGTCACGCAGGCCAAGGGCGCCGAGTTCCTCGAAGCGGTCCGGGTCAAAGACCTGAAGACCAACGAGGAGCGAGACATTCCTGTGGCAGGCCTGTTCTTCGCAATCGGCCACACGCCGAACACCTCGTTCTTGAACGGCCAGATCGACACCGACGAGCAGGGCTACATCGTCACCAAACCCGATTCGACCCAGACCAACATCCCCGGCGTTTTCGCGGCCGGCGATGTCCAGGACAAGAAGTGGCGGCAGGCGATTACCGCAGCGGGCAGCGGCTGCATGGCCGCCCTCGAGGCCGAGCACTTCCTCGCCGACAACTAGTCGCGGAAACTTACGTTTCTCGGCGAAGCGTGTAGGTGCGAGTGAGTTCTCGCGTCCGTATCGGCGAGGAAAAAGTGTATTCGAGCGTACATATGTGACCTCGAGGTTACATCGGGGGTGCCGGATCCGACGATCTTCTGCCGGGGCTTGGGTATTCGAGGCTTCGCGAATTGACAGCTACTGAACACCCGCCATAGAACACCACTTCCCGCCCGCTACACCCGTTTTAGACCCGCTAGGCCCACTATGCTTGTTTCACCACAGACGCCCCAAACCGAGGCGCTTGGAGGACGCTCCTATCGTCTCTCGACGATTCTGCTCGCCGTGATCTTGTCTCCCGGGGTGTTGCAGATCGGCGACTGCAATCGGCCGGTTGGGAACACCCAGCTCTCGTCGCTGGAGCTCGAAGCCGCAGGGGAGAATCTCGTCACTGGCTTCGTGACGACCCAACACACATATAACGTTTCGGTACCGGTAGGCACAGGCCTCGCGACCGTGCGGGCGCAGTCGGTCGATCCCGGTTCGATGCTGTCGGTATCCTACCAAGGCAGCACGGAAGTAGTCGGCTTTGGCACCGGAGAAGCCGGTGTCGTCGTGTCGCCCGGAGAGAGCGCGATCTACGTCTTGGTTCAGGCTCCTGAAGGCGCCGCTCAAAGCTACGTGCTGAACATCGACCACGGCGCCGATCCTCCGATCGGCGGCAACCTGTCATTCACGCAGACGACCATCGAAGAGAGCCAGGCCCCGTGGGGAAAGAACCTCGCTGACGTCGACGGGGACGGCTTCCTCGATATCCTGACAGGCGGCGGCGCCCAGGGTTCCGACGTCTTCTGGTATGCCTACCCGAACTGGACCAAGCATCGGATTGCAGCCTACGGCGGCGGCGACGATTTGCAGGTTGCCGACATGAACGCCGACGGCGCGGTCGACGTCATCGTCAACGATTGGCCGATCATCTGGTTCGAGAACCCGCGCGGTTCGGGCGGTAACCCGCAAGCACAATGGTCCGGCCACCCGATCGAGGAGCAAAACTATTCCCATGATGTTCGCATCGCGGACATCGATCGCGATGGGAAGCTCGATGTCGTGGCGGTCCAAGAGCATGGGGCCACGTTCTTGTACCTGCAGAACAGCGCCGACTCCTGGAGCAAGACAACACTGTCGAATGCGCTGGTGACCGCTGGCGGCCTGGCGCTTGCCGACCTCGATGCCGACGGTCGGGTGGACGTGGTCGGCGACGGATACTGGTTGCGCCAACCGGCGACGCCGGCCAACGGCGGAGCCTGGCAGCGCCGCACGATCGCTGCCTGGGGCGCCGGCGGCAGCATCGACACGGCCGACCTCAACGACGATGGTCGTATCGACGTCCTCTTGGCGCCATCGGAATCCGGGCCTGGCGAGATCGCCTGGTTTGAGGCACCTGCGGACCCGCTCAATGGGAGCTGGATTCGTCATTCGATTGCCGACGCCGAGGACGTACACCTCGTTCACTTGGTCGATTTCGACAATGATGGCGACCTCGACATCGCCTTCGGCGAAATGCACCAATCGTCCACGGATCGGGTGGGCGTGTACTTGAATGGAGGCCTTGGCTTGTCCTGGACCTTGCATCTGATCGCGACGAGCGCTTCACACAATATCGCCGTCGGAGATCTCGAGAATGACGGTGATGTCGACATCGTCGGCGCCAACTGGGAGCTCAGTTCTCCAGACGGCGGCCGCGTGAACTGGTGGCGCAACGAGATCGGTGCCAGCCCCGTCCTGCCGCTCGATCAGTGGACCGCCGTGTCGGTCGACATATCCAAGCCAGACCAGTCGTTCGGATTAGCATTCGGCGACATCAACGGCGATGCGCAAACCGACATCGTCAGCGGTCGGAGTTGGTATCGCAGCCCCGGCGGCAACCTGACGGGCAACTGGACGCGAACCGATTTCGGCCAGAACGTCGATGCGATGCTGCTCGTCGACGTGGACGGAGACAGCGGTCTCGACATCATCGCTGAAGGCGCCGCTTCCGCGGGCAATGTACCGGTGCTCTGGATGCATCCACAGAACGCGGCTGGCAGTCTATGGACGACGACCACGATCGGCACGATCCCATCCGATCCTGCGGACGGTCGCAGTCAGGGCTTTGCGCTCGCCCAGATCGTCCCCGGTGGCCGGCCCGAGATCGTGTTGAGCAGCTTGGGCCTCTACTACTTCGAGATTCCCGCATCGCCGAGCTCCGGCAATTGGCCGCGGGTGCAAATCACCAGTCAGGCGCGCGAGGAAGGACTCGCGGTTGGCGATATCGACCGTGATGGCGACCTCGACGTGGCTGCTCTGGTAGCACCCGCCGGAACGACCGTGGCCTGGTGGGAGAACCCGGGAGACGGGAGCGGAAGTTGGCTTCGCCACGACCTGGGCAGCACCTCGGGGATCGAAGCCGATCGCATCCGCCTCGGGGACCTGAACGGCAACGGTCGACTGGACGCAGTGGTGACGGAGACAAACCTCGGAACCAACGGCAACGCGCTGTACTGGTTTGCCCAGCCGAGCAATCCGACCAGCTCCAACTGGTCGCGCAGCACCGTCGTGTCGAATCAAGGCAGCCTGAACTCGATGGATGTCGCGGACCTAAACGGCGACGGCGCGCTGGACATCGTGACCGGAGAACACCGCGGTTCGCTGAAGGTGACCGTATTCGAGAACGTCGGCAACGCTTCGTCCTGGCTGAGTCATGGCATTTCGCAAGGCACGGAAAGTCACTTGGGTACCCAGACGCTGGACCTAGATGGCGATGGTGATCTGGATGTGGTCAGCATCGCCTGGGATAATTTCCAGAACCTGCAGCTGTGGCGCAACGACGCACGTTGACGGACTAGGAATTTACGCCGGGACCGTTTCCGTTGGCGGTCTTTCGCTCGCGTTTTTGCTGTTTGCGAAGCACGGCCTGGGCACGGCGTTCCTTGGTCTTCTCCGACGGGATGCGCCCCCGATGGGCTTCTTGCTCCCCGTGATGCTCGTCGAAGGCGCCGGGCTGCGTGCCGAGCTCGAAGAAAGCCACCTCACGCTTCGCGCGCTCACCCAGGCGCAGTGGAACGATGGCAGCCCCTACCCCGGCGCCGACGTAGACCGCGCCCTTCGGGTCCTCGGTGCCTCGGGAACCGTAAAGCCCGTGGATGTATTTGTGCCCGGCCAGCTTGCCCACCGAGAGCTCGTGCAGGCGCGCGACCGTCACCTGGCCGGCGTGTGTGTGACCGGAGAACACGAGTGGGATGCCGGCCTCCCAAAGCGCATCGGCCTCTTCGGCGATGTGCGAGAGTCCGATGACCGGCAGGTCGGAGCGCAAGCCCTTGAGCGCGGCCCGTCGGTCGGCGTGACCGGTATAGGCGTCGTCGAGGCCGACGACCTGTAAGGGCTGATGCCCGATGGTGATGCTGGTGTGCGCGTTGTCGAGCACCTCCGCTCCACCCCGGCGAAGCGCATGACGCACAGGCTCGGCGCCCGCCCAGTGGTCGTGGTTGCCGAGGACCGCAAACACCGGCGCCTCGATCTGGCTGATCACGTCGCTGAGGTCATCGAGATACACCTGGCTGTGACAAACGAAGTCACCGCTGATCACCACGATGTCCGGCTTGCCGGCATTGGTCATCGAGACGGCGTCGTATTGAACCTCCATCGGCGTGACGCGGCCGACGTGCAGATCGGTGAGGTGCGCGACTCGGACCCCCTCGAGATGCTCGAGAAAGCACTCGGGGCCGGCGAATCGACGTATGCGAAACCGGCGCGAGCTATCGTGCCATGGGTCGCGTTCGCGCAGCAGCTTCTTCCGAAACTTCCGTAACCCCTCGATGGTCGCCGATCGGCTCATCTCCGTACCAATGTAGTCATTTCGCTCAGGGCTCGCACGAATCTGGCGGTGTACGTTTTCGCGTCAGTCTCGAAACAGGCACGTCCGGGCCCGGAGAGCGGCGCTGCCTGCTCTTTCTGCCAACAAGCCGCCGGACGACGTAGACGCATGCGAACGCGACGATCAACCCTGCCATGATTTGCTGCCACGGCATAATCAAGACCTATACGTAACCAAGGAGCTGGCCCCCCTGATAAACGGCGAGAGATGCCAGATATGCAAGTACCGTCATGTAGGTGAAGAGGAACAGGGGCCATTTCCAGGAGCCGGACTCCCTTCTTACGACCGCGATTGTGCTCATGCACTGGCAGGCCAGCAGAAAGAAGACCATCAGCGAGACGCCGCTGAGCGGCGTCATGACCGGGCTCCCGTCGGCATGCCGGGCGTCGCGAAGGGCCTGACGCAGGGGCTTGTTCTCCTCGTCGGCCTCTCCGATCCCAAACACCACGCCCAGGGTCGAGATGAACACCTCGCGCGCGGCGAACGCGCCGATGATTCCGACGCCTATCTGCCAGTCGAAGCCAATAGGCCGGAGGACGGGCTCGATAGCGTGGCCGAACCTGCCACCGAGGCTGTGGGCCAGCTGGTCCCCGGCCTCTTGCGCGTCGAGCGCTCGCAGAGCCTCGGTCTTGCCCGACTCCGACGTTGCCGTCTGCTCGAGCCGCTCGCGCTCGGCAGCGTAGCGCTCCGCAACCTCGGTCGACTTTGGGAAGGAGAGCAGCGCCCAGAGGAGAATGGTCATCGCCAGGATGATCGTGCCGGCATCGACCAGAAAGATGCGCAGACGGCGCCAGGCGTTGATCCAGAGGATCCGCGCCGAGGGCCAGCGATAGGGCGGCATCTCGAGCACGAACGTGGGAGCCGGGCCCGGAAGCACAGTTCGCCGAATGACCGCCGCCGCGGCAAGTGTGACGAGAACCGAAAGGGTGTACATCGAAAAGAGCGCAACAGCCCCTGCGCTGAACCAGCCAAGCGACTGCCCAGCGAAGACCGTGCCGACGACGAGGATGTAGATCGGCAAGCGGGCACTGCAGGACATGAGAGGAAGCGCCAACATCGTGACCAGGCGATCACGGCGGCGTTCGATCGTGCGTGTGGCCATCACGGCAGGCACCGCACAGGCGAAGCCGGACAGGAGCGGCACGAACGCCTTTCCGTGCAGACCTACCTTCTTCATCACCCGATCGATCACGAAGGCGACGCGTGCGAGGTAGCCGGAGTCTTCTAGAAATCCGATGAAAAGGAAGAGCATCAGGATCTGAGGGGCGAAAACGATGACGTTGCCAACCCCGGCGATGATCCCCTCGACGACCAGATCCTGAAGGACGCCAGCGGGCAGAATCGCTGCGACCTGGCGCTGCATGAAAGCGGTCGCGGTCTCGATGGCGCCGATGAAGGGCTCGGCCCCCGCAAAAAGCGCTTCGAAGATGCCGAACATCAGGATTGCGAAGATCAGGAGCCCGACGATCGGATGGGTCAGCACGCGGTCGATGCGCTCACTCCGAGACGGCCGCGGATCTTGGACCGAGCAGGTCTCGCTCACGGCAGCGTCGAGCCAAGCGTAGCGGGAGGCGATGATCTCGAGGTCGACGTTACGGCCACGCGCCACGGCGGCTTCGTGAATGCTCGCTACGGCCTGCCGCACGTCATCGGGAACGCCATGCAGACTGTCTTCGCCCAAGGACAACAGGCACCAAAGCGCAAAAACCCGATGCTGACTGGCCGCGGTCTCGGGACGCCAGCGCGCGATCACCGGCTCGATCGCCGCCACGTCGGCTTCGAGCTCGACTGGGTAGTTGACACGAGGCGTCGACACATCGCTACTGGGTTCGAGCTGTTTCTCGAGCGCTTTCAGGAGCGCGTCCAGACCGCGCCGCTTGGTCGCAACGACAGGAATGACTGGAGCGGCAAAGAGCTCCGACAAGCGCTCCGTGTCGACGCGCAGGCCGATCTGCTCCGCAGCGTCCATCATGTTCAGCGCAACGACGACCGGGACGCCGGACTCGATGAGCTGCAAAGGCAGATAGAGCCCTCGCTCCAAAGTGGTCGCGTCGACGACGCAGATGACCGCCCGCGTATTGCCTTCGGTCAAGGCATTGACGGCGAGCTGTTCCTCCGGCGAGCTCGCCGTCAGGCTGTACATGCCGGGCACATCGACGAGCTCGATCGTCTCGGAGCCAATCCGCAGGCTTGCGCTGGTACGATCGACCGTCACGCCAGGGTAGTTGCCCACATGCGCGCTGCCGCCGGAAAGGGCGTTGAACAGGGTGCTCTTTCCGCAGTTCGGGTTGCCCGCGATCAGCACTTGCGGGGGGGCTTGGTGGCTCACACCTCTCCTTCGGGCCTGACGGCGATCTTTGCTGCTTCGACGCGGCGTAGCGAGAGGTAATAGTTGCGGACCCGGAGCTCGATGGGGTCCCCAAAGGGCGCCACGCGCACCAGCCGAACGCGCGTCCCAGGGAGGAGGCCCATCTCCATCAGCCGCCTGGACAGGCGGCGGTCGCAGTCGATCGACACGATTCTGGCGTGCTGCCCCAGGGGCAAATCGACGAGAGAGGGCTTCATCGACTACTGATAATGAATTTCTTTTTCTTGGGCAACCGCTTGGAATTTCGTGTGAAGTCTCTATAAAACCGACCTACTCGTGCCTCAAGAAGGAGAATCATGGCCACCACCGCGTTCAAGGGAACCCCGGTTCAAACCAATCGCGATCTGCCCACAGTCGGCAGCGCCGCCCCAGACTTCCTGCTGATCGCAGGCGACCTCAGCGAGAAGACGCTCGCGGACTTCGCGGGAAAGAAGAAGATCATCACGATCAACCCGAGCTACGACACGCCCGTCTGCCAGACCACCGCGCGCAGCTTCAATCAACGCGCGGCCAAGCTCGGCAACGCCGTGGTGCTGGTCGTCAGCTCCGACCTTCCTTTCGCGCAGAGCCGTTTCTGCGTCGCCGAGGGATTGGAAGCTGTGGTTCCGCTTTCGACGTTCCGAGGGAGCTTCCTTCAAGACTACGGCGTCGAAATGCTCGATGGCGCCCTCAAGGGACTCGCCGCGCGCGCGATCGTGGTCGTCGATGAGAACGACAAGGTCGTTCACACCGAGATGGTAGCGGACATCGTCCAGGAGCCGGACTACGACGCCGCCATTGCGGCCGCGAGTTAGGCCAGCAGTCGCTGCGCTTCGGCGACGACTCGTTCGACGGTGATGCCGAACTTTTCGTAGAGCACCTGGTACGGCGCTGATGCGCCGAACCGATCCATGGTGACGAACGCCGCGTCGTTGCCCACCCAGCGGTCCCAGCCTTGGCGAATCCCCGCCTCGACGACGACCTTGACTGCGCCGCCGCGTGGAAGGACCTCCTGCTGGTAGGCTTCGTCCTGCTTTTCGAAGAGCTCCCAGCACGGCATGCTGACCACGCGCACCGCGGCGCCCTCTTGCTCGAGAAGATCTGCCGCAGCCATCGCGATCTCGACTTCGCTACCGGTGGCGACCAGGATCACATCCGGGCCTCCGCCTCCTGCCTCGCGCAAAGTGTACGCGCCGCGCTTGGCCTTCTCAGCGCTCGCCAGCGTGTCTCGATCGAAGACCGGCACGTCTTGACGGGTCAGCGCCAGGGCCGCGGGCCCGTCCCATTGGAGAGCAGCCTTCCAACATTCGCGCACCTCGTTGGCGTCGGCCGGCCTGAACACCGCCAGGTCCGGAATCGCGCGCAAGGCGGCAATCTGTTCGACCGGCTGGTGCGTGGGGCCGTCCTCGCCAAGCCCGATGCTGTCGTGTGTGTAGATGTAGCGCGTGTGGAGCTTCATCAGCGCCGCAAGCCGGACGGAAGGCCGCATATAGTCGCTGAACACGAGGAAGGTGGCACCGTACGGGATCACGCCGCCGTGAAGCGCCATGCCGTTCATCGCCGCCCCCATGCCGTGCTCGCGAACACCCCAATCCACGTTACGTGGAATCCCATCGGCGCCCGGCAGGAAGCCGGCAAGGCCCAACATGCGACTGTTGTTGGAGCCCGCGAGGTCTGCAGAGCCGCCAACGAGCCCGCCGATCTTGGCGGCAAGCGCGTTGAGCACCGCGCCGCTTGCCTTTCGTGTCGGCATACCCTTCGGGTCGGCGTCGAAGCTCGGAAGGTCGGCATCCCAACCGGGGGGAAGCTGCCCTGCCAAGGCAGCATCGAGCTCCCTCGCGGCTTCCGGGAACTCTGCACGGTAGCCTGCGAGTCGCGTCTGCCATGCCTCGTGGCTTTTCGCACCACGCTCACGAATCGATTCGGCGGCGGCCGCCAGCTCGTCGGGAACGAAGAAGGGCTCGGTCGACCATTCCATGACCTGCTTGGTGGCGATGATCTCGTCTTCGCCGAGTGGCGCGCCGTGTGCAGCCGAAGAGTCGCGCTTGTTTGGCGACGGGTCACCGATGATCGTTCGCACGCGAATGAAGCTCGGACGCTCGTCGGCGACCGCAGCTCGGGACGCAGCGATCACCGCAGCGATGTCACTGCCGTCGTCCACGCTTTCAGTGTGCCAGCCGTAAGAGGCGAAGCGGCCCAGAACGTCTTCGCTGAAGCTCAGGTCCGTCCGGCCGTCGATGGTGATCTCGTTGTCGTCCCAGAACACGACGAGCTTGCCGAGCTTCAGGTGGCCAGCGATCGACGCGGCTTCGGACGCCACTCCTTCCATGATGTCGCCGTCCGAGGCGATCACCCAGGTGCGGTGATCGAAGAGCGTGTGCCCGGGCTTGTTGAAGCGGGCTCCGAGGTGCCGCTCCGCCATCGCCATCCCCACCCCGTTGCCAATGCCCTGCCCGAGTGGGCCGGTCGTCGTCTCGACGCCTGGGGTCACGTGCGACTCCGGATGGCCGGGCGTGAGACTCCCCCACTGCCGGAACTTCCGAATGTCGTCGAGGGAGACCTCGTAGCCGCTCAGGTGCAGCAGCGCGTACTGCAACATCGACGCGTGTCCGCAGGACAAGACAAAGCGGTCGCGGTCGGGCCATTCGGAATGGGCGGGATCGTGCCGACGCAGCTCGGAGAACAGCGCCCAGCCGAGCGGCGCGAGCGCCATGGGCGTGCCCGGATGGCCCGAATTGGCTGCTTGGACCGCATCCATGCTCAGGCCTCGAATCGTCTTGATAGCGAGCTCGTCGAGCTTCGCGGGGTTCCCCATGCTGTTGTCCTCCTGCCTGGCGGGCCGGATCTAGCAGGCCCAGCACAAACGCAAAAGGTGCGCCGAGGGTTTTTCGACGAGAGCTGGACATGACCCTAGAACGCCACTAACAACCCCGAACGCGGGTAGCCGGTTGTTGACTGTTTCAATCGGGTTTGCTTCATGACGGGGCCCGCGCAGGAGGAAGAAATGCCTCAGGTTTTCGTACCCAAGGAAATCACCGAAGGTGAAACTCGGGTCGCCTGCACACCGGAAACAACGAAGCGCTACGTAAAAGAGGGCTTCGATGTGGTCGTAGAAAGCGATGCGGGCCGACACGCCCACTTCAGCGATGAGCACTATCGCCAGGCAGGCGCCAAGATCGTTGCCGGCACCGAGGCGGAAGCGGCCTGGGGAACTGCGGACATCGTGTTTCGGGTTTACCCGATCACGCCCGCTGAAGCGTCCAAGATCAAGGAGGGCGCGCTCCTGATCGGCTTCATGTCTCCGCACAAGAACCTCGATTCGGTCCGGATTCTGCGCGATCGGAAGATCAGCACGATCGCGATGGAGCTCGTCCCGCGTATCAGCCGTGCCCAATCGATGGATGCGCTGAGCTCGCAAGCTTCGATTTCAGGCTACCAGGCGGTGCTCGTGGCTGCGACCTACCTCGACAAGTACTTTCCGCTCCTGATGACCGCTGCCGGCACGATTCAGCCCGCTAAGATCGTCATCATGGGCGCGGGTGTGGCCGGGCTTCAGGCGATCGCGACCGCGCGACGATTGGGCGCCGTGGTCGAGGTCTCGGACATTCGGCCTGCCGTCAAAGAGCAGGTCGAGTCGCTCGGCGGACGCTTCATCGACTTTCCGATGGATGAAAGCGGCGAAGGTGAAGGCGGGTACGCGCGCGAGCTGACGCCGGAGCAGCTCAAGGCGCAGCAGGCTATCGTCCGTCAGAAGGTCGTCGCTGCAGACGCCGTCATCACCACGGCGCTCGTCCCGGGACGGCCGGCGCCGAAGCTCATCACCAAGGACATGGTCGAAGAGATGCGCGAAGGCGCGGTCATCGTCGACCTCGCGGTCGAGCAAGGCGGCAACTGCGAGCTCAGCAAGAGCGGAGAGATGGTCGTCGAGCACGGCGTGACCATCATCGGACACCCCAACCTGCCCGCAGCGACTCCTGCGGACGCCAGCCTGCTCTATTCCCGCAATATTCAGGCTCTCCTGCTCAGCATCCTGTCGGAGGGAGAAGTCGTTTTGAACCTCGAGGACGAGATCCTCGATGGCGCCCTGCTCACCCACAACGGCGAAGTCCGGCACGGACCGACCGCCGAGGCTCTCTAGGAAAGGAGACCGAACGTGACTTTGGGACCTCTGCTCATAGGCATCTACGTGTTCGTCCTCGCTGGCTTTGTCGGCTTTGAGATGATCACCAAAGTGCCGCCGACCTTACACACCCCCTTGATGAGCGGCGCAAACGCCATCAGCGGGATCACCGTCGTCGGCGCAATCGCTGCCGCAACGACCGGGGCTCCGACCGCAGCCAACATTTTGGGCGGGCTCGCCATCGTCACTGCGACCATCAACGTGGTCGGCGGCTTCTTGGTGACCGACCGCATGCTGCGGATGTTTGGAAAGAAGAAGAAGCCAAAGGCTCTCGAGCCGGGGGCCGAAGGCGTCGCAGCCAAAAGCCGAGAGGCGGTTAGCAAATGAATCAAGAGATCATGCGGTCGACCGTGGTCCCGGTCATCTATCTGCTTTCCACGGTCCTATTCATTTTCGGCATCAAGCAGCTCGCAAGAGTGAAGACCGCGCGCCGAGGCAATGCGCTGGCGGCCGTCGGAATGCTCTTCGCGATCATCGGCTCGCTGCTCGAGCTCGGCCTGGTCGACTACCGCTGGATCGCCGGTGGTATGTTGATCGGGACCATCATCGGGGCAGCGTTCGCAATCCGGGTCCAGATGACCTCGATGCCCGAGATGGTGGCGCTCTTCAACGGCTTCGGCGGCATTGCGTCCGCCTTGGTAGCGACGTCGGTCTACTGGGACGTCGTCGTGCAACGAGCGCCGGCAGGCACAGTCTACGAGGCGCTCGGTACCGACGAGGCCATCACGGTGATGCTCTCGATTCTGATCGGAGGCATCACCTTCACAGGCAGCCTCATCGCCCTGTTCAAACTTCAAGGGAAACTGAAGAAGGGCCAACCGATCCTGCTCCCAGCCAGGCACTACATCACGTTCGGGCTGCTCTTTGCCTCTTTTGCGTTCGGCGGGATCGCCGTCGCGGCGGCGGCTTCCGATTCGGTCGTCTGGGTGCTCGCTCTCGCCGCAGTTTCGCTGATTCTAGGCGTGCTGCTGACGATCCCCATCGGTGGCGCAGACATGCCAGTCGTCGTGTCGCTCCTGAACTCGTACTCTGGCGTGGCCGCCTCGATGGCCGGCTTCGTCATTGGCAATCCGCTCTTGATCATTGCAGGTGCGATGGTGGGCGCAGCGGGTCTGATTCTCACGCAGATCATGTGCGTGGCGATGAACCGATCGCTTCTCAACGTCTTGGTCGGCGGCTTTGGCGTGACCGACGGCGGCGGCGGCGGTGGATCCGACGAGTACACCAGCGTGACCTCCTGCGGCCCCGAAGAGGCCGCGATGATCCTCGAGAACGCGGAGTCCGTCATCATCATCCCGGGCTATGGATTGGCGGTTGCGCAGGCGCAGCACGCGGTCCGCGAGCTCGCTGACATGCTGAAGGCCCGCGGCACCAGGGTCACCTACGGCATCCACCCGGTCGCGGGTCGTATGCCCGGCCACATGAACGTCCTGCTGGCCGAGGCCGACGTCCCCTACGAGGAGCTCCTCGAGATGGACGTGATCAATTCCGAGTTCAAGAACACCGACGTGGTGATCATTCTCGGCGCGAACGATGTCGTGAACCCAGCCGCCACCAAGGACCCGACAAGCCCAATCGCGGGCATGCCGATCCTCAATGCCCACGAGGCCCGCTCGGTCTTCGTCGTCAAACGAAGCCTGAGCCCAGGTTACGCCGGCATCAAGAACGAGCTCTTCGAGTACGACAACACGATGATGATCTTCGGCGACGCCAAAAAGGTTCTGCAGGGGCTGATTGGTGAAGTGAAGGATCTGTAGCGGGCTTGCCCGCCGCCTCAGCGCGAGCCCCTAATTGTCTCGGAAGTCGGCCGCACCCGACGATGCCCCGCCGTAGTAGTCGGACTCTGCTAGGTCATCGAACCTGGTGTACTCGTTGAAGAAGCGGACTCGGCAGGTGCCGGTGGGACCGGAGCGCTGCTTGCCGATGATGATTTCGGCAATGCCGCGGTCGTCGCTCTCGCGGTTGTAGACCTCGTCACGATAGATGAACCAGATCGTGTCGGCGTCCTGCTCGATCGCGCCCGATTCGCGAAGGTCCGAAAGCTGCGGACGCTTGTCCTTGACGCCGCGCGACTCGACACCGCGGTTGAGCTGCGAGAGCGCGATGACCGGAATCTCGAGCTCCTTGGCCAGCGCCTTCAAGCTTCGGCTGATCTCGCTGATTTCCTGCTCGCGCGAGTCGTTCCGAGAGCCCGAGCGCATCAGCTGGAGGTAGTCGACGACGATCATGCTGAGACCGACTTCCGACTTGAGACGGCGCGCTTTGGCGCGAAGCTCGAGCAGGGTGATCGCCGGAGTGTCGTCGATCCAGATCGGCATTTCGCTCAGGCTGCCGGCCGCGTCCGCGAGCTTTGGCCAATCGTCCTTGTGGAGCTGTCCGGTTCGAATGCGGTTGCCGTCGACGCGGGCCTCGCTTCCAAGAAGCCGGCGAACCAGCTGCCCCTTGGGCATCTCCAGCGAAAACACGGCGACCGGCGCCTTGCTCTTGACACAGGCGTTGTGGGCCACGTTCAGTGCGAATGACGTCTTACCCATGCCGGGACGCCCAGCAACGATGATCAGGTCGCCCGGATGCATGCCGGCGGTCATCTCGTCGAGCTTCTTATAGCCAGTGGGCAGGCCCGTGATCGCCTCGCCGCGATTGGCCGTTTCATGAATCTCCTGAAACGTCCGCATCACGACGTCTTTTACGTGCTCGTAAGGATTTCGTGCGCGCTCCTTCGCGACTGCGAAAATCGATGACTCGGAGTCGTCGAGGAACTCCTCGATTGGACCGTAGTCGCCGTAACCACGAGAAACGACCTGGTGACAGGCCTGAATGAGCGAGCGGACAACCGACTTTTCGCGCACGATCCGCGCATGCGACTGGATGTTCGAGACACTCGGAATGGTGTTGCTGAGCGAGAGCAGATACTCGTCGCCGCCAATCGAAGCAAGCTTGCCGCTATGAACGAGCGATTCGCGAAGCGTGACGTGATCCACCGGTTGGCTCCGGCGGAACAACTCGCTCATCGCCTCGAAGATCTTGCCGTTGGCCTCGCTGTAGAAGTCGTCGGCGGAAAGCACCTCGACCACGAGATTCATCGCGTCGTTCTCGAGGAGGATGCCCCCGAGCACCGCCCGCTCCGCCTCGAGGGCGTTCGGTGGGACCTGCCCCGCTCGTTCCGCTCCAGTGATGACCCGCTCCCTTCCGAGCTTCGGTTCTAGCGCCTACAGCCGCGTTGTGGAAGCGCTAGCGCGCTCATCTATGCGCGGGTCTTCACTTCGAGCTTCACGGTCGCCGTCAAGCCATAGAGCAGCTTTACGCCGATCTCGTAGCTGCCGACCTCTTTGATGGTCTCAGCTGGCATGACGAGCTTCTTCTTGTCGACCTCGACCTCGACGCCCTTGGCCTCGAGACCTTCGAGCACGTCGTTCGAGGTAACCGAGCCGAAGAGCTTGCCATCCTCGCCCGCTTCCTTGGCGACCATGATGGTGACCTTGGCCAGCGCATCGGCGATCTTCTCTTGCTCCGCACGAAGCTTGGCGATGCGCTGCTCTTGGATGTTCTTCTCGTGCTCGATCTGCCGGACATTGCCGCGGCTGGCGACGACAGCAAGGCCGCGGGGCAATAGGAAGTTGCGAGCATAGCCGCGGCGGACACGCACGACGTCGCCAATCGAGCCGAGGTGTTCGAGGTTTTCTTTCAGTACGATTTGGACAGTAGATGCCATAGCTGCCTCACTTCGTCGCCGTGTAGGGGAGCAAGGCAATATTGCGAGCTCGCTTGATCGCACGGGTCAGATCTCGCTGTTGCTTCGCGTTCAGACCGCTGATACGCCGAGGCGTGATCTTTCCGCGATCGGTGATGAAGTTCCGAAGCTGCTGCGGGTCTTTGTAGTCGAACTTGAAGTCGGGAGGCAGAGAGTGGCCGGGCGCCTTCTTGCGTCCGCCGCGTCCTCGTCCACCACCTTCAACATCGAAATCTTGTCGGATATCGTCGGCCATGGGTCAGCCCTCCTCGCGCTTGGTGTCAGCGGACTCCGCTTCAGTGGTTTGCTCAGCAGCCGGTGCCTCTGCGGCGGCCGGTGCCTCTGCGGCGGCCGGTGCCTCTTCAGTGGCCGGCGCCTCTTCAGCAGCCGATGCGGCTGCTGGCTCCGCGCTCTCTGGGGCTGCCTTGTCTGAACGGCCCTCTGCCTTGGGCGCGGCATCGGAAGTAGCGTCTGAGGGCATCCCACGAGGCGCACGCGGCGCCATTCCGAGGCTGCGTGCGCGCTCGAGCTCCGCGTCCTCGGTCACTTCCTCTTCCTCGACGTGCAGGTACTGCACCTCTTCGGGATCCACCGCGACCGATGCCGGGTCGATGTCCTCGGCGAGAAGCACGGTCTGGAATCGCACCACGTCGTCGAGCAGGCGCAGGTTGCGCTCGAGCTCTGGCACCAGGTCGTTGAAACCCACGTACTTCAGGTAGACGAATATCCCGCGATTGTTCTTCTGAATTGGATACGCGAGCTTGCGCTTACCCCAGTTGTCGAGCTTCGTGAGAGTACCGTCGAGACGCGCGATGACGTCCTTTGCACGGTCGATCACCTTCTCCGCTCCGTCGTTGTCGACGTTGGGCCGAAGGATGTAAATCGTCTCGTATTCACGCGCCCATCGCGTGACGGGCGCTGCCGTAGTAGTTGTCATATCTCCTCCTGGTCTGGTCGGCCCCAACCCAAAGCTGGAGCGAGGAAGGGCGAGGCATAGCCGATCTGCGGAGGCGTGCCAGTGGTCAGGAGCGGCTGTGGTGACGATTCATCGCTTGCTTGGGGCCTTCGCGAACCGAGGTCTCGGCCATGTCGGCTGCCAGCTCCAGGACCATGCCGAGCTCGACCCGCTCCAAACTGTTGAAATCACTTAGAACGTAGCCCTCGGGGCGCCCTCGGTTCGGGCGGCCGATTCCGACTCGGCAGCGGACGAAGCCGGGGCCTCCACAGTGCTCGACCATCGAGCGCAGCCCGTTGTGGCCGGCCGTACCTCCACCAACCTTGATGCGTACCACCCCGAACTCGAGATCGAGCTCGTCGTGCACACAGAGGACCTGATCGGCCGGCACCTTGAAGAACCGCATGGCGGCCTGAACGGACTCGCCGCTCAGATTCATGAATGTCATGGGCTTGAGGAGCACCATGTCGTGGTCGCCGAGCGCGACCTTGGTGAACTCGCCCTTGAATTTGTCGCGGAAACTAGGCGCACCCCAGCGCCGCGCCAGCTCGTCCACCACCATGAATCCGACGTTGTGGCGATTACCAGCGTATTTCGGCCCCGGGTTCCCAAGGCCAGCGATGAGGTGCGTGCTCACGGCCCGCCAGTTGCTTAGCTGGCGGCCGGCTCGGGCTCAGCCGAGGGTTTCGCGGCCTCAGCTGCCTCGTCTTCAGCGACTTCGGCGGCAGTGGCCTTGCGGGGCTCGAGGATGATCACGAGGGTGAGCTTGGGCTTGAGCAGGCACTCCACCCCTTCGGGTAGCTCGATGTCCTCGACCGAGATCGTGTCCTTGAGCGCGAGATGGGTCACGTCCGCATTGATGGACACAGGAATGTTTGCCGCGGTCGTGCGAACGGGCAGAACGCGGCGCGTGACGTTCAGGACGCCGCCTTGGACGACGCCTACCGACCGTCCATGGGTGTGGAACGGCACGTTCACCTCGAGCACCCTGTCCTCGAGAATTCGATACAAATCGATGTGAAGGAGCTCTTGGGTGACCGGATCGGCGGTCAGGTCTTTGACCATGGCCAGCTCGTCCTTGCCGTCCACGGACAGCTTGAACACCACGTTTCGCCCTCGCTCGCTTCGAAGCGCTTTGGTTAGCTCTTTGGGGGATAGGGTCAGCGGCGTGGGCTCGACGCCCGGGCCGTAAAATACGCCCGGGACTTTTCCTTCTGCACGCAGCCGACGCGCTGGCCCCTTTCCGCGGCTTACGCGGACCTCAGCCTGCAACGTCGTCGTTTCCATTCTCGAATGCTCCAATCATACAAACAGCGAGCTCACCGAGTCGCTGTGGTGAATCCGTTTGATGGCCTCTCCTAGCAAACTTGCCACGGAAAGCACGCGGAAGCGGCCGGTCGCGATGGCTTCCTCCCGAAGGGGGATGGTATCGGTCACTAGAACCTCCTCGAGCGGGGAATCCACGATGCGCTCGAGCGCGGGGCCCGACAAGACCGGGTGTGTCGCGGCCGCCATGACCCGCTTGGCGCCTTGCTCGTGCAGGGCGCGCGCCGCGTTGGTCATCGTGCCAGCGGTGTCGATCATGTCGTCTAGAATCACACATTCACGGCCCTCGACGTCGCCGATGATGTGCATGACTTCGCTCACGTTCTCCTTTTCGCGCCGCTTGTCTATGATGGCCAGGTCGGCGCCCATGCGTTTCGCGTAGGCCCGCGTGCGCTCGACCCCACCCGCATCGGGCGAGACAAAGACTGGCGGCGTGCTGAAGCGGGGCCTCAGGTGCTGCAAGAAGACGGGCATGGCGTAGAGATGGTCAAATGGCTTGTTGAAAAAGCCCTGAATCTGACCGGCGTGCAAGTCCATCGAGACGACGCGATCGACACCCGAGATCGTGAGTAGATCTGCCACCAGCTTGGCGGTGATCGGCGTGCGCGGCGCAGCCTTTCGGTCCTGTCGCGCGTATCCGTAATAGGGGATGACTGCAGTGATGGAGCCGGCGGACGCACGCCGCAGCGCGTCGATCATCACCAGGAGCTCCATGAGGTTGTCGTTGACGGGCGCGCAGGTCGACTGGATCAGGTAAACATCCACGCCGCGGACGTTCTCTTGGATCCTGGCGAACACCTCTCCGTCGGAAAAACGCGAGACTCGCGCACGTCCCACGGGCAATTCCAGGTAGTTGGCGATCTTCTCGGCGAGGGCCGGATTTGAGTTTCCCGTGAAAACGCAGGTCGACTTGAACATCGCGGGTCCCCTTAGTTGATCGAAGAGTTGCCAGCCGGTCGGACGGCGACGGTCGGTAGCAAAGCGACCGTCGACTGTCAACCACGGGCTTCGCCCGAAAGCGCTTCGCGAAGCGCGTTCGGTACTTTCCGTGGATACACGGTTGAGGTTCCTGAGCTGGGAGTGTAAACCTCATCGCTCCTGTCCCCGGAGGAATGATGACGTCGAGCGTGACATTGTTGACGGAGCGCGAGCAAGTCGCGCATCAGTGGCGAGATGCCCTGCGCAAGCATGACGTCGAATCGAAGGTGGTCGCGCCGAGCGACTTGGCTAGTGCGGTCGAAGGCCAAGTTGCAGTCGTCGTCGATGTCGACGGGGCGCAACTCGACGCCGACGATCTCTTGTCGACGCTGGGCTTCTTGCGTGCATCCGGTGTGTTGCCCATCGCTCACGTCGAGGGTGCCCGCGATGCAGTCGAAGACATCGTCAGCGAGCTTTGCGACGGCCTGATCACCAGCTCCCAGCCGGATGTCGCGCGAGTCGCGGCAGCGATCACGCGACGCGCCGATCGACAACGGCACCAGCGCTTGGAGTTCGTGACGGTGTGCCCGTGTAGCGACGACGTGCTGGCTGTGCTGGGCAACGGCGACGCTTCTCTTCACCGCCGACCGATTGACGCATCCGATGACGGGTCCGACATCAGCAGCATCACGATTGATCCGAGCGCGACCAAGGCTACGATTCAACTGGAGAGTGGAGCGATTTGCCAGTTGACGATCGCGTCGATGAACGCGGCCTCCGGACATGACGAACGGACAAGGCGACATCGAGTTCGATGGCGAGCGCCTCGGTGCCCGTCTTCGCGAGCTTCGTCTCGAGGCCGGCCTCACGCAGGCCGAGCTCGCCCGCCGCACTGGCATTCATCGTCCGAACATCGCTCGCGTCGAAGCCGGGCGGCACACGCCCTCACTCGAGACGCTGGCGCGTATTGCCAATGCGATCGGTGTGTCGACCACGCATGTGTTGGTATCGCGCGAACCATGAGCGCCGATACAGGGCCAAAACCCATCAAAGACGCGTCGACCGTCATCGTGCTGCGTGAAACCGATGCGGGCATTGAAACCTTCATGCTGTGCCGGCACCATCAGAGTGGCTTCATGGGCGGAGCACACGTGTTTCCCGGAGGCAAGGTCGACCCGAGCGACAGCGAGCCCGGCTGGCTCGAGCACGTCGACCGACCTAGCGAAGAGCTAAGCCGACAGCTCGGCGAAACAGACGCCGACTCGGCGCTCGGTCTGCTCGTCGCTGCGGTGCGAGAAACCTTCGAAGAGGCGGGCGTGCTCTTGGCGAGTACTGCCCCCGGCGCCGATCTGACAAGGAGTACGCGAGCAGCTACACCGGGGCGCGAACTTTTCCGAGCTCGCGAACCAAATCGACATGAAAATCGAATCGATTGCACTCACTCCCTATGCGCGCTGGATCACGCCCAAGATGGAGAGCCACCGTTTCGACACGCGCTTCTACATCGCCGTGCTCCCGGAAGGGCAAAGCGCATCGCACGACGGGACCGAAACAACCTCGGCGATCTGGCTCCGTCCCGCGGCTGCGATCGACCAGATGCTGACCGGACGAATCAAGTTGGCGCCACCGACCGTGCGAACACTGCAATGGTTGGCGAGCTTCGGCGACGCCGAGTCGGTGATCGCTGACGCTAGGTCACGGAAGCCGCCCTTGATTCGGCCGCGCATCGTCACCTGTGCTACGGGTTGGTTCCTCGCCCTGCCCGGTGACCCTGAGCATCCCGAGAGCGACCCGGTGCTTCCAGGCGCAACGCGAATGGTCTTCGACGGCGGCGCCTGGCGAGATGCGCCCTCGCCTGTTCGCTAGGGTACAGTTTTTCCAGTTTTTTCCGGTTATTCCTTGTGTGTGCGTGAGCTGAACCGTTACCCAAGAAGGGTGGTGGCCCGAGCCCGCAAACCAAAGGATCTGTTCACGGCGTCGCAGATCGCGCGATTCTGCCAGGTCGATCTGAAGACAATTCACAACTGGGCCGATCGAGGGCAAATCCAACACTTCCGAACACCGGGTCGCCATCTTCGGTTTCGCCGACCGCACGTGCTCGACTTCCTTCGCAAGTACGGTTACCCGATCCCCGACGAGCTCGACGCTGCGCGTCCGCGTGTGGCTCTATTCGTCAATGGGAACCAGACCAAACAGAGAGTTCTCGCTTCGCTGAGCAGCGCATTCGAGGTCGTCGACTACCCAGACCCGCTCGGCGGTCTCCTCCAAATCGGCGAGCAACCGCCCGATGCGGTCGTCTTGGCCGCCAAAGTCGGTCATCTAAGCGGCGCAGAGATCATTCAAGCGCTCAAGCGCGGCCCCCATACGCAGCACATCCGCGCGGTCCTGTTCGCAAACGACGAAGCCGAAAGACAAGCAGCCCTCGAAGCCGGAGCCTCAGCCCATGTCAGCGAAACGGACCTGACCGGCTTGAAGGACACACTCCAAGCCTTGATGGGCGTCCGTCACTAGCGCCCCGGTCGCAGGTTCTCGCTACGAGCGACGATCAGAGGCACCGCCGCCGGCACCGGCACCGGCACCGGCACCGGCACTGACGCTGGCACTGGCGCTGTCCCCCAAGACACCCGCGGCAGCGCGAGCCCGAAGGGCGAAGCCCGGCGCAACGCGCCGCCAAGCGCGAGCGAAGCGAAGCGCGCGGCAGGGAGGACTACGGGTGGGGGTGGGCGGGCGGTGTAATCAAAACCTAACCACCCAACCAATCCAAGACCCGCCCCCACAACACCCGCGGCAGCACAAGCCGTACGTCGACGCCCGCTCCCAAGCCTCCCGCCCCGACAAGCTTGCAGACGCCCTAAACCTGGCGTACTCCCCGCAAATGCCGTTCGAAGGCCTCAAGTTCAACGACCAAGGTTTGGTCGCTGTCATCGCGCAAGACGCGGAGACTGGCGAGGTGCGGATGATGGCCTACGCGAACGAGACGGCGATCGAGCGCACTCTCCAAACTGGCGTGGCTCACTTCTTCAGCCGCTCGCGTGGGCAGCTTTGGAAGAAGGGTGAGAGCAGCGGCAATACGCTCGGGGTTCGAAGCGTTTGGGTCGACTGCGACGGTGACACCCTGATCTACATGGTGGATCCCGCGGGCCCTAGCTGTCATACGGGCGCCGACACTTGTTTTTTTCGGCGCCTGGACCGCGACGGCGCTCTTCTCGAGGCTGGCAGCGAAATCGCGGCGCCGACTCTTCTACGCCTCGAGCGCACCCTTCAAGAGCGCAAGGCCTCCAATGCCGGCAAGAGCTACACCAAGTCCTTGCTAGATGCGGGCCCGGCGAAGATCGACGCCAAGGTTCGCGAGGAAGCCGCGGAGCTCGGTCAGGCGCTGATCGGCGAGTCGGACGAGCGAGTCGTATCCGAAGCCGGTGATGTCATCTACCACTTACTGGTCGGCCTCGTGCTGCGCGAGGTTTCCATTCGGGACCTCTTCGCCGAGCTCTCGCGGCGCTTCGGCCAATCCGGTCACGACGAAAAGAAGTCGCGCTAGGGCGGACGCTCGCGCTTGCCCCGCCAACCCAGCACTACCACCTGTTTAGTGGAGGATCTTGTCGATGTCCCGCTCGATCGTCTCTTCGCGGACTCGGCGTGCGAGGGCTAGCTCGGTGATGAGAAGTTTGCGCGCTTGCTCCATGAGCTTCTTTTCGCCGTAGCTGAGCTCGCCCTTATCGGCGCGCACTTTGGCTAAATCTCGCAAGACTTTGGCGACCTTGATCGGCGAGCCGCTCTTGAGCATCTCGGTGTACTCTCGGTAGCGCCGGTTCCAGGGTTGCGACGTAACCGCCATCTCGTCTTTCTTGAGCTCCTCGAGGACCGTTTTGGCCGCGCTGCGCGACATGACCTGCCGAAGGCCGACCCGGTCGACCGCGTTCAAGGCGACGCGGATGGTCCCCGACTTCCCGTTCACGAGCTTGAGGATGTAGAAATCGATTTTGTCGGAGCCGATCAAACGCTCCTCGATTTGCGTGATTTCGCCGACCCCATGAGCCGGATGAACTGCCTTGTCGCCTACGCTAAAGCTCATGAAATCACTCTCCTCCGGGTCGAAAACGACGAAAACCCGCGCCGGGAGCGCGGGCAGGAAACCGTTCGTCGCTGGGTGTGCAAACAACTAGGTGCACCTGATCTGTATAGCAAAACCCGACGCGAAAGTCAACGCTTACTTTTATGCAAAACCTTGTGATTTCAAGGGTTTAAAGGCTTTTTTGCAGCTCGGTTCAAGGTCGTCGCACAGCGCCGAAGATCGACCCGGAAAAGAGGTTTAGTTCGGCCGCGCGCTCTTGCTCGCGCCTGCCTTAGCCGGAGAAGGAGGCGCCGCTTTGGCGTCCGCCTTGGGCTTGACCGGCTCGTCTTCTTCGATGAGCCCGTGCTCCTGAAGCAACTTGCGTTCGACAGCCGCTAGAATGTCGGGGTGCTCTTCGAGGAAGGTGCGCGCGTTGTCACGGCCCTGGCCGACGCGCTCTTCACCGTAGCTGTACCAGGCGCCCGACTTGTTGATGATGCCGGCTTCAACCCCGAGGTCGAGCACGTCGCCGGTGCGGCTAATGCCCTTACCGAAGAGGATATCGAACTCGCAAAGACGGAACGGAGGCGCGAGCTTGTTCTTCACGACCTTGACCCGACAGCGGTTGCCGACGGCGGCATCGCCCACTTTGATGGTGCCGATGCGGCGAATGTCGAGGCGCTGCGAGGCGTAGAACTTGAGCGCGTTGCCACCGCTGGTGGTTTCGGGGCTTCCGAACATCACGCCGATCTTCATGCGGATCTGGTTGATGAAGAACAGCGTGGTGTGGCTCTTCTGGAGGTTGCCGGTGAGCTTTCGGAGCGCCTGACTCATCAAGCGCGCCTGAAGGCCTACGTGGCTGTCACCCATCTCGCCTTCGATCTCTGCTCGGGGCACCAGAGCTGCTACCGAGTCGATGACGATCATGTCGACCGCCCCAGAACGGACGAGGGTGTCGGCAATCTCGAGGGCCTGTTCGCCATTGTCGGGCTGGCTGACTAGGAGCTCGTCGACGTTCACGCCCAGCTTACGGGAGTAGTTCGGGTCGAGGGCGTGCTCGGCGTCGATGAAGGCCGCAATGCCTCCTGCTTTCTGACACTCGGCGATCGCATGGAGGGTCAGAGTCGTCTTACCGCTCGATTCCGGGCCATAGATCTCGACGATGCGGCCCCGCGGATAACCCCCCACGCCTAGGGCGAGGTCGAGGGAAATCGCCCCACTCGAAATCACCGGCACCTGGATTTTGGCGGATTCGTCGCCCAAGCGCATGATCGCGCCCTTTCCATAGGCTTTCTCAATGGTTCCGAGGGCTAGGTTGAGGGCTTTTTCGCGGTTCGAGTCGGCCATGGCGTGAATTCCTTTGAGTGAAAATACCTGAACACCCGTCTAGTCGGCTTCATTGCTGGAGTCAAGTTCGTGCCGGGAGGATCAGCAGATCTGCCTGAGAGCACACCCATCCGGTCCCCCCGAACCTGCATAAGACCGTACCCTACCCCGACCAGCCCCGGACAGCGAGAGCAGAGCGACTTGGGCCATGCGATAGATGGCAGGTGGACTTGCCCTCCGACCGTCCCAAGAGGCCCCCTCTAGCGCGACAAAGCGCGGTCTTCGTCTGGACCGATCGCGCTCTGTTCGTCGGGGACCGCTCGGAGACCTCTCTGCACTCGCACCATGCGACCGAGCTCTGCATTGCCCTCGACGATCTCGGCATCGACATGAGCGCACCGAACGGACCCGATCTCAGAGGGGTCCCTGGCGCGATCGTCCGAGCCGGCGCTGCGCATCAACTGGCGATCCCGGGACCCAAGGTCGCCGTCCTCTATCTCGATGCGCAATCCGGAATCGCTGCGTCGATCAACGATTGGCTCGCCGACGCGGCGATCAAGGTCCTTCCAGCCAAATTGATGCAAGCCCTCCGGCAAGCGTTCGGCGATCTGCTGGCGTCACCCGAATCGGCTCTGGAGGAGGCCGAGGAAGCCTGCGGTCGCTTGATGGCGGAGTTTGCGAACGAAGCACCACGGCCCAGCATGCATTGGCGTGTACGGCGTGCGATGGAACAGCTCGACGCCCAGCTGGACGCACCACCGGGCCTCGAAGCGCTCGCCGGACAAATCGGCATCTCGCCGAGCCGGCTACGACACATGTTCAAGGAACAGGCAGGCCTTCCGATCAGCCGATACGTCCTTTGGATGCGTCTCCGCACGGCGCTCCTTCATGCGCTCGAAGGCGCAAGCATGACCGAGTCTGCGCAAGCGGCGGGCTTCTCGGACGCCGCACATTTCACGCGAACTTGCCGGCAGATGTTCGGGCTCCCCCCGACGGCGTTCACCCCGGTCGACACGGTGTTCGTCGCCCCGTGACGGCAGCTCGATTCCAGCCATTTCATTCAAGCCAGCGTCGACCCGTCTGCCTAGGATGCCGTCATGACCAGCCACGGCTCTATCCTTGATCGCTCCGATCGGTATTGTGTGATCGGCGCAGGCCCTGCGGGCCTCCTCGCTGCACGCTCGCTCAAGCACGCCGGCATTCCCTACGAGCAGTTCGACAAGAACGACGACGTCGGAGGCATCTGGGACATCAAGAACGACTGGTCCCCGATGTACGAATCGGCGCACTTCATTTCGTCGAAGACCGTCTCGAACCTCCCGGGCTTCGACATGCCGGAGGACTTCCCGGACTACCCCAACCACCGGCAGATCCTCTCGTACCTGCGTAGCTTCGCCCGCGCGTATGACCTGTATCCAAAGATTGAGTTCGAGATGCCCGTCGATCGGGTCGTGCCCGAAGACGACGGCAGGCGATGGCTGGTAACCTTCGGAAACGGCGAGACGCGGCGCTACCGAGGGCTCTTTCTTTGCAGCGGCAACACATGGGACCCGAGCATCCCCGACTATCCGGGGAAGTTCGCGGGCGAGACGATGCACTCGGTGCGGTATCGCGTACCCGAGGAGTTCTCGGGGAAGCGTGTCCTGGTCGTGGGTGGCGGAAACTCTGGTTGCGACATCGCATGCGACGCCGCGCTCTACGCCGACCAGGCCTTCATCAGCCTGCGCCGGGGCTACCACTTCATTCCCAAGTACTTCTTCGGCATCCCGACGGACCTATTTGCCAGCAAAGTGAAGCTGCCGCGTTTCATCGAGCGCCCCATGTTCGAGCTGCTCCTCAAGATGGCAGTCGGCGATCTAACACACTACGGCCTGCCCAAGCCCGATCATCCGGTGATGGCAAGCCACCCGATCATGAACACGCAGCTCCTGCACTACCTAGGGCATGGCGACCTGGCCTATTGTCCCGACATCGAGCGCTTTGAAGGCAAGCGGGTCTGCTTCGAAGACGGCAGCAGCGAGGAGATCGACCTGATCGTCTTTGCCACCGGCTACAAGGTGACCTACCCATATATGGACAAGCACCTATTCGAGTGGATCAGCAAGTACCCCGACTTGTACCTGAGCTCGCTTCACCGGGACTTCGACAACATTTGTTGCCTCGGCCTGCACCAGACAGACGGCGGGGCATATGACTTCTTTACCCTCCAAGCCGACATGATGTGCAACTTCATTCTCGACCAAGAGCAGCGCCCAGAGGAAGCCGCGAAGTTCCACGAGCTCAAGAAGAACGACCGCCCCAACCTTTCGGGCGGCATCCGCTACGTCAACTCCGCTCGGCACGCGACCTACGTCAAGAAGTCAGTGTTCAAGGCCTACTCCGACAAGCTGATGCGCCGCTTCAAATGGAAGACGTTCGGCACCATGGAGCCGCCGACTACCGACCCGGGCGTCGTCGTAGGAGCCAAGGCGAGTGCGAAGCGCGGCTCAGCGCCCGCCGAGGTCGAGATCGCGACCTAACGCTGCGCGGCGAACGAGCTCGAGCGCGACGTAGGCCGACAAGATCTGAACTCGGTCGCGCCCCCAGGGTAGCTTTCGGTGCTTGGTCACCGTGGGCTCGCCTTTGCGCGCCAGGCCGAACCAAATCGTGCCCACCGGCTTGTCGTCGGTGCCGCCATCGGGTCCAGCGACCCCGGTGATCGACACTGCGATGTCGGCGCCAGCCACTCGAAGCGCCCCTTCGGCCATGGCCGCCGCTGTCTCGGAGCTCACCGCGCCGTGCGCACGGAGGACCTCTTTACTCACGCCGAGCACCGCTTCTTTGGCACTGTTGGCGTAGACGACCGCGTCCAGGAGCAGGTAGTCCGAGGCGCCTGGGACGCGGGTCAACATCTCGCCGACTCGTCCGCCCGTACACGATTCGGCGACGGCGAGGGTCTTGCCCTCATCGCGGAGGGCTCTGCCCACGACTTCGGAAAAAGAATCGCCGCGGCCGCCGAAAACGGCGCCGCCCAGAAGCAGGCGCACCTCCTCGGCGATGGACTCCGAGCGCTGCTGCGCTTCGGTTATGGAGTTCGCCCGAACGTGAACCTTCACCTCGATTTCAGGAAAGTGGGCGCGGTAGCCCAAGGTCAAGCCTTCGTGCTTCTTCTCGAGACCGGCAAGCGCCTGAGCCACGCCCGACTCGGTCATGCCGAAGGTCCGAATGTGCACCTGGTGCGTTCTTGGCTCGGCAAGCGGCGCAATCGCTGGCACGATTGACTCGAGGTAGATGTGCTTCATCTCGCGTGGCACACCAGGAACGAAGAAGAACCGCGCTTCTCCGAAGCTCATCGCGAAGCCGGGCGCGGTCCCCACGGGATTCGAGAGGATCTCGGCGCCTTCTGGGAAGTCGCCCTGCTTCGCGTTCGACTCGGGCATGACCCGGCCGAACGCCTTGAACTTCTGTCGAATCTCCTCGACAACGCTTTCGTCACGCCGGAGCTCGACGCCCGCTGCTCGCGCCGCGGCATCCGTGGTGAGGTCATCGGAGGTAGGGCCAAGGCCACCGGTCACGACGACCACTCTGTGCATCTGTGCAAAGCGACGTATCAGCGTCACGATTCGCTCGATCTCGTCATCGACGGTCGCGTGCTCGACCACATCGAAGCCGAGCTTGGTCAGCTCTTCGCCCAGCCAAGCGGCATTTGTGTTCACCAACTCACCACGGGTGAGCTCGGTGCCAATCGATAAGACTGCGGCGGTCATGCGGGTCGGCGAGTGTCCGCAAAAGCTCGACCGCCGTCAACCGCTTTGCCCTTAGGGGTGGATGTGGTAGCGACCCTGGAAGCTTTTCCGCGTTTCTCGTGTTGATGGGAGTCAGATGAACCGGATATTGATGGGTACAGCATTGGGGGTGCTGGTCGCCGCCGCGACACTCTTCGTAGGAAGTAAGGCGATTGCCGAGCAGAACACGGCAGCGCTCTCCAACTTACAGGTGAGCCGCGCCACCCTGGAAAACGGGCTGCGCGTGGTCATGAACCAGGACCATACGGTCCCGACGGTGGCCGTGTCGGTCTACTACGACGTGGGCTCACGCAATGAAGTCAAGGGCCGCTCGGGCTTCGCGCATCTGTTCGAGCACATGATGTTTCAGGGCTCGGCCAACGTGGGTAAGGGCGAGCACTTCAGCCTGATCATCAACCGCGGCGGCAGCGCAAACGGCACGACGAGCAACGACCGCACCAATTACTTCGAGACCCTGCCGTCGAATGAGCTCGCGCTCGGGCTCTGGCTCGAGGCGGACCGTATGCGATCACTGGCGATCACCCAGGAGAACTTCGAGAACCAGCGAATGACGGTCATGGAAGAGCGACGGCAGCGGATCGACAATCAGCCGTACATCCCGAGCATGCTTCGCATCAACGAGCTGGCATACGGTGAGTACTGGCCGTACGCGCACTCGACCATCGGTGACATGCAGGACTTGATCGATGCGCCCCTCGAGGCCGTCCAGGAGTTCTTCGACACCTTCTACGCGCCAAACAACGCGGTGCTGAGCATCAGCGGCGACTTCAGACGCGGACGAAGCTATGCAAGTCGTGCAGAAGTACTTCGGCGATATTCCGGCAGTTGCGACCCCGACGTTTGCTGAACCGGCACCGCCCGTGCAGGTCTCAGAACGAACCGAAACGATGTACGACGCAAATGCGACGCTCCCAGCATTTCACATCGCGTACCACATCCCGCCGAATCGCTCGCCTGATCACTACGCGCTCGAAATCCTCGCTCTCGTGCTCGGCGACGGCGAATCGAGCCGACTCTACCAATCCCTGGTAAAGAAAAGGAAATCTGCCAGGACGTGGCGATCGGCACCGATGACCGGCGTGGCCCTGACCTGTTTTCCGCCTGGGCGGTGATGGCGAGCGGGCATGCGCCGAAGGAAGCACAGGACACCATCTTGGCCGAGCTTGCCGCGATCGCCGACAAGGGCGTGACGGATCGCGAGCTCGAAAAGGCCAAGAACCGAATCCACGCGGCCTTCGTGTTCGGTCTGCAGTCGAACATGGCGCGCTCGCAACATCTCGCCGAGTTCGAGCTGTACTGGGACGACGCGAATCTGCTCAAATTGGAGCTCGAC
Organism: uncultured delta proteobacterium; assembly: GCA_963716775.1. Classification (GTDB taxonomy): domain Bacteria; phylum Myxococcota_A; class Polyangia; order Polyangiales; family Houyiibacteriaceae; genus SG8-38. The sequence goes on from CAVQUI010000002.1 coordinate 390,644, forward strand.
TACTACCTCGCGGTTTCCGCCGAGGACATCAAGCGCGTGGCAGGCACCTATTTCGAGGCGAGCAATCGTACGGTGCTCAACGTCCTGCCGGGCGCGGACCCCGCTTCGGAGGAGAAATGATGAGCTGGCATCGATTCCGTTGGGCCGGCGCCGGCCTGGGCGCATTGCTACTGCTAGCTGCTTGCGCTGGCTCGAAGGGAGGCAGCAGTCCCGAGTCCGCAGTCCGCAATGGACGCGAAAGGCGAGGCACAGCCGGAACCTCCTCAGGCGCCGCCCGCGCCGAGCGAGGCCAAGGACATGTCGCTTCCGCCGGTGCACGTCGCCGAGCTGACGAACGGCCTTCAGGTCAACACCATCGTCGCCGACCAGCTCCCGGTGGTCTATGCAACGCTGGTCATCCGTAGCGGCGGCGAATCCGACCCTGCGAAGCTCCCAGGGCTGTCGGGCCTGGTCGCCCAGATGCTCAAGGAAGGCACGACGAAGCGCTCGGGCGCAAAGGTGGCCGAAGAGATCGAGTTCCTGGGCGCTGATCTTTGGGCCAGCTCCGACGAAGAGAACACCTACGTCGGCGTTCGCGCCCTCACCGAGCAGTTCGACTTGGCCATGGACATCCTGGCCGAGGTCGCCGGCACTCCAGCCTTCAGCGCCAAGGAGCTCGAGAAGCTCAAACGGCGCGAGCTCGATCGCCTGGCACTCTCCGAACGGGAGCCGCAGTACATCGCGCGTCGCACCTTCTACCGACAGCTCTACGGCAAGCATCCTTACGGAACGGTCGATACAGACCCCCGGGCCGTGAAGAGGCTTCGGCGCACGGACCTGCAGCGCTGGCATCGTGAGCACTTCGTCGGCAAGAACGCGTTTCTGGTCGTTGCGGGTGACGTCGACCCGGAGCGGGTCAGCGAGGCAGCGCAGAAGACGTTCGGCAGCTGGAACGCGGGCAAGCGCGCCGTCCCGACCTACGCCGAACCGCCCCGGCCGAGCGACCGCCGCATCTTGGTCGTCGATCGACCCGGCTCGGTCCAGTCGGTCATCTACCTGGGAAATCTCGCGATCGCGCGCGCGAACCGCGAGTGGATTCCACTGATGGTCGCCAACCAGGTGCTAGGCGGCTCAGCGGCGTCCCGCCTCTTCATGGACCTTCGCGAAAAGCGAAGCCTCACCTACGGAGCGTACAGCGCCATTAGCGAGCGGGTGGATGTCGGCCCCTTCGTCGCCTACGCCTCGGTGCGAACCGAGGTGACCAACGAGGCGGTCGGCGCGTTCTTCGAGCACCTCGAGCGCATCAACGAGGAACCGCCCGAGCCCGACGAGCTGCTCAACGCCAAGAGGTACTTGAGCGACTCGTTCCCGCTCAAGGTCGACACGCCTGGCAAGCTCTCCGAGCTGGTCGTAGAGCTTCGGACCTTCGGACTGGCCGACGACTACTGGGACCGCTACCGCCAGTCGATTCGAAAGACCAGTGCGTCCGAGGCGCAGTACGTCGCACGCAACTACATTCGGCCGAAGGACTCCCTGGTCGTGATTGTCGGTCAGGCAGCTGATTTCGCTCAGTCCCTCCAGCAATTCGGGCCCGTGACCGTGGTCTCCCCCGATGGCGAGCTCAAAGCCCAGTTCGAGGACAAGCGACCGAAAGCTGGCAACTCTGGTGCACAGCGCGGTCCTATCCACTAGAGTCGGAACATGTGCGGAATCGTTGGTCACGTAGGTGACGAACAGGCCACGCCAATCCTGCTCGACGGGCTGCGGCGGCTTGAATACAGAGGTTACGATTCGGCGGGGCTCGCCGTTCACACGAAGGACGGCATCGACATCGTCCGGGCGGTCGGAAAGCTCCGGAACCTCGAAAAGGCTCTCTCGGAGAAGGGACTGCCCGGCACCGTCGGGATCGGGCACACCCGCTGGGCGACGCATGGCCGCCCTTCAGAGGTCAACGCGCACCCGCACGTCGCGGGTCCCATCGCCGTCGTCCACAATGGGATCATCGAGAATCACATGGAGCTGCGCGCCGAGCTCGAGGCTGCCGGCTTCACGATGAGCAGCGACACCGATACCGAGATCATCTCGCACCTGATCCACCGGGAGGCCGGCGCGGGACACGATCTGATCACCTCGATTCGCCGCTCGCTCGAACAGGTTGAGGGCGCCTATGCGATCGCGGTCCTTTCGGAGGACGAGCCCGACCGCGTCGTGGTCGCAAAGAGCTCGAGCCCCCTAGTGATCGGCATCTCTAACGGCGCGACCTATTGTGCCAGCGACATCCCGGCGCTCCTTCCGTACACCAACCAAATGGTGTTCATGGAGGACGGTGAAATCGCCGTGCTCGAAGCCGGGGGTTTCACGCTGACCAAGCTCGACGGCACCGAGGTCAGCCGGCGCCCACGAAACATCTCCTGGTCGCCGGTGATGGCCGAGAAGGCCGGCTACAAGCACTTCATGCTGAAGGAAATTTTCGAGCAGCCCCGCGCGCTCGAAGACACCTTGCGAGGCAGGCTCGACCGCGAGAACGCCGACATCGCGACGCCCGAGATCGGCCTCAGCGACGAGGACGCCAAGGCCATCAAGAGGGTGGTTCTGCTCGCCTGCGGCACCAGCCATCACGCGACCATCGCGGGCCGCTACTGGCTCGAAGAGCTCGCCAAGGTACAGGCCATCACGGAGCTCGCCAGCGAGTTTCGGGGCCGCGACGCGGTCATCGGTGAAGGCGACCTGGTGATCGCCGTCAGTCAGTCGGGCGAAACACTCGATACGCTCATGGCCGCCAAAGAGGCCAAGGAGCGCGGAGCCAAAGTGCTGGCGATCGCCAACGTCAACGGCAGCGCGATCCCGCGTATGGCCGACGCGAGCTTCTACACGCACGCCGGGCCGGAAATCGGGGTCGCCTCGACGAAGTGCTTCATGACGCAGATGGCCAACCTGCTGATGTTCAGCATCTGGCTCGGACGACGTCGCGGCGCCATCGACGACGCGCAGGCCAGCGAGCTCGTCGAGGGGCTGGCGCGAATCCCGCATGTCATCAGTGAGCGGCTCCGGATGACCCATCTGACGATTACCGATATCGTTCGGGACTACGCCGACGCACGAGACGTGCTCTTCCTCGGCCGTGGTCTCAGCTACCCGATGGCTCTAGAAGGCGCACTCAAGCTCAAAGAGATCTCGTACGTTCACGCCGAGGGCTACGCGGCCGGCGAAATGAAGCACGGGCCCATCGCGCTCCTCGATGCGCACGTGCCGGTGATCGTGCTCATGCCGAAGGACCAGCACTACGAACGTGTCTCGAGCAACCTCCAAGAGGCGCGCGCGCGCGAGGCGAAGATCCTCGGTGTGACGGTCGCGGGTGACACCCAGGGCCAAGCGCTTTGCGAGCGTTTTGTCGAGGTCGCCGAAACCCACCCGGCGCTCAGCCCGTTCGTCACAGTCGTGCCTCTGCAGCTCTATGCGTACTGCGTGGCGGACCACAAGGGCACCGACGTGGACCAGCCGCGCAACCTCGCCAAGACCGTCACCGTAGAGTAAAGTCCACCATGGAGATCGGTCTCCTCACGACGGGCTTCCCGCGCTTCGAGGGTGACTGCAGCGGCTCATTTCTCCTGACCGCCGCGCGGGCGATCGTCGAACAGGGTCACACCGTTCGCGTCTTGGCTCCGGAGCCGCGGCGCGTCCGGGCAGCTCCGCGCTGGCCTGGTATCGAACTGCACTGGGTACCCTACGGGCGGCCGCGTTCCTCGCAGCGCTCGTTCTATGGAAGCGGTGCGCCGGACAACCTGCGTCTGCGGCCGACCAGCTGGCTGGGCGCTCTGGGCTTCGCAGCAGCCCTCTACCGTGCATCGAAGCGGCAGCTCGCGGACTGTGATGCTCTGGTGAGCTCCTGGTGCATTCCGAGCGGCTGGGTCGCTTCGAGAACGGCCGGAGGGCGACCGCATCTTTGCGTTTGTCATGCGACCGACATCCGCTGGCTCTCGAAGCTGCCAGGAGGCGGTGCCGTCGCCCGCGGGATCGCCGAGGGCGCCACCTCGATGTGGTTTCTGAGCAATGGGCTTCGCGATTGCTTCTTGGAAACCGCCGGCCTCTCGCCCTCCAGCGTGCGCAGCCATGTCGGCCCAATGCCGATCGAACCGCCCCGGGAGCTGGCAGAAAGCCGCTCGGAGCTGCGCCGCCGCCTGGGCATCGATGGTTTCACCTTGCTCTTCTTGGGACGCCTGGTGCCCGTCAAAGGCCTGGGCGAGCTGCTTCACGCCATCTCGGCCTTCCCTGAACCGCTGAGCATCCGCATCGCCGGCGACGGCCCGGAGCGCGACGAGCTTCGTAGACTCGCCGCGCGCCTGCAAGTCGATGCTACCTTCGAAGGCTGGGTTGCGGGGGATCGAAAAGAAGCGCTCCTTCGAGCCTGTGACGCCATCGTGGTGCCTTCGGCGCCGCAAGACGGTCTGCCTACGGTGCTCTTCGAGGCCAGAGCGCGCGCGCTTCCGATCATCGCGAGCGAAGCGGGCGCGATCCGAGAGCGACTACGTAGTGCCCCTGACGTCGATTTCGTCCCGCCAAACGATCGCGCGGCGCTTCGGCGGGCGATCCTCCGGGCTCATGCCCGTAGCATCGCCGAGACTTCACTCAGGGCTTGACCGTCTGCGTGCCTCTGGGCGGGCGGTAGCTGAAGCGCTTGTCGGGGACGTCTCGATTGAACTTGATGTTCGCGAAGTCGAAACGGTTCCGGTTGCCCGCCGAGTCGATGATCAAAACGCGTTGCACGATGCCAGCGCGCTTACCGTTCGTCGTGATGGTCCGCACGTAGAAGACCAACTGCTCGTAGTTCGGCGTGGGCCGACGCGGGATCAGCTGAAGCACGGAGCCGCCTTGGAACTTCTCGTTGTCGTGCTCGAGGAGGCGCACTTCGAAATCCTTTTCGAGATTGCCGCTGCCAATGAGGAACGAAAACGCAGAAGGAAGTTGATCTTGGTCGAGCGCACGCTCGATGAGCTGACCGTTCTTCTCGCCTTCTTCTGGCGGCTGATAGATCAGCAGCTTCTTCCCGTTGCTCACGAAGACCTGCCCGTTGGGTTGCGCATAGTCCCATCGCATCATCCCAGGCTTCTTGAACACGACCTTTCCCGTCGCCCGGTCGTAGCGATCGTAGACCCGCGTGTAGCGGGTCTGCTCGAAGTCGGCCTGCAAGGACTTGGTTTGGTCGTAGAACGACTGAACCAGGCCGATGACCACCGCTGGATCGAGTGGCTCGGCCTGCTGGGCGCTGGCGCCTCCGAATCTCGAAATCAAGACGAAACACAAACCAACGGCCGCAACAAATCTCGTACTCATCAAGATGTAGAACGCTCCCAGCCGCGCAGTATTCACGCTGAACCCGTGTGCACAAGGCAAGCAGAATTCGCCAAAACCGGCATTGATCATTGCTGACAAGGACCGTAGGATAGGGACATGGGCGCGTCGGCGCTCTGCTTAGGCTTGGCTTGAAAAACCACTGGGCACCTCGGAGGTGACATGTCCAAGCACCAAGCTCGAATCATCCCGCCGGAGCGACAGAAGTCGCACCTCGAACAGAAGCATGCTGAGCTCTCGGAGCGCGTCGCAGCGCTCGATAGCCGCATGAGTCTCACTCCGGACGAGGAGCTCGAGCTCCACCAACTGAAGAAACAGAAGCTTCAGACCAAAGACGCCCTTCAAGGTGTTGGCTAGCCCAGCTTCCAGTCACACTCACAAATCGAATTCTCCTTAGTTCCCCCTCCGCACTCTGTGCGAACGGCCCGTCTTTCCTGGCGGGCCGTTATTCTTGTGGGGCTCGCCTTCGGCTTAAAAGCAAAATGGGCCACCAAGCGGTGACCCATTTCAAACGAAGGAATCGATGCTACAGTCAATAAGCTAGGGCAAGTAAGCTAAGTCGAAATTTCCCAATGTTTTTTCAGTAAAAGGACGACCCATCGCCGCGCGGATGCCGGGCAAGCTGGAAGTGCGCGGCGAGGGGTCTTAAGCAAGCGATTGGGTATATTGCAATCTCGGTGCCAACTCGAATAGCGCTCGAAAACGCCTGTTTTCTTCGCCGGCGAGACCCTCGGTAGGACATTTCTGTCATAGACCTGCGCCCGATTGTCGTAGTTGGCGCATTCCCGGGCCTCGGGGCCCGATAAGCGCACATTCCCCTACCGCGCAGGTTGAAGTGCCCCTGCTCTCCCGCGTATGATCTCAGCAACCGTGTAGGCGGGACACGATGCCCAAGTGCAATAGTTGCGAAGGAAAAGTGCTGAGAACCGATGCGTTCTGTGGCGCGTGTGGCGAACCGGTTCCCGGCGGGAAGCCCGTGGTGCCGATCTCTCGTGAGTTCAAGGTGAGCGATGTCCGCGATGCACCCAAGCGCTTGAGTGGGACGTTTCCGCCCAAGTCGAGCAACTCGGCTTCGGCGCGAGCCGTCGCCATCGTCGCGGTCTCCCAGCCGGAGGTCGCGGAGCCAGAGAACAACAAGCTAAGCCGCACGACGATTCGCGAGCGCGAGCCCCGAAGCGAACCGGCCCCGGTTCTGCCGCTTCACCGAAAGAAGAACGGCACCGAAAGCGAGCCCCTGCCGAAGCCCGCCGGAGAGGAAACCCGAGCGGAGCCCGCGCGAGCCTCGGCGCCCGAGCGAGAGACGAGCGCAAGCCTGCCGAATATGCCGATTCCACCGGGGCCGCCCATTCTCGCCTCGGATCTGTTGCGCGAACAGATGCGGCCCTCGAGCCCGGGCGAGAAGGCGCTACGCAGCGCGACAGTCGTGTTGAGCGCGCTGGGCGCGGTCGCCGTCCTGCTCATCGGCGGCGTACATTCGTTGACATTTGTATCCCTGGCTTTGATGATTATGGCTGCAACGCTCGCGCTCGCGCCGCTGTCCTATCGGGGACGCGCGATCGCGCTCTTCTTGACCGGCTCGGTCGCGACCGGTGTGGGGCTCTGGCAGCAGTCGCTGCAGGGGATGGCGCCAGATGGCATGATCTTGGCGGGTGCGACCATCCTGCTCAGTGGCAGCCTGCTTTTTCGCGCCTACTACCGGGGCGCACGCCTGGCGCGAGTCGCGGTAACCCTTGGCGTCGTAGCTCTCGGCACTTGGTTCTTCCTGTCCGGAGGCCATGAGAGCCTCGTCATGCTGGACGGGCACTGGCAATCCTGGGCGCCCGCCATCACCCACGGGAGCTTTGGCCTCCTGGCTTTGCTGTCCCTGATGGCTTTCATGGACAACAGCACGCGTGGTGGCTCCCATGTCTGGGCGGTGGCGGTGCTCTTTCTCTATGCGGTGCACGTCGCTGTACTCGTCGCTAGCGAGCTCTGGCCGGTCGATCCGGCGCCAGTGAGCGTCGAGGGCCCGACGATCGCAGCCATCACGGCTGGCACGGTCGGGACCATCGTGGCCGGCTTGGCTCTGGCTCAGATTTTCGTCGCCGCCTACAAGGCGAGCTCGAGCCGAAGCAGAGACCCCGTCGCGATCGCGACCTGAGCTCAGGGCACCTGGCGCGGCCAGGACGCCAGAAGGATGACCGCGCAGGTGCGGCCCTTTTCGTCCTCCGCCTTACCAAAGCCAGCGTCGGTGAATCGCGGGTCGGTCACGGTCATTCGATGACTCGGGCTATCTTCGATTGCGTGAAGCGCCTCGCGCATGGTGGATGCCCGTGCCACCGCCTCTCCGACGACACGCGCTTGGATGCCTCGCTTGAGCAGACGCGCTTCAGGGTCGCCATTGGGGTCGAGCTCGTGACCGAACTTGCCCGAGTCGCAAATCGTCTGCGCGTGACTCGTCGCCTCCTTGGTCAGCAATCGATTCGAGCGCAATGAGCGTGCGCCTGAGGCCCGTCGTAGCTGCATGAGCCAGGCCTGCGGAGACTGCGAGCCGCCTTGCGTGACCGGACCTTCCGGAATCTTGCCAACCCAGCGCTCCGCCACGGGACGCGGACCACTCGGCCCATCTGCAACCAGCTGCACGAAGAGCGGACGCCCCCATTCGATCGGAACCGAGATCGTCGAACCGTACTCTCCGCCGTCGACCGCGATACGTCGTGAAGAGCCCGTAGCATCGCGGACGACCAGGTATGGGTCACGGAAATCCTCGAGGACCTCGGCGTGAAGCTGGTTTCGGCCCGCGACCGTCAGCGAGCCGGCACGAACCGCCGCTACCAGAACGATGCGCTCTCCGGAGCGGGCGCGCCCGCAGATGAGGGGCGCGTCGGAATTCTCGTTCAGATCCTCGAGCCAGGCCTTGAAGCTGTCGAACTCGCCGGTTACGCCGAACTTCGCGTACACCGGGTTCGCGTCCACTCCTGCCTCACGAGCGGTCTTGATCAGCTCGGACGAAGGCGGGATGTGTTGGAGGTCCGCCAACTGAGCCGCGACCGTCTCGAGCTTTGCGTCCTTGATGCACAAGCGTTCGGGCTTCGCTTCCGGAGCGGGCTCGCCTTCCGCGGGAGCGTCGGTCTTCTTGTCGGCGCCAGCCGTCGCGTGGAGCGCGAGCAGCGTGGCACAAAGGAGGGTAATTTTACGCAGCATCGTTTTGAGTCAGGTCCGGTAGTCGGCGTTGATCCGAACGTACTCGTGACCGAGGTCGCAGGTCCAATAATGACCGAGGCCGCGCCCCGATCCGACAGCAACGGAGATCTCGTATTCCTTCCGCTTCATCGTCGCAGCGGCTTTTGCCTCGGTTTTCGTCGTCATCACGGGGGTGCCCTGCTCGAAAATCGAAACCTGGCCGATCTGCACCGACACGTGATCAGGATTGAAACGTGCTCCCGAACGGCCTGCCGCGGCCAGAATGCGGCCCCAGTTCGGGTCGCAGCCATACAGCGCGGTCTTGACCAGCTGAGAGCCGGCAATCGTCCGCGCGATCTGAACCGCGTCCGCGTCGGTCCGGGCACCGCTGACCACAATCCGCACCAGGTGCTCGGCACCCTCCCCGTCCGCGACGATCTTCTTGGCCAATGATTCGAGGACCTCGGTGAGTGCGCCGACGAAACGCCGACCCGCTGCGCTCGTCTCTTCGATGGCTCGATTCGAAGCGGCTCCCGATGCGAGCGCGTAGATCGAGTCGTTTGTGCTGGTGTCGCCGTCAACCGTCGCGCGGTTGAAGCTGAGCTCGGTCGCTTGACGCAGCAGCTTCGAGAGTGTCGCACGCCGTATGGGGGCATCCGTGGTCACAAAGGCCAGCGTCGTGGCCATGTTTGGATGGATCATTCCTGCGCCTTTGGCGATGCCGAGAAGACGGCAGGTCGTTCGGCCGACCTTGAGCTCGGCTTGAGCGACCTTCGGGCCGCGATCGGTGGTCAGAATCGAGCGGGCGAAGCGCGACGCGCCCGCCTCCGAAAGATCCTCGACCAGCTCGGGTATCGCCGCTTCGATGTTCTCGCGGGGCAGCTGCACGCCGATGACACCGGTCGAGGCCGGAACCACCAGCGAGCTCGGAACGCGGAGCGAGCGGGCGAGCGCGCGGGTTAGGGTCAGAGCTGCTTGCTGGCCTTGCTTGCCGGTGCAGGCGTTGGCGTTGCCGCTGTTGACCAGGACCGCCTGGCAGAGCCCGCTCTTCAGGCGGCGCTCGCTGATCGTCACTGGAGCGGCGCGCACCCGATTCCTCGTGAACACCCCCGAGGCGACTGCGGGCTCGTCCGCAAAGATCAAGCCCAAGTCCAACCTATCGCCTGCTTTGACCCCGCCGTGTACGCCAGCGAAGCGAAACCCCTTCACCCGTCCGCTCATGGCGTGCCTCTTACCAGAAGCGGCTTACTGCGGCGAGGCTTCGGCTTGGTCTTCGCGGTAGTGGCAGTTCTTGTACTTCTTGCCGCTGCCGCAATAGCAAGGGTCGTTTCGGCCGAGCTTGGGCCGGTCGCGTCTTACAGTCGCCGCTTGCGCGGGGGCTTGCTGCGGAGCCGGAGCCTCGACACCGCTGCCAGCTGCGCGCCGGCCCCTCCTGGCCGCCGCCCGGCGAGCTTGCCTGCTCGGGCCGGACTGCTGTCCGCCTCCGCTGCCCTGGTCCCCGCCTGCTTGGTGGCTCGTCCGGATCTGCCGCTGACGCTTTTCGGTCGCCTGGCGGCGCTGCTCCTCGAGCTGCCGAAGCTCTTCCTCGCCCGCCCGCTCGACCGTGAACATCCCGAGGGTCACCGACGACTTCACGCTCTGCACCATCTGCAGGTACATGTCGAAGCCCTCCCGCTGGTATTCTTTCTTGGGGTCGCGCTGCCCGTAGCCGCGCAGGCCGATGCCGTCACGCAGGTGGTCCATCCCCTGAAGGTGGTCCATCCACTGCTTGTCGATCTCCTGCAGATACAAGTCGCGGAACAAGCGCAGGAAGTTCTCGGTGCCGAACTCCTGCTCCTTGCGTTCGAGCACACCCGAAGCGTCGGCATAGAGCTTCCGGAGGAGCTCGTCGCGATCACTTATCTCGTGAATCCCCGTCGCGCTGATCGCGAACTGGTCTTTGAAGGCGCGTTCTAGCCCGTCGAGGTCCCAGTCCTCGTAGTGCTTGCCGGGCGGACATGCGTGGTCGGTCATCGTGACGACGATCTCGTCGACCAAGTCGAGCAGGCGTTCTTTCTGCTCGCTCAGGGACATGCCAACCGCTTGCTCGACGCGCTCGTAGGCGCCCGCGGGATCGTTTCGGAACTCCTCGAGCGGCACCACACAGCCGAACCAGAGATAGATGTCCTTCTCGAGGTACTCGACCCGAACGTCGGTGAGCGAAGCAAGGTCCGCCTCGTTCGCGCGCTTGCGATGCCCAGGGAGCTCGTCTTGGGTGAGCCCCGCATCCGGCAAGGGATACGAATGGAACTTCACGATGTTCTCGATCACCGTACGAACCCTGGCGAGCAGTGCCTCGTCGATGCCTTCGACGAGCGGCTCGGACTCGACACCGGCCTTGCGCTCTTCGTCGGTGGGCACCGTTCGGTACTCGCCGCGCAAAACCTGCTTACGCAGCGCGTACATGCTCTTGCGCTGCTGGTTCATCACGTCGTCGTACTCGAGCAGATTCTTTCGAACGTCGAAGTTGCGTTCCTCGACCTTCTTCTGAGCGTTTTCGACGGCGCGGGTCACCCAGCGATGCTCGATCGGGATGTCTTCTTCCATCCCGAGCCGATCCATCATGGCCTGCACTCGCTCGCCGGCGAAGATTCGCATCAGGTCGTCTTCGAGCGAGAGGAAGAAACGCGAGCCACCGGCGTCACCCTGGCGGCCCGAACGACCTCGGAGCTGGTTGTCGATGCGCCGTGACTCGTGCCGCTCGGTGCCGATGATTCGGAGACCGCCTGCCGCTTTGACGGCTTTCGCATCTTCCCGGCACTTGGCGATGAACTCTTCGGTGGTCTTGGCGATGAGGGCATCGCGGCGCTCGGGGTCGGCGAGCACGTCCTCGGGGGCGTTCTCGAGGACCTCGATGCGCGCGAGCATCTCGGGGTTGCCGCCAAGCACGATGTCGGTGCCGCGACCGGCCATGTTGGTGGCGACGGTCACCGCGCCGGAAGTGCCGGCCTGCGCGACGACATAGGCTTCGCGCTCGTGCTGCTTGGCGTTGAGGACGTTGTGCGGGACGCCACGTCGGTTGAGGAAGTGCGCCACGGCGTCCGACTTCTCGACGCTCGTCGTTCCGACGAGCACGGGCTGCCCTCGCTTGTGCGAAACTTCGATTTCCTCGCATAGCGCGCGGAATTTCTCACGCTCGGTCTTGTAGATCAGATCCTCTTCGTCGACGCGGGCGATTGGCTTGTTCGTCGGGATGACGACGACGTCGAGCTCGTAGATGTTGTGGAACTCGGTCGCCTCGGTGTCGGCGGTGCCGGTCATACCCGACAGCTTCTTGTAGAGACGAAAGAGATTCTGGAAGGAGATCGTCGCCAGCGTGAGGTTCTCGCTCTGAATCAGGACGCGCTCTTTGGCTTCCACCGCCTGGTGAAGGCCGTCCGACCAACGCCGGCCGGCAAGCACGCGGCCGGTGAACTCGTCGATGATCATGACCTTGCCGTCTTCGGTGACCATGTAGTGCTGGTCCCGGTGATAGAGGGCGTGGGCCCGGAGACATTGCTGCAGGATGTGGAGAGTCTCGAGGTTGGCAGGGTCGTAGAGGTTACCGTCCCCGCCAAGCAGGCCGCGACCGGCGAGCAGCTCCTGAGCCCGCTCCATGCCCTCCTCGGTGAGCGTCACGCTGCGGTTCTTCTCGTCGAGGTCGAAGTGCTCCTCTTGACGAAGCCGCGGGATGATCTCGTTGATCACCTGATAGTTATCGCTGGCCGTCTCACCGGGTCCGGAGATGATGAGCGGCGTGCGCGCCTCGTCGATCAAGATCGAGTCGACCTCGTCGACGATGGCGAAGTTCAGATCGCGCTGCGCGTAGTCGTAGATGCTGAACTTCATGTTGTCGCGCATGTAGTCGAAGCCGAACTCGTTGTTCTGGCCGTACGTGATGTCGCAGTTGTACGCCCGCTTCTTGACGGCGTTGCTCTGCCCCGGGACGACGACGCCGGTGCTCAGGCCGAGGAAGCCGTAGAGCTTACCCATCCACTCGGCGTCACGACTCGCGAGGTAGTCGTTGACGGTCACGACGTGAACACCCTTGCCTTCGAGCCCGTTCAGGTAGCAGGCGAGCGTAGCGACCAGCGTCTTACCTTCGCCCGTCTTCATCTCGGCGATCTTGCCCTGGTGCAGGACGATGCCGCCGACGAGCTGCACGTCGTAGTGGCGCATCCCGAGGACGCGCTTGCCGGCTTCCCTGGCTACCGCGTAGGCCGGAACTAGCAAATCATCGAGCGAGGCGCCGTTGTCGATTTGCTGCCTGAACTCGGCGGTCTTGCCGCGTAGCTGAGCATCCGACAGCTTCTGAATCTCGCCTTCGAGCGCCGAAATGGCCGCAACCGTGGGCTGCATGCGTTTGACTTCGCGCTCGTGCTTGGTGCCAAGCACCTTCTTCAGGACCGAGTTGAACACGGCTGCAATCTAGGTCGGCGGAGGGAGCGGCGCAAACGACAGTCAAAACCAACGCTTAGACAGCGCGAGCACGGCCATCAGCACGAAGATCAGGAGCACGAATGCCCAGAGACCCCGCCCCGAGGAAGGAGCTCGCACAGCGGGCGAGGCCCCATCACCCAGCTCGTCGAGAAGCTGGCGCGCGCGCGCCTGTGCAACAAGCTCGCCCCGCAGCAGAACCATGCTGACGATCAAACCGATCAGGAAGATCACCGCGGCGGCCTGCCAGCGTCGAAGCTCCTGTTCGAGCTCGAGAGCCTGGTCGACCCCAGTCCGGGAGCTCATCCCGGCGCCTATCGAGACGACGTCGAAGCTTGGCACGGCAAACAAGGCGCGGAGGGCGTCCTCGACGGCTGCTTCGGGGAGCCCGTCATCGAGAATCGTCAGGGCAAGCGGGTCCAGCCCTGCTCGATCCGCGTCCGCCAGAACCTCACCGGCCGCCGCGCGCGCTCGATCGGCGGGCGGTCACCAGATACGAGACGCCGGCGGTGTTGTCGGAAAAGAGATCGGCTCGAATCTGGAGACGCCAAACGCCCGGACCTGGTTCGGGAAGGTAGGGGTCATCGGGGCTGAGAGAGAACGCTCGTTGCCATCGGCGCCCCTCGAAGACGTCGACCAGAACCGGACCCGGCTCGCCGAGCTGCTCCCAGTCCACCCGAACGCGCCCTCCTTCGCGGGACGCGCGGGCGACGATGCCCCCTGGCACGAGAGGAAGCCGCACCTCGCGGGCGGCGAGAAGGGTGCCATCCGGGCTGAACGCCTCCACCTCGACCCGGCCCTCGCTGCCCGTCACGACGATCGGAAACCGCGCGAATCCGGCGGAGGCGACGACATCGCCCGGCTCCACACGGACGGAGGCGAGCGATCGCAGCCGGACACGGACCTCGTCATCGCCAACCCAGACCGAAAGCCAGCAGCGGAGCTCGGGGACACAGGCGCCCTCCTCGACGCGAGCATCGAGCGGCGGCGCCGCCCGCTTCGAATCCGACACGCGGACGGGTCCGAGCTCGTATGCTTGAAAGGCGTTGACCGAGCGCCCAGCAGGCAGGCGCGATTCGATCGATTCGCGGACGTATAGCGTTCGTTCCACCGTGATCTCTTGGCCGTCAATCTCGGCGCGCGCCACCAAGGACAGCGCTTCGTCGAGCCCGGCCGGAATGGGAAGATGCCCTTCCCTTCCTTGGACCTGCGACTCGAACAGCTCCGTGCTCGCGAGGATCATCCCGGTCGCGTTGCGAAGCTCGACGACGACCGGAGGAGCCGCAATCACCGTGTGCCCCTGGCCATCCTCGTCGAGCTGCCAAGCGCGAAGCCCTATGGTGGCGCCGGGTCGCGCGACGACCGGCGCGCTCAAACGAAAATCGGGAACCGGCGACGGAGCGCCCGCGATCCAGAGCAGCGCGAGGATGATCGCCACGAGCACCGGCGACAGCCGAATCGCCCAAGCAATTCGGTCGATTTGTTGGTCTTGTGTCGTCATGGGGATGGACAAGGTGGGAATGTTACCTTAGTAACGCTGGAGGTATAGCGCGCGAATGGGAGCCACCGCCGAACACGACGTCGAGCAACTCCGTGCTCGCCTGAACGAGTACATGAACAGGCACGGCCTGCGTTCAACGGAGCAGCGGCGCCTCGTGACCGAGATGTTCTTCGCCAGCTCGGACCATCTTTCCATCGAGGACTTGCTCGAGAAGGTGCGCCTCGAAGAGCCAAAAATCGGGTACGCGACCGTGTATCGTACGCTGAAGCTCCTCAAGGACTGCGGGCTGGCCTTCGAGCGCCACTTTGGCGACGGGGTGTCTCGCTATGAGGTCGCCTGGGCCGACGAGCACCACGATCATCTGATCTGTGTCGACTGCGAGAAGATCATCGAGTTCGAAGACGAGGCGATCGAAAGCCTTCAGCACGAGGTCGCCGCGAGGTTCGATTTCAAGCTGGTTCGCCACAAGCTCGAGCTCTATGGCGTCTGCCCCGCCTGTCAGGCCAAGGGCTAGTAGAGCCGGGCCTGACGGTGGGTCTCGGAGGCTGACTCAGATGGTCGCGAACGCCTCGTCGGGAATCTCGACCGGAAGCGTATCGATGGCGCTGAGTCGCTGCACGCGACTCGGCAAGGTGGTGAGCACGTTGTTGGCGAAGTACTGCGCCGCAAACTTCTTGCCCGTGTAGAAGGCGTGATCGGGATGCGACTCCGAGGTCTCCGGCAGCTTCTTCAAAGCGATGGAGGCCTGCTCGAGTAGCAACCAGCCGACCGCCAGCTCGCTCATGATCGTGAGGAATTCCTCGGCAGCGAGCGGGATGTGTTCGAGCTTGCCGCCCTTGAACCAGCCGATGAACTGCATCACCGAAGCAGCGACCGCTTCATGCGCGTTCTGCAGATGACCGAGGCCCTCCTTGAGCTCCGGCTGGTTTTTGTTTTTCATGATGAATGTCTGGATATCCATCAGGAATGCCTGCGTATTGGCGCCGCCGGCCTGGCCTAGCTTGCGGCTGACCAGGTCCATCGACTGGATGAAGTTCGTGCCTTCGTAGATCTGGAAGATCTTCGCGTCACGGCAGTACTGCTCGACCGGATGGTCCTTCAGGTAGCCGTGACCACCGTAGACCTGAATCGCGCGACCGGAGACATCGAAGGCCGCGTCGGTGCCGTAGGCCTTCACGAGGGGCGTCAACAGATCGACCTGGCCCTTGTGGTAGGCCTCGGACTCGTCATCCTTGCCCTGGGTCGCTCGCAGGCGGTCGCCGTGAATCGAGAGCTTCATGATGAGAGCGCGCACGCCTTCGACCCGAGCCTTCATCGCCAGGAGATCCCGTCGGATGTTCGGGTGGTCGAGGATGGGCACGCGCGGAGCGTTGGCGTCCTTGAACTGCTTGATGCTCGCGCCCTGCTTGCGCTCCCGCGCGTACTCGAGCGCGCTCAAGTAGGCAGCGGAGGCCACGGACAATCCCTGGATGCCGACACCGATGCGCGCCGAGTTCATCATGTGGAACATCTGGCGAATGCCCTGGTGCTCGACGCCGCCGACGACCTCGCCGATGCAGCCGTCCTCGTCGCCGAATTGCATTACGCAGGTCGCCGAAGCGTTGATGCCCATCTTGTGCTCAATCGAGGGAACCTCGACGTCGTTGTGCTCGCCGAGCGAACCGTCTTCGTTGATGCGCACGCGGGGCACGAGGAAGAGCGAGAGGCCCTTGGTTCCCGGCTCGGCGCCTTCGATGCGGGCGAGTACCAAGTGAATGACGTTGTCGCCGAGATCGTTGTCACCGGCGCTGATGAAGATCTTGGTGCCGCGGATGTTGTAGGTGCCGTCGTCGTTGCGCGTGGCGACGCTGGACGCAGAACCCACGTCGGAGCCAGCGTGCGGCTCAGTGAGACACATGGTGCCCGTCCACTCACCGCTGAACATCTTGGGGACGTACTTCTTCTTCTGCTCTTCGGTGCCGAACTCCAAGACGAGCTCGGCCGCCGAAAAGGTGAGGCCGGCGTACATCGTGAACGCGGTGTTTGCCCCGCAGAACATCTCCTCGACGAAGGAGCTGAGCATGGACGGCGCATCCTGGCCGCCCCAGCGAGACGGCGCGCCGATGGTTCGCCAGCCTGCTTCCCAGAGTTTGTCCCAAGCGGCTTTGAAGCCGTCGGGTGTCTTGACGCGGCCGTCCTCGATTCGGCAGCCCTGCGCATCGCCACTGCCGTTGAGCGGACCGGTCACATCGCAGACGAAGCGGTACACTTCGTCGAGAACCATGTCGCACTCATCGACGCCCCATTCAGTGAAGGGCTCTTTTCCGAGGACTGATTGCAGCTCGAACTGCTCGAAAAACAGGAAACGAAAGTCTCGTAAATCCGCACGATAGCGATTGATTGCCTGCGCCACGTCTGCCTCCAATCTTCTGGGCCGGTCACCCTCGGGCTTGGGCGCGTGATTACGCGCGAAGACCCTGATGGATGCCAGTTGTAAGAAAGGTGAGGTCAGCTCGCATTTCCGTCAAGCGCTGATAGCGCTATTCGCGGGTGAGATCCCTCACAAACTCACCGATTCGGCTGATCGCGCGCCGGCCCTCTTCGAGCATGGGGGCGAATACGTGCCAGGCGTGGATCATGTCCGGCCAAACTTCGAGCTCGACCTCGACGCCTGCCGCCCGGGCCGCCTCAGCGACGCGAAGGTTGTCGTCTAGCAGGGTTTCTGCGGCTCCGACCTGAATCAGTAGGGTTGGGAGCCCCGTCATGTCGGCGTGCACGGGCGACACTAAAGGGTCGGTATGCAAGTCCTGCGGAGCGAAGCGCTTGGCCATCGAGCGGATGCCGACCCGGGTGACGAAATCGTAGTGCCGGTTGAATTGCATGGAGGTGCTGCGCGTATCCAGGTCGAACCAGCCCGAAATCAGCACCCCACCGGCGGGCAAGGGAAGCCCCGCGTCACGCAGCGAGACCAAGGTCGAAAGGGTCAGGCCTGCCCCGGCCGACTCACCAGCCATGACGATGTGGTCCGGATGAATCCCCTGCTCCTCGATCAGCCAGAGGTACACGCGGTGAGAGTCCTCGAGCTGCGCTGGAAAGGGATGTTCGGGCGCGAGCCTGTAGTCGGCCGCCAAGACGCGCATCCCAGAGGCGATGCAGAGCCGCGCGAGGAAGTCGCGGTGCGAGTTGATCGAGCCGGTCGAATAGCCGCCGCCGTGAAAGTAGAGAACGACTCGATTCGCATCGCTGTTCGGCTGTGAAAACCACTCCGCGGAGACCCCACCCGCATCGATCGGCTGCATCTGCACTTCGCGCATCGGCTTGGTGACCGGGCGCGGCGGATCGATGACACGGCGCTGGATTCGGAGTGGCAACACCGTCGAGAGATTGGCCGAGCGACGAAGCACTTCGGCTACCGTTTCAAGCTCGAGCGTCCAGCTCGGCCGGCGCGGCCCGAAGATGGCGCGACGCGCGCGAATCACGGGTTTCAAGCCACCCATCATGAAGCGAATCACGTTCACGGCGCGGCAGCGTAGCACGCGACATGAAGACCGGGGCGCGGGGCCCCGGGCCCCGGTTGGCGTTGGTGCTGTGTACCTCGTAAGCCTGGGCTCATGCTTCTGGTGCGCTACTTGGAATCGCTTGGCTCCGAAGCCATCGAGAAAGCTCTCGGGCTCGATGGGCCCCGGCCTGCGCTCGTTCGGCCGACGCAGGACGCGAAATTTGGCGACTTTCAGATCAATGGCGCGATGCCGCTTGCCAAAGAGCTGAAGAGGCCGCCGCGTGACTTGGCGCAACCGATCGCCGAGGCCTTGGCGGGCATCGATGCGATCGCCAAAGCAGAAGTCGCCGGACCTGGCTTCGTCAACATCCACCTCGCTCCTTCATGGATCGCCTCGAAGCTCACCGAGGCGCTTCGTGATGTGGAGCGTGACGGGGTACCGGTGGTCGACGAGGTCTCCAAGATCATCGTCGACTTCTCGAGCCCAAATATCGCCAAGCAGATGCACGTGGGGCATTTGCGTTCGACGATCATTGGAGATGCGATCGCACGGATTTTGTCGTTCATGGGCCACGAGGTCGTTCGCGACAATCACCTTGGGGATTGGGGGACTCAGTTTGGTCTCTTGATCGTCGGGATGCGTGAGTGGGGCGAGGAAAGCGCGCTGCAATCGGACCCGATCAAGGAGCTCGAGCGTGTGTACAAGCTCGCCTCGGAACGCGCGGGCGAGGACGACGACTTCGCCGGGCGCGCACGAGCGGAGCTCGCCAAGCTCCAGAACGGCGACGAAGAGAACCGTGAGCTATGGAAGCACTTCGTCGAGGTGAGCCGAGGGTCCCTCGATGCGGTCTATGCCGAGCTCGACGTTTCTTTCGACCTCTGGCTCGGAGAGAGCGCATACCACGACGCCCTTCCCGGCGTAGTCGAGAGCCTTCTGCGGCGAGGCATTGCGCGAGAAGATGACGGTGCGGTGTGCATCTTCTGGGGCGAGATCGACGGCGCGCCGAAATCGCTACGGAAACAGAAGACCCCGTTCATCGTCAGAAAGAAGGACGGCGCGTTTCTCTACTCGACCACCGATATCGCAACCGCTCAGCATCGCAAGAACCAACTGCACGCAGACCGCGCGCTGTACGTCGTCGACAACCGGCAGGGACTGCACTTCCAGCAACTCTTTGCCGTGATGCAACTGCTCGGCTCGGACATGGAGCTCGAGCACATCGGCTTCGGTACGGTGCTCGGGAACGACGGGAAGCCGCTGCGAACGAGGGACGCGAGCGGTCAGGTGATCACGCTCGCGTCACTCCTCGAGGAGTCGAAGGAACGCGCGCGCGAACGAATCGCCGAAGGGATCGCCGAGGGACGACTTCGCGTTCAGGCCGAAGAAATCGACGCGGTATCACGGGTCGTCGGCATCGGCGCGGTGAAATACGCGGACCTCCGGCAGAACCGGCTCAGTGACTATCAGTTCGACTGGGACAAGATGATTTCGTTCCAGGGCAACGCCGGTCCGTACCTGCAGTACGCCTACGCGCGCTGCTCATCGATATTCGCCAAGGGCGGGCTCGACATGGACGCGATTTCGAACAGCGCGACGATCGCACTCGATGCACCTTCGGAGCAAACCCTTGGCATGCATCTGCTGCGCTTCGCCGACGTCGTCTACCAGGCGGGCGCGACCAGCCAGCCCCACGTGATTTGCGAACACATCTACGAGTTGGCGCGCGCGTTCAACGGCTTCTACGCCGAGTGCCCGGTGCTCGACGCCGAGGGCCCCACGCGGGAAAGCCGGCTCGGGCTGACCGCATTGACCGCGAGGCAGATCCGCCGCGGACTTGGACTCGTCGGCATCGGCGTGGTCGATCGCATGTAGCGAAATCACTGTATTCCACGCCGCGTGAGCTCGGATGTGCTATGCGATGCCCGCCAATGAAGGGCCGCGTCGTCCGAACATCCCATGAGAGCCTGTGTCTGAGTGACAATCCGCTCGGCGATCCGCACGAGCGCGAGCTGTACGTCTATTTGCCCCCGCAGTACGACGGGACGCGCCGGTTCCCGGTGGTGATGATGCTGGCCGGCTTTGGCTCGACGAACCATTCGATTGCCGCCTGGAGCCCGTGGAAACCGAACAGCATCGAGCTGTTCGACCGGCTGATCGCCGAGGGGCTCTGCAAACCTGCGATCCTAGTCCTTCCGGACTGCTTCAACCGATGGGGCGGCTCGCAGTTCATCGATTCGGCGGGCACGGGACGCTACCAGACATATCTGGCCGAAGAGGTCTTCCCATTCGTCGATGCGGAGTTCCAAACGATTCCCGATCGCGAGGCACGCGCCGTCGTCGGTCGCTCGTCCGGTGGGTTCGGCGCGCTCCGCCTCGGGATGGACCGTCCCGAGCTCGTGTCGGTCATTGGCAGTCATGCCGGCGATGCTGCCTTTGACGTCAGCATGCGGCCCATGCTCACGAGCGCAGCGATCGCCATCGATCTGGCCGGTGGACTTCAATCCTTTGCCGAAGAAATCCCAACGGCTGGCCCAAAGAACGCGTCCCAGTTCGACGCGATCTTCGTGCTTGCGGCGGCCGCCGCGTATTCGCCCGACCCGACCGCGTTCCCGTTTGCACAGCTCCCGATGAATCCGGCGACTGGCGAGATCCGCAACGAGGTCTGGGCGAGATGGCTCGCGCAGGATCCGATCGGGCGAATTGACGCCTCGGAGGCCGCTTTGCAAACAATGTCGCTTATTTACATCGATGCAGGCAGCAGGGATGAGCACGGGCTACACTTCGCAGCGCGGACGCTCAACGACGCGCTCAGCCGGCGTGGGTTGCCTGTTCGCTACGAGGAGTACGACGGTGGACACCGAGGCACCTCGTGGCGCTACGAAATTTCGCTACCGCAAATCGTTGAAGCACTTCGAGGACCCGAATGACGACCAAAAAGCAGAGCATGGAAGAAGACAGCGGAGCGACCGAGGCAACGGTCGAGAAGAAAGTTGCCAGTGGCGGTGCGACGGCGGTGGCGCAGAAGATCCTCAGCGACGAGAGTCCGCAATCCAAAATCGCCGAACACGGCGAGACCATGATGGAAGGTCCCCGCACGGCTGCCACGCAATCGGCGCGCGTGCTCAGTGAGATCATCAGCGAGAAGCCGGAGCTCGTCGTTCCGCTGGTCGCCAAGTTCGCGAAGGGGGTTTCCTCGTCCAACAAGCGCGTCGTGCAAACCTCCGCCGAAGCACTGCCGGCGATCGCGCGAATCGCCCCAGCCCGCGTCGCTCGCCAGCTCGACGTCCTCAAGAGCTCCTTCGAAGCAGCCAACGACGTGGGCAAGGATGGCCTGGTCAAGACCTTTGCGGCACTCTGCACGGCGTCAGTCGCTTATCAGAAGCGCCTCGAACCCGTGCTGACGCTCGCCCTGAACGGTGCCGACGGCAAGACGCTCTTCGCTTGGAGCCAGATCGTGCTTCCGGCGCTCAAGGGCGAGCCCCACGCTCGGGCCCGCGCCGTGGTCGAGGGCCGGCTCGACTTGATCCCGCGCTCGTACGCGCAGCAGATCGCCGACTTCCTCGGTATCAAGCTGCGCCTGCGCTACCGCTGATTGATCCGAACGAAGTCGTAGTCCGCGTTCCGATGGTCGAAGTCGCGGTCTTCTAGACCGGGGTTGAGGACTAGCCCGGGGTACTCGTAGAACTCGTAAAGCTGGCCTCTGTGGTCCCAGGACTTCGCCTTGATCAGCAAGAAGGTCCGCTGGCCGATGAAGTACTCCCCGCGGCTAGCGTAGTAATGCGGGACGAATACCTTCTGCCCGGCCCGGATGTCCGTCGGTGAATCGATGTCTTCGTTGTGGTGCAGTATGACGTACATGTTCTGGCCGACCCGGTCGGCAAGCTCCCAGAGATCCTCGTAGCGCTCGGCGGTCACATAGCGGCCTCCGGACCGAGACTCCATGTCGATGCGCCAAGTGGGCTCGCCATGAACGAAACCGCCATTCGAGATCCGGACCGTCGCGTCGCTGCGCTCGATCGCTTTTCGGATGTTCGCCGCGGCCACGTGAAGCATTTGCTCGAGGCCGAACGAAGTGATCGGATGATGGTTGCCCGCCATCGCCACGCGTCCGCGGGGGTCTAGACTCACTGCAATGTCGGGAACCGAGCCTTTGTGTGCTCGAAGCCTGTCCCTGTTGTCGCCGCGAACGTAAATGCCCTCTCGTCCTTCGTGCGGTGGGCCGTACTTGACGTACACCTTGAACGGTCGCGAGAATTTGAATTCGATCGTCTGCTCGACGAGCTCGTCACCGATGCGCTCCTGCTTCACCAGGGTGCCTCGGTAGTCGTAGACACCGGCCATGGCGTTGAACGACTGCTCGAGCAGGGACTCGATTCGAGCGGCTTCGGGGACGGGAGCTTCGACCAGGGCCTGTGCGCCGGCCGTCGCAACCGCCAAGGAGAGCGCCGCTGCGATGAAGAGGGCGGATGCCCCTCGGCGCGCGGAGGGTCCGGTCATCGCAGGATCGAAGGCTCATAGCCCTCGGGGCGTTCGTACCCCATGAGCTGAAAGGCCGTCGCCGAGATGTTGGCGATGCCGGGCTTCTCGATACTGTCGTTCAGGCGCAAGCTGTCGTTGCCTGGCACGTAGACGTAGCAAGGGACGGCGTTGAGGGTGTGACTCGTCTTGTTTCGAAGTTGCCCGGTGGAGCTGCGCTTGAAGTCTCCGGACTTCTTGTCGACCTCGAACATCTCGTCGCAGTTGCCGTGATCAGCGGTCACGATGAGCGCGCCGCCCAACTTATCGATGGCGGGAATGAGCCGCGCCAGGCACAGATCGACCGCTTCGACGGCGATGACGGACGCGTCGAGGTTGCCAGTGTGGCCCACCATGTCGCCGTTGGCGTAGTTGATGCGGCCATGCCGCAGGCCGCCCCGTTTGAGGGCCGCGAGCGTTGCGTCCGTGATCTCTGCGGCCTTCATCCAAGGGCGTTGCTCGAAGGGAATCACATCGCTCGGCACCTCGACGTACTGCTCGTAGACTTCGTCGAACATGCCGCTGCGGTTGCCGTTCCAGAAGTAGGTCACGTGACCGAATTTCTGGGTCTCGCTGCAGGCGAACTGGCTGATCTGATTGCGCGCCAGGTACTCGCCCATCGTTCGATCGATGGTCGGAGGCTGCACCAGGTAGTGACGCGGCAGCTTGAGATCGCCGTCGTACTCCATCATGCCGACGAACTCGACGTCAGGAATCGGTCCGCGGTCGAACTCGCTGAGCTCGGGCTCGGTGAACGCGCGAGTGAGCTCGAGCGCTCGGTCGCCGCGAAAGTTGAAGAGCACGACCGCGGCGCCATCGCGAATCGGGCCGAGCGGCGTCCCCTCGCCGTCCACGATCACGAAAGCGAGCAGGTCCTGGTCGATCATGCCGGGGTTCTCGTCGCGAAGGGTCTGTATCGCCTCGGTGGCGTTCGAAAAGCCCCTGCCTTCGCCGAGCACGTGGTGCTTCCAGCCGCGGTCGACCATCGACCAGTCGGCACCGTAGCGGTCCATCGTGATGAACATCCGGCCGCCGCCCGATGCGATTCGATAGTCGCGGCCACCTTGCTCGTTGAGGTCGTGGAGCACTTTTTCGAGTGCTTCGACGTACTCGAGCGCGCTGGTCTCGGGCACGTCGCGTCCGTCGAGCAGGATGTGGACGCGGGCCTTCTGCACACCCTCCTCGTTGCAGCGCCGCAGCATGGCGAAGAGGTGATCGATGTGGCTGTGAACGTTGCCGTCGGAGAGAAGGCCGATGAAATGCATCGGCTCGCCGCTCGCGCTGACCTGGCGAACGAGCTTCCTCCATTCGTCGCCCTCGAATATTTCGCCGCTTTCGATGGCCATTTGGACACGCTTTGCGCCCTGATCGAAGACGCGCCCTGCTCCGAAGGCGTTGTGCCCCACCTCGCTGTTGCCCATGTCGTCGTCACTCGGCAGGCCGACAGCCGTGCCATGCGCGCGCAGCCGGGTCGTTAGAGAAATCCCCGCGAGCCTATCCAAGGTGGGAGTGCGGGCGAGCCAGACTGCGTCGCCCTCATTGGAGGCGCCGCAACCCACGCCGTCCATGACGACGATGAGAACGGGGCCGGGGACACCTGTGAAAGTCGGATGCTTCTTGAGTTGCCAATCGGTCACGGGTGCTTCCTAGCACAGTCGCCCCGATGTTCGACGGCGAGGAAGCAGGGTATGCTCCAGCCATGATCGTCGTCACCAATCGCATCCCGGTAGCCGAGGGCTACGAAATCGATTTCGAAGACCGCTTTCGCAAGCGTGTTCACCTGGTGGACCAGGCGCCGGGCTTCATACGAAACGAAGTGCACCGGCCGCGACCCATGGAGCTCGACCACCAGACCGGCGAGTGGACTCGCGGACCCGCTGGTAGTGGCTACTACGAAGTCAAGACTTGGTGGAAGTCGTTCGACGACTTCGTCGCCTGGACGACCAGCCCTTCGTTTGCCGAAGCCCACAGGAACCGCCCACCCAAGGAGATGTTCCGCGGCCCAAACGAGCTCACCATCCACGAGGTGTTTCTGAGTACCGACGACCCGGAGACGCTATGAGCGAGATCGCGGACAACGTTCAAAGTGCGGTGCAGGCCCTTCGAAATGCAAACCACGCGCTCAGGCCGGGGGGCAAGCTGTGTCTAATCGTCTGGCGCTCGCTTGGCGACAACCCTTGCTGGGGCGCCGCCAAAGAGGTCGTGCTTCGCCACCTTCCGCCTCCGGGCGATGACGGATCGACTTGCGGCCCGGGCCCATTCTCGATGGCAGGCGAGGAGACCAGCCGAGGGATGCTGGCAGCGGCCGGCTTCTCGGAGGTCGAGGTCTTCCAACGCATCGACGCGGATGTCTGCGTCGGGAACGACCTCGAGCAAGCGATCGACTACCAGATCCTGGTCGGCCCCTCTGGAGAGATCGTTCGAGAGGCCGGAGACGAAGGCCAACGCAGGTTGCCCGAGATCCGCCGGGACTTGCGCGCGCTCATGGAGCCCTTTTTGCGCGACGAGGGCGTGTTCATGCCCTCGAGCACCTGGGCGATCATGGCGCGGAAGTAGGCGGGCGCCTAGGAGTGCAGCGGCGGGACAATCTGCCGCCCGAAGCGTTTCGGCCCATTTCTGGTCATCATTCGGTCATTGCGCTTGACCGGAATAGAACTTGTTCTAAACTAAGTTTAGTTTACATATAGTAAAGTTATATCCGACTTTCGGATATGCGGAGGATCCCTTGGAAAACAAGTGCCCAGCGAAGTTTCAGAACATCGATTTCTGCGCCCCCTCGACGCACGATAACCCGTACGAGATGTACGATTACTTCCTCGAGCACGAGCCGATTCGCTTCGATGAAACGAACGGCGTCTGGGAGGTGTTCCGCTACGACGACATCGTTAGGATCGAGCGCGACACCGAGACCTTCATCAGCGGCGAAGGCGTTCGGCCGAACATCCCGCCCGACCCGGGCATGATCTACCAGGACGGCGAGCAGCACAACAAGCAGCGCGCGCTCGTCTCTTCGGGCTTCACCCCGCGTCAGATGCGCAAGATGGAAGACCGTGCACGCGAGATCGTCAAAGAGCTCGTGGACAAGATGCTCGAGAAGGACGAGGTCGAAATCGTCGCCGACCTGGCTGGCGCCCTGCCGGCGCGACTGATCGCCGACATGCTCGACATTCCGGAAGAAAAGCGCACCTCGGTGATGACCTGGATCAACCAGATCATCATTGGCGGATGCGGCCCCGAGTACGTGTCGGATGAGGTCAACGACGCGTTCGAGAACTTCTGCACGCACCACGAGGAGATGTACCAGGATCGAATGGCCGCTGGCTGCACGGGCAGCGACCTCCTCACCATCTGGATCAACGCGGAGATCAACGGCGAGAAGCTCGACGAGTCGCAACTCCTGTTCGAGCATGTCTTGCTCAACGTCGGTGGCGCGGAGACAACGCGCAGCGCGATCGCGGGCGGCCTCGAGCGCCTCTCCGAAGATCCGAAGCAGTACGATGCGCTCTACGAAGACCCGTCGCTCATTCCGAACGCGGTCGAAGAGATCATTCGCTGGGTCTGCCCATTCGTGAACATGTACCGGACCGCCACGCGGGACTACGAGATCCACGGAAAGGTGATCAAAGAAGGCCAGCAGGTCGGCCTGACCTACCCCGCAGCGAACCGCGACCCAAGCAAGTTCAAGGACCCGCACACCTTCAACATCTTCCGGGATTTCTCGAAGGAAGCGAAGCATCTCGCCTTCGGTCTGGGCCCGCACTTCTGCTTGGGCGCCTCGCTCGCGCGCATGGAAATCCGGCTCTCACTCGAAGAGATGACACAGCGTGTGAAGCGGATTCGGATTCCCGAAGGCAAGGCGGTCGAGTACGTGTCCTCTTCGTTCACGCGCGGCCTCATCAAGTTCCCGGCGATCCTCGAGCCCCGCTGAGGAGGGTGCAACGTGGCCTCCGACGCCGCCGAAGAAATGACGCCGTATGAGCTACTCGGACGCGACGAAGGTGTCCGAAAGCTCACGGCGGATTTCTACGAGCTGATGGACACGCTGCCAGAAGCCGCGACAATCCGAGCGATGCACAAGGGCGACCTGGGCGAGATCACCGACAAGCTCGGGACCTTTCTGATCGGCTGGCTCGGAGGGCCGCAGCGCTATCAGGAGCGCTTTGGCCGGGTGATCATTCCTTTGGCGCACAAGCCGTTTCCAATCGGCCCGAGCGAGCGCGACCAGTGGCTCCTCTGCATGCACGGCGCGCTCGAGAAGACCTCGCTCGATGCATCGATGAAAGCGCGACTGATGGATTCCTTTGGACGGATGGCCGAGATGTGCCGTACCAAAGATTGATGACTGACTTCGGAAAAGGGTGACTCATGAAAATCGTATTCGACAGAGACAAGTGCAAGCTGCACGCGCAATGCCGCGGGGCCGCCCCGGAGCTTTTCTCGTTTGCCCCCGACGGCAGCCTCGTGATTCTCGACGAGAACCCGCCCGAGGAGCTCCGCGAGGCGCTTCAGGACGCGGTCGACGCCTGTCCGGAGCAGGCGATTTCGATAGAGGATTGAACTAGGATCGGTCTCGATGCCGAGACTAGCCAAGGGCCTGGTTCGCGGAGACGACGGGATTGCACGCTGCTGGTGGGGCGCCAGCACTCCCGACTATGCGGCCTATCACGACGAGGAGTGGGGTTGGCCCGTACACGATGATGTGCGGCTTTTCGAAAAGATCTGCCTCGAAGGCTTCCAGTCGGGGCTGAGCTGGCTGACGATTCTGCGCAAACGAGAGAGTTTCCGCAAGGCGTTTGCGGGCTTCGACTACCACCGTGTCGCTCGCTTCAATCAGCGCAGCGTCGAACGACTCTTGCGGGATGCTGGCATCGTCCGGCACCGCGGCAAGATCGAGTCGACTATCAACAACGCCAAGCGCGCGATCGAGCTCGAAGACGAGTTCGGCTCTCTTTCGGCGTTCTTCTGGGGGCGCGTCCCCCCGAGAAGCGAACGGCCGAAGCGGATGACCCATGCGTCCCTGAGGAAGCTATCGAAGACACCGAGCTCGGCGGCGCTCAGCAAGGAGCTCAAGCGTCGGGGCTGGTCTTTTGTGGGGCCGACGACCGCCTATGCGTTCATGCAGGCTATGGGCCTGGTGAACGATCATCTGGAGGGTTGCTTTGCGCGCGAACGCATCGCAAAAGGCTAGCGTGTTCGAGCTCACCAATATCTTCTACGGAAATGAAATTCAACGCTGGCTGATTGCGCTGGGAGTCACCGTTGGCGTCCTGATCATCCTGCGGCTCGTCGAGCAAGTGCTGATCGTCCGGATTCAGCGGCTCGCCCAAAAGACCCAGACGATGGTCGACGACATCGTCACGGGCTCGCTGCGAAAGACGAAGCTGCTCTTTCTGCTGATCGTGTCGATGTTCGTGGGCCAGCTTTCGCTGAAATTGGAACCCGACGTGCGCTCGATCGCCATGCAAACGGTGATCATTGCGATTCTGATCCAGGGCGGGATTTGGGTCAGCACCGGGCTTCAGATCTGGCTCGAGCACTACCGAAAGATCGAGGAAGACGGCGCCAACCGCACGACGATGAACGCCCTGAGCTTCATCGCGAGGCTGCTGCTCTGGATCACGGTCTTTCTGCTGGTCATCGACAACCTCGGGATCGACGTCACGGCCCTGGTTGCCGGCATGGGCATCGGCGGCATTGCGATCGCGCTTGCCGTGCAGAACATCCTTGGCGACCTCTTCGCGTCACTCTCGATCGTGCTGGACAAGCCTTTCGTCAATGGCGATTTCATCGTGGTGGGCGACCTGGCCGGCTCGGTCGAGCACGTCGGCATCAAGACCACGCGCATCCGTAGTATCTCCGGCGAGCAACTGGTCTTTTCCAACTCGGATCTTCTGCAAAGCCGTATCCGCAACTTCGGCCGGATGGAGCAGCGCCGGGTGGTGTTCTCGCTGGGGGTCACCTATCAAACGCCCGCCGAAAAGCTCGAACGGATTCCGTCGCTGATCGAGGCTGCGGTCAAGGAACAGGAGCAAGTCCGGTTCGACCGCAGCCATTTCGCCTCCTACGGCGATTCTTCGCTCAATTTCGAGACCGTCTACTACGTCGAGAGCTCGGACTACGCTCAGCACATGGACATCTTGCAGGCGGTTAACCTCCGCATCTACAGGACCTTCGAGGACGAGGGCATCGAGTTCGCCTACCCGACGCAAACCTTGTTCGTGGCCAAAGAATAGCCCCCTGATCTCGGGCACCTCGCCGTTTTCTGAAACATCTGGCCGGCTCTGGCGTTAACGGGGCTGAGCCTTAGATGAGGGATTGGCGATGAAGAGCAGGCATACGATTGCATTGGGACTTCCGATCTTGGTCGCGGCCATTTTGGTCGCGATCGGAGTGACGTCGACACGCGCGGATTCGCCGACTCCGAAGGACAAGCCAGCCAATACGCCGGCGGAAGGTGGCAAGCTCGCGAAAGCGACTTTCGCCGGCGGATGTTTTTGGTGCATGGAAGCGCCGTTCGAGAAGCTCGAAGGCGTGGTGAGCGTCACCTCGGGTTACACGGGCGGCAAGGAGGCTGCGCCATCGTATCAGGAAGTCAGCTCCGGGCGCACCGGCCACGTCGAAGCGGTTCAGGTGAAGTACGACCCGACCGTCGTTTCGTATGAGTACCTACTGAAGGTTTTCTGGCGACAGATCGACCCAACCGACGATGGCGGACAGTTCGCCGACCGGGGGAAGCAGTACCGCACCGCGATCTTTGCGTACGACCGAGAGCAACGCAGCCTCGCTGAGGCCTCGAAACGCGAGCTTGCAAAGACGGGCATCTTCAAGGCGCCGATCGTGACCGAAGTTCGGTGGGCCGAGCCGTTCTACGCGGCGGAAGCCTATCATCAGGACTACTACAAGAAGAACCCGAGTAACTACAAACGCTACCGCACCGGATCAGGGCGCGAAGCGTTTCTCAAATCAGCTTGGGAAAAGAGGCCGCTCGAGGCGCCGAAGAAACCCAGAGCCGCAGGGAACAAATCAATGTCTGACAAGAGCAAGTCGTACGAGAAGCCGCCCCAGGCCGAGCTCCAAAAGGAGCTGACGCCACTGCAGTACACGGTCACCCAGGAAGAAGGCACCGAGCCGCCCTTCCGAAACGTGTACTGGGACAACAAGAAGGACGGCATCTATGTCGACGTCGTCACTGGAGAGCCGCTCTTCAGCTCGACCGACAAGTACGATAGCGGAACGGGCTGGCCGAGCTTCACCAAGCCACTCGACAAAGAGAACGTCACGGAGCACGTCGACCGGAAGCTCATGTCGACCCGCACCGAGGTCCGGAGCAAGGCCGGCGACAGCCACCTAGGCCACGTCTTCGAGGACGGACCGGCGCCGACGGGGATGCGCTACTGCATCAACAGCGCTTCGCTGCGATTCATCGCGAAGGAAGACCTGGCCAAGGAAGGCTACGGCGAGTATCTGTCGCTCTTCGAGTAGGCCATGAAGCTTCGCGATCGGATGAGGCCCCGGGTCTGGGACTGTGCCCCAGGCTTCGCCCGATCCCCATGTGCCGAGCTGGTGCTACTGTCCTGCTGATGTCGTTGCTTGGTAGAGGCTTGTCGCTCGTCTGGGAGGCGCCGCAGACCGTACTGGGTGCCGCGATGCTTGGGGCCGAGGCGGCCCGAAAGCGCATCGTTAACATCGAGGTCGAGGAAGGACGCCTGGTCGTCGAGTCTTTGGGGACGGGAATCTCGCTCGGACACATCGTCTTCTGGAGCCGCGAAGACAGCCGCTGGCACGACCTGGACGTTCGAAATCGTGCGCACGAACTCGGCCATTGCAGGCAGTCGCGCTTGCTCGGCTGGCTCTACTTGCCCCTGGTGGGCTTCCCGTCTATTTCCCGAGCAGCTTACGCCCTCGTGTTTCGCGAAGTGACCGGCCGTCAGTGGACCCGGTACTATGAGGGCTATCCGGAAAACTGGGCCGACCGCCTCGGCGGTGTCATTCGCAAGAGAGAGCAAAGCTGATGGAGCTTCAGACCGTCGGAACCAAGTACCAAGGTTTCATCTACCGCCGCCAGCCGCGCAACGTGTACTGGGAGACGACGATCTCTTGCGACCTCGCCTGCCAGCACTGCCGGGCGAGCGCAATCCCGCATCGCAACCCGGACGAGCTCACCACCGAGCAGGGCAAGGCCCTGATGCGCAGCGTTCAAGAGCTCGGCAGCATGCTGGTGCTCACGGGTGGAGACCCGCTCAAGCGGCCGGACATCGCCGAGCTCATCGAGTACGGACGCTCGTTGCCGATTCACGTGTCGATCACACCGAGCACGACGCCGCTCTTGCAGCGCGAAACCGTCGAGCGATTTCACGATCTGGGCGTCAGCGCGATGGGCGTCAGCCTCGATGGGCCGACCGCCGAGATTCACGACGCGTTTCGCAACGTGCCCGGCACCTTCGAGTACTCGATGCGCGCGCTTCAGTGGGCTCGCGAGTTCGACATTCCGGTGCAGGTGAACACGACGATCACTGCGCAAACGCTTCCGCACGTGCAAGCCATGTACGAGCTGCTCCGGGACAGCGCGGCGCCTCCCGTTCGCCGTTGGAGCCTTTTCCTGCTGATTCCGGTCGGCCGTGGGGCCGAGCTCAACACGCCGAGCGCCGATGATGTCGAGAAGCTGTTCGAGTGGGTCTACTCGATTTCGGCCGAAGCTCCTTTCCGCGTCGGCACGACCGAAGCACCGCACTATCGCCGGTACTGGATTCAGCAGAAGCTTGCCGAGGGCATGTCCATCGAAGATGTGCAGGCCCGCTCGCGACAGATGTCGTTTGGGATTCGCGACGGAAATGGGGTCATCTTCGTCTCGCACCTTGGCGAGGTGTACCCGGCCGGGTTCTTGCCCTACCCGCTGCTCGGCAACGTCAAGGAGCAGCCGCTTCACGAGATCTACCGCGGGTCCGAAGCGCTCCACGAGATTCAGGACCCGGTCAACTACAAGGGCCGCTGCGGGCGCTGCGAGTTCAAGTTTTCCTGTGGCGGTTCGCGAGCCCGGGCCTATGCCATGACCGGCGACCCGCTCGGGGAGGATCCGCTCTGTGCGTATCAGCCCAGCGGCGAGCCTGCCTGAGCCTCTTGGCTATTTCTTGGGAAGCCCGAGCGCACGATCTGCGATCAGGTTCATCAACAAGTTGTTGAACACGTAGACCGTGCCTTCACGGAGCTTGCGCTCGACGTGGTATTCGGATCCCAGGCCCCAGCCGCCGAAGGTGGTCAGCGCGGCACGTGTGGTTTCCCAGGCTGCCTCGGAGGCGAGGACTTTGGCCATGGCGGATCGCGGGACTGCGTCCTCTCCACGGTCGACCATGTCGAGCACGTCCCAGCGGACCATGTCGGCGGCTTCCACCTTCATATAAGCTTGGACGAGCGGGTACTGGATGCCCTGATTGACCCCGATCAACTGATCGAAGGTCTTGCGTGTTTTCGCGTAGTCGATGCTCTGATCGAGCAAGAATCGCGCGTTTCCAATCGCTTCCGAAGCCGCAAGCACGCGTCGGATCACAAAGCCCTTCATCAGGCAGGGAAGCCCGCCGCCGACCGGGCCGATCCGGGTGCTGTCCGGTACGCGAAGGTCATCGATGAACAGACTCGAGGTCATGCGATTGGCGACCATGTCGATCGGGTGCATCTCGACTCTTGCCCCGACTTCGTCGAGGTCGAGCAGGAAGAGCGTGGTGCCTTGCTCGGCTCGGGCGAGGAGGATCAGCAAGCGCGTGTGTGCCGCGAAGGAGATCAAGACCTTGCCCGCATTGATCACCCAGTCGTCGCCGTCTCGCCGCGCCGTGCTCGCAAGCTCGGCCATGTTGGCTCCGCTGTCCGGCTCCGTGGCGGCAACCGTGAGGAAGCGCACCTCGCCCGAGGCCACACCCGGTAGATATCGCTTCTTCTGCTCCTCGGTTCCGTGAAGCACGAGGGTCCGGCAGATCGCCATCTGCGCATTGACCGACGAGGCGTCACCACCGGCGCGATTGATCTCTTCGACCAGGACGGCTGCCACACGCGCACCGGCATCGAGACCGCCGTACTTCTCGGGAATGAAGGTTCCGAAGTAGCCGGCTTCACCGATGGTATCGAAGAATTCGGTCGGGAAGCTCTTGGCCGCGTCCTGCTCGCGCCAGTACTCGGGGCCGAAGCGCTGAAGCGCTGGGCCAAGCGCGGCACGGACTTCATCCGCTGCAGATTCCGAAGCTCGTTTGGGCGCCATTGGACTCCAGCTTTGCATTGGCTTGAGTCAAACGCCAGAACGTCGCGGGTGACGGGCTCACCGACTTGCCGGTGGGTCATGTCGAGGATTGGATCGCCTGGATCGAGGGACTCGGAGCGCAACTGCGCTACTCGATTGGAGATAGGTCTCGCCCCTAGGTGCGCGAGCGGCTGTTCTAACCCGCGAACAGGTCGCGTAGGGCCTCGTAGACGTCGGGGTGGTTGGCGATGTGGATGTGGTTCATCCCCGAAAACACGGCTCCGCTCGAGAATGGGATGCGGCGGGCCTGCTCGGGTGCCTCCCCGGAGGCGCTCGGCAAGCGAACCATCAAATCACCGAGCAGCTGGCCAAGCGGATGCTCGGGGTCACGCGCGATCGTAGCGGCCAGGAAGTAGTAACCGACTCCATCGACGAGCGGAACATTGCGACGGGCGTCGGCGAACACCTCGTCCGGGTCCCTTCCGGCCCATTCTTCGTCGACCGTGTACCCGTAGCGGAGGTCTTTGACGCCGACGCTTCGACTGTCGAGGATCTCTGCCGGGATCTGCGCGCCGGCCGCATCGAGCTTCTTCAAGGCAGCGGTCAGCAGGTTCACAGCCTTTTCGAGTGGCGCTCCGAGATGCGGCGAGCCGATGCAGGCCACGTGGCGGAGCTGAGCAACCCAAGGTTCGTCGTGCTCGCGCGCGTAGTGTGCTGCGCTCCGCGCCACCAGCCCGCCCATGCTGTGTCCGACCAGCGCGACCTCTTCGACCGGCACCGGATACGCTTCGAGCGCCTCGGTGATCAACTTGGCCAGCGCGCGTCCGTTGTCGGAGATGTGCTGGCCGGTGTTGTAGCGAATGTAGATCGGTGTGAAGCCGAGGTCGTCCGCAAGCCTCGTGCCGAAAGTCACGTCGGGATCGCCGTAGTGGCGCTCCGAGGAAAGGCTCCAGAGCCACTCGGTCGCCGCCAGACTGTGCACGAAGACGCAGACCTTGTTCGTCGGGTTCGGAAACGCTGCTGCAAAGGCTTCGGCGGTCACCGGAAGGCGCCGCCCGTGGTTGCGCAAGGTCATGCCGAGATCGAGGCGGCTGTTCTTTCGGCGAAGATAGTCCCCCCAAAAACCGTTGATCGAGGCCTGAAGGTAGTCGACATACCAGGTCGCCGTTCCGGCCGCGCTCGAATGGATCGGCGTCGCCAGGTCGAAGTCCTCTGCGTCGGAGGCTTGTTCGAGCCCTGCTTCGGCCACGTCGGCGACTGCGTTCACTGTGAAGCGGCTGATGCCGTTGAGCACTCGAATCGACTCGAAGACGCCGCTGGAGATCGCCGTTTGGACGCCGGTGACGAGCTTCGCCGTGCTCTTGGCAGGCTCGACGGGTGCGAATCGCCGCACAGACCGCTCGACCACCGCGTCATGGGTCCGCTCGACGAGGTTGGTGGTCTCCTCGACCAGATCGAACACCAGATCGGTAAATCCTCGTAGACGTCGCATACTTCAGCGCGAACCCTGAACGCATCGCCCCCTGGTGTCGAGGCCAAGCAACGGCTTGAGGGATGCCCCTCAAAGTGCTCCACTACGGCGATGAAGAGTCCGTCGTTCCAAGTTTTCGCGATGTCCCTCGGCCTGCTGCTCGCCTTGGGATGTCAGAGCAAAGGCCCCGCCCCGAAAGAAGGGAGCGGCAGGGCTGCCGAGGTCGCGACGACCGAAACCGGTGGCGCGCATCCGGGCGCTGCCAACGACCCGCACGCGGGGATGGCTCCGGTCGGGGATCCACACGCGGGATTGGACATGACACAGCGACCACAGACCGGTGCTCCGGTCTACGGTCAGCCCGATGCGTCAGGAATGGTCGACGTCGGGGCGGTGGCATTCAAAATTCCCGCCAAGTGGAACGCGCAGGCACCGAAGTCCGCCATGCGTCGAGCTCAGCTTAGCGCACCGGGTTCAGCGGGCCCCGCGGAGCTGATCGTCTACTTCTTCGGACCGCAAGGCGCGGGCACCTCGCAGGAGAACATCGATCGCTGGATCGGGCAGTTCAGCAAGCCGGACGGCTCGCCGGTGTCCGACGCGAAGCAGACCAGCAGCAAGGTGTCCGGAATCGACATCACGAAGCTCGAGGTCGAGGGTCGATACGCGGGCGGAATGAGCCCGACGGGCCAGCAACAAGCCGGGCAGCCGAATCAGCGTTTGATCGCAGCCATCGTGAACGACCCGGCTGGTCCCTACTACTTCAAGTTCCTCGGACCAAGCGCGACGGTATCGGAAAACGGCGCGACCTTTGACGCATTGATCGCCTCGATCGTCCCTGCGCCCTGAGCGAAGCGCGGCCTGCCCCTTGGGAGCTTTCGCTCGAGCGGCTTCCCCGATAGATTGAGGCCCGAGGATTGATGGAGGCCCAAGAACGACGGAGCATGGTGCGGCCCACCGACCTACGCCGCCGCTCTAGGTTCGTGCAGGCGCTGGCGTTTTCGCATTCCGCTGCCGTGTCGCCGACGCGGCGGCGGCTCATGACGGTGTCTACGTACTTCCTGCTTTGGATCCTGCTCACGGCGCTCGCACCGCTGTGGATTCCGCTCGCGTTTGTGATTGGGCTCTTTCGGCGCTGCTCGTTCGTGATCTTGCGGCTGCTGATGTTCTTCTGGACCTACCTCGCCATCGAGATGATGGGACTGACCGCTGCAGCAGCGATCTATCTGGTGACGCCAGGCAAGCGCGAACGACGGGAAGAGCTCTTCTTCCGCCTCGAGTGCTGGTGGGGAAGCTCGCTGTTTGCCTGGCTCGCCCGCTTTCTTTCGCTCTCCGTGTCGATCGAAGGCGATGAGCACATTCTCCCCGGCCCGGTCCTGGTGTTCATTCGTCACGCGAGCATCATCGACACGGCCCTTCCGGTGACCTTCATCTCGAACGCCAAAGGGCTCCGGCTGCGCTATGTGTTCAAGCGCGAGTTGCTCGTCGACCCTTGCATCGACGTCGCCGGGCATGCCTCGCCAAATTACTTCATCGACCGCGGCGGCAGCGTTCATGAAGAGCTGGCCGGCGTACGAAAGCTCGCGGAGAATCTCGGCGACCAAGGCGTGTTGCTCTACCCCGAAGGCACTCGCTTCACCAAGCGGAAGCAACAAATTGCCCTCGAGCGGCTCGCCAGGACGCACCCGGAGCTCGCGGCGCTCGCCGCAACCTTCAAGCACTGCCTCCCGCCCAAGCTCGGCGGCGCGCTCGGCCTACTCGACACCGCCCCCGATGCCGATGTGCTCATCGTCGCGCATCGCGGGCTCGAAGGCCTCGCGAACGCGACTGACTTGCTCAGCGGCACCGTGGTCGGCGCGAAGGTTCAGGTTCGAATCTGGCGTGTCAGTGCCGACGCGATCCCGTCCGGTGAAGGGCGGCGGCGTTGGCTTTTTGATTGCTGGAAGCGCGTCGACGACTTCGTTGACGCGGCGGGCTGACCCGTCTCGGCTCCTCGACTGGATCCCGGGGATCTCGCGGGGGCAGATCGACCTCGACCTCTTCAGGCCTGAACTTAATCAGCTTTTCGACCGCGCGCAGTCGGTTTCGTTCTGATGGATCCACCAGCGACCAGGCAGCTCCGGTGGCACCGGCGCGGCCCGTTCGGCCGATTCGGTGCACGTAGCTCTCGGGTTCGTGAGGTAGCTCGTAGTTGATCACGTGGGAGACCGCATCGATGTCGATGCCGCGCGCGGCGATATCCGTCGCGACCAGCACCCAGGATTCCCCGTTTTTGAAGTTGCTCAGGGCTCGTTGACGCGCACCTTGTGACTTGTTGCCGTGGATGGCCTCGGCGCCGATGCCTGCGTTTCCGAGCTTCTTGGCGACCTTGTTGGCCCCATGCTTGGTTCGCGTGAAAACGATGGCCCGGGAGACTTTGTCGTCCCGAAGCAAATGCTCGAGCATGCGCTGCTTGTCGCCGGTGCCGACCATGACGAATCGCTGGTCGATTTCTTTTACGGTTACTTGCTTCGGCGAAACGTCGACGCGAATGGGATCTTTGAGGATCTCTCGGGCGAGCGCTGCGACGGCAGGTGGCATGGTGGCGGAAAACAGAAGCGACTGACGGGATTTGGGCGTCTGCGCGATGATGCGCTTGACGTCCCGGATGAATCCCATGTCGAGCAGCCGGTCGGCTTCGTCCAGCACCAGCACCTCGACCTCGGAGAGATCGATGTGTCGCTGACCTGCCAGGTCGAGCAGGCGGCCGGGCGTTGCCACGACCACGTCGAGGCCCTGCTTGAGGGCTCTGATCTGAGGATTCGCACCCACGCCACCGAAGATGAACGTGTGACTGAGCCTCATGTGCTTTCCGTAGCGCTCGAGCTCGTCATGAATCTGAAGGGCGAGCTCGCGAGTGGGCGCTAGGATCAGCGCGCGCGGCCGCCGGGGTTTCGCGGGTGAGTTTTCCTCATCCAGACGCTGCAACAGGGGCAACGCGAACGCTGCCGTTTTGCCGGTCCCCGTCTGGGCGATGCCCAGTAGGTCTCTCCCCTGCAAGAGCTGGGGGATGGCCTTGGATTGGATCGGCGTGGGCTCTGTGTAGCCCACGTCTCTCAGGGCTCGGCGAAGCTTTTCGCCGAGCCCGAGAGATTCGAAGTCACCAGGACTCGTGGTCATTCAGTAGTCCCGCTTACCAACGATTGTCGGAGCGGCGGTCGTTTCTCGGACGGTCGTTCGCTGTGTCGACGCGGATGGTGCGGCCGTCAAGCGTGGAGCCGTTGAGCTCCTCGACTGCACGGCCGGCGCTGCCCTCGTCCTCGTATGTCACGAAGCCGAAGCCCCGCGAGCGACCGGTTTCCCGGTCCGTAATTACCTTGGCCTCGGCGACTGCGCCGCATGCCTCGAAAGCCTGCTGAAGCTCACTGTCTGTCGTGTTCCAGCTCAGGCCGCCTACGAATAGTTTCTTGCTCATTCTGTCTGTCTCTCTCTGATCTATCTGCGCAGCATCAGCTGGGAACTGTCCCATGCATCTACTCCGCGTCTCTAACTTGCCGATGTCTTCTACGAACCGTTTAACCGTTGCGATTTTTTCACGGTGCGGGTCTGGTAGGAACAGGTCGGCAGCGTGCTGGCAGCCCACGATGGACCACCGCGCCCTTGATGGACGATTGCGGCAAGGTAGCAGTTGCCCTGCACTTGTCCAGCGAGCCGCAAATTGTCGCTATCGACGGCGCTTTGGGCGCTCTCGCGGAGTGCTAGCTTCGAACCCGAGGTGGCGATCCTCGGAAATGCCGTATTCGCGAAGGATTTGCGGGTTGGCGCGCCGGGCAGCCTCGAGGTCGAGGGTCAGCACCCAGCCGTCTCCGGTGACAATCCGCAGCCATTTTCCCCTGGCCTGGTCGATGATCGAAGCCAGGTGCTTCAGGTCGCGCGGGACCTGCCCGTTGACCAGCCGGATGGTCTCGCCTCCCCAGTCCTGGTAGCCACGGTTGACCGGGTGCGGGAGGACCCGCCCGAGCAGGATCACCTCGCGGCGCTCCTTGGTGACCAGATTGTTCACCACCGCATAGTTCAGCGAGTCCGGGTACACCGAGTCGGGGCCGTCGATCATGTCCTCGCTCAGTGGTTGGAACAGCAAGCCGGCGAATTGGAAGTAGCGCGGCCATTTGGTGGTGCGTCGGCCGGGGACCAGAGGCGTGTGCGGCGTGAGCTCGATCGTCTTCTTCAGCTGCTTGCCGTCTCGCAGAATGGTGACGGCCACTTCGTCGCCGACCTGCTTGCTCTGAAACGTGAGCTCGTAATCGACGCGGCCGATGCCCGGCCAAGACACGGTGAGGTCGTTCGCAATGGGCCGCCCGTCGACGGAGAGGAGCACATCGCGGGGCCGGAGCACTCCGTATGAAGGCCCGCCGTAGTCGACCCGGGTGACGAGCGCTCCGGTCGCGGAGGACTGCATCCGAGCCGCTCGCCGCTGCGCGTCGCTCTCCATGTCCTGAACGTCGATGCCCAGCCGGGGAAAGCCGTCATAGCGCCCGTCGGACACGTCCTGGAGAAAGTGCCGGATGACCGGGCTCGGAATCATGTAACCCACGTTGTCGGCATCATCCATGCCTTGCATGGCAATCCCGACGACCGCTCCGTCGCTCACGACAGGGCCTCCGCTGTTTCCCTCGTTGATCGCAGCATCGATTTGCACCGAGAGCAGGCTGCGCCCC
Source organism: uncultured delta proteobacterium (assembly GCA_963716775.1). Lineage (GTDB taxonomy): Bacteria > Myxococcota_A > Polyangia > Polyangiales > Houyiibacteriaceae > SG8-38. The sequence goes on from CAVQUI010000002.1 coordinate 429,474, forward strand.
GATTGCGTGTAGGTGTCCAGCTCGATCCGAGAGACGATCCCCGATGTGATCGAGAGAGTGACGCCGCCGATGGGGAAACCGTAGGCCACCACCTCTTGCTGGAGCTTCGGCATGTCGCCAATCGGCACGGCAGGGGCGCCTTCGAAGAAGCGCGGTGCGTCGACCTCGACCAGCGCCAAGTCGGCGTCGTGGCTGATGAATACGACCTTCCCGGGGAATCGCTCGCTGCCGTCGGCGCGCTTCACCTCGATGCCGACCGCGCTCTCGACGACGTGGGCGTTGGTCAGGATGCGCCGGCCGTCGATGATCACCCCGGAACCGTAGTAGAGCTCGGTGCCCTCGGTCTGCCAGGGCACCTCGAGGTCTGGGGGATCCGCATAGACCGAGAGCTGCACCACGCTCGTCGCGATGGAAGCGCCGTCTGCACGAGCGGAGCGCAGGCGAGCCCCAGAGTGCCGCGACGGCCAGCGCCGCCATGACCGGATGCGTGATTGCGTTCATGGCTGCGAATATTCAGCGCTGAGCTCGACGGCGGTCAAGCCCAAACCATGATAGAAACCGCGAATGCGCGTCGATACCTTTAGTTTTGAAGTCAACGACTGGTCCAAGATCGCGGCGGCGGCCCAGCAGGCAGAGGCCCTTGGGTTCGATGGCTTCGCGATCCCGGAGATCACGAACGACCCCATTCTCAATGCAGCCATTGCGGCGAACGCGACCGAGCGAATTCACGCGCGCACGGCGATCGCGGTGGCCTTTCCGCGCAGCCCGATGGTCGTCGCCGAGCAGGCCTGGTCGATTCAGACGAACTCCGCTGGGCGCTTCGGGCTCGGGCTCGGCACACAGGTCAGAGCGCACAACGAGCGCCGTTTCAGCACGCCTTGGAAGGCTCCTCGGAGCCGCATCATCGAATACGTGAAGTCGCTTCGAGCGATTTGGCGTTGCTGGGAGCTTGGCGAGCGCTTGGACTACCAGGGTGAGCACTATCAGTTTTCGCTAATGACGCCGGAGTTCACGCCTCCGAAGTCGAACCTGCCGATGGTGCCAGTGTACCTCGCGGCCGTTCGGCCGAAGATGATCGAGTCGGCTGCCAGTGTTGCCGACGGGCTGCGGCTGCACTTCTTTTGCACGAAGAAGTATCTGCAAGAGGTCACCTGGCCGGCGATCGAACGCGGCCTGGCCGCAAGCGGGCGTTCACGAGGCGAGCTCGAAGTCTGTGGCGGCGGCTTCATCATGACCGGGCCCGACGAAGAGACGGTCATGAAGAACCGCGAGTGGGTACGCTACCGTGTGGCGTTCTATGGCTCGACTCCGGCGTATCTGCCGGTGATGTCGCTCCACGGCTGGGACGACTTGGCCCAGAAGCTCAATCAGATGTCGAGAACGGGGCAGTGGAAGAAGATGGCGGCCGAAGTACCAGACGACCTGTCGTCGACGAGTTCGGGGTCTTTGCCACCTACGAGAATCTTCCAAAAGCGATCGAGGAGCGCTTTGGCGGTATCTCGGACACGGTGGAATTCGGGTTCGAGGCCGACACCGACGCGGACTACGCCCGAAGCGTCATCGAGCAGGTTCATCAGATCGGGAGCCGCTTCGAGGCTCACGCGAACCACTACCGCTAGTCGCTGTTCTTGCTCAGCACCAAGAGCGCGGTTTCGGCGACGAGATTGGCGTCCTCGTCGTCGCCGATGACTCGGCCCTCGGTGTCGTCGTAGTAGCGGGCTCGCTCGACGGTGACGCCCATCTTCTCGCAGAGATCGAGCATGTCGCGGATCGACGGGAAGCGCCGGTTCGGCGTGTTGTACCACTCGTAGGAGTACGAGCCTGGCGCTTTGGGAGCGCGACCTTCGAGGCCGAACATCTCGCGAAGCGTTCGATGCGCGAAATTGGTGAAGCCGACGATGGCGCGACGGCCGACCCGGAGCGCGTCTTCGAGTAAGCGCTCGACGTTGGGAACAGCTTGAAGCGTCGACGAGAGGACGACGTAGTCGAAGCGGTTGTCGTCGAACTCGGGCAGACTGACGTTCAAGTCGTAGTCGATGGCCTCGACGCCCTGCTGCATGGTGGCTGCGATGAGCTCCGTGCTCACCTCGACGCCACAGAGCAGTGGCGCGCCGCGTTCTTTGAGCCGGGCGAGGAGATCGCCCTCCCCGCATCCGAGGTCGAGCACCGAGCTCCCTGCGGGGATTAGCTCGAGGATGCGATCGTCTTCCGAGCTCACGCGCGGCGGCCGTGGCTTTGGCGCACCGAGCTTGGCAGCGACGAGGGGGCCGAAGGCCTCGATGTCGTCCGAGAGCAAGAAGCTATCATGGCCTCCGTCGGTTTCGATTTCGCAATAGGACACCGGCTGACCGAGGGTCGTCATGATCGCGACGAGCTCGCGTGACTGGGCGGGCGGAAACAGCCAGTCGCTCGAGAACGAGATCAGCAGCCAATCGCACCGTGCGGCGCTAAACGCCTGAAGCCGGCGCTCGCGCGTGTCGCCGAGGTCGAAGTTGTCCATGGCCAGCGTGACCGTCACATAGGAATTCGCATCGAAGCGGCCTACGAACTGCTTGCCCTGGTACGCCAAGTACGAGCCAACCGAAAACCGCTTTTCGAAATCGGTTACGATGTCCCGCGGCGAATGACGGTCGAGGTCGAACTTCCGGGTCATCGCTTCGGACGACAGATAGGTGATGTGCCCGAGCATCCGTGCGAGCGCGAGGCCCGTCCGTGGGAATTCGCCGGTACCGTAGTACTGGCCCCCGTGGAACTGGGGATCGGACTGGATGGCATTGCGGCCGACGACGTCGAACGCGATCGCCTGCGCGGTGACGCGAGCCGAGGCGGCGATTGGGATCGCCGTTTCGACGTACTCCGGGTACCGGGTCGCCCAGCAGAGCGTCTGGTGGCCTCCGAGCGAACCGCCGACGACGGCGCGGAGGCGCTTGATGCCGAGCAGATCGATGAGACGCTTCTGAACGTCGACCATGTCCTCGACGGTCACGAGGGGGAAGTCGCTGCCGTAGGGAATCCCGGTCACCGGATTGATGGTCGCGGGCCCGGTCGTACCGCGGCAGCCACCGAGGACGTTCGAGCAGACGACGAAGAGTCGATCGGTGTCGACGGCCTTCCCCGGACCGACGAGCCCTTCCCACCAGCCCGGGTCGTCATCCTCGTCGTGCCGGGCCAGGTGCGAGTCACCGGTGATCGCGTGGCAAATGAGCACCGCATTGCTGCCGTCCTCGTGGAGCTTCCCATAGGTCTCGTACGCGACCTCGACGCTTGGAAGCACCCCACCGAGGTGCAGCTGCATCGGCGTCGGGAAGACGGCAGTCTGCACGTGGCGAAGGGGTTTCCCGCTGCGCAGCGAATCGGTGCTTTCGAACTCCACGACCACGAGAGTCGGTTAGCCTACCCCACGGCGGCCGCAAGTGCTTGGTCGATGTCCGCGATGATGTCTTTGACATCTTCGATGCCGACCGAGACGCGCACATATTCCGGCACGACGCCGGCCTGCTGCTGCTCGGCGGGGCTGAGCTGCTGGTGCGTGGTCGAAGCTGGATGAATGACCAGCGTCTTGGCGTCGCCGATGTTCGCGAGGTGGGAGCAGAGCTTCACCGAGTTGATGAACTTCTTGCCCGCTTCCATGCCGCCCTTGATGCCGAAGCCGAGGATCGCGCCCTTGCCATCGGGCAAGTAGTGGTTCGCGCGCTCGTTGTCGGGATGGGACGGCAGACCCGGGTAGTTCACCCACTCGACGGCATCGTGCTTTTCGAGGTGCTCGGCGACCGCCTGGGCGTTTTCGCAGTGCCGGGGCATCCGGAGGTGAAGCGTCTCGAGACCCTGCAGGAAGAGGAAGGCGGCAAAGGGGCTCATCGCGGCGCCGGTGTCTCGGAGCCAGTGCGTTCGGATCTGGACGAGGTAGGAGATGTTCCCCATCGGTGCGAGGGCGTCGGCAAGGACCGCGCCGTGGTAGTTCGGTGATGGCCCGCAGAGCTCCGGCCATTTGTCACGGTCGTCGGTCCACTGGAACTTGCCCGAGTCGACGATCGCGCCGCCGATGTGGGTTCCGTGGCCGCCGATGAACTTCGTCGTCGAATAGACGTTGATGTCGATCCCGTGCTCGAAGGGCCGGAACAGGCACGGCGTCATCACCGTGTTGTCGCAGACCAGCGGAAGGGCACCGTGCGGCGCGCTGTGGGCCGCTTCGGCGATGGCCTTGAAGTCTGGCACGTCGTTTTTGGGATTGCCGATCGACTCGATGTAGACGAGGCGCGTGTTCTCGTCGACGAGGTCGTGAATCTGCTCGGGGTGCGCCGGGTCGAAGAAGCGAACTTCGACGCCGAGGTTCTTGAAGGTGTTGTTGAACAACGTCCAGGTTCCGCCGTAGAGACTCGTGGCGGACACGAAGTTCTGCCCCGAGTGGCAGAGGGTGAGAATCGCCGCGTTGATCGCAGACTGACCCGACGCAAAGCAGAGGCCGGTCACGCCGCCATCGAGGGCCGCCAAGCGCTTTTCGAGGACGTCGACCGTCGGATTCATCAGGCGCGAGTAGATGTTCCCGAACTCGGCGAGCCCAAAGAGCGCGGCCGCATGGTCGGTATCGTTGAAGACGTATGACGACGTCGCGTAGATCGGCACGGCGCGCGAGTTGGTCGTGGGGTCGGGTACCTGGCCGGCGTGAAGCGCACGCGTGCCCAGGCCGTAGTTCTCTTCAGTCATATCGAATACCTCGTTGCTTGTGCTCGAGTGAAAGTGCTGGGGGCGGCGAGGATAACGCGACTTGGGCGCAGAGTCAGCGCCGTTTGACCCTGAGTCGCAAGACTTGCGCGTTCGGGACCTCAGAAACCGCGAAAATGCGGTCATCTCAGTGGCATGGGCATTGCAGCGAACGAGAGCACGGCGGACGCAATGCGCCACTGGGGAGGTTGCTGTGCTGAAGAACTTCTCGTGGGTTTTGCTATCGCCAGCGGCGCTGGCCGGACTTGCAGTGGGCTCCATTCACTGCAGCGACGTGCCTGCAGACAAGCAGTGCCTCGACGCTGAGGACTGTGGCTCCAGGGCGTGGACCAACTACGAGTGCAGCCGCCAAGGGGGGCACTGGGAGTGCAGCCAGGGGATTTGCTTCCCGGTCTGTGCGGAGTGCGCGACGGTGGAGCAGTGCGTCGGCGAATGGACGCAGGAGTGCCACGGCCACTTCGCCTGCACCGATGGGGAGTGCGGAGAAGTCTGTGATCCGCTGGGCTGCAGCGACGGCATCTGCAACATCGTCGGCGGAGAGACGATCGACAGCTGCCCGGAAGATTGCGCGGAGCCCTGCGAGGTCGCGTCCGACTGCCTGGCTGGGTACGACTGGGATGCGCCCTGCCAAGGACACTGGGCCTGCCAGTCCCAGGACTGTGTGGAGATCTGCAACTATGACACCTGTAGCGATGGAATGTGCGACTCGGCTGGCGGCGAAGATGCGGATAGTTGCCCTGGGGACTGCGTCGAAGGCTGCCGACCGCTCGTCCCGAGCGATTGCTTCAGCGAGCAATGGGCGCCGATGTCGATCTGTCAGGGCCGTTGGAACTGCCTGCCGACCGGCGTGTGCGACAGGTTGTGCGACTCCAACAACTGCGGCGACGGGGTCTGCTGGGGGCTCAACGGCGAAAACGAGGATTCGTGCTTCGTGGATTGCCTCGGCGGGCCATGCGATGAGCTGATCGACTGCATGGGACAGCGCTGGTACGACCCGGACCACCAAGCGTGCCAGGGGCACTGGCAGTGCAACCCGGCGGACCCGCCGGGTCAACTCACGACCGGCGCCTGCGAAGCGGTTTGCGACGACGCGCCCGGAGGGGGCTGCGGGGACGGTAGCTGCGACACCCTCGATGGGGAAACCCCAGTGAGTTGCCTGGTCGACTGCGGTGGCGGCGACTACGCATGCACCACGAGCGGCGATTGCAGCGCGCTCACGCTCCCAAGCGGCTGCACGGGCGATTGGATCTGCGCCGGCCTCATTTGTGTGCCCCAATGTGAGTAGCCCCAAGAACCCCTGGACCGTTGAAACGGTGATGCAGCTTACCGCTTAGATCGATTCCGGCGCGGGTGCGTCTGTGAATGTATGAGCGAACGAAAACTGGTGGGCACTGGGCCTCCGGATTTGCCAGAATCAGTGAGGAGGCGGGGACCAGGAATGGAAGCAGGCAGCAAGGATTCGCTCGCGGATCAGCTCTTGGAGCTACACAACATTCAAGCGGCCCGCGTCGCGGCCGATGAGGAAGCGCGGTTTCGGGCGGCCGAAGACGCGCGACGTCGGGCGGAGGCGGAAGCCGAGCGGCGACGCGCCGAAGAAGAAACGCGTTTGTTAGCCGAAGAGGAAGCTCGTCTGGCCGAAGAGCGCGCCCTCCGGGAAGAGCAGGAGCGCCGCATCAATGAAGCCAAGCAGGCCGAGCTCCGGGTTCAACTGCAAGAAGAGGCCAGGGCACGCGCCGCCGAACAGCAGCGCCTGCTAGAGCACGAAAAGCAGATGGCGGCCATCACCGCTGTCGATAAGGCCAAGATTCGCACGCGCCGAATGGTGCTAGGTGGTGTGCTCGTGATTCTCCTCGGCGCGCTAGGCGCCTATGCCTTCGTGGTGAAGCCTGCGCTCGAGCGTCAGGAGCTCGCGGCGGAGATGGCCCGGCAAGACCAGCGCCGAGCCGCGATGGACAAGGAGCAGGCCGAAGCAGCCTTGCTGACCGAGACGGAGCGCGCCGAAGCAGCGGAGCGTGACAAGGAAGCGCTGAAGGCACGCCTCGAAAAGAAGGACGAAGCTCGGCAAAAGGCCGCGGCCGCTCCGAACAAGCCGAACAGGCCGAAAGCACGCCCCGCGAAGAAGCCCGGCTGCGCTCCGGACGACCCGCTTTGCGGGATCCCGCTCGACTAGCGGGCCTACTCTTCCGAGGACGGCGGGTCTGACGGAGGGACGCTTCGACGGGCGGCAGCTCGGAGGCCGCCTCGGGTGTAGCGGCCCATGAGCGAAGGCCATTCCATGATGACGCTGCCGCCGGTTTCTTCATGTCGGGCTTGGAAGGCGGCGATGAAATCGAGGCAGGCGTGATCGACGTAGTCGAGCTCGTCGAAGCAGAGGTGAAGCTCGCTTGCAGGAGGAATTTCCTCGAGGGCTCCGGCGAGCAAGGGGAGCGCCACGAAGGTCGCGGCGCCGTGAAGGTGAAGCTCGATTCTGTCTTCGAAGTCGACGCGGTCGATGTCGAGGTGCGCCAGGGAGTAGACCAACTTGCCCGTCGAAAGGACGAGACCGATAATGATGCCGCTGAGCAGGTCGATGGAGACGATGCCGACGATGGTGGCCAGGTAGATGGCAAACACACCGCGGCCGTACTCGAGCATCTTGAGCGGTGTCGAAACCATGAAGAGGCGGAAGCCGACGTAGATGAGGATGGCAGCCAGGGCCGACTCTGGGACCAGGCCGAGCAGAGCCGGGTAGGAGCATCGCGAAGAGCAGGATCCAAATCGCCTGCATGACCGATGACATCTGCGTTTTCGCGCCAGCTTCGACGTTGGCCGTACTTCGACTGATGACGCCGCTGATCGGAATCGTTCCAAGCAAGCCACAGACGAAATTCCCCAGCGCCCTGCGCTGCGAGCTCGCGGTCGTAGTCGGTGCGATCGCCCTGATGCATGCGGGATACCGCGGTCGCGCAAAGAAGCGTCTCGGCGCTGGCCACGAAGGCAAGCGCTCCTGCTGCGGCCAGGATGGCGGGATCGATCAACTTCGACAGGAAATCGACGGTTGGCAGGGTGACGTACGAGGCGAGCGAACCGGTGAGGTCGACGTAGTCGATGGGGAGCCTAAGCAGGGCAGCGGCGGCCGTCGCGACCAGAACCCCTGCAAGCGCACCGGGAAGGATGTGGAGCTTTTTGGGGCGGAAGCGGTCCCAGAGCACAATCGTGAGCAGCGTGGCCACGCCGATCGAAGCTGCGATGTAGTGCGTGCGGTCGCCGCCGGTCGTCATCGCTTTCATGATGCCGGCGGGAATTTTGAAGATGTTGTAGAGAACGCTCCCTTGGATGTCGTCGTCGATCATCACGTGGAACTGCTTGGACACGATGATGATACCGATGCCTCCCAGCATGCCTCGAACGACGGAAGGGGAGACCGCTCGAAAGTACGTCCCGAACTTCAGCAGACCGGCGACCCCTTGGATCAGGCCCGCAAGCATGACGACGACAGCGATGCTGGTGATGCCGTACGGGTCTTCGTCCGTGCGGAAGGCGACGACCCACTCGAGCACCAGGACGCTCATGCCGGCCGAGGGGCCTGCAATCTGAAGTGGCGCACCACCGAGGAAGCCAACGACCACCCCGCCCACCACGGCGGTGATCAGACCGAGCGAAGCCGGCATCCCCGAAGCGCGCGCGATGCCCATCGAGAGTGGAAGCGCGATCAGGAAGACGACGACGGACGGCGGGACATCCTTGATGAAGGAGCGGGCTCTGGGGTGCAACGTTGGTTACCTCTACTTCACGCGAACGACGAAGTCGCCATCGTTGCCGAGGGGCGGTCCGGTCAGGATGGGGTCCCACTCGATCTGGCCGAGGACGTGACGGCGGCCGAACGCGAGGACGTAGGGAGCAAGAACCGGCAGTGCTTCCTGGGTATCGATGAAGTCCGGGCCGCAGCCATCTTGACCCGCGTCGGGCCGGAACAAGTCGAGCAGGTCCTGCGTGAGGTCGTGACAGATGCTGATGAAGCTGAAGTGCGCGCCCTTGTTCTCTTGGTCGGTCACCGGCGGCGCATCGAGCGCGTAAACTGCCGGCAGATCGATGATGCCGCCGACCGCGTAGGTCGCCGGAGAAGAAGAAAGAGAACGCATGCCGGCCGGATGATAGTGGGAATGCCGCGGGCGTGCGAGAGGGCACGAAAACGGCCGCTATCGGGCTGGTGTGTGTTCACGGCACAGAAGGGGTGGCGCTTGAGCTACGCAATCTGCTGCAATTTGTGAATCCTTCAGCCGTGCATGCTCCGGTGGCCGCGATTGAGAGCGAAATTACGGGCGCGGCACTTTTTCTTTGCACCCCACCGAGGCAAGCGACTAAAGAGTCACAGCATTCGGTGAGGAAATGGCAGACGACTCCGTAGATCTAGTGATGTGTGCGGCCTGCGAAGAGCGGGTCGCTGAGCTGATTGCCGAAGACGGCAGGGGTGTGTGCAGCGTGTGCATGCTCGAAGAGATAGACTCGAATTCGAATCGCGACGCGAAGCGCGACGCGACGGACGACTAGTCTCGCTTCGCGAGGTGGCTCATGCGGTGTTTGTTCGGGATTGTCTTTGTGTGCGCCATTGGCTCGGCGCTGCTGATCGGTTGTAGCAAGAGCGGCGGCTCTGCCGGGACTGGGGGAGTCGCAGGATCGGCAGGCTTCGCCACGGGCGGCGCAGGGGGCACGATGGAGACGTTCGATCCGCTGCAGGGGATCGGAACGGTCGAGTTGGTCGCCGACGGATTCATGTTTACCGAAGGGCCGACCTGGCGCAGCGCCGAACAGCGGCTCCTCTTCACGGACATCCCGGCCAATGCGATTCATCAATTGACGCCGCCGGACGATGTCTCGGTGTTTGTTGCCGACAGCGGCCAAGCCAACGGGCTCGACTCGGACCTGGACGGGCTCTTGCTGGCGGCCGAGCATGCGAATCGTCGCGTGTCACGCACGCTCGCGAACGGAACCGTGGTGACGGTCGTGAGCGAGTACATGGGCGATCGCTTGAACTCGCCCAACGACATCGCGGTGCGGAGCGACGGCACGATCTACTTCACCGACCCGCCCTATGGCATTGACCCGAACACCGAGCAGGAGCTCGAGTTCAATGGTGTGTTCCGCGTGGCGCCGGACGGTCAGCTCACGGCCGAGTGGGAGGGCCCGAAGAGCTCGCGGCCGAACGGCTTGGTGTTGTCGCCGGATGAAAGCGTCTTGTACGTGGCCGACACGATGGCTGGGGTGATGGTGTTCGATGTGAATGCAGACGGTTCACTCAGCAACGAGCGCGACTTCATCGCAACGTTGCCCAACGCCGACGGCATGGCGATCGATACGGGCGGGAATCTGTTCATCACGACTTCCACCGGCGTGCAAGTGTTCGACCCCGCGGGCAATTCCTGGGGCACCATCGAAGTTCCGGACGGTCGCGCGCCGGCGAACTGCGCCTTCGGCGGCGACGACGCGCGGACCCTGTACATCACGGCGCGACAGGCGCTATACCGGGTGTCGCTCGTTCGCCCGGGTTTGTATTAGCTAACGAGAGTCGGCTGGTCCGTCGTAGACGACCGCACCGTCGACTAGCTCGACGATGCGCTCGCATCGCCGGGCGAGATTGGAATCGTGGGTGACGATCAAGAAGGCTGTCGAGCTCTCGGCGTTTCGTTGCCGCAAGAGGTCGAAGACTTGGTCGGAGGTTTCGGTGTCGAGATTTCCGGTCGGCTCGTCCGCGAGCACCAGCAGCGGGTCGTTCATCAGGGCTCTGGCGACCGCGACCCGCTGCTGCATGCCCCCCGAGAGCTGGCGCGGCCAGGCCTCGGCCCAGTCCCCGAGTCCCATTGCGTCGAGCAGCTCGCGCGCCTGCGTTTTCATCGCGACGCGAAAGCCGCCTCGCACGGCCGCGGTGGGCAGCATGACGTTCTCGATGACGCTGAGCGCAGGCAAGAGGTGATGCGACTGGAAGATGAATCCAAGCTTTTCGCCGCGCAGTGCGGTGAGTGCTTGGTCGCCCATGTTCTGCACCGGCTGCCCTTGGATCAGGATCTTCCCTTTCGTGGGCCGATCGAGGAGGCCGATCAGATTGAGCAAGGTGCTCTTGCCGGAGCCGGAGGGACCGACCAGGGCGACTAGCTCCCCTTGGCCGATCGATAGATCGATACCGTGGAGGATCTCGGTCGCGACGCCGTCCACGTACGATTTGCGAACGCCCTCCAGGTGCAGCAACTCCTGCGGGCTGCTCATTCGTCGCCTCGGATGGCAGCGGCCGGGTCCAGGTTGGCAGCCTTGCGCGCAGGGAGGTAGGCCGCGATGACGCCCGTTGCGACGGAAACGGTCAGCGCCGTGACCAGAAGCCGAGGCGTGACGGTGATGTCGAAGAGCGCGCTCGACTCGATGAGCTCGCCGGCGAGCGCGCCGAACATCGTCCCGAGCAGGGCGCCAGCGAGACCGAAAAGCAGGCCTTGGCAGAGAAAGACCGCCAACACAGTACGGCGAGAGGTGCCGACGGCGCGGAGGATTCCGATCTGACCTCTTCGTTGAACGACGGTAACGCTGAGGACGCTGGCGATGCCCATGGCTACCGCAAGGAGGACGAAGATCCGGATCATCGTCGTCGAGGCGTCCTGCGACCGTAGACCGGTGAGCAGGTCGCGGTTTCGCTCCATCCAGCTTTCGGTCGGAACACCGGTCCGGGCCTCGATCTCTGTGGCGATCCGCTCCGCGTCGTAGACCTCGGCGACGCGGGCGTCGATCTCGGTGATGTCGCCCACTCGGTTGAGGAGCGTCTGAGCATTACGCAGAGAGGTCACCAACCAGCGGCCGTTGACCATCTCGTTACCGACATCGAACACGCCGACAATCCGCAGCAGGCTTTCGCGGTCACCGCTTCGCACGCGGACGGGATCGCCGACGCGCGCGCCCAGCTTCTGCGCAAGGGTCGTGCCGATGACCGCCTCTTCGCCGCCGAGTCGGTAGGTTCCCTCGATGAGGTTTGCTCGAAGGTCGACGATTTGGCGCAAGCGATCGGCGTCCGCCCCAACCACCTTGACCGCTTCCTCGGCCGCGCCTCGGTATGCGAGGGCGGAGCCGCTAACCTTTGGACAAGTGGCGACCACGCCCTCTGTCGCTTCGACTCTGCGAACGGTTCGCTGCCACTGATCAAACGGCCTCCGGCGTGGCTCGGAGGGCTCGACGCGTCGCGCGAATGCGACGCCGGGCTCGGCCATGAGCGCGCGAGGTGAAGCTTCCTCCGGGGCGACCGTGATGTGGGCTTGGCTTCCGAGTGTTTGCTCGAGCAGGTTGACCTGCAGGCCCTCGATGATGGCCGAGACGAAGACGAAGGCGGCGATACCGATGGTGACGCCGGCGAGAATGAGTAGGGACTGTGTCCGGCCCTCGCGCAGGAATCTCCAAGCGAGCTGGAGCGCGAGCACTAGCCCTCCCCTTTCACTTCCAACTCGACCGCCGGCCGCGTCTTGCGTACGCGGACCGGGTCGCCCTCTTCGATGGGAAGCGCCGGCGAGAGCAGCTGCTCGTCTTCGCTCAGGCCCGAGACGATTTCAACGAGATCGTCCCCTTCGAGCCCGAGCTTCACGTCACGGCGCTGCGCGCGACCGTCTTTGGCGAGCATCAGCCAGGGGGCTTCACTGCCTAGGTCATGGACTAGCCAGCTCGGCACAACCAGTGCGCTCTGTGCGCGTCCCACTTCGATTTCGACGGTCACCGTCATGTCGGGTCGCAGGTCCAACTCGTCGTCGATGCTGAGGTCCACTTCGACGGTGCCGCGGATCGGGTCGATGGAGGGCGCAATGCGTGCGATGGACGCGTCGACGCGCTGGTCTGGAAACGCTTCGGCGGAGATGAGCGCGTGCTGACCCAGTCGTAGCAAGGCGAGGTTGGACTCGTCGGGCTGGATGCGCACTTCCAAGGGGCCGTCGCCGGCGAAGGTCAGGAGCGCCTCGCCGGGCTGGACGACTTCGCCGCGCTCGACGTGCCGTTTGAGGATAACCCCAGGCAGGGGCGCGCGGATCCTGGTGTGCTCGACAGCGACTTGCGCAGCCTTGAGACGGGCTTCCGCCCGCGCGAGGAACGCGGCCGCCACCGCCACGTCGCTTCCTTGGGGAGCTGCCGCCGCCACTTCGAGTGACGCCGAGATACGCCGACTGCGGGTCTGATCGCGATCACGACGGGCGCGCTCCAGGCTGAGCTCGCTGACGGCGCCGGTTCCGAAGAGCTTGTCTTGCCGCCGGTACTCCGTCTCGGCTTGCTTGGCTTCGATGGTCGCCTGTCGAAGCGCTTGAACCGCCATGCGCCGACCGACGCCCTGTACGCGCGCAAGACGCGCCTCCGCTTCCGACACCGAAGCTTCGGCCTCAGCAAGACTGGCAAGCGCGTCGTCGTCGGCGAGTCGGACGAGCAAGGCATCGGCCTCGACGCGATCGCCATCATCGACGAGCAGCTCGGCAACCGTCCCGGGAACCATGGCGCCGAGCTTGGACTGACGACGTTGGACTACACGTCCGGAGGTCACGATCGTTTGCACCATCGGACGGCGGATCGCCGAGATCGCATCGACGCGCGGCCCCTCGGCCTCGCGGAACAGCCACCAGGCAGCAAGCACGAGCGAAGCGGCAAGCGGAGCGATCCAAAGAAGCTGGCGCTTGCGGCCGGTCACGGGCTGCATCTATCGCAATCCGGGTGTGTTGTCAGGTGATCCTAGGCGCGCGAGGGGGTTGCTTTCGCTTGGGGCGGTCGTTTGTTCTTGGCGAGCTTGATGCTGGAATAGATGAGAGTCCCGAGACCGGCAGCTAGTAAGACGCCTCCGCCTGCGATGAATGTGCGATACTCGCGGATCGACGTCCCGTACCCCGTGGACGCGTGCGCCGCACCGACCATCGTTGCTCCGAACGCGGCCGTGCCGATGCCGAGCGGAATGCCGGCCGCGGGCCCTGCCATGTATCGGGGTGTGCATTCGCGCGGGATGGGCGCGGTGTTTGTCTACGAACGCGCACGGTGGGTTCGGCCTTGCCGCCGCCCGACACACCTCTGTGTCTTGGTCGGTCATGCGCGACGCCGATTGACAGGGCGCTCACCGGACCTGCGATCCTTGCCTGAGACTCTCCATGATCTCATGGGCTTAGACGTATGGAGAGTGTCCCCTATCTGCGGCGGCGTTTTTCGTGGATGGAGAGGGAGCCTTTGCCGGTGGCCGGGGGGACCAGGTGGCGGTCGGCGCTTCCGATGAGGTCGCCGCGTTTGGCTTTGATGAGGGCTTCGCGGGCGAGGTCGTGTTGGGCGACGTCCCAGTACTGCAGGAGCGCTTTTTGCAATCGCTTTTCGCGTAGGCTCTTGGCGACGTAGACCGGCTCTTGGGTGAAGGGGTCGAGGCCGGTGACGTACATGCTGGTGGCCATGCTCATCGGGGTGGGGATGAAGTCCTGGACCTGGCGGGGGCGCAGGCCGCGTTTCTTCAAGTAGAGGGCGAGCTCGATCATGGACTGGGTGGTCGAGCCGGGGTGGCCGCTGATGTAGTAGGGGACCAGGTGTTGGTTCTTGCCGCTCTTCTGGCTGGCGCATTCGAACATCTCGGCGAAGCGCTCGTAGCTTTCGGCGCCGGGCTTCTTCATTTTGTCGAGGACGTCTTCGTCGACATGCTCGGGGGCGACCGACAGTTGTCCGCCGGTGTGGTGCTCGGCGAGGACTTCGACGAACTCGGGGCTGAGCTCGGCCAGGTCGTAGCGGACGCCCGAGGCGATGAAGGCCTTTTTGACGCCCTTTTCTTTACGGATCTTGCTCAGGAGATGCACGAGCGGGCCGTGATCGGTGACGAGGTTTTCGCAGACACCGGGGTGCACGCAGCTCAGGCGGCGGCAGGCCTTTTCGATGCGCTCGTCCTTGCACTTCATCTCGTACATGTTCGCGGTCGGGCCGCCGACGTCGCTGATGACGCCGGCGAAGTCATCCATGCGGCGGAGCGCGCGCACTTCACGCAGGATGCTCTCTTCGCTGCGGGACTGAATCACCCTGCCCTCGTGCTCGGTGATCGAACAGAAGCTGCAGCCGCCGAAGCAGCCGCGCATGGTGACGATGCTGTGCTTGACCGTTTCGTAGGCCGGTATGCCGTCGCTGTAAGACGGGTGCGGGTAGCGTGTGAACGGCAAGTCGTAGAGGCCGTCCATGATCTCGGTGTCGAGGGGCTCGGCGGGAGGGTTCAGATAGACGGCTTCGTGCTCGTGCGGCTGGATCAGCGGGCGCCCGTTGCCTGGGTTCGTTTCTTTTTGAAAGGCTCCGCTCATTTCGCTGAAGCGTTTCTTGCTCGCCTTGATCTCCTCGTAGCTGGGCAAGAAGACAGGCTTGCCGTCGCGGATGAAGCGACTGGGCTCGATGTTCTCCCACTGGCCTTTGCGCAATACGCGGGCGGTGCCTCGGATGTCACGGATGGTGTCGATGGTTTCGCCGGCAGCGAGGCGGTCGGCGAGCTCCCAGACGGGGCGTTCGCCCATGCCGAAGATCAGCATGTCGGCTTTGGAATCGAGTAAGACGCTGCGGCGGATCGAATCGCTCCAGTAGTCGTAGTGGGCGATGCGGCGGAGCGACGCTTCGATGCCGCCGAGGATGATCGGAACGCCCGAGAATGCTTGCCTGCAAAGGTTGCCGTAGACGATGCTCGCGCGATTGGGGCGCATGTTGGTGCGACCGCCCGGGGAGTACTGATCTTCGGAGCGGACCTTCTTCTGCGCGGTCAGCTTGTTGAGCATGCTGTCCAGGTTGCCGCTGGTGATGCCGACGAAGAGGCGTGGAGCTCCCATGCGGGTCAGGTCTGTGGTGTCGTTCCACTTGGGCTGGGCGATCATGCCGACGCGGTAGCCGCGGCCTTCGAGGAAGCGGCCGATGAGGGCGCCGCCGAACGCGGGGTGGTCGACGTAGGCATCGCCGTTGACGATGAGGATGTCGAGCTCGTCCCAGCCGCGCGCGCTCATTTCTTCGCGCGTGGTGGGCAGGTACGCGCTGGTGTCAGGCCGGTTCGAACCCCGGGTGCCTTTTCGCGATAGGGGGACGAGGGCCATGCCGCACCTTGCCCATGTGGGGCCGGTCGCGCAAACGTACGCCCATGAAAGGCAAAGCGGAGCAGCGGCCGAACGCTGGAGACCGGGTCAGCTTTGAGGTCGAATCGCTTCTGCCCTCGGGCGAAGGAGTTTCAGGGCGCACTCGAATCGCGGGGGCCTTTGCTGGGGAACGGGTCACAGCGCGCATCGAGCACGTGGGCAAGCACGCCACCTTTGCGACGACTCTGGAAGTGGAACGTGGACGCCCGGGGCGGCGGCTACCTCCTTGTGAGCGTCACGTGGATACCAAGGATGGGCGCTGCACCGGCTGCGCGCTGATGGCGCTTGGTGAGCCTGACCAGCGTACACTTCTTCGGGAGATGTTGCTCGCGCAGCACGGGCTCGAGGTGGGTGAAGTCGTCGCTGCGCCGGAGTCGCTTGGCTATCGTTGGAGTGCCAAGCGGATCGCATTTGGCGGGCCCGGGAAGGTGCGACTCGGTAGTTTTGTGCGCGGGACGAACCGGCCGGCGGACATGAGGGCTTGCCTGGTCGACCATCCGCTGATTGCCGCGGCTGCCGATGAGCTTGCGGAAGCCGCGCGTGATCTTGGCATCGCTGCGCACGACGAGGAACGCAAGCGGCTGGGGCTTCGCGCGGTTTGGTTGCGCACCAACGGGACGCAGGTGCTGGCGACGCTGGTCACGAGCGAAGCGAACGAAGACGAGCTGGTTCGGCTGAGCCCTCGGCTTACGCGTTGCGACGGCGTGGCGGTTGGCTTTCATCGAGACAGCGGAAACGTGTTGCGGGGCGCGGAGGCGCGAATCCTTCGGGGGATTGAAGCGCTCGATGTCCACGGCACGCGGGTCGGACCGCTCGGATTTTTGCAGCCCAACCCCGAGGTCGCGGAACGGATGTACGATGACCTGGTCGACGGCATCGGCGGCGGACGTGTCTTCGACCTCTACGCCGGTTCGGGCGCCACCACGCGACGACTCCGAGCAGCGGTAAGCGAGGTCTGGCCTTGCGAATCACACCCGGAGGGTGCCAGGAGCCTCGGGGTCGAAGCGGAAACAGCCGAACTGTTCCTCGCACGGCAGGCCGAGGCGCCGGATGCGGTGGTGGCCAACCCACCTCGGAAGGGGCTCGGTGCTGCGGTGACGAATGAGCTGCTTCGGCTTCGCCCGGCGCGCATTCACGTGATGGCCTGCGGTCCGGGGGGACTCGCGAAGGACATTGCGGCGCTGGCGGAGGGCTATCGGCTGGAGAGCCTGCGCGCGTACGACACCTTGCCGCAGACGCCGCACGTGGAGCTCATCGCGAAGCTGGTGCGGATCGCGGAACCAGCGGCCGAGTGACACGACTGCGCGGAGATTCGTTCTAGGGGGCGTGCGCTTCGATCAGTGCGTCGCCGAGCTCGCGGAGTCGTTGCTTCTCGCCACTACTGACCTGCTGCTCTTCGAACGCTTGGAATCGTCGGAACATCTCTGCTTTGACCGGCTCTGGCAATCTGGTGTCGGCCATTGGGTAGAGGATCTGGTCTTCCTTCTGGATGTGCTGGCGGAGCAGCGTGGAGAACTCGCGCGCGGTCTCTTTGAGCGTACCGCGGTCGTCGTCGCTCCAAGGCGTAGATTGTTGCGCGAGTCCGCCTAAGACGTTCACCAGGGAACGACCCTGGTCGTGCTCTTGCAGCATGACTGCGATGGGGCCTACGTGGCGAGGGAAACCGTGCTGGCCCATGGCGACGAACAGAATGTCTTCCTCCTTGCCGTGGTGATAGGCATCGGCGAACCCCTGAATGAACGACACGAATCGCGTGAGCTCTGCTTTGTCGTCGGAGTCACTGCCGGGGCCCAATGTCGTGATCCACGCCTGCAAGGCGTCCAGTCCCCTTTCGATGAGCCGATGCTCTTCCATCAACATGTCTGTGGCTTCCACTTCCGCCTCCCTTCTATCGCTCTGGTCTGCCCTGGACCCCACTCGCGGCGCCTGCCGAGCTGAAGCATCGCGAATGAGCCGCAGTTGGCAACGCTTCATCCCTCACGAGGATCTAGCTTTGTGAATCACATTGTGATACGTCAGACTCATGGACGTATCACGCGACTCCGCGATTCAGCTAAAACCTAAAGAATATCAAGCCCCTGACGCGGACTCGTCTCTGCGGCACTGGTTGGCGGCGGTCGACGCTGTGCTGCGGGCCGTTGAGGAGACGGTTTGGCGTTTGCGTCGTGAAGCTGTGGAAGCTTGCCAGGCCGGGCGGGCGGAGTGGGCGGTTTGGGTTGGCGGGTTTCGGGACGGGCAGACCGCGTTGCGGAGCTGGCAGCAGCAAACGGCGCGACTCGTCGGCATCGCCTGGGTGCTGACCAAGATCGCTGCGGGTTACCGCCTGCATCTGACCCGGGCGGCGTTCGTGAGCCGGCGGCGCGCCTCGGCGATGCTCGAGCGGCTGCACGCGAAGAACGCGCAGCGTTTCACCGAGGTCTGCATTTCGCATGGCGGGGGCTTTCTGAAGGTCGGCCAGTTGCTTTCTTCGCGTCCCGACCTGATGCCCCGGGTTTGGATCGAAGCGCTCAGCGTCCTGCAAGACAGCGTCCCGGCCGAAGACGAGGCGCGCATGATTGCGATGCTCGAGGAGGAGATCGGGATGTCCCTCGACGAGGCATTTCGTGATTTCGAAAGGACGCCGATGGCGTCGGCCAGCATCGGTCAGGTCCACCGTGCCGTCCTGAACGACGAAACCGCCGTCGCGGTCAAACTGCAGCGCCCTTTGATCGACTCCGTCATCGAGCTCGACATGCAGATCTTGGCGTCGTTTCTGGAGGCGATGAAGACCTCGCTGCCGCCCGCGGACTACGAAACCATCGTCAGAGAAGTTCGCACGACGATCAGCGCGGAAGTCGACTACGACGCCGAGCGAGCGCACACCTCCGCGGTCGGGGACTACCTCGCCACCCTGCAGGGTGTCCGCGCGCCCAAACCGGTCGGCCCACATCAGAGCAAGCGCGTGCTGGTGACCGAGTTTGTCGCCGGTGAAAAGATCACAGCGGTCCTCGACCAACTCGCCGAAGCGCGGGACGCAGGCGAGGAAGGCGCGCACGCCGAGCTCTCGCGCCTGGTAAACAAGTTGATCGAAGCGTACGCCCGCCAGATGCTGGAGCTCGGTCGCTTTCAAGCCGATCCGCATCCAGGCAACCTCCTGGTCGAGCCTGACGGCACCTTGGTCATCCTCGATTTCGGATGCACGAAGATCCTCGAGCCCGACGCCCGGCGCGCCTACGCCCAACTGCTCCAGGCCTTCTTCGTGCAAGACACGCAGCGTGTGAGCCAGATGCTTCAAGAGCTTGGGTTCCGCACCCAGAGCGGTCGACCGGACACCTTGCTCTGGTTCGCAGAGCTGATGCTCGATGAGCTTCGCTCCGAGGGGAGCGCGCTTCGACAAGGGGTCTCGAGCGCGGAGATGATCGACGAATGGATTGGGCTTCTGCGGGCAGTCGAACAGGATCCGGTGGTGCGTGTGCCGGATCACTTCGTGATGATCGGCCGCGTCGTTGCCACGCTCGGGGGGCTCATCATGCACTACCGACCGACCATGGAGATCCAGCGGGTCATGCTGCCGGCTCTGATGTCGGCGCTCGCGGCGAACGAGTCGGGGTTGAGTGCATAGCTCAACTATGGCAGGAGACTGATGCGATGGAGCAGAACGAGCTGACGATCCATGGCAAGCGCCTGACGTACCGACTTGCCGGCAAAGGCCCGCTGCTGCTCTTGATTCACGGCATGGCCGGCAGCGCATCGACTTGGAAGCAGGTCATGCCGGCGCTGAGCGAGCACTTCACCGTGCTAGCGCCGGACCTCTTCGGGCATGGCGAGTCGGACAAGACGAAGGGCGACTACTCGCTTGGGGCCATGGCATCCGTACTGCGCGACCTAGTCGTGGCATTGGGATTCAAACGCGCCACGGTGGTCGGGCAGTCCTACGGTGGCGGGATCGCGATGCAGTTTGCGTATCAATACCCCGAACGCTGCGAGCGCTTGGTGCTCGTCGACGCCGGCGGACTCGGCACCGAGGTCAATCCGCTGCTTCGGATGCTGACGCTGCCGGGGTCCGAAGCGGTCCTGCTCATCGCCTGCGCACCGCCCGTTCGCCGCATCGTCGAAACGATCGGGCGGATAGCGTTCCGAAAGAAGCTCGATGATGCGATGGTGATTCCCGAGCTCTGGCGCAGCTATTCGTCGCTCGGGCACGTCGAGGCGCGTCGCGCGTTTTTGCGCACTTTGCGCGCCGTGATCGACCCGCGCGGACAATCGGTGAGCGCGAACGACAAGCTCTACCTTGCAGCGGGGATGCCCACCCTCATCATTTGGGGCGAGAACGACCGCGTCATTCCCGTCGAACACGCGTACGCAGCGCACGCGGCCATCCCGGGGAGTTGGCTCGAGATCATCGAAGGCGTGGGGCACTACGTGCACTGCGAGGCCCCCGAACGCTTCGTCACCGCGCTCATCGAGTTCATCGAGTCGACTCGACCCGCCCGAATCAAGGTCTCGCGAAAACGAATCCTTCGACCGCCACCGGTTTACCCGTCGGCGGATTCGAGCGACTGACTCGGTTTTGAGATTTCGATGACAGTGAGTTGAGTTTGATTTGCGCAGGTCGTAACCTCGGGGGCGCGGAGGATTGTCTCGTGTCCGATGACTGCGCGCTGACGGCGACCATGCATGCGACTCCGGCGGAGGCGCTTCAGGCGGTGGAGCGGGCGTTTTCGAGGGCGCATGTGTTCTTGACCGAGGCGCATCAGCTTGGGGGGCTGGCCTTGGTGGTGCACTGGGACATGGAGGGCGACCACCGGCAGTTGCTAGTGGACGCCTTGCTTGCCGAAGAGGTGCGCTTGCACGAGAGCGCTTTCGAGGAGCTTCGGGGGGAGTGGAAAGGGGTGCTTACCGGATCGCTGCATGTGACGCTCGAGCACCAGGGGCGGGACAGCAAGGTGGATGTGCCGGCTGTGCCCGGGTGACCGGCGCCAGGCTACGGCGAGCCGCGGCGTTGCTTTCGGGGGAGTGATGGGAGGTTGGTGGTGACCTCGCGCATGAGGGTGCGGAGCCAGCGGTGGGCAGGGTCTTCGGTGAAGCGGGGGTGCCAGAGCATGGTGATGGCGTGTTCGGGGATGGCGATGGGGGCTGGGCGGGAAGCGAGCGTGGCGCCCGCGGCACATTTGCTGAGGCTGGCGGGAGCGGTGAGGACCAGGTCGCTTTGGGTGATGACTTCGAGGGCGGTGGCGAAGTGGGGCACGCGGAGGGAGATGCGGCGGTCGAGGCCTTCTCGTTGAAGGACGCGGTCGACTACGCCGGGGCCTTCGCCGCCTGGGGAGACGAGGATGTGGTTGAGGCGGGTGTACGCCTTGATGGTGAGTCGGCGTTTGCCGGTGAAGGCCGGGTGCTTGTTGCGGGCGAAGCAACGGAAGGAGTCGCGGAAGAGGGTCTGGCTTTGGAGCTCGGGGTCGACTTGGACGCCGATGTCGAAGGGGTGCGGGTCGAGGAGGACGGGGTGGATTGCGAGATCGATGTCGCCGGTTTCGAGGCTGTCGGCGAGGCGCTTGGGTGTGGGGACGACGGCGAGGTCGATGGCGGGGGCTTGCTCGCTGATGCGTTGGAGGAGCGTCGGTAGGACCAGGGCGTCGAACAAGTCGGGAGAGACGAGGCGGAAGGTGCGGTGCGCGTTCGCGGGATCAAAGGCTGCGGGTTCGGCGAGGGTGCGCGCGAGGCTGACGAGGCCGCTGCGCAAGGGGATGGTGAGGGCTTCGGCGCGCGGGGTGAGGAGCATGCCACCGCGGCCTCGGACCAGGAGCGGGTCGTCGAAGAGCTCACGGAGGCGACGGAGGGTGTGGCTCATCGCGGACTGGGTGACGCCTGCGCGTTCGGCGGCTTTGGTCACGCTGCGCTCGCGTGTGAGCGCGTCGAGAGCGACCAGGAGGTTCAGGTCGATGGCGTGGAGATCGGGAGCGCTGTGGAACATAGCATGCATGTCGCTCATGCCTGCATAGAAACAAGTCATTGGATTCATGTCAACCGCGGCCGCAGAGTGGCTCTTACAAGGAGGCACTCATGGAACAATCACAGAATGTATTGGTAGTTGGCGCATCAGGAGGCACGGGCCGGGCCGCGGTCGGGGCGCTGCTGGCGCAGGGGCACCGGGTGACGGCGTTTTCGCGGCATGCGGAGGCAATGGAGATCGATGCCGAGAGGGTGACGCTGGTGAATGGCGACGCCACGAACTTCGACGACGTGGAGCGCGCGGTGGCGGGGCATGATGCGGTGATCGTCACGCTGGGGATCACCGAGAACCCGATGCGGGTTCGACTGTTTGGCGCGGCGCGGACTCCGAACGACGTGCGGTCGGCGGGGACGCGCAATGTGATCGCCGCGATGCGGAAGCACGGGGTGCGGCGCTTGGTCGTGCAGTCGTCGTATGGAGTTGGGGAGACGCGCGGGAGCTTGCGCTGGATCGAGCGGGTGTTTTTCGGCTTGCTGCTCAAGCCACAGATCGCAGACACCGAGGTGCAAGAGGTCGTGGTGCGGGAGAGCGGAGTGGACTGGGTGTTGGCGCAGCCGGTGCACCTGACCGATGACGACGTGGACCAGATGCCCTTTGCATCGATTGAAGGGCAGGTGCGCGAGTGGAAGATCTCGCGAAAGGGCGTGGCGCGCTTCCTCGCGCTTGCGGCGCAGGTGCCCGAGTATGTGGGGCGGTCTGTGGCCTTGTCGGGCGCGAGCGCGTGAGTATGGGCCTCGCCCTACCCTGAAATTCACGGCAGGTGATCTTTCGTGGGCCCCGGGTGTATGCTCTCGGGGCCCGCGCGTCGCTCTCGGCGCAGGCGGGAACGATGCGTCGGAGAGAACGGTCGAGGCGCTCACCGGGAGGTCGGAAGATGTTGGTTTCGTGGATTCGTATGGGGGCCGCACTCGTGGTGGCTCTGGTTGCCGGCCTTGTCGCGGCGGGGTCTGCGCATGCCGCGGAAATGCGCTTCGAAGAAGACGGCACCGTCAAAGTCGATGCGGGCGAGACGATCGACGACACGGTGTTTCTTGGCGGCGAGACGGCGATCGTGGCGGGCGTGGTGGAGGGCGACGTCTTTGCGGCCGCCCAGCGCGTCGAGGTCACCGGGACGGTGCGCGGCAATCTGTATTGCGCTGGTGAGATCGTGACGATCTCGGGTGAGATCGGTGGCAACGTGCACGGGGCCGCCAAGGAGCTCGACTTCGATGCAAAAGTCGGCGGCTCGGGTTTCCTCGCAGGCCGGGATGTGACCGTTGGGGACGGCGGCGTGCTTGCCGGGGGAGCCTACCTCGCGGGCAAATCGGTGATTGCGAGCGGGCGGATCGGCCGCGACGCGTACCTCGCGGGGGAGACGTTGAGGGTCAGCGGAAATGTCGAGCGATCGGTGCGCGCGATGGGTGCGACGTTCACGCTGAGCTCGGGGAGCTCCGTTGGCGGTGACCTTCGGTTGACCCTCCCTGCGGAAGACGCTGCGACCATCGAAAGCGGCGCGACCGTGAACGGCGAGACCGCTATCGAGGTGAAGGATTGGGAAGAGGAGACCGCGATGACGTGGTCGAGCTTCATTCTCCTAGTGTTGGGCAAGACGCTAGCCCTGCTGGTCTTCGGGCTCGTCCTCGTCATGCTCTTTCCATCGCTTCGGCCCTCGGCGCCCAGAACCAGCAATGAGGTCTTGCGCAGCTTGGGTCTGGGGCTTGCCGTCCTCGTCGCGACTCCCCTGGCGATCGTGATGATCGCCGTGACCTTGATCGGGATTCCCGTGTCGGTGGTGCTCGGCATGGCCTACGCCGTGGCGCTTTATGCCTCGACGCTCGTGGTGGCGTACTTCCTGGCGCAGCGATTGCCCGCTGGGGATGACCGTCGCTTGATCCTTTGGACGGCGCTCTGCTTGCTGGTGCTCTTCGTGTTGTTCGAGATCCCGTTCCTCGGGCCGCTCGCGCGCTTCCTCGTCCACGTGTTTGGTTTGGGAAGCCTCGCGCTGCATCTCTGGAGCCTCTACCAGGGGAAGCGTGGGCCGACGGGAGCGCCTGCGGGCGCACTCGTAGACTAGTAGACGTAGCCGAGCACGTAGAGAGCGAGCACGAGGACGTAGAAAAGGACCGGTACTTGAAACTGTTTGCGGATGTTGTTGGAGACCTTGCGGACCTCATCGGGCCAGGCGTCGTTGTCGAGGGCGGTCAGCGTCAGGTCCACGGTGCCGGCAGCGCGGGCGCGGTTGGGTATCTATTGCACCGCGTCCTCGCAGAGGAGCTCGTCGTAGGCTTCGCAGTCGAGGGCGCAGACTTGGTATTTTCCTTCGCAGGTGCCTTCGTAGTAGCTCTCGAGTGAGGCCGAGTCGTCGAGCAAGCGCTCGATGAAGTCTTTGTACGTGACGGTTCCGTCATCGGTGTCGATTTCGGTGCCGACCCAGGTGGCTGCGGATGGGTCGTCCTGGAACGCGGCGAGGAACTCGAGCTCTGAGCTGCCTACGTCTTCGAGGCCGGTGACGGTGAGGCAGTGGCTCGTGTTCGTGTTTCGGTAGTACGGCATGTAGTAGGCGAGGTTGTCGAGGTCATCCAAGCGCAAGCGGAGCGCTTCGAGATCTTCGGAGGCAAGCCTGTAGATCTCGGTGCGACCGGCGCCCGTGTCGACCGAGGTCTCTTCTTCGGAAAAGAATGGGAAGGAGCCCTCATACACGGCGACGGTGAAGTTGTAGTCGCGTTCGAAGATGGAGATCGACAGGCGATCGTTCGGGAAGAGCTCTGAAACCACGGCGTTCACCTCGCCGAAGTCCTCGGTGATTCGATCTGCGCCCATCGGCAAAGACTCAATCATGGTATCGACGCCCCAGAGCGGTCGGACCGCGCTGAGGCCCAGCTGGTTGCTCGGGTCTCCGCTCGGCAAGGTGTTGGGTACGACCGGACCGCTGTCGGCGAGGAGATAGCTCTGCTCCACGCCCTTGATGCCATTGCGGATGAAGGGGTAGTTGTTGAGGGAGCCCACGCCGCCTGCGCTGCAACCCCCGACCATCATTTTGGGAACGGTCGCGAACATCTGATTGAGCTCTTCGATGACGAGCAACATGTTTTGGTGGCCCATGTGATGGAACTCGACGTCGGGACCGACGCCGTCCGGATCGACGTAGGTCTGCACCCGGCTGCCGAGGTACGTGTCGCCGGTGCAGTAGGGGATGAAGACCCTGTTCCAATCGCCCATGGGGTTGATGTCAGTGTTCGACGAAAGCAGCGGGTAGGAGAGCTCGACCGGCACATCACCGTCGATGACACCCAGCGGTTCGGTGACCGCGCTCAGTGGCTCGAGGGCGTCTAGGTGCAGGTAGACCGCCGGGTAGTTGTCGCGGATGCATTCGGTGCCTTCGGGCTCTTTGATGCAGTCGGTGTTGAACGGGTCCCCGCTCGCGCAGCTCTCGTAGTTGCTGCAGGCGCCGCCGCCCTCGAGGAAGATGATCAGGTTGCTCGAGGTTTCGGAGAAGTTGACGAAGTACTTGTACTGCGAGCCGTTGGCGCAGACCGCGCCCTCGGGCTCGAACTTCAGCCACTCACCATAGGCTTCGGGGACGAAGGGGTCGTCGGTGATGACCGTGGCGGCGGAGTCGCTGCCGCATCCCAGTGCGGTGAGCATCAGGAACGGAATCACCGCGACACTCGAGAATATACGTCGACCTGCGAACGCCATGCTGCGCCTTTCCGTTACGGGGTTGCCGGGGACGATAACGTGCATCGCGTTTGGGTACACGCGGTTTGTGTGGAACGCGATTGGGGCGCTGTGCGAGACGTTGGCGCTCGGTGCTTGTTGGGCGGAGTGGCTTGCTGAAATCGGGACTCGCGCACGGTGAATAGCCGCGCAGGGATGTAAAATTAAGTGTGACGATTTGTGTGCGCGGGAGTCACAGTTGGTCGTCGGTCGGGCGGCCGGAATTCGAAAAAGACGCGTGAATTTGGGGGTTGGCGGTTGGCACGGCTGATGCACGTCTTTCTCCTCGCTTAGAAGGGCACTGCCAACGGTGTGAGCGGTGCGAACGGAGCGGGGAAATGCAAGCGAACGACTTCTCACAGCTTCTGGAACAGCTCGCGAGATCGGAGCGCGATGGGCATCGTTATCGGGACAATGGTTCGGTCGCGGAGCTGACGTACGGCGCGCTCATCGCCGAAGCGGACCGCTTGGCTCGAGGCATGTACGGGCTCGGGGTCAGGCGTGGGGATCGAGTCGGGTTGGTTTTGCATCGACCGCAGGATTTCGTGCCTGCGTTTCTCGGTTGCGTTCGGGCGGGGTTCATTGCGGTGCCGCTCTTTCCGCCGCTGACTCTGGGGCAGCTTGCGTCTTGGGCGGAGACCACGCGGCGGATGTTGGCGACGGCGGGGGCGAGCCTGCTCCTTGCCGACCCACCTGTTGCGTACACGCTCCGCTCTCTTCGGGATGAGATGCCGTCCATGCGCGAAGTGGTTTCGATTGCTGAGATGCCCGACACTGGGGCGCTGCCGCTCGGCCGCGCTAGCGATGGCGATGTCGTGTTCCTTCAGTTCACTTCGGGGAGCACGTCCGCGCCGCGCGGTGTTCGTGTCACGCACGGAAGTCTCTGGGCGAACGCGAACGCCATCATGGTGGACGGATTGGGCGCGAGCCCTGAAGACCGCGGCGTGAGCTGGCTGCCGCTCTACCACGACATGGGCTTGATTGGGTTTGTGATGTCTCCGCTCGTCACGCGCACTCCGGTGACGTTCATCTCCACACTCGATTTCCTGAAGCGACCGGAGGTCTGGGTCAGGACGCTGTCGGAAGATCGCGGGACGCTCTCGTTTGCGCCGAACTTCGGCTATGCCCTGACTGCGCGGCGCACGAAGTCGACTGAGGGACTAGACCTGTCAGCGGTGCGGGTGCTGGGGTGCGGCGCGGAGCCGATCCAGCCCGATGCCATCCGCGGTTTCTTCGAGCGTTTTTCCGAGACGGGTTTGAAGCCCAGCGCGTTTCTATCGTGCTACGGCTTGGCCGAAACCACACTGGCCGTCACGTTCGCTGGACTGGAAGACGAGCTCAAGGTGGACGAGCTCGGGGTCGAGGCAATCGACAGCGATGAGGACTGCGACGAACTCGACGGGCACGACGATTCAGGATTGCATCGGCTCGAGCACCGGGTTTCGGTCGTGTCGTGCGGACGCCCCCTTCCCCGCCATCAGGTCTCGATCCTCGGTGAAGACCGCGAGCCGTTGCCCGAAGGTCGAGTCGGTGAGGTTTTTGTGGAGGGGCCCAGCGTGACGGACGGTTACTGGGGCGACGAGGGGGTTTCGAACGGCGTGTTCGTCGACGGCGGTGTCAAGACGGGAGACCTCGGCTACATGCTGGAGGGGGAGCTCTACGTGACGGGTCGTTTGAAAGACACGATCATCGTGCGCGGGCGGAACTACGACCCGACTCCTATTGAAGTTGCGGCCGGGCGCGTTGATGGCGTGCGCATGGGCAACGTTGCCGCGTTCTCGATCGCGGGGGAGCTCACCGAGCGAATCGTCGTGGTCGCCGAGTACCGCGAGGGCGAGCCCGGGACCATCGAGTCGGAGATCGTTCGCGCAGTGCAGCGCGAGGTCGGCCTCACGGTGTCCGAGGTGGTGCTCATCGAGGCCGGGTCTTTGCCGAAGACCACCAGCGGCAAGCTCCAGCGTTCGGCGACTCGGGAGCAGTATCTCGACGGGACGCTGGGATTGGTGCGTCGGCGTACGGATAGGTCGGCGGTTGCTTGAGTGGGACGCCGCCCGCGAGGTACCGCTAGAGACCCCCATCAGGTAGAGTGGTGTTGCTCATGGCCGCTAAGAAACCCAAGTTCGCGATTGGACAGCTCGTTCATCACCGACTGTTCGACTACCGCGGCGTCGTCGTCGATATCGATGCGACGTTTTCGCTGAGCGAGGAGTGGTACGACCAAGTCGCGAAGAGCCGGCCGCCCAAAGACGCGCCCTGGTATCGGGTTCTGGTCGGGGGCGCGATGCAGGAGACGTACGTGGCGGAGCGCAATCTCGAAGAAGACCGCTTGGGAACGCCCATCGAGCACCCGCTGCTGGAGCATTTCTTTGATTCGTTCGAGGGCGGGCACTATGTGCGTAGCCGTGGGCTCAACTAACGTTGGTGGAGTGCGCGAGTTTCGCATCGCGCGAGCGCGTGGATTCACCTTCGCGGTGCGCTCAGGATTCAGATGCAACCAAGTCGGGTAGGAAACCGGCGAGGGTGCTCATCTCTTCGTGGCAATGGACGGCAAGCGCGCGACCGAAGGACGTCCGGGCGAGGATGCGGCGAACCCGAGGGAGGTTCCCGATCGCTTCGGGGAGCCGGGAGCCGTTTCGTGATGCGATGTCGCCGAGCCAGAATCGGCTGTGAAGCTCGCAGCCCCAGGGTTGCGGAAGAGCCAGGTGGACCATGCGCCCGAGATCGATCGGCCGTGTGAGTAGACCGGGACGACCACAAATCGCCACCGCCTCGGGCATAGACGTAAGCGCGTCGGCAAAGAACTCCTCGGACGGCACGAAGGTGATCCGTAGCTTCTGTAGGCGACCGCCGATGTACTCGTGCACCAGGTGCTTTGCTCCCACGTGAGTCCCTGGACGCTTGTCTTCCCAGGCCATCCAGACGTGGTCCCGCGGATGCCAGCGTCTGTAGTGCTCCGTGGTCTGCATGTATTTCCCAAACCACCAGCCGATCATCTTCGGCGAAACTCCTGGCATGCGGGTGAGCACGGCGACGTGAAGAACGCCGTTGGCCAGCCGCTCGACCCCACTGAGATAAGGCAGCGCCTCGGGGGTCAGAAGCGTGGTCAGGTCTTCGAACTTCATGCCGAGCCCTGCATGAACAGGACTAGGCCGACCAAGAGGACCGCGAACGCGACCATTCCGTGACGTCGCGTCGGAGCGGAGACCCCGTTGTTCTTGTCGATCCATTGCGGCAGGAACAACATCCAGGTCTCGCCCGACTCACGGTAGGCGCGAATCGACGCGTAGATGCTGTACGAAAAGCCGACGACCAGCAGAACCAGTGCGAGCTTGGACATGGGCGGTGAGTAGAGTGGCACAAAGCTCTGCGCGCCGGCAGAAAACCGCAAGGCCTAAGCGTCACGCGTGTTGGAATGGGTTGACCCATTCGATGTCCAGCGATTCGATGTCGGTGACGTTTCGGGTGACGAGGACCAAGCCGTGGACGTGGGCGGTCGCGGCGAGAAGACCGTCGACCGTGGGGATGGGGTTTGGTGCGCCCAGCCTGCCCCAGATGCGTGCAATGGGGAGGGTCACCGGCAAGATGCGATCGTCGAAGCGAGTGACGAGGCTCGAGAGCCAGCGGCGGAGGCGCGTGGCGGACTTGGGATCGCGTTTGCGGATGCGTTCGATGCCGCGTTCGATTTCGCCGACGACGAGGACGCTGAGGTATAGATCTTCGTCGCCGAGGGCGCTGAACCAGTCGAGGACGGAGGCCTTGCAGCGGGCGCCTTTGCGAAGCTCGGAGACGACGTTGGTATCAAGGAGATAGGCCATCGTCCCGGTCCAGGTCGCGGTCGATGGCGAAGTCGGCATCGGTGCCAACGTCCGGCATGGCGAGGAGCGCCTCTTTGAAGGAGCGACCCGAACGACGGAGCAGCACTTCGCGGAGGATGGCCCGGTGCTCGGCTTCGGCGGACACGCCGTTCTTCGCGGCGCGGAGTTTCAGGGCACGGACAACGGCGCTTTCGAGCTCTCGGACGATGAGTTGGGCCATGGTGAACTTGATATCAATGATATCCTTGGGGGCTCGGTTGTCAATCGGCATGGAGTTGCTCGGGTGCAACGGCTGTGCCTGGAAGCGCTTGTGTGGTTTCGGGGAGTTGCGGCGATAGGGTTGGCGAAACGCGGGCACCGCGCTGGCGGCCGCCGGCCACGAAGTGTGCTGAGGTCGCGCGGCCTGTGGGTTGGTCGGAGTGGCCAGAGATCTCGCCCCAACTAATCGGCGGCGGGGGCGGTGGCGATGGACAGCAACTCGTCGAAGCGGGCGCGGAACGCAGTGGTGATTTGTTCCGGGTCGGGGACGAGGCCGGCGTCGGTGATGACGCCGACGCTGACTTTGTTGTCGTAGCTGAAGATGCTGACGCCAAGGCCCAGGTGCCCGGCTTGTGGAACCCAGCCCATGATGTTTTCGATCTTGCTGCCGGCGATGTAGAGCGCCTGACCGGGGCCGCGTACGTTCGTCACGACCGCGGTGGCGCGGGACCCGAAGATATTCAGGCCCTGCTCCTCGACCTGTCGGGGCGTCACGCCAAAGAGGCTGAGCAAGCTGTAGAAGGTGACCGCCTCGATCGACTGCTTGATGGCATCCATGCGCTTCTTGGTCTCGCGAAGCCGTTCGACCGGGTCGGCGATGCTCAAGGGGAGAGACAAGAACACGAGACCAAAGGCGTTGCCGAGCTCGATTCCGCGTTGAGGCTCGCGTAGGTCGACCGGAATCACGGCCCGGATCTCGAGATCGCTCACATCGGCGTTGCGCGCGATGAGGTAGTCGCGCAATCCGCCGGCCAGCGCGCTCAGCATGACGTCGTTGACCTTCGCGCCCAAGGCCTTGGTGACGGTCTTAACGTCGGCCAAGGGAACGTTGTTGGACCAGGCCACGCGCTTTTGCACACCGAGAGGCCCCTTGAACGGCGTCTCCGCGTCGGGCGACATCAGCAGTACGCGCCCCACGATGCTCGCCGCTTCGGCCGCGGCGCCCGCGCCCTGCGCGATGCGTGAGGGGTGGCGCAGGCTTTCGCTGCCTTCGTGCGCCAAGTAGCGCAGGGCGTTTCCGATGCTGCGCACGGGCTTGAAAACAGACGAAACGAAATCACGCGGTTTCGGCGCTTCGGTTGCGGGCTCTTGCACTTCGCCGATCGGCGCATCACGCGCCATGTCCATGAGACGAAACAGAACCGCGTTCATGGCCGTTCCATCGCCGATGCAATGATGGAGACGCAAGACCATCGCCGCGCCGCCCGCGACGTTCTCGACGAGATGGATGTTCCAAAGTGGCTTCGAGTAATCGAGCGGCGTGCTGGCGAGATCGCTGATGAGGCGCTGGAGCTCCGTCATGTCGCCCGGTGCCGGCAGGGCAACGCGATGGATGTGCGCATCCAGATCGAAGTTGGGATCGTCCTCCCAGTGGGGCGTACCCACCGGTAGGACCGGTTCCACCACGCGCATGGTGAACCGATCCAAGGTGAGCAGGCGGACCTGCAGCGTCTTGCGGAAGCGCTCGAAGTCGGGCGACGCATCGAGTAGCGAGACGCCCGTGATCATCATCAGGTTCGTCGGCTCTTCCATGTGCAGCCAGGCCGAGTCGACGGGCGACATCTGTTTGGTTTTGGTGGTCATGGGTGTGCTGGGCTCCTCGGAGACTGTAGCGCAAGGGTGTGCCGAACTCTATGAGGCTTCAAGGGCGCGGTGCCCAGCGGTTGGCCCAGATGTCGTTGTGTTTGAGGGTGTCGTCCCATTGACGCCAGACTGCTAGGGCGTTGCCGTCCTGGTCCAGGCTCACTCGGGGAGTGGAGGCCGGTTCGTCACGGGTCTCCACGAGCTCCGGCTCGGCCCATCGTCCGGTCGCGACGTCGTAGTGTCTGGACCAGATGTTGTGACTGAGGCCGTCCTGTTGCTGCCAGATCGCCATGGCGTTGCCGGCGGGATCCACGGCCACGTGGGGATTGGAGGATGCGCGGGCGCCGTCGTCGATGGCCTGGGCCGCTTGCCAGCCGCCCCTTTGCTCATAGCGTTTCGCCATGATGTTTTGGGTGCTGGTGCTGTCGTCCCAGTGCGACCAGACCACGACGGCATTGCCGGCGGGATCCATCGCCACCTCGGGCGTGGGGGGGACGCCGGTGTCGGCCTCGAGGGCTTCCGCATCGCCCCAACCGGAGCCTACCGCGTAGCGGTTCGCCCAAACGCCGTTGTCAGCGCCGTCCACCTGATGCCAAATCGCCATGACGTTGCGGCCCTCGTCGACGAGCAGCCTGAGGTCCTCGACCAAAAGGGCGTCGGCTCTGCCGATGGGTGCCGCCGTTTCCCAATCGATGCCGACCGGGTCATAGCGGCTGGCCCAGACGTTCGGGTGGCCGAGACCGTCTGCCTCTCGCCACGCCGCCGTGGTGCCCGCGCCTTCGTACCCGGTTATCACGGGTTGATCGGCAGCGTCGGTGCCGGTCTCGATGCGCTCGGCCCCCCACCACTTTGTCTGCAGCGGATCTACGCTGGGCGTGAAGCGGTTGGCCCAGATGCGGAACTGGACGCGGAACTGCTCATACCAAACCACCTTGGCAGCGCCACTCTCATACAGCGCCACCTGGGGCCCGTACGCGTGCCAGCCATTGTCGAGGTCGAGGATGGTTCCCTCTGAACGCCAGCCCGTCACGTGGCGGTTGGCCCAGACGTTCGCGATCATGCTGTCGTCGAGCTGGCTCCACACCGCCATCGCTCTGGTTCCGCTGGGGTTGATCGCCACCTGGGGAGTCCACGCTTCCCCATCCTGGTGCTCGATGGGTTGGTCGGTTTGCCACCCCGTCGCCCTATCATAGGTGTTGGCCCAAACGTTGTTGCGGACACCGTCGAACTGCAGCCAAACGACCGCGGCATTCCCGCCCCTGCTTCCCGCCAACCGGAGCTCCTTGGCGTCGCCGGTATCGTTGTGCTCGATGAGCGTGGCCTCGTGCCAGACACCCGCGACGGACGTGCCGGCGCTGCCGCCTTCACCAGCACTACCGCCCTGCCCGCTCTGGCCGCCTCCCCCATTACCGCCGGCATCGCCCTCACAGCCGCCGGTGGCGAGGATGAGCAGGAGACCCAACAGGGCCCCCATCAACAGCATCCATGAGTGACAAAACCATCCGCTTCGTTTCGGAATGCTTTGCATGTCTTCACCCTCCCCTGGCTTACGCTGCTCGGTACTTGCTGGGGAAGTGTAGGGTCGTTCTTGGAGGAGAAGCAGGGTGAGGAGGCTTGAATCGCCCTTGCCCGCACCGACGGGTTAGGCCTTGCGAGCTGCGCTGTCGGTGCCTTCGTACCAGGGCTCGTCGATGACCACGTTCATGGTGTGGCCTGTGATTCGGGGCACGATCGAGTCGCGTTCTTCTTCGACCAGATGGCCGTAGCGCTGCCACCACTGTGCTGCATCGGCTCGTGTCCACCGTGGGAGGTCGAGCTGGTCGAGTGAGTCTGCGAAGGCCTGCGCGGATTTGGGGCGGTCGTCTTTGCTCTTCGCCAAGCACGATAGGATGAGCTGCTCGAGCTGCTTTGGGACGGGCTCGCCGCGCGCTTCGCTCATGGGGGGAGGAGCGGCCTGCGCGTGCTGCATGCAGACGTCGAGCACGGTGTCGCCTTCGAAGACGGGCCGGCCGGTGAGCAAGTAGTAGCCGACTGCGCCGAGTGAATAGAGGTCGCTTCGCGCATCGACCTCGTTCGGTGCGTTGAACCCCTCGGGGCTCAGGTAGTATGGCGTCCCTTGGATGGAACGGGCGTCTTGGCTCTCGGGGGCGTCCTCGTCTGCAAGGCGCTTTACGAGCCCAAAGTCGACGACCTTGACGACATAGGACCCACCCAGCCGCGCGAGCATGATGTTGCTCGGCTTGATGTCGCGGTGAATGAGGCCGACCGAGTGTGCTTCGTCGAGCGCGTGGGCGACATCGCGCAGGATACGAACGACGCGCGGCGCGGGTTGTGGCCCGGTGGCCTCGACGACGTCTTGAAGGCTTGCGCCGTCGAGGAGCTCCATCGCGTAGTAGAACAAGCCCTCCGGAGTGCGGCCGTAGTCGTAGATCCTGATGGTGTGCGGATGCTTGAGAGTGGCCGTCAGCTGCACTTCACGGCGAAAGAGGTCGTGCACCTCGCGGCCGCCGAGCGCGGGCCGCAAGAGCTTCACGGCCGTGGGGCGCTTGAGCATACCGTGCGTCGCCTGATAGACGACGCCCATCGCGCCTTCTCCGAGCTTGCGCTCGAGCTGGTACTGACCGAGGCTTCGGCTGCTGCTTACTTCGCTCCGCAGGCGGTGAATGACGTGGGACGCGATGCTCGACAGACCGACGGCCAGCGTCCACCACATCGTCGTCATCAGCGCGGTCGAGATGATGATGGTGCTCGGTTCGAAACCGCGGGTGTCATAACCGACCATGCGCCACATGGCGGGGTCGACGTCGCGGTAGTGCAGAGCCATCATGCCGACGAGCGGGGCGCCGATGAGGAGACCCAACATGGCGGTGTGTCGCGCCGTGCTCGGCACGAAGACCGCGCGCGAGAAGATGGCGAACGAGAGCGCAAACGCCGTGATGACATCGGCGCCAACCTCCGGCGGAATCGTCATCCCCATGCCGATGTAGCCCACCGACGCGAAGAGCAGGCCCATCGTCTCGGCGGCGACCAGCGTCTCGAGCGGCCGCGGACCGCCACGGCAGACGAGCCACATCGCCAAACACGGAACGATGGCGGCCGCGTGAAGCCAGAAACCCGCCTCGCTCAACTTCTCTATGAGCGTCCCGGACGCCAGCCCGATGACGACCCGAAAGACCAAGCCAATCCCCCCCGCGACCGCGATGCTCAAGCCGAAGGAAGCGACGCGGCTCTGAAAGAACGCTTTCGCCTCGGGGCTGGTGAAGAGGGAGTTGGTGGTGGTGGTCACGGCGTGAGGTTACATCGGGCGGGGGATGAAGAGGAGGAACTGGCCGCAGTCTGGGAGGGCGGTGAGCTGGGCGTTTGGGTGGGCGCGCTGGACGCGTTTCATGGTTTTGGCAACGTCGGGGAGGCCTTTGGCGATCTTCGCGAGGCCTTTGATGCCGAGGCCGGAGCAGGGGCCGTACGAGAGCATCCGTCACTTCGTAGCGCGTGCGTTCAGCCGTTCAGGCTTGGGTAAGAGATCTCGAGGACTAGGCGGCCTTCGGCGGTGCGGAAGGTAGCGGTCTGCCACTAGAAGTAGAGTTGGACCGCCGGGCCGAGCGTCTGGATTCGCTCGCTGAAGAACTGCCCGTTGGGGGAGTGGCCGATGTAGTAGCGGATGAGGAAGTCGACGCGGTAACTCGATTCTCCGATTGGATCGAGCGTTACGCCTGCGATGAAGGACAGGTCGGGGACCCAATCGTTCTGTTGCCAGGACCGGAGGTCCACGGCCATGAGGAGCTGAACGGGCACATTGGTCTTGAAGGTTAGCGGACGAAGCTCAGCGCCAGCCTCCAGCGACCAACGGTCGAGATCCGAAGGTTCGCTGCGAACGATGACGGCAGTGCCTCCGTAGACCCTCGCCCATGGTCGCAGAACATAGGAAAGCATGACGTCGAGCGCCTCAAACGAAAGATTGACGCGTTCGACTTCGTTGTTCAGAAGATACTCATCGCCGAGGTGGGAGCTTTGGTGGAAGAAGCGAAACAGGAAGGCGAGCGAATCGAGCGCGTATGAAAAGGTGAGTCCCCCGAGATAGTCGGCATTCACCAGGTCATTCGAGGGAGCGCCGAAATCGAAGATGGAAAAGATCCCGCCCTGAATGCCGATCTCCCAGCTGCCCCGGCGGTTATCCTTCTGAACGATGGCGATCGAGGCGCCTGCCTCAGCCGTGCCAACATGCGTGAACTGTGAATCATCGAAGTAGCGCGTGTACCCGATCGTGAACCTAGGCCAACGAGGGTCTGCCGAGAGCGGCGCGAAGAGGGACAGCCGCGGAAATACGCGAACCGACGGTTCGGCTACGGTTTGCGCCGAGGCTGAGCTGAGCGCCGTGGTGACCAGAACGGCAACGAAGGCAGCGAGGCACCGAAGTCGTCGGGCGTGATGCGTCTTGGTATTCATTTCTAGGTCGACATGACCTTGGTGCCGCCGCGTGGAAGGTAGTCGCGGAGGACGGGGGTGCGGAGGGAGTTGTGTGCTTTCGTTAGGACTGAGCGGGCTGCGCGGCCTGTGGGGCTTGGCGGGCGGACGCGGCGTCGAGGCCCACTAGTTGGCGGCTGTGTTCGTAGAGGCGTTGGGCCATGTCGTCGTCGTGGGCGTGGGGGCTTGGGGACTCGAGCGGCCAGCCGCCTCGGTTCTTGGATTTGTCGCGGTAGGTGCCGGTTTGGCTGTAGTAGGCGCCCGGGTGGGCTTCGACGTCGGGAGCGAGGGCGGCGTAGAGGGTGGTTTGGGTACCCTCCCAGGGCTCGACCATGCCCATCATGCGCATGAACGGTCGCGTCATGGATTGCAGCCAGGCCGGCATCGTGTGACGCATGAGCTCCGTCCTGACCCAGCCCGGATGGACACTCACCGCGGTGACTCCCGTGCCCTCGAGACGCTTCGCGAGTTGCTTGGCGTGCAGCACGTTCGCCAACTTGGACTGCGCGTAGGAAGCCCAGCCTTCGTACTTGCGGTTTTCGAAATGGAGATCGTCGAGAACGATGACGCCTTCACGGCCCATGGCCATGTCGTGGTAGCAGCTCGAGACCACGACCACGCGGGCAGGTGCGCTCTTCTTTAGGGTGTCGAGGAGGAGCTCCGTCAGGAGGAAATGGCCGAGGTGGTTGACGCCGATTTGGGTCTCGAAACCATCGGCCGTTTTGGCTTCGGGGGTATTCATGACGCCGGCGTTGTTGATCAG
The DNA here is from genome assembly GCA_963716775.1 of uncultured delta proteobacterium. Classification (GTDB taxonomy): domain Bacteria; phylum Myxococcota_A; class Polyangia; order Polyangiales; family Houyiibacteriaceae; genus SG8-38. Next base: position 465,864 of record CAVQUI010000002.1, read on the forward strand.
GATGTGAAGGGAATCGTGAGCTGCAAGATAGCCGTCGGCGAAGGCGCGCACGGAGCTCAGGTCAGCGAGGTCGAGCTTTCGTGCTTCGAGATCGGCGTTCGGGACTGCGGCGCGAATCTCGTCGGCCCGCGCCCTACCCTCCGCTTCGTTGCGGCACGCGAGCGTCACGGACGCGCCCTGCTTCGCGAGCTGCTTGGCGGTGACGAAGCCGATGCCGGAGTTGGCGCCAGTGACGATCACGCGGCGGCCGTGGAGATCTTGGCTGAGGACTTCGGGGGGGCACATGAGGGGTTTCGGCATGGTGGGGTCTTAGCGGCGAGGGGGGTGGGGTCAATGGGCCGGGTTCGGGTCGTGCCTAGCGAGGCACCCCCCGCCGCGGTACGCTTCGGCCTTCTTATGTTGAAGTCTTATCTTACCTCACGCGCGGCGCTCGCCGTTGCGCTCTTCGTCGTCGTGCTCTTCGCGGTCGGCTGCGGCAGCACAGAGCACGAACCGCTCGTCGTCAATAGTCTCGACGACGTGGCCGAGCCGCCCGAAGGCGTCGTCACACTTCGCTCAGCGTTGGCGTCGGCGGCAAGCGGCCAGCCGATCGTGTTTGACGCGGCTCTCGATGGCGGCGTGATCGAGCTGTCGATGGTTGGCGAAGCGCACACGGTGCTCAAGGGGGAGGTCATGGGCATTCGGGAGGAGCCGAGCGGGCCGGTTTCGTACTTGGACGGGTACTTTGATCGGGACTACGGCGCCTCGGCGCTCTACGCGAGAAAGAGCGTGGTCATCGACGCGTCGGCGCTTCCGTCGGGGATCACGCTTGCTTGGACCGGAGGGGAAGCGAACCCGGCGCGTGTGCTGGCGGTACGGGGCAACCTGACCTTGCGCAACGTGAGCATCACCGGCGGGTGGAGTGTGGGCGAAGAGCTACCGGCACCCGATCCGGAGGACGAGCGCGGGCAGCTTTCGACCCGGGCGCGTGGGGGCGGGATTGCGGTCTGGGGGATCGCGACGCTGCGGGACTGCACAATCTACGACAATCATGCGAAACGGGATGCGAGCGTTCCGGCTCGGTCGAGAGACTCGGGGGTGTTTGGAGGTGGGGTGTACGCGGACATCGTCGACATGGAGCGATGCGTGGTGAGTGGCAATAGCCTCGCGGCCACGGGGGTGTCGGGCGGCGGGGTGTTTTCGGTGGGCGGTGCTGAAGCGGGGAGAGGCGTGTCGAGCATTGTCCGCTCCGCGATCACCGGGAACCGGATCGAGGGGATCTTCGCCTACGGTGGGGGCGTCTACTCGGATGGCGGCGGCATTGGGAAGTCGAATACGCTGGCCCTGCAGAACAGCACCGTGGCCCGAAACCTCGTCGGGGAGCTTCCGGGTCAAGCGCCGCCGCTTTACGGCATCGGCTACTGGCGTGGGGGCGGGGTGTACATGTCGAATGGATCGCTGACGATCCACGGGGCCGCGATCGTCGAAAACGAAGTCTATGGAACGCCCCGCACCGACGACCTCGACAAGCCGAACCTCGCTGGCGGCGTGGTCGCGACGATTGGCAATGCGCACGCCGTGGAAGACATGATCATCGGCCATTCGATCATTGCGGGGAACCTGGTGCACGAAACCGGCGGACGGGACTACGCGCAGGACGTCTTCACGGGCTCGCTCTTTTACTTCAAGAGCCGCGGCTTCAACCGGTTCGGGGCGCTCGACTTCAGTCAGATGCTCGTTCCTGTCGGGCAATCCGATTGGCGCTCGCTTAGTCGTCGTCACTTTCCGAAGGTTGGGGACGAGGATGGCGTAGAGCTCGGCGATGTGTTGAACCTCGACGCGGGCGTCGCGTACTCCGAATCGATTGTTTCGGTGGGGACGGATGCTGGGAGTGCGGCGGTGCTTCACTACGAGCCGACGGGGAGCGCGCTCGATCAGGTGCCGGCGGCGCCGTACGCCATTGAGGAGGTTCTGGGCGAGCACCGAGTTGCGTCGGGGCATGAGGGTGGGTTTCTCCCCGTCCTGCTCGAGCGGGTGGAAGCGCTCTACGGGCTCGGTGGATTTGCCGCCGACTTCACGGAGGACTTCGAGGCGTTCCTTCGATCGGTCGATCTGGATGAGGAGGCGGCGGGGATGCAGCCTTATCTCGACCCGTCGGGGGAGCCGATTCTCACGCTCGCCGCGACGCTCTGGTTTGGGCCGAGCCAGACGTGGCCGTCGTATCTGCCGAACTACCCGTACATTCATTTTTGGCATCGCTTGGATCGGGCGCTGTTGGAGGCAGGGGTTTCGGGGATGGGGCCGGAAGTGCTCGGCGATGACGCCTGGTCGGCTTTGTTCGAACCCGGGCCGCTTGCCGAGGACTCCGGGATCACGATGGCCTTGTGGGAGCAAGAGACACCGGGGTTCTCTGTGCTGGAAGTGGATCAGCGTGGGGCGGCGCGGCCGACCGAGGGGCCCGCGGACATTGGGGCGATCGAGGTCGACGACTAGGGAGTTGGCGGTGCTTGGCTGGGGAAGGAGGTCTCCAGCACGAGGCAGCCTTCGTCGGTGCGGAACGGGCCGTGGGCTCCTCCGGGCCAATAGGCGCAGATTCTGCGCAGGCAGGGCAGAGTGCTGAGGAAAGAATTACGTATGGGCGCTCGGTGGGCGGCGACCCTACGGCAGGTACATTCGGTGAGAAGACCGAGCTCTTCGACTCTTTGGAGGTTGTAATGCGTGGTTCAGCAAAGTTTTTCGCGTGGTTCTTGGCGGCGAGCATGGCGTTCGTCCTCGGCTGTGGAGGCGACGAGGACGGAACCGGCGGCACGGCGGGCACAGGTGGCACGGCGGGTTCGGGCGGCACCGCGGGTTCCGGCGGCACTGCGGGTTCGGGCGGCACTGCGGGTTCGGGCGGCACGGTTGTGAACAATCCGCCGGTGATTGACTATGTGGCCTGGGAGTACGGGCCGGACTGTACGGGCTTCGGGGCGACGAGCATCGAGGTCACCGTGAGCGCGAAGGATCCGGATGACCCCACGGGAGAGACACTGACGTACGAGGGCGCCATGATGTACTGCGACGATTTCAGTGTCACATCGATGCCGTCGCCGGTGACAGCAACGAGCGACTGCGAACTGTTCTCCGGGTTAGAGCTCCTCACAGTGACAGTCACGGACCCGCAGGATGGCGAAGATACGATCGAGGCGATGTTTGAAAGCGCCATCTGTCAAAGCGGCTGCGTGGAAAACGACGAGGGCACGGAGCCCTGCCCCGGCGGCTAGCCTAAGCTGGAGAGTTGCTGGGATGGGGCTTGGGCTGGACTGGCCGGGCCCATGCAGGGGCTAGAGACGGCCTCGAGCGGTGGAAGCTCGAGGAGATCGGTCGTGGCGAAGCTAGCGCGCGAGCTCGGCGAGGCGCTTGATCTCCAGGAGCATCTTGCGGCTCATCACGAATGTGATGGGTTCGATGGGGAAGCGTCCGAAAGCAAGCCTGCTTGCCCAGCCCGGGGAGAAATCACTGTGGCCACGGGTGAGGAGTCGGCTCTTGCCGGCTGATCCGGGTCGGACGATGAACTGCCAGGTCGATACCCCCCAGCTTTGCTCGGCGGCGACATCGGCCGGGGAGCCGAAGAGAACCAGCGCGTGTGGCGGGTCGACGATTTCGATCCGCAGAGGCGGTGCCGTCGGATGCAGGTAGACCTTTTCGCCGACCTCGGGATGCTGATACTCGGGGAGGAGCTCGGTGGTGTTCTGGATTTTGCAGCCGACTAGGTTCTCGAGCGTTTGATAGCTGTAGAAGCCGCCGCGCTGCTGTCCGATTTGCGCGATCCAGGGCCAGACCGCCTCGGGCGGTGCCGCGACGTCGATGCCGAGTGTGTACGACCACTTCGGGTTTGGGACCAGCTCGTCACCGGGAAGTGGATCGGTGGCTTCGGTGTTCCGTGTGCCCCAGTGCAGGCGCTTGCGTCCTACGAACGGAGTCGCAACGAGGTGCCAGGCAATGAGACCGGCGCCTTCGAGAGCAGCAAGAACCCCGACGGTCGGGGGACGTGTGTTGGTTGCCATGAGCGCTCCTCGGTGGACAGTCTGTTCCATTGGGCCGGTGAGCGCTTCCGTGAAGCCTCCTAGGGTACGTTCGAGCGCACGCAGCGCGGGCTAGTTGAGGAGGGTTCGTTCGCGGCGGTGGACTTTGATGATGGGGTGGCGGCCTAGGAGCCAGGTGGGGTTGTTGCCTGGGGGGAGGATTTTTAGGCGGCCGGCGTGTTCGCCTTCTAGGTGGCAGAAGGGGCAGGGGCTCGTGAGGTTTTCTGGGGCGTCGGTGCCGCCGTTGGCGCGGTACTTCACGTGGTGGAGGGTGACGTTGCGCTGGTGGCAGACGGGGCTGGTGCAGCGGTAGCGATCGCGGCGGTAGATTTCCTCCCATTTGTCGGAGACGCCTAGGTGGGGGACCCAGGTTTGCCAGAAGGTGGTGCAGAGGAACTGGATGAAGCTCTCGTTGGGGAGATTTTTGCGGTGGAGGCGTTCTAGTTGGCGGTAGTGGAGGAGGAGGTCGCCGGGGACGCGGATGCGCAACGTGATCTTGGCGGACGGACCTACGGATATCTGGACAGCGTCATCGGGCTCGGGCGCATCGGCGTCGTCTTCGTGTTTGGGGGTTACGGATATCTGGACAGCTTCTTGAGTGGACTTGGACTCGAGCTTGCGGATGACTTTGCGGAGGAGCTCGCCACTGAGGATGGCGCGTTCGGCGGCTTCGACTTGTTGGAGTTGGGCTTCGGTTGGGGGGGAGGTGTCGGTCTCGCCTAGGAAGCGGGTGGACATTTCTACGGCTTGGACCTCTTCGCGGAGGTGTTTGAAGGTGCGGTGGGTGGCGCGGGTGAGCCAGGCGCGTTCGGTTTCGGGGGTGGCGATGCGGGCGATGAGGTGGGCGGCTTCGAAGCCGATGTGGCCTCGTTGGAGGGCGTCGATGAGGTGGTCGCGGCCCTCGGTGCGGCGGGCGAGGCTGACTTTGCTGCGGAGGGAGGCGCGGGACATGCCTAGGCGTTCGCGGGCGTAGTGGGCTTCGGTGGCGAAGCCGAGGGCTTGCCAGCCGCGGTGGGCCAAGAAGCGTTGAGCCAAGCGGCCGAAGAAGAGATCGCGACTGGCGAGCTCGGCGCTGTAGTGACGGATGCGTGTGTCGAGTGCTTCGAGGCCTGTGGGCAGGTCGTCGGCTTCGGGGGCCTCACCTGGATTCGGATCGGTGGTGACCGCGGGGCGGGTTCGGAGCTCGGCTTCGGCTTGTTGGTGTTGGAGGCGCTGCATCTGGGCGCGCCACGCGGTGTGTTCTGCTTCCATCTGCGCGGAGATATCGGTTTGGTCGGCTTGGTCGGGTTGATCTGCTTGATCAGATTCTTGGGGTTGCGCGGGGGCGGTGAGGTCGAGGAGGGAGATGGTGGCCTCGGCTAGGAGTGACTCGAGGAAGTGGGCGCCGGTGGACTTGCCGTCCATGTGTTCGACCATCATGCGGGTGGCTTCGAGCGCCCAGGCTTCTTCGACGGGGATCGTGAGTGAGAGGGTGCGCGCGAGGTCGTCGTCGTCGGGGGGGGCCGGTGAGCTTGGTGACTCTTGGGGGCTCAAGGCGATGCGCATGGCTTGAACCGTTTTGGCGCGTGCGACTTGGAGGAGTGCGGCTTCGGTTTGCGGGGTGGCGTGGCGTGCGAGGAGCTCGGCCATGCTCCAGCCGATGGAGCCGGACTCGAGGGCTGCTGTTAACCGAGGGAGCGATTGGAGGCGGCGTGCGAGGGTGCGGGTTTCGGCGGCCCAGCGACCCCCGCGATTGCAGCGCTCGAGGGCGTAGGCGCCGAGGGTGGAGAAGCCGAGCTCGTGAATGCCGTCATCGAGGCGGTGGAGGGCTTGACCGATTCGGAGGCGGAGGCGGCCGGCGCCGCGGGAGAGGCGGTGGAGCTCGGTGTCGAGTTGGGTGGTTTCCGAGGGCGGCGGAGCTGACTCGAGGTGGGGGATGCCTTGGAGAGGGAGTGCTCGGTGCTGGGGATGCGCGGGCTGTTCGGTGCGCGCGAGCTGCGCGGTCGGGGGCGAATGGCCGGAGGTTGGGACCAGGAAGGGGGCCGGGGAATGTGAGAGGGAACTTCCCATGATTACTGATGTTTATAGCCTTAATACTGAACGTCTGTAAAGTGCTTTTTGGGGCTTGGTGTGGGTTATCGGCCGGCGGGGGGTGATGTTGCGTGGGGTTGGTCGATTCATGGGAGGCGCGTGGTGCGGAGGGCGGCGGCTAGGGTGCGGAGGCCTGGGGCGGCGAAGCCGGAGGTTTTGCGTGGGGCGAAGGCGCCTATGACTAGGGAACCGATTACGAAGGCTAGGATGGCGCCGGCGTCTTGGCTGGATAGGTCGTAGTTGGAGCGGCGTTGGATGGCTTCGATTTCGGTGTCGATGAGGCGGCGGAATCGCTTGAAGAGTGCGGGGTTGCGGATGGCTTCGGCGAATAGGCCGACCCAGCACCGCGCCGCTGTGATGTCTGCGGTGTCGTCGAGTGCGAGGGCGCCGTCGATGTAGGCCAGGAGCGGATCGCCCTGCCCTTCGTAGGTGGCGACGCGGGTGCGGAAGGTGCTCATCAAGGTCTGAAGGAGGGTGGTGAGGAGCTCCTCCTTGTTGCTGAAGTGGTGATGAATGAGGCCGGGGGTGATGCCCGCCTCCTGTGCGACGGCCGCGATTGTGGCTCCGGCGAACCCGTGGTCGGCCAGAACTCGGGAGAAGGCGCGGATGATCTCGGCCCGGCGCGCGTCGCGATTACTCGGTCTGCCCATAGTTTGGTTGTGTAACCAATTTACTGGAAGCAGGCTAGAGCCATGACCCAGTCAACGACCACCGCGGCCCACGCGACAGAGCGATCCGGCGCCGCGTTCGGGCTACGCCTGTCGTCTGGACAGCGGTGCATTCTGACCAGGCGAACGCTCCCGGGCCTCCAGACGTACTACGTGCTCGCGCTTCGCACGAAGAGCTGCAGCTCAAGCGATGTGGGCGAGCTCCAGTCGCTGGCGCACCGCATCGGCCAGATGCTGGCGCGTGGCCACTACGGCGACCCCGAATGCTATTCGCTCTTGTACAATGCGGCCCGCACGCGGCGACGGCCGTGGCCCCACGTTCACATCCTCGTGGCTCGGTCGGTCGCCGACAAGCGCTGGTGCATGCTGGTTTTCCAGCTCAAGCACTTGCTTCGCTGGCGTCGCTGGCCGTTGGTTCGACAGGTCGTGGAGCTCGGATGATGTCCGCTGCCGAGAGACGCCGACGACTGATGACGGCCCTCCAACACGTTGGTGTGGTGGAGCGGACGGCCGCGGCGGACGAAATCGCAGAGGAGTTCGAGAAGCGGTACGCCGAGCCGCACAGGAGCTACCATACGATGGACCACATCGAGTCGTGCCTCACATGGCTCGACTGGGCCTACGGACAGGCACAGCGCCCCGCCGAGGTGGAGCTCGGACTTTGGTTCCACGACGCGGTCTATGACCCGAGCCGACGTGACAACGAAGAACGCAGTGCCGAACTGGCCGAAGGGCTTCTTCAAGCTCATGGGGCTCCCGCTCGCTCGATTGAGCGCATCGGGGAGATGATTCGCGCCACCCAGAAGCACGAGGTGTTGCAGGGTGATGCAGCTCTCGTTTGCTCGATCGACCTTGCGATCTTGGGCGCGGAGCCCCGTCACTACGCACGCTATGAAGCTGCGGTGCGTCGCGAGTATGAATACGTGCCGGAGGAGGTGTATCGCGAGGGGCGGCGTCACTTCGTGCGGGCGTTGCTCGAACGACCTGCGATTTACGCGAACCTCACTTTGCGAGACCTGCTCGAAGGCGCGGCGCGGCGCAACCTGCGCGCCGCGGGCTGTTGAGGTTGGGGCTCGCTTGCTTAGTGGGCACCGTGCTGCATTGCGGGGGCGTGGGCTTGGCCGGTTCGGGCTGTCCACGTTTCGGCATCGACGATTTCCTGTCGGTAGGCGGAATGACAGGTCACGCAGGCCTGCAAGGTGTTCGACGTGGCTCTCAAGATGGCCTGCGCATCGTGGGCTTTGGCGGCCTCGCCGATGGCGTCTGCCCTGCGGTGGAATTCTAGCGCGTGCTCGGTGAAGCCGTCTGCGCCAGCGCCCATGTGCTCGCACATCTGCTGCATCTGGGGCGACGACTCGATCCGGGCGGAGGCGACTGCGATTTCGGCCCAGTCCTCGCGGGCGAGGCCGTCGATGATGCGCTGGATCGCCGCGAGGTGGTCCTGCATGTTCTGCTTCTGGTGCCAGGCCATCATTGGCTGGAGCGGCACCGGACGTCGCGGGTCGAGCGCGTTGAGCTCGGAGATGGGCTCACACGCGTCGCTCGAAGCCACCGGTGGTGGAGCTTGCTCGGCTGGTTGTGCGGGTGTCGGTTTGCCCTCGCACGCTGTCAGGACAAGCGCCGCAAGCGCGCATCGCATGATGGGATTCGTCGAGCTCATCGTTGGGTTCCTCCTGGTGTTTTCCGTCTCACCTGGGGGACGCTAGGGTCAGAACTTGCCGTTGTCGTTCTTCCACTCTGACTTTGGGGCGACTGGTTGGATGTTGTCCCAGTGTTCGACGGCCTGGTCGGCGAAGGCGCGGACGATGTTCACGCGCGGGTTGGTTTTCGACAGGCGGACGAAGAGCGCGGCCAGGCCTTCGCTGCCTTCGTGCGTCTGCGGGTTGTGCTGGATGTACTTCGAATCGAACGGGTCGTACGGGCGGCTATCGGCTGGTCGACCTGGCTGCGGGTGGGCCGTGGCCTGCTGCGCGGCGAACGATGTTGGGGTGGCGGGCCGCGATTTTGAGGAGGGCGATGGCGGGGCCTTCGGGTTGGCGGCGGCCTTGCTCCCAGTTGCGTAGGGTGTGCACGCTGATTTCGAGGGCGCGCGCGAACTCTTTTTGGCTGAGCTTCGTGAACCTTCTGAGCGCCACGATGTCTTTGCCGGACTCGATTCGGCCTTCCATGATGCGGCGGCGCGTGGTCGCGCGGATCATGTGTTTGAAGTCGCGCTCAGTGAGCTCGGGGATTTCGAGATCGTCGTCATTCATTGGTAGATGTCGTTGTAGGCGAGGTAGAGCTGTCGCTCGTACTTGTTGGCGCGGCGTACGCTGATGATGCGCACGACGTTATTGGATGGAGCGGTCCATACGACTGTGATGAGCCCCTGGGGGATCGCGCCAACGGAGATGAAACGAGCTTCGTCGCCGGGATAGGTTTCATCAAGCTCGTCGAAGCGATCGGCCTCCCAGATGAAGATGGGCTTTGCGTCTTCGAACCGTAGGCCGTGCTTTCGTTGGTTGGCATCGTTCTTTGCGGGATCCCACTCGAAGCGGATCGACATTGGAAGTGTCGCCTTTCAAGGGGTGTAAGTCAATGGCTTACCCCTCGTTCAGTGCGGACTTGGTGACGGGACTCCCGGATATCTGGACAGCTTCGTCCGGCCCCTCGTCTTCGGGGGCCACGGATATCTGGACAGGAGATGGCTCCACCTTCGGAGGCCATAATTGCAGTCAGGTTGTCAAGGAGCGATCGGGCTAGCTTGGCACCGGAAACAGTTTCGTGGAACCGCCATCGTCTGCGGCGCATGGTTGGTTGTCGGACGGTGGCGGTGGAAGTTGCCTGCCTTCGTTCGAATTCGAAGCCGTGTTGGTTCTTCATTGCACACAGAAGCTGCTGCGGGCGGCGGGGGAGCGCGGAACGGGGCAAGTCCCCGCCGCAGATTCACTCGACTCGTGGCACGCCAACCTCTTTCACTGGGAGCGGCGCAAATGCGTGATCGTCGTGAACGATCGCACGCTCTTTCCGGTACTCCTTTTCGGGGTGAAGAAGCCACAGCTCTCGGACCTTCCTCGCACATTCGCGGAGCGGTTCTGCTCGCTGTTGCACGAGCGCACGGTGCCGACCTACATCACCGATCGCGTACGTCGGCTCTACGGCGAAGCCCATCTCGGCACCACGCGCGACCGCAGCGTCACGGGCTCGCTCAACCAGTTCGTCCACGAGCTGAAATGGGTGGTGGCCAATCGCCGAGTCGCCAGTCCGACCTCGGGGACCCGAGAGGTCGACGAGTTCCTTTGGGCCGAGGCGTCTCTTCAGATCCCCGAGTTCCGAGTGGCGGAAGCCCTCATCGAAAGGTTCCTGGTTCGGTTCGTCGAGGACGGCCGTCCAGATCTCACGGAAGCTAGGGACATGGTCCCGCGCTAGATCGGGGAGCCGCGACTCGAATGGGAAACCGGCGTGCGACCGTGCCTCATGGGACCGCGGATGCGATCGCGTCGACGGGCAGGAGCATGGGCAGGGGTTCGCCGTGTAGTAGGCCCTCGCGCACACCCTCGAGCGGGACGAAGCCGAGGGATTGATAGAAGCTCACGCTTTGTGGCTTGGCGTCGGTGACGACTGCGACGCAGCCGAAACGGTCGCGTTGTTCGACAGCGAGGGAGAGCACGTGGCGAAGGAGCGCGCTGCCGATGCCGTGTCCTTGGGCGCGCGTGTCGACACCCAGGCGTGCCAGACGCAAGACGGGAAGCGGATAGGTCGGCAGACGTTTGCGAAGGCGAGCGCTCGGTACGCGCGCCCGTTCGATGGACGAAGCGGCGACCGTGGCGAAGCCTACGATCCGTTCGTCGACGACGGCGACGTAGGTCACGGCTAGGTGCAGCTTGAATTGGTTCTGGCCGGCGTAGTGTTCGAAGAAGCGGTCGAGGTCGTCTTGCCCGCACGAGAAGCCGCTGCGGTCGTCGTCGCGAGCGAGCGGACGAATCTCAATCGCCTTGGCCACGCATCAGCTCACGCAGGGCCTCGGTGGGCGCAGGTGGGCTCGCGATGAGCTCCGCGATTCGATCGAAGGCTTTGTCGTCGAGGACCAGGCGGGCAGGCACCAACGCTTCATCGGGAAGCTCCGTGCGGGCCTCGATGAAGTAGAGCAGCGCCTGCTCCACCACGAAGTTCTTCTTGAGGCCGCGGCTCTCGACAAACCGGTCGAGCCTTTCCTTGGTGGCCTCCGAAACGGTGGCCGAGATTTGAGATTGCTTGCTCATCGTTGCTCCGGCGGCATGCCTAGGAAAAACATGGCTACCAATGGAAAATCTAGCATTCGGCTCGGCTGCCGGCAAGATGGTGTTGGTCGGCATGGGGTGATTATCGGCCGGCGGCGGCGCGGGTTGCGTGGCTACGCGGCGGATACGGGCTTGATTTGTTTGAGCTCGGCTTTGTGGAGGCGTTCGGCTTCCCAGAGGTCGAGCTCGCTTTGGGCGTTGAGCCAGAACTCGGGGCTGTTGCCGAAGAAGCGGGAGAGACGGAGGGCCATGGCCGCGCTCAGGGCGCGCTTTTCGTTGATGAGCTCGTTGACGGTTTGGCGGGAGACTTTGATGGCCGCGGCGAGGTCGGCGACCGAGAGGTCGTAGTCGGGGAGGAAGTCCTCGCGGATGAACTCTCCGGGGTGCGTGGGGCGTCTTTGTCGTTTCCTTCTGAGTGTCATTGTCGTTGCGTCCAGGGCTAGTGGTAGTCGGTCACCTCTACTTCGTAGGCATTGCCACCGTCGAAGCGAAAACAGACCCTCCACTGCTTGTTGATGAATATGGCGTGCTGACCCTTTCGGTCTCCGTGCAAAGCATGCAGCCGGTTGCTGGCGGGGATTCTGAGATCATCGAGCCGCTTTGCGAGGTCAACATTATCAAGCCTTCGTACTGCCCGTGGGATGACGTCCGGCGGCAACCGCCGGGACTTGCCCGTGAAGAATAGGTCGCTTGTATGCTTGTTGGCAAATGACTTAATCACGAACTTAGTAACTCGTCACGTGACGAGTTTCAGAGATTAGTAGGCTGCGTGAACGCACTAAGGGTTATCGGCCGCCGGAGCCGGAAGTTGCGCGGTTGCGCGTGCCGAAGGCGCGCGTTCGTCTCGGCGCGTTATCAAGCTTGCGATGGTCGCCCCGTGGAGTGGCTTGGCCACCACGGGGCAGGCGTGACCGGTCGATGGGAGTCACGGATATCTGGGCAGCTTCGTCCGACGCCTCGTCTTCGGGGGTTACGGATATCTGGACAACGGCATCGGGCTCGGGCGCGCCGGCTTCTTCTTTGCCGGCGCGTCCATCGGGTTACTCGAGGCTTGCTTTGAGCTTGGCGAATGCTTCGTCGCGTGAAAGGCCGTGCCTCTGCACGGATCGACGAAAGCGCGGCTTCGAGGCCGGCTTCTTGCTCTTCGGTGAGCTCGGGCGGTTCGTCGACCGGGACGAGCACGTAGCGGCCCTTCTTTAGGGTTTTGAGCTCGGCGGGAACGTCGACGCCGTTCCAGTTCACGATGACGGCCATGGGCAAAGTATACCTTCCTTTCCGGGTGGGTTCTAGGAGGGGGTTGGGCATGCTTGGTTGTCGGACGGCCGTGGCGGACGTTGCGTGCTTTCGTTCGGGTTCGCTAGGCCGGTGCTTGGGCTGCTTCGGGCGCGGGGAAGATGAGGCTCTACGCGCTACTCATCGCACAGGCGGTAGACGTAGCGCATGTCGTGGCCGGGCCGCTTGAATAGATCGAGCAGAAGGACGCGGTGTTCGTCCTCGCGTGCGCCCGGCGCGTGTTGGCCCTTGGGAACAAAGAGCGTCGAGCCTTGTGAGAACTCGTGCTCGGAGTCATCGAACCAAGAGAACGAGTGCGTTGAACCTGGTGCTCGAAGTGGAGAAGCCGAGCTCGTGGACGCGTTCGATCCGTTGAAGGGGTGACAGCAAGGCGCAGCACTTGCGTGCTGTGTGGTCGGGGCGCGCATTCTGCGCGCATCCATCAATCGACTTCCTAGGGATTCTCGGTGGCACGGGACGTGCAGTCGCTAGGGGTTGGCGCCGGCGTAGGCGTCCACGGTCGCGGCCCGGGTCTTGAAAGTCGCGGGAGGTGGAACATGGCCAACAAAGAGGACCAGCTGCTACGGGCGGAGCGAGATAGCATCGCGTTCCTGGCTCTCCTGACGAGGGCGAGTCTTCAGTTCGATCCACCGATTTCGGTCGATGTCGAGGACGGGGCGCCTACGCACTTCGTAGGGCTGAACATCCACGCTTGCGTCGTTGACAACAAAGACGGTGAGCCGCTTGGAATGGCGCGGAACACAATCCATTCGCAAAACAGTCCGCTCGAGCACGGGGAGCAGCGAGCACTACGGGCAGCCATCACGCGAGTGAACGAAAAGCGACCGCGGCGAGGCGACGAAACGATTGAGCAATACTACCGAAGCTCGATGTTCATGGCACCAGGGAGCGATCCCAGTGCGTTCCTTCGCAGCGGCGCGACTGCCTACACGACGCTCGAGCCATGCCCGATGTGCGCTAGCACCCTCCTCGTCGCTCGGATGAAGCGCGTTGTCTTCGTCCTGGCTGACGAAAAGTACGGAGGTGCATGGAAGAAGCTCAAGGATGGCTACTATTCGAAATACGAGCTGTCGTACGGGCCTCTCGACCTTGAAGCAGATGTTTCGGATTTCGTAGACGATGCGCGCAGGATCCGCGAGTCGCTGGCAATCGAGGCCACCGCTCTGCGACAGCAGGGCGTCCGGGACACACATCTCCTCGATCATTGCCGAGGGCTCGCCGATATGGCCGCGAACCTCTTGCGCGAAACGAAAGAATCCGATCTCGCGACGACGGGCGATGACCACAAGCGAAACGCGAAGTTGCTCACCAACGTCAAAGCAGCGTGCAACTTCCCGGGTGCGCCGTAGCTTGATTCATCGTTCAGTCTTCCGCGAGCTTCACAACCTGCACAGCGAGATCCTCGAGCTTGACGCTCACGCGGGTACGGATGCCGGCTTCGTCGCCATCGGTGTCACCGAGAAATCGCCACTGCCTGACGAGGCTCTGGCTGCAAACGGACGGTTCGCGCGGGTAGTCAACGTCGTGGCTCTTGTCTCGGTAGTCGATGCAGTCTGTGGTGTTGTCGCTCAGGATCGCATCGATCTCGTAACCTTCTTCGGCCTCGTAGACTACCAGCGTCGGATCGTCGACGTCAGAGGTTCCTGAGACTTCCGTGGTCCCTCGGCCGATTTCGATCGCCTCCATCTCGAGCTGAAGAACCAGCTTCGTTGAGTCCGACGGCTTGATCATGACCTTTGCCTCGGCAGAGATCTCGCATTCGCCGTCGAAATCTCGGTCATCGCCCTTTTGCTCTGTTGGCAGGAAGGAAAAAAGTCGAGCGTCGGAAGGGATGGGCACCTCTCCGTCAACCATGGTGGTCCCTGCTAGATAGATGGTCCGTAGACGCTCTCCACCCCATCGGAGCTCTAGGTGCCTGTAGACCGCCTCGTCCGTCAGGTCCTGGTCGACCGACCAGAGATCAATCGTAGCCTCGAAAGCGCTAGGTGTGTTGGGGGTCCATTCGATGTGTTGGAGATCGTCTCCCTCAATATCGGAGTGCGCGTAGAGGTAGAGACCCATTTGCCCGTCCGTCGGATGAACTCGATCGAAGTCGTAGCCCGAAACTCGGCCCTCCTGCCAGACCATCGTGTTCTCTTCGCGCGCGAGTCTTGGCGGATCGACACTACAAACGAGTGGCTCCACTGGCAGGATCGCGCTGTCACCGGACCGTTGGGCGTCGATGATGTCCTCGGCGACCCTGCGGATCCGCTGCTCGGCTTGTTGCAGCGTGCATGATGAAGCGCCGCTAATCGTCGCTCGCGCCGAGCGGATGAGATACCCAACCTCAGCTGCCAGTGCGTCCTGCTCTTCCTCTTCGAGGATGTCTCGCGCATCCTCGAGCAGCTCGACCCAGGCCTCCGGTGAAGTGGGCGGGGTGTCCAGAGTCGTTAGGAGCTTCTCTTCCGCAGTGTTTCCGCACCCATGCAGACCTAGGGCGGTAGTGACGAGGATAGCGAGGTTCAACCAGAGCTTCGTTGGACGCATTTCTGGGCGAGTATCGAGCAATATCCATGCCGTGGGTTTTCTCGTCCCCCGTCACACGCGCTCGTCTCGGACCCGGCTCAATCCACGTGCTGGCGACTCGCCCAGCCAGCCGGCGCGCACGAACAGTGACGAAACGGTTGCGTTTCAAACGCACTCGCTGCGCTTTGCTGGTGACGTGTGCGCAGACGCAACCCTAGGCCCTGAGGCCGAGGTGGCCCGGTTTTCCAACGAGGCAAGACGAAAGCGACCGCGGCACGGCTCTTGCTGAGTTCGGGAAGCGGACTCGAACAGGTGAGGAGAAGACCATGACTACATTCCGACGATGCGCATCTGCGCTGGCGTTGGTCGCAATCGCCACTACTGCTGCGTCAGCTGCAGCCGATTGCCCGCATGATATGTACAACAAATCGCTCACACTGCGGCTTCGAGACGAAGACCCAGAGTGCTACAAGCATATCGAGACGCAGCTGGCGAAGCGAAAGGAATTCGAGAAATTCCACGACAAGAAGATCCGACGTCGGAATTGGTTTTTCGGCGAGCTTCAAGCTGAGCTGAACGGAGGGGTGACAAACAAGTTCGAGTCGTGGAACAGCGGCATCGGCGTGTTGCTCGACGATGCGGACGTATTCTGGGGAATTGAGGGGGGCTGGAAGCAGAAGAAGTGGCTTCGCGATTTCTGGGCTGCCATTGGTCCCGACAGCTATCTGAAACTCAATGAGAAGAAGCGAGCAGCCGTCGAGGCCTTAACTTTCACGGGAACTGTCGGTTACACGGCCGTCGTCGACGACGTTCTTCAACCGAAGCTGAAGAACGAGTTCACTTACACGGTGAAAGCAGCTTACACCCTGAAGTTCGACAAGTTCACCGGAGACCTCGACTAGCCGGCGCTTCGCCTCGGAAAAAGCAGGAGAAAGTTCCCGCAGCTCTTTCTAGGGCAACTGTCTGCAAAGCTTGAAGCCGAGAATCTCGGGGGAGTGGCGTCGGCCGTTACGAGTGAGTGTGACCTCGACATAGTAGTAGTTCCGGTCGAAGTTCAGTTTGTGGTCCTCGATGGGGACGCGCATTTGCCGGGTTTCCCTCACGCTGTATGGTTCGGCGGCTCTCTCTTTGTTCGAATCCAAGACGACGACGTCGCGAGGCGGCGCTCCAGACGCGTCGAGGTACTTCAACGCGACTAGAACTCTCGAATCGTTCCTGCCGGGTTCGTCAATGCTCTCACCGGCGCCCACTCCTCGACCGTCGGGATCGACGTACAATGCTGACAAGTGAGTCCACGGGACCGCGCTGGTTCCGGTAGTGTTGAAGACCGCTCCGCGAAACACGAGCGCCGCGGTCGAGTAGTCCCTGTGCTTGATGCGACCATCTGTGATCTCGTAGCCGGCTCTGATGGTCTCGGGTCTCGGTTGGAGAGTTGCGGCAGCTTGGCCTAGGCAGAGGGGTTGCTGAGCTTGAACCGGTTGGGGGGTCAACGACAGTGCGAGGCACAAGACCCCGAGCCCGAGCTTCGCTGCTGCGCCCGCACGCACGATCCTGATGTGAATCCCCGTTGATTGGCATGCCTTCATCTGCTGCGCCTCCTCGGATACGTCTGCGCGTGTTCATTGCAGGACGCGTGCCAACGCTCCCCTAGTCCGACAAGAAGCTGAGCCCCGGCCCTGCAGGTCGAGCGCGATGGCGCGGTGGGTCTTGCCGAGCTGGTAGACGCCGTCACCGACGCGACGAATGTCCTATTGGCCCTTAGGGATCGGCCGGGTCTCACGGCGCTGAATCAAGGCCCGTCTGATTTCGATGACGGGACGGCGGCCTGCTTTGGGAGCGACCTCGGGGGTGGAGAGGGCGTCGCCGAGCTCGCGCGAGGAGAGTTCGGGGGAGCGCTTTCGGTGATGGCGCCACCATGCGTCGATCGCGCGAATCTGCGCCTCGGCCGGAGGCGCGATGAGGACCCGCTTGGGCACGGTGCGATCAGCGTTTGGTTAGGTCGGCGAGGACGTCGGCCGCAGGGCGGGCTTCGCCGGCTTGGACCGAGGCCCACGCGCGGGTGATGGCGGCGTCGATGGCGGCGCGTTCTGCGTCGTCGAGACTGTCGCCAGCGTCGTCGATGGTGAGATCGAACTCCGTCGCTTCCGGGAGGTCGGTTGGCTCGTCTACGATGAGACGGCCGCTTCGAACTCGGGCGCGAATGGTCGACATCATGGTGAGGGTAGCATGCGGCCGTGGGTGGGCCTAGCGCGTGTGGGGGTGGTTTCTGATTTCCGCATGGATGGGTTGTCGGACGACCGCGCTGGAAGTTGCGCGTGTGCGCGCGCCCGTGGCGCGCGCCGGAGGCGCGCCCTTCCCTTCGCGGCGTTGGGGTTGCGAGCGTTAGTCGGACAGGCCGGTGATGAAGGTGAAGAGGAGGGAGGTTTGGGGGGAGAGGGCGATTTGGAGGGCGATGTTTAGGTCGGCGGCTATGTCGGTGCCGGTTGCGCGGACTAGTTCGATGCGGCGGGTTTCGAAATAAGACTTGGCGGTGGCTTGGGCGTGTTGGCCGGCTTGGGAATCGGAGGGGGCGGGGAGTCGGTCGGCTGTGGGGTCGTAGGTGGTGGTGTTTTGGGGCGTGGTGAACTGGAGGGTTTGGTAGTCGGGGCCGGCGGCTTTGGCGAAGAAGGCTTTGTGCGCGTCGGGGAGGAGGTGCATTAGGGCGCGAGGGTCGGTGGGGAGTGATTGTTCGGTGCAGTGGGTGAGTGCTGCTGGGGGGACGTCGAGGTCGTCTTGGGCCCAGGCGTTGTAGGCGTGCATGACTTCGACGGCGGGGTCTCGGGCGGGGGTGAGGTCGGTTGGGATTGGTTTGGGTTCGGGAGCGCTCGGGATAGAGCCGCTCTTTGGGTTGGGGGCGAGGTTGGTTAGGGGGGTGAAGGTGTTGAGGAAGTCGGAGATGAGCTGCGCTACTCTTTTGGGTTCGTCTTCTTGGAGGAAGTGGCCGCAGTTTTTTAGGGGGGTGAGCTCGGCTTGGGGGTGGTCGCTTTGGAGGCGTTGCATGGTTTTGGCGATGTCGGGGAGTGCGCGGTCGGTTTCGCCGTAGATGAGGCGGATGGTGCCTTGGTAACCGGGGAGCTCGCGGGCGATTTTGGCTAGGCCGGCGGTGCCTAGGGCGGAGGCTGCTTTGATGAGGGCTTTGCGCGCGGCGGGATCCTCGAAGGGGACGGTGTACGGGGTGAGGGCTTCGCGGTTGAGGCGGCCTTTGTGAACGACGCCGAGCTTCATGGCGGCGACGATGCCCTTGGGGCTCACGAGGTAGTCGCGGAGGCCGGGGGTTTTGATGGCGAGGAGGAAGAGCTTCACCGCCCAGGAAGTCTCCGGGTAGACCAGGGTGTTGAGCACGACGAGCTTGTGCACGCGGTGGGGGTGGCGGAGCATCCAGTAGAGGCCGACGGGGCCGCCGAGGTCGTGCACGCAGAGGTGCGTGTCGTGGATGCCGAGCGCGTCGAGGAATGCGTCGAGGGTGTCGGCGTAGAAGTCGTAGTCGTAGGTGACGTCGAGGGGCTTGTCGGAGAGGCCGTAGCCTGGGAGGTCGAGCGCGATGGCGCGGTGGGTTTTGGCGAGCTCGGGGAGGATGTTGCGGTAGAGGTGGCTGCTGGTTGGGAAGCCGTGAAGGAGGAGGATGGGATCGCCCTCGCCTGCTTCGAGGTGGTGGAGGCGTAGGCCGTTGGCCTCTGTGTAGTGGCTGGAGGGCTGGGTCATCGTGCGATGATGCCTGGTTCGGTCGTAGTCGTCACGGGCTCTACTCGTCGTAGACCTCGCGGCGGGTGAACTTCACGACGAGTACGACGTCGGGTGGCTCGATGGACGCGCGCGTCGACTAGCTGTCGGCGATTGTGCTGGCGAGCTCGGCTACGTCTGCCTCGAGGGCGGCCGATGGGAGAGCTCGGCGGGAAGGTCGTTTCGAGGAGTGGGGAAATTTGGAAGATGATGCCGTTTGCGCGCACGACCAAGGAGCTTGGACCGACGTCATTGGGGTAGAACGCTTCGTCGCCAATGCCTGGGACGTCGGTCGTGCCACCGCGGTTGTCTTCAAAGCCCTGGCGAGCGCTATCCCAGGACGAGTCTGCTCCATAGAAATGGACACTGACCGACTTTGCTTCGCCGCCGGTCATCTCGAACCTGCAGTTTCGGGCGTCGCCCGGGACTCCATCGCTGGCGGTACCCTCGAAGATTGCGGTCACCGTCGCCGCGTCGGTGAGTTGACACGCGCGCTCGGCGTCTGAGAGGCCGTTGCCCGATCCGCCCGTCCCACCGGTTCCGCCGGCAGTAGCATCATCGCCGCATCCGATAGGAAGCGAGGCAATGGCGATCGCGCACGAAAAGACGACAGTGGCGGAGTGGCTTCGAGTTTTCATGGCGCGATTGTACCATGGGCCGCTCCCAACTTGGGTTGCGAAAGGGGAGCTCTCCAATCCGGCCGGCTGGGCGCGCGGCCGGCTATCGGTTCGTTGCCCCGGCTGCAGTGGGGCCGCGGCCTGCTGCGCGGCGGACGATGTTGGGGTGACGGGCTGCGATTTTGAGGAGCGCGATGGCGGGGCCCTCCGGTTGGCGGCGGCCTTGCTCCCAGTTGCGCAGGGTGTGCACGCTGATTTCGAGGGCGCGCGCGAACTCTTTTTGGCTGAGCTTCGTGAACCTTCTGAGCGCCACGATGTCTTTGCCGGACTCGATTCGGCCTTCCATGATGCGGCGGCGCGTGGTCGCACGGATCATGTGCTTGAAGTCGCGCTCGGTGAGCTCGGGGATTTCTAGATCGTCGTCATTCATTGGTGGATGTCGTTGTAGGCGAGGTAGAGCTGTCGCTCGTGCTTGTTGGCGCGGCGTACGCTGATGATGCGCACGACATCATTGGATGGAGCGGTCCACACGACTGTGATGAGCCCCTGGGGGATCGCGCCAACGGAGATAAAGCGAGCTTCGTCGCCGGGATGGGTTTCATCGAGCTCGTCGAAGCGATCGGTCTCCCAGATGAAGATGGGCTTCGCGTCTTCGAACCGTAGGCCGTGCTTTCGTTGGTTGGCATCGTTCTTCGCGGGATCCCACTCGAAGCGGATCGACATTGGAAGTGTCGCCTTTCAAGAGGGGTAAGTCAATGGCTTACCCCTGGGTTTGGAAGGGAGCGCTGCATTGCGACGGTTATCGGCCGTCGCCGGGGGAAGTTGCGTGGTTGCGCGCGCCCGTGGCGCGCGCCGAAGGCGCGCAGTGGCAAACGATCGACACCTTCGACTTCGTCGGTGACTTGACCGCGGTGTGGGGTCCTTCTCCGGACGACCTGTGGGCGGTGGGCAGCGCCGGCGCGATCGCGCACTACGACGGCAACGCGTGGCGGCAAGTCGCGCATCAGCAGATCGGCGCGCCCTACCTACGCCTCTTCCTCACCGTGCACGGAACGTCTTCGACCGACGTCTGGGCGGTTGGGCAACAGCTTGGCGACGGCGGCTCCACCGGCCTCATCTACCACTATCAGCCCTGAGCGAGCCGGGACGTTGGCTTCACGCGGGCCCGGTGAAGCTCAAGGAGCGAGATGGTGGCCTCGGTGAGGAGTGACTCGAGGAAGTGGCCGCCGGTGTGCTTGCCGTCCATGTGCTCGACCATCATGCGCGTGGCCTCTAGCGCCCACGCTTCTTCGACCGGCACCGTGAGCGACAGCGTGCGCGCGAGCTCGTCGTCATTGGGTGGCTCCGGTGACTCTTGCGGGCTCAAGGCGATGCGCATCGCTTGAACGGACTTGCCGCGTGCCACCTGGAGCAGCGCCGCTTCGGTCTGCGGTGTGGCATGCCGTGCAAGCAGCTCCGCCATGCTCCAGCCGATGGACCCGACTTCGAGGGCCTTCTCCAACTGCGGTAGCGGCTGCAGACGCCGCGCGAGGGTGCGGCTCTCGGCCGCCCACCGATCCCCCGACAGCAGCGCTCAAGCGCATACGCCGCCAAGGTCGAAAAGCCGAGCTCGTGCATGCCGTCACCGAGGCGGTGGAGGGCTTGGCCGATTCGGAGGCGAAGGCGGCCGGCGCCGCGGGCTAGGCGGTAGAGCTCGGCGTCGAGTTGGGCGATTTCGCTGGCCCCGGAGGCGGGGATTTCCGAGCTGGAACTCCGCATGATTCTTGGTGATTATTGCTTCAGAACTGAACATTTGTTAAGCTCGGATTGGCGTGCTGATCGGCCTCGCGGGCTGTTGTCTTGGCTGTGTCCTGGAGGGTTAGGGTTGGGTTGTCCTTGGGCGCGTTATTAATTGGGGCCGCCCCCGTAAAGTGGCTTCGCCACCACGGGGCAGGCGAGGTCGTGCACGACGAGGTCGGTCCGCGGGAGGTCGAGGGCGATGTGATGTCTCGAAGTTAACTCGTGTCGGTTGCGTGCGCGACGCCGAACACATCGCCCCTTTTCATTGGATCGCACGCACCCGGCGTCGGATCCACAGCGCTGCGAGTCCGACCAGAACAATTGTCACGATCGCAGCGAGACTCCATGTCGCTAGCTTGGGTTTGGGTTCAGGCTCGAGATCCTCCGCCGGAGCAGCCACTCTTTCGATGGCTGCCTGGACCCACTCGCCGGTCCGCCCTTGGTGTTTCTTCATTCCGGCCGACGACGAGAAAGCAACGCTCGCGTAGGTGCGGACGAACTGCCACGGGTCGACGTCGCTCACAGTGGTGTGCACTACTTCCCCTGGGGCGGCTCTTGATCGAGGGGGTTCAGCGGTCTGAACCTGTCGGGCGGCGATTCCTTGCGGTTCAGCTCGTCGAGTAGAAGCGCGTTGTCGGCGACTTCGTAGCCAACTTCTGAAAACGTCACGGTATGCGAGCTGGCGTTGTGGATGGCGACTTGCAGCGAACGCTTTTCTTGATCGTACTCAAAAGCAAATGCCGATTTGGGAACATCCCGATACTTCTCCTCGCCGCCGTCGAGGTAGACCCACCTCTTGCTCTGCCACAACGGGAGCCTACCAGTACCCTTGATGCCGAAGTGGTGCAGCGCCTTGCCGTCAGGCGGTAGCTTGCCCGCGGGGACCCCCGATTCAAAGCGAACCCGGGTGTTGCCACCGATGAGTTCCATCCGCCCGATCGGTGCCGAGGAGGACGCACCAAAGAACGCGTTGGTGGCTTTCGACGTGCCTACCTTGGTGATGTGCAGCGCCACGTCCCCCTGAAACCAGACCTCAAATGCAATCGCCTCTTGATCGGCCATTCCGCGGATGTCTTCATTGAGCCACCAGTCTTCGCTCTTCACGATATTGGTGGTGTAGCTTCCCCCGAGATCGTGGTCTGGCGTGCTCAGGAAGCCGAGGCGTAGGACTTGCGCTGGGATGTCCGTGAGATGGCCTAGGTGGAGATCCCAGACGCCGGTCGTTCGGTCACTCGAAAAACCGATAACACCGCTAGCCGGGTCAACGGGGAACGGATCCGAGTCGTTCGAGGCCGCGCTGATCTCAGCCTGCGTGCCCACGGTGTGCGGTATGGAGCCAATATCGCAGTAGTAGATATCGTCGGCATGGTCCGAGCCGTTCTTCCAGCGAGTGTAGAGCAGATGGGTACCGTCATAGACCGCGGGGAACATGTCTTGGAGGCCAGGGGCGTCGACGACGAGTTGCTCGCCGTGCGCGGAGCTGATTCTTAAAATGGAAGCGGACGCGTCTTTCTCTTCTTGGGTCTTTCCAACGGTCTTCCAGAAATAGATAGAGGACCCGTCCACTGAATAGGTCGGACCCGACTCTTCGATTGTCTCTGTCTTTGTCTTCCGAGTGACACCCTTGATCGTGAGCGGGTTGGTTAGATTCAACTCCACTTCCCAGAGATCGTATCTTTCGACTCCGCCTTGTCCGATCTGACGCCGCTTGAACACGATGTGGGTGTTCTTTGACGGATGAAACGAGGGATCTTCTTCGTGCCAGCTCTTTTTGAAAAACGGCTCATACTCAGGCTGGAAAGACTTCACATGCGTGTAGAGGCCGACGCTCAGGTTTGTCACGACGTCGTTCTCGAAATCGTAAATGAACAGGTCTCTATCCTTATTCGACTTCTCCTTGCCGGCAAACGCAAGGTAGCGACCATCGTGCGAGAATCGTGGGTTTTTCACGTATGCAGGCTGAGTAGCGGTTGCTGAGCTCAGCTGAACGGAGTCGCTGATTGTGCGTCCGCCTCTCCGATACTCGCGGTGCCACTCAATGTCGGTGTCGAAATCCCAAATGTGGATGACGCCGGTTTCAGGCCTGTTCGAAGGCTCTTCGCTGTGGAATGCAATGCGCCCCTTGATATGGGGTTGATAAGTCTGGGCCACCACAGCTTCCGTTGGAAGAAGCACGCCGAGAGTGACAAGGATGAGAGTCGTCCGCACTGACTTCTAGGGGCAGTTCTGGATGGTGAGGGTTCCGGCGGACGTTGCGCCGTCGGTTGCCCAAGAAAACCGCTGCCCAGGTCGAATTCTGGGCGAAACGAGAGAGAGCGCAAAGGGTCCTGCACCTTCCTTCATCGGAAGAACGAACTCGTAGAGTGTCCCAGGGTGCAAGCGATCCGGTAGTCGATGCCGAGCGACCTCCATTCCGCTGGCATCCAGCAACGCCACCGCAAGCGGACCGTAGAAAGGCGCGACGCCAATGTTGGTCAGCTTGATTTCGACGCGCAGACCAGCCCAACCGCATCCTGGATCGTGTGCACGCTGGAGCGTCCCCACGTTCAAGTGGAAAGCGGAGCCAAGTTTGCGCGCGCCCTGCTTCGCGGCAGTGAGATCGCCGCCGGTGTACCCGTCTCCGAATGCGTGCACGTTGAGAATGAAGGTCGCGTGAGTCTCGTCCACGCACTGGTCGTACGGTTGGTCAGGTGGAGGACTACCAAAAGCCGTGGGCTGATTGTCCGGGTAGATCTCTCCTCCAATCGGTTCTTCTCGCCAGCGCTGCGCGACGCCAGCATCGACAAGGCTCTCTACGAAATTGTCTGGGCCAAGCGTCTCGTGGGTGAAGCTGTCGTCGTAGAAGCCCATTCCCTTGGAGTCGGTGCCAAAGGGCAGGCGATTCATTAGTGGCGTCCCGCGGAACGCAGCTCGGTAGGCGTTTTGAATCTCATCCTGGTAGGCCGTGTCAGGAAACAAACCACCGTTGCCAGTGTCGCCCTGGTGCGTGTGCCACTCGCCCCAGAATCCGAGCAGGCCGAGCTGCACATAGCCGATACGTGGATCCCCGTCGTAGCGGAGTCCGAACTCCTGAATGAAATCCTTTAGGCTCCCCTTGAGGAAGTCGTAATCGAGTTCCTTCTCGTCGCCCTGCTTTCCGGGTTCTTTGGCGCTTACGGCTTGGTCGACGAGATCTTCTGGAACGTGGATGTCGTCCGGCTCGTCGATCTCCTCGGTACTACCTTGTGGGGTGTAGAGCCCGTGCACGTCGTGGATGATGGGTCGCAAGATCGCGTGATTGCCCCGCTGATCTACTGCGCTCAGGGCGTCATCGACGGGCTGGAAGTTCCAGGTCTTGCCGTCCTTCGACAACTCGTTCAGCTTGATACGATGGAACTCCAGCGAATGCGGGAACTGGTTCTTGGCCTCTCCCCATGACGCGAAACCCTGGAGCGCGTTTCCGTCGAGGTGCTTGCGATCCTGCGCAGGACTGAGAGGCGGCGTCGTGCAGATGGGCTCAGTCCAATCCGGGACGCACGCAGACGCTTGGCACTGCTTGACGTGCGCCTCATTTGAGCGGCCAGAAACCACACTGTCTGTCAGCTGATAGGCCCAGATTTTCCGGCCAACGGTCAGTTGATTGCTGGCGGCAGGGCTGAGTGGCAGGTGCGTCTCCTTCTGCTGAGCCGCTCCAACACCGAGCATGTTGCCCTTGTCGTCCCAAATCGCGATCCGAGCGCCATCCACCGTGCCTGATAGCCGAAGCCCATAGGCATGCGCGCAGGGGTCGTGCAGCCGCGGACTGGGTGGCGGAATGGTTCCCGCAGACGCTGTCTCTCCCACACCGCAGAGTCTGCTTTTCACGTGGACCTCTCCCTCAGGAATAGGCTGGCTCGTCTCCCAGAAGTTACGCGATGCGTTGGCGAAAGCTCCCGTGAGCAGGTCGACGGTGCCCGATTGCGCGCCGACGCTGGCGCCAACAACTAGGTTGATGAGCGAGATCCTCGAACTGCCTTCGATTGGCTTTCCGGGCGGGGCGAAGTCCACCTCGGGATAGGGTACCGGCTCTTTTCTGACCCGGGGACCGTTCCATGACTTCGCCACGTTGTGCTTCTCTGCGTCGTCGGGGCAAACTTCCTGCTTCGCTGTGATGCGCTTGCCCGCGGACATCGGCGTGGTCACGACCCAGTCGTTGGCTCGGGGAACCTGTCGCTGCCCGATCTCGACCCCATCTTGCAGAACAGTGACCGTGGCGCCCGGGATCGCATCGCGGACATTCACTACCCGCCCGCAGTCATAGACCCGATCATCGACAACAACCTCCGGTGCAGGCTTCGGGGCCTCCTTGACCACGACTCCAACGGGTGTGAAGCGGCTCCACTGCCCGTGATACTTCTGGCGGGCGTCGACTCCCTGACCCGCTTTGAGCGCTTGTGAAAGCTTGACTTGATCAAGCCACGGGACGACGGGACCGCCAACCACCTGCCCGGCTGCACGAACCTCGACCTGAGCACCGGGAATAGCCCGAACGAGTAAGGTGCGCGCGCACTCATGGAGCGGGCCCTCGACCAGCGGCGGCGAAAGCTGATCGCTAGTCTTGGGGAGATGGCTCGCTGGCTTCGTTTCGTCACTGCAAGCGCCGAGCAGCGTCACGGCCAGCGCGACGGGTCCAGCAAGCCGCAGCAAGCCGTTTGCGTTTGTAGCTGCTGGCGACATTGGTGGACCTCCCGTTGGAGCATGACATTACCGGTCGGTCATCATTTTGGCACGCGTCGTTTCGCGCACCCCGTAATGGCTTGAAACGATTACCCATTGTATAGGGAGCGGTCGGAGGCAATGAGCTGCCCTACTGCCTCGGGTTCGTCTTCTTGGAGGAAGTGGCCTGCGTTGAAGGCGCGGAGGCCCGGGGTGCGGAGCCAGAACAGGAAGAGCTTCACGGCCCACGATGTCTCTGAGTAAACCGGCGTGTCGAGAAGAACGTTGGCCCCTACGGGGTAGTGCATACGTAGTTCTCTTGGTTTGTTCGAAGTTGCTTGACCGTTACCCGCCGCGTCAACGAGGCTCGAATACGAAACATGGCCAACGACGAACACTCGCGGCGCCTTGATCCTCGGCTGCGCGTCGTCCGCAACGGCGATGCGACCGTCAACACATGCCGATCGCTGGAGCGTGGCGTTACATCGGGCGCACGAGCTCCTTGGACACCAGGAGAGGTGTGGATGGCCTTCTCGCGCTTGGTTGTGTTGATGTCGCTGGCTCCATGCCTGCTCGTGGCCTCCGGATGCGTTGAACGTGGCACGTGGTGGTATGGCCACTGGGACAAAGAAGAAGCAGGCAGCATCAAGTCGTTCTACGACGAAACCAAGGAGCCGGCCGGCAGACCCGCCAAGTTCGAGGCCATGATCAGCAGGTTCAAGGCTTGCCAAATCGACGACGTGTATGGCTATTACACGGGCGAGGACGACAAAGTTGAGTACCCAAACGACGACCTGGCGTGGATGGCCGCGTGGAACGAGGCCCTCCACAAGGAGAGACTGAAATCGTGGCTGCTAATCAGTAAGCATTCGTATCTCGACAATCCCCGAAAATTGATCGAGAGACTCGACGAGGACCTGGGCCCTTGGTACTCCGCGAATTCGCCAAGCTTCCTGAAGCCGGATAGCTTCTTCTACGGCCTTCATCTCGACATCGAGCCCGAAACGTTTGCCAATTGCAAGGAGGCGGGGGGCCCTCACAGGGAATGCTACGCCCTGCTACTCAAGCTGCGGACCTTGGTGATTTGGGTCCGCCTCTGGATAGCCATCAAGGCTCCCAACTTGAAGCTGAGCATCTATTTGGACCACTCGTTCGACGAATTGCAAGGAAACAAGCGGATCGTTTGGTCTGGGGCGGGGGAGCGAGACACTTGGTACAAGGATATCGCCGAGGAGGTCGACGAAATATCGGTCATGGCCAACTCAAAGGACGTCCAGGTCGCGAAAGGCCGCGTCGAGTGGGAGCTCGGCGAAACGCAAAAGAAGAGAAAGGTACCGACCACCGTGCGCGTCGGCCTCAACTGGGAAAGGTTCTTGAACGGTGTGAAGCCTGAAGACGCCAGTGATGCCCAGCGGCAGCAGGCCGTAAAGGCGATGACCAACGCCGCCCGGGAACTCTGGGACGACGGCCGGCACGTCGTTGACCTGTTTCAGTTCAATGAGCTGTACGAAGTCTGCAAACCAAAGTGAGGAGGACGATGTTGTTGACGCGTCGAGGGTTGTTGACTGCCCAGTACATGCCGACGGCGCCGCCGAGGTTGTGCACGACGAGGTTGGTCGTCGGGATGTCGAGCGCGTCGAGGAAGGCGTTGATTGGTACGCCACCGCCGGGTAATGAGATCAGGGCGATTTGCCCAGAGCTTCAAGGAGTGTGCCCCAGTGCTGCTTCAGCTTGGCGCGCTCCCGTTCGAGGGTCGGGTTGTTCCAATAGGCGTTGATCTTGGTGCGTTCGGTGTTTGATAGGTGCCATGACAGGGGGAACTGGGGGTCGAGCTCGAATACAAATCGTTCGATGCGGCCGGGCCATCGGTCGCGGAGGAGACGGAGCTCTAGCTCGTTGCGCGCGCGTTGGCTGGCGGAGCGCACGCTGTACAGAGCCTCGGCGGGGCCGAGGAGCTCGAAGTAGAATCCTGCGTCGAGCCTTGCGTCGTCGTACTCGTCCGAGTCCGAGGCGCGGATTTCGATGAGGATGATGTTGCGGTCGATTTGTGTGGTTGCGTCGGAGCCGGCTTGGGTGCGCAAGGAGCTCATGGATGAACTGGACTGCGACCATCACGCCGTAGTTGTCATAGTAGCCACCGTCGGCGACGTGATACGCCAGGTTGCTATCTTCGAGCTTGGGCCGTGCGACAGGAGTCACCCACGGAAAAGTCGCCGACAAGCGCGCCGCGGTGGCGATTTCGATGTCGTGATCCGGATATAGCTGCGAGAAGCGTTGAAAACCGCGGCTCCGAGGGTCTTCATTGCTGAAGCGGTCGAGCGAGGCGAGGATCATGCGTTCGCCGCTCTCGACGAGTGTGGCGTTGAAGGCGACTGCGGGGATCTCGTGCTTGCGCACGCGCTCGCGCCAGTCGCCAAGGCGAGGCATGCGAGCGAGCGTACGCTCGTCGCCCGTTAGACCTGGAGACAACCATTCTGACCAACGTGTCTCCAGAGCCCACCCGCGGTCGTACAGTGAGGCGGGCCACCCGAGGCTCCGCCAGAAGTCTGGGTAGACGAGCCCCCAACCCATCGCTGCCAAGCTCGACCTCCCTGCACGCTGGCGGATTTGCTTCAAGTGCGCACTGCCGGCGTCTGGATCGAACGTATCGACGTAATACATCGCGCCCACGCTGCCGCCCGAGGTCGCGCTGATCAGTCGGATTGAGCGGGCGAATTCGCTGCCAAGATCAGGATCGGCTTGAAGCTGCGTCAGCACTGTGGCCGTCCACTGGCTTGCAGTGATTCCGCCTCCACTCGCTGCGACTACGACGATGGGAAGGTCTTGCGGCAAGCTCTCGAGATAGGCTTGGGTCGAGACGGGGCGGAGCCTCGCTTCATCGCGGATGGGGTGCGTGACGTAGTAGTGATCTGCGCCGAGCACGGCGTAGACGCCCGCAACGATGAACACCAGGACGAGCTCGGGAGGCAAACGGTACTTGTCGAAGAAGAAGGACGTGAGAGAGAGAATCCAGCCAAGTAGGATCAGAAGGAGTAGGACGTAGGCTAACGCAGGGACTAGAGAGACTTCGGCTCCCGGATGGATGGACGGTCGGCTGAGCCAGCCGGCAATGCCGTAGACGATCAGCGTGACGAGCAGGTAGTAGGCCGCGTTTCGATGAAGGACAGCGCCTTCCTGCTCGAAGCCGTTGACACCGTCTTTGTCTTCGTCGTAGCCAAAGACGACCTTGTCGACCCAAGGCGGGACCTTTTCGATTCGCGATAGGAAGGGAACCAATCTTTCCAGCTTGCCCCTGCGGCGCTCGACCCACTCTTTTGCGTGGATCGCGACCCAGATCACGAGCGCTCCGCCAAGAATACCCGCGAGCGCGGACGAACCGCCGAGCCAGATGTACCCGGCGCCAGGCGCTTCCGGGGCGGAGTTGTAGAGGCAGGCGGCGACAACGGGTAGAGCTAGCAGTGCGAACATCCACATGCGTAGCCAGATGCGCCGGAGGGGTGGCCACAGCGGGTTTTCTACATCCTGGTGGCGGACCCCGTTGCCGAGCTTCTTCCGGAGCTTGTCTTTGTGGACATCGTGTCGCGTCTTAAGAAAGAACAGCCCGGTGCGGGCAGGCAACCGGGTCCACATCAAGAGGGTCGTGTACATGACGACCCAGGCGGCAAGAGTCGCCAACAAACCCACGATCGCGTGGTGCAAAGGTCGGTCGAGAACGTACATGTTCCGGACGAAAGAGTCGCCACGACCGCCGGCAACCCCTAGTGCAATGAGTCCGATGGTGAGAAGTAGTGGAAACCGGAGGAAGAAGAGGTACTGGAGGAAGTAGGTCCTGCGTTGTAACCATCCGGTTGCCCCTGTCAGGACAAGCAGAATGACTATTACAACTGCAACCGAGACCCACATAATTCTGCGAGAGCCTGCTCAGGGCTAGTAGACCACTAGAGCTCCACGAGCAGAACGCCGTCATCACCATACTCGGTTTCGTAGGAGTGGTCGGCGCGCAATTCGTCGCTGTCCCAGACCTCGCTCTCGTCGCTCTTGAAGTTGAAGTACAGCGTAGGGCGCTGCGCGCCGTCGACCGCGCGCGCCACCGCGTTTGGGTGAGGATGATGGTGCTTCGCGCCGTTGCTCGAGAACAGCCACCGCTTGCATTTCACCGCGCTCACCAGCGCTGGGCTCAGGTTGTTTTCGCTACCGTGGTGGGGCACCTTGAATGCGTCGAGGGGGAAACGTCCGACGATGTTTCGCGCCTCTTTGAGGCGGGCGAGGCTCGCCGCGAGGAGCGACGGAAACGCGTCGCCGCCCAATAGCACGGCCTTGTCGTCGAACTCGGCGAGCACGGCAATGCTGCTTCCGTTCGGCGGCCGTTGGTCCTCGCTGAAGTCCGAGCTGGCATAAGCGTCGAACTGGTCCGGATCCCACTCGTGCAACCAGTCCTCGCCGAGCGCATCGGGCTGAAGGCGCTCCTCACCCTCCAAGACCTCAAGCGCCCGTTCTGCGTCGCCCGGCTCGATTCGATCGGCGCCTGTTTTTTCGTTGAGCTGCGTAACCCACTCCGCTTTCATCGCGTCGAGCCGGGTCTGGTTCGGAGACAGAAGTGTGAGCTTCATCCCGCCTGCCAGGGTCACCGTCGGCAACGCTCCATCGGCAGGCACAAATACCGGGAAGTGATCGAACTTGAGGTTCCAGTTGAAGCGTTCATCGCGAAGCAAGGCCGCGAAATACTCCCCTTGTTGCGCCCCGAGCGCGTCGGTCGGAGGCACGCGTTTGCCCTCGAGATGACCCCATCCGTTGAACCAGACGTCGTCCACTTGATCTGCATGGAAGTGGTCGTCCTGGAGGAGCTTCACCGCGCCCAAGATGTGGTCTTCATCGACGTGCGTGAGGATGAATAGGTCGAGCCGAAGGTCCTCGCCGGCTTCCTCAGCGTCTTTGAAGCGATCTCGAACGGTCCGGTACGCGGTCGAACGCCCGCAATCCACCAGAACTCGGTGAACCTCACCACCGTCCTCACCATACTCGATCCACAACGCGTCACCTTCGTTGGCATGTAGCATCTCGATCGTGAACATCGTCGGTCTCCTTCAGTTGTTTCCGAGCAAGGTGTCGGCGTCGCCGTGCGAGGTCAGGCCGAGCACCATCGGCACGCCTTGCAGAAGAAGCTCACGCCGAAGCTCCAGCAAAAGCTCGCCAAGCCGCACCGGGCCGGCCGGGACTGCTCTATGAATCGCTTCCACCAACTCGGCGGTCGCCGGTGCCGCATGGCGCCCGAGGATCGTCGCATAGGTGGCCACCACCACCGACGCTCCGCTCCAGAGGAAGCTCTGCACCAACCCGTTGAACGCCTCCTTGGTCAAGAGGGTCTTGCAGCCAATGAGGAGAACGATCGGCCGCTGCGGTGCGTCGTCCGCTTTGACAGCCCGCGGAAGCACGGACGACGGCGGGAGGTCTGCGTCGCTCCCGATTCGAAGCCTGTCGTTGCCCATATGGTGCGGA
>CAVQUI010000003.1:0-366184 GCA_963716775.1 uncultured delta proteobacterium
AAGATGCCGCATGTTTTGGGGTCGAGCTCGGGCGCCCTCCCAGACAATAGGACCGTCAGCTTGTCTTGACGGCAGCCGATACGCCTTGCGGGCTACATCTCAAGCGGTAGCGTTAATACTTGAGGGCTATAGCAGGGGGATCGTGATGTTGAAGATGAGATATGCAGTGTTGGCTGTGGTGTTGAGCTCGGCCGGCTGTGGAACGGCTGCGCTCGAAGAAGTCGAGCCCAGGGATTCGGAGTCGCCAGGCAACGTCGACAATCCGGCTGCTTCGGATCCGAGTTGCGCCAATTGCCAGGATCCCGGCGCACAAGTTCCTCCCACCACCGATCCGGGCGCACAAGTTCCTCCCAGCACCGATCCGGGCGCACAAGTTCCTCCCAGCACCGATCCGGGCGCACAAGTACCGCCAGCCGCCGATCCCGGCAGCCAAGCTCCTCCTGCCACCGATCCCGGCGCACAAGATCCGCCGGTCACCGATCCCGGCGGCCAGGATCCTCCTGCCACCGATCCCGGCGCACAAGATCCGTCGGTCACCGATCCCGGCGCACAAGATCCTCCCGCCACCGATCCGGGCGCACAAGATCCGCCGGTCACCGATCCCGGCGGCCAAGATCCCCCCGCCACCGATCCCGGCGACGGATGCGCTGCGTGCCCAGACCCGCCCCCCAGCGATCCCCCGGACCTTCCGCCGGCGACCTGCAACGCCCCTTCGGGTCCGGTCGACACATCGAACCCGACGCGGGTCGTGGGAGACGGAACTCCGGCGAGTTGTACCGAAAGTGCGCTACGCGATGCGATCACGGGCGGCGGTATCATCACCTTCGACTGTGGGTCGGCAAACAAGACCATCAGCATCACACAGACGCTGGTTGCACCCTCGGACCGTGACACCACGATCGACGGCAACCACAAGATCACCTTGGACGGCGGCGGCAACACGCAGATCCTCACGGCCTACGACGGCGACTGGCGGAACAACGGGCACACGCTCACGGTGCAACGGCTCGTGATGCAGCGCGGGCACGATCCCGGAACCGGCTACGCCCCCCGCAGCGGCGACAGCCTCTGCGCTTGGGGATACAAGGACGGCGGTGGGGGCGCGATCTTCACGCGCAATGTCAAGGTACACGTATGGGGCGCGACCTTCCTAGACAACCAGGGTCCCGATATCGGACCCGACGTAGCTGGCGGTGCGATCTACGTGCTCGGCGCTATCGAGCTGGTCGTCACCAATAGCGCGTTCCGCGGCAACTCGGCCTCGAACGGCGGTGCCATCGGCCTGCTTCACACCGCCTCCTACCTCTACAACGTCACCTTCGAGGACAACGCAGCGACCGGGATGCTGGCGAATTTCGCCGGGGGCGAGGCCGCGGGTTGTCCGGTGTTCAACCATGGCGATCAGGGCGGAGCCGGCGGGCTTGGCGGCGCCTTCTACACCGATGGGCACGATCCGGAGGTCGTGTTTTGCGGGGTCGAGATGTCCAGCAACGTATCGGGCGACCTCGGCGGCGCGGTCTTCGTTTCGCGATACTGGGGCACCGGCGGGGGACGCCAAACGATCACCTGGGAGAAGTCGACCTTCAACGACAACTACTCCCCCACCGGAGGCGGTGGGGCGGCGTACGTGAACAACTCGTACTTCACGCTGAATGACTGTAGCTTCGACGGGAACTCCGCGGGGGACGGCGACGGCGGTGCGCTCAAGCTCACCGGCATCACGTTGAACGCTAGTGACGTGTCCTTCACCAACAACACATCGGTGTGGGGTGGCGCGGTCGCGCATTGGGGCGGAGGCCTTGAAGGCACGGGTACCGCGACCAACGTGACCCTATCGGGCAACGCACCCAACGACTTCGTCGGCGACTTCCCCGCCCCCTAGACGCCCCCAATACTATCGTGTTCTCGAGCCGACTCGGCTAGACCGAATCGAGCGCCTCAGGACCGAGCTGGTCGAGACGCGTATGTCCGGTCAGAGCCATGGCGACTTCCATCTCTTCGCGGATGATGCGCAGGGCGTGAGCGACCCCTTGTTCACCGCCACCGGCGACCGCGTAGGCCCAGGCGCGTCCGAGCAGGCAGGCCTTCGCTCCGAGGGCGAGCATCTTCACGACATCGAGGCCGCTATGAATCCCCCCGTCGACCAGCAACTCTAGGCGATCGCCAACCACCTCCTTGATGCCCGGCAAGGCAGAGGCAGTAGAACGCACGTCGTCGAGCTGCCTGCCACCATGGTTCGACACGACGATGGCGTCCGCGCCCACTTCGGCCGCCTCTTTAGCGTCTTCCGGATCGAGGATGCCCTTGAGCACGAGCTTGCCCGGCCACTGCTGGCGAATCCAGGCCAGATCATCCCAGGTCACGCTCGGATCGAACTGGCTATCCACCCAACTCTTGAACTGGCTCGGATTTCGAGCGCCCGGCACGGCTGCCTCGAGGTTGCCAAAGGTCAGTGGCTTCCCGCGTAGCGCGACGTTGAGCACCCAAGCGGGGTGCGAGAGAATGTCCCAGGCCCGAATCAGTTTCTTGGGCCCAGGGATCGCGGTGATCATTCCGTTGCGCGTATCACGATAGCGCGCGCCTACGACCGCCAGGTCCACCGTCAACATGAGAACGGAGCAGCCGGCCCGCCGCGCGCGCTCCATGAGCTCTGCCGCATAGCCGCGGTCCCGCATCATGTAGAGCTGAAACCACATCGGTACGCTCGTCGCGCTCTTCACCTCTTCGATCGAGCAGATCGACACGGTCGACTCACAGAACCGTATGCCTTCCCGCTCGGCTGCTCTCGCCGCCTGAACCTCACCTCGCCGCGCGAACATCCCGATCAGACCCACGGGTCCGAGGACGAGCGGAAGCGAGAGCTGTTCTCCGAGCACCTCGGCGCCGAGGTCGATTTCGGAGACGTCCCGTAAAATCCGCTGCCGCAGGTGGATGCGCCCCAGTTCCTCGATGTTCGCGCGCATGGTCGACTCCTGGTAGGCGCCTCCATCGATGTAGTCGAAGAGCTGCCGGGGCAGCTTCTTGCGCGCCAAGTCTCGGTAATCAGAGACACTTCCGGGTACGAGGTTCAGGGGTCGATCGTCCATTGCAGAGCACAATCTCGTGGGTTCTGCGGCTCGTCAAGCGATTCGCTGCGATCGGCGCCCGCTGTGTGCATCCCCCAGTTTGTGCTACGGCACCCGCTCCATGTCTGAGTTACTTACCCTAGAGCAGGCCCCTGCGGGCCTCGGCGCCGCCTTGCGCAAGGCCGGTTTTGAGAATTTCACCGCCATCCAGCAAGCGATTCTGGATCCCGATTTGGCAGGGCGCGACCTGCGCATCTCCTCCCAAACCGGCTCCGGAAAGACAGTCGCGCTCGGCCTGCTCCTCGCTCCGACGGTAGCAATTGCAGCCGCCACGGCGGAGCCGCGGAAGGCTCGCAGGTCCGCACCGGCCGCACCGGTCGCCCTACTCATTGCCCCGACCCGAGAGCTCGCCGGTCAGCTCGGTCGTGAGCTTCGCTGGCTCTACGAACCGCTCAAGGCCCGCGTCCTCGTGGTTACCGGCGGGACGAGCGTGATGCAGGAGCGCTCCCAGCTCGCTACCCGGCCGCAGGTCGTCATCGGTACGCCCGGCCGCCTTCTCGATCATTTGCGCGGCGGCGCCCTGGCGCTGGACAAGCTCAAGACTCTCGCGCTCGACGAAGCCGACGAGATGCTCGACATGAATTTCGAGGAAGAGCTGGACGGCATCCTCGGCTTCGCGCCCGAGACGCGCAGCACCCATCTGGTCTCGGCAACCTTTCCACGCGCAGTCGTGAGGCTGGCAGACCGCCTTCAGCAGGAACCGGTCTCGGTGCAGGGTACGGTTCTCGGGAAGGCCAATGCCGACATCGAGCACCAAGTGATGCACGTCCGCCAGGCCGACCGGTTCAACGCGGCCATCAACGTGCTGCTTCGCCATCCGGAAGACAAGACGCTGCTCTTCGTGCGAACGCGAACCGAAACGGTCCGGCTCGCCGATGAGCTCAGCGCCGCCGGGCTCGCTGCACGTGCCCTGAACGGCGAGATGACTCAGCGCGAGCGAACCGCGACGTTCGCTCAGTTTCGAAATGGCACCATTCGCTACTTGGTCGCCACCGATGTGGCGGCGCGCGGCCTCGACGTACAAGATATCGCCCGCGTCATTCAAGTCGACCTCCCCGACAACGCAGATGTGTTCACCCACCGCAGCGGTCGGACTGGGCGAGCCGGACGCCGTGGCACCAACGTGCTGTTCGCCGCGGCGCGCGCCGAGTTCCGAGTCAAGAGCACCTTGCGTGCAGCGGGAGTGGACGCGCGGCTCGTGCCGATTCCAACTCCCGAAGAGATCTTCGCCGCCGCCGACGAACGAACGGGCGAAAGCTTCCTGCGCGACCTCGCCAAGCAGACCGGTGAGCCGGACGGCCGGGCCAAGGACTTGGCCGAACGCCTGCTCGCCGAGCACTCGCCCGCCGACCTCGTGGCCTGCCTTCTGAAACGAGAATCCGAACGCAGCCAGGGTAGCCCCAAGCGCGTCCGCGACGACGCGAAGCCCGGCCGCCACGAACGCAAGCCGCAGATGGCCGGCGCGAGGTCGCAGTCTGCAAAGCGCCCGCAGGCGAAGCGCCCAAAGGGCGACTTCATCACCTTTCAAGTCAGCTGGGGCGGAGAGGCAGGCGCCGACACCAGGAAGCTTCTCGCGATGGTTTGCCGACGAGGCGACGTGTCGAGCGAGGTGGTCGGAGCGATTCGAGTCTCCGCGAAGAGCTCGACCGTGGATGTCTTGGCGAGCGAAGCGCCGCGCTTCGAACGCGCCGTTGCCCGACCGGACAAGCGGAACCCACGCGCACAATTCCGGCGATGGGACCCCAGCGCCAAGGCCAAGCGCCCTCGGCCCCATTCCGCCAAGGCTCGTTGCGCCTGAGCGACGCGGCGCGCAGGCGACGGTCAGGCTGACGCCGACCCAAATGGATTGGGCTTCCACATGCGAATGCCCAACAAGAAGGGGACGACCCAGTACGGGCCGTTGAAGGCCCAAAAGACGAGCGGATTGCCCGGCGGCGGGCCGATCCAGTACTCGAAGATCAGGAACTCGGTGCAGCCGTGCAGCATGGCGCCGACGTAAACGAGCGCCATGGGGCGGATCCAGTTCTTTCCCTTGATGAAGGCGTAGACGAGCAGAAGATAGAAAGGTCCGTAAATCATCCCCGAGATGCCGGTGTTCACTCGAACGTACTGATGATCGGCCAGGAAGAAATGGTCTTGGGCGATCTCGCCGTACCAGCGATTCGCGCGTGACCAGAACGCGTCGCCCTCGAGAAGCCCGAGCGCATGCCAGGAATCCGAGAAGAACGACGAAAACGCAAAGAAAGAAAAACACGCCACGAAGAAGATGTCTCTCTTCCGGAGGCTCAGCGGGAGACCGGTACCTGATTCACTCATTTCAACTCCGGGTGTGGGATGTCGTTGTTTCTTCTCTGCGGCGGCTACGTGCCCGCGCAACGGCGTGGAGCTCGTCGAACTGTTCGCCGATGCCCTCGACGACGTTGTGAACGTCCGGCAAGGCGTCCCAGTCCGAGTTGAAGCCCCAGTACACCTTCCCGGCGTAGCTGAGCACGGCGAGCGCGAGGGCTTGATTCGGGAACAGTGGCATCATCGGATAGATGGCCTGCATCTCGGAGCCCAGGAAGTAGAGTGGCATCCGCGGACCGGGGACGTTGGTGATGACCACGTTGAATGGCCGGTGACGAGTTGCCGAGCGACTGAGCTGGGCGAAAAAGCGCCCGCCGACTCGATCCGCCAAGCCCTCTAGCCAGGACACCCCGAGCGCTTGCTTGCTGTGTTTGAGCTCCTGGGTCGTTTGAATCACGCGCGCGAGGCGAGCAGCGGCGTCGCGCTCGCCCACTGGAAGCTGGGCCATGATCATCGCGACCCGATTGCCGAGGTCTTCTTGCTTGTCGGTGCGAACGCTCACCGGAATCAAGGTGCGGAAATCGATGTCGTCGGTACTGATCCGGTGCTCGCGCAGATACTGGCCGAGCGAACCCGCCGCGGTGGCCAACACGACGTCGTTGATCGTCCCGCCGAGCCCTGAACGCACCTCTTTGATCTCGCCCATCGAGAGCTCGGTCCAGTCGAACCGGCGATGCGGTCCGACCTTGTCCGGATTGAAGGGGGTCCTAGAGGCTGCCCGCCAGCCTAGCTTTGACGCCTCGATGAGGCCTTGCACCACATCTCGCGCATCTTGCAATGCCTCGCTCGGCCGCCGAAGCGGCGCGAGGAGCTCGAGCGGCGACTGGATGCGTCGAACCAGCTCGGTGGCGACCAGCTCGGTGCGCTGCGGCGCTCGGCGGGCACTCCACGGCTGGGGAGAGCCCTCTCGCTCGAAGGGTCGTTGACCGAGCAAGGCCTGGATGATGCTCACACCCGAAATACCGTCGGCCATGCAGTGATGAATCTTGGTGACCAGCGCGAAGCGGTCGTTTTCGAGGCCGTCGACGACCCAGACTTCCCAGGGCGGCTTCTGGATGTCGAGTGGCAGCTCCAGCAAATAGCCGCAGACGCGCTTGAGGACCCGCTCATCGGCCGGTTGCGGTAAGGCGATTTGCCGGACGTGATAGCGAACGTTGAAATTTTCGTCGTCGACCCAAATCGGATGTTCGAAGAGCGGAATCTTGATGAGGCGCTGGCGGTAGCGGGGAACTCGCTCGAATGACCACTCGTAGTTGTTGAGGATCTTCTCGAAATCGAGCCCTCCGTCTGACGTGCGGAGCGGCCCTGCGTCGAAGACCATGACAGCGGCTTCGTGCCAATGCGTGTTCTTCTCCTCGAAACCGAGAAACGAGGCATCCAAAGCGGAAAGGCGATCGTAGTACGTGTGCGACATCAGCAGAGCGCGGCTCTTCTGCCGTTCTACCCTCTGAGGCCTTGCGCCTACAACACCCTTTTGCGTTTTTGGCGCAGCACTTTGCGGCGAAACTCGCGGATGATCGGGATAGGCTCGAGCCATGCCGACGCGTCCGCGCGGTCGTTGTCATGCTCACTCATTTCTCCGGCAAATCCTTCCGGGATTTGGCTGAAATGCTCGGACGCATCGGCATCTTCGTCGAAGTAGTGATACTCGAAGCCCGGGACGAAGAGGTCTTCATCCGCGACGACATCGATGGTGCGAACCCCGAACGACGAGAGCTCGGTCGTGGTCGCCTGCGGCGGGATGATCCACACGTGCTTTGGGCCCGCCATAAACAGGTACTGCACCTTTCGATTGCGCGAGAGTATACGAAACCTCTGAAGCTTGCCGCCATACATCGCGCTTCTCATCTCACTGACCTCGATGATGCCCTTGGCGAAGTCCGGCTCAAAGCCCGCCGCGATCTTGAGCGAAGTCGGATCGTTCTTACGTGTGAACCGAGCGATGCTGCGGCCGCCGTTGATCAGGTTTCGTCGATCGGCCGCTGCTCTTTGTCGTGGACCGGCAAAGTCACTGTATGGTGCCGTGCGGTGGCTCGGTGCGTTCCGGAGCAGAAGGTAGAGCGCTTCCTCGTCCTCGGCCGCGCGCCGCGCTCGTCGGTTGAGCGTTTCGAGTGCGGTCTGCATTTCGAAAGGCAGGTCCGTCGTCGACTCGACGCACTCGGTGATCTCGTAGCCACCGCGCGCCAGAGTGATGACGTCCCCTTTACCGATCCAGAAATCGCCGTCCCCGGAGATCATGTGCGAGGCCGCGCGCCAGATCAGGGATAGATCCTTGTAGAAGATGCGCGGAAAGATCTCGGTCCGGCCCGTCCTTCGATGACGTTGCACGACATAGGCAACGAAGAACCGCAACGCGGGATTCTGTCGAACGTTCGTCAGCAAGAATCGAGTGTCGAAAAGTGAGAGCTCGTACTTCGGCGTGTACCCGGAAGTCAGCAGTCCGGTCGGGTCGTCTTTGGCCTCGCCGGCAGGGCGTATCTTCGCGCCCGAGTCGAGGAGCTTGTGGAGCTCACGCGCCACTTGGCGCGGGGTTAGATCGGCGGGCTCAACGCTGGGAGCGATGCGAGTTGGAATGGCTGTGGTCATGGCTGGTAGCGAGGTACCCTACTCGTGGCGCTTAGACCAGTAATTCCGGCCCATTTAATGGCGTTTCAGCCCCTTGAAGGAGCCGCAATGTCTCGCATGCTCATCATTGGATTCATTTGGCTGGGTTGCACCCTCGCCTGGTCACGAGCTCCCCGATGGGAGTTCAGATACCCGAGAAGCTCAACCCGGGCCCCCTCGCCGCCCGCATCACCTTCTTCGCGCCCGTCTCGCTGCTCTTTTTCTTCTTCGTCATCTCGATGCTCGCGATCACTTCAGGGCTGGAGCTACACCCGATGCACTACTTCCTGCTCAGCTGCCGCTTCTTCGCGTTCCATCTGATCTACCTCGTTCTCTTCTCGGCGAGCTTCTTCTAGAAAGGCTCCACGCGCCTGACGATCTCAGTCGGCGCCATCCTCACCCTCTTTGCGGTGATGCAACTCGCCGACCGTCCGGACTGGACCGAGACCTTCGCCAAGCGCACGGTCGCGTGCTGGGGCGAAGGCCAGGGAACGGCGATCCCAACCGGAGAGCTCTTTGAAGCCGTGGTACTGGGCTTTGATCACGCCTGCGGTCTGCGCGGCGGCGGAACGGTCCGTTGCTGGGGCGGCGGCACCAAGGACGGCTGCAGCGGAGGAGACAACCTGCACTGCGGCCAAGCGATCGCACCCGATCGTGAGTTCAAGGCGCTCGGCCTCGGCTGGTTGCACAGCTGCGGTCTTCGAGCCGACGGCGTGGGAATCTGCTGGGGCTTCGTGCCCTGTGGCGGCGTGGGAGAAGATCCTTGCGGGAGCCAGTGACAGCGGCCGAAACGAGAACCGCAGCGTAGGCTTCGTGGTAGGCTGGCGCCCGCGACAAATCGAAGCACCATATCGAAAGACGACCATGACCTATCCACAGCCTCGGTTCATCATCCATGCCCGGCTCTCGATCGCCATCGCGCTCTCGCTCCTCTCGTTCAGTTGTTCGAGCAGCGATCAGGCTGCGCCAAGTGAGCCCAACTACCTGATCGGCAGCGGGGCCGGCGACATCACCAGCCCCGTCGTCGACCTGCCGTTCGCGGGCTACTCGCTTCCAACCCACATCGCGAGCGGTCTCCACACCCGCCTCCATGCGCGAGCCTTCATCATCGCAGAGCTCGACGGGGCACGGAGGCTCGTCTTCGTGACTGCCGAGCTCTTGAACATGTCGCACGAAGTCAGGCTCTCGGTCGTCGACAAGCTACGCGCAAAGTACGGCGACACCTATTCGCTCGACAACGTCGTTCTGAGCGCGACCCATACCCATTCGAGCCCAGCGGGCTACTCGCACGACGACACGTTTCGCGAAAGATATTTCAATGCGGTCGTGGAGGGCATCACAGAGGCCATCGAGTCGGCGCACGAGACTCTGAAGCCCGGACGCATCCTGCTCGGCCAACGAGAGGTCGAGGCCGCGGGCAACAATCGCTCAGCCGTCGCCTACGCCCAGAACCCCGAGGCCGAAAGAGCGCGCTATGCGAACGATACCGACAAGGAGATGACCCTTCTCAAGTTCGAAACGCAAGACGGCGTCATCGGCGCCCTTAGCTGGTTCGCGGTTCACCCAACCTCGCTGACGTACAACCAGCTGCTCGTGTCGGCGGATCACAAGGGCATTGCATCCTTCGAGATGGAGCGGCGCGCCCGGGAGCGAGACGACACGAGGGACGGCTTCGTTGCAGCGTTCGCGCAGAGCAACTGCGGCGATGTGACAGGCAACCTCAACCTCGACAATACCGGCCCTGGCACGGACGAGTACGACAGCGCGCGCATCATCGGGGAGCGGCAGCTGGACGTGGCGATGGCGCTTCTCGATTCCGCCTCGGAGCCCCTGAGCGGCGGGGTCGACTACCGGCTCACCGCGGTGGATTTCACCGACCTCGAGGTGGGGGATGGGTTTACTGGAGCGGGCCCGCAGAAGACCTGTTTTTCCGCCTACGGCTATTCCTATGCGGGCGGGTCGACCGAGGATGGTGGCGGCCACCCCTTGTTCATGGAGGGAATGCTCGAACGTGAATCTTCCCTCGACGCCTTGATTCAACTCGTGGTCGAGCCGCCGCCAATCAGCGACGAGCTCCGCGCCTGCCATGCGCCGAAGCCGATCTTGTTCCCCAAAGTACGACAAAACGCTCTACCGATTGGCGTCGCCAAGGTCGGTCAGCTCGCCATCGTGTTCGTCCCGAGCGAAGCGACCACCATGTCGGGCCGTCGCCTGCGAGA
This sequence comes from uncultured delta proteobacterium, assembly GCA_963716775.1. Lineage (GTDB taxonomy): Bacteria > Myxococcota_A > Polyangia > Polyangiales > Houyiibacteriaceae > SG8-38. The sequence continues at coordinate 10,295 of CAVQUI010000003.1, forward strand.
CACGGTCAGGGCGGTGCTAGGCGGCGGGGCGAAGTACGTGATGATCGCCGGCTACACAAACGACTACGCTGGTTACATCACGACGCCCGAGGAGTACGCGGTCCAGCAGTACGAAGGCGGTCACACTCTTTTCGGGCCCTGGACCTTGCCGGCGTTCGAGCAAGAGATCGACCGTCTGACCAGGGCGCTTGCCAACGGCACGCCTTCGCCGAGCTCCGCAGACGCGGGTGACCTCCGCGGCATGGTCGAGTCCAACCCCGTAGGCAACGACTACGACGAACCACCGGGGGAGGCTTCGTTTGGCGACTTGGTCACACCCCCCAACGCCTCGTATGCGCCGGGTTCGACGATGACGGTTGCATTCTGGACGGGACATCCCGACAACGCCTACCGGCGAGACGCTCGGCACTTCGAGATTCAAAGGCTGGTCGACTCCGATTGGTCTGTGGTGGCAACCGAGGGCGATGCGTCGACGAAGGCGATTTGGAGTCAAGAAAGCCGGGTGATCCCCCCTTACGATCCGCTCGATCCCTTCGCCGCGCCTCCGCCGCCCATCAACGAGGCGTTTACGGTCACCATCGCCTGGCAGATCCCCGATGACGCCGAGCCGGGGAGCTACCGGCTCATCTTCAACGGAAACGAGAAGCCGCTCGAGGGCAGCGGGGTTCGCAGCTTCGTTGCACAAAGCCCGTCATTCGAAGTCACTTCCCCATGAGGCCGGTCTCGACGCTGCTCGTCTCGCTATGCCTGCTGAGCGCGGGCTGCGGCGACCAAGGCTGCGGCTCCGGGGGCTGTAGCAGCACGGCGGCGCCACTTGATATCCGTCTCCAAGTCGATGACTTCGTTACCGGCCTGGACAAGCCCTGGGACCTCGCCTGGCTGCCGAACGGGACCCTCTTGGTCACCGAGCGACCGGGCCGTCTCAACCTGTACCTGAACGGAGTCGATGCGGCGCCCTTCGTCATTTCGCCCGAGGACGTCGTCGCGCGCGGCGAAGGCGGCATGATGGGCCTCGAAGTCGACCCGAGCTTCGCAGACAACGGCTACGTGTACGTCTGCACCAGCTCGAACGCCGGCGGCGACAACGACGTTCGACTGATCCGGTTCACCTTGCGCACACCCGATGGTGGCGCGGTGCTCGAGCGCCAGGACATCGTGACAGGCATGCCCTACAGCACGGGAAGGCACAGCGGTTGCCGGCCGCGCTTCGGGCCGGATGGCTTTCTTTGGGTCGGCACGGGTGATGCAGCGATCGGCGCGAACCCACAGGACGACGACTCGCTCGGCGGAAAGGTGCTGCGAGTCGACCGCGAAGGCGCGGCAGCTCCTGACAACGCAAGCGGGTTTCGCTGGTACTCGAACGGGCATCGCAACATCCAGGGCATGGCGTTCCGAGCCGACGGAATCGGGATCTCCGCCGAGCATGGCCCGAGCGTCGACGACGAGCTCAACTTGCTCGTCGCCGGCAACTTCGGCTGGGACCCCGTTCCCGGTTACAACGAATCGGTGCCGATGACGGACCTCGGAAAGTTCCCAGATGCCGTGCCCGCCATCTGGTCGAGCGGCGCGCCAACCCTCGCCCTCGCAGGCGCGACCTTCATCGAAGGCATCGCCTGGGGCAACTGGGATGGAGTCCTCGCCGTGGCCACCTTGAAGGCCCACCACCTGCACATCTACTTCGTCGATTCGGCGGGCCGAGTGACCGGCGAAGAGCGCAGCATCGGAGACCAAGGACGTCTACGCACGCCCCGGCAAGGCCCAGACGACCTTCTCTACATCACAAACGACGGCGGGGGCGCAGATGGCAAAGTCCTGCGCGTAACCCCCGTTCCCATCCCGGCATCAAGCTAGGCGCGAACTGGAGACCCAATGTTGAGACTCGCCAAGACCTTTGCTCCCCTAGTCCTGCTCGCAGTCGCCGCCTGCGCAAGCGATGCCCCCTGTTCCGACGGCGTTCCGTGCCAAGACCCGAGCTGGAGTTTCGAGCAGCGGTGAGCGGCGCTTACTACGCGATCATCAACGGGGCTGCGGGTGCGGGGCGATGCGCGAAAGCCGCACCTGGCTGTCTCGAGGAATTGAGACGCCGCGGGCTGGAGCTCGAGGTAGCTTTTACCGAGCAACCCAAACACGCCACCGAGCTCGCCAGGCGAGCAGCCGGCCAGGGGCAGCGCCGCTTTCTCTCCATCGGGGGTGACGGAACCGCCGCCGAAGTCGTCAACGGGCTCATCGCCGCCGGCGTTGCCCGGAATTGCGAGCTAGCCATGCTGCCCCTCGGCACCGGAAACTCGTTTCTGCGCGACTTCGACGTCACCGATCCCCAAGCCGCCATCGAGGCGATTTCCGGCGGCCGCAGCATGCCCATCGACGTCATCCGCTTAACGCACGAAGACGGTGAAATCCACTTCATCAACACGATGGGGACCGGATTCGTTGCCCGAGCAGGTGAGCTCACCAACGAACGCTTCAAGTTCCTAGGGGCCGCAGGCTACATCGCGGCGGTGCTGGTTTGCGTGGTCAAGCTTCGATATGAAGAGAACACGCTCCGCTACGCGCACCAGACGGATGACGCCCGCACGGTGCTCACCTCGTTTTCCAATAGCCAGTACACGGGTGGCTCGATGCGCATGGCCCCCGATGCTCAGGTCGCGGACGGGCTTCTCGACCTGGTCCGCGCAGGCCCTCTCGGAAGGGCCGCCTTGATGGCTGCGTTCGCACGGATCTTTTCCGGGACGCACACCGACCTCGACGAGGTTTGGACGCGGCAGGTCGATCGGGTCGAGTTCGTGAATCCGTCGTTTCAAGCAGTGCTGATCGACGGTGACCTCTATCACCTCAGGCCCCTTTCGATCGACGTCCTTCCTGGGGCGATTCGCCTGGTCGTATGAACGAGCCCTCGACCGTCTGGAATCGAATCGTGAGCCTTGGCATCTGGGTCCTCGCGGGCGGGTTCCTGGTCGTGACCCTGTCGTTTTTCACGATCCTCTACCAGTTCGTGCGGCCCGATCGCGTTCAGTTTCTCGAGCGCCTCTACTGCAGGCTTCAGCTCGCGCTGACCTTCAACCGGCACCGACACCAGGTGCACCCCGCCGTCGACCCGGGCACCCAGTACATCTTCATTCAGAACCACAGCAGCCACCTCGATTACGTCGCCATGCACACGGCGACGCCGCACTTCACGCAAGGCATCGAGCTCGAAAGCCACTTCGACTACCCCTTCTACGGCTGGTTCATGAAGGCGCGCGGCACCATTCCCGTGCCGAAGGACCGCGCGGGCGCCCTGGACGCGCTTCGTAAGGCGATTCGTGCCGAAGTCGACGCCGGGCATTCGATCCTCGGTTTCCCCGAAGGGCACCGAACCACGACCGGGCACGTGGGCCCCTTCTACGACGGCCTATTTCGAATCGCGATCGAGCTGGGCATCCCGATCGCTCCCGTTGCCGTGACCGGCCTCTACGAGGTGCTGCACAAGGGCTCGCTCGTCATTCGCCCCGGCAATGTGGTCACTGCGTACGTCGAAGAGCCGATTCAGACCGAAGGCCTCGGCGAGGACGACATCGCCGGCTTGCGCGACCGCGTCCGAAACGTGATCGCGGCCAGAGTCGACGCACACCTGAGCGAGAGGGCCTGAGCCCGCCGGCCTACTCCGCCGCGGCGGCAGCCTCGACAGCCTGAAGCAGGCTCTTGGGGAAGACCCGGCCCGTCATTTGATCTCTGACCTTCTTGGCAGCAGCGTCCCACTCGGCCTTGTACTTGCTCGTATCGGTCGCGATGATCCCCTTCTTCATGACGACGTCGTAGGCCTTCTGGTCATCCCGGCGAATCGTCTTGTTGAGCAGCACTTCGACCCGCTCGCAGGTTCGCAGAAACGTTTCCTTGAGGTCGGCTGGAAGCGCGTCGACCTTGTCTTTACGCATCACCATGCCGCCCGCGATGATCGCAGAGTTGTGAGCGGTCATGTAGTTCACTCGCGTGTACCACTGAAGCGCCACCGCCGTCAGCGCCGAGGACGTCACCACGTCGACCATCTTGGTCTGAAGCCCGGGATACACTTCGTTCACGCCGAGCCGAACTCCATTGGCTCCGATCACGTCGTAAAACTCGATGAAGACCAGGTCGTCTTTCCACATCCACGGGCGCATCGACTTGATGTCAGAGGGCTTCTCGATCGCCTTTTGTGAAAAGAGCCGCGTCTTTCCTGCGTCTCCCCAGGCCAACATCGTGAAGCCTTCATCCTCGAACAGCTTCTCGAACTCGTCGGCCATCGTCAGCCGCACCCGGTCGAGTTTCTCGTACGTGTCGAGGAAGTTGGGCAAGACCAGGATCACCATCGGACGGACGAGCATGCTCATCCCGGTCATCGTGACCACACCGCCGTCGAGCTGCCCCACGCGCATCTTTCGAACGAAGTCGCGCTCGTCTCCTTGGGCGCCGCCCGGATAGAAGCGCAGCTTGATGCGGCCCTCGGTCTCGCTTTCGAGAGTCTTCTTCCAGGCGTTCAAGACCTTCATCCACGACGAGCCCGCGGGAGCGAGCGAGGCAATTCGGAACGTGACGGCCTCCTCCGCGCGGCTGCTGGGGACGGTGCCCGGTAGCCCCAGGAGAACGACGGCCAAGACGAGTACAAACGGGAAATATCGATTCACGATACGGTGTATAACCGGAGCGGGCCGCCCTCGTCCAGCCGCGCTGCACCCGACCGTTCCGCCCGCGCCCTTCTTGCGCGGCCAGGGCTTTGGCAGAATACTTCACCGGGTTCGGGGGTTTGAGGAGTGGCGATGGGTGCGGAACCACCAGTGGATTGCAGCGTTGCGAGGTACCGGCCGAGCCGGGGCATTGCGCTATGGACGCTGTTCCTGGTCGCCGTATCGGCTTTCTCACCCCGGGCTCAGGGCGATTTTTCGCGGGAGCGGGACTCCGCCGGGAGGGCCTCGATCGGTCCAAGTCCTGCGGCCGAGCCCTTGGCCGCATACGCCGACGAGCTCATCGATCCGCTCGAGGACGATGACCTGAGCTCGGACTGTCCGCCCGCGCCGGCTTTCTATTGCTCCGAATCCCCGGCGGATTTCAACCATCGCTCTGCGTCTCCGGACCGCCAGGCAACAGCTTCCTCGAATCCCGCTCGCGCTCCCCCTTCCGCCTGACGAAGCCCCACACGGGGTTTCGTCTGCAGTGTGTGTGATTGCCCCAGACTGTCGGGGCAACCTTGTGTTCTCAGCACGAAGGCGGATTTTCATGTCGAATGTAGTGTCGAAGGCCGGGCCGCGAAGCCCGTTCCCAGTTGCCGATCTCAAGGCAGGTTTCTTGGTCTTCCTCATCGCCCTTCCCCTCTCCCTGGGGATCGCGATGGCTAGTGGCTTCCCCCCGATCTCGGGCGTTCTGACCGCGATCATCGGGGGGATGATCGTCACGTTCCTCGGTAGCGCGCGCCTGACTATCAAGGGTCCGGCGGCCGGGCTCATCGTGATCGCACTAGGGGCGGTGCAGGAGCTCGGCGGGGGAGACCCCATGCTCGGCTACCGTCGAGCCCTGGCGGTGGGGGCTGTCGCGGCGGGAGTGCAAATCGCGCTCGCGCTGGTTGGCGCCGCCTCGATCGGAGTGGCGATGTCGCCCTCGGTCGTTCACGGGATGCTTGCGGCCATCGGCGTGATCATCATCTCGAAGCAAGCGCACACTTTGATGGGTGTGGCGCCTGAGGCCAAGGAGCCGCTGGAGTTGCTCGCCGAAATCCCGCGTAGCATCGCGCACGCAAACCCCGAGATCCTCATGCTTGGCGGCCTCTCGCTCCTCATTCTCTTCGGGTGGCCGCTGATTCGGGCACGATGGGCGAAGGCCATACCTGCTCCGGTGCTCGTGCTCGCTGTCGCGGTGCCAATGAGCCTGTGGCTCGATCTCGACCACTCGCACGCATATCAGTTTCTGTCGCACCAATTCCACGTCGGGCCCGAGTTTCTTGTGCAGCTGCCGGGCTCGCTTTTCGATGCGCTCGTCTTCCCCGACTTCTCGATGCTGCTCACTGCGGTGTCTCTGAAGTACGTAGTGATGTTCGCTCTCGTCGGGACCATCGAGTCAACCCTGAGCGTTCTCGCGGTCGACGCGATGGATCCCGAGAAACGCCCTTCCAACCTCAATCGCGATCTGCTGGCGGTTTCTGTCGGAAATCTCGGCTCGTCACTGCTCGGCGGTCTTCCGATGATCTCCGAAATCGTGCGAAGTAAGGCGAATATCGACGCCGGCGCACAGTCGAGATGGGCGAACTTCTTTCACGGCGCTTTTCTTCTGCTCTTCGTTACGCTCGCTCCAGGCCTGCTGCACGAAATCCCGCTCGCCGCGCTGGCGGCAATGCTCGTGTATACGGGGGCAAGACTCGCATCACCTCGTGAGCTCTGGCACGTCAAGCAGATCGGTCTGGACCAGCTTGCGCTCTTCGTGACGACGCTCGTTGTCACACTCGCTAGCGACCTGCTGGTTGGCGTCGCTTCGGGCCTAGTGCTGAAGATCATCTTGCATCGCATCCGCGGGGCGACGTTCACACAGATCTTTCGCGCCCGCGTCGAGAAGAGTCAGGAAGGGTCCGAATTGCGGTTGACCTTGCACGGCGCTGCTGCGTTCACGAGCCTCATTTCGGTTCGCAGATCTCTCGCCGACCTGGACCCGGCGTGCAGCAAGGTCGTAATCGACGTGAACGACGCCGTGCTTGTGGACCATACGTTCTTGAGTCGCCTCGACGGCCTTTCAAACGAGTGGCCCAACGTGGATTTAGAGGTGCTCGGCATCGAAGCGCTCACGCCCCATACGCCGCACCCGTATTCGACGCGTCGTCGGACCGAATCATGACCTCCGTCAGGGCCCAAGTTCTCAGACTCTCGACTTCGAAGCCGGCGGCAACCGCGACGCTTGGCGAGCTGCTGGAGAACGCAGCGGAACTGCTTCCTCTGCAATCGCCGCTGCACATGTTCGTTCACCACAACACCTTGCACGCCTTCGAGCACCTGCACTTCGAGGAAGCCGTCCTCGTGGGCGCGGCGCTATTCGGCACGGAGCCCTACCAGTCCGAGCAGGCGTTCTCCGAATGCCTGAAGTCCGCGAGAATCCGTCCGTCGGATATCGATGCCGTAATCGCCGCATCAACTGAAGATACCAGCGCACCGCTGATCGCCGGTGGACCGACGCGACGCGAGCTGCACGCCCTTCGTCTGCGCGACCTCTTCGAGATCCCCGTGGGTCCTGCCCTCAATTGGATGCTCGAGGAGACAGGGACCCTATTTCGCTTTCATGCTGGAGTATCAGAAGCGGCGATGGCTGCTATCCTTCAGTCCGCCGAGCGAATCTCGTCGGACCGGCGCCCCCTCACGCCGGAGGGCCGTGAAGAGCAGGCGCTCGAGCTGCTCTGGAGCGAGCTCTTGGCCGTTGCTCCACCGTGTCGGCCCACGCGCACCGGTGTGAGGCGCCGCGACCAGATCCTAGATGTAGTCGGGGTCGATACCGATCACTTGGTGCATCCGCTTCTGATTCGTGTCTGCGCCGCGTTCGTCGATCAAGGGATCGCGTACTGGGAGATGCCGGGGCGGGACATCGGCTTACTCGAAGTCTTCCGAACCTTGTACGGAATCGGCTCGGGACCTTCCGATCGTTGGATGAAAGGGCTGTCCAAGGAGCTGCGGCGCCAACAAGACGATGGATGGGATGCAGAGCGCACGGTGCGCTGGGCGTTGGAGGAGCTGGAAGTTCCGCGCGAGCGATGGGCTGGCTACATCGAAAAGACGCTTCTGTCACTTCCGGGTTGGGCCGGCATGGTTCGTCAGCTGGAGGTCCGTCCGGACACGGCGCCGGTCGACCCTCCCCATGCTCGACTTATGGACTACCTGGCCCTGCAGCTCACTCTCGATGTGCAGGCCGCGCGATTCGCACTAACGACGCAGGCCGGCGGCCCGAACACATTCGCGGCGTTGATGCGGCGGAACGATGGCGCCAAGCGACCACGAACGCTGGATCTCGAGCTCGTCTACGAGGCTTACATCACGGCCCAGCTCGCGGGACTCGGGCCGGCGGAGATCAACGGGCGGGGACCGGCGAGGCGCTGGCTAGAAGAGGTTCGGGCCTTCGACGCGAACGAACGGCGCAGACTCTTGCACCTGGCGTACGAGAGAAGGCATCGCATCGGGGTGCTCGATGGGATCGTGGGTCACTGCCAATTTCGAGGAGCGCAAACGGACGAACCTCGTTTTCAGGCGGTGTTCTGCATCGATGACCGCGAGGAGTCGCTTCGTAGGCACCTTGAAGAGATTCGACCAGACGTGGAGACTTTCGGATACGCAGGATTCTTCGGCATCGCGATGGCGTATCAGGGGATCGAGGACATTCGGCCGAGGCCGTTGTGCCCGGTCGCCGTTCGACCGAGCCACTTTGTAAGCGAACGCGCCCTCGATGAGGACGAAGCCTCGGTGTTCGCGGAGAAGCGGCGCCGACGAGGTCAGGTCAGCCACTCAATCGGACTTGGAAGTAGGATGCTAACCCGAGGCGGCGTCCTATCTGCCTTGTTTGGCTTGCTGGCAGTCATCCCGCTGCTTGGAAGAAGCTTGTTTCCCCGGGCCACCGAGCGTCTCGCTCACTGGTTCTTGCACCGGACAGCGCCGACGCCTCCTACACGCCTGCGTCTCGAACGTTCTTCGGGCGAGCGACAGGACGGGCTAGCACCAGGCTATACGGTAGACGAGATGGCGGACATCGTGTCCGGTGCGCTCGCGACGATGGGCTTGGCTGAGCACTTGTCGAGGCTGGTGCTGATCGTCGGACACGGGTCTTCGAGCCTCAACAACCCGCACGAAGCGGCTCACGATTGCGGTGCGACCGGCGGAGGTCGCGGGGGACCGAATGCGCGCGCCTTTGCTCAGATGGCCAACGACCCGCGAGTTCGAGAGAGGCTTCGGACCGTGGGCATCGCCGTCCCCGCGTCGACATGCTTCGTCGGCGCGTATCACAACACCTGCGACGACTCGATGACCTACTACGACGAGGATCTGTTGCCGGCGGAGTCGGTTGAGGCACTGGAAGACGCAAGGCGGGGCCTCAAAGAGGCCTGTCTGCTGGACGCTCAAGAGCGCTGCCGCCGATTCGAGTCGGCGCCGCTGACGCTCGATGCCGAAGACGCTCTCGCACACGCTGAGGCGCACGCCTACGATCTGGCGCAGCCAAGACCCGAGTACGGCCACGCAACGAACGCGGTCTGCATCGTCGGCCGCAGAAAGCGGACACGCGGGCTATTCTTGGACCGGCGCGCCTTTCTCGTGTCGTACGATCCGCAGAGCGATTCGACAGGAACGATTCTGGCTCAGCTTCTTCGATCGGTCGGCCCCGTCGGCGCCGGGATCAACCTCGAATATTACTTCAGCTTCGTCGATCCCACGGGCTACGGCTGCGGAACCAAGCTCCCCCACAACATTGTCGGACTCGTTGGGGTGATGGATGGGCACGCATCGGACTTGAGGACAGGCCTGCCCTGGCAGATGGTAGAAATCCACGAGCCGGTCCGACTGCTCACTATCGTCGAAGCAGAAACGACGGCCTTGGCCCGCATCCTCGAGCGAGAACCGGCGCTTGCGAGCCTGATAAACAATGAGTGGATCCAACTGGTGGCCTGGGATCCCGGCAGCGACGCGTTCGCCGTCTATCAGCACGGACGATTTCGGCCGTACATTCCGGAGAACCCGGCCATCGCCGTCGTCGACCGTTCGGTGGACTACTACTTCGGAAGGCGGGGACATCTCAGCCCTGCGCACGTCAAGTCAGGACTGCCCGGATTCGGTGAGGTGTGATGCAAACCCTCGTCCATGCCTTGGTGATCGGCATCGTGGGATTCCCGGTGCTGGCAGTGTTCGTGCTCGGCCTGCGCGCCTGGGTCTTTCAATCCTGGGGCGAGCGGGCGACCGTCGCGATCGTGAGCTCGGCGTTCAGCGCTTCGCTAGCCGCGTCTGCCATCACCGCGTGCTGGCTCCTCGTGGGTGACGTCTCCGAAGTTCGCGTCCCCTTGGGCAGCTGGTTCGCCGCCGAGCACTATTCGTTCGACTGGAATCTCGTCGCGGATCATTTGTCGATTCCGTTTGCGATCTTCTCGGCCGCCCTGCTCGGTCTCGTCGCCGCGTTCTCGAGACGGTACTTGCACCGCGAGCCCGGCTTCTCACGGTTCTACCTCTTGCTGACGATCTTCGGTGCCGCGGTCGAGTTCGTCGTACTGGCCGGGAGTCTGGATCTGGCCTTTCTCGGATGGGAGCTGGTCGGGCTGACCTCTGCTCTGCTGATCGCGTTCTTTCACGAGAGACGCGCGCCGGTCGAGCATGGCCTGCGTGCCTTCGTCACCTATCGACTGTGTGATGTCGGTTTGCTTGCGGCCGGCGTCGCACTTCACTTCATGGTTGGCACGTCGGATGTCGTGCCGCCCTCTACCGGTCCCTGGGCGGGTTTCGTCGTTCCAAACACTGTCGCCGAAGCAACCGTGGTCGGCTTGCTCCTTCTGTGGGCATCCATGGGCAAAGCGGCCCAGCTTCCGCTGTCCGGATGGCTACCTCGCGCGATGGAAGGTCCCACGCCATCGAGCGCCGTGTTCTATGGGGCCCTGTCCATCCATCTCGGACCATACCTTCTGCTTCGTGCAGCATCGATTCTCGAGTTCTCGGGAGTCGCGGCGGGTGCGGTGATCGCTGTGGGAGGGTTGACCGCCCTGCACGCGACTTTCGTAGGCCGTACGCAAAGCGACATCAAGAGCGCCCTCGCATACGCCTCGATGACCCAAGTGGGGCTGATCTATGTGGAGATCGGACTCGGTTTCTACCACCTCGCAGTCGCCCACATCGTCGGCCACGCCGCGATTCGAACGCTTCAGATCCTGCGGTCCCCGAGCTTGCTCCACGATCACCATCATCTCGAGCAAGCGATGGGAAGGCAGCTTCCGCGAACCGGCGGACATCTCGAACGCCTCGTCCCCGGTGCTCTTCAGCCCTGGCTCTATCGGGTTGCCCTCGAGCGCGGTGGCTTCGATGCCCTTCTCAAGGACCAGGTCGTTGCACGGGCGCTGGGCGCCATCTCCTGGCTGGACCGACTCGACCGGGCTTGGGTGGACTATCTCACGAAACCAACGCGATCGAAGGAACCGCGCCGCCAAGAAGACGAGGTGACACCATGACCATTGCGTTTGCGGCTCTCCAGCTTCTGTTGCTTCTTCCGATGGTCTGGTTCGTCGCGCGTTCGAGCACCCCGCGGACGGCTCGTCACCGCGCCAGCTACGCCATGGGTCTCACCGGTATTCTTGCGCTGGCGCAAGTTGGATGGCGCGCTCTGGGGATCCCCATGCCAGGGCCGCGGGCCGACTGGATTGCCATGGAAGACCCGCATTCCTGGGTTCCGGCGTTCTCTCTGATCACCTGCCTAATCGGTTACACCGCGATCGCCCTCAGCCCGATCAGCGGAACGCGTCCGAAGACGTTCGCGCGGATCTTGCTGTTGATTGCGGTCGCGTTGGTCTTCTTGGTGATTCGAGACCCGCTCGGGCTTGCGGTCCTTTGGGGCGCTTCAGCGTTGATCGTATGGCTCGAGTTGCGAGAGACGCGGGCAACCAAGTCGACCGCAAGGCTGTTTGCCATCTACCAGATACCGAGCGTGGTGGTGCTGGGAATTGGCGCCGTTCTGCTCAGTCGGGGCCAGTCCACGATCGGGCTCGTGTTCCTCCTGATAGGCATCGGAATCCGCGAAGCCGTGATCCCACTCCACAGCTGGTTTCCCCCTTTCGTGCAATACGCACCCATGGGCCTGGTCGTCGCGTTCTTTGCTCCGCAGCTGGGCGTGTATGCCCACCTGGAGTTGCTCAGGGGCGAGATCCCGCAACAGTTGGCACATGTTGTGGCGTCTCTCGGCGCGATCACCGCAGTGGTCGCCGCGGCCCTGGGTCTCGCGCAAACGGACGCGAGGCGTGCCTTGGCATTCCTGGTGATGAGCCAGACGGGCCTCGTCGCCTTTGGCCTCGATACGAGCTCTCCCGTTGCCCAGATCGGGGCATTGCTCACCTGGCAGGTGATAGGCGTCGCGACAGCGGGATTCGCGATGACTCTCGCGTCGCTCGAAGCCCGACGGGGCAACCTTTCGATGCGAGTGCCAGCGGGCAGCTTCACCCGAACACCCCGTATGGCGGTCGCCTTTCTCTTCATGGGTTTCGCGAGCGTGGGGCTCCCGCTCACGCTCGGATTCGTGGCCGAAGATCTGCTCGTGCAGGGATCGGTCGACGAGTTCCCCTTGCTTGCCTTCGCCTTGATCTTTGCCACCGCGCTCAATGGCATTTCGGTGATGCGGGCGTTCTTCACACTGTTCAGCGGCTCCGCGAAGCACATCGGAGAGCGCGATCTGACCAGGCGAGAAGCGGCCGTGCTGACGATGTTGATGGCTACGCTGCTGATCACGGGTCTGTTTCCCGGAGGAACCGTACGACGGCTCGAGGGCGTCACCGAGCCTGGAGAACAGGCCGCTACTCTCGTGAAGGCTTCCGGCGTCTTGTCCGACGCGCGACGGCCTTGAACACGCGCTGAAACATCGCGGCGTCTCCCGTCGCGGGCTCGCGCTGGTCGTTCTTGTCGCCTGACTCCGGATATAGCTGGTAGGCCGCATTGAGAACACGATCGACGGCGTTTGGCGCGAGCCCATAGGCGAACTCGAAGAGGTTTCCGACCGGAGTAGCCACCCGCTTCGCTTGGTGAATGATGCCGCCTACGACCAGATCGGCCGCCTCCTCGGCACTCCGCATCGGGAACGCGTCGTAGATGGTCGTCGATGCCATCATTGGCGTCTTGACGAGCGGCATGTAGATCGTCGTTACCTTGACCCCGTCCTTGAGCGCTTCCACGGCCAGAACCCGGCTGAACGCGTCTAGCGCCGCCTTGCTGGCAATGTAGGCGCCGTAGCGCGGAACGTTCACTTGGACGCCGATGGTCGACACATTGAGGATCTGCCCGTCTTGCCGGGCACGCATGCCCGGAACAAACCCCATGATGAGACGCACCGCGCCGAGGAAGTTCAGCGCAAGCGTTCGCTCGAAGTCGTGCACGCGGTCGTACGACTTCTGGACACTTCGGCGAATCGAAATGCCGGCGTTGTTGACGAGAATGTCGACTTGGCCGTGCTCCGCGAGGATCGTGCCGATCAGACGCTCGGTATCTTCGGCATTCGAAAGGTCGGCTGGGTAAACGAACGCCGAGCCTCCACGCGCCTCGATCCTCTGCTTCAACTCGCCAAGCTTGTCGGCGGACCGGGCAATCAGCAGGACCTTGGCACCTGCCTCTCCCAATCGCATGGCGAGCGCTTCCCCAATTCCGCTCGATGCCCCAGTGATGACCACAGAGCGGCCGGAAACCCGTTCGCGCAACGCCTTGTCGTCGGTGTCAGTCACCGCCCAATCGTAGCCGAGCGGGCGCGATCCGCGTCGGAAAACATCAGCAAATCGTGACCATCGCGCTCGTCGCTCACGGCAACCGTCGCTGCTCGTCCGGCAGGTCGAGCGCGAGGGTGCCACCTGGATTGAGCACGTTTCTCGGGTCGAAGTGCCGTTTGAGGGCCCGGAAGACTTCGAGCTCGTCGCTGCCGATCTGACCCTCGAGCCAGGGCGCGGTCATCTTTCCGATGCCGTGGTGGTGGCTCATCGTCGCGCCGGAAGCCTGGACGGCGTCGAGGAGGCCGCGGTGGAACTCCAGAAACTCCTGGTGCCCCATCTTCGCGATGAAGATGAAGTATAGATTCGCGCCCTGCGGGTAGCAGTGAGACATGTGCGTCATGCACACGGTTTGCGGGCGACTCTTCACGTACGCGCGCACCTGCTCGTGCACCTTCGGGAGCTCGTCCCAGTTGGTCGCACACTCGAGGGTGTCGATGAGAATACCGTAGTCCTGCAAATCCTCTCGCATGTAGGGATCGGCGAAGCGTCCGTGCTCCCACTTCTTGGTGATGAAGCCAGTCGTGTACATGCCGCCGTGCGCGTTGCAGACTTGGCGTAGTCGGCGTTTGACCATCGCCGTGTAGGCGCGGTCTCCGTCGACCGTGCCCAGCATCAGGCATCGCTCGCCCTTCTTGAAGCCTCGCATGCTGACGAGCGTATCGATCGGCGTGCCTTCCACACCATAGAGCTTGAAGGCAACGTCGGTTTCTTCTGGATCGGACAATCGAAAGACCGACGGAAACCCAAACTCGGCCTGCATGATCTCGCGCACCGCCGTAGTTCCACTCTTCCAGTCCGGAAAGATGAAGCTGAAACGGCGGGTGTTCTCCGGCTGGTAGCGGAAGACTTTCAAGGTGACCGAGACCAGGATCCCGTAGGCGCCTTCGCTTCCGATCATGATCTGGTCGAGATTCGGTCCAGTCGCGTAGGCAGGGACATCGACGGTCTTGATCGTGCCAACCGGAGTGACGTACTCCTGGCTCAGAACCAGGTCCTCCGCCTTGCCGTAGTAAGTCGAGTTCTGCCCCGCTCCACGGGTCACCACCCAGCCGCCTGCGGACGAAAACTCAAAGGACTGCGGAAAGTGGCCGCAGGTGTACGCGTGTGGCGCGTTGAATCGCTCTGGGGCACCGCGAAGCGCTTCCTCGAGCTCCGGCCCCAGAATCCCAGGCTCCACCGTCACCGTCTGGTTGACGGCGTTGAGTGAGAGAACGCGATTCATGTGCGTGCCGAGGTGGATCGAAACCCCGCGCTTGAAGCACTCGGTGCCGCGGGTCACGCTCGAGCCTGCGCCGTAGGTGTACAGAGGGATCTCTTGCTCGTGGCAGTAGCGAACGATCTTTTCGACATCGTCGCGGTCGCGCGGATGAAGCACCAGGTCAGGAAGGTTCTCGACCTGGTGGTCGCGCAGCCGAAGCGCGTCGATCATCGTCTTGCCGTACGACACGCGGAGTCGCGAGTAGACATCGTCGCTGACGTTCTCTTCGCCTAGGAGCCCACGGAAGAAGCCCTGCTGCTCGGCATTGAGCGAGATCGAAGCGTCCGCCGTCACCTCTTCGAGGCCGAGCTTCTGCGGCGTCGCGAAGTGCTCGTCGCTCAGACCGAACGTCTCCTTCATCAAGTCGTAGAGCCGGGGATTGGGGTGCTTGTAGGCCTCGGGCGCACCCCATTTGAAGGCCGAGCGATAGGAGCGCTTGGGAAGAGCTCCCTCGAACCATTTCGGGGTGAACGAATCCTTGTCCGTCATGCTTTCTCTCTTTCCGTCGGGTGAACCGGCATGTCCCACGGAGTACCCATGAGCGCCAGCTTCATTCGCTGCAACTTCGAGGGCTGGACGCGATTGGGCCGGAGCGGGAGCTCGTGCTCCTGCATGAGCCCGGAGTCGAGGCCATCGATGAGCTCGAGCGTACCGTAGGGGCGAAGCAAGTCGGCCACAGCCTTGCGATTGGGTTCGCTGAGACTCCGATACTCGTTCTGGAGCGCTTCGAGGCAATAGACGCGATAGTGCACGACCTTGAGATTGCGATAGGTCACGCCGTGCGCCTCGTGGTCGAGACGTGACTTCCCCGCGGCCCAAGCGCGCGCGTTTCTGAGAAGAAACGGCCAGTAGCTCTGAGCGATCTCGCGAAGGAAGTACTCCCACCCGGCTTGCGAGAAATCGCTCAGGATGGGTTCACGCCCAAGACGGTGCGCGCGAGCGTTCCAGACCCGGCCGACCCAGGCGTACACCGCGGGCGCTCGCTCCTCCATCACCCGGCTCGGCGTTGGATCTTGCGCGTAGTGCCGGAACATCGGACCGAACAGACCAATGTCGACGAGCGTCGGATGGCTTCCGAGCAGATAGGGCTGATCGGCGAGCAGCTCGCTCATCGCATCGAGCAGGTCCAAGTATTGCTGCTTCACATGCGGCTCGGTTTCTGCGCTGACGCCGTCGCCGCTCAGATAGGTCGCCATCTGACGGCGTCCGTAGTACCAGCCCGCGAGCCACTTGGGCGCTGGGAAGTCAGCCAGCACCTCGTGACCGATGCGCCGCATGAGCAGCCTGCGGGACTCGACAGGCTGCCAACGCCAATAGAGCGCGGCCCGCCAGCACCATTCGTCTGCATAGTCCTCGACCAGCTTCGACATGAAGCGCAGGGCCGGGTCCCTGGGGATCACCCGTGACTCCGGATAGGCCGACTCGAGCCAGTCGATCATCGGCGTCGTGTCTTTGAGCCACTGCCCGTTCGCGAGGCGGAGGACGGGCACTTTCATGAGCCCAGTCGCTGGCAGGATCTCGTCGACCATGACCTTGGAATCGACCACGCGTCGCTCGTACGGGATCTCCTTGTAGCGCAGGTAGGCCTCCATCTTGCCGCTGAAGTACGACATGTCCGCGACGTAGGCGGTCATTGGCTCCCAATCGGGATGTCGTGACTCTGGCACGTGGGTTCCTCCAGCTTTTCCTGATCGAGTCTTGAGCGTCGCAAGATACCATGTCACAGGACTCGCTGACGCTCATGCAGGAAAGCCAACGCTGAGGAGGCCCAGATGAACGGGAGAGAAACGGCGCTAATCACCGGTGCCTCGATGGGCATCGGCAAAGAGCTCGCCAAGATTTTCGCGGCGGACGGCCACGACCTGGTGCTCGTCGCCCGGAGCGAGGACAAGCTTCAGAGCTTGGCGCAGGAGCTCGAAGGCGCACACGGCATCAGCGCTCAGGTCGTGACAGCCGATCTCACGGACCCGGGCGCGCCAGCCGCCATCTTCGCGGCGCTGCAGAGCAAGGGCATCGAGCTCGACTACCTGGTCAACAACGCCGGCTTTGGAACGAATGGCCCCTTCGCGGGGTCTTCACTCCGGTCGCAGATGGACATGCTGCAGGTCAACATCGATGCCCTCGTTGCCCTTTGCCACCTTGCCTTGCAAGGCATGCTCGCGCGCCACAAGGGACGGATTCTGAACATCGCGTCAACCGCCGGCTTTCAGCCAGGGCCCGACATGGCCGTGTACTATGCGACCAAGGCGTTCGTGCTCATGTTCTCCGAGGGCATCGCTGAAGAGGTCAAGGACGCGGGCGTCACCGTGACGGCGCATTGCCCGGGCGCGACGGCCACGAATTTCGGCGGCACCGCGGGGAACGACACGAGCATCCTTTTCAAGCTCGGGGCCGCGCCCGCGGACAAGGTCGCCAGGCACGCCTACCGCTCGATGATGAAGGGCAAGGTAGTGGCCATCGAGGGCTTGCTGAACTGGATCGCGGCGTTCAGTGTCCGCTTCAGCCCCCGAGCCCTGGTTCGAAAGATCGCCCGCTGGATGAACAAGACATGATGAGCACGAGATTCTTTGCGGCTGCCGGGATGCTGGCATTTCTTCTTTGCAGTCCGGGAGCCTCGGCACAGGGCGCCTGGTCGTATGAGCCAACCCCAAGCTCAAGCTACGCGACCAGCCCGGTCGAACAGTACCCGCCCGCCCCATCGGCCAAGCAGCAAGCCTCGCACCGCGGCTACATGGGCTCCTTCAGCCTGGGCGTCCCGATTTGGCTGAAGACCGACAGCGATGTGGTGCGGCCGGGCGCCGATCTCACGGGATTCGGCGGCTTCGACATGGGCTACGTGGTCTTCGGTCTCTCGCTGGGTGCGGCCTGGACGCCGATCAACTTCTACAACATCCCGAATCTACCGGCCGGGACGAGCTACGACCGAAGCCCGATGACACGGCTCTACCTCTCCCCCGAGCTCCGGGTTCAGGTGCCCAACGGCGGCCCCCTACTGCCGTACATCGGCATCAGCTTCGATGCGAACTGGTGGCGCATAAAGGCGACCGATATCGTTTGCGGCTGGTACTACTGCACGCGGGTTGCAGTCTTCCGCTTCACCCCCGGCATGACCGCGAAGGTCGGCTTGGCCGTCCGAGTGGCATCCGGAAGCTACATCGACATCGGGGTGAAGTACTCGCTCTCCGGCGCGGGAAGCTTTTTCTACCGGCGCGAGCAGTGGGTCACCCCGTACATCGGCCTGCTCTTTCGCTGAGGCCCGAAGTACTAGACGTACTTCTTGAGCTCTAGCCGCGCGACCATGCCGCGGTGCACTTCGTCCGGCCCGTCGGCGATGCGAAGCGCTCGCGCCATGGCGAGCAGGCGGGTTAGCTCGAGATCGGACATGCCCTCCCCGCCGTGGATTTGAATCGCGGCATCAACCACCGATTGCAGCACGTTCGGCGCGATGACCTTGATCGCGGAAATGTCGACTAGCGCTCCGAAGGTGCCCATCGTGTCGAGCGCCCAGGCGGCCTTCATCGTCAGAAGACGGGCCTGGTCGATCGCCATGCGGGAGTTCGCGATGATGTCGCGATTGCCGCCCAGGTTCGAGAGCGGCTTGCCGAAGGCGACCCGAAGAACGGCACGCTGACAAAGACGCTCGAGCGCCCGTTCCGCTGCACCGATCGCGCGCATGCAGTGATGAATGCGCCCCGGCCCCAGGCGGCCCTGGGCGATCTCGAAACCTCGGCCCGGCCCGGCAATGATGGCGCTCGCCGGGAGATGCACATCATCGAAGAGCACCTCGGCGTGGCCGTGCGGCTCATCGGGATGGCCGAAGACAGGCAACATGCGCAGGACCTTCACCCCGGGGGCATCGGCCGGCACCAGCACCATCGAATGCCGTTCGTGCCGGCTCGCGGTCGGATCGGTGACGCCCATGAAAATGTAGAAGCCGCAGCGCGGGTCGCCGGCGCCGCTGGTCCACCACTTCTGCCCGTTGAGCACGACCTCGTCCCCGACGAGCTCGCAAGTCGCTTGCATATTGGTCGCATCGCTCGATGCGACCGCGGGTTCGGTCATTGCAAACGCGGAACGGATCTTTCCGTCGAGCAGAGGCTCGAGCCAGAGCTTCTTCTGCTCGTCGGAGCCGTACTTGACCAGGACCTCGGCGTTGCCGGTGTCGGGCGCGCTACAGTTGAAGACCTCCGGCGCCAGGAAGCTTCGTCCTGTGATCTCGGCGACCGGCGCGTAGTCGCGGTTGTCGAGGCCGGCGCCGTACTTCTCGTCAGGCAGGAAGAGATTCCAAAGCCCAAGCTCCTTCGCCTCGGCCTTGAGCTCCTCGACGATTGGGGGAATCTTCCACTCACGCCAGTCGTCGCTGCCCACGAGCTGGTCGAGATAGGTCTGCTCGTTGGGGACGATGCGCTCGCGAACAAAACGCTCCGCCTGCGCCATCACGTTCTGGGCCCGCTCCGAATGCGTGAAATCCATACTTCGCCTTGATACCGCATGCGTCGGGACAATTCACGCGGGAACTGCGCGGTTCCGGTGCTAGGTTTCGCCGGACTGAGGCAGACGGAGCGCATGGCAACACAAGGCAACCCACTGATCGACGACGGCCTCGTCGATTTCATCCTCTACTCCGTTCTCGATGCCGAGTCGCTCTGCGAGCTCGAGGCCTATCGGCAGCATTCGAAGGAGACCTTCGACCTCTACATCGACAGTGTCCGGCGATTCTCGCGAAACGACCTACTTCCGACCTACAGACCGATGGATGAAGAGCCTCCCGTATTTCGCGACGGGCGCATCCACACCCATCCCGCGCTGCCCGAGCTCTACGAACAGATGATCGACCTCGGTGTGCTCACCGCGACGCGCCCCGAATCGGTCGGCGGCCAGCAGATGCCGATGCTCATCCACACGATGGCCAGCGCCTACCTGATGGCCGCCAACCTCAGTGCGTACGGCTACATCGGTCTCACGGTGGGCGCGGGGCACCTGATCGAAGCCTTTGGGTCCGATGAGCTCAAAGAGCGCTTCATGACGAAGATGTACGCGGGCGACTGGACCGGCACGATGGCGCTGACCGAACCGCAGGCCGGAAGCAGCTTGGGTGACATCAGCACCACGGCACGGCCCACGGACGAGGGTCACTACCTGATCAAGGGCAGCAAGATCTTCATTTCGGGAGCGGACCACCAGATACGGGAGAACGTCGTCAACCTCGCGCTCGCCCGAATCGAGGGCGCGCCCGAAGGAACGAAGGGCATCTCGCTCTTTGCAATCCCGAGGCTTCGCGAGGAGGGCGGCAAGCTCGTCCCGAACGACGTGACGATCGCGGGGATGATCCATAAGATCGGCTGGAAGGGGCTGCCGAGCCTGGCTCTGGAGTTCGGCGACGAGGGCGACTGCCGCGGCTGGTTGGTCGGAGAGCCCAATCAAGGCCTTCGCTGCATGTTTCAGATGATGAACGAGGCCCGCATCATGGTGGGCGTCAACGGCTTCGCCACGGCTTCGGCCGCGTATCACGAGTCTCGGCTCTACGCGCTCGACCGCAAGCAGGGGCGAGCCTTCGGTCAACGCGGCGGCGAGCAGGCTTCCATCATCGAGCACGCCGACGTTCGGCGCATGCTCCTGCGCCAAAAAGCCATCGTCGAGGGAAGCCTGGCCCTGCTCGGCACCGTCTCTCTGTACGCGGACGTCGCAGCCCAGGGCGCTTCGGAGCAGGAGCGGGAGCGCGCAGATCTGCTGCTCAATCTCCTCACCCCGATCGCCAAGACCTTCCCGGCAGAGCGCGGCTTCGAGGCCAACGTGCTCTCCGTTCAAATCCACGGCGGCTACGGATACACGAGCGAGTACCTCCCTGAAGCGTACATGCGCGATCAGAAGCTCAACACGCTGCACGAAGGCACGAACGGGATCCAAAGCATGGATCTGCTCGGCCGGAAGGTGATGTCCAAAGGCGGCGCCCCGCTCCGGGCGCTAGCCGAAGAAATCGGCAGCACGATCGCGCGCGCAAGGAAGGCCGGCTGCGACGCGGAGCTATGCGACGAGCTCGAACGAGCGGTCGGGACCGTAGGCGAGATCACCATGGAGCTCGGACAACGCGGTATGTCTGGCGACGCCGAAGGCATGCTCGGCCACAGCTGGGACTACCTCGACATGTTCGCGACCCTCGTCATCGGCTGGCAGTGGCTCAACATGGCCGCCGTAGCGAAGACCGCATCCATCCCGGACGAACGCAAACGAGGGATCGACGCTGCTTCGCGGTACTGGATCCGCACCGAGCTTCCCCGCGTCTCGCTCCTGGCAAACCTCTGCCGAAGCAATGAGGATTCGTACATCAAAGCGGAAGCAGATTGGTTCTAGCCTTCAGCGCGACTTCTTCTCTGCGATCTTCTGCCGACATACCTTGTTGATCAGCCGGAGCTCTTCGATCTTCTCGTCGATCTGTCGCTTCTTTTCTTCGAGCTCCGCGATCATCTCTGCGCTCCGGGCTGCCGAGATCTCGAGTTGCTTGAGGCGGCCTTCGCCCTGCCGGCCGTAGAGGTCGAGATAGTCCTTGGTTTCCTCGAGGCTGTAGCCGAGAGACTTAGCGCGAACGATGATGTGGAGGCGAGCCCGATCGCGGCGCGAGTAGATTCGAGCGCCGTTCAGCCGCTTCGGGGAAAGCAGGCCCTTGGACTCGTAGAAACGGATCGCCCGATGGGTAATGCCGAACTCGTCGGAAAGCTCCGATATCGAGAAGAAATCGGGCGCTTCGCCCTCCCCGTGCGCCTCGACGAATGCCCTTACCCCGTCATTGCGGGCGCTTGGTCTAGAAGGCGTGGCCATCTTGGCGGACGATAGCCCGGGAATCTTTCCGCATCAATAGGTGAGTTACGCAGCTGGCGGTTACTTGACGCGAACGTAAACCCAGCCTAGAAACCCAGCCGAAGCTCTGGAAGCTGGAGGACCTAGATGGACAAGGCGATCATCACCTGTGCGCTCAATGGCGTGCTGACCAACCCGAAGCAGCACCCCGTACCGGTCACGCCCCAAGAAATGGCTGTTTCGGCGCGCGATGCCTACAACGCCGGCGCGTCGATCGTGCACATCCATTTCCGTCGCCAGGAGCCTGGCATGGGGCACTTCCCCTCCTGGGACCCCGAGGTAGCGGCAGCGGCTAGCGACGCAATCCGCGAGGCCTGCCCCGGCATCATCATCAACCAGACGACCGGCGTGATCGACGAGGATGTTTCTGGGCCCGTCGCCTGTCTTCGTCGAATCAAGCCGGAGATCGCCGCCTGCAACGCCGGCAGCTTGAACTACCTGAAGCTGAAGAAGGACAACACCTGGGCCTGGCCTCCAATGGTGTTCCTCAACGGCGTCGACAAGGTTCAGAAGATGCTCGACGCGATGGAAGAGACGCAGACCACCGCCGAGATGGAGTGCTTCGACGTGGGCATCGTCCGCTCGGTCGGGCTCTATCTTCGAGCAGGGATGGCCAAAGAGATGCACTACAACTTCGTCATGGGCGTCGCCTCGGGCATGCCCTGCGATCCCGAGCTTCTCGAGCTGCTCATGAAGTACAAAAGCGGCGACGCACACTGGCAGGCGACGCTCATCGGGCGCGAAGAGATCTGGGAAACCCACCAGCGCGCCGCGGAGCTCGGTGGGATGCTCCGAACCGGCGTCGAAGACACCTTCTACCTGCCGAATGGAGACAAGACGACTGGGAACGGGCAGCTGATTGAGGCTCTTGCTCAGTGCGCGCGCAACGCGGGCCGCGAGGTCGCGTCGCCCGCAGAAGCCAGGGCCATGCTCGGGTTCAACTAGTGTTCGGGATTGTCAGTTGCTGGAGCGGGAGGTAAAGACGAGCCATGGCCAACAAGGTGTTTCCTGACGCGACCGCGGCCCTGGACGGGCTCCTGAGCGACAATATGACCCTGATGTCCGGCGGTTTTGGCCTGTGCGGCATCCCTGAGTCGCTGATCGAGGCCGTGGCGAAGTCGGGTGTCAGAGGCCTGACGGTGATCTCGAACAACGCCGGCGTCGACGGTATCGGCCTCGGGGTAATGCTGGAGACCCGTCAGATCTCGAAGATGGTCTCGTCTTATGTGGGCGAGAACAAGCTCTTCGCGAAGCAGTTTCTCGATGGCGACCTGACCGTCGAGTTCAACCCGCAGGGCACCTTGGCTGAACGTATTCGCGCCGGGGGCGCTGGCATTCCGGCGTTCTACACCAAAACGGGTGTGGGCACGACGGTGGCCGAAGGCAAAGAGGTTCGTGAGTTCGATGGCGAACAGTACGTGATGGAGCGAGGTCTCGTCGCGGACCTGGCCATCGTGCATGCCTGGAAGGGCGACACCGAGGGCAATCTGATCTACCGAAAGACCGCGCGAAACTTCAATCCCATGATGGCCACCGCTGGCCGGGTCACGGTCGCTGAGGTCGAACAGCTCGTCGAGCCCGGTGAGCTAGCACCCGATCAAATCATGACGCCCGGCATCTACGTCGATCGCATCATTCACTACGCAACTCCCTCGAAGCACATCGAGCAACGGACCACGCGCCCGCGCGCCTGAGGAGAGAACGATGGCTTGGACCCGCGACCAAATGGCTGCACGCGCCGCGCAAGAGCTTCGCGACGGCTTCTACGTGAATCTCGGTATCGGTATTCCCACTTTGGTGTCGAATCACATCCCGGCCGGGATGACCGTCCAGCTGCAGAGCGAGAACGGAATGCTCGGCATGGGCCCTTTTCCTTACGAGGGCGACGAAGACGCGGACCTGATCAACGCCGGTAAGCAAACGGTCACCGAGCTTCCGACCACGAGCTTCTTCTCCAGCGCCGAGTCGTTCGCGATGATTCGCGGCGGTCACATCAACCTCTCGATCCTCGGCGCGATGCAAGTCGCGCAGAACGGCGACCTGGCGAACTGGATGATCCCCGGCAAGATGGTCAAGGGAATGGGCGGTGCCATGGATCTCGTCGCAGGCGTTCCGAGAGTCGTCGTCGTCATGGAGCACACGGCCAAGGGCAAGCCCAAGCTCCTCAGGAGCTGCACCCTGCCGCTGACCGGCACCCACGTCGTCGACCTGGTCATCACCGACCTCGGTGTCTTCGAGATCGACAAGAAGGGCAGCGGGGGCATGACGCTTGTCGAGCTAGCCGATGGCGTGACGCTCGAGCAAGTCGCCGCGAGCACCGAAGCAGTCTACAGCGTCGCGGCGGGGCTCTAGCCGAAGACCAGCAAGACCAGCCCTACGTACAACCCCATGCCGATCGCGAGCAGCACCGTGTAGCCGGCGATCTGCCGAGCTTTGAGGCCGGTGATCGCGAGGAGCGGCAGCGCCCAGAACGGTTGCAGGAGATTCGTCCACTCGTCTCCGTAGGCAAAGGCCATGACCGTTCGCGCGGAGTCGAGCCCAAGAGTCGAAGCGGACGTCAGGAGCACATCGCTTTGCAGGGCCCATTGCCCACCGCCGGAGGGCACGAAGAAGTTCACCAGGCCGGCGCTTAGAAAGGTGAGCAGCGGAAAGGTATTGCTGGACGCGACCGATGCCATTGCGGACGAAAGCGCTTCGATCATGCCGCTCGCTTTCATCACGCCGAGGATGCCGAAGTACAAAGGAAACTGAACGATGATGGCGCCGGCGCCGCGAGCGCCTTCCGACACCGAATCGAGAAAGCCCCGAATCGACCCGTGCGCGGCGAGCGCTAGCGCCAAGAAGAAGAGATTCACCGAGTTGAGATCGAACGCCACTTCCCCGCGAATCCAGCCGTAGATGACCAGCAGCACCGCCAGGAGACCGACCGAGAGGCCGAGGAGCGATCGCTTCGCTTGCTTCCCGCCCGGAGCAAACACCGCGGGCGCATCCGGAACCGAAGCGGCCTTGGGCGCGAGCGCCATGCACATCAGCGGCAACAAGATCAGCAAGCCGCCGCTGACCACGAGATTGAGCGACGAGAAGAGAGTTTCGCTCACGGGGATCGCCTGGGTCGCGCCTTCGGTGAATTGCGCGGACTCCGCGGCCTTCAAGGGGGCCGAGCCGCTGAGCCCACCGTGCCAGACGGCAAGCCCCGTGTACGCGGCAGCGCCGAGGACCGGAATGTCCATCGCCCGCTGCTCCTCTGCCGCGCTGTGCGCGATCTCGCGAACGACGAAGGCTGCAACCACGGCACCAAGGCCCCACTGGATCAGGCCGGTCAGGCAGGCGATGAGCGCGACCAGACCCGCGGCCGTCGAGGTTCGCTTGGGCAAGCGGGCGACCGCGCGGACAATTCGCTGAACGGGCGGGCTGCAAGCCAGGGCCTGCCCTGTCACCAGGATGAGGCACATCTGTAGAGCAAAGGCGAGTAGCGGCGTGCTCGAGAAGCCGCCGTACCAGCCTTGAAGCACCTCGGCGACCGACCCGGAGAGCGCGAACCCTCCGATGAGCGTCATCAGGGTCAGCACGAGCGCGAGCACGAACGGATCGGGAACCCACCGTTCGGCCCAGCGGCTGAAAACCTCACCAAGCCTAGCCAGCATGGCGCGGACCATACCACCAAGTGCCAGAACCTGGCCCATGCTTGCCGGTCGAATTCCTAGGGACTACCGACGACGCCTGATCGCGATGAACGTGAGGTCGTCGGGCTTCGAAGGGGCCCCCTCGCTTGGCGCCTCCATGCGTTTTCGCCCGAGGGCGGCCACGTCATCGACCGCCCTTCGAAGCGGCCCTTTGCGTAGCCGCTCTACGATCTCTGACACATGAAGATTGTCGCTGAGCCCGTCGCTCGCCAGAACCACCGTATCCCACCGGGCCAGATTGAGAGTCGCCCCGAGCTCGATTCGCATGTCCTTGGCGCCGAGTAAGTTGGAGACGATGTGCAGGTCCTCGTGGTGCAGAGCTTCTCCTGCATCCAGCAGGCCCGCTTCGACCGCGTACCCGACCGGCGAGTGCGGAATGGTCTGCCACTTGATGCGTCGGCGTTGCCCTGTGACGAGCACCATCGAATCGCCCGCGTGGTAGGAACGCATCTTCGTGCCTTGGATCTCGACGGCAGCGAGGGTGGCGGCGGCGCCCGTTCCAAGCGCGGAGATCGCGCGATCGGCCGACTCGAAGCCGTTGATGATGGCACCGCGCAGATTCTCGACGTCGTCTCCGAGCTCCGCCACAGACTCACACACAGCTCTCACTGCGAGAGTCGCAGCTTCCGCTCCGCCTGGATGGCCTCCCGCTCCGTCAGAAACCACGGCTACACCGGCCTCCTCGCCGACCGAGATCAGCGCCGCTGCGTCCTCGTTGGGGCCGTCTCGTCCCGGCTTGCGAATACTGAGTACCAGCGCCTCGCAGCCGCCAAGCTCGAAGCGCTCGCCGTGCGCCATGTCCACATCCGCGAAGATGTGGGACTTGCTCACAGCCCAGCTCTCTTGCTGCGTGTTGGACTCCGAAGGGCCCTGGGCGCCACCGCTTGAAATGCCCTTTGCATCTGTACGCCATCTCGGAACCGCTTGCGCTCGAGGACCTCGATCGAGCGGCGAAGAAAGTCGACGAAATCCCGGCTGACGGTGCGGCGAAGCCTTTCGGCGCCCGGAAGCGGCCAATCGAACGGCCAGGCAGGGAGCTCACCGGCAAACATTCGATAGATCAGCAGGCCCATCGAGAACACGTCGGAGCGAAACGAGGGCTTCCCCATCGCCTGCTCCGGCGCGATGTACCCGACGGTACCCTGCCCCGATCCCATGATCGTCCGAGTTCGGAGCGCGAGCTTCGCGATGCCGAAATCGGCCAGACGCGCCTGCCCTTCAGGGAATAGGATCACGTTGTCCGGTTTGATGTCGCAGTGAATGACTCGCATCTCGTGCGCGTACGCAAGCGCGTCGATCAACTGCTCCGCGTAGCAAAGAGCGGTCTTCGGACCCAGGCGGTAGTGCATCCGGTTGGTGAGCGTCTGCTCGCCGAGCGGCGTGGCAATGACGAAGTGACCGTCGATCATCATGGCGTTGCGGAGCGGCAGGATGCTCTGATGCTCAAGGCGTGCGGTAAGCCGGACCTCGCGATGGATGGCGCTCAGAGATTCCTTGTCGAGCTGATTCAGATTCGGCACTTTGAGGGCAATGGGAATGCCCTCGATCGTGTCGTACGCCTCGTACACAGTCGCGAACCCGCCGGCGCCAATTCGGCGGCGAATCCGATACTTGCCGAGCATCTGCCGAGCCTTGAGAGGCTGATTTGGAACGGCGATGTTCTTGCCGTCAAGAACGTGTGGTTTCATGGGGCGAACGCTCAGAACGTCTTACGGATTGCCTTCAGAAGTGCAACCCCCTCAGGCCCCATTTCTTTTGCGATGCGCTCCGGAACGCCTTTTTGCTTCGCCTTGAACGCCGCCAGCTCTTCCGGCGTAGGGTCGTAGATCTCGTAGCCATACCGCTTCAGGTTCTTGAGCAAGACCGGCTCAATCTTTCGAACTTGCTCGCGCCCCCAGATGGTCAGGTCGTGAGGCATCGTTGTGATCACTTCCTGAATGTCCTTGGGAAGCGTATCAAACCACTTCTTGGAGTAGACGAGGAGCGCGGGCTGGTAGCAATGGCGGCTGAGGAAGATGTGGCGCTCGCCTTCCTTGAGCCCCTGGTACCAACTCGCAGCCATCGCGAAAAGCGGCGTGTTGTCGAAGCCGTCGACGACCCCCGTCTGCACGCTCATCAGGGTGTTTCCGTTGTCGATGGGGACAGGGGTCGCGCCGAAGGCCTGGTAGGTTTCGACGTGAACCATCGACTCCTGGGAGCGGAACCGGATCCCCTCCATGTCGCTCGGCTTCCTGATCTTCTGATTGCTGAAGTACGAACGGTATCCGTTCTCAGCCCATATCCCGAAGATCAACCCACGCTTCGAAAGAACCTTCTTGACCTGCTCGGTAACCTCTGGCGAGTCGAGTGCCTTGTCGGCGGCCGCGGACGTCTCGAACAGGTACGGAGTTTCGATGACGTTGACCTCTCGAACGATGGAGCTCATGCCGCCGACCGAACCGGCGAAGGCCTGCATACTTCCCATCTGAACCCGACGCGCCATCGATCGCTCGTTTCCTCGTCCGAGCCGCAGCTTCACCTTGAGCCGACCGTTCGTCTTTTCCTGGACCTCGGCTTTGAACCGTTGGAGCTGTTCGGCCCATGGGCTTCCCTTGGGGGCGACGGTTCCGACCTCCATGACGAACTCGGGGTCTTCCGCGATCGCGGGTCCTACGACGGCCAATGATAGAGCCAGCAGCGCTCCGAGGAAAAAGATGGATTTACGCATTGAGGGTCTTTCTAGTCAGTTGAGCTGGGAAAATAAAGGGCGAAAGTCGTCTCGCTCCTCAGAGAGCTTGGCTGACCCCGGACGAACGGCGGGATTCAGACGCATACATGCCGTCAATGATCGTCTTGTATTTGTCGTTGATGACGTTGCGCTTGACCTTCATGGTCGGCGTGAGCTCGCCGCCGTCCACGCTGAGCATGTGTGGGAGCACCTCGAACTTCTTGATGGTCTGATAGCGAGCCACCTTGCTGTTGCAGTCCGACTCGACCCGATCCGCGAGGAAAGCGCGGACCTTTTCATTGCCGGCCAGCTCAGCCAGAGGTGCGACCGGCACGCCGGCTGCCTTGCAGAGCTCAGGAACCGCTTCCTCTTCGAGGGCCAGGATCGCACAAAGGTAGGGCTGACGGTCTCCGACCACGATGGCCTGACCGACGCCCGGAATCCCCTGCAGGTGGTTCTCCATTTCTGCAGGTGCGACGTTCTTGCCCCCGGCGGTAATCAATAGATCTTTCTTGCGGCCGGTAATCGTGAGGAAGCCGTCTGCATCTAGGGCGCCCAGGTCTCCTGTCCGCATCCAGCCATCGTCGGTGTAGAGCGATGCGGTCTCCTCGGGCATGTAGAGGTAGCCAGGGACCATGTTTGCCCCACGGAGCAGGATCTCGCCATCGTCGGCGATTCGAATGTCCACCCCGGGAAGCGCCTGCCCCACAGTGCCAAATCGAGGCCTCATCAGGGGCTGGGCTGTCGCCATGCCGGTAGTCTCGGTCATCCCAAACCCTTCGTGAATGACCAAGCCGATCGACGCGAAGAACTCGAGCGTCGAACGTGCAGCCGGCGCAGCACCCGAGCCGGCGCCAAAGAGCTCGTCGAGGCCAATGGCGCTCTTGATCTTCGAGATGACGAGCTTGTTCGCGAGCCAACGTTGGAGCGTGTCGACATCTTTGCCCGTCTCGATCGAGCGCCGGACGCTCTGCAGCTCGACGCGACGCGCCCAGGCCATGAGCTTGGCTTTGGCCCCAGTGGCCGACAGCAGGTTCGCCGTGAGCGCCGCCTCGAACTTCTCCCAGACGCGCGGCACGGCGAAGAAGAAGTGCGGTCGCGCCGCCACCAGGTGGTCTTTGATCCTCGAGAGGTCGGCGCAGAAGTAGGTCTCGCTGCCCGCGCGCAAGCCGATGAAGTTCGTGAAAATCTGCTCGGCGACGTGGCAGAGCGGCAGGTAGCTGACGTAGCGAAACGGGTCGAACCCCATGAGCTCGGGATAGGTGTCGATGAAAGCGTTCGCCATCGAGTGGATTCCGCGATGGGTGCACATGGCGCCCTTGGGAACCCCAGTCGTGCCCGAGGTGTAGATGAGGAGCGCCAGGTCGTCGGGCTGGGCAGCGGCCATCCGTCGCTCGACTTCATCGCTCGATTCCGAGGCGCCCGCGGCGATCACCTCAGCCAGCGAGACCACCATTTCGCGGTCGCTCTCAATCGCGTCCATCGTGATGATGTGATCGAGCTCGATCAGGCCACGGTCGAGGGCGGCGAGATACTTGTCGAGTTGGGCCTGGTTGTCACAGATCGCGACCTTCGCGCGGCAGTGATTGACGATGTAGGCCAGCTGCTCGATCGTATTGGTTGCGTAGATTGGAGCGGGAATCGCCGCCGCAGCGCTGATCCCCATCTGGGAAATGACCCAGTCGCGCCGATTGTTGCCGATGAGCGCGACGCCGTCACCCGCCTGGACGCCAAGCCCGATGAGCCCCGCCGCGAGCCCGCGCACGGCTCCCCAATAGTCGCCCCAGCTCGTCGATACCCAGCCACCGCCGGGAGCCACCTCGACGAGCGCATTTCGCTCCGGCCGATGGGACGCGTGCTGCGCAATGAATCCAGGCAAGGTGACGGGCTCGGACATGGCGGACTCCTCGGAAGGTCTCGACATTACCCGAAATGTTCGAGCCCGTCTCCAGCCAAGAGCGCTCCCTAAGCTGCTGGTTGACCGTTGCGACAGAGGCCCCAGACTCCGGTCATGCATATCCCACGAGCAGTCATGGCGGGCCTCGCACTGCTGGTCCTCGCGACCAGCACTCCGGCGGCGGCGAAAAAAGGGAGCGACGAGCAATTGGCGGTGGACGTCCGCGACGCCATGGAGCGCTTCGAAACGAAGGACAGCTCCTTCAAAGCCACGCTCGCGAAGCTCGCCGGCTATGCGATCTTTCCCGAGGTCGCGAAGGGAGGCTTCATCGTAGGCGGGGCTGGCGGCCGCGGCGAGGTCTACGCAGGCGGAACGCTCATCGGATACGCAAAGCTCTCGCAAGGGACGGTCGGCGCACAGATCGGCGGCCAGAAGTTCGCAGAGATCATCTTGTTCAAGACGAAGTCGGCCCTGAATCGCTTCAAGAAGAACAGGCTGGAGCTGAGCGCCCAGGCAACGGCCAACGCGGCGGACCAGGGTGGCGCTGCAAACGCGAAGTACGCCGACGGCATCGCCATCATCGTTCTTCCGACGTCGGGCTTGATGGCCGAAGCGAGCATCGGTGGCCAGAAGCTCAATTTCACCCCGCTCCAGAAGTGACTGCGATGACTGAGACCGTTGAAGGCAGCTGTGTATGTGGCGCGGTCGCATTCCGTATCGAAGGCCCGTTCCGCGGGTTTCAGTATTGCCACTGCAGCCGCTGCCGGAAGAAGACCGGCTCCTCGCACGTGGCCAACATCTTCGTTCCGGTCGACCAGTTCAGCTGGGAGCGGGGAGAGGACAAGGTCAAGCGCTTCGAGCTGCCGTCGGCGAAGTACTGGTCGACGGCGTTTTGCACCGATTGCGGCTCCGCGATGCCCTGGCTTACGAAAAACGGCAAGGTAATGGTCGTCGGCGCAGGCGCGCTCGATGACGACCCAGGCGTCAAGCCCAGGTTCAGCGTCCACTACGACTCGCGGGCACCCTGGTACGTTCACGTCTCCGACCTCGAAATGCACGGGACGATCCCTCAATCCTAAGTTACCCTCTCAGCCTAACGTCCAGTGGAGGAGTTGTGATGACGCGCGCGCGTGCAGGATTGCTCGGCTTGCTCTTGCTGGGGTTGGGCTGCGGCTCTTCTTCCAGTCCTGCACCCATCGACCCGGTAGCGACAGAGTACTGCGCAGAGTGCTCCGAGCTCCCGAACTGCGAACGCATTGTCACTCAGACGATCAACGTCATCTGCACGGATGAAACCCGCGCCTGGTACTCTTGCACGGCCGCAAACGCCTGCGATGACACGGCCTGCGACGCGGAATGGAACGAACGGGAGGTTTGCATGGGGAACGCGCCCGCAGACAATGTGCGCGATCGCATCAGGGTGCTCGCGCCTTCTGCCAACCTCGGTCATCGCGGGACCGGGCCGACTCGAGAAGGCCATCCCTATCCGGAGAACTCCATCTCTTCATTCGTCGCAGCGATGGAGGAAGGCGCCGATGGGATCTCTTTCGACGTGGAGATCACCAAAGACGGACACCTGATCATCATGCACGACGACACCGTCGACCGAACGACCGACTGCACGGGTTGCGTCAGCGAAATGACTCTCGACGAGGTCCGAGCATGTCGCCTACTCGATGGCGCGGGGGAACCGACGAACGAAAGGCCTCCGACCCTACTGGAGGCGTACAGCGAGATTTCTGGCAACGCGATCATGGACCTAGAGCTGAAAGTCTTTGCTGCAGACTGCATGACCGACACGACGGGGCCCGAGCACTTGGCTGCGGCGGTGCTCGACGAGGTGACCCGGATTGGCGGCGAAGATCGCACCATCTTCTCGTCCTTCGATGAAAGCGTCGCGGAGCTAGTGAAGAAGGCGCGCCCCGAGTACTACTCCGCTCTTCTTTCGGCCAATCCCGGGGCGGACCTCGTCGACGCAGCGCTTCGCCTCAACCAGGACGCGATCCATCCGCTCTTCTCGGTTTCCGCCGATACCGCTCAAGCGGCGCTCGATGCCGGACTTCAGGTCAACGTTTGGACGGTGAACACGACCGACCTCATGCAGGCCCAGCTCGACAAGGGCGCAACCGCAATCATCACCGATGACCCGGCCATCTTGGCCGAGCTGCTCGGCCGCTAGCCGATTGCCGTAGGCCAGGGCGCGGCTGCCTCGATCTCGAACGCGAGCTCGAGAAGCGTTCGCTCGTCACCAAGCGACGATGCGAGCTGAACACCCAGAGGCAGTCCGTCCTTGCTCCGGCCGAGCGGCAGCGAGATGGCCGGACCGCCCGATACGTTCTGGGTCGGGGTGAAGGGAATGAACCACTTCAATCGCTCCAACGCGGTTTCGAACGGAACCCCAGGGTCGATGTAGCCGTGCTCGGGCGGGGGCATGGCAACGGTGGGGTTCATCAAGACGTCGTAGTCCTCGAAACGGCGCGCGTACCCACGTGCAAATTTCCTCAAACGCCAAATGGCCGCGGGAGCCCGTCGCGCGTATTCCTTGAAGTAGTCCGCGAGCCCATTGGTGAAGTCTTCGACTTTCGTTCGATCGAAGTCGGGGTGAACGAGCTGCGTCCCAAAGCGGGTGACCGCAAAACCAAGCATCGCCCAGAACAAGAAGAAGTCCTCGAGGAATGCTTCGTCGAACGGGAGTGGCACACGCTCAACGGAGTGACCGAGACTTTCGAGCAGCTTCGCTGCGTCGGTGACGGCCGCTACGCAGTCCGGATGTGACGGCGTCGCTTCGTCGAGGTCCGTGAAGAAGCCAACTCGCAATCGTCGGCCGGGCCGCGTCACCAAGCCGATCTCCGGCAGCTTGGGATTCCGATAGTACCGCTCGGCGGCATGGTAGAACGCCGCCGTGTCGCGCACCGAGCGGCTCAGCATCCCTTGGTGGACAATCTTGACTGGGAAATACCCTGCACCTTCCATGTCGATGAGGCGGCCGCGCGAGGGCTTGAGGCCCACCAGGCCGCAGCAAGACGCCGGGATCCGCGTCGACCCTCCCCCGTCGTTCGCGTGCGCGATCGGAACGACGCCCGCCGCCACGAGCGCTGCCGAACCGCCGGACGAGCCGCCAGGGGAGAATCCCAACTTCCACGGATTGTGTGTCGGACCATAGACCAGCGCCTCACTGGTTCCGGTGAGCCCGAACTCTGGCATCGTGGTCTTCCCGAGGTTGATCAGACCGAGTGACGAGAACTGCTCGACGAATGGCGAGCTCTTGGCCGAGGGCAGGTTCGGAAGCCCGCGCGAGCCGTGCAGGAGCGGCGTGCCCACGACGGCTTCGTTGTCCTTGATGAATGAAGGCACGCCGGCGAAGACCCCTGAGCGGGGGCGGCCGGCTTCCTCACGCGCTGAATCGAAACGCGCGAATGCGATCGCATTGAGAGAGGGATTCACGAGTTCTGCCCGTGCGATGGCGGCATCGACGGCCTCGTGAGGCTGGATTTCCTTGCTTCGAATGCGCCGCGCGATCTCGACCGCATCGGCGGTCCCGAGAACGTCGTCGCAGACTGCGCTCACCGACCTTGCTTCCGTCACGCGCTCAACTCGCACATCAACATACTATCGCATAGCCTCGGGCCATGGCATCCGGATCTACCAAGGCCATTTTGGCCGCACTTTTCGCGAATCTCGGCATCGCGATCGCGAAGTTCGTTGGGTATGCGTTTACTTCGTCCTCATCCATGTTGGCCGAGGCCATTCACTCTGTCGCTGATACCTCCAACCAAGCGCTTCTTCTGCTCGGAAGCAGACGCGCCGCGAGGGACGCGACCCCGCAGCATCCATTTGGCTTCGGTCGGGAGCGATACTTCTGGTCGTTCATCGTTGCGCTCGTGCTCTTCACACTCGGCGGGCTCTTTGCGATCTATGAAGGCTCGCATAAGCTCGGAGAGACGAGTCACGAGGTCTCCAACGTCGGCTGGGCAATCGGCATTCTCGTGCTCGGCATCTTTTTGGAAAGCTACTCCTTTCTCACTGCCGTCAAGGAGTCGCGACCTCTCAAAGGGAAGGCCTCCTGGTGGGAGTTCATTCGCCACTCGCGTACACCCGAGCTCCCGGTCGTGCTCCTCGAGGACTTCGGCGCGCTCATGGGCTTGGTGCTCGCGCTCCTGGGTATATCGATCGCGGCAGTCACCGGCGATGCGCGCTGGGACGCCTACGGCACCATCGCGATCGGCGCGCTGCTCGTCTTCATCGCCGCCGTTCTCGTCCTCGAAATGAAGAGCCTCTTGATGGGTGAATCGGCGCTCGCGCCCATGCGAGCGACGATCATGAGCGCGATCGAAGAGAGCGCCGACGTGAAACGAGTCCTCCACATGCGTACGCAGCACATCGGCCCCGATGAGCTGCTGGTCGCCGCCAAAGTGCAATTGAAACGGGGTCTCGACACAGCCGGTGTTGCGGCCGCGATCAACCAGGCCGAAGGGCGCATCCGAGATGTCGTTCCGCTCCGCTGTATGATCTACCTCGAGCCCGACTTGTTCGATCCCGACCACCCGGACCTCGCCCGGGGCTGAGCCGAGCTACCAGTCGATAATCGCAGCGCCCCAGGTGAACCCAGACCCGAAGGCTACCGTGGCGATCTTCATTCCCCGTTCGAGGCGGCCCTGCCCCTGCGCCTCGGCGAGCATGATCGGGATGGTCGCTGCGGTGGTGTTGCCATAGCGCTCGATATTGTGGAAGAGCTTGTCCTCGGGAATGCCGAGTTGCCCGGCGACGTACTGGTTGATTCTCAAGTTGGCCTGATGAAAGAAGAACAGGTCGACATCGTCGAGCGTGAGGCTTTGCTTCTGGAACTCTTTCATCAGCGCGCCGATCATGCGCTCGACTGCATTCTTGAAGACCAGGCGCCCCGCCATGCGCGCAAACATGTGATCGGGCTCTACCTGTCCGACGCCTTCTTCGTTTTGCGGAATGAAAGGTCGCTTGCTGATGTCCCAAATCTTCTGGGAGAGCGCGTCGGCGTGACGTCCATCCGCCCCGAGGTGCCAGCTGCGAACGCCGCGATCTTCGCTTGTAGCACTCACGATCACGGCGCCTGCTCCGTCACCGAAGAGCGATGCGACGTCGCGCCCCGACGTTCTGAGATCGAGTGCAGCCGAATGGACCTCCGCTCCGACGACCACGACGTTGTCGCCGGAACCGGACTGTACCATCGCGGTCGCGGTAGCGAGACCGTACAAGAACCCAGAGCATTGATTTCGCACGTCGAGACAGCCGACGAAGTGGCCGGCGTCAGTCAGCCCGAGCTTGGCTTGAAGGTAAACCCCCGACCCGGGAAAGGCGTGATCCGGCGAAAGTGTCGCGAAGATGATCATCCCGATGTCGGTCTTCGCAAGCCCCGCGCGCTCGAGCGCCATCTCCACGGCGGGGACGGCCAAGTCCGAGGTTCCGATGCCCTCCGGAGCGAATCGCCGCTCCACGATGCCGGTGCGTTTCTCGATCCACTCGTGCGTGGTGTCGATCCCGTAGCGTTTCGAGAGCTCTTCGTTGCTAACGACGTCGTCGGGTACGTAGAAGCCGGTTCCAGAAATGTACGCGTTTGGCAAGAGTCCTCCTAAGCGTAATCCGGCGCGAGTATGCCAGTAAATGCCCGGCGCCCAACCACAATTCTCACTAGTCGACGGCGCGCAGCCGGTCTGGCAGGATTGCGGCTCTCGCGAAAGAGGTAGGGTGGTGAAGAGCTTCGAAAACAAAGTGGCCGCTATCACCGGCGCGGGCTCCGGCATCGGCCGCGCGCTGGCGATCGAGCTGGGGCGTGCGAATTGCAATCTGGCTCTGTCCGACGTGAACGAGGAAGGCTTGCAGGAGACCGTCGAGCAAGCGTGCGAAACCGGTGTTCATGTGACCTCTCGAAGAGTCGACGTCGCAGACCGCGAAGCGGTATATGCCTGGGCCGACGCCGCGCGAGACGAGCATGGAAAGGTCAATCTGATCTTCAACAACGCTGGCGTGGCGCTCGCCAGCACCGTTGAAGGCATGAGCTACGGGGACTTCGAGTGGCTGATGGACGTGAACTTCTGGGGCGTCGTGTACGGGACCAAAGCGTTCCTGCCCCATCTCAAGGCTTCGGGGGACGGACACATCGTCAATGTCTCGAGCGTGTTTGGGCTCGCTGGAATCCCCAGCCAGAGCGCATACAACTCGGCCAAGTTTGCAGTGCGTGGCTTCACCGAGTCGCTGCGCCAAGAGCTCGACATGATGAGCTGCGGTGTCAGCGCATCGAGCGTCCACCCCGGAGGAATCAAGACCGGCATCGCCCGCTCTTCCCGGATCGACAGCAGCGTTCGCGACCTGGGCATCAACGACGTCGATAGCAGGGAGAAGTTCGAAAAGACCTTCATCACCAGCGCCGACAAAGCTGCCCGCGAGATCCTC
Source organism: uncultured delta proteobacterium (assembly GCA_963716775.1). Lineage (GTDB taxonomy): Bacteria > Myxococcota_A > Polyangia > Polyangiales > Houyiibacteriaceae > SG8-38. The sequence goes on from CAVQUI010000003.1 coordinate 46,589, forward strand.
GACGGCGTCCGACGCAATCAACGACGTATTCTGGTAGGACCAGACGCCCGCGTCTTCGACTGGGTTGTTCGGCTGCTACCCTCCACCTATCAGCGAATCGCCGTCGGCTATTCCAAGTTCAGCGCCAAGTAGCTCCGCGAGTCCCTCGTGAACCCCAAGTACATCCCCAACGCGATCTGCATCGTGCGCATGATCCTGGTAGCGCCGATCGTCTGGAGCCTGCTCGAAGGCCGATACGGTCTCGCCCTGGGTTTGATACTGATCGCAGGGCTCTCGGATGCTCTGGACGGCTTTCTTGCGAGGCGGTTCGACTGGCGGACACGCTTGGGAGGCTTGCTGGACCCGGCCGCAGACAAGCTCCTGATGTTCGCCGCATATGTCACCCTCGCGGTCATTGGACTGGTACCGGTCTGGTTCTCGGCGATCGTGATCGGCCGCGACCTGATCATCATCAGCGGAACCATCGTCTACCAACTCTACGTCGCCCCTGTCCACGGCGAGCCCAGCAGCGCGAGCAAGCTCAACACCGTCCTGCAGATCTTCTTCGTCCTGCTCACCATCAGCCACGCCTGGCGCGGCCAACCCACCATGCTCGCCCTGCAAATCCTAGGCGCCTCCATCCTCGTCACCATCACCATCAGCACCGTTCAATACGTAGCCACCGGCCTGAGCCGAGCGCGCGAAAAGCGGTCACGCTAGGAGTTAGGCTTGCGGTAGCGGGGTGTTGGGGGTCTTGCCTTCCATTCGGTGGGAGACGAAGGCGTCCAAGGTCGAGTGCTGGAGGTAGGGGTTCGCTTTGAGCTCTTCGTCGAGTGTCGAGACGGTGACCGGCCCGTAGTTGTGGCCGGGGTACATGCGGGTTTCGCTGGGGAGCCCTTCGGTTAGCGCCTTCAGCGTTCGGAACATGACCTCCGGATCACCGCCGACGAAGTCGCAACGGCCGCAGCCCTGAATGAAAAGGGTATCGCCGGTGACGATGGCGTCGCGGATGCGATAGGTCGTCGAACCAGGCGTATGCCCGGGGGTGTGCAGCATCGTGATCTCGAGATGCTCGCCAACGCGCAGGACGTCGCCTGGGCTCTGGCGCTGCAGGTTCTCGCAACGGAAGCCTGAGAAGTCGATCTCTTCGCCGAGCATGTGCACTGGCACATCCCGCTTCTCGAGAATCGCCTCGACACGATTCACGTGGTCGAAGTGACTGTGCGTGCACAGGATGTTGCTGATCTCTACATCGAGCCGCTTCGCCTCTTCGAGAATGAAGTCCGCGTCCCAGGCCGGGTCGACGACCGCGCATTTGCGCGTTGTCTTGTCGCCTACGAAATAGATGAAGTTGTCCCAGGGGCCAAGCTCGAACTGATGAACGAAAATCTCCGACGCCGCGCTCATCTCAAAACTCCACCACGCTGCGAATCGACTTCCCCTCGTGCATCAAATCGAACGCCGTGTTGATCTCCTCGAGTGGCATCTTGTGCGTGATCAAGTCGTCGATGTTGATCTTGCCCTCCATGTACCAGTCGACGATCTTCGGGACGTCCGTCCGCCCCTTGGCCCCGCCGAAGGCCGTCCCGCGCCAAACGCGGCCGGTGACCAATTGGAAGGGACGCGTGGCGATCTCCTCGCCCGCCCCCGCGACTCCAATGATCACGCTCTCGCCCCATCCCTTGTGACAGCATTCCAGCGCCTGGCGCATCACCTCGACATTGCCGATGCACTCGAAGCTGTAGTCCGCGCCGCCCCCGGTCAGATCGACCAAATACGAAACCAGGTCACCCTCGACTTCCTTCGGGATTGACGAAGTGGGTCATCCCGAACTTCTCGGCGAGCTCGCGCCGCGCAGGGTTGAGGTCGACGCCGATGATTTTGTCCGCACCGACGATGCGTGCGCCCTGGACGACGTTGAGCCCAATGCCCCCAAGCCCGAACACCACAACATTGGCGCCGGCCTCGACCTTCGCGGTATTGATCACGGCTCCGATCCCTGTCGTCACCCCACAGCCGATGTAGCAAACCTTGTCGAAGGGCGCGTCTTCGCGAATCTTGGCGACGGCAATCTCCGGAACCACCGTATACTGAGCAAAGGTCGACGTACCCATGTAGTGAAAGATCGTCTCGTTCCCGATCGAGAACCGGCTGCTCTCGTCGGGCATCAAGCCTCGCCCTTGCGTGGAGCGCACCGCCTGACACAAATTGGTCTTGCCCGAGGTGCAGTACTCGCAGTTGCGACACTCCGGCACGTATAAGGGAATCACGTGATCGCCAGGCTTCAGCGACGTCACGCCCGCCCCGACTTCAACGACCACACCTGCGCCTTCGTGCCCGAGCACCGAGGGAAAGATCCCCTCCGGGTCTGCGCCCGAAAGCGTGAACGCATCGGTGTGACAAATGCCCGTAGCCTTCATTTCGATCAGCACCTCACCGGCCCGAGGCCCCTCGAGTCGTACCGTCTCGATCGATAGGGGTTTGCCCGCATGGTGGGCGATTGCTGCGCGAACTTCCATGGTGACCCTCCGTGAACGGACATGGGTACGCTTGTCGCAACTGGATTTCAATAGGAAAGCGGGCAGTGGTGATTGGCGCGCGAATGTGAGCCGCGCTAGGTTGAGCGCGTGCAGCGGCTCATCCCAGGCATCGCAGTCTTGCTCGCGTACGCGATTGCGCCCGGCGCCGGTGAGATGACCGAGAACGTGGCGCACTTCCTCCTCGATGGGCACGCGGCACACGCGCCCCACGACGCCGGCCAGGGGCCGAACGAAGACGCGCACGGCTGCTCGGGCCCTTTTCAAACTTGTCCGTGTCACGGGACTACCGCATTCGTGACCGACACCGCGACCCCCGAGGTCTGCATCGCTGAAGCCGAGCCTCACACCCTCCACTGGTTCGTGGCCGTTCTCCAAGGAGACGGCGTGTTCGCGAGCGTTTTCCGCCCTCCAATCGCTTAGCTCTGTCGTTCTAGGGAGAACTGCGCCTCGAGATCGCCGAACGGCATGTTCAGCGGAGTCCGAAGGCGCAGGACCGGACCTTCAACACGAGCATCGTTCCGCGAGGCGGAGCAAAGGAGAGACGAATGAGTTTGGCAGCTTGGCTGCGCGTGAGCATGGCGTTGCTTGCGCTTCAGATGGCGTCGGCGGACGCCAGGGCCGATGAGGGCAGAAAACCGACCGCCGTATCACTGCAGACGATCCTCGCGCACGCCCAGGAGCATGCTCCGCGCCTGCGCGTCAGTCGTGCCGAGCTCGAACGCGGGAAGGCGGCTGTCGACGGCGCATCGGTCGTGCTCCGGCGCAACATGCTAGCCGGAGCAGCGGCGGGTCCGCGCTTTTCGGTAGGAGCTCGCGGCGTCGATCTCCAGGTCTGGCTGTCGCAACCCATCGAAATCGCCGGCGAACGCAAACAGAGAATGCAGACGGCCCAGAAGTTCGACGAGCGAACGCGGAAGGAGCTCAGGGAGGCCGAATGGATCGTGCACCGCGAAGTTCACGCCGCATTCCACACGGCACTGGTGGCACGGGAGCGCTGGAAAGTCGTCGACAAGCTCTTGGTCTCAACCGAGGAGCTCGTGTCGGTGGCTGAGCGTCGACTGCAGGCAGGCGACATCTCGCCGCTCGCAGTTCGGCTCGCCAAAGGTGAGCTCGCCCAGGCTCGGCAAACATCGCTCACAGCCGAGCGAGCGTATCGATCCGCGCAATTGACGCTTGCGGAGGTGTCCGGATGGCCCCCGGATGTTCTGCCCGACCCGCTCGGGGAGCTAGACGAACCGAGACGCGCGCCTGCCATCGAAGACCTCCTACGATTGGCGGCGGAGCGGCACCCCGGCATCGCTGCGCGTGAAAGCGCCGTCGAAGAAGCGGAGGCGCGCCTGCGCTTGGAGAACCGCGAGGCCTGGCCGGAGCCCACCCTCGGCGTGCTGTACACGCGGGAGTCGCTTCCCAACATCAAGATTCGCGAGCACATCGTGCAGGGCACGATGACCTTGCCGATTCCGTTCTCCCAACGAAACCAGGAGGGTCGCGCGCGGGCCCGGGCGGACCTCAGCGTCCGCCAAGCCGAGGAGCAATCCTTTCGTCAGACCCTAGAGGCGCGACTAACGCGAGCGGCCATCGCCGTCGACGCGGATGCAAATCGCATCGCCGCCTATGGGACAGAAATCCTGCCCGCCTTCGAAGGAAATCTGACCCTCCTTCGCCGGGCCTTCGAGCTTGGCGAAGTCGATCTGCTTCAAGTGCTCGTGGCGCGAGAGCGACTGCTGAGAATCCAGCAAGACGCATTGACCGCGCATCAGGACTACTACCGGGACGTCGCCGCGCTCGAGGCGGAAGTCGGCACGGAGGTCTGGCCCGATGAGCATCACGACCATGAAGAGGACCACGGGGAGCACGATGATGAATAGCCGACGATCTTTGGGGCTGGTGCTCGCACTGTCTTTGCTCAGTAGCTGCATGAGCGAACCGCCGGCCGACGAACACGAACAAGAAGCCGGGCAGGCCGAAGGTCAGCCCAGCGGGATGGTCCGGATTTCGCAAATCGGTCTCGAACGAAGCGCCATTCGAACCGAGCCGGTCGGCCGGGAACGGCTCGTCGGAGGAATCGACGTTCCCGCGGAAGTTCAGCTGAATCCGGACCGCACTGCGCACATCACGCCCATGGTCGCGGGCCAAATAGACGAAGTTCACGTCGCTCTCGGAGATTCGGTCGAGGCCAAGCAATCGCTGGCCACGATGCGTAGCGTAGCCCTCGGCGAAGCTCGCTCGTCGGTAGCCAACGCGCAGGCCGCCGTGGAAGTCGCGCGCGCCAACTTCGTGCGGCAGGAGGAGCTCAAGCGCGAAGGCATCGGCTCGCAACGTGCCTATCTCGAGGCGCAGGGCGAGTTGCGAAGCGCCGAATCAGACTTGTCTGCGTCGAATGAACGACTGCAGGTGTACGGAGGGCGCAAGGGCGCGGGGAGCACGACGACGATTCGAAGCCCCTTGAGCGGCACGGTCATCGAACGACACGCGACGGCCGGCGAGGTGGTCGCCGAAGGCAGCTCACTCTTCATGGTGTCGGACCTCAGCCGGGTCTGGGTCGTTGGACGGGTCTATGAGCAGGACGTGGCGGCAGCCCGAATTGGCGCGCCGGCGATGGTTTCCCTGCAGGCCTACCCCGGTAAGAGCTGGCAGGGCGAGGTGAGCTACGTCAGTCACACGCTCGATCCTCACACTCGGACGCTCGCGATTCGCGTGGAGCTCGACAATCCAGACGGAACGCTTCGGCCTGGGCTGTTCGGACGAATCTCGCTGAGCCCGGAGGGCAAGACCGGCAAACCGGTCGCGGTCATTCCGAAGAGCGCGATTCAGCGAGTCGATGGGCAAGCCCTGGTCTTCGTCGCAACCGGCGAGCCGGGCGTCTTCAGCCCAACGTTCGTGACCTTAGGAGCCGAGGCGCAAGGCAAGGTGGAGGCGCGTAGCGGCCTGGTCGAAGGCGACCAGGTGGTCGTTTCCGGCGCCTTCACACTGAAGTCAGAGTTGCTGCGCGGTCGGCTCTCTGACGACGACCACTAGTCCCGAGAGTCATCATGATCGACCGTCTCCTCCAGTTCTCGATTCGAAACCGCGCCCTGGTCATCCTCGGGGTCTTGCTCGTCGGCGCAGTCGGACTTCGGGCCGCGCAACAACTTCCGATCGACGCAGTTCCGGACGTCACCAACGTCCAGGTCCAAGTATTGACCACGGCGCCGGCGCTCGGCCCGCTCGAAGTCGAGAAGTTCATCACCTTTCCAGTCGAAACGGTCATGAGCGGCCTGCCCCACCTCGCTGAGGTGCGAAGCCTTTCGAAGTTCGGCCTGTCGTCCGTCACGATCGTCTTCGAAGAAGGGACCGACATCTATTTTGCACGGCAACTCGTCGCCGAGCGCCTCGCCGAAGCGCGCCAAGCGATTCCGGAGGGCTACGGTCATCCCAGCATGGGACCCATTTCCACCGGCCTCGGCGAGATCTACCAGTTCACCGTCCAGGGCGAGCCGATGTGCCCGACGGGCGAGCCTGACGCCGAGGACTGCTACACGCCCATGGAGCTCCGCACCGTGCTCGACTGGTACATCGCCTACCAGCTCCGGTCCGTTCCAGGTGTGGTCGAGGTGAACACGTTCGGCGGAGAGGTGAAGACCTACGAGGTTCAGCTCGACCCGGCGCGCCTGACGGCGCTCGACATTCCGCTAGGCGACGTGTTCGAAGCGATCGAGCGCAACAATTCCAACGCGGGTGGCGCCTACCTCCAACAGTCGGGCGAGCAGCTTCTGATCCGCGGGGAAGGCCTGATCGCCAACCTCGATGACATCCGCAGCATCGTGGTCGCCAATCGCCACGAAGGAACTCCGATCACCGTCAACGACCTTGGCACGGTCGCGAACGCTCCGTTGGTCCGACAGGGGGCGGCCACACTCGAAGGCAAGGGAGAAACGGTGATCGGCATCGCCATGATGCTGATGGGCGCCAATGCACGAGAAGTGGCGCGGGACGTCGGGGCCAAGCTGGAGGAGATTGGGCCGACACTACCAGAGGGGGTGACGATCGAAGCGTTCTACGACCGGACGGACCTGGTCGATCGAACCATTCGCACCGTCGCGATCAACCTGATCGAGGGCGGGGTCCTGGTGGTCGTGGTCTTGCTGCTTCTGCTTGGCAACGTGCGAGGCGGGCTCTTGGTGGCGTCGGTGATCCCCCTGTCGATGCTGGGCGCGTTCATCGCCATGCGGGCTGCCGGGCTCTCGGGGAACTTGATGAGCCTGGGAGCCATCGATTTCGGTCTGATTGTCGACGGCTCCGTCGTCATCGTGGAGAACGTCGTCCGGGTCATGAGCGAGCGGCGCCCGAAGGGCCGCGCGGTTCAATCCACCGTGCATGAGGCCGCGCTCGAAGTGGGCAGGCCGGTCGCTTTCGCCGTCCTGATCATCATTCTCGTCTACGTTCCGGTGCTCTCCCTGCGCGGTGTCGAAGGCAAGATGTTTCAGCCGATGGCGCTGACCGTCGTCTTCGCCCTGGCGGCGTCTCTCGTGCTCGCCCTGACCTGGGTGCCCGCGCTTTGCACCCTCGTCTTCCGCAAGGGCGTGACGGAGCATGAAACCTGGCTGCTTCGCAGGCTCCGGAGCTGGTATGAGCCGCTACTAGAACGCTCGCTCGCGCAACCAAAGAGAACCTTCGCGACGGCCGCCGCGATCTTCGCAGCGTCGGTGGTCCTCGTGCCCTTCCTCGGCGCGGAGTTTGTCCCGACGCTCGAAGAGGGCGCGATTGCCATGCATGCGATTCGCCTGCCGTCGGTCTCGCTCGAGGAGTCGGTGCTGGCGACGACACGAGTCGAACGCAGCCTTCGCGATCGCTTTCCAGACGAAATCGAGACCGTCGTCTCGAAGACCGGGCGACCCGAGGTCGCAACGGACCCGATGGGCGTCGAGCTCTCGGACGTCATCATCATGCTCACACCGCCATCGAAATGGACCGCTGCGGACAACAAAGAGGAGCTGATCGCAGCCATGGAGAAAACCCTCCACGAAGAGGTGCCGGGCCAGCGTTTCTCGTTCTCCCAACCGATCGAGATGCGGATGAACGAGCTGATCAGCGGCGTGCGCTCCGACGTAGCGGTGAACATCTACGGCGAGGACTTGGCAGCGCTGAACAAAGCCGGAGAAGACATCGTGAGAATCCTCAGCACCGTGCCGGGAGCCGCGGACGTCAAAGCCGAGCAGTCTGCCGGACTTCCTGTGCTTCGAGTCCAGATCGACCGTGACCGCATCGCTCGATACGGCATCGACGCAAGCGATGTTCTCGACGCTGTTTCGGCCATGGGGGGGCGCAAGGTCGGCGAGGTCTTCGAAGGCCAGCGCCGATTTGACCTGCAGGTTCGATATCGCGAGAGCGCGCGTTCGAGCATCGAGGCAATCCGGCGAATCCCGATCGCTTCCCCGAGCGGAGCGCTGATCCCGCTCGGACAGCTCGCCGATCTGAGGGTGGAAGAAGGTCCCGCTCAAATCAATCGGGATCGCATTCAACGACGCTTGACGGTCGAAGCCAACGTCCGTGGGCGCGACCTCGCCGGCTTCGTTTCAGAGGCCAAGACGCAAATCGAAGAAGCCGGCGTGCTGCCAGCAGGCTACTTCCTCGAATGGGGCGGCCAGTTCAAGAACCTTCGAGACGCGACCGAGCGGCTCGTCGTCGCCGTCCCGATCGCTCTGCTCTTGATCTTCGTCCTGCTGTACGCGACCTACGGCTCGGTCATGCCGGCGCTGATCGTCTACCTCAACGTGCCCTTTGCGGCGACCGGAGGCATTCTCGCCCTGCTGACTCGGGGCATGCCGTTTTCCATTTCCGCCGGCATCGGCTTCATCGCCCTGTTCGGCATCGCCGTCCTCAATGGCGTGGTCCTGATCTCGTACATCCGCCAGCTTCAGGATGACGGCTCTCCGCTCGACGATGCGGTGAGGGACGGCGCGCTGACGAGGCTCAGGCCCGTCCTCATGACGGCCGCGGTCGCAGCGTTTGGTTTCATACCGATGGCCTTGTCCACCAGCGCCGGGGCCGAAGTGCAGCGCCCGCTCGCCACGGTGGTCATTGGAGGGCTCGTGACCTCCACTTTGCTCACCTTGCTCGTGCTGCCGGCGGTGTACGCCTGGCTCGGAAAGAAGAGCGACTAGCAGCGTTGCGCCGCCTCGAAACGGCCTTTCATCTTCTCCATCCACATGCTCATCAGCGCGGCTTCGGAAGACCGAGCGAGCGCAGCTCGTCCGAAATGGGGTGCGCGCCAAGCGCCATCTTCACGCCGCCCATTCGAACACCCAGGTTCTCGGCGCTGGAGACGAACGGCGTCTGATGCAGAGCTCCGTCGATGTAGCTGTACGTGCGAAGCTCTTGCTCGGGGAACTTGCGGTTTCCGCCCATTGGCAGGCTGATCTTCAACACGTTCTGCCCGTCCTTGTTCCAGATGCAGCGCGCACGGTCGCCACTTGTGTCGAAATCGATCTCATCGACAGTCTTCGGGAAACCCCAAATGGCTCGACCCGCTTCGCAGGTGAAGGACTGGTTCACTGGGAGGTGAACGATGTGCGTCGGAAGCAGCCCGCGCATCATGTCGACGGCCGCGCCCATGAACGGCACGCCTTTGCGGTCGCCGCGCCTGCGAACGAAAAACGCGATCGAAATTTCGTTGTAGTCACCGAGGTCGTTGTCACGGTAGTCGATGCACGAGATGCTGAGCAGACCGCGACCTGGAAGGACTTCGGCAATCTCGAGCTCGGGCCCGGGGAGCAGCGCCTGAGCTGCCCTTGCATTGACCAGCCAAGTCGCGGTCGCGGAACAGGCGTCCCGCACGATGCAGGGCATGGTCACGGTGCGACCCTGTATCAAATAGTCGTTCGGGCGAGGCTCATGCGGCTCGGCTTCCATCGGGACGCAGTATATGGAAGGCTTCTGTCCGCCGCCACGCAAAGACCCAATGAACGACGACGAACGCCGACTTTCCTTTCTCGATCGCTACCTGACCCTCTGGATCTTCGTCGCCATGGCGCTCGGCATCGGCCTCGGCTACCTGGTGCCAGGGTTCGCGGACGCGCTCAACGCCATGACCGTCGGCACCACGTCCATTCCGATCGCGCTGGGCTTGATCCTCATGATGTACCCACCCCTCGCGAAGGTCCGGTACGAGGAGATGGGCCGCGTCTTCACAAACAAGAAGGTGCTGACGCTTTCACTGATTCAGAACTGGATCATCGGCCCGGTGCTGATGTTCGCCTTGGCGGTCACGTTTCTTCCCGACAAGCCGGAGTACATGGTCGGCCTGATCATCATCGGTCTGGCACGCTGCATCGCCATGGTCATCGTCTGAAACGACCTAGCGCGCGGAGATCGGGAGTTCGCCGCAGGGCTCGTGGCCTTCAACTCGATCTTTCAGATCTTGTTCTTCTCGGTCTACGCATGGTTCTTCGTGACCTGGCTGCCAACGCAACTGGGCCTCGAAGGGGTGGTGGTGCACATCACGATTGCGGAAATCGCCAAGAGCGTTGCCATCTACCTCGGCATCCCCTTCGCCGCCGGCTTCCTTACGCGAACAGGGCTCATCAAGGCCAAAGGGCGCGACTGGTACGACGAGTCCTTCGCGCCGCGCATTGGTCCGATCACGCTACTCGCCCTACTCTTCACGATCGTCGTCATGTTCTCGTTGAAGGGGGACACGATCGTCGCGCTGCCATTTGACGTGCTATCCGGTAGCCACGACGCTGTCATTCACCGCGGCCTCCAACAACTTCGCGCTCGCCATTGCCGTCGCCGTGGCGACCTTTGGCATCCACCACGGGGCTGCCTTTGCCGCGGTGATTGGCCCACTGGTCGAGGTTCCGGTGATGATCGCCCTGGTCAGCGTCGCCCTGCGAATTCGGAAGAGATACTTCGCTCCGCCCGCCGTGCTAGAAGCCTAGCGGCATGAACGAGAATCGACAGAGAGTTGCCGTCGTCACGGGCGCGAGCCGGGGCGTCGGGAAGGGAATCGCCATCGCCCTCGGTGCCACAGGCGCCACGGTGTACGTCACCGGACGGAGCCAGCAAGGCGGCAAGGAACATCCTCTTGGCGGAACCGTGCAGGCTACGGCGGATGCTGTCAGCGAGGCAGGCGGCCGTGGCATTGGCGTCAGTTGCGATCACTCCGACGACGAGCAAGTACGCCAGTTGTTCGAACGCGTCGGCGCCGAGCAAGGGCGCCTCGACATCCTGGTCAACAACGCGACCGCCGTTCCGAGAGAGCTGGCCAAACCCGGACCGTTTTGGTCGAAGTCCCTCGACCTGCTGCGCATTCTCGACGTCGGGCAACGCTCGCACTACGTCGCCAGCTATTTCGCTGCACCGCTCCTCATCGACACAGGTGGCGGCCTCGTCGTGTTCACCTCGAGCTACGGCGGGCGCTGCTACATGCACGGCCCGGCGTACGGAGCGGGCAAGGCGGGCGTCGACAAGATGGCGATGGACATGGCGGTCGACTTTCGCGACCAGGACGTTGCCGCAATGAGCCTGTGGCTCGGCTTCGTTCGAACCGAGCGTAACGAGCCGCTCTTCCAGCATCCCGACGCCATGAAAGGTCCCTACGGAGTGTTCCTGGCCAACGCCGAAAGCCCCGAGCTGATCGGCCGCGTGGTCGAAGCGCTCCATCGCGACGAAAAGCGCATGGAACGCTCGGGCCGCGTGCTGATCGTCGCGGAGCTGGCGGAGGAGTACGGCATTTCCGAAGCTGACGGCCGGCAACCGAAATCAAATCGGAAGGTCCTCGCTGCTCCACCCGAGCCGAGCTCGGTGGTGATTCGCTAGGTCACGCGAGAGAACAAGTACAGCATCTCGGCGGCGATCTGAAGGCAGCGCTCTTCGTACGCCTGCGCCTCCTGTGCTGTCCCGTCGGCGGCTTTGGGGTCTTGGTACCGAATGGCTGCCCGAAGAGCCGCGCCCGTCACGACCGGACATGCTTCGTCGGCATCGGAGCAAGTCATGATGGCCGCAAAACCATCGGCGGGATTGAACGGGTCATCGAAGGTCTTCGAAAAGCATTCGATCACAGGGCCGCCTTCATCAAAGGTCACCCGATACCGTGGATTGTCGCCTCCTGGGTTTTCAATGACGAAGCCAGCTTTTTCCATGGCGGTTACCGCACGTGGATTGAATGACGTCGCTTCGGTTCCGCCGGAATAGGTGCGCACATGATCGACGCCAAAGTGCGCAGCGGCGGCCGCCGCCCAGAGCTGCCCCATCTGACTCCTACGGGAGTTGTGTGTACAGATGAAGGTCAGCTCGGCAACATCCCCAGATCCAAGTTTCGCAACGACGAATGCCACGACGTCCAGCAAGGCGCGCTTCCGCTCGTCCGAGATCTCTTCGATGCGCGGCAGAGCGCGGCTGATGTACTGTTCGAGCCTAGGGTGCATCCGCCCGTTCCGTACCCTCGATAGCCCTGCAAGGCCATGTTTTTGTGCCGCGCGTGGACAAACGATCTACTGCCTCGTCCGTCACCGGGGAGACCGATGAGATCGAGGCGCAGCCGGGTGCGCTCGAAGCAATGCAGGTTTCGGTGGCCACCTCGATGGGGCGATCCGGGCGATTCGAAGGAATTATGCGTGCCATGGCCTTGCACGTGACCGACCGACCTGGTCCGTTAAGTAAGTTCCGACCTTTTGCCCTATAGTGGGGTGGTCGATGCGCACTCGCCTCCTAGCGCTGCTTTTCTCCATTCCGCTCGTAGCCTCGGGCGCGGCGGGCGTCGTTCGACACGTTTGCCAGTCGATGGGCGGCCTGGTCATCGGTGATTGCGACTGCGAGAAGCCGACCGAGCACGGCGCGCACTCCAATCATGGCGAAGGCGCCGAGCATGCCGCAGGGCAAGCGGATACCAAGCTCCAATCGCAGACTTGCTGCACGGTCGAGCTATCGAACGCCAGTGATCTGCTCGCGACTCAAGAGCTCTCCTGGCAGCGGTTCGACCAGGCCTCGGTCGCTCGGCTCAGTCCAAGAGACCATGGCGTTCCGGCGTCGCGAGAGACCTGTGATCTTGGCCTGCTCCGGGAGCGGGCTCCTCCGAACATCCACGGCCCGCCGCTCTTCGTTCGCAACTGTTCCTTCCTGAATTTGAGTCTGCGCGTAGCGCCGGTCTGAGCGCGAGCTCGCCCGCCGATCTGCACGCGCCCCATGAGGCGCCGCAATGTCGCCCGTTTGGTCTTCCCTGCGTCTCTAACGCCGGGGGACCGAAGCGTGACGCCCATGCACCGCGGACACTTGATCACAGGAGGAACCCATGAAGAGGAATATCCCGCAGAGGATGTCGACAAATCGAAAGCGGAGCGCCCTGCTTCTCGCAGCTACGCTAGCGATCGCGCAAGGCGCATCGACCGGTTGCCGAGGCGCCTACGAGTCGACGACTAAGACTGATCTCGCGACAGCGGCTACCATCGTCGCCGAGGAGGAGAGCCCCGCGGAATCGGATCCGTCGCTCGACGGAAGCTTGAACAGCTATCTGGCGTTCGCGGTCGCACGAAGCCCCGAGCTACGCGCCTCGTTCGAAAGATGGAAGGCAGCGACGATGAGGATCTCGCGGGCGAGGCGGATGCCAGAGCCCGTCATCAAGTACAGTTACTTCGTTCGCAGTGTCGAAACGCGCGTCGGACCCCAGAACCACAGACTGAGCCTGATGCAATCGTTTCCCTGGCCCACTGCTCTGAGCGCGGGAGCCGACGCAGCCTCGGCCGCAGCGAGGGCGGCGCAGCGCCGCTTCGATGCGAGGGCACTCGACGTCAAGCAGGCGGTTGCGGACGCGTATTGGCGACTATGGCTCCTCCACGAAGATCACCGACTCAAGAACGAGCACGACCTGGTTCTCGAAACCTTGGCTGGCTCGGTTCGCGGACGGGTACGCACCGGCGACGCTTCCCTCGCCGACCTCAATCAAGTGGAGCTAGGAATCGCCCGACACCATGACCACCACGGGGCGCACCGAGAGGCCGAGCGGGTCGCCGCCGCCGAGCTCCTGCGCGCCATCGGAGCGTCGTCGCGAGGTGAGCCGCTGGTGGCGAGCGATGCGCCGTTTGAAGGCCTGCCGGTCGATGGTAACGAAGCCCTGCGGCGCGCGGCAAGGCAGCATCCGCGTATCGAGGCTGCCAAGCTAATGGCGTCGTCGAGTGAATCGCAGGTCCGCGCCCAGGCCGCAGAACGTGCGCCGAGCCTGCTCGCGGGCTTGGATTGGATCGTGACCGGCAAGGCCCCCACAGTCGTCGAAAAGAGCGGGCAAGACGCAGTCATCGTCACCGCTGGGCTCAGCGTTCCGCTATGGGGGCGCAGCTACCGGGATGCGATGGGAGCCGCGCGCGCGGAAGAAGCTGCGCACCTCGCAGACCGCGACGCCGCCATGTACGCAGCCGACGCTCAGCTCGAAGCCGCCTTGGCCGCGGTACGGGACGCCCAACGCAGGATCGATCTCTACCGAAACACTCTGATTCCTCAGGCGGAGACGACGTTTCAGTCGGTACTTGGCGGCTATCAGAGCGGAAGATCAACCGTCGCATCCGCCCTGCTAGCGCAAAAGGACCTGCTCGAGCTCCAACTCGAGCTCGCTCGCAGCCGTAGCCGCCATGCTCGGGCCTGGGCGGTGCTCGAGGCGGTGGTCGGACGCCCAGTCAATCCGACCGAACGAGGAGAGCGGCCATGAATACACACAGTCAAACCTGGCTTAGGAAGAACGCTGCCTGGCTCGCCATTCCGATCGTCGCGCTCCTAGCGTTCGCTCTCGGCGGTCGACTGCTGGGCCATTCCGAGCCGCCCGCGCCACGCGCAGAAGAGCCGCGGCATGAGTCGGGCGAAACGGTCTGGACCTGTGCGATGCACCCTCAGATCCACCAATCCGATCCCGGCCAGTGCCCGATCTGCGGCATGGACTTGATCGCCTTGGAGGGGAACGGGAAAGCGGACGGTGACGCGAGGCGTGTGGCTCTCTCGGAACGCTCGAAGATTCTTGCGCGCATTCGCACGACTGAAACGCAGCGCCTCGGATCGGGACGGGTGGAGCGCCGGCTACTCGGACGGGTCGACTACGACGAGAGGAGCCTGCGGACGGTCACCGCCTGGGTAGGAGGGCGCATCGATCGCCTGCACGTCAGCACCACGGGCGAGCGCGTGAAGCGCGGCCAAGTGATCGCGACGCTCTATAGTCCCGAGGTTTACAGCGCACACCAGGACCTGATCCAGGCAAAGCAGCAGTTCGAACGACTACAAGACGGCGCGACGCCGAGCTCTCGACGCGCCGCGGAGGCAGCTCTCGACGCCGCTCGCGGTCGCCTGCGCTTGCTCGGAGTCCCGAACGGTGAGCTTCGAGCGATGGAGCGGGCCGGCAAGCCGTCGGAGCGCGCCCGAATTCGCACTCCGTTCGGCGGCACGGTGATCGAACGCCTGGCCACGCAGGGCAGCTACGTCGAAACGGGAACCGGACTGTACCGCGTAGCCGATTCTATCGACCCTCTGGGTGCAGCTAGATGCCTACGAGAGCGACCTCTCGGTGCTCAAAGCAGGTCAAGATGTTCGCCTTCGAGTCGAAGCGCTGCCCGGCGAGCTGTTCGAGGGACGGGTCACCTTCGTCGACCCGGTGCTCGACCCGACGACGCGCACCGCCCGCGTGCGCATTGAAGTGAAGAACCAGGATCGTCGGCTCCGACCGGGCATGTTCGTCGACGCCAGCGTCCAAAGTCGAGGCGCCGGAGACCCAGGGGAAGCCCCAGTCGTGATTCCCGCGACGGCGCCGCTTTTCACCGGACGCAGATCTGTCGTCTACGTAGAGCTTCAAGACACCGACGAGCCGACCTACGAAGCAAGAGTAGTCACGCTTGGATCGCGCATGGGCGACCTGTACCCGGTGCTCACGGGACTAGAAGAAGGTGAGCGAGTCGTGATCCACGGCGCGTTCGCCATCGACGCGGACCTTCAGATTCGGGGCGGCGACTCGATGATGAACCTCCCCGACGATGAAGAAGCAGCCGACGAGCATGGGCACGCTGAACATCCGACCCATGATTCGAGCACGCCGGCAGAAGAAGAGCCCGGGGTGTCCGCTCCGAAACCTGCGCGCAAGGCGAAACGACCGACGCAGAAGAAACCGACGCCGCTCGACGCTGCGACTCCCGCTGACGAGCATCGGCATCACATGCAGGGGCATTCGCATTGACTTCCAGCGAACGACCGAACCCGCGGGAAATCGTCTCGCCCCGATGGGAAGCGTCTCTCCGCTTCTTCGTCGACAACAAGCTCATCGTCTTCGTCTTCATCGCCGCGGTGATCGCCGGCGGGGCTTACGTGTCTCCTTTCGATTGGGGTCTCTCTGAGCTCCCGCGCGACCGCGTTCCGGTCGACGCGATCCCAGACATCGGAGAGAACCAGCAGATCGTTTTCACCACCTGGTCCGGCCGATCACCTCGCGACGTCGAAGACCAGATCAGCTATCCGCTGACCGCCGCGCTCCTCGGGATTCCTGGGGTTCGCACGGTACGAAGCAGCTCGATGTTCGGCTTCTCGACAATCTACGTGATCTTCGAAGAAGGCGTAGATTTCTACTGGTCGCGCTCGCGCGTTCTCGAGAAGCTCGCGTCACTTCCCGCCGGCACCCTCCCCGACGGCGTCGCCCCGGCACTCGGTCCGGACGCGACGGCGTTGGGGCAGGTGTTCTGGTACACCCTCGAAGGCCGCGGTCCACAAGGCAAGCTGCTTGGCGGCTGGGATCTGCACGAGCTCCGGTCCACGCAAGATTGGGTGGTACGATTCGCCCTTCAATCGGTGCCAGGTGTTTCCGAGGTCGCCTCGATTGGAGGCTACGTACGCGAGTACCAGGTCGACGTCGACCCCGAGGCCATGCTCGCCAGCGGCGTCACAATCGAGCAGATCGCGCGATCCATCCGAGAGTCGAATCTGGATGTCGGTGCGCGCACCCTCGAGATCAACCGGGCCGAGTACTTGGTTCGAGGCCTGGGGTTCATTCGCTCGGTGGCGGACCTCGAACAAACGGTCGTCACCACTCGCAAGCACACCCCCATTCGAATCGCCGATGTCGCTCGTGTCTCCCTGGGGCCGGCGCAACGTCGGGGCGCGCTCGACGACGCAGGCGCCGAAGTAGTCGGCGGAGTCGTGGTCGTTCGATACGGAGAAAACCCCCTCGAAGTCATCCAGCGCGTCAAAGCCAAGATCGCGGAGATCGCGCCGGGCCTCCCCAGTCGAACGCTCAGTGACGGAACGGCGAGTCGGGTCACCATCCATCCGTTCTACGACCGCACCACCCTGATTCACGAAACCCTCGACACGCTATCGACAGCGCTCTTCCAGCAGGTCCTCATCACCATCATCATCGTGCTCGTGATGCTGCGCAACCTCAGGACCTCTCTGCTGATCTCGGCGGTGCTTCCGCTCGCCGTACTGGCCGCGTTCATCGCGATGAAGGCCACGGGCGTCGACGCGAACATCATGGCGCTCGCTGGGATTGCGATCGCGATCGGCACGATGGTCGACATGGGAATCGTATTTACCGAGAACATCGTTCAGCACCTCGCCGACGCTCCCGTGGATCGGAGCCGCGCCCGGGTCATCGCGCATGCGACGGCCGAGGTTGCGCCGGCAGTGGTGACCTCCGCGCTCACGACCGTGGTCAGCTTCCTCCCCGTGTTTGCCCTGACGGCCGCAGAAGGGAAACTGTTTCGGCCGGTTGCCTACACCAAGTCCTTCGCGATCCTCGGGGCGCTACTCGTCTCGATGATTGCGCTGCCAGCGCTCGCGCATCTGTTTCTTCGGCGTGGCACCAGCGTCACGCGCCCATCCCGCACGACCCGCACCTGGCTCATCGTCATTGTGCTCGGCATCGCATTGCTTCTCACCCACGACTGGCTGCCGCTCGGGCCCGGACACCATTTCATCACGAACTTCCTGTTCGTCGCGCTGATGATCGGTGCACTGCTCCTGGCGTTCTTCGCCTTTCAACATGTGTATGTTCCCGTGCTGCGTTGGTCGTTGAAGAACAAGGGCCTGAGCTTGGTGCTTCCGGTCCTCATCTTAGCTTGTGGCCTGGGCGCATGGTCGAGCCTCGGTCGCGAGTTCATGCCGCCTTTCGACGAGGGGTCCTTCCTCTACATGCCAACGACGATGCCGCATGCTTCGCTCGGGCAGGCACTCGACATGCTGCACACGATGGACGCGGCGATCGCACGGATCCCGGAAGTTGACCGGGCGGTAGGCAAGCTCGGGCGAACCGAAAGCCCACTCGATCCGGCCCCAGTCTCGATGTTCGAAACCCTGGTGACCTACAAGCCGGAGTTCGGCATCGATGCAGACGGCAAGCGCGTGCGCAATTGGCGGGACCACATCCGTTCGCCTCGGGACATCTGGGACGAGATCGTCAAGGCCGCCAACGCCCCCGGGCTGACCAGCGCGCCGATGCTCATGCCGATCAACACGCGCATCATCATGCTTCAGAGCGGAATGCGCGCGCCGATGGGCATCAAGGTCTACGGCCCTGATCTCCAAACGATCGAAGCGTTCGGAATGGAGCTCGAGCGGTTGCTCCGAACAATTGCCTGCCATTCGCCCCGAAACCGTCTTCGCCGATCGGGTCGTCGGGAAGCCCTACGTCGAAATCGACATCGATCGCGAAGCCATCGGCCGATACGGCCTGACCGTTGGCCGCGTGCAGGACGTCATTCAAGTCGCGCTCGGCGGCAAGATGCTCACGCGCACGGTCGAGGGGCGAGAACGGTACCCAGTCCGTGCGCGCTACATGCGCGAAGAGCGGGACAGCATCGAGGCGCTCGGCCGAGTGCTGGTGTCCGCGCCGGCTGGGGAGCAGATCCCGCTGGAGCAGCTCGCTGAGATCCGATACGCGAAAGGTCCGCAGGTCATCAAGTCGGAGGACACCTTTCTCACGAGCTACGTTCTCTTCGACAAGCATCCGGAGCTCTCCGAGGTCGACGTCGTAGAAGAGGCACGGACGTCTCTCTCTGCGAAGATCGCGAGCGGCGAGCTGCAGGTGCCGACGGGTGTGAGCTATCGCTTCGCGGGCAGCTACGAGAACCAGGTTCGAAGCGAGCAGCGGCTGCTTCTGCTCATTCCGGTGGCTTTGATGCTCGTGTTCTTGCTCCTGTACTTGCAGTTCCGCCGCGTCGTGACGACGCTGATCATCTACTCGGGGGTGCTGCTCTGCGTGGCGGGCGGCTTCATTCTGATCTGGTTGTACGGCCAGCCCTGGTTCCTCGACTTCGAGGTCCTGGGTACGGACATGCAACACCTCTTTCACATCGGCACCGTGAATCTCTCGGTCGCCGTCTGGGTCGGTGTCATCGCGCTGCTCGGCATCGCCACCGACACCGGTGTAGTCATGGCGACCTACTTGGCGCAGCGATTCCGCGCGTCGCCTGCCCACACGATCGAAGAGGTCAGAGAAAGGGCAGTCGAAGCCGGGCAGCGCCGCGTCCGCCCCTGCCTGATGACCACGGCCACGACCGCGCTGGCCCTGCTCCCAGTGATCACATCTCAAGGCCGAGGCGCCGACGTCATGGTGCCGATGGCGCTACCATCGGTGGGGGGAATGGGAGCGATCCTCTTGACGCTATTCGTCGTGCCCGTGCTCTACGCCTGGATCGAGGAACGCCGACTCGTCCAGCGCCGCTGAACGCTGACACTGGCTATTGCAGCAGCAAGACGTAGACCATCGCCCCACCCGCAACCAGCAAGGCACCAAACGCGATCAGGATCGGCCCCCGGGTTGCGACCGGGAACAAGCCTCGTTCGAGGTTTCTGGCGACCCAGAGGTAGCGGCTCACCGCGTAGATCAGGGTGAGCCCGCCGAAGGCGATGAAGCCGACGCCCGCCGCCATGGCGATGGTCTGGTCCATTGCCAGCTCCCAGGCGTTCGAGCAGGACGCCAAGCCCGACCAGACCGAGAGCCGTGCGAACCCATGCCAGAAAGGTTCGCTCATTTGCCAGGTGGTCGCGCGCGGTGCTGTCGCGGTTTTCGACGAGGTCCCGAACCATCGCGCGACCACATAGCACAGCTCGCCCGGCGACGGAGCAGCGCGTCTGGTCGGTCCGAGGAGGCAAGGATGACTTCGGAACGGATGAGCCCTGTCGACACCGCGTGGTGCGCCGCAGCGTCCACGCTCCCCGGCCCGCGCGACCCCTCTACATCGACGAAAATCGCCTTCGGGACATGATGTTCCGGGTCCCATGCGGGCCCGGCTCGGCGTCGGTCTCAGTATCTCGAGCTACGCCGGAAAGGTGATCGTAGGGGTCAGGGTTGACGGGGCAGTGAGTAAAAGCCCCGGTCGCCTCGTCGAGCTATTCGAGGAAGAAGCGTCCGGCATGTTCGAGAAAGCAAGTCATTCATATTGACGAGGATGAAGTAACTTGTGACTCTCGGCGGGCCCCACGCGACGGGAAAAGGATTTAGAGAATGAAGCGCCGTTTTGTACCGATTTTACTGCTCTTGGTTGCCGCTTTTGCACTGCCGGGCACCGCCACACCCACCAAAGCTGAGGAGGGCTACACCCTACGAATCGCGTCCCTGGCGCCGGCTGGCTCATCGTGGATGAAGATTCTCAACGCCTGGAACAAGACGCTCCAAGAGAAGACCGACGGGAAGCTCAAGATGCGCTTCTACCCTGGCGGCTCCCAAGGCGACGAGCGGGATTTCGTCCGCAAGATGCGAGTCGGCCAGCTCGACGGCGGCGTCGTCACCATGACCGGGATGAGCATGCTGGTCCCGGCGATGAACGTGCTCACGATCCCCGGCTTCCTCAACACCTATGAGAAGCTCGACCGTGTCCGCGGCAAGATGGCCCCCGAGTTCGAAGCGATGTTCGGCAAAGAGAACATGAGGCTCGTCGGCTGGGGCGACGCGGGCAAGACTCGCCTGTTCTCGGTCGAGCCCATCAAGTCGCCCAATCAAATCAAGGCCATGCGCCCCTGGGTCTGGAAGGACGACCCGATCTTCGTGGAGTTCTATCAGGTCATCGGCGCGAACGCGGTCCGGCTCGGCGTACCCGAGGTCTACCCTGCCCTTCAGACCCGTATGGTCGACGTGATTTCCTCGTCAGCGCTCACTGCGGTGGCGCTCCAGTGGTACACGCGCGTGAAGTACATGACAGCCCACAACTCGGCGATCATCGCGGGTGGAACCGTCATGCGAAAAGACAAGTACGACGAGCTTCCGCCTGAGCTCAAGGAAGCGTTCGATAGCACCGCTGCCCGGGCACACGAGCTGCTCAACAAGACCATTCGCAAGGATGACGAAAAGGCCTACGAAGTCGTCTTGAAGAAGGGCATCGTGCCAGTCGAAGCCGGCGACGCCAAGGCCGATTGGGACGCGGCTCACAAGAAGGTCCGTGACAACCTGACCGGGCGCATGTTCTCCAAGAGCCTGCTCAATGCCGTAGCAGAAGCTGCGAAGCCGTAGTCATCGCACGCGGCCATCGTGAGCAACCCTGAGCACCTCGAGATCGAATCCAACGGGATTCGAATGCACGCGGTCAGTCAGGGCGAGGGCCCGGCCGTCTTGTTCTGTCACGGCTTTCCAGGCCTCTGGTACTCCTGGCGACATCAGCTTCCCGTCGTGGCCGAAGCGGGCTTTCGTGCGATTGCGGTCGACATGCGCGGCTACGGCCGGACGGAGCGCCCCCTGCCCGCAACCGAATACGGCAACCACACTATCGTGGCCGATCTGACTGGGGTTCTCGACGCGCTCGGCGAAGAACGGGCCGTCTTCGTCGGTCACGACTTCGGTGCCCAAGCGGCATGGGCGGCAGCGCTTCATGCGCCGCAGAGGGTTAGCGGCGTCGTCTCGCTCGCCGTGCCCTACGGAGTCGGGTTCGCGCGCAAGAAGAAGGCACCCGAGCCCGAGAGCAAGCCTGGAGCACCAGGGCCCAGAGGCCGTAAGCCGAGCGAAACCTACGCGGCGATCGCGAAGAGCCACTTCCTGCATCTGCACTACTTCCAGAAAGTCGGACCGGCCGAAGCGGAGCTCGGCGGGAACCCTCGACGGTTTCTGAAGCGAATCTACTGGGCCCTGAGCGCGCGAGGAAGCCTGCTCGACTTCAAGAATTTCCCGGCAGAGGGCACCGGCTATCTAGATGTCCTCGCCGATCCCAAGGAGCCCCTGCCCTGGCCTTGGCTCAGCGAGGCGGACCTCGACTACCTAGTCGAGCAGTACATGCAGACCGGGCTCGAGACGGCGTTCATCGGCGGCCTCAACTCCTA
Source organism: uncultured delta proteobacterium (assembly GCA_963716775.1). Taxonomy (GTDB): domain Bacteria; phylum Myxococcota_A; class Polyangia; order Polyangiales; family Houyiibacteriaceae; genus SG8-38. Next base: position 68,353 of record CAVQUI010000003.1, read on the forward strand.
CCGCGCGATGGACGTCAACTGGGAGCGCGATCCCGAATACGGTCGTTCCAAGATCGAGCACCCAGCCCTATTCCTGTGCGGCGAGAAGGACCCCGTCCTCCAGATCATCACGCCCAAGACCCTCGAGACGATGCCCGAACGCGTCTCGGACCTCAGAGGCATCGAGCTCATCCCCAATGCAGGCCACTTCGTACAGCAGGAGCAGCCGGAGGCGGTGAACCGGCACCTCGTAAGTTCTGGAGAGTTTCGGCTGAGAAGATCGGACGCTGCGGCGGCAATCTGTCCCAACGCCGCGCTACGCCTAGGCCTGAAATTGCTTCGCTAGGTTGCTGGAGAGCTTGTAGACGAGACCGTAAATCGAGAGCTGCGGGTTGGCGCCGATGCTCGTCGGAAAGAGCGAGCCGTCCATGATGTAGAGGTTGTCGAGATGATGGAACTTGCCATCGACGCCGGCAACGCTTCGACTGGGGTCGTCGCCCATCGGACAGCCGCCCATGACATGTGCGCTGCCAACCGTGGCCTTGTGCGCGACGACGTCGAGCTCGGCGACGGCCGCCTTGGCTTCTTTCCAGGACATGTAGTGCTTCGCTTGCTTGTGCGCGGGGCGCGCGGACTTGGCCCCGGACGCGAACTGCATCTCGAGCATCACATTGAACGCTCGCCGCACCCCTTCCATCAGGTAGTCGTTGATCGGGTAGTCGAGGACCGGTTGCCCCTTGTCGTTGAGCTCGACCGCGCCACCCTGACTCTGCTCGTGAAAGCCGTCACGCATCAGCGCAATCATGCACTGTGTGTGGTTGAGCTGGTCCATGCTTTGGGTGAGCTCTTCACCCGCGGCCGAGTAGAACCCGGCAGCGAAGGCAGGCTGAAGCGGCGGTACTTCGAGCTTGAACCCGACCGGCCCGGTGTGAACGTTCTGCCACTGAAATTGGTCGGAGTAGATCGACTGCGGCGCTCCATAGAAGGGATCGATCGGGTCTTCGTAGATCGCCATCGACAGGGTCGTCGGGTGCAAGAAGGTTCGCTTCCCGATGAGGCCATGCGGATCGGGGACATTCGAACGCAGCAAGACGGCCGGCGAGTTGATCGCGCCGCCTGCCAGGATGGTGCGGCTGGCCCGGACGGTGATCTTCTGTCCGGTCACGCCTCGGACATCGGAGCTGAGTGCCTCCGCTTCGACGCCCGTGACGACGTCGCCGTCGCGCAGCACCTTCACAACCCGCGCCCGGTGCACGAGCTTGGCCTTGTGGTCCAGAGCGGCCGGAATCGTGGTGACGAGCATGGATTGCTTGGCGTCGACCGGACAGCCAAGCCCGCAGTAGCCGAGGTTCAGACAGCCCTTCACGTTGCGGTGGATGGTATCCCAGGAATACCCCAGTTTCTGCGACGCGCGCTGCAACATGCCATTGTTGTGGTTCGGCGGCTGGGGCCATTTGTGAATGTTGAGGCGCTGCTCCATGCGCTGGAAGTACGGCGCCATCTCTTCGACGGAGCAGCCGCTCACTCCCATGCGTTCCGCCCAGAACTTCAGAGTTTCGGGTGGGGTGCGGAAGCTCGTCGTCCAGTTGACGGTCGTGGACCCGCCGACGGAGCGGCCCTGCAGGATCACCATGCCGCCATCTTTGGTGCCGCGCCCGGTGCCTTCTTGATAGAGGTCGCGGTAGGCCGCCCGCTCCTGCATGTCGAACTGGCTCGATGTCTTGAGGGGCCCTGCTTCGAGGAGGACCACGCTCAAGCCCGCCTGGCTCAAGGTCTCGGCGGCCGTGCCTCCGCCTGCACCGGTGCCCACGATGACGACGTCTGCTTCGAGCTCGAGCGAAGAACTGAGCTTGCTGGCATCGCGGATGTCCCAACCGCGCTGTGCGGCCTTGTTGTAGGGGTCGGTGCTACTGCCCAAAATGACTTGCGATAGATCGGTCACGGCGTGCCTTCCTGCGTCGGAGCTAGGATGGGCGTCGGACTCGCAACCTTCTTGGGAGGACCGGGATACCCGGTCGTCGTCGCGTTCTCCGGGATCAAGTACCAGGCGCTGATGATCAGCCGGATCACCGCCGCGTAGATCGCGTTCAGCAAGCCGATGCCGCTGTCTCGCAAGCGAGCGAGGGCGCTCTCGGCGTCTTGCAGAGAAGCCTTGGACCAGCTCGACCACTGACCGGTCATCAAGCCGCGGCTCGGGCCGAAGCTCAGTACGTCGAAGGCCTGATGCACGCCCGCAACGACCGGTTCGGACAGGTCCACCAGCAAGGTGTCGAACGACTGAACTGTTCGCTCGATGGCGGCCGTGTCCCCCGGCCCGATCTTGCCTTTCATCACCGCCGGAGTCAGCGCGCGCAGGAGCTCCACGTCTTCGGGGCGAAGAAGCTTCATGCCGGATGCAGGCGCGCTAGAGGTGCAACCCGACAAGGTTGCACCAGCGCTGATCGTCGATAGCGCGGCAGCACCGGCTACGGACAGCTTGAGGAAATCGCGTCGATCGCTTTGCATGGGAACGGCGAGTGTACCCACAGAGGCGGGCCCTCGGTCCAGCACAAAACGCCCTCCTAGGCGTGCGGGCTGCGGACGAAATACTCGCTCATGGTGACACTGGTGATCTTCCAGATCGGAAGAAAGGCCACGACGCTCTGCGCCATGACCCCCATGTTCTTGATGAGCTCGAATCGATTGCGCGCCCCGTAGAATTTGTAGGGATTCGTCACGTGCGCCGGGGATGGCCAGGATTCTTCCACGATTCCCTCGTATGGAACGGCACCGGGCGTGAGGACGTCCTCGACGACGTTTCGGACATAGCGGGCGCGGGGCTGCATCTTTTCCGACATCGGCCCCTGACGATTGAACCAGTGCCGCATCCAGCGATCCTTGGGGATGCGTTTTGGTCTCTCCAGAGGAGTCACCGAAATGACGTACGGCGAGCGCTCGCCGTCGGGCCAGTTGCGAGGCGCGCCGTGCTCGTTTCCACCGTAGTCGGTGTACAGGTGTTCGCGGACCCGATAGCCAGCGACGTCGAAACCCGCGTCGAGCAGAACGCCTTCGAGAGCGCCACGAACGCTGAGATCGTCGACCCAGATGCTGACCTCGGCCGCGAAGGGGTGGGTGAGCTTGGTGGTCGGGGTCGGAGACGGCACGGTGACGAGCTCGTCGTCGATGTTCATCAGCAGATACCGGGCGCCGGAGTCGAGAAGCTTCGGCGCGCAGCCGTCCAAAAGAGTGATGCGTCGCTCAGCCGATTCCATCGGCCGACGGGGCCAGAGCAAGTAGATGAGCTTGATCACCGGGCAGCCTTCAGGCGATCGTGGGTCGCTCGGAATTCGTGCATCAGCTTCGGAATTCCTTCTGCGGCACTGGTCCGCGGCTCGTAACCGAGGTGGGCGCGCGCCTTGTCGACCCGGAACGACGCGTCACGGCAGACCGACAGCACGCCGCGACGCGTGAGCATCGGAAAGGGGCCGCCAAAGTAGTGCGCAAGCTCTCCGACCTGAGCGATGGCGTACGCGACCCGAAATGGAATGTGGAGCTTCGGCCAACGATAGCCGAGGCCTTCGACGATCGGGCGGTACCAGAGCACCGGGTTGGTCGGCTCGTCATCGCTCACGAAGTACGCTTGACCGCCCACGAGCTCGGGCGCTTCCGACAGCTTCGCGGCGACGAGGAAGTGCGCATCCACTACAGAGTCGACGTGGACGTTGTCGGTCACCGACCTGCCGTCGCCGATCATGATCTTGAAGTCGCCCGCTGCGAGGTGTTCGAGAAAGTCCTGCACCATCATCGCGCCCTCGCCGGGCCCCCATACGCCGCCGGGTCGAACCGCCGCAGTCCGAAGGCCCTTGGGGTCGTCCGCTTCGAGAACCAGCCGTTCGGCCCGGCTCTTGCTTTGCGAGTAGAGGTCTGGGAGCCCGTCGGTTCCGACGTAGGGCGCGGTCTCGTCACCCTCGCGAATCGGGCCGTCGACTGCGACCGTGATCGAGCTGGTGAAGATGAGCTTCTTCACGCTGGAAGCCTGGCAGGCGCGGATCACGCATTCGGTCCCGAGAACGTTGACGCCGTAGACCTGCCGCCGAACGCTGGCGCGCGCTAGCGTCAGGGTGTTGATGATTGCGGCAGTGTGAAAGACCGTATCGACCCCTTCGCAGGCCGGGCCTACGTCGCTGATGCGCCGGATGTCGCCGACGATTCCCTTCACCCGATCGTCACCCTGAAACGGCGCCAGATCGAGCGCCCGCACCTGACAGCCGAGCTCCAGAGGCGGCGGACCAGATGCTTGCCGACGTAGCCATTGCCACCGGTCACCAGACAGACACGGCCGACTTGATTTGGATCAACGGGAAGCTCCATGAATCACTGCCGAACTTGAACCGTCGTGCTAGCTTGCGCAATCCGTTATGAGCATCCTGACGCCAATCGTAGTCGAAGATGTGGACGGCGCGCACTGGGACGACGTCGCAGACATGGTCGTGGTCGGCTTTGGCGCGGCGGGGATCACTGCGGCCGTCGAAGCCCGTGAACGGGGCGCCGACGTGGTCCTCCTAGATCGCTTCGAAGGAGGCGGCGCGACGTCGATCAGCGGCGGAGTCTTCTACGCCGGCGGCGGCACCCACATCCAGGAGGGCGCCGGTGTACAGGACACGGTCGAGAACATGTACCGCTATCTATCGATGGAGGTGCAAGACGCGGTTTCCCCCGAAACGTTGCGCAACTTCTGCGAGACGAGCGCTGCCAACGTGAGGTGGCTGACGGAGCGCGGCGTCCCCTTCTTGCCCAATCTATGCCCCGTCAAGACCTCGTATCCGACCAAGGAGTACCATCTCTACTACTCCGGGAACGAGACCTTCCCTCCGTACAGCACGCACGCCAAGCCCGCACAGCGCGGCCACCGCGCCGATGGTGGAGCCTTTCCTGGCGCGAGCATCATCGAGCCGCTTCGCAAGACCGCCATTGAGAAAGGCGTGCGCATAGAGCTTCAGGCGCGAGTCAGCCGTCTGATCGTCGATGGAGGGGGCCGCGTGATCGGGGCGGAGTACCAGCACATTCCGTCGAGCTTCTGGCGCGGCATGCATAGGCGTTTGCACAGCTGGGAGACGAGCATCGCAAAGGTGGCCACCGGGCTCGCTGCATCGCTCCGAAGGCTCTGCGATGCCATCGAGGCCATGCATTCGGCGCCGCTACGCATTCGCTCCCGGCGAGGGCTGATTCTCTGTGCGGGCGGTTTCGTGTTCAATCGCGAGATGGTCGCCGAGCATATCCCCGAGTTCGTTCCCGGCTTGCCGCTCGGAACGGCGGGCGACGACGGCATGGGAATTCGGCTCGGCCAAAGCGTCGGGGGCAAGCTCGAGCAGATGCATCGCGCCTCTGCCTGGCGCTTTCTCTACCCGCCGAACGCGTTTGCTCAGGGTGTGTTGGTCAACGCGAAAGGCGAGCGCTTCGCGAACGAGTTCTGGTACGGAGCGAAGATCGGCGAGGCGATGGTCGAAGAAAACCATGGTGTCGCAACCCTGATCATCGACGAGAAGCTCAAGAAGCTCGCCCATGAGCAGTCCAAACCGGGCGAGCTCCAGTGGTTTCAGCGAGCCGCCGCGCTCATGAATCTGTACCTGAACTGCAAGAAGGCCGATGACCTCGACGCCCTAGCGAAGATGCTCGACGTGCCTCGAGAGAATCTCCAAAAGACGCTCGACGAAAACAACGCTGTTGCCAAAGGCATTCGCAACGATCGCTTCGACAAGGCCCCTGACAGCGTGCACCCCTTGAGCGATGGGCCGTATTACGCGATCGACTGCTCACTCGGATCGAAGCGTCACCTCTGCGCCGTGATGACGCTCGGCGGGCTCGCGGTCGACGAAAAGACCGGCCAAGTCCTCGGCGAGAATGCAGTCCCCATCCCCGGCCTCTACGCAGCGGGCCGCAACGCGGTTGGCATCTGCTCCCGCCAATACGTCAGCGGCCTATCGATAGCCGACTGCGTCTACTCGGGATTGCGCGCCGCGCGACACGCAGCGCCGTGAACACGCCCAAGAGTCGCTTCTTCTTGCGAGGTCGCGCTCAGCAACCCGTGACCGTGAGAGTCCCGGACCGCGTCGTGTAAGTTGCGCGGAGGACGCCGCTCGCCTCGTCATAGGACCAGTCTGCTTCCGGCAGAGAGCTGCCGTCCAAGCTGACGTTGCAAACGTCGAACGGCTGGTCGAGGGTACTCATCGACGCTTCCAGGTGGATCGTCCGTTCCTTGCTGTTCTCGAGCGTGAGGGTCCAGGAGCTCTGAGCTTCCACGCTGCTCCAGATGCCGTCGTCGTAGAACTTGCCCCCCGTCTCGCCCCGTGGAAACACAAGGACGTGAAGCAGGTGATCACGATCGGACGCGTGGATGATCTCGGGGTCGTCGCCGTACTCGGCAAGAGTGAACACCTCGGGCGAGAGCATCGGGACCAGGGCTCCGGCCTTGACGAACATCGGGATCTCCGGACTGGGCGCAGATACCGTGACCGCGTGCATGCCATCGTGCAGCACCGCTGCGCCCAGCGAGAACGTGCCGCCCGCTTCGCCGTAGCTCACCGAACGCCACCACTCGACCCAGGTTCCCTCCGGTAGATAGAGCTCGCGAACGGTCGCGCCCTGGGTGTAGACAGGCGCCACCAAGATGTCGGGGCCAAACATGTACTGGTCGTCACGCCCGGTCGCCTCCGCATCGCCGGGATGCGTGAGAACGTGGTGCTGCATGATCGGCGTTCCGGTCGCGTAGTAGCGCTCGGCCGCCGCCTGGATGTACGGGTACAGCTGAGTGTGAAGCTTGGAGTAGAGGCGCCAGACCGGCTGGTGATCTTCGTCCCAGGGCTGCGGCCTGTCGTACGACGGGAACCTGAACTCCGTTCCGCTGGCTTCGCATCACCACGGAAAGACCGCCGTACGCGATCCAGCGATCGAACATTTCGTCGGTGAGGGAGCGACCGAATAACGCGTGGAAGCCCCCGATGTCCGAGCCCCAAATCCCGACACCCGAGGTGCCCATCGAAAGCGCACGATAGATCGAGGATTCCAACCCGTCGTAGTCCCATCCAGTCGTTGGATCACCACCCCAGACGATCGGGGAACACGCCGCCGAATCCGGTCCAGCCGGAGCGGGTGAACCGAGCCAGAGGCTTGTCCGCGTCCGCTGTCGCCTCGTGTGCGCCGCAATGGTAGTCGCGCACCGACCCATTGTGGTACGCGGTCCCGGTGATTCCTTCGGCCGAAACCGCATCGAGAGCCGTGAACTCTCCGTAGTCTTCCATCCAGCCGTCGTAGCCGTGCTCGAGCGCTTCGTCCGTGAGGGCCTGGTACGCGGACACCCCGTTTTCGGAAGTGAAGTCGAACTTGCTGACTTCGAAACAGTTCGTAAGACTGCTGCAGTACTCGAAGACATAAGTCTGGCCGTCACTGTGCTGCATGAGCACGCCCTGCTCCTCGGCTTCTCTGAAGACTGGCTCGTAGGAAACGCAAATCATTGGATTGAAATACGTGTGAATCGCCGCGCCCATATCGTGTGTGGCAGCGGTCCGGACCCTCTGATTTTCCTCGTTGCCCTGCTGGCTTCCACAAGGCAGGTAGTGCGTATACGTCGCATTGAGCGATGTCGGCACGTCGGCGTTGCGGGCCTCCACGATTCGATCGTCGCGGTCGGTCTGCAGCCACGTGCCGAAGAACCAAGGCGCGTACTCGTCCGGTTGGCGTCCGACGGCTTCGGTGTAGCGCCCAAGTGCCTCGAGCGGCGTGGGGCCGGCAAACACGCGGAATTGCATTTCCGCGGTCTCCACTTCCATGCTCCAAGCATCCGCCGCTTCGTAGCCTACGCGGTGGTAACTTATCTCGTCGTTGTCGAGGAGCACACCGTAACCACGAGACGATAGGAGCCAAGGGATGGGAAAGTACGTCGCGTCGGGGCGCCACCGTGTTCCCCAAGGGGGAAGAAGGTCTCCCAACACCGACCATTCCTCAGCATCGTAGTAGGGTCCGTCGGTGGGATAGTGCTCCAGCGCCCAGCCCGCCTGGTCCACTGCATTGCTGCGTTCGCCAAAGCCAACGAACCGCTCCGCTTCGTCTGCTGCGAAGCCGACCCCTAGGGCTTGCACGCCCTCAGCGTTGGTAGGCCGGACGGTGATCTGGATCACCCCGTCTGCCGCGGGCACAGCGACGAGCTCCAACTTGCGTGCGGGATCCGACGTGGTGAGCGTTGCGACGTAAGTATCCCCCTCGTCACTCGAAGACTCGACGGCAATCGCATGCACCCAGCCGCTCTGGCGCTCCGGCGGAGTCGACGGCTCACCATCCCGAATCGGCGGCAAGGCGGGAATCTGTCCGCTACCGGGAGGCGGCGGGCCCAGGTGCATCCCCAGGCTTCCGCTCGGGCCATCGCCCATATCCGGAAGCTCGACGAGAACCGGATTCCCCTCCGCGTCGACGAACGACATGTTCCAGGGCGACTGGGTGACGCGCATCTTCAAGGCGCCGGCATCGACGACGATTTGGGAAGACGCCGGGGTGTCAGTACTGGTGCTGCAGCCGCCAAGCGCGGCTGAAAGCATCCAACCAATTACAACAAGGCCCAGAGAACGCATACTTCACTCCAAAAGACCGCTGGGATCGGTGTTGATGAAACCATCGATGTAGAGAACACGAGCGCGCCCAGTGCTTGCCATGAGGAGAACGATACCACCGCTGCCGGTGGAACGTAGAGCGCGGCGTTGAGGTGGAATTCACAGACAAATGACTAGGGAAAGTGCCCCTTTGAATCGCAGGCAGCGGGGAGCGTCTATCTGCCTAGAGAGGGCTTTCCCCATGAAACTTACTATTGTTCGACGCTCTACCTGGTTGGGAATCGCAGTATTAACGTCGATGCTTTCCGGCTGCATTTTCATCGGAGACTACGAAGACGTCTTCGAGCCTCATTCCAAAGCGATCACATACGAGGTCTGCTACTCCAACATCGACTGCTTTGCAGGTGAGTACTGCGAAGAGCTCGCCCTACCGGCGGATCGCTACACCGACTTCGTGAATGCGATCTGCACGGTCGACTGCTTCGATGATCTCGATTGCCCGGTCTCCGAGTTCAATGGCCTGCCAGGCGCCTGTCTGGACCACGCGATTCTCGGCGGCCCGATCGGCGCGCGCATCTGCATCGAACGTTGCGAGATGGACGCCGATTGCGACGTTCCGGCCGGCTTCGGATGTGAGGTCATCGACCGAGACAGGCTCTGCGTCCCCATCCGATGAGCACCCTGGACTGGACACGACGCTAGGGGCCCTATGATAGCCTTCGAACCAAGGAAGGCTTCATGGCAACTGTACTAATTACTGGCGCGAACAAGGGCATCGGCCTCGAGCTCAGCCGACAGCTTCGGGAGCGCGGCGATGAGGTCCTCGCCCTCTGTCGCAAAGGCAGCCCGGCGCTGGTGGCGCTCGGGGTTCGACTCTTCGAAAACGTCGATGTCACCGACGCAGCCGCGCTCGAAGCGGTCTCGCGGGAGCTCGGCGAAACCCGAATCGACGTCCTCATCAACAACGCGGGAATCTTCGGGAACGAATCCTTCGACGGCCTCGATTTCGACCGAATCCGCGAGCACTTCGAGGTCAACGCGCTCGGGGCCCTACGGGTCACCTCGATCATGTCACCGCATCTCGCGAAGGGTTCGAAGGTCATCCTCATGACGAGCCGGATGGGCTCGATTGGAGACAACGGTTCGGGCAACTACTACGGCTACCGCATGGCGAAGGCCGCCCTGAACATGGCTGGGGCGAACCTCGCCCACGACTTCCGGAGCCGGGGCGTTTCGGTCGCGATTCTGCACCCGGGCATGGTCGCTACCGAAATGACCGGCCACCAAGGCATCCCCACCGAAGAGTCGGCCAAGGGCCTGATCTCTAGAATCGACGAGCTGCAGCTCGAAGACTCGGGCGGCTTCTGGCACGCCAACGGCGAACGGCTCCCCTGGTAGCAGCGCCCACAGAATCACACATGTCACCCTGGCAAGCGCACCAGGCATTTGTTTCATTGAACTGTGGGCAGAAGGCTGAACACGACGCCTTGGGTTTGTGCGCTCGTCGCGCTGAGCGCGCTGGCCGGTTGCTTCGTGGACCGATCCGGTCTTGCAGGCCTAGAGCCTCCCGGACCGCGCGCCAGCTGCACACCGGCCTGCGAGAACGGCGGTGTCTGCGTTGTGACGGACTGCTTCTGCGAACCCGTAGACTACGGCGGCCCAAGTTGCTCTGATTGGATCAACAACTGTGCGGGAGTCGATTGCTCGCACGGCCAATGCCTCGATGGTGTTCGAGCGTCTTCCTGTGACTGCGACGAAGGCTGGGCAATCGATGAAGGCGGCTCCTGTAGCGTTCCTCTTGTGAGCTGCGGCACGCCCAACGCCTGCATCCACGGGAGCTGCGATGAGAGCTCCGGCACGGTCCTCTGCATCTGCGAGCCCGGTTTTGCAGGCTCGAATTGCAACGTCCCCGTGGGCTGCGGAAGCCCGCCGGAAGGCCCGCCCAACTCCGAAACAGGTGAAATCACCGGCACCGAATACGGCGACGTCGTGGTCTATAACTGCGAGTGGGGTTTCGGTCCGGGCTATGACAGCGTCGCCTGCCAAGCCAATGGCGACTGGGAAACGCCGGATCTCGAGTGCGACGACATCGACGAATGTGCCTGGGGCTTGGGTTTCTGTAACCCCTTCGGCACGGAGGACTGCACGAACGAGTACGGGTCCTACGAGTGTCATTGCCTGGACGGTTGGCACGGAACCTACTGCCACGAGCGTGACTGAGCGTCGCCTGGCTGTTGTCGCTGGAAGATAGATCCGTCAAGCTGCTCGGGCCGTGCACGTCGACTGGGAAAGCCTGCCAAGCGAGGAGCTCCTCGACGTTCGCTTGAGTGATCTGGGGCTGACCATTGCCGGCACCTGGCTCGAGGACTGCGTGGAGCGCCTTCGCGAGGAGCTGGACGCTGCAGGGCTCCGGCGCTTTCGTATTCACTTCTGGCTCAGTGACGAGTGGTGCTCTCCGGACGGAATTCCTGGTGTCGGAGTGCCATTCTATCTCGCCCATCCCCGGCTGATGCGCCTCGAACGTCAGATGATGTTCGAAGTGGAGGGTGGCACTCGCGTCGAGTGCATGCGTCTGCTCCGTCATGAAGCTGGGCACGCCCTACAACACGCCTACAACCTGCAGCGTCGAAAGCTCTGGCAGCGCGCATTCGGACGGGCGTCCGATCCCTACCCGGACTTCTATCGACCCAATCCCTTGAGCAAGGGCTTCGTGGAGCACCTGGACGGCTGGTATGCGCAAGCGCATCCGGTGGAGGACTTCGCAGAAACCTTCGCGGTCTGGCTTGCCCCGCGATCGAATTGGCGAGAGCAGTACGCCCATTCGTCCGCGCTCGACAAGCTCGCGTATATAGACGAGCTGGTTGCCGACCTCTCCGACAAGAAGCCGCAGGCGAGCTCCAGGGCGCGCCCCTACTCCTTGCCGCGACTCCGGCACACGCTGCGCCGTCACTACGAGCGGCGACAGGACCACTACAGCCCCGGGTTCAGCGACGAGTACGACCGGGACCTGCTCAAGATCTTCAGCGACTCCGCGCGCTACCGGAACAACGAAACGGCGGCCTCTTTCCTGCGCCGCAATCGACGTCAGATTCGCGAACAGATCTCGCTTTTCACGGGCGAATATCAGTTCACGGTCGATCAGGTGCTTCGTGATATCATCGGCCGGTGTCGTGAGCTTCGGCTCCGGCTCACCAAGGGGGAGCGTCAGACGAAGCTCGACTTTGCCATCATGTTGACGGTGCACACCGTGCACCTTCTGCACCGGCGGGACACATGGCATCCACTCTAAAACGACGGCGAATCATCGTTCTCGTGCATGAGAGTCTCATCCCGCCCGAGGACCTCAGCGATCTCAGCGACGAACAGGTCGCGCCTTTCAAAACCGAGCTAGAGGTGCGCAAGGGTCTCCGCAAGCTGGGCCACGACGTCATGATGGTCGGACTGAGCGACGAGCTGGCGCCTCTTCGCAAGGCCATCGAAGAGTTCAAGCCGCACGTGGTGTTCAACCTCCTAGAGGAGTTCGATGGTGAGGCGATCTTCGACGCACATGTCGTCGGCTACTTGGAGCTGCAGCGCACTCCATACACGGGCTGTAACCCGCGCGGGCTTCTGCTCGCCCGGGACAAGGCGCTCTCGAAGAAAGTCCTGGCGTACCACAGGATTCAGGTCCCGAAGTTCCGCGTGTTCCCCCGCTACCGGAAGATAAAGCGGCCCCCGAGGTTGGAGTTTCCGCTCATCGTGAAATCGCTGATCGAAGAAGGAAGCTATGGAATCGCGCAGGCTTCCGTCGTACACAGCGACAAGGCGCTCGAAGAAAGGGTGTCTTTCATCCATGAGAAGATCCGCACCGACGCCGTCGTAGAACAATACATCGAGGGCCGTGAGCTCTACGTTGCGGTGCTCGGGAACCACCGCTTGCAGGTGCTCCCCACTTGGGAAATCTTCCTCGACAAGCTCCCCGACGACGCGGCCAAGATCGCCACACGTAACGTCAAGTGGAACCTGGAGTACCAGCAGAAGCACGGCGTTCGCATCGGCCGTGCCGAGGGGCTTTCCGAAGAGCTGGAACGCCGAATTGCCCGCCTATCGCGTCGCATTTGCCGGCGCCTCGGCACCGACGGCTGCGTGCGAATCGACTTTCGGCTCGACGAGTCGGGGGGGCTGAACTTCTTGGAAGCCAATCCCAACCCCGACATCGGCGAGTTCGAAGAGTTCGCAGGCGCGGCCAAGGCCGCCGGCATGAGCTACCCGGAGCTTCTGCAGAAGATGGTGAACCTGGGGATCCGCCGCGCAGAACGCGGCTGATTGCCTTGGCTCAGTTGCTCAGTTCGTGCAGGTACGAACGGAAGCAGTCGATCTCTGCCTCGCTCCAGTACCCGCCCGTGACCGGCATCCGGATCGAGCCGATCGGCCGCGCAGTCACCTCGGACAGCATGAGGCTGCAATCGGGGTCGGCGTCGTCGACCAGGAAGTACCCGGCCGTCCCGGCCGGAATCGTCAGCGCGGAGAGCGCGCCCTCGACGGAGCCCGAGAGGTTCATGCTCCAGCTCGTGGCGGCCGGCGAAAGGTGGCAACCGCCCACGGCGCAACCGCCAAGCTTCGCGGCAAGCTCCGAGTCGTCCTGCATCGAGTAGCCGGTCAAATCACAAGACGGCGCAGCGACTTCCGGATTGTCACAGTACACCAGGTTCAGGCCCCCCCGTGGCTCCGCCGTGTCGCTCTCTCCGCAAGCGGCAGCGAGCAATCCGAGGGCGGCAAGGGTCGTCAATCGCAGCAAGTTCGTCCGTCTAAAAGGCATTTTGTCTAACACTCCCAGCAAAAAAATATGCTTATTCTCAAACCGTGGGTGACTGGTCACAGAGCTATACAAGGAAAAATTCACCCCCACTTTCCAGTCTGATCTTCGCAGAGTAGAAAACAGATGCAAGTCCGATCACCAAAAAATAGACCCTCATGGCTTATTTTCTGACTGTAGGAGCTTGTATTACAGCCTGTATTTAGTCCTGTCGGGTTGATTTCTGCATGTTAGGCTGACGTTTGTGCAGATGAGCAAGAGTTGCATCAACGGCAGCCTGAAGAGCGGATTTCTTATCCTACTGCTCGGATCGGTCCTCACCGTATCCGGCTGCAAGGAAGATCCGACCCTCTTCGGGGGCTGCTCAACCCGAGACATGAGTGACTGTCCGCGATCGGACGGCTTCACCAACCCATACGAAGGTCAGCTGGAGCTTCTGAACTGGAGCGAGACCCTCCGTAAGGCGAGCCTCGAGCTCACTGGTGAGCTTCCCAGCGCCGCACAGCGAGCCGCCACCGAAGCGCAGGGCCAGCTCGGTCTCGAAGCATCGCTTGCGGAGATGATGCGCGACCCCGGCTTCATCGACCGGACGATCGAGCTCTATAACGATCACTTCCTGACTGACAAGTACCTCGGTCGGGAGAACGCGATCGAGCTCCTCGACGAAGACCTGTGGCCGAATCTGCGCTGGTTCGAGAATCGATTTCCTGGCGACGACGAGAAGGCTTTGATGACCAACGATTCGCTGGCGCGCGAGCCGCTGCAGTTGATCGCGCACGTCATCGGCACGGAGCGTCCGTTTACCGAGATCCTCACGGCGGACTACACCATGGCCAACAGTTTCTCGGCGATGTCGCTGATCGCACTTCCCGACATTCCTGTCGGCCTCGGCAACAATCCGGAGGCCTTCGAGGAGATCCACGTGCCGGGTATTCCTCATGCGGGCATTCTCACTTCCTCGATGTTCCTCAATCGCTTTCCGACGAGCGACACGAACATCAACCGCCATCGTTCACGAATGGCGTACTGGTTCTTCCTGGACATCGACATCAATCAGTTCGGGAATCGTCCTGTAGACGCGAGCAACGACTTCGGAGAAAACCCGACGCTGAACAACCCGGACTGCATCGTCTGTCACACGACGATGGATCCAGTCGCCGGGCTGTTCATGAACTGGAACGAGAGCGGCGAATACAGCGGCGCGGGCGAGTGGTTCGGCCCGGACTACATCTTGCCTCCCGGCTTCAACGGGGAAGCGCTGCCTGACCACAACCGCAAGAACGCGCTGCAATGGTTCGCACAGCGGATCGCACAGAACCCGAGATTCGCCCAGGCGACCGTGAAGACGGTGTTCCAGGGGCTGACCGGCCAGGAGATCCTCGACATCAGCACGGGGATGCCACCAAACATGGGGGGTGCTGGCGGCACGGGCGGTGACGTCGGTGCTGGCGGCATGGGCGGTGACGTCGGTGCTGGCGGCATGGGCGGTGACGTCGGTGCTGGCGGCATGGGCGGCGACGTCGGTGCTGGCGGCATGGGCGGCGACGTCGGTGCTGGCGGCATGGGCGGTGACGTCGGGACTGGCGGCATGGGCGGCGACGTCGGTGCTGGCGGCATGGGCGGCGTCGGTGGAACGACTCCGCCACCTCCTCCCGCGCCCTTGCCGGAGGACGATCCGGACATCGACCCCGACGTCCATCCGGCCCTCGTGCGCGCGTACAACCTGCAGCAACAGGTCCTGCGCACGATTCAGCAACGCTTCATCGACAGTGGGCATAACTTCAAGGTCTTGGTTCGTGAAATCGTGCTGAGTCCCTACTTCCGCGCCAAGAACGCGACCCCGCTCAGCAGCGACATGGAGATGGAGCTGTCGACCTTTGGCACGGCCCGGCTCCTCACTCCCGAGCACCTGAACCGCAAGATCGAGGCTACGACGGGCGTTCGTTGGCGATCCAACCCCAATCGGGCCGACTACCTGAAGGACCAGTACCGTATCTTCTACGGCGGCATCGATTCGGACCTGGTGACCCAACGAGTGACCGAACCGAACGGCGTCATGGCGAGCCTCGCGCAGCGCATGGCCTACGAAGTGGCATGTTTGTCAGTCCCGTACGACTTCTCGAAGCCAGCGCATCAGCGTCTCCTCTTCCCGAACATCGAGCAGAGCACGCCCCTCTCGGAAGCTTCGGACCAGGTTCGAGACGCCGTTCGCCATCTCCATGACCAGCTCCTGGGCGAAGAGCTCGCTGGCTCCGATGAGGAAATCGCGGCCACGATGGTCGTGCTCATGGAAGCGTACAACCTGGGTCGACAAGGTCTGGCCGAAGAAACGGTCCCAGAGCAGCTGTCCGGCCCGTGCCGCCTCAACAACGACCGAATCACCGGCGCTGACTTGCCGGATAGTCGCCGAATCAACCGGGACACCGAGTACACGATCCGCGCCTGGATGGCAGCGACGAGTTACCTGCTGTCCGATTACCGATACCTGTACGAGTGAGGGAGGACTAGCTGTGGATCGTCGTGACTTTATACGAATGGCAAGCTGGGCTGGGCTGACGTGTGTTCTGCCGTCGGCATTGGACCCTCTGCGCGCGAGCGCTCAACCGATCAGCGGATCGGCATACACGGGCACGTATTGGATCTTCATGCACGCAGGCGGCGGTTGGGATCCAACGCACCTCTGTGACCCGAAGGGCCGCGCAACCGAAGGCGAGAACAACCCGATGGGGCGCTTTCTCAAGAGCGACATCCGGACGGCAGGCAACATCGAGTACGCCCCGCTTGGCGATGATGGGACCGCCCTCGACGCCTTCTTCCAGACGCACTACGAGCGCCTGCTCGTCATCAATGGCATGGACACGACCACCAACGGTCATGACCAAGGCACGCGCGGCACCTGGAGCGGTCGCACCGCAGAGGGCCACCCGCCAATTGGCGCGCTGATCGCGGCAACCCACGGCCCGAACCTTCCGATGCCCCTGATCGGATACGGCGGATACCTCGATACACAGGGTGTCACGAACGCCGTGCCGCTGGGCGACGGCGGTTTGCTTCACAACCTGGCGCACCCTTCCCGTCCGGATCCGACGGGCTCGGACGAGAACTACTTCGGCCATCCGGACGTGCCCGGCATCGTTCAGCGGGAGCAGCAGCTGCGGCTCCTGAGGCTTCAGGGCAGGCAACGCCTGCCGCGAATCTGGGACGGCCAAAACGAGCTGATGCTCGCGCGCCTCGGTCAGGACGACCTCAAGCGCGTCTCCGACTCGCTTCCGGAGAACTTCTCCAACAATCAGCTCGAGCGACAAATCCAAGTTGCCCTGGCCGCCTACCAGGCGGGTCTTTCGGTGAGCGTCAGCGTCAGCCGTGGCGGCTTCGACACGCACGGCAACCATGACGGCAATCACCTGCCGCGCCTGATCGACTTCGTGAACGGCGCGAATTTCGCGATGCAGGAAGCGGAGCGAATGGGCATCGCCGACAAGGTCGCCGTCGTGATGGGCTCGGACTTCGGCCGAACACCGGGATACAACAGCGGCAACGGCAAAGATCATTGGCCGATCAGCAGCATGATGATGATGGGCCCAGGGATTCCCGGTAACCGCGTCATTGGCGGAACCGATGATCGTCACGGTCTGCAGCTCGTCGACCCGGTGACCTTGCAGGCGACCGGTTCGCCGGACACCGCCGAGGGAGTCAGGCTCTCGATCGCGCACGTGCACCGCGCACTGCGAAATCTTGCGGGCATTCCCAACGACTTCAAAGCAGCGTTCCCGCTAGCGGGCGAGGACCTGCCGATCTTCGGCTAGGTCAGCGACCAGAGCACGAGTCCTCCGATCGCCACCGCGACGAGGGACCAGAGCCGCATGACGAACGGGGAGTGGCCGGTCCACCAGCTGAGAACGCGCTCGAAGCGCTCATAGCCGACGATCGGAAGGCCGGCTGCGCTTAGAATGGCAATCACACCGAGCGTCTGCAGAAGGATCGGCAAGCGGGTGTCGGGTGCGGCGAACCAGAGGACGAGCCCGAAGCACAGGCGCAGGAGCACGGCAAGCCAGAAGCCCGACTTCGAGCTCCAGCCGGAGATGAAGGCGAAGATCGAGCCTGGGGCGAAGACACCCCAGGCGCCCATCACGAAGATGAAGAGCCCCACAGCAAGCGCGAGCACGACAAACACAGTAAACACCCCTCCAAGAGACCGGAAATCGGTCTCCAAGCGGCGGGAAGATATGACGCGTCATCGCTGGGCGCAACGCTTCGCGCTCGAGCGACTCAGAACGCGGCGCCGCCGGCGATTCGCAGGCCCCAGACCTGTCCCTTGTCGAACGAGAAACCGTACGGATTGTCGAGGTTGATGTTCAGGCGGACCGCGCCGAAGGCGTTGTCCTTGCCGAAGCGCATGTAGGGCTCGACCGCGAGCTGCGTGTTGGCATCGCTGAACCTGGGAATCAGTACCAGGCTGAAACGAGAGCCGACCCGAAGCCAGTCCGTCGCCTGATATCCCATCATGCCGATCATCTGCATGATGAAGTCGGTCTTCTGACTTCGATTGTTCCTGTCGTCGATCTTGATCATGGCCCCGGTGTCGACGTAGGCGCCCCAAAGAAAGCCGCTGGGTTTGCTCCGCTCGAATGCGATCGGGACGATGACGCTCGCCGAATGTGCGTCCCAGAGCCAGTACATGGTGTTTCCGCGCAAGGCGGCAGCCAAGGTGTAGGCAGATTGCGCGGCCCCGCCGAAACGTTCGTCGATGCTGTCTGGGACCGTGGCAGCTGGAATCGTGGCGCCCACTCCCACTCGATAGGAGAACTGCCCCTTCTTCCCTTGGTAGTGGAACACGACATACGGATTTCCGACGCGAAACGCATTCTCAGCTGGGACATCAACGTCGGTCGAGCGATCGACGTTTGCGTAGGACATGCCCCAAACCACTTGCATGAGCACGCTATACGCGAGCTGCAGGCGCATCTCGATCAAGGGGCTCACGACAATCGAGCGCTGGTCGCCCTCGAGCTTGCCGCCGAACAAGCCGAGCTCACCAAGGATGTGAAACCGCTTGGTATGGGCCTTCTTGCCGTCGTCGAGGCTGTAGGGCTCGTCCGGAAACGCGCGCGCCTGGCCCGGCGCCAACCAGAGCGCAACAGCCAACATGAAACCAGCAACTCCCCATCCACGAAGAACAGACATCAATCACCCCCCGCGAAGAAGAGACCCCCTCTTCTTCTTCGTCTCACTATAAGCAGCCCGCACAGCCGAGGCCCGCGTTCCGTCGTCAGCGGAACCTCGCTACACACTTGATCTTGCGTTCAGGGCTGAACGGCAACGTAAGATGGGCCGCTCTGAGTGAGCCATTCGATCGCCCGTACCTCGTCGGTCGCGAGGTCGATAATCGAGAGCTTGTGGTCGGCGGTGTGCGCCACGAATGCGAAGTCGCCTGTGGAGTCGGCGGCAGCAGCGAGTGGGAAGTTCCCTCCCGCAAGTTGAAGCGGCGCTCCGGGCGTGAGCGTGTCGCCAGCTCGGGCGATGGTGACCAGGTTCGTCGGCATGCCGGCCCCCGTCACGTTGGCCGGTGCGAGGATCTCGTCTCGTGAAGGGACGTAGGTCAGACCGTAGGGAACGCCAATGCCGAGCGGGACGCTCTCAATCACCGTCGGGCGGCTTGGCTCGGAGGAATCGATGAGCGTGACGTTGAAGCTGAAGGTGTTCGCCACGACCGCGCGATCGTTGCCGTCTAGAAACGAGACATCGGACGGATCCGATCCGGTTTCGAGCACCTCGCTCATGGTGCCGGCTGCGTCGGAGGTCTGGAAGATCCGGACGCCGCTTCGGCTGACGATATTAACGATGCCGAGGCTTCCGTCGGGGCTCAGGGCAACCTGCTCTGGGCCGCTTCCGACCTGGATGTCTTCGATCAGACGCCTGCCGGGGATGTCGATGATCGACAGGGTGTCGCCTCGCGCATCGGCCGTCCCGTAGTTTGCGGTGTACGCGCGGCTGCCGTCGGGGCTGATCGCAATGCCGAGTGGCACGTCCTCAGTCTGGATTGCGTCGGCTAGTCCGGTCGCCAGGTCGACGATGAGCAAGGTGCCGCCAGCGGGAATCTCCGGGTCGCCAACCAGCCCGGGCAAGCCATCGAAAAACGCTGGACCGACGGACACCACAGCCGTCTTTCCATCTGGCGTTAGCTCGACCTCAATCGGCCCTGGCTCCCAGTTCGACAGATCGATCGTATCCAAGATGGACGAAGCCGCGTCGCTCTGCCCATCGATGAGCTTGTCGTAGTCGAGAAGCGTCAGCGACTGATTCAACCAGTCGGCCGTGACCACGAGCCGAGGCTCTCCGTCTGCGCCTCCAGCCCCAGCCGGCCCGCTCGAGGACTCACAACCCGCCAGCGCGAGCCCGAGAACACAGAATCCCAACCAAGCCGCGCGATGAATCATCGCGCGAGTATAGGGGATCTGGAGCTCTGAGGTCCGAGAGCGAGCAAGTGGCGTTGTGGGTTTGCGGCGTGTGGAGGAACTTGTTGATCAAGGTTTCGATGACGTGCGAGCGGCACTTGATGGGCGGTGACGCTTGCTCACCGAAGAGCTGCTGCAACTCGGCGAGCTTCTCCGGATGCTCTTCCGCCGGGCTCTTCGAGCGGCCGAAATCCTCGGCGACCTGGTGAAGCTCCCGCTTGCCGAGCGTGCAGTTCACACAGTCATTCATCTCCATGAACTTCGCGCCGGACTTCGGGTCGTCCGGGAAGCCGGAGACATCCAGCGCGTCTATCTCACGTCTTGCTTTATCTACACAGAAGATAGACGGCACCTCTTCACGACATTGTGCTTGCGAAATTTGGCAAAATGAAACATGTTCTAGTGAAACATGTTCTAGTTACCCGGTGCGTCGCCCGGGCCGCGGCCATACGACGATTGGAGCTTCCAATGACCAACGAAACGAACACGAACCCGTGGGCGGGTTTTGCCAGGGGCTGGTTCTTGCTCATGTTCTCCGAGGAGCTCGAGCCGGGGCAGGTCGTGCCGCTGAAGCGCTTCGACCAGGAGCTGGTCCTGTTCCGAACGGAGTCGGGTGAAGCGAAGGTGCTCGATGCGTACTGTCCTCACATGGGCGCGCACCTCGGACACGGCGGTAAGATCGTCGGCGAAGGGATCGTCTGCCCCTTTCACGCCTGGAAGTTCGACGGCACCGGCAAGTGCATCGAGATTCCTTACGCCAAGCGCATTCCGCCAAAGGCGGGCCTGGCGTGCTGGCCCGTGCTCGAGCGCAACGGCATGATCTTCGTCTGGCACGACCGCGAAAAGAGCCAGCCCGATTGGGAGATCCCGGCGCTCGAAGAATGGGATGACCCGGAGTTTCTTCCGTGGCGATTCGCGAAGCTCCAGATCAAGACTCCACCTCTCGCCATTGCGGAGAACCTGGCCGACGCCGGTCATTTCATTCCGGTGCACAACACGCATCCGGTGCCTGGCTCCTTCAGCAATACCTACACCGACCACATTGGCCAGCAGAAGATCAAGGCGGTTGCCTACCCCGTACACGGCGGCAAGGACGAGTTTGCGTCGACGGCCACCTACTACGGTCCCGCGTACCAGGTCACCAAGATGCACGGCGCAGGCCTCGGCGTGATCATCAACGCTCACACGCCGATCGATGACGAGAACCTGATGCTGCGTTTTGCGGTTTCGATGAAGACCACCGAGGGCATGACCGACGATCTCGTCGATCACTTCATCAACAACATGCGCGACGGCTACCTGCAGGACGTGCGGATTTGGGAGAATAAGATCTACCTCGACCGGCCGATGCTCTGCGACGGCGACGGCCCCATCGGCGAGTTCCGCCGCTGGTACTCACAGTTCTACACGCCACGCAACAAGGCCGCCGACGCAGCCGAGTAGCCAGGAGCATTCGCATGAGCAACGCCAGCAAGCCGGATTTCGTCAAGCTCGCGCGAGACGCGAAGCCGATCCTACGGGAGCGTAACGCCAAGGCGGACGCCAACCGCGTCATTCCCGACGAAACGATCCAGGAATTCAAGGACGCCGGCTTCTTTCGGATGATGCAACCGAAGCGCTGGGGCGGCTATGAGTGCAACCCCATCGAGTTCTTCAACGCCGCGATCGAAGTCGCCTCGGCCTGTCCGTCGACGGCCTGGGTGCTCGGAGTCGTCGCCGTTCACAACTGGCAGCTCGCGCTCTTCCCGGAACAGGCTCAGAAGGACGTCTGGGAAGGTGAGAACGGTCTCGATACGCTCACGGCGTCCTCGTACATGCCGGTCGGCAAGGTGACCCGCGCCGACGGAGGCTACCGGCTTAGCGGCAGGTGGGGTTTCTCGAGCGGCTCCGATCATTGCCAATGGAACTTCCTCGGTGCCTACGCTCCAAAGGAAGAAGGCAAGCCGCCCGACATGTTCACTATGCTCGTCCCTCGCTCCGACTACGAGCTGGTCGACGATTGGTTCGTCTCGGGGCTCAAGGGCACCGGCAGCAAGTCCGTGCTCGTCGACGACGTGTTCGTCCCGGAGCACCGAGTTCACCGGATGTCGGATGCATACCGGCTTCAGAACCCGGGCAACGAGGTCAACACGAGCCCCCTTTACAAGGTTCCGTTCGGACAGCTCTTCACCCGGACCGTGGCGACACCCGCTATTGGCATGCTCCAAGGCGCGCTCGAAGCCTACGTGAGTCTCAACAAGAACAGGACGGGCCGTGCCGATGGGAAGAAGGCCTCGGATGACCCGTTCAATCTCGAGACCTGCGCGCGCGCGACGCTGGCGATGCGAGAGGTTCGAGCGCTGCTTCGGAACGACTGGAACGAGATGATGGCCAAGGCAGAGGCCGGTGAACGGATCGAGATCGAGGATCGCGTTGCGTACCGGGCCAACGCGGGGGCCGCGACCGATCGCATGGTCAAGGCGCTGGACGACTTGTTCATGGCGAGCGGCGGCTCGGCGATCTTTCTCGACCAGGACATCCAGCGCTTCTTCCAGGACATCCACGGGGCACGGGCGCACCACGCGAACAACCCACTCAAGACGCAGCGCAACTACGGCGGCCTCTTGATGGGGGAGCCAACGACGGACTTCTTCCTCTGAGGCTACGATGGGATCGGCCGTTCACAGCTTGGGCTACTTTCTCTTCGAGGTTTCGGACCTCGACGCCTGGGATCATTTTCTAACCGAGGTGATCGGCGTCGAAAGGGGCAAGACACTCGGCGAAGGGCTGGTCCCCTATCGCACCGACGAGCGTGCCGCGCGAATCCTCTTGCGGCACGGTCCGGCGGACGACTTGATCGCACTCGGCTTCGAGACGCCCAGCGAGCAAAGTCTGCACGAGGTGAGCAGGCATGTTCGAGAAGCGGGCTGCACCGTCCAGCCTGCACTGCCCGACGAGGCGAAGGCGCGTGGCGTCGAAGGCCTGATTCGCACCTTTGAGCCGGGCGGAGTCGCGCTCGAGCTCTTTCACGGCCCCCTGCTCGCCGAAACACCCTTCCGACGCGAGAAGGTGGCAGCGGGCTTCGTCACGGGCGAGCAAGGGGTAGGCCACCTAGCGCTTCGTGCCGACAACATTGCCGCGACACGATCCTATTTCGAGCAGGTGTTGAGCTTTGGACTCAGCGACTACATCCGTTGCACCCTGCCCGGCGACTTCAAAGTCGACATCACCTTTCTTCACGTCAATCAGCGCCACCACACCGTGGCCCTGGGTTCGGGGCTTCAGAAGCATTTGCACCATTTCATGCTGCAGATGAGCTCGCTCGACGACGTCGGCGCGGCGCTCGATCGGGCCTTCGCCAACAAGGTGCGTGTCGTGCAGGGCCTCGGACGGCACCCGAACGACCAGATGGTGACTTTCTATTGCGTCACGCCTTCCGGCTTCGAATGCGAGCTGGGCTGGGGCGGGCGGACCGTGGACGACTCGACGTGGGAGCCAAGCACGTACAACCGAATCAGCGATTGGGGCCATCAATCTCCTTACCGGAGGCCTCCAAAGCGACAGACAGAAATGGGAGAACAGCCATGAGCAAGAGACCGCGATTTCCGATTCCTCGCTACCCCCGGGGCTGGTTCCAGGTAGCCTACGCGGACGAGCTTCAGCCCGGCGACGTTCAGCCGATCAAGTACTTCGGGGTGGAGCTTGTCATGTTCCGCACCGAAGATGGTGAGGTCAGCGTCCTCGATGCCTTCTGTCCTCACATGGGCGCGCATCTGGGCCACGGAGGCAAGGTCGACGGTGACGGAATCGTTTGCCCGTTCCACGCCTGGAAGTTCAACGGCGAAGGCAAGTGCACCGAGGTGCCATACGCCAAGCATCTTCCTCGCAAGGCCAATATCACCGCCTGGCCGACGATAGAGCGAAACGGCCTCATCATGGTCTGGCACGACATCGACGGGAAGGAGCCCGAGTGGGACATCCCGGAAATTCCGGAGTGGAACAACGAGGCGTGGACGCCGTACTGGAAGCAGCGCTGGAAAATGCGCACGCACAACCAGGACATGTGCGAGAACGTCGTCGACAAGGCGCACTTTCGCTACGTTCACGGCATGAACATCGTTCCGCAGCCTCACACGGTGGAGCTGAAGTACCCGCACATCCACATGGTCACCGACACGGCGATGGAGACGCCGCGCGGCGACGTGACCGGCGAGCTCGACGTCGAAGTCCACGGCTTCGGCTTCTCGCTGAGCCGCTTCCGGGGCATCGTCGAAACGACCAACATGGCCTCTGTCACGCCGATTGACGACGAATACTGCGATGTCCGCTTCTCCTTCACAGTCAAGAAGATCGGCGGTGCCGATATCACCGCCGGAGTGGGTAAGGCCTTCACCAACGAGGTCGCGCGGCAGCTAGAAGAAGACGCCCCGATCTGGGAAAACAAGGCATTTTTCCACCAGCCCATGCTCTGCGACGGTGACGGCCCGGTCGCGGAGTTCCGCAAGTGGTGCAAGGACTTCTACCCAGACTGGTACCACAAGCAGGCTCAGGACGAGTATGATGGCGTCAAGGAGGTGAGCAAGCCGCTCACACTGGCGGAGCGACGTAAGCGGCTTGCCGCAGCATAGATGGACAGCGGTTCCGATACACATGTTCTGGCAACGCCAGATGAAATCAGGGCGCGCATCCGAAGCGAGCACGCGCAGATCTCTGCGCAGCTCGCACGCGTCGAAGCCTTGACCGAGCGCGTCGGCGACGGCGACACGCAGGCGGTGATCGCACTGCGCGACGAGCTGAAAGCGCTGAGCGTGGTGCTGCTCGAGCACCTGCACTACGAGGAGTACCAGGTCCCGTCCTTGACCGAGGCCGACAAAGTCGACCGGGTTGCCGAAGACATGCGACGCGAGCACCAAGCACAGCGTGACTTGTTCGATCGCATCATTCGCGAGCTCGACGAGACGGCGACCGGCTCGAAGTTGGTGGTGGGGGTGCGGGAGCTCTCGCGCGCCATCCGAGACGACATGCAGTACGAAGAGCGAGAGCTGTTGAGTAGGCCCTGACCTGGGAGCAGACCCATGAAGATCATGTACAACCCGGCGACCTGCAATCACTACGGCGTCTGTGTTGAAGAGTCCCCTCAGGTCTTCTCGTTTGCCGAAGACGGGAGTCTGATGATTCAAACGTACGACGTCCCCCCCGACCTCGAGGACCAGGTCCGGGACGCTTGCATGATGTGCCCGACCCAGTCGATTCAGATCGAAGAGGAGTAGGCGCTCGCGTGGAGCGGCGGGGTGGGGACGAAGGGCCCGGGCTCCGCTCTTGCGGCGCAGGAGTTGTCGTGAGGTTCGAGGTTCAGATTCGGGTCAAGAGCTTCGTCGTCAACATGCGAGACGAGGCGATGATGGGGGTCATGGTGTGGCTCGACGCGCTCGTTGGGAAACCCGACGAATCGAAAACATAGACGTCGCGAGTGCCGTACACCTGGCCGTTCAAGTCGGCGCCACCGTCCCGCTCTGAGGCGGCGAATCGTACCGTGCCTTGCTGATGGGCGCTGATCATCGGCGCGCTGGCCGGCGCCAAAGTCAGCTGCTGAGCTTGCTGGGCCTCGCGGGCCGAGCGGATGGTCAGGGGCGGCACGGTCGGGACGAGAACCTCGCGCGCGCCGGCTTCGAGGTACACCTTGGCAGCGGTCTGTGCTGCGAGACGAAGCCGCGCCCGGTGGTCCTCGCGCTGCTCGTAGTGAATCGTCAGCCGTCCGTCACGCGCGACTTCGACAGTCCCCGATGGCGCATCGGGCACCAGGAGAAGCGAAGGCGCCATGCGGTCGTACCGGGCCATACCCTCCATTCCAGGGGCACCCGAAAACGGTAGGAGGCTCGAAACAATCCCTGGAGTCCCCATGATGCCTTCAATGCGAAATCCCCAGAGCCCGAACTGCGGGTTGTCTTCTTCCTCGAACTCGGTGATGGCGTAGGACTGAGGGATGCCGTCGAAGGCAGCCACCCGCTCATCGAACATGCCGATGATCGCGAGCTGCGGCTGGAGAATGAGGTTCTGGCCGACATGCGAGTTGCCTACTCCCGATCGCAGCAGCAGCTGCGCCGACGCGATGGCATTGGCCGCCACGATGACGATCTTGGCGCGTACGGTGAACGTCCCCTGCTCGTGGTAGCCCTTGGGATCGAGCGTACGGACGGTGACCTCCTTGAGCTCTTGCTTGGCCTTGCTGATCTTCACGGCGCGTGCCCTCGTGAAGATGCGCGCGCCCGCTTCGACCGCCTTGGGCAGGGCTACCATCCGAGGGTTTCGTTTGGCGTGAACCGGACAGCCCAGCATGCAGGTACCAAGCCCTCGGCAACCCACGCGGTTGTGCATCAGTACTTCGCCACGGAACCCCAGCGCCTCGCCGCCGGCGCGGAGCAGCTTGTTGGCCTTGTTGACCATGTCGTCCGGAATTCGATTCGCTGAAAGATCGGCAAGCGCATCCTCTTGGAATCGTTTGAACTGACCGGGCGCGAAGTCTTCGAGGCCGTACTTGCCCGTCCAATGGCGCAGGACTCCTTCGGGGATCGGGACGACATCACAGGTGTTGACGACTCCCCCGCCGCCGAGGACCCTCCCCTGCAGCACGTTCACCGAAAGGTCGTGTGAGGTTCGCCCCCCTCTATCCATGTAGAGCTGGTCGTACATGGGGCCGTCGCGCTGCGTGCGTTCTGGGCCTACGAGATCGCGGCCCTCCTCGAGGACCAGGACCTCGTGCCCGGCCTCAGCCAGCAGGCGCGCCGCAGTGGCCCCTCCGGAGCCGGAACCGATGACGCAAATCTCCGCCGTGATGGATTCCGGCAGCGCTTCCTTCGACAGATCGACGATCGCGCCGGTCATGGCTGGCTACCTCCCAGGCGCTTCATCGACGGACCCGGATAGCCGATGTGCGGCCAGACTTCTTCATGGTCGAAGTAGACCAAGTTGAAGAACTTCCGCATGGCGAGGCTGACCTGACGTCGAAGCAGGCTGTCGCTGACTGCCCAGTCGTTCCAATGCGCTGTGCGCTCCGCGACATCCAGGCGCGAAAACGTCGTGAGCTTCTTGTCGAATGCCAGCGGCCCGAATTCGATCAGGACGAGCGCCTTTTGAAGGTCCTTGATGTTGTGTTCCGGCTCGTCGGCCACAAAGGCGTCGAAGGCGCGCGGGAGATCCATCGGGGCAGCGTCGACCGGAATCGCCCTGGTCTGAGGCAGCATGACCGCCACCAAGCTCTGCAGCGTTCGGTACTCGTGCGCATCGAAGACGCGGAGTCCTTGGACCCCGGGCGCCCGTCCCCGCAGCGCCAGAAGCCCACCGCCACCGACGCCCAGGATCGCGCCGCCGGCAACCAGGCTCATTTTGAGAAAGCGTCGCCTCGAAAGAAAGCTGAAGAGCCCGTCACCCGCCGATTCTTCGTTTGCCCGCTCGATCACGTTCAACCCTTGCGCTTACGTTCCTCGTCGGCGTCTTCTCCGACGTCTTTGTAGTCGACCCGGATTCGGCCTTCCCCGAGGGTCGCGATTGTTTCGAGCGCCTGCAGGCGTGCTTCGGTGTCCCGCCTATATGCTCGAAGCTCGGTCAGCTCCTCTTGCATACGCTCGGTTTCCTCGGCGCGCGCGAGGCGAAGCTTGTACCACAGCCACAAACCCCAGCCGATTAGGCCGAAGACTGCGAGGGGGATGAGCAACTCGATGACGATGGCCACTGGGTTCTTGTGCCCTCCCCGCGCTCCGCAAGCAAGTGAATCCGCCATCCCGTGCTATAGAAAAGCAATGAGCGGCAGCCGCGACGAAATGAAGGCATTTCGGGAGTTGCAGGCTCAGTTGGCCCCTCGCTGGGTGCTCGCAGATGGTGCCGGCCCGGAGCCCAGGGACATCGTGGTCGTCCCCTCGCTCTCGTTCGACGGCATCGGCACAGTCTCGATCGACGGGGTGATTCACTACGAAGAGCGGATGCTCTTCACGCTGAACTTGCTGCGCCATCCGCGGGCGCGCCTGATCTACGTCAGCTCCGCGCCTATTCACCCGGTAGCTATCGACTACATACTCTCGTTGATCAGCGGCATTCCAAACGAACACATGCGGCAACGGCTGACCTTGCTCTCTCTCTACGACACTTCGTTCGTTCCGCTTTCGAAGAAGATCCTGGAACGGCCTCGGGTCATCGAACGCATCCGGAACTTGATTCGCCCCGAATGCGGTCTGATGACCTGCTTCACCGTCTCCGAGCTGGAGCGCAGCCTGGCGGTCGCGCTGGGCGTTCCGCTCTACGGCGTGGATCCCGACTTGTCCTGGCTCGGCACCAAGAGCGGCTCGCGCTGGGCGTTTCGCGAGGCAGGCGTGCCCTTGTTGCCTGGGGCCGAGGATCTGAAGAGCGAAACAGACCTAGTGCGCGCGATAGACTCCCTATCGTCTGCCGATCACGGCCTCGAGCGCGTGGTGGTGAAGCAGAACGCGGGCTTCAGCGGCCAGGGCAACGCGATCTTCGACCTAAGCGCCCTGCACACGGTTTCCCCGAGCACCCAGGCAAGCCAGGAGGCGCGCGAGCGAGCGATTGCCGATGCGCTCCCGAAGATGCGCTTCGTCGATCCGCAACTGACATGGGACCGCTTCTTGAACAAGCTCGAGCGGGACGGCGGAATCGTCGAAGCCTTCGTCGAAGACAGAGCCAAGCGGGCGCCAAGCTGTCAGCTTCGCATCTCGCCCGAAGGCAGCCTGGACATCCTTTCGACGCATGACCAGCTGGTCGAGGGTATCGACGGTCAGATCTACGCCGGCTGTAGATTCCCCGCCGACGAAGCGTATCGCATGGACATTCAGCGAGACGCGCTTCGCGTGGCTGAGGTTCTTCAGAAGAAGGGTGCAGTCGGCCGGCTGGCAGTCGACTTCATTTGCGTGCAGGACGACGGTGGCTCCTGGAAGCACTACGCGATCGAGACCAACCTGCGGCTGGGCGGGACGACGCATCCAATGATGATGCTCCGGATGCTGACCGACGGTCGATACGACCCGGACGCAGGCCTCTACCTCACGCCTCGCGGCGAGCCGCAGTTCTACGTCGCGACCGACTCGATGCGTTCCGATGCTTACCGCGGCCTGCTGGTCGAGGACCTGCTGGACATTGCGGCGGTGAACGGTTTGCACTATCAAGCTTGGTCCGAATCGGGCGTGCTCTTTCACTTCACGGGCGCGCTCAGCGAATTCGGAAAGCTCGGCATCACGGCCGTGGGGAAGAGCCCAGCCGAGGCGGACCACTGGTTCGAAATGACACGGCAGGTACTGGACCGCGAAACGAAGAGTCAGCGTTGTACATCGAAGAGCTGAAACCAGGTGTGTTCCGAGTATCGGCATCGGCCGATTGGCCGAGGCCCTATATCGGCGTCGGCGGGTCAATGCACGGGAACGAACCCTGCGGCGCTGACGCAATTCGGCGAATTGCCAGCGCCTTCGAGAGCGGAGAGCTGAAGCCTGAAAAGGGCACCGTCTTCCTCGTCCACGCGAACCCCGAAGCGACTTCGCAGGGGCTGCGCCACACGCCCGAGGGCGAAGACCTCAACCGGCTCTGGGATTTCGATTTCACCGAGACCCTTCGCCAAGAGGCCTGGGGTTACGAACACCATCGCGCGCTCGAGCTCAAGGAAATCCTCGGCGAGCTGGACGTGTTCTTGGACCTTCACTCAGCAGGAACCGCGACTCCCCCGTTTGGCGTCAGCAACGGCGAGGCGCGGATCGACGAAATCGCGAAGCAGGTCGGTATCTCGTACCTGGTGCAATCCTGGTACGGCTTGGCCGACAAGGTGATCATCGGCTTCCTCAAGCTTGCGAGCGTGCCGGCATTCTCGGTCGAGTGCGGCGCCCACGGTGACCCCGACATTTCCCAGACGGCGCACCGAATCGCGATGAACTTTCTGCGGGTGACCGGCGTCATCGATGATGGGGGCACAGCCAAGGGCGGCGAGGTCCATACCGTGCACGTGGTCGAAAGGATCACCAAGCCAAGCGAGGACTTCGGATTCGGGGCTCCATGGACCGGCTTCCAACGACTCGAGCCGGGGACCCTGGTCGGTCGCGACCGCGTCACCGAGATCCGCGTCAGCCAACCCTGCTATGCGGTACTGCCGAACCTCGACGTCGCGGTCGGCGACGACGTCATCTACTTGGCCGTGGATTGCTGAGCGCTCGCCCGGCGCAGCCTAGATCGCCGACAAGCGCTGTATGGCGGCATCCAAGGCCCGCGAAACGCAAGTCTGGTCTCGCACCCGAGCGAGTGTCGGCCAGGTCGCGCGTTCGCCTTCATGAATGTGTTTTAGAAGCTCATCGTGCGAGATGTTGGACATGGCGCGGAGGAGCGCGACGGGGCGCAGGCGCGGGTGGATGTCGATGTCGCCGCTGTATGGCTGGCCGGCCAGTGAATGGGCGACGTCGAAGGTGCTGTAGAGCGGCGTGCTTTTGGTGAAATCGCGAGCGAGCTCGAGTTGGTGCGTGACTTGTGCTCGGAAACTCGAGACGACGACGCCCGAAACGACGGGGATGAGTCCGCGTCTGCGTGTGACGCGACGCAGAGGCGCAACATGTGGATTGACCTGGCTGACGATGAAGTGATTGACGTTGTGTAGACGACTCAGTCGGCGCATCGGCAGGTCGCCCTTGAGGGAGCCGTCGATCCAAGTCTCGGTGCCCATGTACGGGGCGGTTTCACCCGAGGCTAAGCGTTGATGGAGGGTCGTGGCGGGAAACGCACCGGGGATCGCCGCCGAGGCCACCGCCGCGCTGTTCATGAGCACGTCGGGCGTCGTGTAGTGACACAGGACGCGCGGCTTCTGGCGTTCGCGCGTCGGCGAAACGCTGATGCTGACGGTCCGCCCGGTCCGAGCGTGGGCTTCGGCGAAGGTGTAGTCGCCGCAGTTGTGGGCGACGACCTCTTCGAGGCGGGCGGGGTCGTACACTGCGCGTTCGCTCGCGGCCCGCTTGGCGGGAAGGCGTTTGAGAGCGTCGGTGCGAATGACGCGCGGATTCGCGAAGAGCGCTTTGAGCTCCTCGTCGGTTCGAACGCCGGTGCCGCAGGCGATGAGAGCGCCCATCGACGCACCGGAAAGCACGTTGGGCAGGAGATCCTGCTCCGACAAGGCCTTGACCACGCCCAGGTGAAAGAAACCCAGCGATGCGCCTCCGGAAAGCAGCAGCGCAGAACGCCCGAAGATGTTCGAGGCCCTGCGAAAACCCGCCAAGGTGAACGCAGGCTCTAGCCCGGTCTTGTCGGGGTCTGCCAAATACGCGATGCAGGCGAGCGCCTCCGCGTAGAAAGCCTCGACCAGATGCTTGGTGCCGAGCGGCGTGATGCCATAGAGCCGGGGGTCCGCCAGCTCGCCCAGATGACGATACAAAGCCTCCCGCAACAAGGGCACGAGCTCGAGGGCCATCCCCGCCTCGCGAGTGCGCGTGAGCTCCTCGGTGTGCTCGCGCAAGAGCCTGGCGTCGTAAACCGAGGACTTCGGCTGCGCGCGCCACGCTTCAGCGTCGCCCCGAGCCGCCGCTGCCTCCATCTTGCGCCGCCACGCATCGTAATCCTCGAGCCT
Source organism: uncultured delta proteobacterium (assembly GCA_963716775.1). Taxonomy (GTDB): domain Bacteria; phylum Myxococcota_A; class Polyangia; order Polyangiales; family Houyiibacteriaceae; genus SG8-38. The sequence continues at coordinate 99,739 of CAVQUI010000003.1, forward strand.
ACTCACCTCGCCCCAAGCCCCCCTCACGCCTTACGCTTCTTCACCGTCTCGAAAAAATTCTTCCCTGGATCGGGCGCATCGGGATTGAGCATGCCGCAGCCTACTTGGTCCGCCGGCTCTCGTGGGTCGTCGGACTCTGCAGAGAGATCGGGAAGAGCCATGCCCGAGCGGATGACCTCGATGGCGCGGTGGGTGGAAAGATATAGCCGGCCCTCGGAGGCGAGCTTCTCGAGAAGCCCGGTACGATGAAGGACATCGCGGACCGGTCCTTTGATTCGCGTGAGCACCAGCCGGACGCCCTGAGCCGCCAGCTCTTCGTCGAGCTCCGCCAAGGTGGCGGCCGCTGCCGAGTCGAGGTCGTTCACGCCGGCAGCTTCGAGGACGAAGTACCGGACCGGTGTTTCGGAGTCCCGCACCAGACTGCGGACGGTTTCCTTTAGGAAGCTCACGTTGCCGAAGTAGAACTGCGCGTCGATACGCACGAGGATGATGCCCGGAATTGTCTCGGCATGCGGGTGGCGCGCAATGTTGAGATAGGTCTGCGATTCGGGAACACGCCCGAGAACCGCAAAGTAGGGCCGGGTCGTGCGCACGAGGAAGAGCAGCACCGACGCAGCGACGCCAACCAAGATGCCCCACTGAATGCCTAGGGACAGGGTCGCAACGAAGGTGAGAACGAGAAGATAGAAATCAGCGCGCTTGACTCGATAGAGCTCGGCGGCGCCGCTGATGTCGATGAGCCCCGTGACAGCCGCGACGATGATCGCGCTCAAGGCTGCATTGGGTAGATAGAAGAACGCGCGAGTCAGCACTAGCAAGGTGATGACGACGACGGCGCAGGTGATGAGTGCGGCTAACTGGGTCTTCGCGCCGGCACGCACGTTCACCGCGGTACGCGAAAAGCCTCCCGCAATTGGGTAACCACCGGTCACACCGCCCGCGATGTTGGCAAAGCCGAGCGCGATGAGCTCACGGTTCGGATAGATGTCGTAGCGGAACTGCTGCGCGAAGGTCCGGCCGACGGAAATCGCCTCCATGAAGGAAACCAAGGCGATCGTGAACGCCGCAGCAATGAGCTGCGTGAGGATTTCAGAATCGACCGAGGGCACCCGGAAGCCCGGCAGGCCCGCCGGAACCTCGCCGACCACCGACACCCCGCGAGAGGAGAGGCCAAGTACCCAAACGCAGAGTGTTGCGGAAATGACGACGAACAGGGCTGCCGGCAGGCGCGCCCACCGCTTCTTGAAGAGCAGCAGCGCGGCGATCGAGGACACGCCGATCGCGAGCGTCGGCCACGACCAGCTCGAGGCGTTTCGAAGCGCTTCCCAAACGACCTTGTGAACGTGATGGGTACGGGGAAGCGAGACGCCGAGCAGGTGACCGAGCTGACTTGCCGCAATGATGAGCGCGGCGGCGGCGGTGAACCCGGCCACGACCGGCCGGGAGAGAAAGTTCACCAGGAAACCGGCGCGCAGAAACCCGAGCGCCGCCTGAATGACGCCGACCATCACCCCGAGGGCAGCGGCCACCAAGATGTAGTTTTCCGTGCCGACCGCCGCGATGGTCGCCACGCTCCCGGCGACCAGGATCGAGTCCATGGCCACCGGTCCGACTGCAAGCTGTCGCGATGTGCCGAGCACGGCGTAGAGCAAGAGCGGCGCGACAGAGGCGTAGAGCCCGTGAATCGGCGGAAGCCCGGCAAGAAGCGCGTAGCCCATGGCTTGCGGAACCAACATGACCGCCGTGGTCAGACCAGCCACCAGATCGGAGCCGAGATCGGCGCGCTGATAGTTTCGCAGCCAGCCGACGATCGGCAGCGCAGGAACCCCGGAACCGCCTGCCGACACCGTCGCTTTGCCGGGTTGGCTCATCCGTCGATCATGGCGGCGGCTTGCGGATCTACCGGACCCCCACTGCGGCCCTCACGCATTCGCATGAAGAGTTGATACGCGCCTACACCGGCGAGCATCGCAACACCAAAGGTCAATGCCTCCTGAGACCTGGCGCCAACCGACGTGAACGCGGGACCGGGACAGTAGCCTCCGAGACCCCAACCCACGCCGAAGATTGCGGAACCCAGAATGAGCCGGCCGTCGATGTCCTTGCGCGTGGGCAGCGAAAACGCAGGCGCCCAAATCGGCCTCTGCCAGGTTCGAATCGCCCATCGATATACGGGTGTGTACACGACGATGGCGCCCAACATCACGAAGGCCAGGCTGGGATCCCAGTTTCCAAAGAAATCGAAAAAGCCGATGATCTTGGCGGGCTGGGTCATGCCCGCGATGGCGAGGCCGACCCCAAACAACGCTCCTCCTAGGAACGCGCCGATCTTGACCTTCATATCGAGCCTCCCAGCACTTCGTTCACGACGAAGACGGTCAGCGCGGCGGTGATCATGAACGAAATGGTGGCTACGGTGGACCGCTTCGAGAGGCGCCCAATGCCGCAGACCCCGTGGCCGCTGGTACAACCGCTTCCGAGCTGTGTGCCGAGGCCCACCGTGAGACCGGCGATGATCAACGCAGGGGTCGAGCGACTGATCTCGACGAGGTAGTCCTGCGGGTAGAAGAAGCTCCAGCCCGCTCCGGCGGCGAACAATCCGACGAGGAACATGACTCGCCAGGCCATGTCGCCGGTCTCGCGACGGAAGATGCCTCCGGCGATGCCGCTGATGCCAGCGATTCGGCCGTGGAACAGCAGCAATCCGGCTGCCGCCGCGCCAATCATCAAGCCCCCAATCGTGGAGGCGATGGGTGTAAACGATTCCATGGGGCTCATTCAAAGCAGCCCGGGTGCCAAACCGCCAGCTCTTTGTGATGCTTGGGTTTGCGACAGGGCCCGAGTGCTGTTAATTCAGCGACTTAGCTCCGGCTCGCGCCGCGCGCCCGGGCACCATCAGGAGGCCTCCCATGCTACTTCGGCAACTCTTCGATCGAGAGACCTGGACCTACACCTACCTCGTCGCCGACGAAGCGTCTGGCGAGGCTGTCTTGATCGACCCGGTCATCGACCAGCTCGAGCGTGACATCAAGCTCCTCGACGAGCTCGGCCTCAAGCTCGTGTACACCTTGGACACGCACGCCCACGCCGACCACATCACCGGCTCCGGGCTTCTGCGCAAGCGCTTGGGTAGCAAGGCCGTCGTCGGCGCCAAGTCCGGGGCAGAAGGCGCCGACGTCCTGGTCGACGACGGGAGCCGCTTGAAGTTCGGCTCGCTCGAGCTCGAGGTTCGAGCGACGCCGGGACACACGGACGGTTGTGTGACCTTCGTCACCTCGGACCACAAGCACGCCTTCACCGGAGACGCGCTCTTCATCCGCGGTACCGGCCGAACGGACTTCCAACAGGGAAGCGCGCAGCGCCTCTACCGTTCGATTCACGACAAGATCTTCACGCTGCCTGACGACACTGTCATCTGGCCGGGGCATGACTACCGAGGCATGACCTTCACGACAGTCGGCGAGGAGAAACGGCTGAATCCGCGCGTCGGCGACGGCAGGACCGAAGCCGAGTTCTCCGTGATCATGGACAATCTCAACTTGCCCGCGCCGAAGAAGCTCGACGTGGCGGTCCCCGCCAATCTGCACTGCGGCATCGTTCCACCCAGCTCGATGTCCGGCGATCCACTCCCCGAACGCGGCTGGGCCGCAATCGAGCGCAGCCCACAGGGCATCCCGGAGGTCTCGATCACCTGGGTTGCGGAGAACAAGGGCGCGGTTCGAATGGTCGACGTTCGCGAAATCGACGAGGCCGAGTCCGACGGCAAGATCGAGGGCGTCGACGTCGTTCCGATGGGAACCGTCGACGAGGCATCGAAGGCCTGGGACAAGGAAATCCCGGTGATCACGATCTGCCGCTCGGGACGGCGTTCGGGACGAGTCGCGCTCGAGCTCGAAAAGCTCGGATTCAAGCGAATCGCTTCGATGCGAGGCGGCATGGTCGCCTGGCAGAGCCAGTAACGCCGCTAGTTTCGCCGCGCGGTCGCGGGAACGGCGAGCCAGGCTTCGACGTCTTCGGGGCGAACAGGGTCGTCGCCGCTCAGGTAGCGATCGAGGTGCGGGAAACTGTCCGTGCCCCAGAACAGCTCATCGTCGATGATCATCGTCGGGACGCCGAAGACTCCCAGCTCGAGGGCCTCGCGACTGGCGTCGTGAAGGCGCTGCTTGATGTCCGGTTCCTGGATGCGGTCGATCGCATTCGGGACGCCGGCCTCGGCACAGACTTCGCCGACGAGCTCTGAGGAGCCTAGATCACGGCTTTGCGCCCAGGTCGCGTGGAACAACTTGGTCACCAGGTGTTTTCGGGTTTCGTCGTCCATGTCGAGAAGCGTGGCGCGCAGAGACGGGAGCGGATTGAAGGGATGCGAGAACACCGGCGCAAAGGGCACGTCCAGTTGTGCCGCTATACGAAGGCAGTCCTTGAACATGTAGATTCGCTTCGGCCGGATCTCCGCCGGCCCCTTGTGGCCGTAATTGTTGAGCAGGCCGGCGAAGAGAGTGGGCTTTGGCTCCACGAGCAAGTCGTGCCTCCGCGCTAGACCGTCGAGCTGCTGCCAGGCCAGGTAACTGTACGGCGAGATGTAGTCGAAATGGAATCGCAGGACGCGCTTCGGCATGCGTCTCGTCGAATACCCCGCGATGCCTGCGGAGCACAAGCTGAAAAGGGGTGCTAGCCTCGGCGCATGCTCGGGCTGGTTACGGTGGTCGTGCTCGTCGTCGCCTGCTTCGTCACGGCAACCATTTCGGGGATTCTGGGCATGGCCGGCGGAGTCACCCTACTCGGCGTGATGACCGCCCTACTCCCGGCCCCTGTAGTCGTGCCCCTTCATGGCATCGTGCAACTCGCCTCCAACTGGACGCGAACCTGGGTGTTTCGACGGCACGTGCGTTGGCAGATCTTCTTTGCGTTCATGCTCCCCGCCGTTCTGGGCGTGGCCATCGCGGCAAACATCTGGGCGGATCTGCAGCTCACCTGGTTCCGCGCATGGGTCGGCGCGTTCATCTTGTTCTTTCTGCTTTGGCGCCGGTACAAGCCTAAGCTTCGGAATCCTCCGATTTGGTCGTACGCCTTGCTGGGCTTCGCTGCCGGCCTGCTCACAATCTTCGTCGGCGCCACGGGCCCGTTCCTGGCACCGTTCTTCCTGCGCGATGATTTCGACAACGAGCAGGTCATCGCGACCAAGGCGGTCTGTCAGACCTGGCTGCACCTACTGAAGATTCCTGCGTTCCTGGCACTGAGCTTCGACTACACGCCCCACGCGCTGGTCCTCTTGGGCCTGGTCCTCGCGGTGATCGGCGGCACGTACTTTGGTAAGCACTTATTAAGTCGGATCTCCAAAGAACGCTTTGTTTTCTGGTTCCAACTCGTGCTCGCCGTTCTCGCCGTCTACCTGATCATCTCCACCATCGCTTGATGATCAGGTTCCGAGGATCGTGACCACTACGGTCCGACGTCGACGCGGACCGTCGAGCTCACACAAGAAGATGTTCTGCCAGGTCGACAGATCGAGCTTGCCCCCGCGAATCGGAATCGACTCGCTGGGACCAATGATGCCAGCCTGAATGTGGGAGGCGCCGTTGCCATCGATTCGATCGTGGAGCCAGACGCCTTTGGGGACGAGCTTGTCGAGGCAGCTCACGACGTCCTTTCCGATGTTGGGGTCGTCGTTCTCCTGGATCATCAGGGCGGCCGTCGCGCCGTGGGCGTAGAGCGCGCAGAGCCCCTCCTGAACGCCGGACGCGCGGACGAGCCCCTGCGCCTCGCGAGTGAAATCGACCAGCTCGCGCTCGCGACTCGTCGAAAGCGTGATGGTATCGGTGAAGAGCTTCATTGCAGGCTCTTAGCTGCGCAGGAAGTCCGTTGCCACCGTGACGAAGCGCCCGGGCAGCGAATACACGTCCGGGAGCAGCATCCAGCCGTGCAGGCCGAACATCTGCGTGAGGTAGGGCTCGCCCTTGTCGCACATGGCGAGTGTGAGGCAGTGAACCCCCTGCTCGGACGCCTCGCGGAGAGCCTGGCGCACATCCTCGATTCCGTAGCGGCCTTCGTACTGGTCGTAGTCCGTTGGCTTTGCATCGGTGAGCAGCAAGATGAGGCGGCGGCGAGCACCGCTGCCGTCCAGCACCCCGAGGGCGTGCCGCAGCGCGGGCCCAATGCGGGTGTATCCCGCGGGCGCGATCGCATGAAGCCGCTGCAAGCCCAGGCAGGTGGAGTCCTCAAACCCCTTGGCGAGCAGGAACCGGCAGTCGCGCCGAGTGTTGCTGTAGAAGGCGCCAATCGAAATCTTGGCGGAGGTTGGCTCGAACGACTCGGCGAGCACCTGAGTGGAGTCTCGGACGACATCGAAAACCCGCTTGCCCGACACCCAGGAATCGCTCGAAAGACTGGCGTCTACCAAAATGAGCATCGCGAGCTCGGAGTCGTGCACCTTCCTGCGCACGTAGATCCGTGGGTCCGGATGCTGCCCCGCCATCAGGGTCGCTTGCCGGTCCACGAGCGCGTCGATGTCGAGCTCGGCGCCATCGAGCTGACGGTTTCGCCAGCGGCGTTCGAGCTCGAGGCGCTTCAGCTCGGCTTGAAGGCGCAGCACCTCTGGGTGCAGTCGGCTGCTCGCTGCAGCAACCGTCGACGTCGAGCCGCTCGGCGGCGAGATCTCCTCGTTGACCGTGCACCAGTCCCCGCGGTATTCGCGACGCTTGAAGTTCCACTCGTGATAGCGGTAGGCGCGCGTCGAAACCGGCTCCTCCTCGAGGTCTGCGGTATGCAATCCGGCCTGGAGATCGGCACGGTAAATCGATTTCGCGGTCTCCGATGTTCGCGTGAGCTTGCTGAGCTCGAGCTCGTCGAGCGCCTCCTCTTGCTCGGCGAGCTGATCGGAGCCGTCGAGCTGCTTGCGGCCGCTCTGATACTCGGCGGCGGTGTGCACCTTCTCGAACGAATGGACCAGCGGATTGTCTTTGTCCTTCTGTGACTCGAGGTCGACGTACTCCACGTCGGTCGGCCGGCGGCGCATTTTGCGCTCGGTGCCGCTCGGCAAGTTCGTCTGCGGATCGTCGGGTGGTTCGAGGGAGGCGTTCCAAGGCGTGCTTGGCGGCATGAGGAGCCCCCATGGTGACTGGTATTCACCGGCAGCCCTTCTCTTCGAGAGCTTGTCGAGCGCGAGCTCGAAGTCCGATGACGTATCGGCAAGGCTTCGCGGGCTGTGCCCCGGAGTCGCAGCATCGACGAGCTCGCGAGCAACGATCGAGGCGCCGGAGTTCTCGCTGATCAGCCCCGCGTCACGCTGCAAAATGGCCCGGCACGCATGCGAGAAGCAACGCTGGTCTGCGCTGCGCTCGTCGAACTGGAACCGCTCACTCGAAATCGCGCCGCAGCGATCGACCAAGGACTCGGCCCCCGGATAACGTGTCGCGATCATGTCTTGGATGCTCGGAACGGCGATCAACATCGCCAAGGCTCGACGGCGATTCGACCAGTCTTGGCCGGCGACGAAACCGAGCTCGGACGACGTCACTCCGACGACGACACGATAGAGATAGAACGACGCCTGCTCCTCGGGATCGGTAAGCCAGGATAGGCTCTGAGGCAGAATCAACCGTCCGGGTCCGACGCCGCCCATTGCTTTCCCGGCGACGACCTCCCACTTCGTCCCGGTGAGCAAATTGCTCAAGGTCTCGAAGCGCGGGGTCAGGGACTCCAGCGGCGACTCGACGTCCGCGCTCGGGCTGCTGCCCCTGACTCGCCGGAACGAACGGTAGAGCCAAGCAAAAGCTCGCTGATCCCAGTCCATCAGAACATCAGATTCGCCAGGTCCTGCAAGGCTTCGAGCTGGGCATGGTCATCGGTGATCGGCTGCACGACCGCAGCGTTGCAGGCCGTTCGGGGAGCTACACCGCTCGCGATCAGCTTACCGGCGGTCACCAGCAGTCGGGTCGACACCGTCTCTGCGAGCTGGAGCTCCTCCATGGCGCGCACCTTGCTCGCGAAGTCGACGAGTCGTTTGGCCGGGCCGATCTCGAGCTTGGCTTCATGCGCCACGATCTCGGTTTCGACCTTGGCCTCCGGGTATGAAAACCGCTTCACGACGAAGCGCTGCCTGGTCGAGGGCCGGAGCTCCTTGAAGCCGCGCGCGTAGCCGGGGTTGAAGCTGGCGACGACCATGAAGCCCTCGGGCGCTATCAAAGTCTCGTCCAGGCGATCGATATAGAGCTCGCGCCGATGGTCGGTGAGGGAGTGAAGGACGACGATCACGTCCTCTCGCGCCTCGATGATCTCATCGAGGTAGAGAATGGCGCCGGCGCGCACCGCGCGAGTGACGGGCCCGTCCTGCCAAACCGTCTCGGCGCCCCTGATCAAGAAGCGGCCAACCAAGTCGATCGACGAGGTTTCGTCGTGACAGGCCACTGTGATCAGGGGCAATTCGAGCTGGGCAGCCATCGCCTCGACAAACCGCGTCTTGCCGCAACCGGTGGGTCCGGCGAGCAAGAGCGGTAGTCGTTGGCGATGAGCGTGTTGAAAGAGCTCGACCTCTCGGCCGATAGGGCGATACCAGGGTTCGGCCGCGCTCATTCTGCGGGCGCCGCCGCCCTAGTACCCGTCGGGATGGGCTCTTCGACGTCACCTACAGGTCCGCCGTAGCGGATGAAATTGTAGATGAACGCCACGATGCCGGAGGTGAAGAGTGTCGCCGCCAGGATCAGCCCGACGAAGTGCACCTGCAGCTCCCGCTGAACGTCGAGGAACTCCATGCCCGCGCGACGCTCGAGATAGACCTGCGCCACGCCGGCAATGCCGAACGCAACCGTCATGGCGGTCATGCCAATGTTGGTCGACCAGAACGCGAAGATCGCGCTTGGCGTATCAAAGAGCTTGCGACCGGTCAGTTGAGGCATGGCATACGTCGCGATGGCCAGAACCAACATCGCGTAGGCACCCCAGAAGGCCATGTGGCCGTGCATCGCGGTCACCAGCGTGCCGTGGGTATACAGGTTCACCTGCGGCAGCGTGTGTGCGATTCCGAGGAAGCCCGCGCCTACGAAGGACATGACGCAGCAACCCACCGTCCAGAACAATGCGATCCGGTTTGGATGGTTGCGACCGCCCTTCCTCGCCAGCGCGAGGCCGTAGATCGCCATGCCCAGGAAGGCCAGCGGCTCGAGAGCGCTGAAAATGCCCCCGACCCAGAGCCAGTAGTTCGGCGTGCCGATGAAGTAGTAGTGGTGGCCCGTGCCGAGAATGCCCGACAAGAAGGTGAAGCCGACGATGACGTACAGCCACTTCTCGACGATCTCTCGGTCGACACCGGTTAGCCGGATCAACAGATAGGCGAGAATGCCGCCCATGATGAGCTCCCAGACACCCTCGACCCAGAGGTGAACGACCCACCATCGCCAGAACGCGTCGTGCGTCTGGTGATCGGTGGGAATCATCCCCGGCAGGTACAGGACGGCCGCCATCAAGAGGCCAAAGAAGAGCACGATCGAAGTCGTGGTCATCTTGGGCGCCTTCCAAATGGTCATGCCGATGTTCGCGACGAACAGGAGCACGTCGACGACAACCAGAAAGTCGAGGGGCCGCGGGATCTCGAGGAACTTGCGTCCCTCCCACCAGTTGAAGTGGAAACCGATGATTGCGGTCACACCCACGATGACCAGTGCGATCAACTGTACGTAGGCGAGCTTGGGCCAGTAGATCGGCCGCTCGCATTCGTCGGGAATGATGTAGTACGCGGCGCCCATGAAGCCCGCCAGGAGCCACATGACCAGAAGATTGTTGTGCGAGGCGCGCGCAACGTTGAAGGGGATCCAGGGGTGCAGCACGTCGTAGCCGGCGTGCGCAAACGCCATGATGAAACCGTAGACCAGCTGTAGGCTCAGCAGGAGCATGCAGGTCGCGAAAAACCAGTACGCGACTTTTTGCGATTCGTACTTCATAGCCCGCCCTCGCGTTGCTTGGAGAGAAAGATGACGACTTCATTGCGTTGCTCGTCGGTGAGCCCGAGCTTCGGCATCGTGGTGCCAGGCTTCACCGCCTGGGGGTCGGTAAGCCAGCGCATTAGGTAGCCCCGATCGAAGCGGTCGCCTACTAGGTCGAGCGCTGGACCGATGGTCCCGCCAACACCGCCCAGGGAGTGACATGCGGTGCAAACCTGCGAGAAGATCTCCGGACGTTCGCCACCGGGGATCGCGATGGGGGACGCCGCCGCCAAACCGATCGTGGGTTCCGGCGGAAAGCCGTTGAGGTCCATCCGGCCAATCCACTGGAAGAAGGCAACCATGTCGTCGATCTGCGCTTCGGTCATGTCGTACTTCACCATCCGACGCTGCCCCGGGTAGACTGCTTCGGGGTCCCGCAACATCTGAGCGATGAAGGCGGGTCCGCGTCGGTCGTACACACGCGTCAGCTCCGGTGCGTAGTACGCGCCTTCGCCGAGGATGGTGTGACACCCCATGCAGTTGTTCTCCTCCCAGATTTGCTTCCCGCGTGCGACCGACTCATTCAGGTCACTCTGGTTGGTCTGAGCTGGAATACGTTGGAACGTGTCGACCGTGAGCCAAATGAAAACCGCACCGAATAGCAGCGTTCCAGACAAGAAGAACGCGCGCGCAGCAGACTTCGACAACATAGTCACCTCCTCTCCTCAAAAGACTGGCGAATCCCTCTTTTGGAGACCCCGGTCTCCAGGCGATGGGCGGGATGCTACTGAGAGCGCCTGCAACTGCAAGCCCGATTGGCGCTTTGCCAGGAATGGCGCAAACTTTGCGCCTGCCGCTCATCAGGGGAGGCCGGCAGACGGAAGACCAATCAAACCATGAGGCTCAACGAAAGGACGGTTCTTCTGACCGGCGGCGGCACCGGCATCGGACGCGCCCTCGCACAGCAGCTTGCGGAGAAGGGCAATTCAGTCCTCATCTGTGGGAGGCGGAACGAGCCCCTGGAGCAAACTGCGACTGCTTCGGAGCGCATTCATCCGTATCGCTGTGACCTGACCAGCTCGGACGAGATTCAGGAAATGCTCGCCAAGATCGAAGACGACGGGCACCGGGTCGATATATTGATCAGCAACGCGGCGATTCTTGGCTTCGATTCCTTGGCAGGCGGGCTCGACCTCGCGGAGGCCAAACAGATCCTCGACGCAAACCTGTTCGCGCCGATCGAGCTCACACAGCGGATGCTCGACGGGCTACGGAAGACCTCGGACCCGACCATCGTCATCGTGGGTTCGCCAGCTGGTTTGGGTCCTCTCGCGAAGACGCCGATCTACAGCAGCAGCAAGGCAGGCCTTCACGCGTACACGCTCTGCCTTCGCCACCACCTCGACGGGGTCATCCGAGTCATCGAAGTGTTTCCCCCGACGGTAGATACGCCCATGCTCGCCGAGAAGAACTGGAAGAAGATGAGCGCGGAGGACTGCGCGCGCCGAATGTTGCGCGACATCGAACGCGGGCACGAGCAGATCTGGATCGGCGAGAGCCGGATGTTTCGGTTCCTGCGTCTCGTGCTCCCGCCCGCGCGACTGTTCCGTGTCGTCAACGACTGGACACCGTCCGAAAAGCAATGAGCTGCCTCAGGATCGCTTCGGCTTGAAGAGGTCGGCGCTCTCCTGCACCAATGCCGAAAATACCGCACCCAGGCCGCCGAAACGAAGTGTTGGACTCTTTCCCTGCGCGATCAGTCCCATCTGAGCCACGCTCATCATCGCTTCGGAGGTGCCGCCCAGGCGGCCGAGACCGGGCATGACCGGAGGATCGGCGGCTCGGTCGGTGCGCCCGTCGAGTAGGTCTCGCGCAACGCTCGGGTCGTTTGTGAACGGCCGGGCCATCCCGACGACGTCGAGCGCGCCCGTCGCAAGCGCGTCTTCCATGATCGAGCGAGCGCGGAAACCACCGGTGACCATCAAAGGAATATCCACCTCGGCGCGCGCCTTCCTCGCGTACTCGAGGAAGAATGCCTCTCGCTCGTTTTCCACTTTCTGGAGCATGACGCGGGATTCGTAGCTGCCGCCGGAAATCTCGACGAGGTCGACGCCGTCTTCCTGAAGCATGCCGAGCACGCGCATCGACTCCTCTTCGGTGAAGCCACCGCGTTGAAAGTCCGCCGAATTGAGCTTGATGCCGATCGGGAAGTCATCGCCGACTGCTCTGCGGATTTCGCCGAGCACGGTGCGCGCGAAGCGAGCGCGGTTTTCGAGCGTGCCGCCCCAGCGATCCGAGCGCTGGTTGGTCAGCGGCGACAGAAACTGGCTCACCAGATAGCCGTGCGCGCCATGGACCTGCACCCCGGTGAAGCCCGCGGCCTTTGCGAACGAAGCCGCGCTGGAAAAGCTCCGGACGGCCCGTCCGATCTCCGCTTCATCCATCGCGTGCGGCTTCCCGAACGCCTTGGCGCGGCGAAACAGATTCACCGGCTCGACGGCCGAGGGGGCGCCGGGGTCGGGGTTGAGGTGGCGCGGGGTCTGACGGCCGGGATGGTTGAGTTGCATCCAAAGCTGGTTGCCCCGGGTCGTGCCCGCCTGCGCCCAGTCGCGGAACCGATCGATGTTCGAGTCGGCCCCGATGACCACGTTGCGCACCGCCTCCAGATGGGAGCGGTCGATCATGACGTTGCCCGTGATCAACAGGCCCGCGCCACCCGCCGACCAACGCTCATACAGCCGGGCTAGTCCGCGCGTGGGGGATTGCTTGGGAGATGCCAAGTGCTCGCTCATCGCGGCCTTCGCGATGCGATTTGGCAGGGTGGCCCCGCAGGGAAGAGTCAGAGGTTCGTTCAGCTTGCTCGTGGTCATTTGCGCTTGTTTGACGCCCGCAGTGCTCGACCTGCGCGGTGGAATGACGTAGATGACAGAGCCGCGCAGCGAGTCAAATGCGCACGAGGTAGGCGATGGCGTTTGCAGACGAAGAGCGAGATCTCGAACAAACCGCCAGCACGTTGAAGAGCTGGCTTGCTCCCAAGCTAGCAATACACGCCAACGACATCCGCATCGAAGATCTCGACTCGCCGCTGAGCACCGGTTTCTCTAGCGACACTTTGCTCTTCGATCTCGTCTACACGAAGGACGGCACCGAGCATCGAGAAGGCCTGGTCGCGAGGTTGGAGCCCGAAGAGTACGTGATGTTCCCGTACTACGACGTTGGACTCCAGGCGAAGGTCATGCAGCTGCTCGAAGATACCGATGTTCCCGTTCCGATCGTGCGCTGGCTTGAACCCGACAAGTCGGTTCTGGGAGTTCCGTTCTATGTGATGACTCGAGTCGAAGGCCGAATCCCGACCGACAATCCACCCATGCACGACGAAGGCTGGATCGCCGAAGAGACATCCGAAGAAGAACGAACGGCTATCTGGTGGAACGGCTTGGAGGCCATGTGCCGGGTCCACCGCCTCGACAGCAGAGCCCTCGGGTTCGATTTCCTGGCCGAGCCCGCACGTGGCGGCACGCCCCTCGAACAGCAGCTCGACTACTGGCAGGAGTACTTCCGCTGGGGCATGGAGGCGTCCCGACACCCGGACATCGCCCGGGCTCTCGAGTATCTCGAAGCGAACAAGCCGGCGAACGAACCGCTCGCCCTGTGCTGGGGCGACTCCAGGCTCGCAAACCAGATCTTCGACGGCGTCGACTGCGTCGCGGTGCTCGACTGGGAGATGGCGCGACTCGGAGACCCGGTTCAGGACCTCGCCTGGTGGCTCGCATCCGATCGCTGCTTCTCCGAAGGACTGGAGCTCGAACGACTGCCCGGTTTTCCGGGCAAGGACGAATCGATCGCGCGCTGGAAAGAAGCCACGGGGCACAGCGCGGCCAACTTCGACTACTATTTCATTCTCGCATTGACGCGCTTCTCCATGAACATGGCGCGCGTGGGTCAGTACATGAAGCAGATCGAAATCATCGATGAAGAGAACGAGTTCGATTGCGAGAACCTCGCATCGATTACTTTGCGACGCGCACTTTCGGAGCTTTGAACATGGGTCCACTAGAAGGAATTCGAATCGTTGAAATTGAGGGCATTGGGCCTTGTCCGTTCGCGGGGATGTTGCTCTCGGACCTAGGTGCCGAAGTCATTCGCGTCGGCCGGCCCGAGCCATCGTTCCTGCAAGCGAACTTCGACGTCATGAGCCGCGGCAAGAAGAGCATCACGCTCGACCTCAAGAACCCGGAGCACAAGGCCGCGCTGCTGAAGCTCGTTGGGAGGGCCGACGCACTGATCGAGGGCTTTCGACCCGGCGTCATGGAGCGGCTCGGAATCGGTCCTGAGGTTTGTCTCGAAGCCAATCCGCGACTCGTTTTCGGACGCATGACGGGTTGGGGACAGGACGGCCCATGGGCGCAGCGCGCAGGGCATGACATCAACTACATCTCCTTGGCGGGCGCCCTGCACGCGATCGGCCGCAAGGGCGAGCGTCCCACGATTCCCCTGAACCTCGTCGGCGACTTCGGCGGCGGCGGCTTGTTGCTGGCGTTCGGCGTCCTCGCGGCGCTTCTCGAGACGAAGAAGTCAGGCAAGGGGCAAGTCGTCGACGCCGCAATGGTTGACGGCGTCGCTGCGCTCATGGCCAGCATCTACGCGGGCATGCAGCAGGGTTTCTGGTCCGACAAGCGCGGCGAGAATCTGCTCGACTCCGGTGCAGCGTTCTACGACGTCTACGAGACGAGCGACGGAAAGTACGTTTCAATTGGCGCGCTCGAGCCGCAGTTCTACAAGGAGCTCATCGACAAGCTCGATATCGCCGAGTGTGCTCCTGCCGTCGGCGAACACCTGAACCCTGCCAAGTGGAACGAGCTTCGGCCCACCCTCGAAGCCTGCTTCCGCAACAAGACGCGCGACGAGTGGTGCGAGGTGTTCGAAGGAAGTGACGCTTGCTTCGCGCCGGTGCTTACGGCGGCGGAGGCGTTCGAGCACGAGCACCACTTGGCGCGACGTTCCTTCGTCGAAGTCGATGGTATCAAGCACGCCGTGGCGGCGCCCCGCTTTTCGAGGACCAAGCCCGCCGACCCAACCGCCGCCAGGGAACGCGGCGCGGACACCGAAGAGATCCTGCGTGAGTGCGGGGTGACCCTGTCCTAGCGAGGAAGACAAGATGATTACCGACTTCGACGACTACTTGATCCACCAAGCGGCCCTGCCGGTCAATCAGATGGGGATCGTCAACCGAAACGCGTACGACCGCTACTGGTTCAACGGCTTCGACAAGGCGGGCACGTTTCTCTTCGAAGCAGGGTTTGGACGCTACCCCAATCGCTTCGTTCAGGACGCGCACTTCAGCGTCGTGGTCGACGGTGTCCAGCATTCGTTTCACGCGTCGCGTCGCATAGCCGATAACCCCTTGGACTCGAGCGCCGGTCCAATGC
This sequence comes from uncultured delta proteobacterium, assembly GCA_963716775.1. Lineage (GTDB taxonomy): Bacteria > Myxococcota_A > Polyangia > Polyangiales > Houyiibacteriaceae > SG8-38. Next base: position 115,082 of record CAVQUI010000003.1, read on the forward strand.
GCGTGGAGGTCGTGCATCCCTTGCGCGTCGTTCGCATCGTCATCGACTCGAACGAAACCGAAGTGGAATGCGATCTCACCTTCCACGCCAAGGCGCCACCGATTCAAGAGCCGAAGAACCACATGTGGGACGGCACCCGGCTCATCATGGACACTCAACGCTTCACCCAGCTCGGAACCTGGGAGGGCTACTTCTCGATCAAGGGCCGGCGAATCGAGGTGAGCCGAAGCGAGGTCATCGGCATGCGGGACAAGTCCTGGGGTATGCGTCCGGTCGGCGAATACGAGGAGGGCGCGCCGAGTAGGCTGACGACCGACCCAGCGGTCTATTGGATCTGGTCACCAATTCACTTCGACGGCTTCTCCACTCACTTTCTCACTCGCGAGTTGCCTGACGGCTACGCGGAGGAGCTCTCGGCGGCGATCATCAAGACGTACCCCGATGATGCGGAGGTTCCGGCCGACGTGACCGAGGCGGAAGAAGAGAAGATGGTGAGGGCCACAAACTCGATTGAGTGGATCAGCGGTACCCGGTGGCCCAAGGGGGCGACACTTGGCTTCGAGAAGCGTGACGGGGCCGAGCTTACCATCGAGCTCGAGCCGATCTTCCGATTCCAGATGATGGGCATCGGTTACCAGCATCCCGAGTGGGGCCACGCTGTTTGGCGGGACGAGCTCGAGATTGGCTACGAAAGCTGGAAGATCGACGAGGTCGAGCCCGACGAATACTGCTCCATTCACGTGCACAACGTCGTGCGCGCGAAGATGGGCGACCAGACGGGTATCGGCATCCTGGAAACCATCGTCTTCGGAAGGCACGCGCCAAGCGGCTTCCAAGATTTGTTCGACGGAGCTCCCTAGAAGGCGTAGCCGCCGCCCACCGAGATGATCGGGAAGGCGTCGGGGTAAAAGGCGTTCCTGAAGACGGCGATCTTGAGAGAGGTCGCGATGAAGACGCCCTTGCCGACGCCCATCACCAAGCCGCCGCCTAGGAGCAGATTGCCAAAGTTCTGCCGACCTGAGGTGAAGCCTCCTTGTTTCCAACCCGTGTTGATGAGCTCGCCTTCGACCAGGAAGAAGAGCTGCTTGATCGGAAAGATCCGAACGAAGAGCGAGCCCCCATAGGTGTGCCAAGTCCTCTCCGGAATCACGATGCGGTCCCTCGTGTACTCGTAACGGAACGAGACCCCGGGCTCGACGATGCGCTTGAAGATGTACGAGACCTGCGGCGCTACGCCGATCGAGATCAAGCCGGTAGCGAAGCCAAAGCCGATGCCTCCACCGACTCGAAGGTGACCGAGCGGTTCCTTGGGCCCTTCTGGCTGGGGCGGCGGAGGCGGCATAGGCGGTGGTTCGGTGGCGGGAGCGTCGGCGGGCGGGGGCGCAGCCGGTGGCAGCTCAGGTTGCGGAGGCGGCTCGGTGATGATCTCAATCTCGGCATCGTCCTGCGCAGCGACGCCTCCTCCATACGAAAGCACTGCGGAAACCCCAGCTACTGCGAGAAACAGTCCAACCCAAGAAGGCCTAAGCACCTCTAACTTATAGCAGAAAGAATTCTTCGAGATCATCGAAGCCCTCGCAGCAGCTCGACAGCGGCTACCGAACCGATAGAGTTCGCGAAATGGTCACTGTAGTCACGGGTGCCTACGGCTTCGTCGGCGCCAACCTCGTCCGTGCGCTTCTTCATCGAGGCGATGACGTTCGAGTAGCCGATAAGATTCAGACCGAGTCACTGGCGGGCCTCGATGTCGAGTACGCACCCATCGACGTCCTTCTGCCTGAATCTCTCGAAAAGGCTTTCGCAGGGGCCGACACGGTGTTCCATCTGGCCGCCATCATTTCGATCACCGGTGACCCGACGGGGATCGTTCGCCGAGTCAACGTGGAGGGCCCGCGAAACGCCTGCCGCGCTGCGTTGGCGTGCGGGGTCTCGCGGTTCGTCCACTGTAGCTCCGTCCACGCCTTTGACATCCAACGATGCGGACCTGAGCTCACCGAATCGGCGGCGAGAGCCATCGGCGATCACGTTCCGCTCTACGACCGGTCCAAGAACGAAGGAGAGAACGAGGTTCGCTCCGCGATCGCGGATGGCCTCGATGCGGTGATCGTGAATCCGACAGGAATCATCGGACCTCACGACTACGGCCCCTCGCGAATGGGTGAGTTGCTGCTCCAGCTTCGCGATCGAAAGATCCCCGTGAACATCCGCGGCGGCTTCGATTTCGTCGATGTGCGCGATCTCGTCGACGGGATGCTTGCCGCCGAGCGCTTGGGCAGGAGCGGCGAGAACTACCTCATTTCCGGCCACCGCCACAGCCTGCGGGAGCTCGCCGAGCTCGTCACGCTGATCACCGGCGTCAAAGCCCCACGGCTCTCGGTGCCGGTATCCTTGGTCAGTGCAATCGCCCCGCTCGTCCTCAAGCTCACACCCAAGGACCAAATTCCCCTCGTCACTTCGGACTCCATGCACGCCCTGCAGTACTCACCTAGCGTGAGTCACTACAAGGCGGCCAAGGAGCTCGGCTACGTCAGCCGTCCCCTCGGAGAGACCATCCGCGACACGTACGAGTGGTTCGACGCACGCGGATGATCGTTTGCACTGCTCAGGCGTGCCCGAGACGCTTCCATCAGCGTGCTCAAAGCGTACGAAACGGCCCATCCTCTCGGAACTTCGGGGACGGGCGCTGCCAGTCGGTTGATTTCGTCGATCAAGTCTCCGAGCAAAGCTCCGAGCGCCTCTCGGTTGAGCTCCAGCGGCCGCCGCGGTGTCCGGTCTCGCCTGCGAGTGTCTAGATACCCCGCGTCTCCGTCATTTCGGCGAGCGCTTTCCTCGTGGGTCAACACGATCGCCGAATGCACCTCCCGGGTTCGCGATTCCCGCGGGACAATCGGAGCAAAGGGGGTGGGGCTATTGACGTCGATGACCGAATCGAAGTGCTCTGCCCAGCAATGGTCCTCACCGTAGCTCGTGTCCGTGATGGCTAGCACCTTGACTTCCGGATCGAAAACGCGGGGACGGATCTCGCGCAGCCTGGCGATCTTCGCCCTCCCGCTGTTGATCCGTCCGATGCTGGAGTAGCTCGCTGCGTCTGCGCCGAGCTCCTCGACCGCCACATCCAACATCGCCTTGGGCGAAGCGCTGCTCAAGATGATCTCGATCCCGGGCGAGCGGGCACGAACCCAGTCGAGGTCTTCTCGTGAAATCACCTGCTTCGGAACGTGCCGGCTCCAGACCCTGCGAGCCAGCTCGCGGAGAAGATTCTCGTCTGCCGTCGCGAGGTGACTGAGTGCGATCATCTGTGGGCGCCGCTGTATGGCGCTCGTCGGTTCGGGACCGAAACGGCTGTAGGCGAGCCGTCGAAGCGCAGGGATGCTCGATGCCAACTTCCCCCAGACCAAGTAGTGAATCCCTGCAGGGGCCCACCTTCGCGCGCCCGATAGCAAATAGCGAACGAGCTTGGCCGGTTGCGACCAATCGACCAGCACCCGCCCACCAAACCAGCGCTGTACCGGACGCCCCAGGACCGAATCACCATACACCCCGTGTGCGCAGAGCTCCCAAGCGAGGAGCTCCCCAAGATTGCAGCCCAGATGAGTGGTCTTGTCGAGATCGAGAATCAGGAAATCATGCTCCTCGTCGAGCACGCGATCGCAGAGCTCTCGAAACGAAAGCGGCGCACCATGGTCGACAAATCGGCCGACGAATCGCATCTCGGCGGACTGATCACTCATGGGCTAGCCCCCGGATGGCGCTGCTGGGCGAAGGAAGGAGGAGCTCCCGCTGGATCTCGAGGACGCCGAGCTTCTCGAGTAGGACGCTCACGCCGAAGCCGAAGTCGAGCTCCCATGGTTGATACGAGAACTTAGCGGACGCCGGATAGCGATGGTGATTGTTCTGGTAGCCCTCTCCGAGAATCAGCCAAGCCGCGAGGTGGTTGTTTCGTGAGTTGTCGGCGGTCTCGAAGTTGCGGCCTCCGACGGCGTGTCCGAGCGAGTTGACAATCCAGCCTTCAAACGGATGGCTCATCATGCCGACGAAGTAGCAGGCAGCCAATGCCCACATGCCAGTCGGCACGACGATGGCCAGAGCGATGATCAGGTGCAGAACATAGGGCATGAACCAGAGACCCTTTCGATGGGGATCCTCGCTCGAGTCAGAATGCCGATGGTGCTTGCGGTGCATGCACACCCAGCCTTTGGCATCGAGACCCGTCAGCCAGATCCCGTAGCGGGCGGCGAAAGCACGGGCGCCCGGGCGGAGCGCGACGGCTCGGTGCGCGAGACCGCGGTGGTAGAAGACCGAAATCATCGTCGTGTTGAGTAGGTAGGCCGCCAGGAAGACGGCGGCACAGATCAGAACGTACATGGGCTTTTCTCCTCAAGCCTGATGGCGCCGGACGGCGCGTGGACAGAGCCTAAGTTACGATCAAGTAACTTACTGTTGCGTAACTTACGGCACCGTAATATTCATGTCAAATGGCTTCGATGAAGAAACTCACAGCGGCTGAACGTCGGGCTCAACTGATTCAGGTGGGACGCCGGGTCTTTGCCGAAAAGGGATATGAGGCGACTTCCGTCGAAGAGATCCCGACTCGGGCGAAAGTCTCAAAGCCCATTGTTTACGAGCACTTCGGAGGCAAGGAAGGCCTCTACGCCGTCGTCGTCGACCGTGAAATGGAATATGTGATCCGGGTGATCTCGGAAGCCCCGTCGGTCGGCTCGCCACGGGAGCGCGCGGAGCAGGCCGCCCTGGCCTTCCTAACCTGGGTCAAAGACAACCCCGATGGATTCGCGGTGCTCACGCATGACACCCCCACGACTGCATCGAGCTCGGGCAGCTTCTCGAGCCTCCTCAATGAAGTGGCCGAGCGGGTCAGCGACGTTTTCGCGGAGGCGCTCGGGCAGGCTGGCTACGATCCGGACGTGGCGCCCATCTACGCGCACGCGCTCATCGGAATGGTCACGCTGGTGGGCCAGTGGTGGAGCGTCGTCCGAAAGCCGTCGGTCGAAAAGGTTGCCAGTCACATCGTTGCGCTCGCCTGGATGGGGCTGCGCAATCTACCCGAAAAGCCGCATTCCATCGGCGCTCGAAAGGGGTAGGCTTCGCTCATGGAACACTCCGCGGTTGTATCTCGGATTGTGCACGAGTCTTGCGAGCGGGCAGCTCCACTGATCCCTAGCGGCCATTGGTGGGAGCATCTCGACGACGATTTCGCGCGGACGCCGGAGAGGTTCGACCTCGCGCGTGCCGATCGCCTGCAAATCGGCGCTGCCGCCGCCTTCGACCACGCTGTGAGAGCGGTATTCGGCTCGATGGTGGGCGCGACGGCCATCCCGTTTGGCTTCAACCCGCGCGAGCTTCGGCGCTCCATGGAAGATGCGCGCTTGTATGCCGAGATGGCGGAATCGGGCGACCGCCGCCGCTTCTTTCATGAGCCTCCGTCGGGAGTGCGCGTTCGAGTCAAAAAGGGGCGCTGGTTCCCCCGCTTCGAACCCGACGACGGCGTCTGCGAGGTGCTGCGTTTCGACAGCCCGTTCCAGCCTGTCCACCCGAACCAGCACCAGCGCTATCTGCGACACGACGAGAACCGCGTCGCCTACGCGCGCATGACTCGGCACCGTGACGGGCCGCGACCGACCATCGTCGCGATTCACGGGTTCACTGCAGAGGGTTACTTGATCAACGAGTGGTTCTTTGCGCTACCCTGGTTCTATCGCATGGGCTGCGACGTCGTCCTGTTCACCCTTCCATTTCACGGGCCACGGCAAACACGCTTCTCCCCGTTTTCAGGCCACGGTTTTTTCGCCGGCGGCACATCTCGATTCAACGAAGCGGTCGCGCAGGCGGTATTCGACTTCCGGATTCTCTTGAACTGGCTGCAGCGCGAACAGGGTGTGGAACAGGTTGGCGTGACCGGCCTGAGCCTCGGAGGCTTCATCTCGTCCATGCTCGCGAGCGTCGAAGACAAACTGGCGTTCGCGCTGCCCAACGTGCCGATCATCAGCGTGGCGGACTTGGTTCTCGAGTGGCAGCCGCTAGGCGCAATCATGCGGACCGCCCTTTCGGCTTCAAAGCTAAGCCCCGCGGACGCACGGCGGCTCCTCGCAGTGAGTTGTCCGCTCACCTATCCTCCCGTTCTGCCACGCGAGCGGCTGATGGTCGTCGGCGGCGCAGGTGATCGGCTTGCACCTCCGAAGCATTCCCGGCTGCTCTGGGATCATTGGGAGCGCTGCCGCATGCACTGGTTTCCGGGGAGCCACAGCATCCACCTCGACCGAGGCGAGTATCTGACCGAGATGGCCCGCTTCATGATGGGTATCGGTTTCTTGCAGCCTGGGAGCCCACTTTGATTCCGGTCTCGACACTCGATGCAGCGATGCTCTACGCGGAGACGCCCGAAATGCCCATGCACACGATGGGTGTCCTGATCCTCGAATCCGAGGTCGAGCCCGGGTCTGAGCTCGGCGAGGGCTCCGCGTTCGAATTGACTCGCCGGCGGTTTGCGGAGCGGCTCCATCTCATCCCGCCATTCCGGCGCCGCATCGTTCAGGGCCCCTTGCAGATCGGCGACCCTCACTGGATCGAGGATCCAGCTTTCGATCTCGACAGACACCTGGTGCGCGTCTCGCTTCCTTCTCCTGGGGGGATGCAGGAGCTCTGCGATTTTGTCGGCGGCTTCGCGGGCACCTGTCTCGAGCGCGACAGGCCGCTTTGGAAGGTTGCGCTCGTGGAGGGCTTGGAGGGCGGCAGGCTGGCTCTTGTCATGAAGATCCACCACGCGGCGATGGACGGAGGCAGAAGCGCAGCCATCGCAGGTGAGCTCATGGATGCCAGTCCCGAAGGCCGGGTCATCCCTCCCCCTGACAAGCCCTGGATTCCCGATCGAGAACCCACGATCCCCTGGCTGGCGGCCGATACGCTTCGGACCCTGGCTGGCAAGCCGCGACGCGCAGTCGAGGCGGCTGCAAAAATGGCCGCCGCGGTCCGAAACGAGGGACAAGCCAAACCCGCTCCTGCCGCGCAGAGCGAGGCTACCGAGAAGCCGCCCCTCTTCGAAGCGCCACCGACGATGTTCAACGCTGCCCTCACGCCTAGCCGGTCGGTCTCGCTCGTGGATGTTCCATTTGGCGACGTGAAGGCAATCAAGAAGGCGTTTGGAACGACCGTCAACGACGTCGTGCTCGCCGCCTGCTGCGCAAGCTTGCGATCTTGGCTGGGCGCACACGGCGGCCTTCCCGAACGCCCGCTCGTGGCAAGCGTGCCGGTATCGATCCGGCACGAAGGGGAGCAGGAAGGCAACCGCATCTCGGTGATTCGAGTTCACTTGCCCATCCAAACCGACGACCCGGTCGATCGGCTCATGGCCATCAACCAGGAAACCTCTCGTCAGAAGAGGCGCCACAGCAAGGGAGGCGGAGGCGACATCCTCAAGAACGTCGCCGATCTCGTGAACAACATCACCGTGCCCTGGATCGCGACCCACTTCGTCGAGTTCTTCTCCTCGCGCCACCTGGCCGATCGGATTCCGCCCTTGTGGAATCTCATCATTTCGAACATCGCAGGCCCTCCGGTCCCGCTCTACACGCCGGGCACACGGCTGACCCACCTATTCCCGCTCGGCCCGGTGCAACAGGGCTCGGGGCTCAACATCACGGTGATGAGCGCAGTCGACCGTCTTTGTTTCGGCGCACTGGCCTGCACCGACTTGGTGCCGGACTTGCAAGACATCGGGACCGGCATCGTTCAGGAGATCGAAGCGCTCAAGGCTCGGATCGAGTAGCGCCTGGCATCTCCGCCGCTGAGACGACCCGAGAAGCCACTACCAGGACGGGCGCCAAGTCAGATTCGAGCCGAGCACGAGCACGCTCACGTCTTCGCCAAACATCCCATCGACCCGAACGCCGAGATCGAGGTCGTGTCCGAGGGAGAAATACAGAACGCCGCCGGCAGAGTGCTGCAGCCAGTTGCTCGGGGAGGCGGTGTACTGATTGAGAGACGCGCGATAGTACGCGGAGACTTCGCCGACTCGCCCGATGTCTACGCCCAATCCGAGACGGGCTGCGTAATCGGACACGAATGCGCGAGCGTAGGCCGCAAGCGAAAGGTCAGTCCACATGATGTCCGCAATGCGTAGAATGCGGGCCTGTATGTAACCAGAAAGCTGCTCGAATTGATTCGCCGATTCACTGTGCACGATGCTCGCGCCCGCATGAAGGGCAAAACGGGAGAACGTGAAGCTGGCGTCGAGGCCGCCGAAGTACCGGGCGTCATTGCTGTTGGCGCAGACGATCTCGTCACCGGTGCTCGACGCCGCGTCTGGAACCGTGTTGCACAGATATCCGAGTGGCAGGTACGAGGTGAGCCAGAGCGAGCGTTCCGGAAGCCGCATGTCGAATCGACCGGCAAGCTGAAAAATGCCCACGCGAAACGATGCGTCCAGGCCCGCTGCACTCACCTCGAACCGCGGCGCCCGCCAGGGGTTGGTCTCGTCGTGCATTGAAAGCTCGAAATGCCCAGCAATCCGTCCGGCCCCTGGAAACACGTCGAATTCTGCGTTCAGTCGACGCTCGTCGATGTCCCCCATGAAGGTCGAGGCGTGCATCGATAGGCCGACAAAGGGCTGAGCGTCGAGCGATTCGTTCTGATACGCCAGTTGGACACCGAATCGGGTCGTGTCGATGCTGGGCCGATTGTCGAGCGGATCGGGAACGGTGCCGCCAAACGCGCCGATCGTGAAGCCTGCCCAGGAGGGCGAACGCACACGAAGTCCGTCGAGTTGCCCAACGCCGACTGCCACGAAGGGAAGTCGGCCGAGGCCTACCTGAGGACTCAGCTTCGTGCCGTAGCCAAACTGCAACTCTCGAATCGCGATCACCGGGCGAGAGGAGCTGCCCGGACGATTCCCGATGTTGCCGCCGAACCAAGACTGCGCGGCGAAGTCGATGTCGAAGAACACGGGTTGCTCGAAGGGCTCGGCATGAAGGCGCGCGCGCAGCGAGGCGCGTCCGAAGGACTCGCCGTCGCTGAGGGCCAGCGTGCCGCCTACGTTGGTCGACAGCGCGAGATCGATTCGCTGTCCATCAGACCAGGTTCCCAGAGGCACCGGCTCGGGCGTCTGCTTCGTTGCCGGCAAGACGGCTTCGGGCCATTGATTCTCGTAGGCGCTCAGAGGTTCGGGTTTCGGGAGCGCCGCGACCGTCGTGCGTTGAACTTTGGCATCTGCACGGCCAGTCATCCCCACGCGGAGCTCACGGCCTTTCATCTCGATGACGGCGTGCTTTGCGGTGGCCGCGATGACGCGATAGCGCTTATCTCGGACAAGCACGACGGAGCCGACACCGACTCCGGCAACTTCGCCTGGCACCAGATACGCGCGGCCGCCGGCGATATCGACGACCTTGACGGTCACCCTGCGGCGGGATTCTGCCCCGGCCACGTTCGAAACGACCACGATGGCCAGCAGTGCAAACATCGTCGCGGAGCGAAGCCAGGTCACCGCGCAGTCCCTCCAGGATGGCAGCCAAGGCATGCGTTACCGCTGTTCGATATCCGCCGTCCGTGCTGACTCTGCAGCTTGACTGGATTGTGCGCGTGGCAGCCTACACAGCGAACGAGGCGGGGCGCCTTCACAGACATGTGGCAGCTGTTGCAGGCAGCGCCACGGTGCGGACCGCGTGAAACCGGGAAATGCATGTCGTGATTCGCCGGCACGACCATCCCGCCGAGCCCCGCTCGGACGGAGCTCGTCGACGAAGCCGTGAAGGCCGTCGGGTCGATGAACGCAGGGCTCCAAGCACTCGCGAGATGACACTGCGAGCAATCCTGCGGGAACGGTGCCGATGTGGCGGTGCCGCGATGGCTTGGATGAATGCTCGGATCGAGGTAGTCCGCGTCGTGGCAGGCGAAGCAGTTGCTCGGAACGGTCGTCCATTGCCTCTCCTTGTTGCGCTGATGGCATTCGGTGCAGTCGGCGAGCGCGTGCATACCCGTCAACGGGAAGCGCGTCCGGCGATGGATCTCGAACGCCTCCATGTCGTTCCATCGTCTCGACGAGTGACAGCTGTCGCATCGGCCGCTCAGGCGCGATTGGTGCCGATCTTCGTGACAGCTGCCGCACTCGCGGATGACGCGCTGATCTCCGCTGTGACACTGATTGCAGGTGGCTAGTTCATGTCGCCCGGTCAGCGGAAAACCCGTTCGCGAATGGTCGAAGCTTCCGCCCGCCTTGCCCGCTGCCATCTTCCAGCTCGCCGGAGTATGGCAGTTCCCGCAATCCAATCCTTCGGTGATCGAACTGTGACGCGAGGCCTTGGCTCGGGCGGCGTTCCGTTCGGGATCCTTGGCCACGGCGATGCCCGCAATACCGGCGAGGAGAGCGATGCCGAGCCCGATCACGATCGCGCGGTTCATCGCGCCCCCTTTCGACGGGAATGCGGATTTGCATGGCAGTCCGCGCATTCCTGATAGCCGAGCCTGTATCTCGTTATCTGGGCGCCGCCTCGTAGACGCTCCTTGTTGTGGCATGCGACGCAGCCAAGCTCGGCGTGCGCGCCTTCGAGCGGATAGTCGGTCAGCTTTCCGTGATCGAAGGCGTCGATCTCGAAAGACACGGTGAGGTGGCAGGCATCACAGCTGCGCTCCGGAGCCGCGAGCCGAAACTGCCCTGCATGTGGGTCGCGATGGCAGCCAGCGCAGTCGCGTGGCGCTCCGCTGTACGTCGCCCCTTTGCCGCTCTGCCGATCCTGTTTCGAAGGACTGTGACAGCTGTCGCAAGCGGTCTCAGCGTGGGCGCCGGTCAGCGGCCAGGCACTGTGGTCGATCCGCGGAGACTCCCAGCCGCGTTCGGAGTGGCAATGGGCGCAGCCATCCACGCGCATCTCCGCTGCAAACTGATCGCCGTGGGGGTTCTCGTGGCAACTGGCACAGGCGCGCGCTTTCAGGTTCAAGTTGTAGCGAGGACGCTTCGCCTGATGGCAGCTGCTGCAAGGAACGGCCTGATGCTTCGATTCGAGAGGGAATTCGGTCCTGCTGTGTTGCTCGACGGTGAAGCGTGTCGGCCAAAATCCGTGCTCGTCGTGACAGGACGCGCAGTCCGTGCTTCCGAGGCTCCCACGATGCACGTCCCGATGACAGTCATTGCATTGATTGAACTCTAGACGTCGATATCGTCTTTGCGCCGGCAGCTTGGGGGAATGGCAGCGCGCGCATGCGACCTCCCGATGCGAGCCCACGAGTGGGAAATCGGTGAGCGGATGGGCGCGCAGCCCGATCTTCTTCGGCAAACCCGTCCAACGAATGCTCGCGTGACAGTCCTCGCATCGATTGCTGAACTTCGCCTCGTGCACTGGCGCATGACAGGCAACGCAGTCCGAGCCCATGCTCGGCGGCTCGACGTTGCCTTCATCGTGGCAGGCCTCGCACTTCGTCTTCGCGTGACCGGCCGCCAGACTCAGCCCGGGATGATTGGCCCTGACGTTGTCCACTCGCGCCCAGTCGGTTTCGTTGTGACAAGAAGTGCACTCGGCTCCGGCAAAGGTGCCGTGGTGAGGGTCCTCGTGGCAGGACACGCAGTCGGTCTTCAGTCCGAGAAAAGTCGAAGCGCCACGGCGGTTCTTTTTGTCGTGACAGTCCTCGCAGCCCGCCGACTCGTGGGCGCCCTTGAGTGGCCAGCCCGACTTGCGATGGTCGAATCGCTCCTTTCGCCCCCCGGGCCAGCGCACGAGTTTGGCGTCTCGCCCGAGATGTTCGACATGACACCGGCCGCAGGACTGCTCCCGATAGTCCCGCGTCGCGTGTAAGCCCTGCCCACGGCGAATCCGAGAGCCGAGGTCCTCGTGGCAGCCAAGACAGGCGTCGGTATCGAGGCCCTTGCCCGTCGTGTGGCATTCGCTGCAATTCGCATCGCCATCGATCTCAGCGTGGGCGCTGGCCAACTTGCCAGGCGACAGAAACTGGGCGCCACTGGGTCGAGGCGCGAGTGCTCCGCTGACTGCGGCAGCCATCACCAGAGAGCCCAAGAACACAAGCGCCTTGGCGTGACCGGTCACGTAGAGAAGATCCAGCGATAGCCGTAGATCCAGGCCACGGCGATGTGAACAGGAACGAGCAGGACTAGAATCACCGCCAAAAGTCGGTGGAAGCCTCGCCAGGACTGAAGCAGCGAAGAGGCGCCGACCGCGACCACTTCCCGTGTGGCATACTTGCGCACGGCTCGCTTCGCCTTTCGGAACTGCCGACGATCTTTGCGGTCGAGAACCGCTGCCATCGGTACGTCCTCGATGACATAGCTCACGATGAAACCGCGGGAGCGCGCGTCACGCGCCCACTTGGGCACTGCGGCCAGCTTGGCCAGCAACCAGTGATGCGTGTCGACCTGCGTAACTTTGTGGACCTCGAGCGCCTGATAAACGCGAGCGCTGCATCCGGGCGCCATCCCGTCCAGCGTGGAGAGCGCCTGCTCGAGCGCCGCGCGATCGGGACGCGGCGTCAGCGCGTAGAGATACCGGCCCGCGATCCCTGTCACGACCACGATGCCGAGACTGATGGCGGTGACCACGGCAATCGGCGTCCGAAACTGAAAGGCAGAGTGGAAGAGGATCAGGAGCGAGCCGAAAAGGCCGGTGAAGACGTGCAGGTTGAGCCATGTCTTCATCGAGCCCAGCGACCAGCGAGCAAGTCGGCGTCGCGCCAAGTATAGAAGGTTCGCCAGGATCAGGATCGTGCCGATGATTCCGTACCCGTGCCCGACGAGGCCCCCGGGCCGGAGCGTCTCGTAGCCGCTGTGTTCGACCCGCGATTGGAGGTCGGATAGATAGAAGTCGTCGCCGAGATCCCAGAGCACGAACGTCAGCGCGGCCAGCGCCAACGCGACGAGTAAACCCGCCGCTCTCGCCTTACGACGTCGAGACGATGCTGTTGCTTGCTTCCCCACAATGCCCTGCTGACGACGGGTCCCCACCCGTCGCGCATGTTAGACTCGCAGCATAACAAACAGCCACTATTCGGACAAAAGGGCTAGGCTAGAGTTCCTATGATCACTTGGATCGCGATCGGCTGCTTTGTCGCACTCGCCGGCGCTTTGAATCTGTACTGGCGCAAACGGGAGCAATTGCGCACGGAAGCCGGGCGCCAAGAGCTCGAAGAGCTGCGCGCGATGGGGGACATCGTCCCTGCCAGCATTCACCCGTACATCGATCCGATCCGATGCATCGGCTCGGGTGCATGTGTGTACGCCTGTCCCGAGAAGAGCGTGCTCACGGTCGTCAACGGCCGGGGTGCACTGACGAATCCGCTCGGCTGTATCGGACACGGGGCCTGCGCGTCGGCGTGTCCGGTTCAAGCGATCACCTTGGTGTTCGGCACCGCCAAGCGCGGCCTCGAGCTCCCCAACGTGGATCCTGATTTTCAAACCAATCAGCCGGGCGTGTACATCGTCGGCGAGCTCGGTGGGATGGGACTGATTCGCAACGCAGTGTCCCAGGGGCGGCAGGCCGCCGACCATATCATCGCGGGAGATCGCAGGGCAGCAGGCGAGGCGCTCGATGCCTTGGTCGTCGGCGCAGGTCCGGCAGGAACGAGCGCAACGCTCCGCTTGATGGAAGCGGGTTTGCGCGTGCTCTTGCTCGAACGCGAAGCGTTTGGCGGCACGATCACCCACTATCCCCGAGCGAAAGTGGTCATGACGGGGTTCCTCGACTTCCCAATGTACGGACGCGTGTCCAAGAGGAAGATGAGCAAGGAACAACTGGTCGCGCTCTGGGAAGACATCCGAGAGAGAACCGGTTTGCAGGTCGCCGTCGGGGAGCTCGTCGAGAAGATCGAGCCTGGTGACGATGACATCTGGCTGGTGTCTTCCACAGGCGGCGTGTTCAAGACCGCAAACGTGCTCTTGGCGCTCGGCCGTCGGGGCTCCCCCCGCAAGCTCGATGTGCCCGGTGAAGAGCAAGCCAAAGTGGTCTACCGGGTCATCGAGCCGGACGTGTTTCAAGACCAGCATGTGTTGGTCGTTGGGGGCGGCAATGCGGCGGTAGAGTCCGCTTTCGCACTAATCGACGGAGGAAAATGCGCTTCGGTGACGATCAGCTACCGAAAGAACAGCTTCGCCCGGTGCCGGGAGCCGAATCGCAAACGGATCGAAGCCGAGGTCGCGGCCGCTCGTCTGACAGCCTTGATGGGCACACAGGTCGAGGAGATCTTCGAGGACCGAGTCAGCCTACGCGATGGGTCCGGAGAAACCCGCAGCATTCAGAACGACGCGGTGGTGATCCAGATCGGCGGAACGGCGCCGACCGCCCTGCTTCAAGATATTGGGATCGAGATCGTCACCAAGTACGGAGAAGCCTAGTCGCCTTTCCGGCCGTCCGCGTGGCAGTCCAAGCAAAAATTCGGGGGCGCGGGGCCCGTCGGGTAGTCGTTTTCCTCGCGGTGCTCTGCGTCCATCTTGGCTCGTGTGTGCTCGCCGTCGTGACAGCCGACGCAGTCCGCATTCTCACCATCGACCGGTGAGCCGAGCTCCGGGTTGTGACAGGACACGCAATCGTCTCGGTAGGGCGAGTGTGCTCCATTTTCGATCGGGAACGCGCTCTCCGGATGATTGCCACCGGTGGCGGGAGTCCAGGCCGTTGTGGTGTGACAGGTTTCACAGGTCGTTGGGAAGTCGCTGTGACCCGGGAAGGGGCTGCGGTCATAGTCATCCTGATGGCAGCCGACGCAGAGGGTCGGCGTCCCCTGGTACAGCGGAGGGTCCCCGACGTGGCATGCGTTGCACGCGAGCGTCTGGTGCGCGCCGACGATCGGCCAAGAGTGCATGAACGCTGCCGGGGACCAGGCCTCGTTGCCGTGGCAAGTGCCGCAGCTGTCCGGGAACCCATCATGAGGTGGGTTTCGAGCGTGCTGGACATCGTCCGCATGGCAGACGACGCAGTCCGCGCTTCGGACTTGAAGGCGCTCGTGGTCCTGGGTCCCGCTCGTGCATGCCCCTTGGAGCAACACTATGCCCAGAGCGCCGATGGTCAACAGGCGTTTCGCCGCTCGATCAGGAAGAAACATGGACTCCCCAAAAGGTAGCACCCAAGTCCTAGACCGGGTAGCCCATCCGGCGACCGAGGAACCCGTCTAACGGCATGGAAACACTTGCTTTTGTGGGTCGATCCGCGGCCGCGAGACCAGCGAGTATCATATTTTGTAAATTAACCTGGCAGGGTTAACCAATAAACGTATCGTGTAATCCATGAGGCTTACTGCGCAATCTATGCTCCGCGCGCTCGTAGCAAGCGTCGTTCTGCTGGTTCAGCTCGGAGCGACGGGATGCACGGGGGCCGGCAACAGCACCCACGAGCCCGGGGTTGTGCGCCAGGCCCAGTGCATGAGCTGCCACGAGTCGGAGCGCGAATCCGCGGTCAATCCGCCCCACCAAACCCTCCCGACCAGTTGTCAGGACTGTCACTCCGAGAGGCAGTGGGTCCCGGCCGAGTTCGCCATGGGCCACTCCTGGCCGCTCGAGGGCGAGCACGCGCGGACGCTCTGCACGAGCTGCCACGTCGGTGAACCTCCGCTGTACCAGGGGACGCCCAAGCTCTGCATCGGCTGCCATCAGGATGACTACGACCGCAGCCCCGAGCCCGGTCACGACGGGTTCCCGACGAGCTGCGAGGGCTGTCATTCGACCGAGGCATGGGTGCCCGCGCTCTCGACTCTGGAGCACCCTTGGCTACTCGACGGCGCACACGCGCAAGCTTCTTGTCTAGGCTGCCACGTCGGCGACCCTGCCGTCTATGAGGGCACGCCGACGGACTGCGCGGGCTGTCATCGGGCGGACTACGAGAACAGTCCTTTCCCCGGGCACGATACGTTCCCCACGACCTGTCAAGACTGTCATACGAACGACAACTGGATCCCTGCGCTGTTTGAACACAGTTGGCCGCTCGAGGGTGCGCACGCGCAAACCGAATGCTCTGGCTGTCACACGGGGACCCCAGCGGTCTACGAAGGGACCGGAACGCTCTGCGTGGACTGTCACCGAAGCGACTACGACGGAAGCCCGTATCTGGGGCACGACACGTTCGCGCTCAGTTGCCAAGACTGCCACACGAGCAGCGCCTGGACGCCGGCAACCGGTGGCAATCATCCGGAGGACGCTTTCCCGATCGAGTCAGGGCCCCACAAGGACTATCGCGACGACTGTGTGTCCTGCCACAACCCCGACCTCGGATCGCCCGTGGCGGGTGAGAACGCGGACTGCGTCGGGTGCCACGACGGGGACCACACGCGAGCCAAGATGGACGCGGAACACCGCGAGGAGAACGACTATCCGACCGGCCCCGCGCCCCCGAATTTCTGCCTAGACTGCCATGAAGACGGCCGAAACTAGCGCTCGCGGGAAGTCAGAGCGTTAGAACGCCTTGCCTTCGCTCATCCCGAAACGCTTGGCGATCGTGGCCATGGGGCAGAAGCCGGTAAACGAAGCCTGAAACATATTCAAGCCGACGAATGCGGGAAGGATGAGCCAGGCGATGTGGTGGCTGTACGCCAAGGCTACGCCGGCGGTGACCATGATGCCCGCGACTCGAAAGACCAGTTTGTCGATGTTCATGTTTGTGTTCCTTTCGTTTTGAATTCTCAGAACGAGTAGCGAAGCCTCGCGTACACGTTCGTGTTCTCTTGGAGTTGGCCAAAGAAGGTGTAGTCGTCGCGACCGAACATGAGGTTCGCGCCGACGACGATCGCCAGGGGCTCGATGATCTTGTAGGTGATGCGCGGTCGAATGTAGGTGTCGAGCTCGTCCGGCGAGAAGAATACGAAGAGCGAGAGCTCTAGGTTGTCCATGACCAGAAGCTGGTTGAGCCGCAGGGTGATCAGATGCCGGAACTCGTGCTGCTCGTATTGAGCCCAGAACGAGCTCGCGATCAGCTCGTCGTACTTGAGCGTGTACTCGAGATAGTACTGTAGGCCCATTTGGAACTTAGGGAAGAGCTCCCGCTCGTAGCCGACCAGGCCGCGAAACTGCGAGTTCGGGATGGCAGGAGTCGTCCCCGCCCGATCCTTGAACGAGTCGTAGAACGCGCCCTCGACGTTGAAGAGTCCCCCAAACAGGGGAGTACGTAGGCTCGCGCCGTAGACGGCCAAGCGCGCGTAGGTGAGCCCCAAGATAGTGTTTGGATCCGCCGGGTCCGTTAGCGCGAGCGCGTTCGGCTGCATCCAATAGCCCACATAACCATACGCAGCGAGCTCGACGGCGCCTGCCGTGCCGTAAAGACGGCCGTGCACGGTTCCGTTTCGCAATCGCTGTTCGGGGAAGAACGGATCGATGGGCGTGAGCGGAGAACGATCTCCGATGATCTCTCCGACCAGGGGATTGAAGAATGACAGACGCTGCCCGTTGATGAAGCGGTCAGGCTCGAAGATCGGGGTCCAAATCAGGTCGAGCCCGACCTTCTTCATCATGAACGTCGTCTGCACCGAGTTGGAGGGGGCCTTGAGGTATTCGTCGGCGCGACCGATGAAGAAGGAGTTGAAGTCCTTCGGGAAGAGGTCGTTCAGAAACAAGAAGTCGCCGGTGCCCCAGGTCAGGACTTGCCGGCCAAATCGCATGCTGAACCAGGTTCCGCCGCGTACGAAGATCGACGCGTCTCGAATGTCGAACCAGATCCGACGCTCGACGGCGTCCGCAAAGACGTCGCCCCGAAAGCGCGCGCTTACAATTTGGTGGGTTGCATCGAGGTTCAGTCGAAAGCGCGCCTCGTTTGCAACGAACTCATTGGCACTGGCGCTGCTTCGAACGACGCGCGGCGCGATGAGGCCTTCGACGAAGCCCCCGAGCTGGAAGCCCCAGCCCTTGGCGCCAGAGCTTCCTTCGCCGCCGCCTTCTTCCTCTTCCCAGTCATCGAACTCGCCCCAGTCCTCGTCCCCGCCGGATTCGCCCGTCGGCTCGACGTCACCGGCAAGCTCTTCGGGCGTGTCCGCGGCATCCGCAGCGTTCACGGGGCCCTCCGCCGCGGACTCGAACGCCTCCTCGCTCGTAGGATCTGAAGACGCCTCGGGCGGAGATTCCGTAGATGGACCTGCGTCGGACTCGCCAGCGCCCTCCTCCACCTTGGGCGCGGCGCTGTCTTGCTCGACTTGTCCCAAGGCACTGGAGGCTAGCGCTAGAGCCGCAAAGACCAGTGCGGCCGTCGCGATGCAGCGCAGCGAGCCGCCACCCCGGTGGCACTGCTTGGTCGTACAGATCGTCGGTTTCATGGAACTACCCCGTGATTCTCGTCAGGCGCTCCGCTCAGCGGAGCCACTTCTGGGGAGGGTTGCGAAGCGAGGTCTCGACGAAGATGTCGTCGGGGATCCCGAGGTCGTAACTCACGTTGCTGACGTCACTCAGCGTGTATCCGCCCGACTCGAGATCAGAGACCTTGAGACGCGTGATGGTCGGCTTGCCCTGCACGGTGTCCACCTTGGCGGTTTCGATGCGACGGTAGACCTTGCCTTGCGCATTCACGTACTCGATCTGGCTCGGGAGGAAGGTCTTCTTGTTGATGCGCAGCGTGTAGTGGGCAAACTCGACACCTTTGCTGCTCTTCGGCGTGCTCTTGACCAGATATTCGGTGTCGGTCGTCTCAACGAGCTCGTGCTTGTCCTCATCCGGATGCCGGCCCGAGATGTCCTCATAGAAGAAGTGCGTCCCGACGAAGCTCGTACGCTCGTCACTGGCCGCGATTCGCTTGACGAGGTCGAGGCCTGGCAGATAGAGCCAGCGGTCGTCGTCCTTGCTCGCATGCTTCTTCACGAGAAACGCCGTGTTTCGAACGTCGGCCGGCTGATCGAAGACGACGAGGTAGTTCTGGTCGCCTCCGTCCTTGAGGTCGCGCCGTAGGACAGAAAACTGTCGACGCTGAGAACGACCCTTGCTATCGACGATCTTCATCCGAATGAGCGCTCGCCCATCGTTCGCCGCGTAGTACTGGGCTTCGTTGGTGCGCTTCACGATTTGGCTCGCGTCCTTCAGGTCGCCTGCCTCGGCAGACATGCTGGGGGTTGAGAGAAGAATCGCTGCGGCTACGGCCGCCAACCAGGTCTTGCTGAGGGTCTTCATGCTGTTTGCTCCTTGTTGGTCGCGAGGGTTGCAGAACTGTCGTCCTCGCTCGTTGCCACGGTCTCCTTCTTCGGGGAGAGCCAGTTCTGAATTTGCATCATGATCGAGGGCAGCAGAACCACCGTGACGACGCTCGAGACGGCCATGATGGCAGCCATCAAGAAGCCCACGGTGTTGTACGGAACGAGTGGCGCCGCCAGCAGCGGAAGGAAGCCGATGGCGATGACGATCGCGTTGCGCGTGATCGCCCTGCCCGGCTCTTGGAACATGAGCGCCATCGTCGCCCTCCAGTCTCCGGTCTCGCCTTGAATGGCGCGGGCACGCTCGAGAAAGTGAATCGCGAAGTCGACCGAGAGACCGAGCGTGAGCGACGACAAGACAGCCACCGGCATGTCGTAGTCCTTGCCCACTAGACCAATGAGTCCGTACGTGAAAACGATGGTGATTGTGAGCGGAACCATGGCCAGCGCACCGTAGACCGGCGAGCGGAACAAGATCATCATCATCAGGAACACGATGACGAAAGCGCCCATCAAGCTCTCGAGCATCCCGCCCACCATCTCTTCCTGCCAAACGGTGTTGAGGAACGTGAGGCCGGCCCATTGCGGGCGGAGGCCATCGGGCGGCGGGTTGGCGGCCATGAAGTCATCGAGGTCGGCCTTGACTGAGATCATGTCCTGGTTATCGCCACTCTTGAGCTGCACCCAGACGGCGCTTTCACGATAGTCGGGGCTCACCAAATGCCAGAGATCGTTCGGTCGGTGAGAAGACTGGAACTGCAAGAGCGTCTGCGCGACGCCCTCGGCCGAGCCCGGAATGCGGTAGTCCTCGTCTTCACCGCTGACGAGCTCGCGGTAGACCGTCTTCACGACGTCCGCGATCGAGCTCGTCTTTCCGACTAGAGGCAGCGACTCGGCCGCCGCTTGGAGTCGCTCGACGTAAGCGAGATGTTCGGGGTTCTGGAAGGTCTTGCTTGCGGTCTGCGCCTCTTCGAGCGCCGTTTGCACAGCCTGCCACTGCTCAGACTCTTCGCCGCTCGTGTCGAATACCAAGTCCGAGGTCGCTTCGATCAAGGCATCGGAGACATTCGTCACCCCTTCCTCGCTCGCGGTTTGCGCCTCGGCCTTGGCGGCGTCCCAGCGACTGCGCATGGCCTCGCTTGCCTCTTCGAGGGCGCGATCACCGGCCGCAACAATCTCGGTCTTCGCGTCGGTATCCTGCTTCATGATGAGGAACGCCATGTACGTTCCAGCGAGCTCCTGGTTGAGCACCCTGTCGGCCACGCGGATCTTGTGATCGGGCTTGAACCAACGAACCGGGTTGTCGTTGATGTTGATCTGCGAAATTCCGTATCCGCTGATGGCGATGGCGACGACCGTCACCAGAAGGATCGGCTTGGCGAAGCGAAGACTCCTAGCGCCGACGGCTTCGACGACCCGTCCGAGGAGGCCAGGATCGCTGGCATCACGCTTGCTCGAGAGCAGCGCGGTCAGACGCTTCTCTGGGAGCGCTGCGATGTATGCAGGAACGAAGAGAATCGTCAGCACGAACGCAATGCCGATACCGAGCGCGACGAACACGCCAAACACGCGAACCGGCGGAATCGGGGTCAGTGTGAGCGAGAGGAAGCCCGCCGCCGAAGTGAGTGATGTGTACAGCATCGGTGCGAACAGGTGCCCGACGACCTCTTTGATCGCGGCCTTGCGATCGCCGGTCTTCGGGTAGATATCGACGAACTCCGACAGAAGATGGACCGAGTCCACGACCGCTATCGGCATCAGGAAGATGGGGATCATCGAGCTCATGATGTGCACCGTGAAGCCGCTCGCAATCAGCGCCCCCATCGTGATGGTGACCGTGGTCATCGCGACGATCATCGGTGACAGGACCAACGAGAACGAGCGGAAGAACCACCACATCAGCAAAAGGATCACCAGGGCAGCAAGCGGCGCGGAAACCGCCATCTGCTTGAACATCTCGACGCCGAAGGTGTCCTCGGCGACGGGCAGGCCGGTAATATAGAACTCGTCGGTGTTGGCGCCGAAGCCAGCGATGATCGCTTCGATCTCTTCGGAGATTCGGTGACTCTGATCCTTGCTTTCGATCGGAACGTAGAGAGCGACGCTATCGCCGTCTTCGGAAACTACGGTGCCCCGGAGCATGGGCAGCCGAAGCGCGGCCTCCTTGATCGCGAGTGCTTCCTCCGGCGTCTTCGGCGCCTCCTCCATCAACCATTCGAAGCGAATCGTCCCAGGTCCAGCCTGCTCGATGTTGTCCATCGTGGAAGGCCCGAGAACATCACGCGCGATCACTCCATCGATCGACTTGAGACGTTCGTTGAGCTCGTGAATGCGGCCGAGGGACTCGGGGTTGAAGACACCCTCCGGCTCAGCCTCGTTCACGACGCCCACCACGATCAGGTCATGAAGAGCGAACTCTTCCTTGGTTTGGTTGTGAAAGACGCGGGCGGGGTCGTCCGCGGAGAGCATGGTCTCTGGGTCGGTGTCGATCTTGATCGAGGGAATGGCCGCGCCGAGACCGATCGTGAGCACCGCCAGGGCAACAAAGACCAGGCGCGCGTGTTGAATTGGGAAATCGAGGATCTTGCGTTTCATGGACATCAGCTCCGTTTGAACTCCGATTGAAGTCAGACCTATCTATATGTCCACATAATCATATAGTCAAGTGGTGTTATTTCAAAGAAATGGCGCTATAGTAGATAGAGCAATGGCGAAAACCGCTCTAAACCCGCAGAACCTGGACTCGGTCGCCACGCGATTCCGAATCCTCGGGGTTCCTCTTCGCCTCCAGATTCTCAACGAATTGGCGGATGGCGCGCGCACCGTAACCGCCCTCGTGGAGGCCACCGGCAGCACGCAGCCCAACGTCTCCAAGCACCTCACCACCCTGCTGGCGCACCGCTTGGTCAAGCGCGAAAAGCGTGGGAACTCAGCGTATTACTCGGTCGCCGACCCGGCGGTGTTCAGGCTCTGCGAGATCGTCTGCGGCAACATCGAGCGCGCGCTCGATGAAGAACGCGCTGCATTCGGCGGCGGTTAAGAAGGAAGCGCCCCGACCACTGCCGAGGCGCTTGCAACTTCGCCGGCTCGATCGCTCAGCGGCGGGCGACCGAAAGCCGATGGGGGTAGTGAAGGTTTGCTTCAGCGCGCTGCACCTGCCGCTCGGACAGTTGGACGAGCTCGTTGAGAATAGCGGCCTTCCTCTGGTGGTAGCTGCCCAGACGGCGTCCGCGGTAGCTGTGCTCGGAGTAGCGGCCACGTTCCAGCTTCACGAGCTCGTTGCGGAGCACGCGAACGCGTTGCGTGTAGCGCTGGCTCTGGGGCTCGCGAATGGATTCACGGACCTCACGCTCGAGCCACCCGTCGAGCTGACGGTTGACCCTCCATTGCGCGTCGCGGTTCCGCTCAGCGGTCGCCTGCTCCCAGCGTTGGCTGATCCGGACGATTTGCTGCAGGTCCTCCCGCTGGTCCGAGTAAGCGCGACGCGCATCGAGAACTGCTTTCGGCGTGTTGTGGATGGTTCGTCGCTGATCGTAGATCGCACGCGGCGGATCAACGCTCGCGCGAACCGGCCGTGCTACCTGCGGACCGCGCCCCGCGGCAATCACGACGGTCGTCTCGCGATCTCCGCGCCGCCTAGCCTGCGCGTCAGCCTGGGTTACAGCGGTGAGCGCCAATGCAAAGAGCCCAATGTGAATTAGATAACGCATGATGATTCCTCGTCTTCTCAAGAGTTGTTGCGGGCTATGCCCGCGGTTCAGCAACTCGGACGAGGGCAGACCTTACGAAGCTCTTAAGAGGCGAAAAAAGAACGAGAATTCGGACTTTGCCACATTGTTTCAGCCACTTAGAAGTGCGAGGGACTTGTCCGCGCGTTCGAGGACCTCGACGACGCGTGGGTCTTTTTCGAGCGCGTCCCAGAGCGCCCGGGCCCGCTCGCGGTAGTCCGCCCGGTTCAGGCGGCCGCGCAAGAGCTCGGAGCGAAGAAACACGAAGGTCGTTTGCACCACGTCGTGCAGGCAGTAGTCGCGAATTTCCGTGTAGCGGCCGTGCTCGAACATGCTCTGCACCTTCGAGCCATCGACGTCCATCTTGCCCGGCATTCCGACGAGCTGCGCGAGTGCGCCGAGGCTGGGCATTCGGCTCGCGCCGTAGTCGGTCAGCACGTCGGCCAAATCCATGTGCCCCTCATCGCTATAACGATATCGATAGTCAGCCCCGCCGCTACGCCCGGCGTAGTACGCCGGAAACGGGACGCCGTGCTTGAGCATACGATTGGCAAGCACCGGCAAATCGAAGCGACGCCCATTGAAGCTCACCATGGTCGGGTGCCGCTTTCCGATGAACTCGGCGAACTCTTGCAGAACCTTGGACTCGTCCGGTGGCGCGTCTTCTTCGCCACCAAAGGCGCCAAGCTTCTGGAGCTCGTAGTTTCCATCGAGCCACAGGACGCCAAGCGCCACCACTTGATGGAAGGGCGCAGGAGGAAACCCGCCGACAGCCGCGTCCCAGACCAGGTCCGAGTCCGGAACGGTTTCGATGTCGAGGACGAGAAAAGAGCGGGCCACCGGCCAAAACTAGCGGAAAAGCAGAAAATCCGCCCGCCTTAAGAATCGCTTAAGGTTCCGGCCCTTTACTCGGTGAGGAGGCGAAACCTCCAAGAAAGGAAACCCATGAAGTTCATCAATAGAGGAACCATCGTCGCTGCCCTGCTGGGTGGCGTCACCGCAATCGCGCTCACCGTAGGGGGCGTCGCGTTCGCGCACGGCGGCCCTCAGGGAGGCCCTCACGGTAAGGGAGGACCCTGGTCGCCGGAAAAGATGGAAGAACATCTCACCGAGATGACCCAGCGGCTCGAGCTGGACCCCGCACAGGAAGCGAGCATCCGCGCCATCGTGGAGCGAGCCCAGACGCAACGTGAAGAAATGAAGGACATGCCCCGAAGCAAAGAAAAGTTCGTGGCCATGAAGGAGCTCCGTTTCGCGACCGAAGACCAAATCTATGCAAACCTCAGCTGTGAGCAGCGAGAAGAGCTTCGATTGCTGAAGCGAGAGCACAAAGTCGAGCGAATGGAACAGCGCTTCGAGCGCCATCACTCTGCAGACAAGAAGTAGCTGGAGAACCCGGTGTCCAATCGAATCCTGCTTGTGGAAGATGACGTAGCGCTTGGTGAACAAGTGGTACGGAGCCTTTCGCAAGCGGGGTTCGAGCCGCACTGGGTCCAGGACGGCGACGCAGCGCGAGACCTCAACCCCGACGAATACCGCGTCATCGTCCTGGATCTGATGCTGCCGGGCACGTACGGCATGGACCTGCTCAAACGCTACCGCCTGAAGTCCGAGGTGCCGGTTTTGATTCTGAGCGCGCGCGATGATACCGCCGACAAAATTCGCGGACTCAAGCTCGGCGCGGACGACTACGTCACCAAGCCGTTTTTCCCCGAAGAGCTCATCGCACGCATCCAGGCCTGCCTACGCCGGCCGAATCTGGTTGGCACCGAACGCCTCGTGGTCGGAGCGATTCAGGTCGACCTCGAGCGTCGTGAAGTCAGCAACGCTGGAGGAACGCTCTCGCTGACTCCCGTTGAGTTCGAGATCCTGGCGCTTCTCGCGCGACGAAAGGGCTCAGCGGTCACCCGAGAGGCCCTGGTCGATGCGGCGCTCGACTCGGCTCAGGACAACAGCCGACGGACCCTAGACGTCCACATCTCTCGGCTCCGCAGCAAGCTCGGCGACGACGCGACACAGCTCGAAACCGTTTGGGGCATCGGCTACCGCCTCTCCGGGGGCTCATGAAGCTGCGAGCGCGATTGGCGCTGACCCTCGGCCTGGCAGCGCTTTGCCTGCTGGTGCTGCTGGGCTGGGCTCAGTCCCGTTGGCACCGGCAAATGCGAGTGGAAGCGCTCGCTGAAGCCGCGGTGCATCGGATGGAGTCGGGCGGGCGGGAGCGATGCGAAGCCAACCCCGAACGCTGGCCGGGCGTGCAAGGAGAACGACGGCCCCGCCGGCGCCCGGGGCCTCCGCACCAAGCGCTTCCGAGGCACCGAATCTTTGCCTACGACGCGAATTTCGAGAGCGCCAATCCAGACAACCCCAGGTTCCCGGCCGAGCTCGCAAATCAACTTCGAGCCGGAAACGAGGTCGCGACCGAGCGCTCAGCCGACCAGAGTCGCACCAGTGTTGCCATTCGAATGCCCTGGGACGAGGGTCCCTGCGCGGTGTTGCTCATGCGCTCCAAGGGGCCGCCTTCCTGGTTCTCGGGCGCGATACTGATGCCCGCGTTTCTCGTCGCGCTGGTCGTGATCCTCGTCGCGCTCTTTGCGGCCGGCCCGATCGTACGCCGTGTGCGCCAGCTGACCGAGTCCGTTCGAACGCTGGGAACCGACTCGGAGGAGGCCATCTACGTGGAGGGCAACGACGAGATCGCCGAGCTCGGTGCGGCGTTCGAGCAAAGCCGTCAAACGATCCGTGCTCAGCTCGCTTCGCTGAGGGAACGTGAGACGGCGCTCCGCAACTACATCGCCAACACGACGCACGACGTGATGCTTCCGCTGAGCGTCCTGCAGGGCCATCTGGCTTCGCTCCAGCAACGAATCGAAGCCGGCGAGACGCTCGATGCCAAGGCGATGGTGCCGAGCCTCGAGGAGTCGCAGTACCTGGGCTCGCTACTGCACAACCTCAACGCGGTCGCGCGCCTCGAAGCCCACGATGGACTCACGCATCGAGACCCGATCGATTTGAATCGTCTCGTCGAGCGGGTCGTCGAAAGGCACCGGCCGATCGCGAAACGGAAGCAGATCAGCCTCGATCTCGCAGTGCCCGAGGCTGGCATCGAGTTCCCCGGCGACCTCACCCTGCTCGAGCAGGCGCTTGGCAACATCGTTCAGAACGCGATTCGCTACAACCGCAGCAATGGTCATGTGGCAGTCGTCCTCGAAGGCACGGCCAACAGATGGGCTCTTCGGGTGGTCGACGATGGCCCTGGAATTCCTGAAGCCGATCGCAGCCGTGTCGTCCAAGCCTCGTTCCGCGGAAGCGAGGCGCGAACACGCCACCCGCACGGCATGGGGTTGGGCCTGCATATCGCCAGTGACGTCGCCAAACGTCATGGTCTGCGTCTGGAGCTCCGCGACACGGACGGCGGAGGTCTGACGGTCGTGCTGATGCACCCGAGCTAGCAGTCGGCTGCTCGCTCTACGCGATACTTGACCCGAACCGCGGTCCGTGCGGGAATTGCGCGGCGGAGGGCCGATGTTCAAAGAGATACTGCAAGACATCGTCGATCGAACGGATGGCGGAGTGGCCGGGCTGCTGATGGCATCGGACGGGATCGCGATCGACCAATACTCGAAAGGTGACGGTCCATTCGACATCGAGTCGGTTGGGATGGAGTACAGCGTCGTGCTCAAAGGCGTTCAGCGCGCCGGCGAGATGCTCGACACCGGCAACACGAGCGAAGTCGCCGTCCGGACCGAACGGCTCACGACCATCGTTCGCATGCTCACCGATGAGTACTTCGTCGCGCTAGCCGTCGCGCCCGGCGGGAATGTCGGCAAGGCTCGCTTCCTGCTGCGAACGAACGCAGCCAAGCTGCTCGAAAACCTCTGATATCATGACGGCCTCCGCGAAACGCGTCCTCGTGCTCAACGGGCCCAACCTCAACTTGCTGGGGACCCGAGAGCCTGACGTGTACGGCGCGACCACCCTGCACGACATAGAGAAGGCCCTCAAAGACCTGGGCAAGGACTTGGGCGCCACCGTCGACTGCCGCCAGTCCAATCAGGAAGGCCAGCTCATCGATTGGCTCCACGAGGCGCGCGACTCATTTGATGGCGTCGTGCTCAATCCGGGGGGGCTTACGCATACCTCCGTCTCCTTGCGTGATGGAATCGCGGCAACCGGCTTGCCAGTCGTCGAAGTGCACATCTCGAATACCGCGGCGCGCGAGTCCTTTCGTCATCAGTCAGTCACCGCCGCGGTGTGCATTGGTTCGGTGGCGGGCTTTGGAAAGAACAGCTACGGGCTTGGCCTCCGAGCGCTAATCGACTATTTGAACGCTTCCGGCTGATCGAACCGCCGCCGGGGAACACTATGAAGTTGGACCTGGATCAACTCCGCGATCTCATTCGACTCCTCGACGAATCGAATCTCACCGAGATTGAGGTCGAGCACGACGACGATCGCATTCGCGTGCGCCGCGATCCCGCGCCCTTGGCGGGAGCCCCGGCTTCCGGCTCGGTGGCCCCCGCTCCGGCCGGCTCGGTTCCGCAAAGCGCAACGCCCGATGCCGAGGATGACCATGGCGATTACGTGACCTCGCCCTTCGTGGGCACGTTCTATCGCTCGCCCTCGCCCGACGGCGAGCCCTTCGTCGACGTCGGCGATTCGATCGCGCTCGGCCAAGTCCTGTGCATCGTCGAAGCCATGAAACTCATGAACGAAATCGAAGCCGAAGTGGCAGGCACCATCGTCGAGATCCTCGTAGAGAACGGCAAGCCCGTCGAATACGGCGACCGGCTATTTCGAATCGAAACCAGCTGAGCCGTGTTCAAGAAAGTCCTCATCGCAAACCGGGGGGAGATCGCGCTCCGCGTGATTCGCTCTTGTCGCGAGCGCGGTCTGCGAACCGTCGCAGTCCACAGCGAAGTCGATGCGGACGCCTTGCACACCCGCCTAGCTGATGAAGCCGTCTGCATCGGTCCCGCCGATCCGAGTCGAAGCTATCTGCACATCCCTGCCATCATCGCGGCGGCCGAGATCACCGGTGCCGACGCGGTGCATCCCGGCTATGGCTTCTTGTCGGAGAACCCGGAGTTCGCCGAAACCTGCGCACAGTGCGGGCTCGAGTTCATCGGGCCGCGCCCCGAGCAAATCCGCCTCTGGGGCGACAAGGTGAGCGCTAGGACGCTGGCAAAATCCCTAGGCCTCCCGATTCTCGAAGGGACCGGGCTCGTCGAGGATATCGAAGATGCCGTGAAGAAGGCCGAAGATCTAGGCTTCCCTGTGCTCCTGAAAGCATCGGGAGGCGGCGGCGGTCGAGGCATGCACGTCTTGCGAAGCAAGGAAGAGTTGCGAGCCATATTCGAGACTGCTCGCGCGGAATCGCGCGCGGCATTTGGAAGCGATGCCCTCTACTTCGAAAGGTTCATCGAGCGGCCGAGACACATCGAGTTCCAGATCCTCGGCGACATGCAGGGAAACATCCACGTGCTGGGTGAGCGCGAATGTTCAATCCAACGGCGCCACCAGAAGATCCTCGAAGAGGCCCCGAGCGTCGCGCTAACCGAAGAGATGCGGGGCGACATGTCTGCCACCATCGTCCGCGCGATGACTCAGGTCGGCTACCTCTCCGCCGGGACCCTCGAGTTCTTGCTCGACGAGCGCGGGGAGCTGACGTTCCTCGAAATGAACCCGCGCATCCAAGTCGAGCACCCGGTGACCGAGCTCGTGATGGGCATCGATTTGATCGACGAACAGATTCGCATCGCGGATGGTCAGCCTCTGGAGCTGCCGGCGCAGCCGCTCACGCCACGAGGCCATGCGATCGAGTGTCGCATCAACGCTGAAGATCCAGACACCTTCGCGCCCTCGCCGGGGGTCATCACAGAGCTCCACATGGCTGGTGGAACTGGCGTCCGGGTCGATAGCGGCATCTACGGCGGAGGGCGGGTGCCGCCACACTATGACCCATTGGTCGCGAAGCTCATCGTACATGCACCGACACGTACGCAAGCGATTGCCAAGATGCGGCGAGCGCTCAGCGAGACCATCATCGGGGGTATTCGTACCAACATTCCGCTCCATCAGAGGATTCTGGAGCACCCGGCCTTTGAAGACGGCCGGATCTCCACTCGGTTCCTCGAAGAGCTTCAGGGTTAGCGCGTGTTGACCGCCACCGTGCGGCATTAGTAGACTTGTGTGGGTGTACTGAACGTACGGGGGCTTAGCAGGGGCTTTGGCTATCAACAGGAATAAGGTCTTGGACGCGGCGCGGAAGTACCAGTCGCGCGGGCAGTACGACAAGGCGATCGCGCAGTACCAAAAGCTGGTAGCTGCGGACAAGCGGGACGTTCGTTCCCTGCTGAAGATCGGCGACCTGCAAGTTCGGGCCGGCAACCGTCCCGGGGCGATCGCAACCTACGAAGAAGTCGCGAACCACTACGCTGCACAGGGCTTCTTCCTGAAAGCGATCGCCGTCTACAAACAGATCTTGAAGCTCGACCCGTCGCGACTCGACGCGCAGGTTCGACTCGGGGAGATGTACGAGCATCTGCAGCTCGTGAGCGATGCCATGAGTGTCTTCGAAGACGCATCGAACGCCTTCATGCGCGCGGGCGACACCGAGCAAGCGCTCGTGATGCTGGGCAAGATCGTCGACATCGATCCCGAGCACATCCCCGTACGCATCAAGTACGCTGAGGCTCTCTCGCGTGCCGGGCGGACCCAGGACGCGGCCATGGAATTCGAGCAGGGCGCATTGCTCTTGAAAGAACAGGGCCGACTCGAGGACTACGTCAAAGTCGCAGAGCGGCTCTTGTACCACCGCAGCAATGATGTTCACGTGGCAAAGGAGCTTGCTGAAACGTACATCTCGCGTCTCGACCCCAAACGCGCACTCGCGAAGCTGCAAATCTGTTTCAAGGCTGACCCGCGTGACGTGTCTACCCTGTCGCTGCTCGCGGAAGCCTTCTTGATGCTCTCGCAGACCGACAAGGCGATCAGCGTCTACCGCGAAATTGCACGCATCCACCGCGAAGCGCATCGGCCGCAGGAGCGCATGAGCGCATTGCACCGCATCCTGCAGCTGAATCCGAACGACAAAGAGGCGCAGGCCGCGCTCCAGAAGACCGCTTCGGCCTCAGGACAGCACTTGATGCAGTCGAGCGCGACTCATCAGCCGACCGGGCCGATCGACTCCGTTCCAAGCGTCCGGTCGAGCGTCGCGTCCCACCTGAGCACCCAGTCCGCTAGCCTGAGCGCCGTCTCCAAACCGACTGGGGCGGCCGGCCCAAGCGACGCTTCGGGCCTGACTGGAACCTCGGGCATCATGTACCTCGATGAAGACATCGAGGAGGGAAGCACGCTCACCGGCTCGCTGCCCGCGCTTTCCGAGGAGCCAAGCGGACTTGGAGGGTCGTACCCGTCGGTACCGTTGGCTCCGCGAATGCCAGTCGGCGCCCGCGTGATCCCGCTGCGCACGGCCTCTCCGATGACTTACTCGGAGTTCCTCGCGCTGCCGCTCGTGAGCACCCAGGTAGCGCCAGCAAGCGCCGCGCTGGCGCCCAGCCTGATGGAGCAAACGCTAGAGCTCGCCGATTCGTATTTGGTCGACGGCCTGTTTACGCAGGCGCGTGCGATCGTCAGCGAGCTTCAGCTGACGCTTCCCAATCATCCCCTGGTCCTCGACAAGGCGCGTGAGATCGAAGCGCTGGCCGCTGCTTCCTCGGGCATATCGGCGGTAGCGCAGCCCCTCCTTCAAGCACCAGCGCCTTCGGCGCTTGCACGGTCGATCTCGGACGCGCCCGAAATGGAGCTCGAGTACGAGGAGCTCGAACCGGGCGATGAGGGCTTTGACTTCGCCGAGAAGCTCGCCGAAGAGCTTGCCGAAGTCGCGGACATCGCGCCGATGGATGAAGGCGCCGAGATGATCGACGTCGAAACCGTCTTCGAGCAGTTCAAGGCGGGCGTCGCAGAGCAAGTGGCCGACGACGACAGCGACACGCACTTCGACCTCGGCATCGCCTACAAGGAAATGGGCCTGCACGCCGATGCACGGCGCGAATTCCAAGTAGCCATGGGCGATCCCAGGCGACGCTGTCTTTGCTGGACGATGATTGGCCTCATCTACATGGAAGAGAGTCGGCCCCGCGATGCGATCGAAGCCTTCCAATCCGGTCTCGAAAGTCCGGAAAAGACGGCTACGGAATCGCTCGGCCTGCACTACGAGCTCGGCATGGCCTGCGAAGCCAGCGGCCTCACTGACCAGGCGCGCCTGCACTATCAGTACACTTTCCAACGGGAACCCCGGTACCGAGAGGTCAGTCAGCGTCTGGACCGTCTTGGGGGTCCCCGCACGAGCTCCGACGATGATTTGCTCCTGGAATCGATGGACGACGTAAATCGCGCCTTCGACGAGTTGATCCACCAAGACTAAGCTCTATACACTCGGCTCATCATGGCCGAGACAGTGCAAACGTTTTGCCGGATTTGCGAGGCGCTCTGCGGCCTCGAAGTCACGGTAGATGGCGACCAGGTCGTCGACATCAAGCCGGACGACGAGCACGTGGCGACGCGAGGCTATGCATGCCTCAAGGGGCTCAAGCAGCATCGGATGTACAACACACCCGACCGACTGCTCTACCCCATGCAGCGCATCGACGGTGAGCTTCAGCGGGTGAGCTGGGACGACGCACTCGGTAGCATCGGCTCCAAGGTTCGTGAGCTGATCGACCATCACGGTCGGGACAGCATTGCGATGTATGTCGGCACTGCAGCGGGTTTCGGCGTGCTGCATCCGGTCTTCGCGCAGGGCTTCATGCAAGGCGTGGGCTCGTCGAACATGTTTTCCTCGGCGACCCAGGATTGCGCAAACAAGTTTTCTGTTGCGCGCGAGGTCTACGGATTCCCCTTTACACAGCCCTTCCCCGACCTCGAGAACCTCGACTGCCTGATTATCGTCGGCGCCAATCCGGCCATCTCGAAGTGGAGCTTTCTGCAAGTCTCCAACCCCATTCGGCGTCTCAAAGAGATCGAGGCTCGCGGCGCGAAGATCTTCGTCGTCGACCCCCGCCGCACCGAGACCGCGAAAGTGGCTGGAAAGCACGTCTTCATCCGACCGAACACCGACGTCTTTTTCTACCTTTCGTTCCTGCACGAGCTGCTCGCGACCGCCCACATCGAACGGTCGCGAATCGACGAGCACATGACGGGCTTCGACGAGGTCCGCCGCGTGGCCGAAGCCTGGTCGCCCGAGCGGACCGCCGAAGTCACCCGCATCCCCGCCGACACGCTGCGCGAAATGGTGCGGGTCTACCGCGAAGCGGACGGGGCCGCTCTCTACTGCTCGACCGGCGTCAACATGGGCACCAACGGCTCGCTAGCGTTCTGGTTGCAGGAGTGCATCAATGCGATTTCGGGCAACCTAGACCGCAGAGGCGGCACCCTGGTGAGCACTGGCGTCATCGACTTCGCGGCGTTCGGCAAGAAGACCGGCGTGCTCTTGAACGAAAACCAAAGTCGCATCGGGAGGTTCCAGTCCGTCAATGATTCGATGCCCGGCGGAATCCTCGCCGACGAGATCCTCACCCCCGGTGACCGGCAGATCAAGGCCCTGTTCGTCACAGGCGGCAACCCCTTGATCACCATGGCGAACTCCGAGCGGCTCCGCGATGCTTTCAAGGAGCTCGAGCTGCTCGTCGTCCTCGACATTCAGCCAAGCGAAACCGCGTCGGTCGCAACTCACGTTCTGCCCTGTACCTCGCCGTTTCAGCGGCCGGACCTTCCCTTCGTCTTCCCCTTGATGCTCGGGCTCCAGATGAAGCCGTATCTGCAGGCGACGCGGGCCGTCATTCCTCCTCAGGGAGAGCAGCGCGACGAAGCCAGCATCTACGTGGACATCGCCAAGGCAAGCGGCGTTCATCTCTGGGGCTCTGCGGCTGCGCAGCGGTTCTTCGAGGCCAGCAAGGCGCTCAACTCCCTGGGGCGACGGGGCAAGCAGCCGTCGATCCCGCAGGAGCTTCTGCTCTCGGGCCTGCTCAGGGCCACAAAACAGGGCAGCTTCAAGAAGCTCTTGAAGGACAAGCACGGCCGCCTACGGCCTCAACACGACCCGGGCAGTTTCCTCGGCAAGCGCGTCGTTCATGACGATCGAAAGGTACATCTCGCCCCGGCGGTATTTCTGAAGCAGACGCAGAAGCTCGAAGCCGACTTCCAACTCGAACTCGACACGAAGGACAAGCTCAAGCTGATCACCAAACGCGCGATCACCACGCACAACTCTTGGACGCACAACATCGAAGAGTTCGTTTCGAGAGAACGCGGGACCAACCACTTGTACATGCATCCCGAGGACGCGGCTCGCGCGGGGCTCGCGGAGGGCGACCTTGCCGACGTGTCGACCGAAACCGGCACCGTTCGCATCCCAGTGAAGATTCTCTCCGAGCTGATGCCCGGTTCGGTGGCCCTTCCGCATGGCTGGGGCCATCAGGACAGCAAGATGGGCGTTGCCAGCAAGACGACCGGCGTCAACGTGAACCTGCTCGCGGCCGATGGCCCCGACAAGCTGGAGCGTGTCTCCGGCATGGCGCACCTCACGGGGTTCTTGGTCGAGGTGAAGCCGGCGGCCGGCGCGCTCAACGCAGAGCACTGGTCGGGGATCGGCGCCCCGGCAGGCTGATCTGGCTCAAAAGACGGCGCGAAACGAGAGATTCGGAAACCAGATCGCAGTCGTGAAGCGGATCGGACAGGGCTCGGGCGGGACACCCACGCGCCACTGACATTGGGGGGGCGCCATCGTGTTCGTCGAGTCGATCTCTTGGGCGTCACGGGCCTGGGTAATGTTGATCCATTCGAGCGCGATGCGCATGCGGCGTCCGGGCCTGGCCCACTCGTACGCGACCTGTGCATCGAGCCGCACGAACCAGGGCACACGCTGCACATATTGCTGAACCTGACCCGTCGAATCGAGCCAGAGCCAACCCTCGGCACGACCCGATCGCGCGAAGACGCGCCCGGACAGGATGAGTCCAAACTTGGCCTGCCACGCGAGCACGCCATTCATCACGTGGCGGACGTCGTACGAAGGCGTGTACGGAAACGACTGAATTGGCATGCCGTTGAATACCTGAGTCGCCGTGAGGTCGCTGAAGCCAAGCGTGTAGCTCACCAAGGTCGAAACACCCACGTCGAAGGGACGTTGGAACAGCAGCTCGAGACCGTAGCTCTTACCATCGGCGGAATCGTCAATCACGCCGGCCGGGATGGGATTGAACACGTCGCCCGCGGTGATCAGCGGGTTGGTAAAGATGTCGACGAAGCGAAGGTCGTGATACACGTTGAGATACGCGCGCGTTTCGAAGGTGAGCTCATGCGGCAGGAAGAAGCGAACGCCTCCTTCGGTCTGGTTCGCGTATTGAAGCCCCGCTTCGAGCGGCAGATCACCGACGCCGGGCAACGGAATGGCGAAGGTCGCCGGACGGTTTTCGAGCCCCCAAGCAATGAAGAAGTCGGCGATGTCTTTCGCATGGAAGGTCGCCCGTGCTCGAGGACCGACGCCGGCATCACGGTAACTGCCGGTCTTCCACATGTCGGCTCGGAGCCCGAGCGAGAGATCGAACCAGGAAACGGGTGACAGGGTGAGGTCGACGAATGCGCCCGCGCTGGCTCGCCGGTCTTGATTGGCAAAGTTGGGATCGTAGTTGGGCGTCCCCGGTTCGCTAGATGCGCATGGCGCTGAAACATTGGGCGTCCCCTGTTGCGAGCACTCCACCGGACCGAAGTAGCCCTGGAGCAGACCTCCGATGAGCAAGTGGATCTTGCGTTTCCGAAACGCCGCCGAGAAACGGGGACCCACGCGATGAACGCTCGCACCGATGTCCGGAAGAGCGAGTCCGGAAGCATCCTCGACCAGCGAGAAGTCGTAACCGTAGAGCATGGCTCCCACGACATCCCATCGCTTCAGCTTGCCGATGAAGCGCGCCTCCACACGGTGAAACTGCAAATCGAACGAAAGCCGCTCCTCGGGGTCGCTGGCATCGAAGACCGAGCTGTCGCGTCCACCAATGGCGACGATCTCGAACCGCGAACGAGCGTTCATGTCCACGCCGGTGCGGTACTGGTAGTCCCAGTAGTTCACGTTGGCATCGACGCCGATCGCGCCGAGAACGAGATTGGGGTAGCCGATTCGGCCTGCGAACGTCATCGACCCCTCTTTGGGCATGGGCACGTTGAGCAAGCCGGAGGCATCGATGGCACGGAGCTCGGCCTCGCCGTGCACCCTGTCGTTTTGAATACGACGGGCTCTGCCGGCGACGACGCCGCCGGTCGCCCCACCGTATCGAGCGGGCGCTGCGCCCGAGTACACGTCAATCCCACCCATCAGGCCCGATTGAATCGTCGCCGGCCCAAGCGCGGAGTGAAAGAGCAGGGGAACCGGGATGTCGTCGTAAAGATAGACCGTCCCCGAGGGCGGCGCGCCGCGTACATACACATAGGGTTGCCCGTTGGCGACCGGCACGGTGCCGGGCAGGACCTCCAAAATGCGATACGGCTCGCCAAAGGTCCCCGGTATGTTTCGGATTCCTTCGAGCTCGAGCCGAATCGGCGCTTGAACGCGCGCGTCCACCCGGGCGATCTCGGAGAAGACCAACTCCTCTTGGACTTCGACCTTCTCGGGCGCCGGCCTGATGTCGGCGGGAAGCTGCTCCGGAGCCTCGGCGGCAACCTTTTGCCTCACGCGCAGGTCAACGCTGGTCTGCGACAGTACGGGGTTCCCGTCGCGGGTTGCGGGCTCGAATTCCGCCTTCCTGATCGCTTCAGTCGCGAGCTCACATAGCTCCCGACTTGCGTCGCAAGCCTCGACGACTCCTTTCCCTTTCAGATCGATGCGAACCAAGACCCGGACCAGACCCGACTCGGGCGTCTCGACGCCGGCCGGCACCTCGATGCCGGGAAGCGACTTCACCCTGGGCGCGACCAGATCCTGAGCCAGCGCCACCGCCGCAAACGCCGCGAATCCCAAGCCAAAGAAGAGCCAAAATCTCATAGGGACAACCGGTCAGACAACAGACCGCGAAAACCCGAGCCGGACCGGGTCTTCGCGGTGTGCATCCCAAGCTACCGGAAAAACGGACGTTTGTGGTGTGAAGCCTGTCCCTATTTGATCGAGCGGTGGAGTCTCTCCATGTCGCCAATGCGGTCCTTGAGCATCTTCTTGAGGGCGGCTCGGAGGTAGGGCTCGATGTCGGCGTCGGTGCTGCCCGTGTGCGAGACGATTTGCTGGTACAGGTGTGCGGTCTCTTCGGACACCGCCAGCGTGATCTTCGACTCGCTCAGGTGGTCGTCGATCAAGCTGCGGATGAGCCCGCTCATGTTCACGCCGAGGTCCAGGAGTCGAAGGTGCTGGTCCTCCCGGATCATCAGACTGATGCGTCGAAACTCGTCGTTCATGCGTCCCTCCGGATTTGTAGCCTTGTACACCAAAGCATACGAAAACACAATATTATGCTGCATGCTATAAAATTATGCTTCAAGATATAAATATCCAAACATACGGCAAGAAAGGAGCCCATCATGCGCCGCATCATCCTCACCCTCATCACCGCCCTCGCATTGCTGGGGGCAGTCGCCGTCGGAATCCTCGCCTGCACCAACCCGCACGCCCCAGCGGGTCACGAAGGTTACGTCTTCGAAGACCCACGGATGGTCGGTGAAGGCGGATTCCGCGGTGTCGTTCAAGGCCCAGGCAACTACGGTGTCAGCGCCTTTCGCAACCGGTCCATCAACATCGACACGCGGCCCACCACCTACACTGAGCAGTTCAGCATCCTCGTGAAAGACGACCTCAACGTGGCGTTCGACGTACACGCGGTGATGAAGGTCGAGCGCGGCCAGGTCCGCTCGGTCGTCGAAGATTTTGGCGGCCCGCACTGGTACGAGCGCTTCGTGAGAGAACCGTTTCGAACCATCGTGCGCCAGTCGGTGCAGGGGTATTCGAGCCGTGAGCTCAAGGCGGAGCGCGACGACATCGCCGACTCCATCGCGAGCGCGCTGAGCGCCTACATGGAGAACGCGCCCTTCGAGCTGGTTCGACTTGCGGTCGGCAATATCGACTACCCGGCCGTGGTCTCGCAGGCGGTCGAGAAGAAGCTCGCGGCAAAGCAACTCCTCGAAGAGAAGGAAACGCAGCGTGAAATCGCCCAGCGCGACGCGGAAATCCGAGTCGAAGAGGCCAAGGGCATCGCTCAGGCTCAGAAGATCATCAACGCTACGCTGACTCCGAACTACCTGCAGCACGAAGCCATCCAGGCGCAACGCAGCATGGCCAGCGCGCCGAACCACACCACGGTCTACATCCCCGTGGGTCCAAACGGCCTGCCATTGGTCCACACCCCATGACCATCGCCGGGGCGGGGGCTCCCACAGAGCGGAGCCCTCGCTTGACGGCCCGAGCAAGCAGGGCTACTTCTTCGGCTCTTTGCGGGAGTAACTCAGTGGTAGAGTTCCTGCTTCCCAAGCAGGTTGTCGCGGGTTCGAATCCCGTCTCCCGCTCCGCAACTCTCGTCCCCATCCTTTCGCGCAGAACTGCGATCTTCCGCACAGGCGTTCAGCGCTTCAATCGCTATCCTATGAGCAGCAGGAGGAACGTTGCTGTGAAAGCGCTCGCGATGATTGTCTGGGTCTCGCTCGTTGGCAGCGACCCGCTTGTCGACCCCTGGGAGACGATCTTTCCCCGGCTGGACGAAATCGAGATCACCACGTTTTACGAGCCCTTGGAGTCCGATGCGTGGCGACTGGACGACAACGCGCTTCTGAATCCCTTCGTTCAGGAGTAGCGCGATTCGCCTCTCGCCGGGCCGTGGCGGTCGAGGAGTTGATCCCGCAGCCGCTCTAGCCCTACCTTCTTCGAACTGGAGGTCCTATGCGCCATTTACTCGCGCTGACCATGACGCTCGCGCTCGTTTGCGGCTGCTACGAGATCTCGCACCCCGCCAAGGGGTATCAGATCGTCGAGAACGTCTTCGAGGCCCCGGTCATCGCTGGAAAGGGAGCGAGCCGAAACCTCCTCTTGGCCGGCGCTCCTTGGCAGGTCGCCGAAGAGGTCGACAAAGAGGAGTTCATCTTCTTCCATCGGTTGCCGTTTTCGGTTTGGGAGTGCAAGCGTCCGGGCTGCGCGACGCGCCTAAAGGTGATCACCGGCGATGGCCTCGTGATCGATCACCCCGAACGCCCCGGGCAAGACATGCACGTCTGCACGGCCGACTACGTGCAGTCCGTGGGCCGGGTGCACTGCAGCCAGCGGCGCGCCGGCCAGGAGGTCCTCGATCGGCAAAACACGACGTTCATCGGGGACCTTCCCGATACCTCCTGGGAGGCCGATTCATTTTCTAGGCTCACGAGCGGCTGGCATTCCTGGGTGCAGAGCAGCGACCCCTGGCACCCAGCCGAAGATGCTGTCGGCGCGGAATGGAGCGAAGCGCGCTGGGCGGGACAGCCGGTCGCGGGGCCCCTGCAACGCGCACACAACGTCGACCTCGGGGCCTGTTCGCTCTTCGTTCCCTGGAAATGGGAGGATCGCGACCCGCGGCTCGACGCGATGGTCGGGCCCATGCTCGGCGACCGGGGGCTCGCAGAATTCACCTTGGACGAGCTCGACGCCGCCCGCGCCGAGTCCACCAACACCAACGAGATGAACGACGTGGTCTGGTTCTTCGACGCGTTCACCAACCTCTGGCCTCGAGACATTCCAAGCGAGTTTCACTACCACGTGAAGGCAACCGGCGAGCGCCAAGCCTGCCTTCGAAGCTACTTCGCCACCAATACCGAGCTTCGCGCGCGTCCGGGCGGCTGGAACATCATCGCCGAAGGGATCGTCGGCGGCCTGGCCCAGCTTTTCGGCATCGGTGATTGCAAGGCCCATCCGATGAGCGTTCGGTTCTGCGGCGAGCTTGCGGCCAGCGATGGCGCTCCGACATTCAGTCTCGACAAGTCGTCGGTCGTCGTGGAGATGGAGCCCTACCCGTGGCTCAAGCGTTCGTGCAATCGCAACTTCGTCCCTCTAGTGAAAGCAGGCCTCGCCGATGGGGTCGAAAAGCTGACGGACGCCGTGATCACCCAGCAACTCGCCGCACTGACCGCGGGCCTACCCTTCGAGATCCGGCGCGTCGAGCTCACCCCGAGCGGCCTGTACTTCGTCCTGGCACAGGACTACCGTGACCCCCAGTATGCTGCGATGAAGCTCGCCGGCGAAGCGCTCGAAGCGGACCCCGGGCTTTTCTGCCGGCCCGAGCTCGGAGACAGCGACTTCAGTCATCTGGAGCGCGAGTCGACGCAAATCTCGTTTCCGAGG
Source organism: uncultured delta proteobacterium (assembly GCA_963716775.1). Lineage (GTDB taxonomy): Bacteria > Myxococcota_A > Polyangia > Polyangiales > Houyiibacteriaceae > SG8-38. Next base: position 154,247 of record CAVQUI010000003.1, read on the forward strand.
CGCGGGATCTCCCGCTAGCAGCGCGGCAGACGCACTCTGCAGCTGGAGCGCAACTTTCCGTCTCCACAACTAGCCATGCTGTAAACAATTACGTATGGACCCTGGCAGCGATCCCCTCGATCCTTGCGAAGATGCCTGTGAGGCGATGTGGGTGCCCTATGCAGGGTACCAAGCAGAAAAGAGCTGCGCCGTGAGTCGCGTAGGCTCCGCCATCATCGACTTCACCGAAGCGGCGTACGACCTGGAGCTCGGCGACGAGGATTGGCTCCCGACGATGTTGAGACGCGGACTACCCGTACTCGAGCAGGGGCTCGGGGTCGCTGGCTTCGAATACGACATTCCTCCCGGCACCAACGAGGTTGAGCTTCGCGACGTGTACGTCGCGTCGGGCCCAGAAGATTTCGCTGAGCGACACTTGCGTGCGCTATCGACCATGGATCCCCAGGCCCTGCGGAAACGGCTCTGCTCGGGCGCCGCGACGACCGGCTCCGTAGGCGCCAATGACGATCCCGAACAGCTCGAACACTACATCTCCCACGTCGACTACTGCAAGGACGTACTCTATCTAACAGCCGTCGATGCGAAGGGCGTCGGCGTGGCCGTTGTCGCGCCTCTGCCCGAAATCACGACGCTGTCTCAGCAGGACGCGCAACGCTGGGAGATGCTCGCGGCGCATGTCGAAGCAGGTCACCGCTTGCGGCAGGGGATTGCCACCGGAGACGCCGACCAAGCGAGCAATGGGAAGCTGCCACATGATGCGGAGGCGATCTTCGATGTCAACGGCTTCCGAGTCACGGACGCGCTTGGGCCGGCGAAAGAACGCACGGCCGCCACGAAGCTGCGCGACGCGGCGATCACGGTCGATCGCGCGCGTGGGCAGATGCGAAACACCGATCCGGACAACGCGCTCGAGATCTGGAAAGCCTTGGTCCGAGGACGCTGGTCGATGGTCGATTGGTTCGATACGGATGGCAGACGATTCGTTCTGGCGATTCCGAACTCCCCGAAAGTGACCGACCCGCGTGGCCTGAGCGAGCGCGAGAACCAGGTCGTGACTCTCGCGGTGCTCGGCCACAGCAACAAGATGATCGCCTACCGCCTGGGCCTTTCGAGATCTCGCGTCTCGACAGTTCTGCGGAGCGCGATGCGAAAGATGGGCTTCCGCACGCGCTCACAATTGGTGAAGCAGATGGGCGACTTCCAGGCGATGGAGTAGTCCCGGCGTTAGACCACGAGAGGGATCTCGTACTCACTGCAATACCCTGCGAAGCGCTCGCGGATCTGACCGAAAGTCATTCCGAAATCTTCTATCTCGTAGCGGTGCGAACCGTGCTTTCCGCGTGGGTTATTGGCGAGAAACGACCGCATACGGGCTTCGACCTCGGCACACCAGGGGATGGCGAATCGCTCATACACACGGCACAGGGCGGCGACGGGATCGGCGAGTAGCTCCTCAAATTGGATGTCGATGAATTGCTCGGACTTGTCGCTGTGCTTCTTCCGCGCTGCCGTCGCCTCGTCGAGGGAGTCCGCCCACCAGCTTAGCTGCTGTTGCCCGACCGCGATCGGATCGACCGAATTGCTGGCCAGCCCACGAATGACGTAGATGAGACTCGCTAGCGAAGGGACCGTTTTCGCTGGGTCCCGATGCGTGAAGATAATCCGCGCGTCGGGGTACTCGGTGAGCAGTGCGTCGAGAGGACGCAAGTGCATGGGGCTCTTGAGCACCCAGCGCTCTTTCATGTGACCGCTTTGCAGATGCTCGAGGTAGTGGCGGTGAAACCTGTATGCCGGAGCGTGGCTCTGAGCGTCTACCCAAGCCTGGTAGCTTGGGACGTTGAAAGTTACGTTGAACTGAGGTCCGAGCATGCTCTGCGCAAGGATGGGCATGCACTCCTGCGGAAGCTCCGCGCCCACTTCGTGAATCGACGCGAGAGACGGCGCCATCGTGTCCATGTGACCGAAATACGTGCGGGCTTTCTTGATGCGTGGGTCGGTGTCGAACGTCCCCCCTCTTGGAGGCGGGTCAGGGAACTGCACCTCCCAGCCGAGAGGCACCCGGTTTGCAGGATCCTGGGCGAGCAGATTGAAGAGAATCGTCGTGCCCGTTCGCGGAAACCCGACGATGAACAGCGGGCGCTCGATCGGAACGCCGGCGAGCTCCGGATGCTCGGCACGATGCCGGTAGACACTGAACCGATTCTGAAGAAAGCCCTGAACCGATTCGCGGCACATCAGTCGGCCGAGCCAGCTCAGATCTGCTTCGCGCTCGACCGCATCGAGCAGCCGTGGAAGCGCTTCGCGGAAACTCGGATCACCGAACTGCTCGGATCCGGCGCGGCGCGCTGCGGCGCGAACGATCTTGTCGGGATCGAGCGAGGGCCATCTCGGCGCGAACACGGGGCCCACGCGGTTCAGCGCGCGCATCGTGCGGGTTCGGTGCGGAGGGGCAGCAGCCATGGCGTCGCATTGCGTCGAGTAGCACGCCCCTCCATAGGCGGCAAAACTTGGAGAACGCATGAGCGACAAAGAGAAACCCGAGCGCGTGGCCATCGTCACGGGCGCATCGTCAGGCATCGGAGAGGCCAGCGCACGCTGCCTCGCCAAGGCCGGATATTCGGTCGTCGTCGCGGCCCGTCGAGCAGACTTGCTGGACGAATTGGTCGCAGACATCCGCACGCAAGGTGGAAAAGCGATGAGCGTGCCAACCGACCTCGCCGACGCGGAGCAGACTTCGGCGCTCGTGAAGACGACGATCGATGCGTTCGGCCGCGTCGATGTCCTGGTCAACAACGCCGGGTACGGCCCGCCCTATGCACTAGAGCAGATGGACCGCGAAGCGATGCGGCACGTGTTCGATGTGAACCTGCTCTCGGCAATGCAACTGATCGCGGAGCTAACGCCCGCAATGCGAGCGCAAGGTGGCGGGCGGATCATCAACATCAGCTCTCTCTCGCGATACGTGGGCGCGCCGCTGGCGTCCGCGTACGCGGCTACCAAAGGCGGGATGGAGGCGCTAACCGCTTGTATGCGTCTCGAGCTTTCGCCCTGGAACATCAAGCTCTGCGTGATCGTGCCGGGATTCGTCGATACGCCGACCTTCGACAAGTCTCGTGCGGCCGGCCAGCATCTGCGCGACGACCCGAGCAACCCCTACAGGCAGCTGATGGAGGATTTGGATGCCTTCGCCACCGAGCAACTCAAGAGCGCGGTTTCCCCGGAGGAAGTGGGAAAGGCCGTGGTTAAGGCAGTCAAGGCCGAGTCCCCGAAAACCCGTTACTTCGTCCCCAAGTCGTCGCGAACGGCGGCCCGGATGTTTGGCGTTCTGCCCGAACTGGTGGCGGACAGACTACTGTTGAAGATGTACAAATGGGGCCCATGGGCATGAGCCCCGGAGCAGCACAGCAAGGACCGAAGCGGGTGCTCGTCACTGGCGCGGCCAATGGCATCGGCGCGGCCATCGCGAGACTCTGCGTCGAGGCGGGCCACCGTGTCGTCGCCGTCGACATCGACCGGCAAGGTCTGGCGAAGCTGCGCGAAGGACTTCCCGGGATCGAAACCGCAGTCCTCGATGTGCGCGACCTCGCTGCCTGGCACAAGCTCGTCGAAGACGTCGAAAAGCAGGGAGGCCCGGTCGACGTTCTCGTCAACAACGCCGGCGTCTGTCTGCCAGGCCCCTGCGACCAGGTTTCCGCCGAAGACGATCGACTCACCATCGAAGTGAATCTGCTAGGCGTGATGAACGGGGTGCGCGCCTTCTTGCCGCGCTTTGTGGCGCGCCAGTGCGGGCACGTCATCAACGTGGCGAGCATGGCCGCCTTTGCACCCGCCCCGGACCTCGCTACCTATTGTGCGACCAAGCACGCCGTGCGTGCCTATACGCATAGCTGCGCTCTCGATCACCGGCATTCGCCAATCCATTGGACACTGGCTTGCCCGAGCGCCGTCGAGACCCCGATGCTCGAGGGCATGCGCAAGCGCCGTGCCGGCGTCGTCGTCTTCACCGAGAAGCCGATGCGTCCAGAGAAGATCGCCGGCGCCATCGTCGACGCGATTGCAGAACCACGCAGCGAGGTCCTGGTGCCGAAGGTGCGCGGCAAGTTGATCCGCTTCATCGGCTTGTTTCCGGGCCTGCTCTCCCGCGGCATGGATGACGCCGAGCGCCGGGGCCGTGAAGCCCTCGACGGCTAAGCGGCGGTTTCGCCGTTCACAAACGAGGGAATGCCCAGAGGCTTGAGCTTCTGAACCAGCTGCGCCTTACTTCTGGCACCGAGCTTGCGCATCGCCGACTTCAGCAAGATCGAGACGCGCCCCTGAGAAAGTCCAAGACGATAGGCGATGAGCTTGTTGGTGTCTCCGAGCAAGACGTACGTAACGACTTGGCATTCTTGCTCGCTCAAGCCGCGCGGATCGAAAACCTTCGGTGGGTTGGGCCTCGCGAGCATGAAACGCCGCCCGTCCGTATCAAACCAGTCGACCAAGCTCCAGCGCCCGCGAACCAGTGCCTTCCAGGCTTCGAGCGCTCTTCTGGGATCGTCCTCCCGTAGCTTTCCGCGCGCCTTGTCGACGCGCCGCGCGGCTGTGCGCAGAATCTCGGCAGCGTTGCCTTCCGCGGCGCACCCGACTGCGTCGACGGCACGGAACCCGTTCACATCGAGCACGGCCTCGGCACCATGGGGAAGCTCGTTCGGATCGTCGTCCAAGCCATCTTTGTCGCCGACGACCGAACGGCGAAGACGGTAAGCAGCGGCGATGTGGGCACCGAGCATTTGCCAGCGCATCCGCGCCTTGCGACTGAGCTTCAATGGCTTTGGCAGCGGGACGCTGATGTCGACGCCCACGCCATTGGGGTCGATCGCCGTCATACCAAACAGATCCACGTAGCCCAGCGTGTCGATGAGAAGCTTGAATTCCTCTGGATGATCTTTGGAGATTTCGCTCCAAGTGCCAGCGTACCCTGGAGGCGTGACCGCCTGAACGAACTCCGGGGATAGAACACGACCAGCGGCAAGAAATCGCTCCGGGAAGTCCGGTGGGAGTGACCTGAAGTGCATGTTCCCGATCACAGCATCCTGTCCAGCTCCGCCCTCCGGCCGAATGAAGCCGAAGCCGAACATTCCGAGGCCCCGATCCATCATCGGCGCCGCCGCGTCCATCAGGTCGGGAAGCCAAAGCGATTCTGGCTTCTCGAAGTCGTACGCCACCTCGATCAGATCGATTGCATGGGGAGTTGAGGGATCCACTGCTGCTGCGCACTCTGCCAGAGCGCTAGTCAACCTTCCATACGTATTTGTTCAGACCCAGTCGGCGCGCCATTCTAGCCGCGAAGCTTGAGCGTTTCGATCACCGCCCGGAGCACGTCCCTCCGCACGACGACGCCTACGACGCGGTTGTCCTCGACAACGGGGAATCGTCGGCGCTTTGTTTCGATGAAGCGGGTCGCTACGTCGAGCAGGCTGTCGTCTGAGTTTACGGCCTGCACGTCGCGGCTCATGTAGTCTCCGACGCAACCGCCTCGCTCGCCGTGGTAGCCAGCGACGAGTGCAGCCTTCAAGAAGTCACGCTCGGTGAGTAGGCCCGTGAGATTTCCGCGCTCGTCTACGACGGGTGCTCCGGAAATCCGCCTATTGACCAATACACAGACCGCATCGAGCAAGTCCGTGTCGCTCGTGAACATCACGGGCTTGGTGAGCATGATGTCGCGAACCCGGATCTTCCTGACCGTATTCATGCGGCGCGCTTCCTCGGGCATTGGCCGCTGGCCGCGCGACCGCAGGTGCCGCACCCCGTGCCGTCGGGGTTGTTCAGGCCACCACAGCTGCCGCGGATCCCCGCTCGGCCCGCAAGCACGCCCACGCTCAAGCCGGTCAAGGCCAGCGCAAAAACCATGAAACTGAACACGTAGACCATCAACTCAACTGCCAAAATCGTCGAACATGACGTTCTCCCCGGGAACGCCGAGGTCCCTGAGCATCCCTTGAACTGCGGAGATCATCAAGGGGGGACCGCACATGTAGTACTCGACGTCCTCCGGCGCCTTGTGCTCGCCGAGGTGCATGTCGTAGGCGACCTGGTGAATGAAGCCTGTCGGGCCGTCCCAGTTGTCGTCTTCCCTGGGCTCCGAAAGCGCAACCACGTAGGTGAAGTTGGGGTGTTCCTCGGCGAGGCGCTGAAACTCTTCGTGGTAGAAGAGGTCGCGCTTGCTTCGGACGCCAAACCAGAACGAAATCTTGCGCTTGGTCTTGATGCGCTTGAGCTGATCGAAGATGTGCGAACGAAGCGGCGCCATGCCGGTGCCGCCGCCGATGAACACCATCTCGCTGTCGGTGTCCCTGGCAAAGAACTCACCGTAGGGCCCGGCGATGGTCACGGTGTCTCCCGGTTTTCGACTGAAGAGATAGGACGAAACGATGCCCGGGGGCACGTTCGGGCCGGCGCCCGGCGGCGGCATGGCGATGCCGATGTTGAGCAGGATGATGCCCGTCTCCTCGGGGTAGTTCGCCATCGAGTAGGCCCGCGTAGTGTCCGTATCGCTGCCTGCCTGGAACCTCCAGAGATTGTGTTCATCCCAGGTGTCGCGGTACTCCGGCTCGATGTCGAAATCGGAGAACTTCGCCTGGTAGGGCGGACACTCGATCTGGATGTAGCCACCGGCCCGGAAGGGAACCTCTTCGCCAGCAGGAAGCTCGAGGCATATCTCTTTGATGAAGGTGCTGAGCCCGTGGGTCGAGCGCACATTACACTGCCACTTGCGAACACCGAAGACCTCTTCTGGAACCTCGACGCGGATGTCTTCTCGAACCGCGACCTGGCAGGCAAGCCGAACGTGCTGCGAGGCCTCGTTGCGGGAGATCATCGACTCCTCGGTCGGAAGCAGCGGACCTCCCCCGTCGAGCACTTTGACCCGGCACTGGCCGCAGGTCCCTTTGCCACCGCAGCCTGCGGGCAAGTAGAGGTCGATATTCGCGAGAGCCACCAGAAGCTTGGAGCCGGCTGATACTTCGAAGTCCTTGTCCCGATTCACCAGCATGTGCACGCTGCCGGTTTCGACGAGCTTCGAGCGGGCGACCAGGATCAGGGCGGACAAGGAGACGACGATGCCCGTGAAGACTGCCACTGCCAGGAAGATTTGAAGCGCCACCCTCGTACCCCCCTAAAGTTGAATCCCGGCGAAGGCCATGAAGCCCAAGGACATCAGGCCGACGATGATGAAGGTGATCCCAAGACCCTGAAGCCCCGCCGGCACATCGCTGTACTTGAGCTTTTCGCGAATCCCGGCGAGCGCGACCAGCGCCAAGGCCCAGCCGAATCCGCTCCCGATGCCGTAGACGATGCTTTCGCCCATCGTGTAGTCGCGACTCACCGAGAACAGCGTGCCGCCCAGGATCGCGCAGTTGACCGTGATCAGGGGCAGATAGATGCCGAGCGCGTGGAAGAGCGGCGGGAAATACTTGTCGAGGACCATCTCGAGGATTTGCACCATTGCCGCGATGACGCCGATATAGGTGACGAGGCCGAGAAAGCTCAGGTCGATGTCCGGCACCCCGGCCCAGGCGAGCGCGCCCTCTTTGAGCACGTAGTTATAGAGAAAGGTATTGGCCGGGACGGTGATGAGCTGAACCACGACCACCGCCGTCCCGAGGCCCAGCGCGGTCTCGATGCGCTTGGAGACCGCGAGGAAGGTGCACATACCGAGGAAAAACGAGAGTGCCAGGTTCTCCACGAACACGGCCTTGATGAAGAGCTCGACATAGCTGCCCATCACACGACCTCCGTTCGATGCACTTCGTGAATTTGGAAATCGGGCTTTTCGACCTGTTTGGGCTTCCAAGTCCGAACTGCCCAGATGATGAGGCCGATCACGAAGAAGGCGCTCGGCGGCAGGAGCATCATCCCGTTGGGCTTGTACCAGCCGCCGTCAGCCACGTTTGGGAGGATCGTGTAGCCGAGGAGTGTCCCGGCGCCGAGGAGCTCGCGGCTGGTCGCCACGAGGATCAGGATGGTGCTGTAGCCCAGGCCGTTCCCGATGCCATCGAGGAAGCTAAGCCCGACCGGATTCTTGGAGGCAAAGCTCTCGGTCCGGCCGAGCACGATGCAGTTGGTGATGATTAGGCCCACGAAGACCGAAAGCTCGCGGCTCGTCTCGAAGGCAAAGGCTTTCAAAGACTCGTCGACGACGATCACCAGGGACGCGATGATTGTCATCTGCACGATGATGCGAATGCTGCTCGGAAGAATGTGACGAATCGTGCTCACCGCCGCATTCGACAGCGCGGCAACCGCCGTGAGCGCGACGCACATGTAGAGCGACGGCAGAAGCGAGGTCGTGACGGCCAGGGCCGAGCAAATGCCGAGCACGTGCAAGGTGACCGGATTGTCGTCGACAATCGGCTCGAGAAGAGCGCGCTTGGCGGGGGAGCTCATGACTCTCCTCCTTCCTGGATGATTTTCAAATAGCGCCCGTAGCCGTGATCGCCGAGCCAGTATTGGACCAGGTTCGAGACGCCGTTTCCGGTGAGCGTCGCGCCGGAGACACCGTCGACGTGGTAGTCGGCGAGCGGGTCTTCAGGGGGGACGCGGCCCTTGACGACCTGCAGCTCGAGTGAGCCCGCATCGTCGAACGCGCGCTTGCCACGCCAGAGCTCGCGCCAGGCGGGCTTGACGATGAAGTCACCAAGGCCGGGCGTCTCTCCATGCGCGTAGAACGTGATGTCGGAGACCGTGTTGCCGTCGGCCTCGAGGGCGAGGAAACCGTAGAGGGTCGACCAGAGCCCATAGCCCGAAACCGGGAGGATGATCTTGCTGACCTCACCCTCGCTCCGCACCAGGTACACCAGAGCATGCTTGGCACGGCGGCCCACCTTGGCGATGTCAATCTCGGAAGGCACCTTGACGCTCTGCGCCGGATCCTTGGCGGCTTCGGCCGGATCGTAGGTCGCCGGTTCGATGTCTACGGCGTATGCGCCCGTTTCTAGGTTCACGACGCGCGGCTCGATGCTCTCAAACAGAGCGTTCACGTCAGCCTCGGGCGCCCAGAGGCCCGCGACCTCGAGGATGTTTCGGCGCATGTCCAAAATGGCGTTCTCGACTTGCCGCGGCTTGAGCACCACGGCGGCGGACGCGACCAAGGACGAGCACACCAGGCTGACGAAGAGCGCGACGAGCAGAGTCCGCGCGACCGTGTCCGTCTTTGCACTGGAATCTTGGGAAGGCTCAGACACTACGGCGCAACCTCCTGCTGATGTTCGCCCGCATGACGAAGTGGTCGATGGTGGGCGCAAAGATGTTGGCGAAGAGGATCGCGAGCATGATCCCCTCCGGGAAAGCGATGTTGACCACGCGGATCACGACCGTGATCACCCCGACGAGGATCCCGAAGATCCAACGGCCGGGATTGGTGACACAGGCGGTCACCGGGTCGGTCGCCATGTAGACCATCCCGAATGCAAACCCGCCCAGCACCAGATGCCAGTACCAGGGCATGGCGAACATGGGGTTGCTGTCGGAACCGATCGCGTTGAAGAGCAATGCAGTGGCGATCATCCCGACCATGACGCCCCCGATGATCCGCCAGGATGCCACGCCGGTCACCATGATGAGGACGCCGCCGAGAAGACAGGCCAGGGCGGAGGTCTCTCCTAGCGAGCCCTGAATCGTTCCGAGGAACGCGTCCATCCAAGTCACGCCTTGGTCGACGATGCCGGCAATGCCGCTCTCAGCCCCGATCGCGAGCGGCGTCGCGCCGGTGATCACGTCGATGGGGGGCGTCCAGACCGCCTCACCCGACATCTCTACAGGATACGCGAAGTACAAGAACGCCCGGCCAGCGAGCGCCGGGTTCATGAAGTTCTTGCCAGTCCCTCCGAAGACTTCCTTCCCCATGACCACGCCAAAGGAGATGCCCAGCGCAACTTGCCAGAGCGGCGTGGTGGCGGGCAGGGTCAGGGCGTAGAGGATCGACGTGACAAAGAAGCCTTCGTTGACCTCGTGGTTGCGAATGCCGGCGAACAGGACTTCCCAGAAACCACCGGCGGCCATCGTCACGGCGTAGATCGGCAAGAAGTAGAGAAGGCCATAGAAGGTCGCAGCCCCAACGCTGTTCGGGTCGTGGCCGATCCCGAGCGCCGCCATTAAGGCACCGCGCCAGTCCGTCGGCGCGGCCAAGCCGAGTTGCTCTATCGCGAGGTTCGCCTGGTAGCCAGTGTTCCACATGCCGAAAAGCGCACAGGGAAGCACCCCGACGACGACCAGGCCCATGACCCGCTTCAAGTCGATCGCGTCACGAACGTGGGGCGCGTGACGCGACACGTCGGAAGGCGAGTAGAAGAGCGTGTCGAGCATCTCGTAGATCGCTTGATAGGCCTCGAGACGCCCACCCTTTTCGAAATGGGGCTCGACCTTATCCAGGAGTTTTCGCAGGGGACGCATCAGCCGTTCTTCTCGATCAGGTCAAGGTTCGCTCTGAGAAATTCGCCGTACTCGTACTTGCTGCAACAGACGAAGGAGCAGAGCGCGAGGTCTTCTTCCTCGAGCTCGAGGCAGCCGAGGGCTTTGGCGGTTTCGGTATCTTCGACGATGAGCGCCTTGAGCAAGGGCGCGGGCAAGATGTCGAGCGGCATCACTTTTTCGAAGTTGCCGATCGGGATCATCGCGCGGGGGCTTCCGTTTTGTGTAGTGCTGAGCGGGAAGCGGTAGCTCTTGGGGCGCAGGGAGGAGACGAAGGCGCGGAGCGCAGAGTACCTGTCCGTCCCAGGCGCGATCCATCGCAAGAAGTGACGGCTGCGGTCCTCGGCAAGCACGCTGAGCTGGAGCGCGTAGGGGCCGAGATACCGAGCGTGCCCGGCCGCGCGTCGACCGCCTAGGATCGAGCCGGAAACCACGCGGCAGTCGCCCGGCTCAATCTCCCCCTTCAAGAGGTCCTCCGTGCTGGCACCCATCCGCGCACGCAGTAGGCGCGGCTTCTGCACCAAGGGGCCGCCTAGAGCAATTACACGCTCGGTGTGAATCCGACCGGTCGTGAACAGGGCGCCAATGGCGATCACGTCCTGGTAGTTGAGGTACCAGACGAGCTTGTGCTCGCTCACCGGGTCGAGAAAATGGATGTGGGTGCCGGGCAGCCCTGCCGGGTGCGGACCTTCGAAGGTCGCGGATGTGACCGATTCGAGACCCGGGAGCTCGAATGTGTGACCCGGCGCCTGACAAACGTGGACCTTGCCGTCCGTCAGCCGGCTGAGAACGGCCAAGCCGTCGTGGAACTCGTGCGCGCGCTCGGCGATGACCAGACGCGGGTCGCCGGCAAGCGGATTCGTATCGATGGCTGTGACGAAAATCGAATGCGGCGACGTACCGGCCTCGGGAATCTTTCCAAACGGCCGCGTGCGCAATGCGGTCCAGAGGCCCGAGGACTGCAAGACCGCTCGGACCTGGTCGCGATCGAGCTTCGTGAGCGTGGACCGCTCGTGCGAATCAAAGACTTCTTCCTCGTCGCCGTCCAGGCGGACGACCAGCGATTGAAGCGCCCTCCGAGCGCCACGATGGATCGCAACGACTTCGCCGGAGCCCGGTGACGTGAACATCACTTCGGGGTTGTTCTTGTCGATGAGCAGGGGCTGCCCGAGGCGCACGCGGTCACCCACGTCAACCTTCAGCCTGGGCTGCAAGCCGACGAAATCGCCGGCGACCAAGGCAACCCAGCCGACGGCATTCGCAGCGTCGATGCGTTGCTCGGGGGCCCCAGAAATGGGGATGTTCAGGCCTTTTCGTATGCGAACGTGCATTCGAGTGGGCGGAGCTTAGCCCAAACTTTCAATACGCAAAGGACGAATTGAGGCGCAAATTGTGCGCGCCTCTCCGACTTTATCTGCACCGCGAACGTGGTACGGATCGATCATGCGATGGTTCGTCTACTTGTGCGTTCTCGTTGCTCTCGGAAGCTGCAAGGACGAGATCTATTTCATCCCGGGAACGGGAACATTGCCGGATTGTGACGAGACCCCTATCCGGGATCTGAACGGTACAGTCTGGTTCAACCAGGGCACCGTCACTGTCCTCACCACTGGATGCGCGGGGGTGGAACCAGACGCCGTGCTCCAATCATGCGCTGAGAACTGGGCCGTTACGCAGAATGGAAACGACCTCGACATGATCGTCGACGAGTATCGAGTCGAAGGCCGTTTGTGCGGAGACAAGCTCTATCTTCGGGGCGGCTGGTGGCTCTCCGTTAAGGATGAGCAGGGTGCTTGCTGGTACGAGGACGACGATGGGGACGAGTTTGGTATCCAAGCGGAGGGCAACGTTCTGACATTCGTCCCGGGTAACCCAGAGACCGGCGCCCGCGACCAGTTCGAAGGCACCTTGGTTCTTCAGGGCTCCTGTGGCGCTAGCTACGAGGCAACTCTGGCGGAAGTGCGCTACCCGCCGCCGGGCTGACAGGGGGATTCTTCGTAGAGGTATCCGAGCAGGTCTTCTCGCGAAAGGATTCCGACGATCCGCGTACCGTCGAGCACCGGTAGGCGTCCGATGTTGTGCGCCGTCATCAGGTCGAGGGCCTCATTGAGCGACGCTTCCGGAGTGACGCTTCGGACCCGGTGCGCCATCCGGCTCTTGACCGAAAGCGCCCCCTGCCCTTCGCGTTGGGCTCGCTCGACGTCGCGTCGTGAGATCACGCCGACGAGACGGCCGGACTCGACAACCGGAGCTCCCGTGTGCCCCCACTCTCGAAGTGACTGGGCGAGCTCTGCCAGCGGCGTGTCGGGAGCGACAGTACGAACCGGACTCGACATGAGGTCACGAACGGTTTTCGGACGGTGGCAATGGCGCTCCACAGCCTTGCGCAGAAGGCTCACGGCTTCCTCGAGGGACGCGTCACGCACCACCCCGGAGCCCGCAGCTGCGTGTCCGCCCCCGCCGAGCTCTTGGAGAATTGCGCCTACCGGAACGATGCTGGTCTGCGCGCGTCCGATGATGTGGGTCTTGCCGTTCGGCAGCCGATAGGCACAAAAGAGCGCGTCGTGAGGCAGAATGCGAAACGCCTCGGTCGACACGCTCGCCAGGCCGGCCGGCACCTCCGCCGTCTCCAATGCGGCGACGCCGATCGACGCGCCGTAGCCAGGGACCTCCTGCACCGCCTCGATGAGGCGCACCAGCAGCTCTCGCTCTAAGCCATCCAGCGACGGCCTCAAGAAACGCTGGAGAAGCAGGGCCTGCGCGCCCTGACCGAGCAACCAGGCGAGCGCCGCCGCATCGCGCGAGCTCGAACGCGCATAAGCGAGAGAACCCGTGTCTTCGTGAATCCCCAGGGAAAACAGAGTGGCCTCCTCGCGATCGATCTCCGTGCCGCGCGCGCGAAGCTCCTCGACGAGAAGCGTCGTGACTGCGCCCACCGGCTGGACGTGCTCCTCGTCCGCGTGCAGATCGTCAGGCGCGCTCGGATGGTGATCCCAGACGGCGATGCGAACGCTGCGCGGCTCACGCTCGGCGCGCGCGATCACTTCGTCGACGTGCCCCAGGCGCCCGCGTCGCCGCACATCCGCGACCATCATGAAGTCGACCTGCGACAAGTCGAGGTCCTGACAGCGCTGCGTACGAAATCGATCTCCGTGGAGCGTCAGATATCGATGGACATTCGGCGCGCATCCTCCGCTCAGGCCAATCACCGAACCGGGAAACAGTCTCTGCAAAGCCACACACGAAGCCAACCCGTCGAAGTCGGTAGTCTCATGCGAGGTGATCAGTTTCACGCCCCTGCTTCCAACGTCTCCTGAAGCACCCGCAGCAAATCAACGTAGCTCACGATCCCGAGCAGATCGCCAGTATCGAGATCGGCCACCGGAACCGCACCCACGCGATGCAAGAGCATCAGCTCCAAGACTTCGCGAACATTGGTTTCGGGATCGACCTTGACCGTGCTGGTGTTCATGAAGGTGCCAACGGTTGCCGAACGCGCGCCCTCGACGGCCTCCATCGCCTCGTCTTCCGGGGCCCCGGAGAAGCCTCGAAGGTCGCGGTCGCTGATGATGCCGACGAGCTCACTGCCACGGACGACCGGAAGGTGACGGACATCGAGCTCATAGAGCAGCCCCATCGCTTCAGCGACCGACATGAGCTCCGTCGCCGTCACGGGGTTTTCGGTCATGATGTCTTTTACGAGCACAGGCCTCTCCTCTCCAGGTCGTCCGCTACAAAGCTAAAACATGGGGAACGGTAGGGTTGGTTCCACCGCATTGAAATCCTGAATCATCTTTAGCGCGGTGACCACCGTTATCAGCGAACAAAGATTGGCACCTACCAGGCTCCAGCCCATGAGGCGGAGCCGACGAGCCGTCGGCTGAAGGACCGCCATGACGAACACGACAAGCGCCACGGGCAGCACTGCAGCAAGTACCAAGGGAGCGGTGCGGGACCCGAACAGCGCCGCGACCCCCACGCCGATCACGAGCAGACACACGAAGACCAGGAGACCGCGCTTGAAACGCACCCCTTGTTCTTCTTTGTCAGTCTTTGCCTTGGTCCGAGCCACGGTCAGTCGCACCACGGCGGTTCCAAGGAGAGAGGTCATCAGCCAAATCAGCGCCACCGCAAGCGCGGTGCCGAGCCCCAGACCCGCCGAAAGGCCGAGCGGAACCGCGATGGAAGATAGTGTGGCCGCGGCCAAGCCCTCTCCAAACAGGCTGCGTTCGAGCCCTTGGATCGCAAGCATCACGAGGACGACACCGAGCAAGAGCGGGACGGCGACCGCGTACTGGACCTGCCTCGAGGCGAGCAACAGCCCTGCAATGCCGGCCCCGAAGGCAATCAGGCAGAAGATGAGCAGCGCGCGCTTGGCGCGGTCGCTCTCCTCGCGCTGCATCCGAGTCCCTCGCTGTCCGAACAAGACCAGAAGGGGCTCGTTTGCCAGGAACGCGCCAATCGCGCCGATGGCCAGGAGCCAGGTGGCAGTCGTGGGCGCGCCACCCAGAAAGACGGAGACGATCGGGAACAGCAGCTCGGCGTAAGCGCCGTGCTCGCGCGGGATCATCTTGCGTTGTGCGCTGCCCATCGTTCCTGGGGATAGCACCCGCTGACCCACGATCCATGGCATTTTCTAAGGGCCCCAACGGCCCGCCCGCAATATCCGCGTATTGAGCTATAAGTGAGCGCGCGATGCGCTGGAAGACCCGCATCAGCGTGACCCCCCCGATGATCGACCCTAGGAAGACGAAATGTGGACGGCAGTAATCGCCGGGGCTGCCGCTGGCCTCGCATCGGTTCCCCACTGCACCGCGATGTGCGGGCCCTTGGCTGCATACGCGTGCAGTGGACAGCCCGGCGCGTCGGGACAGGCCCGCTACCAGCTCGGCCGCTTCATCAGCTACTCGGTGCTTGGCGCGATTGCCGGCGCTGTGGGTGGCGCAACGGCGGTTAGCCTTCCTCAGGCATGGGGCAGCGCGCTCCTGAGTTGGTCGCTTGCTCTCGGCCTGGGCTTGGCGGCGCTTCGCCTGTGGCGCCGTCCCAACCAGCCCCTAGTCACCCTCCGCAGTAAGCAAGACGAGCAAGTGCCAAACATCGTTTCTCGAGCGATCGGAGGCCTGGGGCGCCATCCGTTTTTCGTCGGTCTAGGCACCGCCCTCCTGCCTTGCGGCGCCCTGGCAGCGGCAGTCCTAATCGCCGCCTCGACCGGCTCCCCCGTGCTCGGCTCGCTCAGCATGCTCGCGTTTGCGGTGGTCAGTGGGGTCGGACTGGTGGGCGCCACCTGGGTTTTCGAGCGATTTGCGCGCCGCCCGCGGCCGGCAACCTCGCGGGTGCTGGCGGTCGTCCTCGCCCTCGGCTCAATTCTGTTCGTGATTCGCCCAGTGCATGCCCTGCGAACCGGCGACACCTCCTCGTGTCACGCGCCGGTCGGAGATGAGGCCGACCACGACGCGCATCATCAGCATTCCCATTCACCGTGACCGCGCCGGAGCCAGTCGCCTGCGAAGTTCCTGCGGGGCGGTCACTGCCCTCGGTGCCGCGCTGCGTTCACTGCGCGCAACCCATGGTGAGCGACAGCTACGCGCCGTACTGCTGTCGCGGTTGCCGAGCCGTGCACGCGATTCTCACCAAGGCCGGACTCACGCGCTACTACGACCTGCGTCGTGGGCCCGGCCTCCCGCCAGCGGACCTCGAATCCAGACGAATCGACCATAAATGGCTGGAGCTCATCGAAGAAGAGCGGGCCTCGGAGAGCGGCGTCAGCCGGGTCGAGCTCGACATTCAGGGAATCCACTGCGCCGCCTGCGTTTGGCTGATCGAGGAGCTCTTTCGGCGGAACGGCGGCACTCAAACCGGGCTCATGTCGATCAACCCGGCACTCGGCCGCGTCGAGCTGCGTATCTCGCCTGAGTTCCCTCTTTCCGATTGGGTCGATTCGGTCGAGGGCCTCGGGTACCTGCTCGGCCCCGCCCGCTCGACCGGGGCCAGGGCTTCGGACGACTTGCTCTTGCGCGTCGGTATCTGCACAGCGCTCGCGGCCAACGTCATGCTCTTTGGCGCCGCGATCTATCTGGGCCTTCGCGAGGGCCCGATCTACGAGCTGCTCAACCAGCTGAGTTATGCAGCCGGCGTTCTCGCGGTTCTCGTCGGCGGTTCGGTCTTCATCAGCTCTGCGTTTCGCGCGGTTCGCCGACGTGTCCTGCACCTCGACGTTCCGATCGCGCTCGGTATCGTACTCGCCTTCGCGGGCTCGACCTATTCGTTCTTCTTTGCGTCCGGGCATGCCGCGTACATCGACACGCTCACCGTGTTCGTCGCCCTGATGCTCGTCGGCCGATGGCTTCAGCAACGCATGCTCGAACGGAACCGCGCCCAACTGCTGGCCGACGACGGTACCGAGAGCCTCCTGACCCGCGAGGTCAAAGACGGGGTCGTGCGCATCGTGCACTGCATCGGCATCCAAGAAGGGGACCGTTTGCTAATCGCTCCTGGCGACTTGATTCCGGTTGATCTCCGTGTCCTCGACCAGGCAGCGAGCTGCTCCCTCGACTGGATCGACGGTGAGAGCCGGCCGCGCCGCTTCGCAAGCGGAGCGGTCGTGCCGGCCGGCGCCTTCAACGTGGGGGAGCGAGCGTTTTCCGGCGTCGCCGCGACCAATTTTGCCGCTTCGTCTTTGGTGGGCTTGCTCGGCAGCGACCCGGCCTCCAGGGGCGACGGCCCTCTGGCCACACGTTGGTGGTCGCAACTTTCGCGCTTCTATGTGATCGGCGTCGTCACGCTCGCAGCTGCGGGAATCAGTTATTGGTGGTGGCGAACCGGAGAGCCGCTCTTCGCGATCGAGGTAGGCACGGCAGTCCTGGTCGTAACCTGCCCCTGTGCCTTTGGAATCGCTGCCCCCCTTGCCTACGAGCTCGTGCTCACACAGTTGCGTCGCGCGGGCATCTTCGTGCGCGTGGGGGATTTCCTCGATCGGGTGCGCGGGATGACACGCATCGTGT
This sequence comes from uncultured delta proteobacterium, assembly GCA_963716775.1. Lineage (GTDB taxonomy): Bacteria > Myxococcota_A > Polyangia > Polyangiales > Houyiibacteriaceae > SG8-38. The sequence goes on from CAVQUI010000003.1 coordinate 171,694, forward strand.
TCGACAAGACCGGCACGCTCACCACTGGCATGCTCGAAGTCGCGAATCCTGCCGCCCTCGAAACGCTCTCGGACCAGCAAATCACGCTGCTCTACAACATGGCGGCCCGGAGCGCGCACCCGAAGAGCGTGGCCGTCCGACGCGCCCTCGAAGGCCACCAGGCGGCGCGCTTCATCGAGCTCGAGGTCGACGAGCAGACCGGATACGGCACGAGCGCCGCGGCCGATGGTGTGCAGCTGAGGTTGGGGGCACCGCACTGGGCCGCCAACGCGGCCGCGGACGCGGGCGACGTCATCTTCTCGATCGGCGGCGAAGTCATCGCCGCCCTGCACACCGACGAGCAGCTACGCCCCGGCGCGCGGGCCGAAGTCGAGCGCCTCGAGGGAGAGGGCTACGAGCTCGCCATCTTGAGCGGCGATGCCCCTTCGCGGGTGGTCAGCCTCGGCGCGCACCTGGGCATGTCCGAGGACGTCTGCATCGGTGGTCAGACCCCTGAACAAAAGGCTGCATACGTCCGAGAGCACGAACCGGCACGAACCTTGCTCGTAGGCGATGGCTTGAACGACCAGGTTGCCATGCGAGAGGCGGCCTGCTCAGGCACACCTGCAGTGAATCGACCGTTCATGGCCTCACGATGTGACTTCTACTTCGTGTCTCCGGGCTTGCACCCAGTGGCGCAAGTTTTGCGTGCTTCCGGCACGCTCGCGCATGTTGTGCGTCGCATTCTCACATTCGCAATCGCTTACAATCTGGTCGCCGTATCTCTGGCAATCGCAGGTTTGATGCGGCCTTGGGTCGCAGCTGTGCTAATGCCGCTCAGCTCACTCATCACGCTCGCGTACACCGTGATGATGCTGTCGCGAAAAAGGCTTCGATGGAGATCTTGATCTTACTGATTTTCGTCAGCGTGTTACTGGTTGGCGTCGCCGTGGCGTTCTTTGCGTGGACCGTACGGCAAGGGACTTTCGATCAAATCGATCGCCTTGCCCTGCTCCCGCTTGACGATGAAAAGCCCATGACCCCAACGACGGAGAGGGAAGAGGACGAGTATGGAAACTCAGCGGATCGTATATAACGACAAGGTAGTGCGCCAGTTCTTGTGGGCGTCGGTGCTGTTCGGCATCGTCGGCATGTTGGTCGGGCTCATCATCGCACTGCAGTTGGCCTTCTGGCAGGCCAACCTGCCACCGTACTTGTCGTTCGGCCGTCTGAGGCCCTTGCACACCAACGCGGTCATCTTCGCGTTCGTCGGCAACATGCTCTTCGCGGGCATCTACTACTCGACGCAGCGACTGGCGAAAGCCCGACTGGCTTCGAACATCCTATCCGGAATTCACTTCTGGGGTTGGCAGCTGATCATCGTCGCGGCGGCCATCACGCTTCCGCTCGGCATCACCGCCGCGAAGGAATACGCCGAGCTCGAGTGGCCGATCGACATCGCGATCGCGCTCATCTGGGTCGTCTTCGCGGTGAACTTCTTTTGGACGCTGGGCAAGCGACGCGAAAAGCACCTGTACGTCGCCATCTGGTTCTACATTGCCACGATCATCACCGTCGCGGTTCTGCACATCGTCAACAGCTTCGAGATCCCGGTCAGCATGTTCAAGAGCTACTCGGTATTCGCGGGTGTTCAGGACGCGCTGGTCCAGTGGTGGTACGGCCACAACGCGGTCGCCTTCTTTCTCACCACGCCGATTCTCGGCATCATGTACTACTTCTTGCCGAAGGCTGCGGGGCGGCCGGTCTTCTCGTACCGCTTGTCGATCGTCCACTTCTGGGGCCTGGTCTTCCTTTACATCTGGGCCGGTCCTCACCACTTGCTCTACACCGCCCTGCCCGACTGGGCGCAAAGCCTCGGCATGGTCTTCAGCTTGATGCTCTGGGCACCGAGCTGGGGCGGCATGCTCAACGGCCTGCTCACTCTCCGAGGGGCCTGGGACAAGCTTCGCTCCGACCCGGTTTTGAAGTTCCTCGCCGCCGGCGTGACCTTCTACGGCATGAGCACCTTCGAGGGTCCGCTTCTCAGCATCAAGAGCGTCAGCGGCCTCGCGCACTACACGGACTGGATCATCGGTCACGTGCACAGTGGCGCCCTCGGCTGGAACGGCCTGATGGCCGCCGGCATGTTCTACTGGCTGGTTCCGAGGCTCTACGGCACCAAGCTCCACTCCCGTTCGGCCGCGAACTTCCACTTCTGGATCGCGACCGTCGGCATTCTCATCTACGCGATCTCGATGTGGGTCGCAGGCATTACGCAGGGCCTGATGTGGCGCGCGGTCAGCGAGACCGGCGGCCTTCTCTACCCGAACTTCGTCGAGACCTACCTCGCGATTCAGCCGATGTACTGGGCCCGCTTCATCTCTGGCCTCCTGTACTTCGCCGGTATCATCCTGATGGCCTGGAACCTCATCGCGACCGCCAGGAGCGGAGCCGCGGTAGACGGCGAGGTCGAGGTGGCCGTGGTCACCGAACCCCGTGAAAAGGAGATCCCCTGGCCGAAGCTTCTCTTCGGTCAGCCGGTCATCGCCTCGATCATCGTCATGGGACTGCTCTTCGCAATGGGCCTCGTCGGCGGCCTCCTGAGCACGGTCCTCGCCATCGTCGCGGTGATGTGGGCCGTGGCGGCCATCGCCATCGCGATGCGCGGCCGCAGCGAAGACAAGGTCTCCTGGCACCACGCACTCGAAGGGCGCGCGGGTATCTTCACAGTCTTGGTCGTCATCGGCATCTTGGTCGGTGGCGTGGCGGAGATCATTCCCATGGTCATCTCGGTCCCCGAGACGATCCGCACCACCAAGAACGTTCCCTACACGCCGCTCGAGCTCGAAGGCCGCGATGTCTTCATTCGAGAGGGTTGCTACACCTGCCACTCGCAGATGATTCGGCCCTTCACTTGGGAAACGGCCCGCTACGGGGCGGTCTCCACGATGGACGACTCGATCTTCGACCATCCATTCCAGTGGGGCTCACGCCGCATCGGTCCGGACCTGGCGCGCGTTGGCGGCAAGTACGCCGACGTCTGGCACTACAAGCACATGATCGACCCGCGCGAGATTTCGCCTGGCTCGAATATGCCGCCCTACGCGCACCTCACGAATGAAACGATCGACTTCGCGAACACGGAGGTGAAGCTCCGAGCCATGCGAAACATCGGCGTTCCGTACAAGGCTGAGCAGATTCAAATGGCCGAGCAAAACGCGCAGGCTGCAGCAACAGCAATCGCGGCCGGTTTGGCCACGGACGCTGGCGTGAAGGTTTGCGACGCTCCAGCTGAAGGCTGCGAGCTCCTGGTCAACAGCCGACTAGTGGCACTGATCTCCTACCTGCAACGGCTGGGTCGCATCCCCGAAGCGGAGGCGCTCGCTGCCGTCGAAACCACGGAGGTGGAGTGATGGGCCGATTCGCATCCGAGTTCTTCGAACAAAGCCCGGTGCTGCTCTACCCGCTGCTCTCTCTGGTCTTGTTCTTCACAGTGTTTCTTGTGGTCGTCGTTCGCGTGATGCGGATGAAGGCATCCGAGGCGGACGAATGCGCGCGTATTCCGCTCGCAGAGGAGTTGGAGGTCCCCCATGAGTGAGCAGAAGCGAACCGACGAAATCCAAGGCGAGATCCTCCACGTCTACGACGGCATCGAGGAAGCCGACAACAACCTTCCAACCTGGTGGCTGCTCACCTTCTATGGAGCTGTCGCCTTCGGGCTGGTCTATTGGTTCCACTACCACGAGTACGGCATCGGCAAGCTGCAGCCGGAGGTGTACGCGGAACAGATGGCGGCCGTCGCAGCCGAACGCACCATCGTGACGGACGAATCACTCGACGCCTTGGCGCTCGACGAAACCGCAGTCGCCGCAGGCAAGAAGGTCTTCACGACCCAGTGCTTCGCGTGCCACGACCAGGGCCAGGGACGCGTAGGGCTCGGATCCAACCTCACCGATGAGTACTGGATCCACGGCGGAGCACCGACCGACATCCATGCCACCGTCACCAACGGTGTTCCCGAGAAGGGCATGACGCCATGGGGCGCCATCCTCGGACCAGAGGGCGTGAGCCAGGTAACCGCGTATGTGCTGACGATTCGCAATACGAACCTCGAAGGCGGCAAGCCCGTCGAAGAGAACGCCAAGCCCTATGAGCCTTAGGCCTCCCGGCCCCCCGAACATGGTTGCCGATTTGTCGTCCGACCCTAAAGACAGCGGACGATGACTACTAAACTCCCAGTCGTAGAAGAGCCCGCGAGCTCTCTGCGATCGGACGGAAGCCGTAACTACGTTCACCCAGCCGATGTAAAGGGCCGTTTCACGCGGCTCCGTTACATCATCTTCACTGTCCTGATCGCGATCTACGTGGCCTTGCCCTTCGTCAAAGTCGGAGGACATCCGGCGGTGTTCATGGATATCGTGAACCGCCGCTTCTATCTGTTCGGAGCCGTGTTCAACGCGCAGGACTTCTGGCTCATGTTCTTCTTGCTGAGCGGGGTCGGCCTCAGCTTGTTGATCATTACCGCCATCAAGGGTCGGCTCTGGTGTGGCTACGCCTGCCCGCAGACGGTATTTCTCGAAGGCGTGTTTCGACGGGTCGAGCGCCTGATCGAAGGGCCCAGAGCGCAACGACTAAGGCGCAACGCCGCCGGCTTCAGCTTCGACAAGCTCTGGCGCAAGCTGCTCAAGCACGGTCTCTACGTAGTGCTCGCACTCCTGCTCTCGCACGTGTTCATCAGCTACTTCGTGTCGCTTCCGTCAGTCGTCGACATGGTGCAGCGAAGCCCGGCCGAGCACCCGACCGCCTTCACCTGGGTGATCGTCATGTCGGCCATCCTGTACTTCAACTTCAGTTGGTTCCGCGAGCAAACCTGCTTGATCATCTGTCCTTACGGCCGCCTTCAGTCGACGATGACGGACCGTGACACGATGGTGATCGGCTACGATTACAATCGGGGTGAGCCTCGGGGCAAGGCCAGCGATCCCAGCAACGGCGATTGTGTCGATTGCAAACGCTGCATGGTCGTCTGCCCCACAGGCATCGACATTCGCAACGGCCTTCAGATGGAATGCGTCGGCTGCGCCGCCTGCGTCGACGCCTGCGATGAAATCATGACCAAAGTGGGTCGGCCGCAGGGCCTGGTGCGATACGACTCGCTCAACGGTCTAGAAGGCAAGCCCAAGCACTTTGGAAGGCCTCGCTTGTTCTTCTACGGAGGAATCGCGACACTTTGGCTGGCCGGGACCACGCTTGCATTCTCGCAGAGTGCCGCGTTCGAAGCGAACGTGCTCCGATTCGAAGGTGCACCGTTCATGGTCGTCGACGCGAAGGTGCGGAATTCGCTGCGCGTGCATCTCGTCAACAAGACCGGCGACACACAGACGTTCGTGATCGTACCCGAGGCCGAAAGCGGCATCGAGTACATCATCCCTCAGAAGCGAATCGAGCTCAAATCGCTGGGCAGCACATACATGCCTGTCCTCGCTATCCTTCCCCAAGAACAGATGCGTCCCGGACTCAAGTTGCGGCTCACCATCTCGATGGAAGGTCGCGACGATCGCAAAGCCAGCCGTGTCGTCGAAGCGCCATTCGTCGGCCCGGCCCGTTAGCGCCTCGGCGTCAGGGCACCGACATCACAATCGCGCCGCTCTTGTGCACGAGCTCGTGAGACACGCTGCCTAGTAGGGTGCGTGCGACAGCACCCTTTCCCGTGGTACCGCAGAGGATGAGCGGCGCATCGAGCTCCCGAGCTAAAGCGACGACCGCATCGGCCGGATGTCCGGCGACGGCGTGGCACTGAATCTGAAGGTCATCGGTCCGAACGGTGCCGCAGGTCCGCATCTCGAGGAGCTGCCGGAGGTCCTCGAGCTCCTTGCTCGCGGTAGACACACTGGAATCGCTCGAGTCGAGCACCGTCACGATGTGAACGTCCGCCTCGAGCTGGCGACCCATGAACACTCCGAGCTCGAACGCTCGCCGCGCTGGGTCAGAAAAGTCGTAAGCCACAATCAATCGTGGAATCAATGACACGGGTTACTCTCCATCCTCCGGCTTGTTGTCACATCGGCCACGCACCACCAAGACGGGACAGGGCGCGTGACGCACGACTCGTTCCGCGACGCTCCCAAGGAACGCGCGGGACAGGCCGCTTCGGCCATGGGAGCCGAGGATGACGAGGTCTGCGCCCTCGTCCTCGGCCATTTCGACGAGAGCTCGCCCCGGCGAAGGGTGTTGAATCACGCTCAGCTCCACCACGGGGACCCCTTGGAGGAGCTCGGCGGTCTTTCCGGTGAGGGTGTCGCGAATCGCCTCCTCGATTTCGACCCGAATGCTCCGCTCGAGAAGGTCCGGACGCGACCAGACGACGGGGGGAACGTTGGGTGTCGGGTCGAATACATGGGTGACCAGCACGCGCGAGTTGAACGTCTTGGCGTACAGGGCGGCGGCCCGAAGGGCCTCGTCCGAGATGTCAGAGAAGTCGGTCCCGACGAGAATGGTCTGTGGCTGGTCCATGGTTGTACCCCTCACTATCAAGCTTCGTGCCAGACGATAGACACGGCTTTAGCGCGGAGAGCATAGCGAAAATGACGCAGGTTCTGCGAAAGTTTCCGATGCGACGCAGAACTTGCGTGCCCGACGAACAGAAATGCTGCTAAACCGTTGGCGCGGTACTTGCACAACCTCAAGCCAGGCCATGCCTTACAGGAGGACGAGATGAGCGACGAAGCCTTGATGCCTTCCGAAGTTCGTCGAAAGGTGCTGAGTCAGCACCGGGAAATCGAGCAAATGCTCGCGGAGCTCGAGGCGGGAGTTGCCAAGCTCGGCGAAGGAAGCGTGGATTCCGCTCAGGTCAAGCGCGCAGCTTACGCACTGCGCGGCATACTCGAGCTGCACATGAATTTCGAAGAAACCCACATGGCGCCCGCCATCAACGATGCCGACGGGTTTGGCCCAGAGCGGGTTCGCCACCTCCACGCCGAGCACGCTGAGCAACGCCAAGAGCTGGACCGATTGGTGGACGCAATCCGGGAAGCCAGCTCGGCCGATGGCCTGATTTCGAGCGTGAGCAAGCTCGCAGAGATGCTGCGCGTCGACATCGAGGAAGAAGAACGCGAGTACGTGAACGAAAAGCTCCTCAGCGACCACCTGATCCCGAGCGACCCATTTGGCGGCTAGCAAGCCGGCATCGAGAGGACGGAAACTCCACATGCAGATCAAACAGATCCTAGTCCCTACCGATTTCTCCGAGAATGCGCAGCACGCGGTGAGCTACGCGACTGAGCTCGCCAAGCGGTGCTCGGCCAAGATCCACCTTCTACACACGCCGGTGATCCCGACCTACTTGCTGATGGACCTATCGTACAGCCCGGGTCCGGAGGCCGTCACGCGCATCCTCAACGACTCCCAGGACGCCCTCGATGAGCAGGCAAAAGGGCTTGCGGCCACCGGCGTCGAGTACTTCACCGTGATTCGCGAAGGAACAGTCCACGAGGTGATCCGCGACTACGCCAAGGAACATGACGTCGACCTGGTCGTCGTCGGCACGCACGGACGCACCGGCGTTTCAAAGCTGATGTACGGGAGCGTGACGGAGCGGGTCATCAAAACGGTCCACACCCCGATCGTCATCATTCCGCCCGAAGGGGGCACGATGCCCAGCTCGATCGTGATAGCGTACGATTTCTCGGCTCCAGCCAAGCGCGCCGCCAAGGTTGCCTTGGCGATCCACGGGGTCTTCGATGGGCCACTGCACATTGTCCACAGCTACCTGGACGTCTGGGGCGAGTACACGGACCGGGGAGCGGTCGTCGGCGAGGCTGCCGAAAAACGGCGCCAGGCACTCCATCTCGGACTCGAGGAGATGCTCGAAACCGAATCGAAGGAGCTGTTTTCTAGCGCGGCGTCAAGTGTTCAGACCCACCTCGTCACCGGAGACCCAGCCGAGGGCCTGCTCAGGGTCGCTCACGACGTCGATGCCACCCTGATCTGCGCCGGTACCACGGGCAAGAGCGGCATCGAGCGTCTCCTAATCGGAAGCGTCGCCAGGCGACTTCTTCACGACGCCAAGGTGCCCTTGCTCCTCACGCACGACGACGCTTGAGAACGCAACACCTTGAATCAGCGTGCGGACAGCGCATGATAGGAGCGTGATGCTGGGGCGGGCCATTGCACTGGGGCTGGCGATCGCGCTCGGGGGCGGTTGCGACTGCGAGCCGAAGCGGGCGTCCGAGAACGTGGAGCTGCCGGCCGGCTTTGAGAAAGTGATGCAGGAGCACGGTGCGCTCTCGATCGTGACTCGTAACGCGCTGATCCGCGGAGAGCTGCCCCTGGCTCAGCAGTCGATGCGCAAGCTCGCGTTCTTCATGGAACACGTGCCTTTTCCCGAGGAAGGCAAGGAGTACGCGCGAATTACCCGGGAGCTCGCCACGGAGGTGCGAGAGGCTGCTGACCTGGAAGAGGCATCCATGGCCTTCGCACGGCTCTCGAACGCCTGCGGGCAGTGCCACCACGCACTCGATCGTGGGCCGCCGATGAAGCTCGACCCCTCGCCAGAGGGCCAGGAGTTGAAGATGCACATGCAACGCCACTTCTGGGCGGTCGAACGGATGTGGGAAGCCTTGCTGAGCGACTCGACGTCGGCGTTCCAGGCGGCCGCCGGAATGCTAGCGGAGTCGCCGCTGCACGGGCGGGCATACCCGAACAGCGAGAGGCCTCCTGGCACGACCCGCCTCGCCTACGAGGTTCACGACCTGGCGTTCTCAGCGGCGGTCGAAGGCAAGGCCCGTGAAGACGAGTACGTGCCAAAGCCGGGCGAGGCGCTGGAAGACGCGCCAACCACGTTGGGACAAGCGGAGATTTTCGGACGGATCTTGTCCGCATGCAGCCAGTGCCATAGCTTGGTAGACGTGACACCAGGACTGACGCCCAGCGAGCGTCGCCGGAAGGCCCCATGAGCTGCTCCCTAGCCAGAATCTCGGTCATCTCCCTGTTCATCGTCGCGCTGGCCTCTGCCTGTGCGAGCGGTCGAGTGCGCGGCGCTCAAGGAACCGAAATGGGCCAAGCGGAAGCTTACGAACCACAGCAGAAAGTGGAGCCCCCCGCGGGCAACGTCGACAAGACCTCAGGTCCGCTCACACCCATCGATACCTATCCCCTGCTCGAAGTCGACCTCGAACGGCGTCGTCCAGCAGCGGGACCTGGGCCGGAACCGGAGCCCCAAGCGGGACCCCAGCCCGAGCCGAAACCCGAACCCGGGAACGCCCCGGAATAGACAAGGTTAGATGTCCAAGCTCTGCTCCGCTGAACAAGCGGTCAATCACATAAATTCGAATCAACGCGTCTTCGTCCACGGAGGCGTCGCAACCCCAACCGCCCTGGTGGATGCCCTCGTCCAAGAGGCGAGCCGGCTGCACGACGTCGAGCTGATCCACCTGCACACCTCCGGCGACGCGGCCTACGCCAAGCCGGAGTACGCACGCTCGTTTCGCGTGGCCAATTTGTTCGTCGGACACAACATGCGCCACCAGCTCGACGGGGATCGCGTCGACTACCTGCCGTGCTTTCTTTCGGAAATCCCGCAACTGTTCCGCTCCGGACGCCGGGCACTCGACGTGGCCTTGGTACAGGTTTCGCCGCCCGACAAGCGCGGCTACTGCAGCCTCGGCGTCTCGGTGGACGTAGCCAGGGCGGCGGTGGATTCTTCGAAGATCGTGATCGCTCAGGTCAATCGTCACATGCCACGGGTTCATGGCGACGGCTTCGTGCACATCGACCAGCTCGATTGGCTGGTCGAGCATGACGAGCCGCTCCCGGAAGTCCCGGCAGCGGTGCCGAGCGCCGAAGAACAGGCGATCGGTCATCACGCTGCCGAGCTCGTCGAAGACGGGGCCACTTTGCAGATGGGGATTGGAGCGGTACCCGACGCGGTTCTGGCGTCTCTCAAGGGTCATCGCCATCTAGGAGTCCACACCGAGATGTGGTCCGACGGCTTGCTTCCGTTGCTCGAATGCGGCGCGGTTGACAACAGCCAGAAAGTCATTCACCCGGGGCGAACCGTTTCCGGCTTCGTCGTCGGAACACGGCGTGTCTATGACTACATCGACGACAATCCTACCATCACCCAGTACGACATCGGTTACGTCAATCGGGTCTCGGTCATCAACCGGAATCCCAAGGTGACTGCGATCAACTCAGCCGTGGAAATCGATCTCACCGGACAGGTCTGTGCCGATTCCATCGGCCATCGCGTCATCTCGGGCGTGGGCGGCCAAATGGATTTCATTCGCGGTGCGATGACCTCGGAGAGAGGCAAGCCCATCATCGCCCTAACGAGCCGCACAACAAAGGGCGACCCCCGGATCGTGCCCACCCTTCGGCCGGGCGCCGGTGTGGTAACGACCCGCGCACACGTCCAGTTCATCATCACGGAGAATGGCGCCGTCGATCTCTACGGAAAGACGCTGAATGAGCGCGCCCAGCTGCTCATCTCCATCGCGCACCCCGACGATCAAGTGGCCCTGGAGCGTGCCTGGTACGAGACCCGGGCCTAGAGGTGACGCGCACCGCTTGCGCTAGCGACGCGGGGCCCCGCAGATGTTGCGTCGCCCCCTGAAAATGTTGACGAGTTGTGACGGAAATGGGCGCCCATGCGCGCCAGTCTTTGGCACGCCTCCTGCTACAGGACGTGCTTTCGACCCTATGCGGATTTGGGTCTAAGGGGAGAATACTGTGATTTTGCCAAGTTGGTTCCCATCGCGCTCCGACGGTCCGTCGGGGCTGCGCCTCCTCAGCGAGGCGCCGGGAAATGAAGAGGACAGCACCGCGACCGCCGCGATCACTCCAGATGCCGAGTGGCTGAGTGTCAACACGGGCGGTTCGTTTGCGATGGGCACGATCGATCGCTGCCCGCGCCGCAAATACCACAGCCTCCTCACGGTCCGAGAGCCCGGCGTCGGCGAGCCGGTGAACATGGTCGCCGAGGTGGAAGAATGGCTCAAGGTCGGCGACGAGAGAATTGCGCTGCACAGCTACAACTGGGGCAATACGGTCGAGCCGAACGGCGTGGACTACCTCTGCCGCTTCGAGCCGCTGCCGCGTTGGACCTATGAGTTCGGCGGGGTCACCTTCACCCGCGAGCTATGGCTCGAAGACGACGACGACGCGGTCTGGATCCGGTACTCGATCGAAGGACTCACCGAACCCGTCGACCTGAGGCTTCGTCCGCTGATCCGCTGCCGTCCCCTGCACGAGCTGACCCGGGCCAATCCGTTCATGAACGGGGAGCTCGACATCGAGGACGGGGAGTCGCTTCGCGTGGTCATGCACCCCTACAAGGACATCCCGGCCATCGTCACGAGCCTGCATGGTGCCGCCGGCACGTTTCGGCCCGACGGGCATTGGTACGAGGGCGTTCACTACGAATGGGAACGTGGGCGCGGCTACGACGACGCCGAAGATCTCTTCACGCCTGGTGAATTTCGCCTCAATGTCGGACAGGATGGCTCGTTCGGCATTCGGCTCGGAACGACGCCGGCAGCCAGCCATGAGCCGCAGGTGCTGAGCTCGATGCCCGGCTCACGCCGCTCTTTTCTGCAGGAGCTCGATGACGCCGCCGACGCGTATCTGGTTCGGCTCGCAGGCGATCGAACCGGGATCATCGCCGGCTATCCCTGGTTCGGCGAATGGGGGCGCGATTCCCTGATCGCCCTACCCGGCCTCTGCCTGGCCCGGAACCAAGTCGACGAGGCCCTCGCGATCCTCGAATCACTTGCCGATCGCCGCGAGAACGGCCTCGTTCCCAACATTCCGCAAAGCGGCGACGTCCCTTCGAACACGGAGTCGATCGACGCCTCGCTGCTCTTCATCCGAGCCACGGCTCTCACCGCAAAGCGAACGCGTAGCCGTCGGATCACCGCCCTGCAGCAGACCTGTCTCGACCTGATCGATCGAATCGGGACAGGCGCAGACCCCCGAGTACACGTCGACCCGAACGGTTTTCTCTACGTTGACCAGGGGCCCTGGGCGCTCACCTGGATGGATGCGCTCGTGGATGGTTGGCCGGTGACACCCCGCCAGGGCTACGCGGTGGACCTCAACGCCCTCTGGCTGTCGGGCCTGACGACGGCCCTCCGATGGGCGAAAAAACTGCGCCCCGATTTCGTAGAAAAGTGGGGCGAAACCGCGAAGAAACTATCCGATCACTTCGAGGAAAAGTTCTGGCTCCAAGATCAGGGCTTCTTGACTGACACACACAACGGCCACCACCCCGACGGACAGCTGCGACCCAATCAGCTCTGGGCTCTATTCCTTCCTGGCGTGCCGATCGACAAGGCCCGCAAGAAACAGGCACTCGCAGCTGTGCGCGACAAGCTTCTCACCCCGGTAGGCTTGAGGACGCTCTCACCTGACGACCCCAGCTACCAGCCGTTCTACCGCGGCGGGCAAACGGAGCGAGACCGGGCTTATCATCAGGGAACCGTCTGGCCTTGGCTGCTCGGTCTCTACGCCGATGCGGTCGAGGCGATCCATGGCTCCGAGGCGGCGACAGAAGAGATGATGCCCGTGCTTGCATCGCTCTGTGCACACCTCAGGACAGAAGGCTGTATCGGACAAATCGGCGAGGTATTTGATGGCGACGCACCTCACCGCCCCGGGGGCACACCTGCACAGGCATGGAGTGTGGCCGAGGTGCTCCGAGTCGCTAAGATGGCGAGTCCATGAAGATACTCATGCTTGGCTGGGAGTACCCTCCCCACATTAGCGGCGGCCTCGGAACGGCTTGCGAAGGGCTCACGACTGCGCTCGCGAGTCGCGGCATCGAGATCGACTTCCTCGTACCGAAACTGTTCGGCGAAGAGGACGCTCCCCACATGCAGCTCTTGGGAGCGGCTTCCGCTGCACAGACGGCGACACAGGCTCAGGCACCCGCACAGGCACACGCAGGGCTGTCCGCGCGGCTCAGCCGCTTACTCGCTGCGGAACCCTCACTTGCAACGGACCCGATTTTCATCGCGGCCGCCGAGGCAGCAAAGGCCGGGACTCCACTGGCGGGCCCGGCTGACGTGAACATGATCCGCGTGCCGGCGATGCTGAAACCGTACCTGGACCAGAAGACCTACCAGGAGCTCATCAGGACGGGCGCCCTCCGCGAAAGCGCCATTCCCGACATTCTGGCGTCGAGAATCGGACACCCCCTACCCGATCCACCTACTGGGTCCATGCGGCTCGAGCACGTTCACCTTCCCGGCGCGGACTTGTCGTACAGCGAAGATCAGTCGTCCGGAGCGCACTACGGGGATGACCTCTTTGCGGAGGTGGCCAGATACGCCATGTCTGCAACGCGCCGGGTCGAGGGGCGAAAGTACGACCTGGTACATGCGCACGACTGGATGACGTTCCCCGCCGGGGTCGAAATCGCGCGTCGCGCAGGCGCGCCGCTCATGGTCCACGTGCACAGCCTCGAATACGACCGAGCCGGTCACGGAGCCGACCAGAACATCGTTTCGATCGAGCGCCTCGGCCTGGAGGCAGCCACGCGCGTCATCGCGGTCAGCTACTACACTCGTGGCCTGATCAACCGCGTCCACGGTACGCCTCTCGACAAGATCTCCGTCGTGCACAACGGCGTGTACACGCGCGAAACGGTCGAAGCGTACACGGAGCAACGCAGCTCCAAGGGCCCTGTCGTCCTCTTCCTGGGCAGGGTCACCTTTCAGAAGGGGCCGGAGTACTTCGTCCAGGCCGCGGCAAAGGTGCTCGAGCACGTTCCCGACGCGATTTTCGTGATGGCGGGCTCAGGCGACATGCTTCCGCGCATGATCGCGATGGTCGAAGAGCTCGGCATCACCGATTCGTTCCGCTTCCCTGGTTTCGTCCGTGGCGCGGAGCTCGAGCGCACCTTTTCGACCGCCGACGTGTACGTCATGCCGTCGGTCTCGGAACCCTTCGGCATCGCTCCGCTCGAGGCGATGAGCTACGACCGGCCCGTCATCGTCTCGAAGCAGTCCGGTGTTTCAGAAGTGCTTCGCAACGCGCTCAAGGTCGACTTCTGGGACGTCGACAAGATGGCGAGCCAAATCGTCGGGCTCTTGGAGCACCCCGAGCTGAGGCGGACCATCATCGAACGCGCCCGCGAAGAGATCCGGCACATCCACTGGGACGCAGCCGCAGAAACGCTCATTCCCGTCTACGAATCCGTCTTGAGCGGATGAGGTGAACCATGTCGTCGGTCTGTTTCTTTTTTGAGGTGCACCAGCCACATCGCGTGAAGCCTTACGGCGCGCTGCAGGTCGGCCGCGACCACGAGTACTTCGACGAGAAGCTCAATGCCGAGGTCCTGCGCAAGGTGGCGAACAAGTGCTACTTGCCCGCCAACGAGTCCATGCTCCGGCTCATCGAGCGAACCGACGGCCGTTTTCGTATCTCCTACGGCGTGACCGGCGTGGTGATCGAACAGATGAAGCTCTACGCGCCCGAGGTGCTCGACAGCTTCGCGCGGCTCGCCAAGACAGGCGCGGTCGAGTTCGTCGCCGAGACTTACTATCACAGCCTGTCCGCCCTGTACGACTTGGACGAATTCCGTGAGCAAATCGCCATGCAGATGAAGCTCATCAAGTCTGAGTTCGGGCAGGTGCCGCGAGTCTTTCGAAATACCGAGCTCGTCTATAACGACGACATCGGACAGTTTATCGCGGACCAGGGCTTCGACGCGATGCTCGTCGAGGGCGCCGACGACGTTCTCGACTGGCGAAGCCCGAACTTCGTCTACCGCGCGGCCGGGCGAGACATGAAACTGCTCACCAAAAACTACAAGCTCTCGGACGACATCGCGTATCGTTTCTCGAACCCCTCCTGGCCCGACTACCCGCTAACCGCGGAGAAGTTCGCCGGCTGGGTCCACGGGCACAGCGGCGCCGGCGACGTGATCAACCTGTTCATGGACTACGAGACCTTCGGCGAGCATCAGTGGAGAGAGACCGGGATCTTCGACTTCCTCGAGCACCTGCCGGACCTGCTGTTCACCCACCCGCAGTGGGACATTTTGACGCCGAGTCAGGTGATCGACCGCTATCCAGCCCTCGGAGAGCTACCCTGCCACCGAACGACCTCCTGGGCCGATGAGGCGCGCGACATCAGCGCCTGGCAGGGCAACGCCATGCAGCAGCGGGCCCTCGCTGAGATTTATTCGCTGGGCACGGCCATCCGTAAGCGCAATAATTCTCATTTACTGGCGCTCTGGCGGCGCTTGCAGACTTCGGACCACTTCTACTATATGGCTACAAAATCCGCTTCAGACGCTGAGGTTCATGACTATTTCAGTCCTTACGAGGGGCCTTACGATGCCTTCATCCATTACATGAATGTAATGAAGGACTTGAACCTCTCGGTGTTGGCCCCGGCGGAGAAGCAGATTCGACTATGAGCAAGGCTGTATTTTTCGAGATCTCCTGGGAGGTCTGCAACATGGTGGGCGGTATCCACACCGTCCTGGCAAGCCGCGTCCGGGAGGTGCAGGAACGCCACGGCGAAGATGGATACATCGCGATTGGGCCGGATGTTCCACGAACCGACGGCGTTGCTCCGGAGTTCCGGCCAGACATATGGGATCGCAAGCTTGCAGAGTCGCTCCAGGACCACGAAGTGGGCGTGGAGATGGGACGCTGGCTGGTACCTGGTGAGCCTCGTTGTCTGCTGATCAACCAGTCCCGCTTGTACCAACGCAAGGACGAGATCCTCGGTCGCTACTGGGAAGCCTACGGTCTCGATTCCTTGTTCGGAGCCTGGGACTACTACGACCCGGTTCTGTTCGCGCACGGCGCGGGCATGGTCATTGAGCACATCCGTGATCGCTTCCTGCTGCCCGCGCGACAGACGGCAATCGTTCAGGCGCACGAGTGGATGTCGGCCGGCGCGATCTTGCACCTACAGACCGCCGCTCCCGAAATCGGGACCGTTTTCACGACGCACGCCACGATGCTCGGCCGCTCGCTCGCCGGACGTCGCGCCGATCCCAATTTCTACGAGTCGCTGCCGAGGATCGATCCGGAGGTCGCAGCCAAGGAGCTGGACGTCTCCTCGAAGCACTCGATGGAATCGGTGGCGGCCCATGAAGCGGATGTCTTCACCACCGTCAGTGAGATCACTTCCCTGGAGTGCGAACATCTCCTTGGCAGAAAACCGGACGTCATCCTGCCGAACGGCTTCGGCGCAAGACCGGTTCAGCCCGAGCAGCGAGAACGGGCGCGCGAGGAGCTCTTCAAGCTCGCCGAGCTCACCACCGGTGACCAGTACGATCGCGAAAACACTCTGATTTTCGCACTCGCCGGTCGCTATGAGTACATCAACAAGGGCGTGGACGTGTACCTCGACGCGACGACCGGGCTCGCCCAGGAGCTCGAGTCACGCGACGGCAAACGCATTCTCGTTTACGCGATGCTGCCAGCAGGCCACGCAGAGCCCAAGCGCCAGCTCTGGGATCGAGCGCACGGGGCCTCGGCAGGCCCTCCGCTGCGATGCACGCACGACCTGGTTGACGAGCCCAACGACCCCATCACCAATCAGCTGAACGCGCTTGGCTTCGAGAACACGCCAGGGGCGCGGGTTCACGTAGTTCATGTGCCGATCTATCTCGACGGAACGGACCCGCTCATACGTCACAAGTACTGGGACTTGCTTCCCGGCGCAGACCTTGGTGTCTTCCCCTCGTTCTACGAGCCATGGGGATACACACCACTCGAAGCGGTCGCGTTCGGTGTTCCAGCGGTCACAACCGACCGCGCTGGCTTCGGCCGCTGGGTTGCGGCGCAGGGGGATGGAAACCGTACCGGTGTCCGAGTCCTCAAACGCGAGGGAGTGCCCACCGCACAAGTCACTGAGTCACTGAAGCATGCACTGCTCGAGTTCATCGATCTTCCGGCAAAGGAGCGCGCCGCTCTCGGCGAGTCCTGTTTGAGAACCGCCGCCCTCACCGACTGGTCCAACTTCATGGAGCACTACGAGGACGCGCACGCTCGCGCCCTCGCGGCAGGCGCCGCGCGTCGCAAAGAGCTGCCGATGGATCGCTTGAGCGTGACGTCGATGCCCGCTGTGTCCTCCGATTCTTCGGGCGTTTTCGGCCTTTTCGTCAAGCCTCCCGTCAAAGAGGGAGAAGAGGCGGCTCCGTACAAGCGTACTTTCCTCGTGGCGAACGCACTCCCGACAGAGCTGCAACCTCTGAAGGAAATCGCCGCCAACCTCTGGTGGCGCTGGCATCCCGATGTTGCCGCGCTCTTCAAGCGAATCGACCCCGCGCTCTGGTTCAAGCTCGAGGAGAACCCGCACGCGCTCCTCGACCAGGTGACGCCCAGCCGGCTCATGGCCCTGGCGGACGACCCCGTCTACGTCGCAGACGTTGCGCGGTTTCATCAAGAGATGGTCAAGTCCACCGAAACACAGGACCCTCGTATCGCCTACTTCTGCATGGAGTTCGGCCTTGCGGGATTCTTGAAGCTCTACTCGGGTGGTCTTGGGATTCTCGCGGGCGATCATCTCAAGGCCGCGAGCGATCTGAACCTGCCCCTGTGCGCGGTCGGCCTCGCCTACCACGACGGGTACTTCCACCAGATCATCGACCGTGATGGTCGCCAGGAAGACCTAGGCGACAAGAACGACTTCGAAAACCCTCCGTTCGAGCCAGTCATGGTGGGGCGGTACTCTCCCCTTCGAATCACGGTGCCGCTGCCCACTGGCCCGGTGCAAGTACAGGCCTGGCAGCTGAAGGTCGGGCGAGTGCCGCTGTACCTGCTCGACACCAACGTGCCTGAAAACCGGCCCGAGGACAGGGCGATCACCAATCGCCTGTACGGCGGGGACACCAGGCACCGCCTCCGACAAGAGATGATCCTAGGCCTTGGCGGCTATCAACTGCTCACCGAGCTCGACATCGAGCCCGACGTATTCCACATGAACGAGGGGCACAGCGCCTTCCTGCTCCTCGCGCGGGCGGCCCATCTGATCAAGAGGCACGGGCTCCGATCGCAGGAGGCCTTCGAGTACATCCGCAACACGACGGTGTTCACAACCCACACGCCGGTGCCGGCCGGGCATGACCACTTCCCCGAAGAGATGGTGCGCCCCTACTTGGCGCGCTTCGAGCACGTGCTCCGCATGGATTGGCCGCGCTTGATGGCCATCGGCAACACGCCCGACGACGCACAGAACAAGTTCGGAACCACGGCGCTTGCAGTGCGAAACGCAGGGCGAATCAACGGTGTCAGCGCCAAGCACGGCGAAGTCGCGCGGGACATGTTCCTCCAATTCTTCCCGGAGTTCGACGACCCCGACGACGTGCCCTGCACCAGCATCACCAACGGCGTGCACGTCACGACTTGGCTCGCCCCTCGCTGGCAGCGGCTCATGGAGCGGCAAATGGGGGACGGCTGGCGCGACCAGATCGAGGACGCCAATCGCTGGGAATGGTTGCGTGACCATGATCCGGCTGAGATCTGGGCGACTCATCGGGAGCTCCGCGCAGACTACGTCGAGTGGCTCAAGGAGCACCTCACCGAGACCTGGACCCGTCGGCGCGAAGACCTTTCCATGCTCCGCGACATCCTCTCGAGACTCGACGAAGATCGCTTGTTCATCGGTTTTGCTCGCCGGTTTGCGCCTTACAAACGCGCCGATCTGCTGCTGACCGAACCCGCACGGCTTGCCAAGCTGCTCAACGGCAACCCGGGCGCAACGATCATCTACGCCGGCAAGGCCCATCCGGCCGACGGCCACGGACAGGCGTTACTGCAGCGCGTCTATCAGGCGACGAAGCACCCCGCTCTGATGGGCCGCGTCATCTTCATGGAGGGGTACTCCATCGATTCGGCTCGCCGAATGGTGGCCGGTTGCGACGTCTGGCTGAACACGCCGACGCGACCGCTCGAAGCAAGCGGCACGTCCGGCATGAAAGCGGCGATGAACGGCTGCCTGAACCTCAGCGTCGACGACGGCTGGTGGCTCGAAGGCTACGCAGAGGACAACGGCTGGGTCATCGACCTTCCGGCGACTTCGATTCACGACCCGAGCGCTTACGACCGAGCCGTGACGATGGCGCTTCTCGAAGGCGAGATTCTACCGACCTACCACGATCGGAATTCCGATGGGGTCCCTGTGGCCTGGGTCGAGAAGATGAAGGCAAGCATGTCGAGCATCATTCCGGCGTTCTCCGCGCGCCGAATGGTCACCGACTACGCCGACAATTTTTATGAGCCTGCCATGCAAGACGCGGTCGCCTTGCGCGACTCGAACTACCGTCCGCTGTTCGCCCTGGCGGACTCGGCAGAGGCGATTCGCAACCACTGGAATGAGATCGCAATGGAGAGCGTCCGCTTTGGAGGCCTGAGCGGCGACGAGCTGACCGTCGGAACGACGGTCACGACCGAGCTTTCGCTGCATCACCCCGGCCTCGACGCTCGGGATCTCGTGGTTGAAGCAGTCGTGACCTACGGCAGCCGCCTCCAAGATCACTCATCACGAATCGTGGTGCCTTTCGAAACAGAGGACGGCGAAGCACGAAGCACCTGGCAGGGCGCCTTCACGGTAAGAGCCAGCGGCGGCCACGAGCTCAGGTTCCGAGTCCGACCGAAAGACCGCAGCCCCCTGCGCCCCGCAGCCCTCGGCATGCACATCCAAAAGTGGCTGTAAGCCAGCACTGGCACTGGCACTGCCTCCCACCGCACCCGCGGCAGCGCGAGCCCGAAGGGCGAAGCCCGGCGCGAACGCGCCGGCAAGGCCAAGCGAAGCGCAGGGTGCGGCACGGACGCTGCTCACTCGCGTGAGAGTGATACCAGACCTACGGGTGGGGGCGGGCGGGCGGTGTGGCCTGGAACTGTCGTCATCGTCGCGCTCCTCCGTGAACATCTCGACATGGAGGGGCGCGGTGAATCAGTTCATGACGCGGGCGAAGTCGAGTCCACCGACGATGCCGGTCACGCCTCGGTCATCTTCGATCAAGATGCGACGGACGTTCATGCTCAGAGCCTGCTGGGCAGCACGGCCCAGACTCAAGGCTGCGGGTAGGATCAAGACGCGCACGTTCATCGCGTTCTCGACCGCGGTAGTTGGGGGCAGGCGGCGTGCTTCCAAAGCGCAAGCCTGGTCGAAGATGCCCACCGGAAAGTCTCCCTCGACCACGACCAGACCTTGCTTGTTAGAAACATCGAGGCGGTCGACAGCCATGGCGATCGGGTCTTCGGCCCTGATCTTCACCACGGAGCCGGACGCGATCTCGGAAATCGGTGTCTTAATTCGCTTCTCGCGGACGGCTCGCATCAGGTCGCGAGTCGAAACGACGCCCTCGGGCTTGCCGTCCCTGGTCACGAATACCCGGTGGACATGTTTCTTCAGCATCAGCTTGGCAGCCGCCCCGAGTGGCGCGTCCGTCGAAACCTGAATGGCCGGAGACTGCATGATCTCCTCCACCGGACGGTCCGGAACACGAAACGTCACACCATGAGTAAACACCGCAGCGTGCAGAATGTCTGTGCGCGAGACCACGCCCTTGAGCGCACCGGCATCATCGATGACGCCAAGCGCGGACACGCCTTGCTCCGTGAACATCGCATTGGCGGCGACTAGGCCTTCGCCGATACGAATCGTCTCGACGGGGCTGCTCATGTACTCGGTCACGGGTGTTTCGAAATTTGCCATCTCATCTACCTTTTCGTGTCAGACACTCGCCGGATCAGAGGCTAGTCAAATGAGGATGACCTCACCGAGTTGTTTGATCAGCTCGGCCTCTTTGCTGCTTGCCAGGTCTTTGTGAATCGAACCGATCACCAGTTGCGACGTGGGCCCGTCCAGCGAGGCACGCAGCAGCCCCAAGAACCGCGGAGGCGCGACCAGGACGAGACGCTGGTATTGGTTCTGCACCCGGGCGTGCTGCAGCTTGTCGGTCAACAGTCTCGCAAAGTCCGCGACGGCGCGATCATGTGGGCCTTCGCTCTTACCCATCGACGCACGACGAGGGTCTCCGCTATCTTTGCGAAACGAACGGCCTGGGCGATCCGAGTCGATGTCCCGGTCACGTGCTCGGCCCTTCGGGTGGTCCAGCGATTCGACGAGTGTCAGGCCCTCACCGCGCCCATCGTTCGCGAACACGCGGGCGCCGGCCTCGTGGGCAACCAAAATCCATGTCCTTATCATCGTCTGGCCTCCGTACTCGCTAGTCAGGAAGCTGGCAACGAGGGAAGCGGACGGAGCTCGATGATCTGCTTGGTACCGTCCCCTGCAATGACCTCGATGCACGAGAGTGTTCCGGCCTCTTCGCGAACGTAGATTTCCTTCGGCTTGGGCACCCTGTGGGAATGGTTGGCGGAATCGACTTCGAAAACCTGGTCATTGGGGTCGTAACTAATTCCGACCAGCGCGCTGTCCTCGGTTTCGGACTGTACGCCGATGCTCTCCCCCATGATCGAAATGCCCACTCGCATGCTGGGGAGCTTCTTTGCCACCTCGTCGAAATAGCGCTGCCAATCCGAGCTCTCTAACTTTCGTGTAGTCATCGCTTCCTCCAATACCGAGGTCTCAATGGTAAGCAATCCCCGTGCCGGATTGACGCCGCTACTTCGGCTGCTGATCCGGAGGAATGACGCAAACGCTGCGCCAAGAAGACGCCACGCGATAGAATTGCGTGAGGCAGACCCTGCGCTCGTGGGCGCCAGCTTCCCAGTGGCTATACTGGCAGCCTTGCCGGGCCCGGACGTGATGGGAAAGCTCAAGACAGATCTCGCGGCCAGCGGCTTCGAGTTGATCGAGACACATATCTCTTGGGTCTTCTTGGGCGCCAAGGAGGTGTTCAAGGTCAAACGTCCGGTCGACTTGGGCTTCCTCGATTTCACGACGCTCGAGAAGCGCCGAGCTGCCTGCGAGTCCGAGCTGAGGTTGAATCGGCGGCTCGCGCCGGACGTGTACCTCGATCTGGTGCCGATCACAGCTGACGCTTCGGGGGTCCACAGGATTGCAGGCCAAGGCCCGATCGTGGATTGGGCCGTTCGAATGCGGCGACTTGCATTCGAAAGCCGGGCAGACGCGCTCTTGCAAGCCGGGCTGCTGACGCCGACGCAAATCGACCTACTCGCCGCGCACATCGCTAGATTCCATGAACGGGCGCGCTGCGACGAGGAAACGTCGAAGTACGGCGACATCGAGGCTATCCGCCAGAACGTGCGGGAGAACTTCGAGCAAACCCGAGGCGCGATCGGAGACTACCTGAGCCCGGAACAGGCGCGCGAGATTGAGGCCTGGCAAGTGGAAACGCTCCACAACGAGGCCCCGTTCGTGACGCGAACTAGCACCGCCCGCATCCGCGATGGACACGGGGACTTGAGACTCGAGCACGTTTACTTCGAGGCGGACGGCTCGATCTCGATCATCGACTGCATCGAGTTCAATGACCGCTTCCGGTATGGCGACGTCTGCGCCGACATCGCCTTCTTGTCGATGGACCTTGCCTGGCACGGACGTGTGGACCTCGCCGAGCGGTTCCTCGCGCGCTACGCCCACGAGTCAAACGACTACGAGCTCTATTCGGTGGTGAACTTCTACGAAAGCTACCGAGCGTTCGTGAGAGGCAAGGTTACATCCCTGCTGGCGGCGGACAGCGAAGCATCGCCAGAGGCCAGGGAGCGCGCTGGACGCGAAGCCAGGCGCTACTTCCTCCTCGCCTTGGCCTTCGAACGCCCTCCGCTGGTGCCACCCGGGGTCGTGGCGGTGGGTGGCATGATCGCAAGTGGAAAGAGCCAAACCTCGACGACGATTGGCGATTTGCTCGCCGCGCCCGTGCTCAGCTCGGATAGGACGCGAAAGCAGCTCCTGGGACGGAGGGCGACCGAACCGCTCGCAGGCGGAGCTTGGTCCGGCGCGTACTCGCAAAGCGCCACCGAGGCCGTATACGCAGAGCTGTGGAGGCTTTCAGACATCGTCCTCGCCTCGGGGCGTCCCGTCGTGATCGACGCCTCCTTTCGCGCCGCGCCGATGCGCGATGCTGCCCGATCCTTGGCGGCTCGGCACGGGGTCCCCTTCGTGCTGGTCGAGTGCACGGCCCCTCGGAAGTTGATCTGGGAGCGCCTAGCCGCCCGCGAAAGCGCCGGCGCGCACGAAAGTGACGCAAGGACTGACTTGTTGGAGGAGTTCGAAAGGCATTTCGAGCCCCTCGACGAGCTCCAGCCATCAGAGCACATTCGGGTGGACACCAGCCGACCGGCAGACGAAATCCGAAACCTGCTCGAGCGAACCTTCGCCGGCTAGCGGTTGTGTCCCGGACGCACCGCGAGAACCGGAACCGGCGAGTAGCGAAGGCAGTATTGCGAAGCGCTGCCGAGCATCATTCCGCGTAGCCGTCCCTGTCCCCGGCAGCCTACGAAGACCAGGTCGGCGTTAATGCTGGCGACCGCATTGCAAAAGGTCTTTCCGATCGGACCGTCCAAGACTTGGATGGTCGTGCTCGGCTTGAGCCCTTCGGTGACGATGAGTTGCTCGAGACGTGAGCGTGCCGCCGATGCAAGACCCTCGAGCACGCTCGGCCACTCGGACGGCATCCTGCTTTCGGTAATGGGGTGCGGTACCACATGCATCAGGGAGACCTCGCCGTCGATCGCGGTCGCTACATCGCGCGCCCAGCGAACCGCCTCGATGCCGTGCGAAGAGAAATCGATGCCCACCGCGATGCGCGCACCCGAGTAGTCGCTACGGAGACGCCCACATGAAACAAGGACCGAGCAGGGGGCTTGCCTCACGACGCGTTCGGCAGTCGAACCAAGCAAGCGCTCCGGCAGGCCGATCGCTCCGACCGGATCGCCCACGGCGATCAGGTCTGCATTGACCGAAACCGCGGTGCGCAAGATCGTCTCCCAAGGGCGTCCTTCTTCGCAGGACGTCTGGCAGCTCAGACCCAAGTCTTCGCAAGCCTGTCGCTCGCTCTCGAGCTCTTGGAGGGAGTTCTGGAAGCGCCCCTTCAAACGCTCGCGAAGCGCCTGTGCGGCAGATCTCGCGCCGATTGGCAAATCCGGCCAGGCATGTTCCAAACCAATTTCACTCGCATGCACCAGCCAGAGGGTCGCGCTCGTAGCCTGGGCGGTCGAGATCGCGAGCTGCATCGCGCGGCGGCCTGACTCACCTAAATCGGTTCCCACAACGATGGTCTTGATGGCCATGTGTCAAACCGGAGCAAGCACCATGCCAGATCTCGCAGCGGGGGACTTGCGGCTTCACGCCGACGCTTTCACGCACCAGGATCGGAGAGCGACTGAATCGCGTATTCGACGAAATCCGAGTCGGTTAACATGCCTACGAGGCGCGCATCGTCGACGACTGGAACGCAACCAATTGCATGTGAACGGAGAATGAGTGCCGCTTCCAAGGCGGGCGTTTCAGGATGCACCGTGCGCACATCTTTCGTCATGACCCATCGGGCTTCGATCCAACGGTTCATGTGAGATTGCTCGGTAGACAGAGCGCCGGAAAGACTTCCCTCCTGGCTGCGCAGCACGTCACGCTGAGAGATGAGTCCGAGTAAACGCTGGGAGTCGTCGACCACTGCGACGTGCCGGATGTGGTTTGCCTCCATGAGCTGGATGACCTCTCGGAGGGGGCTGGTCGGACCGACGGTCTTCGCCGGCTGCGTCATGAGATCTCGAACCAGTAACTGCGCCATGCTCATTCTCTACCGCATCTTCCGCTTCCCGACCGGTCCCTAGGCATAGACGCGCATATTATGCACTTGCCAGGATTGCGAACGCATAATATGCGCTTTCTGAGGTCCATGGCCTCCCAAGTATCGAGCTATCGGCTGCTGCCCCGCTGGGCTCACATCTTGCTAGTACTACTCTCGCTATGCCGGAAACATTCTACGAGCGTTTGAGCGCCTTGGACGCGACTTTCCTCGCCGTCGAAACCAAGTCCGCACCTATGCACGTGGGCGCGGCGCTCATTTTCGATGCGAGACCACTCATGCTCGAGCACGGCGGCCTCGATATCGAGCGCCTCACCAAGTACACCAAGGCCGCAGTGGACTCGATTCCCCGCTACCGACAGCGGGTGGAATGGATTCCTGGGTTCGGACACCCGGTCTGGGTCGATGACGACCGCTTCAACATGAACTTCCATCTGCGGCACACGCGGCTGCCCCTTCCCGGTGACGAGCGCTCGCTCAAACGGCTGGTGGGCAGACTCTTCTCGCAGCATCTGGATCGGAGCCGACCGCTCTGGGAGTTCTGGGTCGTCGAAGGGGTCGAGGACGACCAGTTCGCGCTGATCATCAAAGTGCATCATTGCATGGTCGATGGCATTGCGGGTGTCGAGCTCCTCCAAGCCTTGCTGCAGATCAGCCCGGGCGCCGTGGAGCGCGAACCACAGCAGTGGAAACCACGCCCGGCGCCGAGCCGCACGCAGCTTCTCGTCAACGAAACGAACCACCGAATCGACGGCCTTCGCAAGCTCAGTCACTTCATGCCGCGGGTTCGCAAGAACTACAAGGGTCTTACGAGCGTCCTGCGTTCTGGAATGAAGCCCGCGCCGAGGACTCCTTTCACCGAGCACGACATCAGCCCGTACCGCCGCTTTGACTGGACCACATTCGCTCTCAACGACGTGAAGGCGATCAAGAACTCACTGAACGGAACGATCAACGATATCGTGGTCGCGACGACGACGGCCGCGGTGCGACGCTATCTTCTACGCCGAGGCACCGACGTGGACACGATGGAAGGATTCCGCACGCTTCTGCCCGTGAACACCAGGAAAGCCGATGGGCCGTCGAGCGGCAATCACGTGGCCATGCTGCTCGCAGATTTGCCCGTCTCCGAGTCAGACCCCCTCGAACGACTGCGAAAAGTGATTCGTGTGACCAGCGAGTTGAAGAACGAGTCGAACCAGACCGGAGGCGCGGAGCTCATCGAAGATGTGGCCGACCTCACGACCAAGCGCCTCGTTTCCGAGCTCTACCGAGCGGCGATGAAGCTGCGCACCTACAACCTCATCGTCACGAACGTGCCCGGGCCGCCCATCCCACTCTACATGCTCAGCGCCCAGATGAAGGCCATCTATCCAATGGTCCCATTGATGCAGAACCAGAACCTCGGCATCGCCCTGTTCAGCTATTCCGGCAATCTGCACTTTGGATTCAACGCGGACTGGGAGTCTTTCCCGGACGTTCACGAGTTCGTCGAGGATCTCGAAGCGTCGTTTGCGGAGTACACGCAGCTCGCCGCTGCGCGAGTAGCCGAAACATCGGAGGGCGCGGATGCCCCGGCACGAACCTGAAGACTCAACTGCCAGAACTTGGCACGACAACTGCAGAGCAGAGTGACTATGACTAGTGTAAACACCGCATCCGACCTGTCCGACCAGGGCGAACAAGCGAACGTGCCCACGTCCAAAGGTCGGGTACTGATCGTCGACGATGAAGCGAATGCTAGAAATGCGCTCGCGGAGCTCCTGGACGACGCCGGCTATTCGGTAAGCACGGCTGCCGACGGCCGCACGGCCCTCCTTCAGATGGAGCAGGCCGATCCGGACGTCGTCCTGACGGACCTCAAGATGCCGGGCATGGACGGCCTGTCGCTGATCGAGCAAGGCCGGCCGATGTCTCCGCACACCACCTTCATCGTCATGACGGCGTTTGCAACCATCGACACGGCGGTCAAAGCTATCAAGCTGGGGGCAGAGAGTTATCTGACCAAGCCGCTCGAGCTCGATGCGGTCATCGCGATCGTCGATCGGGCACTCGAACGAACACGCCTTTCACGGGAGGCCGCGCACCTTCGCCAACGTTTCGACGACCGCTTCCAGCTAGGCAACATCCTGGGTGAGCACCCGTCGATGCAGCGGCTCATGAAGAACATCGCCCAGGTCGCTCGGAGCCGGGCAACCGTGCTGATCCATGGCGAAACCGGCACCGGCAAGGAACTGATCGCGGCGGCGATTCATCAGAACTCGAAGCGCAAGGACAGGCCCTTCGTCAAGTTGAACTGCGCCTCGCTGAGCGAAACCCTGCTCGAGTCCGAGCTCTTCGGTCACGAGCGTGGCTCCTTCACCGGCGCGGCGGCGCGGCGTGAAGGGCGCTTCAAGCAGGCCGATGGAGGCACGCTCTTCCTCGACGAGGTGAGCGAGATCCCGGCGAGCGTCCAGATCAAGCTCCTGCGCTTCCTTCAAGAGCGCGAGTTCGAACGGGTCGGGGGCAACGAAACACTCAAGGTCGATGTCCGGGTCGTGGCAGCGACCAACCGCCACTTGAAGCAACGGGTGGACGAGGGCCGCTTCCGTGAAGACCTCTACTACAGGCTCAAAGTCGTCCAGCTCGACGTGCCGCCGCTCCGTGTTCGTCGAAGCGACATTCCCTTGCTCGCCCACGCGTTTCTGCGCAAGTACGCCGCGGAGAACGAACGGCCGGTGCAGGGCCTCTCCGAAGAGGCGCTGCAGCATCTGATGATCTATCCCTGGCCGGGCAACGTCCGGGAGCTGGAAAACGCCATCGAGCGAGCCGTGGTCATGTGCGAGGGCGAGCTGATCGAACGCGACGACCTCCCCACCTCCGCTCACGGGGATCTGCAAAACGGCTCGGTGATGGCGCTGATTCCGGGCATCACGATGTCCGAGCTCGAACGGGTAGCCATCCTCCGGACCTTGGACGCAGTCGACGGCTCCACGGCGCGCGCCGCCGAAATCCTCGGGATCAGCCAGCGCAAGATTCAATACCGGGTCAAGGAGTGGGGCTACCAGACCCCGTTGCTCGACTAGGAGTGGGTAGGTATCCAAAACGAGGCGCGCGTGCCGCCATCGGGGACTGGGCTCAGCTTCGCCTCGCCCCCATGCAGGTCTACGATGCGCTTGACGATCGCAAGGCCGAGCCCGGTGCCGGCCTCTTTCGTGGTGACGAAGGATTCGAACGCTCGGCCCAGTACGTCGCCAGAGACCCCGGGACCATTGTCGACTATGGCGACCTCCCAGCGATCGCCGCTCAGCATCCGGCTGACGATTTCGATCGTCGGTTGACGGCCGCTTGCGACCGCTTCCACCGCATTCGTGATGAGGTTGTTGACGACCTGCTTGAGGCGGTCGCGCTCCGCGACGAGGGCACAGGACTCCGAATCGATGTCTTCGATGAACTCGATCCCCTGCGATTCAATCTCGGGGCGCCGCAGCTCGAGGACCTCGCTCAGCAGCATGTTGGCGTCGCAGGGGACGGGCTCCATTCGCCGCGCTCGGGCCAATTTCAAAAAGTCGTCGAGCAAGAGCGACAGGCGTCGGAGCTCGTCCTGCACGACGTTGGTCCGCCTTTCGATCTTTCGGCGCGTCGACGCGTCCTCGACGCGGGAGGCCGTTCGTCGAAGGACATCTAGTTGAAGCTTGGCGGCGTTGAGCGGATTTCGCACCTCATGGGCCAGGCCAGCCGTCAGCCGCCCCATCACCGCGAGCGACTCCGCTTCGGCAGTCTTCTTGAGCACGTAGTCCTCGCGATAGGTGTCGAGCATGATGGCGAGCTCGATGTCGCAGATCTGGTCGATCGCCCGATGGTCGTCGAAACGCCCCAAGCCGTCGGCGGCGGAGTCCGACACGGCATGATGTAGGCCGACTCGGATCAGATTCATAGCGGCGAGCATGTAGTGTTGCTCGAGTCCAACTTTCACATGGACGCGGCCGATCCGGGCGCGCTTCTCATAGTATGCATCGTCGTATGGGCCGGTGAACAAGCCATCGAGCCACTGCGACAGGGAAAGCTTCAGGCGCCGGACCTGAGCTTCGCTCTTGAGAACCGCGCGAGCGCCGGGATCATCCAGGATGGCCTGGTAGAACCGATCTACGATGCGCGCGTGATAGGGCTCGGTCCGCGTGCGCATCGCTTGCAGGCGAGCGGCGGACTCGGTGTCGAACCCCACATAGCGCCTGAGCGCCGGGAGCAGGCTGGAATCGGCCATTGGGCCTGGCTAAGAAACTGCGCCCTTCGTGTCAAGGGCTCGCGAGCCTTGACCCTTCAAAAGGCGGAAAGAGAAGGGAGCCGGACCATACTCACCGGACAGGGGGCGTCCGTGGCGAGCCTCTGCATATCCATGGGATTGACCTGATCGGCGCCTCCCGCCGGCTGAATACCGACCAGGATCAGGTCCACGTCGGAACGCCGAGCGCTTTGCAATACGTAGTCGGGCCAGTGCCCCTCTTCGTAGAGCTCCGCCCTGCAGCGAACGCCTCGGTCGGAGCACCACTGCCTTTGACGCTCGAGGAGTTGGCCCTCTTGGCGCAGCCTTGCCTCCACCCGGTCACGCCAGCCGTCGGCCTGGTCGCGCATCGACGGTGGGGGCTCGGAACGCCGAGTGCCCCCGCCTCCGTAGGTCGATACCAGCACCACTTCGCCGTCTGTGGGGCCCGCGATGAGCGCAGCAAAACCGACGAGCTTGTAGCTCGCAGATGTCAGATCGGTCACTGCGAGAATCGTGGACGCCATGGTGATCATCGAAGCCGTCCAAAGCATCAGCAAGGTGCGTGCCAATGCGAAAACCCTGCATTCGAGCGCATCGGCGGCTCGAGCTTCGGAAATGCTTGCGGGTGAAATCGGAAATGCGCAGTTTTTGCGCCAGATGATCCGAGGGCTAAAGTCGCGCATGGGAGATTCCCGGCGTCACCGTGGCCCCCATCCCATGGATGAACAGCTCTTCTCCGAGCAAGCCGTCCCCGTGCTGAGAGGGGCGGTGGCGGACCTGAGCTGGCTTCGCACACGAGGATACTCCGATGCGTCGGCGATCAAGCTTGTTGGGGACCGCTACCAGTTGCGGAGTCGCCAACGCACTGCCGTGGGAAGGTCCTCCTGCTCCGACTCGGCCCAGGAGGATCGCATGTCGAGGCGGCGCGACCCCGAGACCATGGAGTCGAGGTCTCTAGTCATCGACGGCCTCAACGTGATCACCACCCTGGAAGTGGCGTTGGCGCAGGGGGTCTTGTTGCTCGGCCGGGACTCTTGCATGCGGGACATGGCAAGCTTCCACGGAAGCTATCGCCTGGTGCAGGAGACAGAGAGAGCGGTTGGCGTTCTGATCGACGTCGTCGACTCGATACGGCCGTCGGAAGTGACCGTATACATCGACCGCCCGGTCTCGAACTCCGGCCGCCTCGCCGAGATCGTCCGAACCGCTGCGGGCAGCAAGGGATCGCGAATCGAAGCGACGACGGCAGATCGCGTCGACGAACTGCTCCAAGCATCTACCGCGGTGGTCGCCACCGCCGACAGCGCGATCCTCGATCGATGCGGCGACTGGCTGAACCTGGCGCGCATCGCGGTGGAGCGGAATCGGACCGAGCTTCCGCCGCTCTGGCTATTGGACCTGAGCTGACGGCCCGCCTTCGTCCAAGAAATCGAGCGTGGCATCGACCAGGCGGCTCCGACTGGGCTCGAGGGCCGCTTGCATGTGATCGCAGTGGAGCTCGACGATGGTAGCCGACTTGCACCTGCGCACATGACGAAGGGTCGCCCCCGGAGGATTGATCTGATCGACGCTTGAAGTAAAAACGAGGATCGGACGGGAAAACCGACGAAGCTGCAAGCCTGGGGCGTACGTCCAGAAGAGCAGCGCGATACGGGCAGCGGTGTTGAAATTGAAATCCTGCGGGACCAGAGCCCCATAGCCTGGACGAGCGTCCGCTGAGGTGAGCAATCCGAGCTCGCCCGGAGCTGCGGTCAGCGGAACTGAAGTCGTTGAGCGCCCGAACCAGGAACCGATCAGGTCCTTGGTCCCGCGCGCGACCGTCCGAAGGAAGTTCAATGGGCTCCATCTTTTCACCGCGGCCAAGGTGCTGCTCAGACCATCGAACATCGGCACGACCGCAACGACGGCCGCCACCCTCAGGTCCCTGACGGCCGCGGTGAGCGCATGGCCCGCACCTAGCGAGAATCCCCAGGTAATGATGCGGTTCGAATCGACTTCCGGTCGGGACCGCGCGTAGTCGATGGCGGCCGCCCAGTCCGCGAGTTGCTTGCGGAACGAGATCACTTGACGCGGCTCGCCGCCGCTATCGCCGAAGCCTCGGTAGTCGAATAGGACCACCCGGTATCCAGCGCCGGCAAAGGCGAGGGCGAGCTCGCGCAGACCGCAGTGGCGCGTCAGGCCAAGCCCGTGCCCCATCACCATGCAAGGACCAGGCTCATCCTCCCCATCGGGAAGGAAGAACCAAGCGCGGCAGACATCCCCAGCGCTCCGAAACTCCACGTCGACCTGTCGAGTGCTCAAGATCTAAGAGTCGGCAATTTTCAGCGCCTCATCAAGTCCCCCGCATTTCGCGATCAGTATCCGGAGTTGAATGAGCTTGGGGGCTTGATTGAAGGCCAGGGCGCCCACGAGCCGCCCGGCCCGGGCGTAGAGTGCGACGAGCTTCTCCGGCTCGGGCGCACCGCCGGGGAAGACCAGCTCGTCACTGGGCCGGGGCCTCCCCGCTCCCTGAATCTTGATGTCGAACTGGTCGGACCAGAACATCGGAACCGACGCGAACGGCTTCGCTTCTCCTGGAGACGCCAGCAGAGTCGAGACCGCATGGCGGGCCTGCTCGACGGCGTTGGTCCAGTGCTCGACCCGCATCCGCTCCTCGAACAGCGGATTGTACCAGCTCGCCACATCTCCCGCGGCCACGACCCCGGAGACACTGGTCGCCAGGGTCTCATCACACCGCACGCCGTCTTCGATCTCGATTCCAGAACCCTCGAGCCAGGACACCGCAGGTTTCACGCCGATGCCGACCACGACTAGATCGCAGTCCACTCGACTACCGTCGTCGAGTCGGAGGCTCTCGACACGGTCGGCGCCATCGAAGCCCTCGACCCGTCGCCCGCAGAGCACCCGGACGCCACGGCGCTCGTGTGCGTTTTGCAGCAACCGTCCGATTCGGGGCCCCAGGCTTTGCGCCAAGGGGGTCTCCAGGGCTTCGATCATGGTGACGTCGAGCCCCAGCTGCCGGGCGGACGCCGCGACCTCGGCGCCGATGAAGCCCGCGCCGATTACGGCCACTCGGGGCTTGGCCTCGAGCGCCGCGCGAATGGCCAACGCGTCATCGAGCGTTCGCAACACGTGGATGCCCGCCATCGTCGGCTGGTTCGGAAGTGCACGCACCTCACCGCCGGTCGCGATGATCAGACCGTCGTAGCCAACGGCATCCCCGCTCTCGAGTCGAACCTCACGCTTGGCGGTGTCGAGGAACTGGGCGCGTTGCCCAAGTCTGAGGTCGACGTCCAAGTCGTCGTAGCCCTTTCGGCGCAGCGCCAGCCGTTCTTCGCCCGCCTCGCCCCGGAGCACCTCTTTGGAGAGAGGAGGCCTGTCGTAGGGCAAATGTTTCTCGGCGCCGATCAAGACGACCTTCCCCTCGAACTTCGCACGCCGTAGGCACTCCACTGCACGCAGCCCCGCGAGCGACGCCCCGACGACGGCGACCCGCTCCATCCCGTTCATCGATCGAAGGGGTCGTCTTTGTGATTGCTCATGGCGATCGCCTGGGTGACGAGCGTCTTGAGGTCCTTCGCCGCCCCCCGAACGACCTGGAAAAGCCCAGACACGAGCTCGGCGGGATCCTGAGGCACCCCCTCCAGATACGAAGGCGGCCGGGACGAGGGCGCCTTCGCCGGCGACACCGGCGCTGACGCTGACACTGACGCTGACACTGACGCTGACACTGGCGCTGACACTGACCCTGGCGCTGACCCTGGCGCTGACGCTGACGCCTCCGCTGCGCTCTTCTTCGCCCTTGGCTTCGCGGGCACGGTGACCCGGCTCGCTCTCTGCCTCGCCGCGAGCTTCGCTGTCGCGCTGCTCGCCCGCTTCTTGGCCGGGGCCTTGCTCGCCCGTTTCTTGGCTGCGCTCTTGGCTGGGGCCTTGCTCGCCCGTTTCTTGGCTGCGCTCTTGGCTGGCGCCTTGCTCGCTCGCTTCTTCGTTGCCTTCTTCGCAGGCGTTCGTTTGCTCGCCATCGCGCCTCCCAGATGGAGCACCTTATCCGAAACAGTGCAGAGGGCAAGCTCGTAGCGCGAGCCTAGCGCTCGACGACGTAGACGAACTCGAGCTGCTCGGGACGCGCGGGCGCTTTGATCGCTTGAGGAATCAAACCCACTTCTTGGTAGCCCACTGCTTCGAGCACGCTGACCATGACTGTGTCCCGAGTTGGAACCCGTGCGAAGACGTATTGGAGTGGAGTCCGTACTGCGTGACGAATCGCATGCGTCGCCAACATGCGGCCGAGCCCTGAGCTTTGCTGGCCCAGGCAAGTCGTCGCCTCGGCGCTCAGACGCCGACTCGCAGGATCGGCGCTGGAGGCGGAGAGCATCTCCCAGCCCACCATCGTGCCGTGCCCGTTTTCGGCGATCCAGAACTGGAAGACGTCATCCTGAGACTTCAGAGCACGCTCGAAGAACTCGATCAGCCGGATCTCGCTCGGAAGCCGGCCGTCCCAGTATTCCGCGTGCGTTTCACAGATCCTGACGATGCCATCCAGGTCAGAAAGCCCTCCCTGGCGGATCAGCAGCCGGCTGGCCGGCGGGACCGTGGACGTATGAAGCACCGGACTATCGGGTATACGCCCTCACGACCCGGTTGGACAGTCCCCATGATCGGAGCCCGGTGATTTGTGGGCGTTCGGGCCTATTCGACCGAAGGGCAAGTCATTGGGTTCGAGCTCGACGTGTTGTTCTCGTCGTCACATTCGTTGTACTGCTGGCCGCCGATGCCGTCTTCGTCGACGCTGGCCGTGAGTACGACCGCACCGACCGATGGACCGTCGGGAATCTCGAACAGCACCTGGAGTTGCTCGGACTGCCCGGGGAGCAGCCAGTCAGAAGTGGCGACGGTACCAAGGTCGAAGACTCGCTCGTCGGAGCTGGTCAGGACCAGGTGCGTGAGGATGCCCGGCGGGACGCTGAGCGAGCCGTCGTTGCCCACCACCACCGCGAATGTGAATTGAGTTTCGTCACAATCGAGCCTAGAGATTTCGCGCACCAGGAAGTCGGGTGCATCGAAGAGCCCGCCGGGTTGGACGTTCTGCCGGAAGTTGTTGAGCCTCGAGTGTGTCCAATTCGGATCTGGGACGCGCGGAATCTGACCGTCCTCGGTCACGTTGGTGACGCTGTAGCCGTGCTGATTCCAAATGCGCCGTGTGCGAACCCAGTTGTTTTCGGCGTCTTCCCAAATCTCGATTCCGCCGAGAGCCGGATCGGTATTCGGTTCGGGAATCACGACCTCGGACTTTCCGTCGTTGTCGACGTCGACCACGATGGGCATTTCCAGGCGCGTGTTGCTGCTGTGGGTCGGGTCCTCGTAGAGAATGGCGCCGTCCGAGCCCCTGAAGATCCGGAAGGTCGTCTCATCCGCATAGACCACCTCGGCCGAGCCATCGCCTTCAAAGTCGAAGACGCTGGACCCGGTCGCGCGGCTGGAACAATCGTCGTTTTCGACCATCCACCGTACCCACTCGCGCGCACAGCCATCGGGAAGAGGGTCACCAGTGCACTGAAAATCAAACACGACATAGGCGGTCGAGCTCGCAGTGCCGACCTCGGCAAAACCGTCGCCGTCGAAGTCGGCTACAGTTGGCGGCCCGCTCTCATTCGCACCCGCCGTGTCGACGACGACCTGCGAGCCTTCGCTCATGACAGGATTTCCTGTGGAATCAAAAGCCGGGAGATGAAGCGCACCGCCGCATAGAATTCGCTCCGGGGGAAGCAGGTCCCCGTCTTCGTCGTAGAGCGGAGCGGAGGGGACGTAGGCGGCTGGAGAGTACGTTGGGGGCTCCACGTCGTCGTTATCAGCGTCGCATTCGGGGTCGTCATCCCGACACTCGAAACCAGGAATTCGAATCGGAAGGGGAATCCCGGCGACCGGAGAGCCATCGTGGTTCAGAATGAAGAGCTCTCCGAGACGAATGATCACCACCTCGCCGTCGTCGTCGTCGTCGAAGTTGCCGACAGCGTTGTAACCGTCGCAGTCGAGCGAACCGCCACAGCTGGAGTTCGTCGTGCTGTACTCGTAGGTCCACCGCTCGCTGCCGTCGTAGTTGTAGACCGTGTTCCCGGCGATCACTTCTTGGAAGCCATCCCGATCGAGGTCCGCCACGGTGGAGACCGGACCTAGGAACGCGTTGTTTCCGATTCCGAGATTCGACCCCGGCGTGGCGGCTTCGAGATCACGCCCGTCCCAGGCAAGCGCCTCGGCGGGCAGGTCGACGTCGCCAGGCCCCTTCCCCGTCAGACCGTCGAGAACGACGTTACCAACGATGACCTCCGGCCTTCCATCGGCGTTCAGGTCGGCGATCGAAGGCTGCGCTCCGCCGCGGGTATGCCGATTGCTTGGAAGATCGTCGTTCTGCCACATGACTTCCCAGGCCGAGCCGTCATCGGCGGTTCGGCGCCAGGCGATCGTTCCCCCATTCTTGAAGGTGGCGACGATCTCCGGAACGCGTTCAGCGCTCATGTCGTCCGGATGCAGGTTTCCGAGTGCAACGCCGGTGGAGTTCCCGATCCAGTCCCCCGAATCGAGGCCCTTCAGCGTCGCATGGGTGTTCATCGTCCCATCGCCGTTGCAGCCGCCCGACACAACCCGCAGGACGCCTCGCGAGGTGCAGCAGCCATTGGCGACACGGTTGAAGCTGACGAACACGATGTCGGGAGTGTCGAACAGGTCGGTAACTCCATCGCCGTTGTCGTCGGTGAGATTGGCGACCGACGGCGTCATCACGACGTCGCCCATGTCCGCGATCTCGATCTCTTCGTCGCTTGCGCCCGGCGCTGCCACCGGAGGCGTCCAGCGGCAGCCGATCGTCGGTGCGAAGTCACCCACCGGAGGTCGGAACTCGCAGACCTCGACGGAGTCTCGAGGAATGCAGACTCCCAGACTTGGCTCGCAGATCTCGTCGATCTCGCAGTCCTCACCGAGCGTGCAGTCATCGCGAAGCGGAAAGCAAGCGCCGCCGATGCAGCCTTCGCCGCTCTCGCAGCAGAGCTCGTCCTCGTCCCCACAGAGCCGGGCAGGGTCGTCGCATTGCGCGACACACGAACCTTCGAGACACATCTCGTTGCTCTCGCAACAGGCCCCGTTGCACTCGATGTCACTTCCGCAATCGAGAACGCAGCTGCCGCTGTCGCAAACGGTCCCGGCTCCGCAGCACTGGGCCGTTCCTCCGAAGACACAGGCGGCTTGCTCGCCGCAAATCGAAACGCAGAGGCCGTCGTCAGAGCACTCCTCGCCAAACGAGCAGTTGCACGGGAGCAGTATGCCGCCCCCCGCGCCGGCGCGCCCACCGCTCCCCCCAGTCGAGCCGGCGCCACTGAACGGACGAGCGCTCGTGGAAGCCTCACCACAACCCGCCAGGGCCATGCAGAACAAGACCATCCAAGCCGATGCGCGCATGGCTTGAAATATAAGTGTAATATTACAGCAATGCCAACTGCGCGGGCCCGCTTGCGTTTGGGCGCCTGGTCAGTAGAACATGTTTCAGTCACCGCCCTCTGGGCCGCGAAGAATCAGGAGCAGATCGATGGCCATCGTCGAACCACTTTCCCCAACCTCCGAGGGGCGTCGCCGGCTCGGCATTCGCAGCCCGGCAACCCGCGAACCAGTCGGCGAAATCGTCGTCAACGCCCAAGCCGATGTGGAAGCTGCGATCGCCAGGGCGCGGGATGCGCAAGAGCAATGGGCTCGCGTGCCGGTCGCAGAACGCGCGCGCATCGTTCGGGGCGCGATCGATGTTCTGGTGGAGAAGCGCGAAGCGGTGGTGAAGACGATTATCGACGAGACGGGCAAGACCAAGCTCGAGTCGCTGATCATGGAGATCCTTCCGGCCTGCGACTACATCAACTTCTGGTGCGGCCGCGCCGTCAAAGAGCTCTCGGACGAGAAGCGAAAGCTCCACGGATATCTGCGCCCCTACAAGAAGCTCATGATGCACTACCGACCGCTGGGGGTCGTAGGCATCATCACACCGTGGAACGGACCTTTCTCCTTGGCGATGAACCCCACCGTGCAAGCGGTCCTCGCGGGCAACGCGGTCATCTTGAAGCCCTCGGAAGTAGCGCCCTACTCCGGCGACTGGGCGGTTCAACTGCTCAGGGAAGCCGGCGTACCCGAAGGCGTCGTGCAGACCCTTCACGGTGACGGCGAAACCGGCGGTGCCCTGGTGACGGGCGGCGTGCAGAAGATCTCGTTCACCGGCAGCGTTCGCACGGGCAAGAAGATCGCCATAGCATGCGCCGAACAACTGATTCCGTGCACGCTCGAGTTGGGCGGGAAAGACGCGATGATCGTCTGCGAGGATGCCGATTTGGAGCGCGCAGCGGGCGGCGCGGTCTTCAACTCCATGCTGAATTCCGGCCATGTATGCATGGGCGTGGAGCGGGTCTACGTGGTGCAAAGCGTGGCCGACGAGTTCGAGGAACGCGTGAAGAACATCGTCAGCGAGCTGCGATACGGCACGGGCGATGACGTGGACGTCGGCTCGGTATTTTGGGATCGACAGCTCCCGATCATCGAGCGCCACATCGAGGATGCGAAAGCCAAAGGCGCGGAAATCGTCGTGGGGGGCGAGGCCGACACCAGCGATGGCCTCTTCTACAAGCCCACCTTCGTGCGCAAGCTCGACCACAGCATGGAGCTGATGCGGGAAGAAACCTTCGGGCCAATCGTCTCGGTGATGCGTGTTGCCGATGAGGAAGAAGCGATTCGTCTTGCCAACGACTCGAAGTACGGACTGAGCGGCAGCGTCTGGACGCGGAACATCGAGAAGGGCATCGAAATCGCCAAGCGCCTCGAAACCGGCTCGGTCGTCATCAACGACGCGTCGATGGCCTACGGCGCACCCGAGGCGCCGTTCGGCGGCATGAAGGACAGCGGTGTGGGGCAGGTCAATGGCCTGGGAGGGCTCCGCGGGTATACCCACCAGCAGCCCATTCTCATCGATCGCTGGGCCGTGAAGAAGGAGCGGGTTTGGTACCCTCATACGGCCAAAACCGTGGAGGAAATCGACGGGATGATTCGCTTCATCTATGGGAGCGCGCTCAAGAAGCTCGGCTTCTTTTCGTAACCGGATCGATCCCGTATAATTGCGTCATGGCTCGTCCCCGTGACTCGATCATGCCGTTGGTTCGCAACGGGGTGGATAAGGCTGCGAACCGCCTTTCGCAGCTGGGGTACGGCGTGCTTCCCTGGGTCATCCAGAGTTGGCGCCGTGTTCAGGTAGAGCACAACATTCCTTACCGAAACACGGGCAGGCGCTCGCACCTGCTGGACATCTACCGGCTCCGTGACGCCGTCGGACCCCTGCCGACCATCGTCTACATCCATGGCGGCGCCTTTTCGATGATGTCGAAGGACACCCACCGGATCATGGCCTACGTCCTAGCG
Organism: uncultured delta proteobacterium; assembly: GCA_963716775.1. Taxonomy (GTDB): domain Bacteria; phylum Myxococcota_A; class Polyangia; order Polyangiales; family Houyiibacteriaceae; genus SG8-38. The sequence continues at coordinate 210,054 of CAVQUI010000003.1, forward strand.
GCGCAGGGCTATCAGGTGTTCAACATCAACTACCGGCTCGGCCCTGTGCACACGTATCCCAAGCCCCTCAAGGATGCGATCGCGGCTTTCGAGTGGGTGCTCGACAACGGAGCAAAGTACGGGGCCGATACCGAGCGCCTGGCGATCATTGGAGAGTCCGCTGGGGCGAACCTCACCGCGGCCTTGGCGTATTGCGCAACGCACCCCCGCCCCGAGCCATTCACAAAGAGCGTCTTCCAGCGAGACGCCAAGATCGCGTGCGTCGCCCCGCTATACGGCCTACTCGACGTCCACGACGTCCGGCGCTTCTGGCGCGACCCGGACAAGAGCCGGCGGATGGCCGGCTGGATCAAGGGCGAGATTCGCGGCACTGCCTATTCGTATCTGGGACGACGCGTGAAGCGAGCTCTTCAATTTCCGCTGGCAAGCCCATTGCGGCTTTTCGAAAGGGACGCCGTTCCGGGGAGTCGGCCACTTCCACCGTTCTTTACGACGGTCGGAACCGCGGACCCCTTGCTCGGGGACACCATTCGCTTGAACGACGCGCTCGCGAAGCGCGACACCGAATGCGAGATGCACGTCTTCCGGGGAGAGATTCATGCGTTCAACGTGCTGCTCTGGCGCGCCGCGGCGCGCGAGCAATGGGGCGCGCTCTTTGATTTCCTCGAGAAGCACATGCACGGCACCGCCGCTGACGCGCCGGCGGCCGCTCCACATTACGTTTCGTTGGCCGAAACGTTTGCCGAATAGTCGAAGGTCCCGACCAGCTCGGCGAACGGCAGCGGCTCGATTGCCCTTCCCTGCCGTCGCGCCCATGCGCGCGTGAACACCGCGCCCATCAGGAAGATCTGCGTGGTGTAGTAGATCCACAGAAGCAGGACGATCAGCGAGCCGGCCGCTCCATAGATCGAGGCCGGGCTCGCATAGCCGAGGTAGATGCCAATCAGAAAGGAGCCGCCCAGAACGAAAAGGCAGGTCACCGCGGCGCCGACCCAAACATCGCGCCAGGCGATCACGGCGTCGGGGAGCCAGCGGTAGACCAGAGCGATCAGGGGCACGAGGACCCCAAACGCGCTGCCAAACTCCGCCACAGTCAGCATATAGCGGCTGTCCCCGAACAGATGGGCAGCAGCCGCCGCTCCCGAGTGGAGCACGACCAGGGCGATCAGCGAGCTCCCGAAGACCAAAACCATCGCAAAGGCGAGCAGCCGCCGCCGCAGCAGATGGAACGTTTCGGAGCGAGTCGCGTGAACCAAGAGCTTGGGCCGGATCCCCCACATGTGATTGAGCGCTCGCCGCAACATGGAGAACAGGCGCGTCGAAATGTACAGCATGAAGAGTCCGCCGAGGACTGGTGCCGTGAAGCTCGTCGCCTCGTCGCCCAAGTTGACGATCGTGTTGATGAGGTACGCCGCTAGGTCGGGACCGACAAAGGCCCCGACCTGCGCGACGAGCTCCTCGCGGGCGGCCGACTCCGACATGACCAGCGAAGCGATCAGCAAGGCGACGACGCCGAGCGGAGCGATCGCCAACGACGCATAGAAGGCGATTGCCCCGGAGAGCAATGGCCCATCATGCGACGTGAAGTAACGCCAAGTCTCGATCAGGAGCGAGACCATCCTGGTTCAGTATCGGTAGTAGCTCGGCTTGAACGGCCCCTCCGGCGGGAGTCCGAGGTATTCGGCCTGTGCGGAGGTGAGCTTGGTGAGCTTCGCTCCGAGCTGGCCGAGATGAAGGGCAGCGACCTTCTCGTCGAGCTCCTTCGACAGCACGTAGACCTTGCCTTTCTCGTAGCGATCGCGCTCGGTCCAAAGGGAAATCTGGGCGAGCACCTGGTTGCTGAACGAGTTGCTCATCACGAAGCTCGGGTGACCGGTGGCGCAACCGAGATTCACGAGGCGACCGCGAGCCAGCACGATGATGCGCTTGCCGTCGGGGAAGATGAAGTGATCGACTTGGGGCTTGATCTCTTCTTCGACGATTCCGTTGGACTTCTCGGTAAGCCAGGCCATCTGGATCTCGGAATCGAAGTGACCGATGTTGCAGAGGATGGCTTCGTTCTTCATCTGCTTCATGTGCTCGCCGGTGACGACGTCACAGCAGCCGGTGGCGGTGACAAAGATGTCGGCAACCGGAGCCGCCTCTTCCATCGTGACGACCTGCAAACCTTCCATGGTAGCCTGAAGCGCACAGATCGGGTCGATCTCGGTCACCAGAACCCGAGCACCGGCACGGGCCATCGCCTGCACGCAGCCCTTGCCCACATCGCCGTAGCCAGCCACGACGACGACCTTGCCTGCAATCATCACGTCGGTGGCGCGCTTGATGCCGTCCACCAGCGACTCACGGCAACCGTAGAGATTGTCGAACTTCGACTTGGTCACCGAGTCATTCACGTTGATGGCGGGGCATTGAAGGGTGCCGTCGCGCTCCATGTCATAGAGACGGTGAACGCCGGTCGTCGTCTCCTCGGACAGACCGATGATGCGATCGGGACCTTCGAACAGCTCGGGGTACTGTTGATGTACGATCGCGGTGAGGTCACCGCCATCGTCGAGCAGGATGTTCGGCGCCTTGCCGCCGTCGAATGCGCGAATCTGCTGGTGGATACACCATTCGTACTCTTCCTCGCTCTCGCCCTTCCAAGCGAAGACAGGAACGCCGGTCGCAGCGATGGCGGCGGCGGCATGATCCTGGGTCGAGTAGATGTTGCAGCTGGTCCACGTGACCTCTGCACCCAAGTCGCGAAGCGTTTCGATGAGGACCGCGGTTTGAATGGTCATGTGCAGGCAGCCGGCGACACGCGCGCCAGCAAGCGGCTTCTGAGCGCCGAACTCTCGTCGAAGCGCCATCAAGCCGGGCATTTCATGCTCGGCGATTGCGATTTCCTTTCGTCCCCAGTCGGCCAACGAAAGGTCGGCAACTTTGTGCTTCAGATCTGGATTTGGGCTCATGATTCTCTTGTCTCCTCTTTCGTTCCACGGCGCGCTGCGAGCACCTGCCACTTCAAATGAGCGTCAGGCCCGGGCCCATAGCGCGCCGCGGGAATTTCAAATACGTCGGGATTGATCAACCCGGCTGACTTCGCGAAGCTGGAAAGCTCGTTGCGCTCGAAGCCAAGCCAAAGGTCGGCCTGGCGCTCGCGCATGAGCTCGTCATCGTGGGAGCAGTAGTCGATGACCACCACTTGACCGCCCGGGCGAACGAGGGAGCCCAGGAGCGACACCACCTGCTGCGGCTTGGGCGCATGGTGGAGTAGACGCACGGCAAATACCACGTCCGCTCCGCCGAGCTCGCGAACCCGGTCGAACACGGCCGCGTCGTTGTACTCGGCTTGCATGAGCTCGACGTGATTGTAGCCGTGGCTCGAAAGTCTGCGCTCGGCGGCTGCGAGCTGCTTCTTGGAACGGTCGACAGCGATGACGCGATCGAACAGAGGCGCGAGGAGCTCGACCAACGCGCCATCACCCGTGCCGAGGTCGACTGCGAGAGAACGCCTCGGCAACAAGGTTCGAATCGCGGTGAGGTACGCAGACCACTCGGACACCGACCTCGGAGACGCCTCGTCTGCCGGTTGATCGAAGAAGGCACGCGCTTCATCGTCGCGCGCTTTGATTACGGTAGCGACGCGCTCGAGGCTGCCATCTTCGCTGCAAAGTGCTCGGCCTGATCGGATGGCGTCGGCCAAAAGGGGATCGCCGTTCAAGTCCGGCGAGAGACGCGCGAAAGCCCGCGTCCCTTGGCGGCGCACGGCAACCAGCCCCGCTTCACGCAGCAGCTTCAGGTGCTTGGAGACGTTCGGCTGTGCTTCCCTCGTGAGCTCGGCGAGCTCACCGATCGAGAGCTCATCCTCGGAGGTGAGGCCGAGCAAACGAAGCCGCCGCGGCTCTCCGAGAAGTCGGTAGAGCTCCCAGCGTGGGGGTTCGGAGAGGGCAGGCGGCACTAGCTAGGATATATTCCCTCATTCGCATGGATGCAAGCTACCCAGACTTGTGATTCTCACAACTCGCTGGAATTACGTGTTTTTCTCTTGCAGTGCGCGTTGATAATATGCCCGCGCAAAGTCCCCCCCGCGCTCGCAGGCCTCTTTGAGGAGGGGCACGGCGTCCGCGGGCTTGCCCAGCTCCACCAGGACGGCGCCCTCGAGAGCGGGATCGGCGCTTCGCTCTCCGGACATCGAGGTCAATGCCTGATGAGCCTCGCCGGGCTCACCGTTGATTAGCCTCCCCCAAGCCAGCAGGTGAAAGGCCTCGTCGAGCTCTTGAGTCGAATCGGCTTTCGCGACGAGCTCGGACGCTACCCGAATCAAACCCTGGCCGTCACTCCGCTCGAGCGCTTCGAACGCTTGCTGCACCAGGCTCTGCGGGGGCGCTTCAGGGCCTGGTGGCGAGCTGAGACGCTGCCGTTCAATTCGAAAGGCCTGGTACGTACTGAAGGCGAGCAAGAACAGAAGAATGGTCATCGGGTACTGCTTCAAGGTGACGGTCACCGCAAAGAGCAAACCAATGACTGCGAAGGACACGTAACAGGCCAGCAATCGCCCCCGCGAGGGAGCCATGATCTCCATGAGCGATGCGACGATGTTACCGCCGTCGAGCGGTAGCACCGGCAATAGATTCAGAAGCCCCCAGCCGAGATTGACGAAGATCAGCGAGTGAAACGCATAGCGTCCAAGCGAAGGGTCAGGCACCCGCAGTGCGTCCATGAGCACGAGTGCCAGCGAGCCGATGAAGATGCCAACCGCGGGACCCGCGGCACTCACGAGCAGGCTTCGCCCTGGGCTCATCGGTTCTCGCTGCTCCCACCAGGTCAGGCCGCCGAGCGCGACGAGCTCGATTCTTGGCTGCCTTCCAAAGATGCGACCAACCAAGGCATGGCCGAGCTCGTGCATGAGGATCCCTTGAAAGACGATGACGACCCAGATCACGAGCCCCGCCCAGCCCTGCGCGCTATTCAGCGTCCAGAGCCAGAGCGCCATCAACCAGAACCACAAATGAATGCGTATGGGGATTCGGAAGAGGCTGAATTGGATGCTCATTGCTGGGAATATGGGTCGCGGCCGGGTCTGCGACCAGTGCTTGCTCTCATCGGCGCCTTGATTCTTCGGCAATTCGCTTCTTCGTGGCCGCCCAGCCGCAGATCGGACACTGGCTGAGGTCGTGGCCCCGCGCCGGACAATACTCGCGGCCGAAGTAGATGATCTGCAAGTGGCGTCGAATCCACGTGTCCACCGGGAACAGCTTCTTGAGATCTGCCTCAGTCCTCACGACATTCTTTCCATCGGAGAGCCCCCAACGGGCAGCGAGGCGGTGGATGTGTGTGTCGACCGGAAAGGCGGGGCGACCGAAGGCCTGGCACATCACGACGGAGGCGGTCTTGTGCCCCACGCCCGGAAGCGCCTCAAGGGCGTCCATGTCTTCGGGAACTTCGCCGCCGTGTCTTTCGATCAGCAAGCCGGCCATTGCTCTGAGGTTCTTGGCTTTCGTCGGCGCGAGTCCGACCGTGCGAATGCAAGCGAGTATCCGATCGACGGGCAATGCGGCCATCGACTCGGGATCTGGGGCCTCGGCGAACAAGGCGGGCGTCACCTCGTTAACCTTCTTGTCTGTGGTCTGCGCGCTCAGCATAACCGACACCAAGAGCGTGAACGGATCCTGGTGGTCGAGCGGAATCGGAGGTTGCGGATAGAGTTCGTCGAGAATCTCTCCGATGCGATCGGCTTTTTCTCGACGGGTCATCGCCGCGAGCTACAGCTCTTTGGCTTCCGTGTTGATCGTGTACTTCGCGACCGTGCTCGCTTCACCGAGCACATGGCCTTCCATGGCGGCCTGCACGTCGCTGGCCGTGAACTTCCCGGTCACGCCGAGACGATCGACGTCGAGCGCGTACACGCTGAACCGGTAGTGGTGCACGATGCTGTCGTTGAAAGGAGGACAGGGTCCGTCGTAGCCGTAATAGTCGCCCGCCATCTCGGGATCGGCTGCAAACCAACCCGTGTAGTCATTGATGCCTTGCCGGCTGCCGTGGGGCCCCTCGGGCCCGTCCTTGCCCTTTGCGGTGATGCCGTCGCAGAAAGCTCCTTCGGCGACCGTGGCGTCAGGCGCAAGATCGACGAGAACCCAGTGACTGAAATCGGCGCGCGGCAAGTCCGAGGGCACGACGCGGCCAGGCTGATTCACGTCGTCAGGCTTGGTCGGCACATCGCGATCGATGCAGAGGATCGCAACCGATTTCGTGCCTTCAGGCACATCTGACCATGCCAGGTGGGGGTTCCGATTGTCGGACAAATCGATCTGCCCTTCCGCACTTCTTTTGCCGAATGCGTACTTGGTCGGGAGATAGTCGCCGTCGTTGAAACTGTCGCTACGGAGCTGCATGGAGGGAAGATCAGCACCGAGGTCGTACGCTGTCAATCGCTCAGTGACAGCGTCAGAGACTGCGCAGTACGTCTAGGTAGCGGTCTGCCGTGCTGTCCCACCGGAATGTCGAGGTGACGTAGGTGGCCGTTCGCTCGCTCGCTTGGCGCAGGTCGTCGGGGTCGTCTAACAAGGACTGGATCCGCGCCGCAAACGCGGTCGCGTCCTCCGTAGACGCGAACCAGCCGTTGACGCCTTCGTCGATCACGTCTCGGATGCCTTCGAGGTCGGCCGCGAGCGTAGGCAGTCCGCAGGCGCCGGCTTCTAGCATCACGATGCCGAACCCTTCCATGTCGCCTGGCACGACGATGTTCGGCATGACGAAGAGCTGGCCTCTTCGGTAGAGCTCGACGAGATCCACTTCCGAAATCTTGCCTAAGCAGCGAACCCGCTGCCGAAGACCGGCACGAGCGATCGCCGCTTCGATGTTCTCCCGCTCCGGGCCGTCGCCAGCCAGCCAGAAGTGCACGCGCTCCGGGAGCTTCGGCATGACGTTCTCGATGAACCAGGCGAACCCCTTGCGGCGGACTTGGCGTCCCACCGTCACCAATAGGAACGCGTCATCGGGAAGTGGGGGTGCCCCGGCGATACTGAGTCCGGCGGGCGCCGCGCGCGAAGCCGCCACGCCTTCGAAACGGTCGAGGTCGACGGCATTCGGAACGACGTGCACCCGCCCGGGCGGCAAGCCTCTCGCAACGAGCTCCTCCCCGGTGGCCCGGCTGACGGGCATTGCGGCATCGAGCATCCCGCAGAGCCGGCGCACCGCCTTCTGATAGACGGGGTTGGGATCGGTTACGTCGAGACCATGGACGATCGCCGCCAAGCGAATGCCCTTCTTCTTCAAGGCCGGACCTGCGATCAGAAGCGGCAGTGCAGTCGTCATGCTCGTAAACAGAATCGTGTCCGCCTGACATGCCGCTGCCTCGCGACCCAGACGAACCGCAAGAGAAGCCAGAAAAGGAACCGCCTTGACGTGCACCCACTTCCAGCTCGACCGAAGCGCCACCGTTCGCATCGCAACGTCATCGCGCGCGCGGAGCGCAGAGTGAAGCTCGGTCGCCACGCGCTGCATCCCGCCCATGTTGCTCAGCGGAGCGTCGGCGGGCGGAAACGAATGGGAGACGAACAGAAGACGCACGAAGGCTCGTCTTACTCGTACGTGCAGAGGTATGCCGTATCGACTCCCACCTGCAGATGGAACTTCTGGTTTGCGTCTACCACGAAGCTCGCGCCTGCATCGAAGCGCGCCCAGTCGTCGGAGCCGGGCAGCTTCACCGTGAGCGCCCCGCTGACGACGGTCACCGTTTCTTTCTGGCTCGTTCCGAACTCGTACTCACCGGGAGCCATCACGCCCACCGTGGCCCGAAGGGTTTCGGTCTGAAAGCCGATCGATTTCACGTTCCCGTCGAAGTACTCGTTGACGTCAAGCATGCTCATCCTCCGTAAAACACTTTCTCGCCGAGGTCTTTGAGCCAGAGCGTCGCATCGTCCGCGCGGCCGTCAGGCTCCCTGGTCACGCCGGCGTTGACGACCTCGCCGACGAAGAGCGAGTGGTCGCCCTTTTCAATAGTGCCGACGAGCTTGCACTCGAGGAAGGCAGGCGCATTGTCGAGGATGGGCGCGCCGGTCGTTCCACTATGGCAGGGCTCGCCGCCGAGCATGTCGCCTTCGCGCTCGACCGGCTTGAAGAAAGCATAGGCCTGCCCCTGTTGGCCCTTGCCGAGAACGTTGAGCGCGAACGCACCGGTCGACTTGATCAGCGCGTGCGCGCCGGACTCGACTTTGACGCCAACGGCGAGCAGGGGCGGCTCGAACGCGGTCTGCGTCACCCAGTTCACTGTGGCCGCGGCAACACTGCCCTCAGCGTCTTCGGCTGTCAGGACGTAGAGCCCGTACGGGATCATCCGCAGGGCAGTTTTCTTGGCGTCATTGTCCATGTGCGCCGACCTACCACGACCCCGCGCTCATGTCAGCAACACCCCGCCGACCAAAGGCGAGCAAAGCCTCGTGGTCGACCCCGGGTCGACGTTACAGGGTCGACTCGACTAGGGACAGTATGCGCTCGGCGCGCCGTAGCCGAAGGCGATGACGTGGATCGGATGGCTGCCCGTGTAGGCGCTACTCGGGAGCTCGTCCCAGTTCACGCCGTCCTCGCTTCGGTAAAAGCGCTGCGCAGCGTAGCTCTGCTCCCAGCCGTTGCTGATGCCGACGATGGTGCCCTGGTCACTGACCGCGGTCACGCCGAAGTCGATGTTGCTCGGTACCGTCGAGGTCGACGTCCAGCTCTGACCGTTGCTGCTTCGATAGAGCGTGCCGAAGTTCCAGGCCATGAACTCGCTGCCGTTCCAAATCCCGTTGGCTCGCAGCGGACCAGTGCCCGAGGCGGGGGACCAGTTCTGGCCGCCGTCGGTCGAATAGCAGACGTTGCCTCCGGATGGAGTCATCACGGCTGTTCCGTTCCCGTAGATGATGTGACCTGGGTAGTCGCCGCCGCTGCATCCGCTGGCGTTCGCGCTGGTCCACGTGCTGCCATCGCTGCTGACGGCAACACCGGCATCGGCCGACATGATGAATCGGCCCCCGCTGTAGGGGACAAAGGCCGTGTCGCGAACGGTGGTGTCGCCCGGAAGCCCGACGTCGGCGAAGCTGCTCCAGTTGTCCCCGTCGTCGTCCGAGTATTCACCCCAGCGAGCCGCCGCAACGAGCCGCCCGTTCCCGAACGCCATCCCAGCGAAGTAGCTGTTGGCGTAGACCGTCTCCCAGTCCACACCGTCGCGGCTCCGGCGCACGCTGCCCGGCGCGCCCCAGCCAAAGTTCGCGAAGAACCAGCCATCGCCCCAGGTGATTCCGCGACCGGCGCCGGGGTCGTGATCGCACTCGGTGCCGCCGTCCGGCATACAGTAGACCCCTGCGTGATCGGACTGATCGGCGACCCAGGTTCGCCCGTCGTCGCAGGAGATGATCGTTCGGCCCGCGTGCCCCTGAGCGACAAACATCGGCACCGTGCCAGGGCCGCCGCCGCCGGTCCCGCCGCTGCCCGCCATTCCGCCGCTTCCCGCAGCGCCGCCGCTCCCGGCTGTTCCACCGCTACCCGCGGTCCCGCCGCTACCCGCAGTCCCGCCGCTACCCGCAGTCCCGCCGCTACCCGCAGTCCCGCCGCTACCCGCAGTCCCGCCGCTACCCGCAGTCCCGCCGCTACCCGCAGTCCCGCCGCTACCCGCAGTCCCGCCGCTACCCGCAGTCCCGCCGCTACCCGCAGTCCCGCCGCTACCCGCAGTCCCGCCGCTACCGGCTGTTCCGCCGCTACCGGCTGTTCCGCCGCTGCCCGCAGTTCCGCCGCTGCCCGCAGTTCCGCCAATTCCGGCGAAGCCTCCGGCGCCGGAGCCTCCGCCACTGCCCGCTGACCCTGCAGCACCCGCTGTTCCGCCGCTGCCCGCAGAGCCGCCGTTGCCGCCTTCGAGACCTGTCCCGTCACCCACTTCACCGGAACAGCCGGCCACCGAGACAATCAAGAATGCCACGGTTGCCAACTGCCATCCGGCGCATCCCCCAATTGAGCGCCTCATGACCTCCAACCTGTCACATGACCCTCATGGGTGGCAAGGCGGGGCCCAGCGTTTGCGCAAATGGGTAACCCATCAAGATACAAAGGGGGATTTATGGGTAGTTGGGCAAAGTTAGGCATGATCGGGGTGGCTGTGCTGCTCCTCAGTGCCACTGAGGCGGGCGGCAGACGACGACTTCGTCGTTCACCGTAACCGCAACGGTATCGGCGAACTCCACGGTATGAAGGGTTGGTATCACGTTCGGTGCATATGACCCGGTCGTCGCGCATGCGTCGACTCCGCTCGATGCAAACGGCAGCGTGACGGTGGCCTGCACTGCTGGTGCTGCGACGACGATCGGTGTGGACCAGGGCAGCAACCCGACGGCCACGTCGACCGCTGCGCTTCCGGACCGTCAGATGGCGGCCGGCCCGAACGCGCTGAGTTACGGACTGCATCAGGATTTCGCGCGCACCACCGTTTGGGGTGATGTCGGGGCGCCTGAGCTATTCGTGCACGGGGTGTCTTGCCGGGTGACAGGGTGGTCATCTCTCTAGATATCGGCAGCGCGCCCTCGTTCACGCCGCGACAGATGCAGAGCGGGCCGTACAAACTCGACTACAACATCTACTTGGATGCGACCCGGATCTCGATCTGGGGTGACGGAACCGGCGGCTCTGTCCTCTATGGGCCCCTGGTCCCGCCAGAAGCGTTGCCGGTGTTCGTGCCGATCTACGGTCGAATTCCGTCGGGCCAGGATGCGAGGGTCGGCGCCTATACCGACACCATCATCGTGACCATGAGCTTCTAGGCCGGTGATGCTATGAGCATCTCATGATCATGGAGCATTTCTCGGTGGCACCCCTCGGATGCAACTGCGTGATCCTGGGCGATGAGGAACGTGGGACGGGAATCGTCGTCGACCCCGGTGGCGAGGCGCCTCGGATTTTGGCTCGTCTCGAAGAGCTTGGGCTCAAGTGCGAGGGGATCGTGCACACGCACACCCACTTCGATCACATCGGAGCAAGCAAAGAGGTTCAGGACGGCACCAATGCTCCGATCATGATTCACGAGGAAGACCTGTTCCTGTACGAGGGGGTGCAGATGCAACTCGATGGTTTTCGCGCGCCATTCCGCGCACCAGAAATGGCGGCCGTCGACCGCTTTCTATCTCACGGCGACACCGTCTTGGCGGGCGGGCTCGAAGCCGACGTCGTTCACACGCCTGGGCACTCGCCGGGCAGCATTTGCCTCAGGGTGGAAGGGGACCGGCCGATCGTGATCGCCGGCGACACTCTGTTCGCGCGCAGCATCGGCCGCAGCGACCTCTGGGGCGGCAACACCTCGCAGCTGCTCGACTCGATCAAGCGCAAGCTCTTTGCATTGCCAGACGAAACGCTGGTGATCTGCGGTCACGGCCCCAACACGACGATCGGCGAAGAGCGGCGATTGAACCCCTTCGTCGGTGGGGCCTAGGCCTCGTCCCAGAGCTTCAGCGCACCGCTCATGGCTTCTGCCAGCGAGAAAACCCGCACGTTCGCCGGGAGTGCGGACTTGATGTTCTGAGCATTCCCTCCGCCCAGGTGCAGCTGGTCGTAGTTGAAGAGCCGCTCGATCTGTTCGAGCGCGTCGAGAACTCGCGCCGTCCATTCGATGGGACCGATGCGTTTGAGCTCGCTGTCGCGTACCAAGTCTTCGTAGGTCTGTCCGTCTCGAAACGGATGGTGTCCTAGCTCTAGATTTGGAACGAGGTTGCCATCGTTGAAGAGCGCCGCGCCCATGCCCGTGCCCAGCGTCAATACCAGCTCGACGCCATCGCCGGTGGCGACTCCAAGCCCCTGCAGATCCGCGTCGTTGGCCGCGCGAACGGGACGCTCGAGGCGATGTGCCAAGAGCTCGCTCAGGGGGACCTGGTCCCAGAGCTCGTTTCCGAGATTCGGCGCATTCATGGTCACCCCCGCTTTGACCACTCCAGGGAAGCCGACGGAGACGCGCTGGTGCGGCGGCAAAGTGCCCGCCATGTCGTGGATCAGCGTGAAGAGCGTGTCCGGAGTCGGCGGCAGGGGAGTGGGTCGAGCCAGAGTCTCGGACATCGGCTCACCTTCCGCATCGAGCACGAGGAGTTTGATGCTGATGCCCCCGATATCGACAGCCAATGTAGTCATGAGTCGGAAATCCTGTGAGTTCGATAGTACGAGATCAACTGTTCGGTGGAGCTGTCGTGCTCGCCGCTTGCGCCGCCAAGCTCGGGAAGAATGACCTTGGCGAGCTGCTTGCCAAGCTCGACCCCCCACTGGTCAAAGCTGTAGATGTTCCAGATCACGCCCTGCACGAAGATCTTGTGCTCGTAGAGCGCGACTAAGCGTCCCAGCGCCCGCGGGGTGAGCTTCTCGAGCATGAAAGTGTTGCTCGGCCGGTTTCCGGCAAAGGTCTTGTGCGGTACGAGCTCTTCGACCCGCTCCGCCGATGCACCGCTCGCCTCGAGCTCCTTGCGAGCTTCGCCCGCAGTCTTGCCTCGCATCATTGCCTCGGCTTGAGCGATGCAGTTGGCCACCAGGATGTCCTGGTGCTCGCCGATCGGATTCTGGCTCCGCGCGGCTACGATGAAGTCGCAGGGCACCAAATGGGTTCCCTGATGCAAGAGTTGGAAGAACGCGTGCTGTCCGTTGGTGCCGGGCTCTCCCCAGACGATCGGTCCGGTCGTGTAGCTGTCGATGATCGTCCCGTCGCGCGAGGCGCTCTTCCCGTTGCTCTCCATGTCGGCTTGCTGAAGGTACGCGGGGAAGCGGTGTAGAGATTGGTCGTAGGGAAGGACGGCATGCGAAGAAGCGCCGAAGAAGTTGTGATACCAGACGCCGAGCATCGCCATGAGCACCGGAATATTCTCGCGAAGCGGGGCGGTCTGGAAGTGTTCGTCGACTTCGTATCCGCCGGCGAGCAGCTCTTCGAAGTTGTCCATGCCTACCACGGTGGCGATTGATAGGCCGATCGCGGACCAGAGCGAGTATCGACCGCCCACCCAGTCCCAAAACTCGAACATGTTCGAGGGGTCAATTCCAAACTCCACCACCGCGTCGCGGTTGGTCGAAAGCGCGACGAAGTGCTTGGCGACAGCGTCTTCACTGCCCATTCGATCGACGAGCCACCGGCGCGCAGAGCGGGCGTTCGTGAGCGTCTCCTGTGTCGTGAAGGTCTTCGAGGCAACGATGAATAGCGTGGTTTCGGGCTGCAGCCGGCGCAGCACCTCGCTCAGGTGTGTGCCATCGACGTTCGATACGAAGTGCGCACGCAGTCCCTGTTTCCAGTACGGGCGCAGCGCCTCGGTGACCATGACAGGGCCGAGGTCGGAGCCGCCGATCCCGATGTTCACGACATCCGTGATCGCTCGACCGCTGTGCCCCAGCCAGGCGCCTTCGCGAACCGATGCGGCGAACTCGCGCATCTGCGAGAGCACGAGTCGCACGTCGGGCATCACGTCCACGCCGTCAACCATCACCGGACGCTCACCGCGGTTGCGAAGCGCGGTGTGGAGAACCGCCCTTCCCTCGGTCTCGTTGATCGCCTCGCCCGAGAACATGCGTGCGATCCAATCGCGAGCTCCGCACTGTTCGCAGAGCTCGGCAAGCAAGGTGAGCGTCTGATCGGTAATGCGGTTCTTCGAGTAGTCGAAGAGCATGTCACCGAGCGTGAGCGAGAGACGCGCGGCGCGGCCGGGGTCGTCGCGGAAGAGGTTGCGCATCTGGAGGTTGCCGACTTCCTCGTAATGCGCTCGCAGCGCCTTCCATGCGGAGGTCTGGGTTGGGTCAGTCATTGCCCGAACCTTAGCCCCCAAAGAAAAACCCCGCGAGGCAAACGCCTGCGGGGTCTTCTCATGCGTGCACGGGGCCGAAGCCCCGTGGCCTTTGCGACATTAGACGAGCAACGGCGCCAGAACCAGCGCAACGACGCTCATCAGCTTCACGAGGATGTTGAGCGACGGGCCCGCGGTGTCCTTGAAGGGGTCACCGACGGTGTCACCGACGACGGCAGCGTTGTGGGCTTCGCTGCCCTTCGGGTGGACCGTGCCGTCCGTCATCTTGTAGCCGCCGCCTTCGAAGGACTTCTTGGCGTTGTCCCAAGCGCCGCCGGCGTTGGACATGAAGAGCGCCATGAGAACGCCCGTGACGGTGACTCCGGCGAGCATGCCGCCGAGCGCCTCTGCGCCCATGCCGAAGCCCACGACGACCGGGCTGAGAATGGCGAGCGCGCCCGGCGCCACCATGCGCTTGAGTGAAGCCTCGGTGGAGATCTTCACGCAGCGAGCCGTATCCGGCTTTGCGTTGCCCTCGAGCAGCCCCGGAATCTCGCGGAACTGACGACGGACCTCTTCGATCATGTCCATGGCCGCAATACCGACCGCCTTCATCGCCATGGACGAAAAGAGGAAGGGAAGCATGCCGCCGAGGAACAGGCCCGCCATGACCAAGGGCTTCGAGATGTTGATGCCGGTGATGCCAGCGGTCTGCGCGAACGCCGCGAAGAGCGCGAGCGCCGTCATGGCCGCCGAGCCGATGGCGAAGCCCTTGCCGATAGCCGCGGTGGTGTTGCCCACAGCGTCGAGCTTGTCGGTGCGCTCGCGAACCTCGGGAGCCTGATGGCTCATCTCGGCGATGCCGCCGGCGTTGTCGGCGATGGGACCGTAGGCGTCGACCGCGAGCTGAATGCCCGTGGTGGAGAGCATGCCGAGCGCCGCGATGGCCACGCCATAGAGGCCTGCGACCTCGGCGGCGATGACCACGCCGGCTGCAATGACGAGAATGGGCAAGGCGGTCGACTGCATACCGACCCCGAGACCCGCGATGATGTTGGTCGCCGTGCCGGTCTTGCTCTGCTCGGCGATGCTATCGACCGGGCCCTTGTGCATCGACGTGTAGTACGAGGTGATCAGACCGACGAGAACGCCGGCGGCAAGACCTGCAACGGTTGCCCAGCCCACGTTCGTCCAGGTGACGAGCTTGCCCGCGGCGGTCATCGTGCCGCCTTCGGGCCACATGTATTTTGCGATGCCGAAGGTTGCGAGCGCCATGACGCCCGCAGCGCCGAAGGCGCCCGTGTCGAGCGCGTGCTGAGGATTGCCGCCCTCCTTGGTGCGCACGAAGAAGGTGCCGACCATCGAACAAATGATGCCCGCCGCGGCGATGACCAGCGGCAAGATGATCGGACCGACGTCTCCGTCTTTCACCGCGGCGAAGCCAAGGGCAAGCACCATTGCACCGATGATCGCACCGACGAAGGACTCGAAAAGGTCGGCGCCCATGCCAGCGACGTCGCCCACGTTGTCTCCGACGTTGTCGGCGATGACTGCGGGGTTGCGGGGGTCGTCCTCGGGAAGACCGGACTCGACCTTACCGACGAGGTCGGCGCCGACGTCCGCAGCCTTGGTATAGATACCGCCGCCGACACGCGCGAAGAGCGCGATCGAAGAAGCGCCCATCGAGAAGCCAGTGATGACGTTGACCGTACGGGTGGGCTCCCAGCCGAGTACGTTCGTGAAAATGATGTAGAGAGCACTCAGACCGATCGTCGCGAGGCCGACGACGGTCATACCCATGACGGCGCCACCCGAGAACGCCACATCGAGCGCGGGGGCGAGGCCGATGCGAGCCGCTGCCGTGGTGCGCACGTTGGCGTTGGTCGCGACTTTCATCCCGATCCAGCCAGCCAGGGCCGAGGACGCCGCGCCGACCACGAAGGCGCCTGCGATCTGCCAGCCGCGCTGCGGGTCGCCGAAGTAGGCGACGCCCAGAACCGCGCCGACGATGAGCACGAAGATCGAAAGAACCCGGTACTCCGCCCGGAGGAATGCCAGGGCACCTTCCTGAATCTGGCCGGCAATCTCGACCATGTTGGCATCGCCCGGGTCCTGCTTGGAAACCCAACTCGCCTTCATCCAGGCGAAGATCAGAGCGAGCAGGCCCGCTACTGGGGCTGCGTAAATCAGATTTTGCATAGTCGCTGAACCTCTTTGGGCCCGACCCCGGTTAACTGCTGGCGGGCGGCGCGTTTCTACAAGATTTGAAAATCAGGTCAAACCAAGGGGAAGTGAATCCGATAAATATCTGAAATCACTTGATAATTAGCTTGCTCTGGCTTCGGCGATGGCGTCTCTGGCCGCATCGAAGTCCGAGGGGCCCTGGACGCTGACCCGGCCTGAGCCCTTGTCGATTCGCGCCAGAAGGCCGCTCAGGACCCTGCCCGGACCCACTTCGACGAACAGGGAAACCCCGTCGTCGATCATTGTACGAACACTTTTTTCCCAGAGAACCGGCCGGCTCACCTGGCGGATCAGCGCCTCCTTCGCCGCAACAGCATTGCTGATGGGCGCTGCGTCCACATTGACGTACACCGGCGCTACGGGATCCGAGAAATCGATCCGTTCCATGTCTGCTCGGAGCAGCGCCTCGGCGGGTTCCATCAAGCTGGAGTGAAAGGGGGCGCTCACGGGCAGGGTGCTCGCTCGCGCGCCTGCTTCTTTGAGCCTGGTCCCAGCTTCGTTCACCGCGCTCGTCTCCCCTGCGATGACGATTTGCTGCGGAGTGTTGTAGTTGACGGGCTCGACCAGGCCGGGGACTTCGGCGCAGATCCGCTCGACCAGCGAGCGATCGGCTTTGAGGATCGCCGCCATCGCGCCTTCGCCGTAGGGCACGGCCTCTTGCATGTACTCACCGCGCTTTCGTACCAACCGCACCGCGTCAGCAAGCGCGAGCGTACCCGCCGCAACGTGCGCCGAGTACTCCCCGAGACTGTGTCCGGCCACGACATCAAAGGGCGCGTCGAGCGCCCGAAGGATGGCAATCGAAGCGGTTAGAACCGCGGGCTGGGTGTTGGCCGTCAGCTTCAGGTCTTCTTCGGGCCCCTCGAAACAAAGTTGCGACAGACTCTCACCGAGCGCCGCGTCGGCTTCCTCGAACACCGCCTTTGCTGCGTCCGATGCGTCGAACGCTTCGCGCCCCATTCCGACCTTTTGACTGCCCTGACCAGGGAATACGAATGCGACCTTGCCCATGGGCTGCCTGCATAGCACGATCGACGAGGGGGTTCGCTTGGAAGAAGAGCCAAACGCAGAAGACAGGGAGCATCTGGGCGCACTTTCCATCGGTCACTTCATCCTCGCCGGCGTCGCGCTGCTCGGCGGGATTCCGACGCTGCTTTTGGGCGTGACTGGTTCCAAGCTGATCGACGAAGTCGGAACCGACTTGTCGATGGCCATGGGTGACATCTCCGGTCGGACGGGAACGGATGCGTTCGGGGCCAGCCCGGACGCCATGCTGCAAGACTTCAACACGCTGATCATCACCGTCATCGTGGGCGGGCTCGTCATGGCACTGCTGAGCGCCATCCACCTCGCTCTCGTGGGCGTGAAGATCCGCCAGCGCCGCTGGTGGACCTTCTGCTACCTCACCGGCTGGGGCGAATGCCTCATGTTCCCCTTTGGGACGGTCCTCGGTATCTTCACGATCATCGTCCTGTCGCGACCTTCGGTGAAGCGGCTGTTCGGCTTGCATTGACCCCCTGGCAATTGACAAGCCCCCTGCCCGGCCGTAGCCAAGGGAGCTGAGTGGAGGCGCTGCAATGCTTGAAGCCGAGGTCTTGGAAGAACGAATTCGTGACGGGCTGGGAGAGGTGTCCCACCTGGTGATCAGGGATCTGACCGGCACCAAGGACCACTGGGATGCCCTGGTCGTCTCGGCCGCTTTCTCAGGAAAAACCCCGATTGAACAGCACCAGATGGTCTACGCAGCTCTGGGCGAGCTGATGGCCGGGCCCGTTCATGCACTTGCGCTCAAGACCTACACGCCCGAGAGTTGGGCCAAGCTAGAGGGTTAGACGATGGAAGATACCGTGCGAGACCGCATTCAGGGCATCATCGAGGGCAACGATGTCGTGCTCTTCATGAAGGGCAACAGACATTTTCCACAATGCGGCTTCTCCGCGACCGTGGTCGAGGTCCTGCGGCGCTCCGGATCGGAGTTTCAGGACGTGAATGTGCTGGAAGACCCGGCCATCCGGCAGGGAATCAAGGAGTTCAGCAACTGGCCAACGATCCCGCAGCTTTACGTCCGGGGCAAGTTCGTGGGCGGCTGTGACATCATTCGCGAGATGTACGAGAAGGGTGAACTCGACGCCGTGCTTTCTGCTAAAGATAGCTAAGGGGTTAGCCACCCTCCTATGGTGGAACTGCTAGGCGGAAAATACGAGGTCATGGAGCTCGCCGGCGAAGGCGGGATGGCCAAGGTGTATCGTGGGCAGACGCACGGGGCCGCAGGCTTCACCCGACCCGTCGCGATCAAGCGCGTCTTGGCGCCGCTAAGCCAGAACCCTGAGTTCCTGAAAATGTTCGTCGAAGAGGCGCGTGTGGTCTCGGAGCTCGACCACCCCAACATCGCGCAGATTCACGACTTCGATCGCGACCGGAGCGGCGAGTACTACTTGGTTCTCGAATGGGTCGAGGGGCTGACGCTTTCCGACTGGCGGCGAGGCTATCGGGCGCACGGTCACCATACGCCCTGGAGCCTGACCGCGGCCATCGGCATCGAAGTCCTCGAAGCGCTTCACGCGGCGCATGCACGGCTCGACGCCGAAGGAAGGCCCGCGCCGGTCTTTCACCGAGACGTCACACCGCAGAACGTGATGCTGAGCAACTGCGGCGTCGTGAAGCTGACCGATTTTGGCTTGGCACGCGCGATGGATCGAAGCTCGATCACCAAGCCGGGATTCGTGAAGGGCAAGATCTCCTATCTTGCGCCTGAGCTGACCTACGAAGCCGAGCCAAGCGCGCAAACCGACGTGTTCAGCGTGGGCGTCGTGCTCTGGGAGATCCTTGCCGGAGAGAAGCTCTTCAAGGGCGAAGACCCCGTCATGGTGGTCGGGACGATCCGCGAGTCCGAAGCGCCTGACCTGGCAGAGATCCGCGACGACCTTCCCGAACGCCTCCTCGAGATCATCAACAAGGCACTTCGACGCAACCCAATCGAGCGCTACGCGTCGAGCCGGGACATGGCGCGCGACCTGGCGAACCTGCTGCGCGCGACCGAAGAGGTCACCGACTCGCACGTGATCGCACAGAGCGTGCGATGGGCGGCCAAGCAACTCGAGAAGGTGCAGCAGAGCGAGCCTCCAACCAAACCATTCGCAGCCCGTGACGCGCTAGCCCAGGCCGACTCCGCCGAAGCAACCCTGCCAGACACCAGCATCCCGCTCACGCGACGCAAGTAACGGCCCTACAAGAGGTTGAACCCTAGCCCTGCCGCGACCGAGAGCGCGACGAAGGGCGGTGTCATGCCAATGACTGCTGCGATCATGTATTCGCGGAAGGTCACACCGGACATGGCTAGCGTGTAGTTGACGGGGGGGATCGCCCAGAGGAAGAGTCGGATCACGATCATCGAGCGAATGGGCTGTTGCTCGAGGCGGTCCAGGGGTTTTTGGAGAAACGGACGCTTGATGTTGAGGTTCTTGAGGGGCTGGCCACCGATGGTTCGAACGATGACGAAGGAAACCGCAACCGAGATCGTGGCGGCGATCACCGAGGCAAGCGAACCCCAAAGCGGCCCATAGGCGAGGCCCGACACCATGACGAACACGAAGCCGGGGATGTAGAGGAGCTGACCCACGCAGAAGACCGCGACAAAGACCGCAAAGCCCCCAACCCCTGCCACCCGCATCGATTCGCGAATCCCCTCGACCGTGAGCTGGTCGGTAAACCCCGTCGCACGCCCAATCACAAGGACGCCGAGCAGAAACGCGGCCAAGAGCGCCAGACGAACCCAGGTGTTCCTCACGGCCGGCAGTAAGACATACACTCGCCACCAAGACCAGGGCGAAGCCCCCTGGGCGACACGAGGCGTCGACTTTGCGGGGTCGAGCTCACGGGGAGTCGAGAAGCATGTCGAGCGGATTTCGGGTAACTCGGTTGGAACCGTCGAGGGAGTTGATGTCGATGCGACTCAGGTCGACGCGCGGCGAGAAGATCGCGGCGTGAAACGAGTCGACGATGCGCTGTGCGTAGCTCTCGGCGGTCTCGTCCTCTTCGGGCACTGCCTCGCTGCAACCCCAGGCGGCGCCGGTACGGCCGAACAAGCAGATCCGCGCGCCATCGATCTGGATGCGAAGCCCGTTGCTCGATCGCTCGAAACGGGGAGACCGCATCACCGCCTTGGCTAGCCTTCGATCGATTTCCGCGTCGCCCGACTCGACCTCCACAGGAAGGGCCCAGCCCAGGCGACGGAACAAGCCAGGATCGGTCCCCAAGACCTCCTCGTAGAACGAGGTCGTTTCGCGCGGATCGGAAAGCGCCTTCCCGAGGACGGCGCGCACGCGTTCGCGAAGGAGTGCGTCTCCAGGTTGCAACTCGCGGAGCGCCCTCTCCGCGTGCTCGATCGCCTCATCGTACTCGCGCTGCGCCAGGGACACCTCGGCGAGCACCGCTTCATAGTACGCGGCCGCGCCCGGTCTTGGGTCTTCGGCGCGCATCCGCACGACCGCCGCCCTCACCACACCTGGGCCTAGAGCTCCGATCAGCTCGCCCAAGAGCCAAGCGGGCATCACTGCGCTCCGCGCGGTTCCAAGAGCAAAGGTCCCGACGAGCCGCACTTCGTCGTCTAGAAAGCGAGCGGCTTGCCGCGCGCTCATCCAGGCCTCGAACCGCAGCCAGAGCGCTTTGCCATGCGCCCAGCATCGCGAGTGAAAGGACTTGGCCGCGGCCCGCTCCACGGTCATCTCCGCCAACATCAAGCGCGCCTGCCGGTCGAGAAGCGCGACGATGCTCTGGTCCTGCTCAGGATCGCGGCTGTTGTGGGCGCGCCGGTCTGGAAGTACGGCGGCCTTGTCGGTGATGCGTAGCGCCTCGTCGGGCCGCCCCATCAAGAGAAGAAACGCTGCCAGCGATCGACGCGCCTCGTTGCGATCCGAGTCGCGCACGTGCGCCGGCCGCGCTGCGCGATGCCGCGGGACCTCCCTGAGCGCGGACAAGGCCTCGGAGAATCGCCCCGCCCTCATGTACAGATCGGCCAGCTCGAGCCAGGGGTTCCCGTACCAGGAGAGCCCGCCCTTCGACGCGTCCATCAAGAGGCGCTCGGCTTCGTCGAAGCGAAACACCGACCTGGCGGCCTCGGCGTAGTTCCCGAGATCGACCGCCGTCGCGCTGCCAAAGTGCGTGCGCCCGTACTCGACCGCTTCGGCGCAAACCTGGTAGCTCTTTTCGTCGTCGCCGGCCTCGTACTCGATCGCGCACAGGGCGTTCATCGCTCGCTCGATCTGATACGGATCTCCAGTCTCCAAACCTTCTTCGGCGGCGAGCCGGGCCTTGCCGAACTCCCGCTTCTTCATCAGGGGCCAGGCGAGCTCGGCCTTGAGCTGCGGCGTGTAGAGCTCGTTGTATCGGTACATGAACCGGAGCTGCTCGTCGTAGTGCTCGAGGTCTCCGTGCGCGCGGGTCAGCGAGATCAGGATTCTCGCGTGCCATCGCCAGGGCTGACTCGGCGTCGGCTCGTCGCCTTCGGCCGCCTCAAAGAGCTCGAGCGCGCGCGCTTCGTGAAAGAGGGCCTTTGGGAAGTTAGCCTCGCCGTAGTGCTGCGCCATGCCAAGAACGAGATGCGCAACATAAGAGCTCGGATGCTCCAGCAGATACTTCTCGGCTTCCTCGCGTGATCGCACGTAACGCTCGCGCTCGATGAGCTCCCACAGAGCGAGCTCTTCGACCTCCGCGTCTTCGCCTTCGAGCAGCAGGGGCGCGATCATGTCGTCGGCGGCGGCCCGGGAAACCCAGCCGGACGGCCAGCACGCGCCTGAGAGAAACGCTGCAAGCACCGGGGCCAGGACGCGAGCTGAGGTAGAGCCGGGCATCTTCACCCGCGACGTAGGCTTGCTCGAGCCAGCTTTTCGACCTCGACGTCTGTGGCTTCCGCGATGAGCGCGTCCACGTCTTCCACACCCGGAGCGCACTCGAGTCGGTGCTTGAACACGTAGGGAGCTAAAACGGCGATATCTTCGGGGGAAACGAAGTCCCGCCCATGAATCACTGCCCTGGCCTGAAGAGCCGGCAACATCAGGACCAGCGCTCGGGTCGACGCCCCCTGGAGCACCCGGGAATCGCTTCGAAGCAGGCGCGCCAAGTCGACCAGGGCCTCCTTGACGACCGGGGCCACGTGAACTGCGCCACGGGTCTGGCGCCGTGCTGCGAGGATCTCGGCGCGGGTCACGCCAGGATGATCGCGGGCGACTTCGAGGCTAGCGCGCGGATACTGATCTAGAACTTCGAGCTCGGACGCTCGGTCGATGTGCTTCATCTCGATCTTGAAGAGAAACCGGTCGAGCTGCGGAGTTGGAAGCGGATAGGTGCCTGCCAGGTCGAGCGGGTTCTGCGTCGCGATGACGAAGAACAGGTCGTCCAGCAGGTACGACTGGTTGTCGACGGTCACCTGCTTCTCCGCCATGGCTTCGAGCATGGCAGCCTGCACTTTGGGAGACGTACGGTTGATCTCGTCGGCCAAGACGATGTGCGCGAACACCGGACCCCGACGAAATGCAAAGCGGCTCGTTTCCACGTCGAAGATGTTTGTGCCGGTGATGTCGCTCGGAAGCAGGTCGGGAGTGAACTGAATGCGCCGGAACGCGGCGATGTCGCTCGTGCCACCGCCCTCTTCGAGCGCGTTCCCGAGCGCGCGCGCGAGCGTCGTCTTTCCCGATCCCGGATAGTCCTCGAGAAGCACGTGGCCGTCGGAGAGGAGCGCGACGAGCACGAGCTCGACGACCTCGTCCCGACCGCGAACGGCTGCGCTCAAGCGGGCGCCAAGGCGCTCGGCAACCTCGCGTGCGCCGCTCAGGCTGTCATCGATCGGTGATTGAATCGCTTGCTGCATCTCAGCTCCGGGCTCCAGTTGTGAAGGATGGCATCATTTCGAACGTAACCAAGACCAGGGTGTGACCAGCCCCAAAAACCGCTTCCAAAGCGGGAATCCGCTGCGAATCTGGCGCCGCAGCTCGGCCGCCTCATCGCGCAGCTTGCCGGGATCGGGCTCATGCCGTCCGAACGCCGCCGCGATGTGCACATGGGTGAGAAGTTCGAACGAGGGAAAGCGATCGCGGACCCGCTGGGCAAAGGCCTCCCGCGATTCGCCCGGTGTTCTTCGAACCTCGAGCTCGCCGATGCGATCGAGCTCCGCGCGGTAGACCACCCTCGGCAGCGCAGCGGCAGGCGCCCAGCTCGGAGCAAGCCGACGCCAGAGCTTCACCAGGTAGAGGACGAGCAACAGCAAGGCGAGCAAGCCCAGAACCCAGGTCCCGAAGGTGAGGGAAATGCGCCGCGCCAGCTCTTTGAGCTTGGGCAGGTCGGTTGCAGACAGCGGAATGGGCGAAGCGCCTCGGGCAAGCTCGCCTAGGAGGCGCTGCAAGTCGGCATCCATGGGCTGCTCGGGTGGATCGAGCGCGCGCTCCGGATACACGTCCAGCACTACCCAGCCAAAGCCATCGATGAAGACCTCCGGCCAAGCATGGGATGCCGCGCCGGACAGCAGTAGCGAGGAGCCGCCCTGTCGCGCCGATTCGCTCACTGCGTAGCCGGTGGCCACCCGAGCCGGCACGCCGAGGCTTCGCATGAGGTAGGTCGCTGCGTGGGCGAAGTGCACGCAGTAGCCGGTTCGATCGCCGAACAAGAAGCTCGCGGTTGGATCCTCGGCGCCGCTGTGCTCGTTCTTGAGGCTGTAAATCCCTTCCCGGCCGAGCCAGCCGGTCACCGCGAAGGCCCTTGCGACTGCATTGTCAGCGAGTCTGTCGGGGAGCTCGGAGGTGAGCTCGGCCGCGAGCTCAGCGTAGCGCGGATCGGGTGGAGTCTCGGTGTAGTGCGCCCACTGCTCTTTCGACCATTCGGGCGACCCCGGACGCGCATCGAGCATCGAGGTGAAGTCGGCCGTGAGCACAGCGGACAGCGCGCGATAGACGCGGCGAAACCGATTCGGCGATGGGTTTTGCATCGGCTCGACCTCGACCGGCGCTTCGAGCGCGAAGGGCTGAGTATGATCAGCCATGAGCGCAATCGTGGTTTCTAGCGGACCGCGATTCTCGTTGACCTCGGGCGCTTCCTTGATTTTAGTCAGGCGCCCCGGGAAGTACGGGATGAGGTCGTTGTCGATGTCCTGGCGCCCGGAAACCACCAGCTTGCGACCGTTGTACTGGCTGAAAGCGCCCTGCCGAAAGTAGTAGACACCGCTCGGAGGGGAGTAGTCGTCGTGGAAGAGCACGACCGCGACCGGAACTCGGGCGCCCCCTGGGTTGTACTTCTCTCGGAACTCGAGCTCACTCGCGGAAGCCCCACCTCGCTCCTGCTGCTGACCCTTGCCTTCCTTGGCTTCGGACTGATCGGGTCGAAGGCCGAGCCCTCCTCCCTCCGGCGGAGGCGGCATGCCGACCATCGGCGTAGCTACGACGATCAAAGCGAGGAGAAGCGCGACGACGCCTAGATTGAGAATGGCTCGCCCAAAGCGCTGCTCGCGAAGAAGGAGCACCAGGCCGAAGACCGTCGCGGTGCCACCCATGAAGAGGAAGAGCCAGGTCGGGTCCCAGCCGAGCGCGATGATCCAGTCCGCCAAGTAGAACGGGCGATTGATGGCGCCATGCCGATGGGGAACGAAGAGTTGCCCAAAGGCGACCGCGACCAAGAGCAGCTCGAGAACGCCGAAGATCGCCCTGCGCGTGGATCCCGCCCGCATCGCCGCGCTGCTGATCGCGGCCACCAAGAGCGCGGTGAACATGCTGGCCAAACGCAAGGCGCCTGTCGGCCCCAGTGACGCGGCCAGGAGCGAGCCGTGTGTGAGCGAGGCGCGCAACCAGGCAACCAGAGCGATCAGAATGACCGCGCCTGCGAAGATCGCCGGGGTGCGGACCCGTGACTGCCCGAGCTGGGATCCGACGAGACAGCCGGCGAAGCCTCCCGCAAACGCTACGAGCACTGAGCCGGAAGGAGCCATTGTCGCAACCAAGACGCCCCAGGCAAGGCCGTGGATCATGGCTCGCCCGAGCTCTGCGAGCGCGGCCGCGGGGCCGGCGGTTTCGCGATGAGCGGCTGCCGTCATGCGGCGTTTCTCCATGGTGAGCTGAGATGCGTCCCGTCTCCGAGCAGCCGCCCGCTGACACGATCGATGATGACCACCTCGCAGCGAAGCTGGCCGAGCGCTCGTCCGACCCGCTCGAGGTCGGCACGATGGACGCCCGACACAGCGTTCGGCCTCAGCAGGAAGCGACGCCACCGAGGCTGACCATCGGGGTCGTGAACGGCGTCGACCGCGATCACCACCCGAACGCGGCCGTAACGCCGAATAGTCAGCGAGCGCATCTCATCGAGCCAGCTGCCCATGGTCGGAGGCGCAAAAACCACTAGCGCGGCAGGCCCACGCGGATCGACCTCTGCCAAGAAGCGCTTCATCCCGCTGCCGCTCTCTGTGCTGTGCCGCGAAGAGGTCAGTACCTTGTGCAGCGCCTCGGAACGATCGGAGGTGGCCTCGGGAGAGCCATCCGCTGCAAACTGCCATTCCGTGCCGAGCGCCTCTTCTTCAATCGCCGCCCGCGCCGCAGCGGCGGCCGCTTCGTCGTGTGCGCCCGCAACGAGATAGGCCACCGTCCTGCGAGCGCGGCTCAGGGCCCGCTCCGGCACCCGCACCATCAACTTCCGCGTCCGGCCGAAGACTTTCCAATGAATGAAGCGCGCCGAATCGCCCGGGACGTACCTTCGGAGCTCGACCCGGTCACCATCTTCGAGCCCCATCGGGTGCGGGTACTCCTCTCCGCCGGTCAGAGAGGTCAGCACCGGCAGGCGACGAATTCCGCCGAGGTGCGGGAGCACTTCGATCGGTCCCGGCTGGCGATGCCCGATGGTGATGCGCGCCAGGCCGAATGCGTCTTGAATCACCAAGCGACGCGTCACGGACTGGAAGATGCCCCGTCGGCGAAGGGTCACCCGCTCTCGCAGACGCCCGCCCCTCGACTCCGGCTCGCCGGACAGCGCGTCGGGGGACTCCCAGTACCAACGCACTTGTATCAAGGGCAGCCACCACAGGGACGGCAGCGAAAACCCGGTCAGCAAGTCCATCCCCGTCTCGAACGTCGAAGTACGCCAGACAAACGAAGCCCGCCTGAGCCAGAGCCAGAGCCCGAGCGCGGTCGACGCGACCAGCAGTGTCGAAATCAGCAAGAGCCCGGCGCCACCGTAGCCAAGCACCAGAAGGACCAGATCGAGCTTCTTGAAGCCGAAGCTGAACAGAGCCACGGACGCGACCAGGGCGAGCGCCACCCCGAGCCAGGTAAGCGGCCAGAGATTCCGGGCCTGCCGCATGAATCTCCGAGCACGCCCAAACGGCAGCGCTCCGGACCGGGAAACTGCCTGCCGCGGGCTCATGGGCGTGATCGTGCCACGGGAGTCTACAAGCTCAACCATCGGAATAAGACCAATACGACCGGGGTTGTGGCCCCGGGGCTGTCTTGACAGGCTTAGAGCCGGGGGTAACCTCCGCCAGCCCTGGAAAAAGCAACGGATCACGCGCGAGGGAGTTTATGAGCGATGTGATGATCGATGCGCGGGATTTGACCAAGGACTACGGTACGGTCACCGCGCTCAAGGACGCCAGTTTTCAAGTGAATCGCGGAGAGGTTGTCGGTTTCCTCGGGCCCAATGGCGCCGGGAAGACCACGACGATGAAGATCCTCACCTGCTTCATCGCGCCTTCCGAAGGGACCGCCCAGGTCGGCGGCGCCGATATCTTCGAGGACCCGATCGCGGTCCGCGAGGTCATTGGCTATTTGCCGGAGAGCACTCCGCTCTACACCGAGATGCTGGTGCTCGAATACCTCGAGTTCGTCGGCAAGATGCGTGGGCTACGGGGCGCCGGCCTGCAGGCGAGGCTACGCAGGGTCGTCGAGGAAACCAGCCTGGGTGAGGTCATCGGCAAGAGCATCGGCGAGCTTTCGAAGGGCTTTCGTCAGCGCGTCGGTCTCGCGCAGGCCTTGATTCACGAGCCGCCAGTCTTGATCCTCGACGAGCCGATGAGCGGCCTCGACCCGAACCAGGCCTCCGAGATCCGCGAGCTGATTCGCGAGATCGGCCGCGAGCGCACCATCATTCTCTCGACACACAACCTCGGGGAAGTGCAAGTCACCTGCGGGCGCGTGCTGATCATTTCGCAGGGTCGGATCGTGGCGGACGACACGCCCGAAGAGCTCGCTGCGCGGGCCGGCAAGCCCAAGTTCATCGCGACGCTCAAGCAGAAACGGTCATGCAGCAGCGAAATTCGCGAGGCGTTTGGCGGTCATTGGCGACGCACAGAGCGTGGAGGAGCAGGCAGGCGTCCGCACCCGGCGAGCTGCTGGTCGAGATCGTGCCCAAGGGCAACCAGGACCTACGCGCCGAGATCTTCCAAGCTGCCGTATCCGCCAATCTCGTTCTCCTCGGGCTCGAACAGCGCGGCGAGAACCTCGAAGACATCTTTCGACAGCTCACGACGAGCGACGCGAGGAGCCTCATCATGAGAACATTCTAACCATCGGCGATCGTCAGTTCCGCAGCTACTTCAACGGACCGGTCGCCTACATCGTCATCTGCGATCATCTTGCTGATGCTTGGGCTTCTTCTTCTGGAACACGTTCTTCCTCTACGGTCGCGCCAGCAATCGCGAGATGTTTCGTTGGCTGGGACTCATCCTGGTCTTCTCGCTACCGCCGCTCACGATGGGCCTTCTCGCAGAGGAGAAGCGCACCGGAACGATCGAGCTTCTCATCACCATGCCGGTGACCGAGGCACAGGTGATCGTTGGGAAGTTCGTCGGGGTTCTGGCCCTCTACGTGGTCCTCCTGCTCTTGACTCTGCCGTACCCGATCAGCGTCTCGACCCTCGGCGACCTCGACTGGGGCCCGGTCTGGAGCGGCTACCTCGGCTTGCTTCCTCCAAGGCTCGGCCATCCTCGCCATCGGCTTGATGGCCTCCAGCTGGACGAGCAATCAGCTGATCGCGCTCTTCGTCGCGCTGACCTTGAGCGTCTTCTTCTGGGTACTCGACAAGATGTTGGCGCTGCTCCCAACTTCGGCCGCGTCCGCGCTGCAATGGCTGTCGTTCGACTACCACTTCCAAAGCATGGCGCGCGGCGTGATCGACCTGCGTGACGTTCTCTTCTTCGTCTCCGTGACCGTATTCGCACTGGCTGTGGCGTTCCGGGCATTGGAATCGCGGCGGTGGAGCTGATCGATGTCATCCAAGGTTCAAAAACGCGCCGCTAGCGAATCGCTGATCTTCCTGCTGTTCGTGGGCGGCATTCTCATCCTACTCAACGTACTTGCCGCGTACTTCCCTTCACCTCGCATCGACCTGACCCAGAACGGGTTCTTCTCCTTGGCGGAGGGCTCCGAGCGTCTCGGCGGCAAGCCTCGACGACCGTCTCGAGGTCACCGCCTACTTCACCGAGAACCTTCCTCCTCCGTTCAACGCAACCGAACGCCATGTGCGCGACTTGCTCTCGGAGTACGTCGCGGCGTCGAACGGGCAGATGCATCGTGCGCTTCGTCAACCCGGATGACGAAGCCAAGGAAGAAGCCGCGCGCGCCGATGGCGTACAACCGGTCGCGCATCAGAAGATCGACGGGGACCATGTGACGATCGTCGAAGGTTACCGAGGCATGGTGCTCCGCTACCTCGACCAGACGCGATCGATTCCTGTCATTCAAGATACGACGGGGCTCGAGTACATCGTCACCTCGGCAATCAAGGAGCTGGTCGGTGAGCGCAAGCCCATCGGAATCGTCGGCGGCCACGGCGGCCCTAGCCTCGAGCAAGGGCTCACGAGCCTGAGGTCGGTACTGTCGCTCTACGACGCCCGCGAGGTCGACGCTTCGCAGGACATCGACCCCGCCGCTCGCAGCGCTGCTGATCGTCGGTCCACAGGAGCCTTTCAGCGAGCAGGAGCTCAGGCGCATCGATCAGTACGTCATGCGGGGCGGCTCGCTGGGTGTCTTCGGCGGAGCGATCGCCGTCGATCTCGGCCAGCAAGGCGGGCCCAGCGCTCGATCGCTGAGCACAGGCCTCGACGGCTTGCTCGGCGCCTGGGGCGTTCGCTTGACCTCGAAGGTCGTGGCCGACGCGCAGTGCAGTCGCGCCCCGATGGCCGGGCCGATGGGCCTGCAGGTCCTGGTGCCCTACCCGCCCATTCCGGTGCTGCAACTCCAAGAGGCACAGCTCGAGCATCCTGTCATGTTCCGCCTGGCCTCACCCGATGCTTCCGTTCGTTTCGCCTCTCGAGGTAGGGAACGCACCGGCAAATGCGAAGCTCACCGTCCTCGCAAGCTCGTCGCAGGACTCGTGGACGATGTCCGGACAGACAATTTCCCTCGAGCCTCGAAATCCGCGCGACTGGCAGATGAGCACGGAAGCTGGCCCGTTCGACCTAATGGTCGCGATCGAGGGCAAGCTGCCGTCTGCGTTTTCTGCGCCGCTCAATGAAGACCCCGCGAACGCCATTGCGGCCCCGCCAGTCGCTGAAGACGACGTCCGCGTCTTGGTCGTAGGTACCGGCTCGTTCCTCGAAGACGCGTTCATGCCGCCACCAACGGCGCAAGGCGATGTCCAGATGAACGCTGCACTGGCGCTTGCCCTGAACGCGATCGATTGGCTCGCCGTCGACTCGGATTTGATCGCCATTCGGGCCAAGACCAGTGAACAGCCGGCGCTCGACATGCCAGACTCGGTTCTCGCCGCTGAAGGCTCCGCGCGAGCCGCCGCGCAACAAGGCGATGAGACCGGGGTCGAGTCCGCTCTCGCTCAGCGCAAGGCGGCGATCGAGTCCTGGGACGGGAAGAAGCGGGCATATCGCTGGATCAACACGCTCGGGATTCCGTTTCTGGTCGTCCTGTACGGACTGTTCCGCTGGCGGCAACGCTCGAACAAGAAGAAGACGCTCACGCTCTAAGCAGGGGGAATGCTCCGAATGGATTGGCGAAAGAACCGGATTGCGATTGGAGCCGTTGTGTTTGTCGTGCTTCTCGGCCTGACGGCCTGGGCGGTGAGCAGCAGGAACAGTCAGCCGACGAGCTCGGGGGACATCCCGAAGATGAAGCTCGACAAGGCTGCGATCAGCACGCTCGAGATCACGCGGCCCGGCGATGAGCGAGTCGTGCTGTCCAAGGTCGACGATGCCTGGAGGCTGCTCGAGCCAGTGGATGCGGCCGCAGATCAGAACAACGTCGAATCGGCGCTCAATCGGCTCGCGGAGCTCAGGGTCAGCCGCATCGTGGCGACGAAACCGGACAACTACGCAAGACTTCAAGTCGATGACGAAAGCGCTGTACGGATCGTCGTGAAGGCCGGGGACGAGCCGTGGCCGAGCTGATGGTCGGCAAGTATGGCAACGGGATGACGATGATTCGGATCGACGAGCGCAGCGAGGTCTTTGGAGCCAGTGGCTCACTTCGCTACGCATTTGACCGGGAGCTCAAGGCCTGGCGCGACCGAAAAGTGGTCAGCGTGGAGGCAGCCGAGGTGCAATCCATCCGATTCGAAAGTCCGAAAGGGACCTTTGTCTTCGAGCGTGAAGACGATTCCTGGTCTGCCACCGAAGGGAAGAAAGCTCTGGGCGACTTCGATCCCAAGCAGGTCACGGGCAGCCTTTCGACGGCTGCACGATTGGTCGCCTCCGATTTCGCGGCGGAAGACACATCCGAAGCACGGGCGGGGCTGACAGAGCCACGAGCCACAGTGAGCCTAACCTTGGCAGAGGACCCGAACCCGATCGTGCTCGAGCTCGGAGCCAGCACGGATCAAGGAGACGAACTCTACTTGAGGCGTGCAGGCAATCCAACGATTTACGTGATCTCACAGTACCTCGCCAATCGGCTGCAGCCCGACGCCGCTGCGTTTCAGACGCCCAGCGAACCCCCGCCGCCACCCGCCGCGGTGCCAGGCGGCCCAGTGCCCGGGGGCCAGCAGCAGCCCCAGCTTCCACCGGAAGTCATGGAGCGATTGCGGGAGCAGATTCGTGCGCAACAGCAGCAGCAGCGCTAGTTGCCGTTGCCGAGACGCCAGCCCGCGACCATGACTGCCGCCCAGCCGATCAGGAGGAGCAGACCGCCGAACGGCGTGACTGCTCCGAGCTTCGTCTGTCCGGGTAATCGTCATCGTGTAAAGGCTGCCGCTGAAGAGCCCGACGCCTGCGACGAACGACCAGCCCGCGACGGTCGCCGAGCTGCCTGCGCCGCGATGGACGAGCCAAGCCGCCAGGGCGAGCGCCAGGGCGTGCGTGAGATGATAGTGGGCGGCCGTGTTCCACCATTCCAAGCGCTTCACGCCATCGGGCAGTGGTCCGAGACGCGAGCGGAGGCCATGCGCGCCAAACGCGCCCAGTGCCACCGCGCTGAAGCCGAGCAAGCCGGAAAGAATGACGAAGATTCTAGCCATCGCGGCCCATGATGGGCCAAGTTCACCGAGACGACCAGGCTGCGCGCTAGCACCTTGCAAGCGAACGCGTTAGGCTCCGCGAGCGACCGGGGTTTTTGGGAGCCACGACTCGGAGATGACCGCAGATTTCGGCGTAAACCAAGGACTAGTCGAAGAACAGTTTCTGAAGTGGGTAGATAACCCGCTTGCAGTCGAGGAGGCGTGGCGCGCCTACTTCGAGAGTCTTGCGCCGACCGACTGGCCGCAGATCTCGAGCGCAGGGACGGTCATGGCGCCCGTCACGGCCAGCGGCATGCTGAGCCCGGCACCTCAACCACCGGACGGCAATGGCGCGCGGGCGGCAGCCGCAACTGCCGCATCACCGGCACCCGCAGCATCGGGCGAAGCTGATGACGAGGGAATTCGCAATTCCTTGTTCCTGCCGACGACCGCAGAGACCGCACTCGACCCGGTGCTTCCGGACAATCCGGCCATCGTGTCGCGCACGTCCTTCCCTCCATCGTCCGAGCTCTTGGCGGCCACCGACCTCCAGGCACGACTGTCCGCGCTGATCAACGCGTACCGGGTCCGCGGGCATTTGTTCGCCAACCTCGACCCGCTCGGCCTCTACCGCAACTTGCCCGAGGACGACTTCGTCCTGAAGCGGTACGGCTTGGCCCATGTCGACCCCGACACGATCTTTTCGACCGGCGACCTCGCCGGCCCGCCCACCGACACGCTCAGCTCCGTCATCGCCCGATTGAAGGACACATACTCGAGAACGATCGGCGTCGAGTTCACTTTCCTCGAGAACCGTGAAGCGCGCAACTGGCTTCGCGACACGATGGAGCTGACCGGCAACCACATCGATCTGAGCCGCGAGCAGCAGGTGCGTATCCTGACCAAGCTCACCGACGCCGAGATCTTCGAGCAATTCCTCCACACCAAGTACACGGGTGCCAAGCGCTTTTCACTCGAAGGGGGCGAAAGCGTAATCCCGATGCTCGACATTCTGACCGAGCGCGCATCAGAGCTGGGCGTCGAGGAAATGGTCATCGGCATGGCGCACCGCGGTCGGCTCAACGTGATGGTCAACATCATGGAGATGAACGTTCGGCAGATTTTCGCCGGCTTCGAGGATGACGATCCCGAGAAGTACGTGGGCACTGGCGACGTGAAGTACCACCTCGGCTACTCGCTCGATCGGAAGACCGCGAGCGGTAACAACGTGCACATGACACTGGCCTTCAACCCGAGCCATCTCGAGTTCGTGAACCCGGTAGTCGAAGGCCGCGTCCGCGCCAAGCAAGATCGAAAGGGCGACGACGAGCGAATCACCGTGCTGCCTCTCTTGATTCATGGCGACGCCGCGTTCGTCGGTCAGGGTGTGGTCGCGGAGACATTGAACTTGAGCCGGCTTCAAGCCTACGGAACCGGCGGCACGGTTCATGTGGTCATCAACAATCAGATCGGCTTCACAACCAACCCCGAGGATTCACGCTCGACCTCGTACTGCACCGACATCACGCGGATGCTTCGCTGCCCTGTGTTCCATGTAAACGGCGAAGATCCGGAAGCGGTTGCCCAGGCCGTGACCTTGGCGACCGAGTACCGGCAACGCTTCCACGGGGACGTGGTGCTCGATCTCTTCTGTTACCGGAAGTACGGCCACAACGAAGGTGACGAGCCGCGATTCACGCAGCCAGAGATGTACGCAGCCATCGACCGGAAGAAGACGGTTCGCGAGGTCTACATCGATCACCTCGTCAAAACCGGGAAGTTGACCACCCAGCAGGCGGACGAGATCAAAGTTCAGCGCCAGCAGGACTTGGAGAATGCCCTCGAAGACACGCGCAAGAACGGGAATTACAATCTGATCCCCGCCTCGATGCTGGGGCTTTGGACCGAATACCGAGGCGGAAGCGACTTGGACGTCCCGGACGCGGACACGCGTTTTCCGATGGAGAAATTGGTCGACGCACTCGACAAGCTGACCAGCTATCCCGACTGGTTCACGCCGCACCCGCGCATCAAGCGATTCGTTCTCGACAAGCAGCGAGCGGTGATGGAGTCCGGTGAAGCGGTCGACTGGGGCACCGCAGAGAACCTCGCCTTTGCAAGCCTTCTGCTGCAGGGAGTTCGCTGCAGGCTGACCGGCCAAGATGTGCGACGCGGCACATTCAGCCACCGACACGCGGTGATTTTCGACGAAAAGACCGGCCGTCGGTACACCCGGCTCGGACACCTGAGCGACGACCAGGCGCACTTGGAGATCTACGACAGCCCGCTGTCCGAAGTTGGTGTCGTGGGTTTCGAATGGGGATATTCGCTCGATTCCCCGGATGCCCTGGTGTGCTGGGAAGCGCAGTTTGGCGACTTCGTGAACGTCGCCCAGGTGATCATCGATCAGTTCGTCTCTTCCTCGGAAGACAAGTGGCAGCGCCTGAGCGGCCTCACCATGTTGCTCCCACACGGCATGGAGGGCCAAGGCCCCGAGCACTCGAGCGCAAGGCTCGAACGCTTCCTCTTGCTCTGCGCCGAAGACAACATGCAGGTCGTCAACCTGACGACGCCTGCACAGCTCTTTCACTGCCTCCGACGACAGGTCCTTCGTCCCTGGCGTAAGCCGCTCATCGTCATGAGCCCCAAGAGCCTCCTGCGACACCGCCGCGCGATCAGCACCTTGGACGAGCTCGCCGAGGGCTCGTTCCAACGCATCATCCCCGATGACCCGGCGATCGACGCCAGCAAGGTTCGGCGCCTAATCCTATGCACTGGGAAGATCTACTACGACCTCCTCGAGCGCCGGGAGCAGACCGGAGCAGACGACGTTGGCATCATCCGTGTCGAGCAGCTCTACCCGCTTCGAGCTAGCGAGCTCCAGGCGCGCCTTGCTCCATACCCGAAAGACGTCGACCTAGTTTGGGTCCAAGAGGAGCCCTGGAACATGGGCGCCTGGTACTTCATGCGCGCCCGGCTGCCGGAAATTCTAGGCAACGAGCAACCCTTGCGCTGCATCGCACGGCCGGAAAGCGCGAGCCCAGCCACCGGCTCGGGCGCCTCGCACAAGCTCGAGCAGCGATTGCTCGTCGACGAAGTGTTCCACTAACTGACGAGGGCTCCACGACGCGTCCCGGGGAGCGCCGGACCGAAGTCGAATAGGGGGACGGCGGGGTGCCGATTCGATATCGAGGCGTCGCGCTTGCCGCTCGACCTTTTCACAAGGGCGCCCCGGGCGGTGCTACGACCGCCCGGGGCGTTGGCTGCCCCTCTGCTGCCCCTCTGCTGAGTCGGCCTACGGCGCGCAGGTTACGGCGCCGCCGGCGGTCATTGGGTCGCAGATGTAGCCGAGGTCAGCGGATGCACCGAAGTTGGCGTCCCAGTTGTCCAGGTGGCAGTCGCTACAGCCGAGTGCGCCTGTGGACGGCGCCACCTCGTGGTTGATCTGCAAGTACATCGCGGTGTTGACCCACGCCCAGCTCACCTGGTCGCCGCTGGGATCGGTCTTCTTGTAAGACCTCGGTGCCGTGATCTGGTCGGCGTCGAGGGCGCCGGCTGTGAGAGCCGCATCCCATACCTGCTCGATGTCAGCCTCTGTTGGCGACGGATTCGAGGCAAACAGTGCTGGAATCGCTTTCCAGAAGGCATCCGAGGCAGGGTCGCCGCTGAACAGCCACGGCACGATTAGAAACTCGCCGTTCTCCGCGTTGAGGTCAGCCTGCTGAGTGCCGGTCATGACCTTGAACGGATACAGCTTGGATCCGTTGACCCCTCGGGCGCCTATCGGCTTGGCGATTGCGACGGGATCGTCGACGCTGCCGTCGCCGCTAATGAAGCCGCCAGAGGTCACGGTCAGTCGCTCCACACCACCATCGTACCAGGCATAGACCGGTCGCACGTTGGCATCCCAATCGAAGGTCCCCTTCATCCAATCGTAGGCCGGCTTCTCGACGGTGCTGCCATCGGCGAGGGTGACGGTGTCCATCGGGATCGGGTCGGTGTCGAACTGGCCGGCGGTTTCCCACTTCCAGTCCATCTTGGTCGCCTGCGTGCGGCTGAACGCCGGCACGTGGCAGGTCTGACAGGCCAGGTTTGCGATGTGGGATTCCAGCGCCGCGTCATCGTGGACGGTGCCAGCGTGGCAGTCGCTGCACATCACGCGACCCTCGGAGACCGGGTTGTGGACGCCCTTACCCGCGATGAGGTGGTTGCTCGTGGTGTGGCAGTCGGAGCAGAGCATCCCGCCTCCCATGTGCACGTCGATGTCCTCTGTGGGGTTGGCTAGCGCTGAGCCGATGTCGCCCTTCTTCACGTTGTCGCCGCCGCCAGCCTTGAAGTGGCAGGCGCCGCAGTTCGAGCGGGTTGGCGTGCCGACACTCTTGGCGGCCATCACCAGCACCTCGCTATCAGCAACCTGGCCGCCAGGCGCTTTCTTCTTCGCATACCCGGATGCGGGGTCGGCGTGGCAGACCAGGCAGTCCATATTGGCCGTGTTCGCCCAGTCGTAGGTGTCGAGATCGACGAAGTTGTAGCCGGCGTGGCATTGCGCACAGCGCGCCTCGTTGGTCTCGACGGCGATGCAGAAGTTATTGATGAGCTGGTTCTTGCCGGTCAGCCCGATCGGGATCGTAGAACCGGCGCCATCGGGGATCACCGTGCCCGGCGCGGCGCCCAAGTCCCAGCGCCAATGCGCGGAGGCCAGCATGTCGTCGAATACGCCGCTGTGGCAGTCTCTGCAGGTAGCGGAGGCGGCGGGCCCGTCGGCCAAGCTGGTTTCGCTGATCTTGTCGCGGTGATCCTTGCCGGGCTCAGCCCCGCCGTGTGCGGTCGATCATGCACAGGGCCTCTTCGCCGTCCTCGTTGCAGTACTGTGTGTCATCGCAGCTCGAGACGCACACCGGGTTGACCAGCGTGGTGTCGCAGTCTGAGCAGCCGTCGCATTCCGGATCGCAGGTCGGCGTGACCGAGTCGGGCTCGCAGGCGTTGGTCGCCTCGTTGCAGGTGGTGCCGTCGGCGCAGAAGTCGACGCAGGCGGCGGGATCCAGGCTGGTGTCGCAGTACTGGCACGGGTCACAGGCATCACACTGGGCGGATTCGGGGACCACGCATTCGCCGTCCTGGCAGAGCAAACCCTCACCGCAGGCAGAGACGCACTGCGGTGAGTCGCCGCTGGTGTCGCAGACCTGACAGGCATTGGCATCGCAGGTGGGGTCGCAGGCCCCGCTCCGCCCGTCCCCGTCGCTGTCACCGCTGCAGGCAGCCAGCGAGAGGGACAGCAGTCCGGCGACCAACCATGAAGTTCGTCTCGCCCTAAACATTGCTCGTCCTCCCTCAATGGGGTGCTCGCTCCGAACCCGCTGTCGGTAGCTTGGCGCGGCCGAGCACCGCGTTAAATGCGCATTATTGAGGGGCATAGGGTCAAGTGAACGACTTTGCCAGAGATCCTGAAGCAGAATTCGACGACGACGGCTGCCTACCGAGCAACTGCTTTGGCTGCTGCTCGGCATATGGCGCTGTTACAGGACCGCACGACCGGCACGGGCCGGCCGCACATCTCAACCCATCGATGAAGGGGACGAAGCCGTTGCAGGGAACTACCGGGGCTTCACTTCGATGCGTTGACCGCAATCTTTCTCGGGGTCGGTGCTTCCTTCTTGGGAAGTCGCAACTCGAGCACTCCGTCCTTTAGGTCGGCGCTGATGTTGTCTGCGTCGACCGTTTCGGGAAGGCTGAACGAGCGGGTGAAGCTGCCGTACTGACGCTCGACACGACGATAGGTGCCTTCGGTCTCTTCCTTCTCGACTTTGCGCTCACCGCTGAGGGTGAGGACCTTGTTCTCGACGTCGACCTTGACGTCTTCCGCGGCCATGCCCGGCACCTCAGCGTCTACGTAGAAAGCATCATCCTCTTCGCGAATGTCGACCGCGACTTGAAATGCTTGCTTTGAGAGCCCCCTGCCACCTAGGAAGTGGTCATGGAGGCGGTTCATCTCTTCAAATGGATCCCAACGAACCAACATGATGTACTCCTCCCTCGACCTGCGTGTGCAGGCCCGGTACGGGTCGGAGCAAGCCGCGGCGCCACCATCGCGCCTCAGCGATGTTCCGACGATTGACGCAAACTAAGCATGGAAAACGCGCTGTCAACTCTCGAATTGACTGCATTTTTCGGCGCGATAGGCTACCCGGAGATGAGGGTTACAAGGATCGTGCTCATGCTGGCGCTGACAGCAGGCGCTCCATCAGCCGGTTGCGTAGAAGACGTGCGCTTCAATCCGTCGGGCTGCGACGTGCAGGTTCGCGGCCGCTGGCTCGTCAACGGGCAGGAACCCACAGCAGAAACCTGCGAGAACATCGCCCTGGTCGAGCTCGCCATCATCGACGAGCCGGTGCTTCAGTTCTGGTCGACCTCGGAGTTCCTACTCAAGTGCGATGCCGAAACCGACTCCAACGCAGTTGTGGACGGCGGTGCTTATCTCGACACCCAGCTCGTGACCCGGAATCGATGCGGCGGCACAGGTGCGATTCTCGCAATGCCAGCAGAAGTGGACGGCGAATTCAGATACAAATCGCGATGGCGCGCGACCACCGGTCTCAAGTTCGTCGTCGACTGCTCGCCGATCGTAAGCACGGAGCTCACCACGATCGACGGCGGTACCCAAATGCTGTTGGACGTCGGGACAGTCGACTTTCGAACCATGGATGGCGGCGTGCTCTGCCCGGCGCCTTGAACCTTTTCCAACGATCCCTACGATAACCATATCAAGCCTGTGTTCCGTTTTCCCCCACTGACCCCGTTCGTGAAAAAGCTGCTGATCGCGCTCTTCAGCGCGTGGATCGTGCAGATTCTCCTGCAGAACTGGGCGGGCGTGCCGATTTTGAAGATCCTGGCGCTCGACACAGCCAACCCCGGGATAGCGACGCTCTGGCAGGTCGGCACCTACGTGTTCGCTCATCCCACGGACCCATCGTCCGTTCTTGGGATCATGATCGATCTGGTGTTTCTCTGGTTGATGCTCGCGCCGTTCGAGCAACGCTTCGGGGAGAAGCGCACTATTCAGCTTTGCGCGGTCGCAGTACTGGCGTCCGCCGCCATGGCGCTCATCGTCGGGCTGCTCATTCCCAGCCCGACTTCGCTCTATGGCGCACAGGCGATTCTCTGGGCGTCGATCTCGGCGTTTGCATGGTCGTACCGAGGCCAAGGCCGAATGAGCTTCTTCGGCGTCATCGACATGAAGCCCGTACACATCATCTATCTGATGCTCGGACTGAGCGTCTTGAGGTTCCTCACTTCGGGTAACGCTGTCGTGCTTGCTGCCGACATCGGCGCCATCGGCGGTGGCATCGCCTTCATCGAGTGGCTGCGGCGGCCGCCGAGCGGCCGGCGGCGCCGGTTGAAGCGGCGCAAAAAGAAGAACCCCTTGGACGTGGTACAGGGCGGTCGCGCCGACGAGCCGCGCTGGCTAAACTAGCGGATGTTGCGTTCCGCTCACGAGCTAGCGCCGGTTCTCGCCTTGCTGCTGTTCGCGACGCTGCCCGGCTGCTCGAGCCCGCCGCAGGTTCTCATACCGATTTACGACGCCTGCTTAACCGTCGACGACTGCGTCCCTGCCGCAACCCTCTGCGAGGAGCTCGCCGTGGAGTTTGGCGGCTTCGACTACGTCAATTCGATCTGCACCCTTCGCTGTGACGCCGAAGGCCCGCTGTCCAACGATTGCCCGAGAGCCTATGTCGGACTCTTCGGCAGCTGCTACCCCGCCCGCGTCGCCGGCGGCGTCGACGACGCCTTGATTTGTTTCGACCCCTGCTTCGTCGACGACGATTGCCAGCTGGGTTTCCGCTGCCTCGGCGCGGAGAGCTTGTGTGGATCCGATCTCGGCACCTGTCCCATCGCCCCAAACGACGCGATTTGCGTGCCGGGGCCGGAGTGACGCTTTTGAGGCTCCGTCGCCGAGCACGTGCTAATCCATTCGCATGAAGCTGTGCCGATCGCAGCGCTGGGCCGCCATCCTGCTCATGTCTGTCGCTGGAGGGATTCTTCTAGGAGGGCTCGCTGGGGGTTGCTCCGGCCGCAAGCAGGTGCCTTTCGGTCTGCAGGATGCAGGCCAGGACTCGAGCGCGCCCGCGGCGGGCGCCGAAGAGGAAGCGTCGACCCTGCCGGTCGGCGAGACCTTCGGGCCGGACCAGGTCGAAGTCCGCGTCGCGGAGTCGACGCTGGTTCTGCAGACCGGCTACGCGCTGTCCGCGCTGCAACTCGATCTCGACGGAGCGGAGCCGATAGACGCTCTGGTCGTCTCGGCGGACCCGCAGGAGGTTCGGCTCCAGGCAGCCTACCCACGGGGCCTCGACGTTTCGGCGAGGCTCATCGATTCGTTCCTCGTGCCTGCTCATTGCGTCGAACCGACCGCGGAGATCCGGCAGATCTCCAGCTCACTGGCCGGAGTTCGTGTCGAGCACAGTTGCGAGACCGGAAAGCGAACGAACTTGTGGCTCGTCACTATCGAGGCCCAGCCGCGCGTTCGGGAGCGGATCACCGTCTTGCCACCGAATGAGCAATCGAGCGCAGCCATCGAAATCGAGCTTGCGGTCGAAGATCGCGACGCCGACGGCTACGACGATGTGGTGGCGAACCTGCGCATCGGTGAAACGGAAATCCCCCTAGCATGGCTGAACCGACCCGGTGGCTTCGCGAGAGATGTTTCTCAACCGGAGACAAGCCTCAAAGGCCTGGCGGACGGCGCCTGGGAGGCTTTCAGCTCGAATCCCGGCAAGGCCAACGGTCGCGCGCTCGAGGTGCTCGGTGCCTTCGTTGCCCTGTGCCGCGAAAGCGGTGCGGCCCGAGTTGGGCTCATGGGGACTCAGGGCCTGCAATGCCAGCAGTCGCCGGCCACGGCGCGCGCGGCTTCGGTCGCCATGGCCGCGGCGATTCGCCAGGGGAAGTTCGTTCGAGCGCTCGAGCTGCAGCGCTGGTGGCAGAACTCGGCGATCCAACCGAGCCCCGAGGAACGTAGTCTCGTCCAGGCCGCTTGGCGCAAGGCGAAGGCCAATGCTGTCGCGACCTGGCGTCTGGTCGACAACGAGAGCGGCCGGGCCTCGCTCTACTTCCAAGACGACGACAGGCTCGTCATCGACGGACGGACCCCTCGCCTGGTGCAACTGAGCACCGGCATCAAAACCCGGCTTTCCGAAGCGGAGATCGCGCCAGCAATCCACGATCCGAGCGGTCGCTTCGCTGTTCGGGCGGTGCGCGCGACCTGCGCGGGCTTCGAAGCCGAGATCGGTCCGATTCGCGGCAAGCAGAGCCATCGCGTTCCGATTGAGAAGCGCAGCAGTAATGCCCCCTGCAATACTCCGATCGATCGGCCGGCGACGGAGTTCGAGTGGGCGGTGCTCGGCTGGGCCCCGCAAGGCCTGGTTGCGGCCTCGGGCGACTTGCTCCGCATCGTGCCCGTCAACGAGCTCGGGAAGCCGGCAGGGCGCTCGATCGACCTGAACACCACGAGCCCCTTGCCTGCGCCGATCCATGGCGCCCGGATCACCGCCGACGGAGCACGTTACGTGATCCCTCACGCTGAGGGAGTCGTCGTGAGAGATTGGCGAGAAGGCGGTTCGGGGCGCTGGCTCCGACCCGGCGACTGGGACACGGTCCAGGGGGAGCTTCGGAGCATCGCCATCAGTCCGAACGGTCGAAAGATCGCCCTACAAAAAGGCAGTGAGATCCGGCTTCTCAGCTGGTAGTCAACCGCGACTGTGACGATGGATCCCCGATGGTATAGTCCGGGCGCATTGCGCTACAGCCCGCAACTCCTGTTGGCACTGCTCGTGCTCTTGATGGTCGCCGCCTGTAGCGGTGCCCGTTCGCGTCCTTCTACGCCCTGCATGTCGGACTCGGAGTGCCGGGCCGATCGAATCTGCCACGAGGGGAAGTGCCGCTTCGTCGAAGAGGTGCTGGCCGAGCTTGCAATGCCGCCGATCGCGTCGGACCGGACGGAGCCGCGCGTAGCGCCGCGAAACGCCAACGGCTTCATGGGGGACGCTGCACACACCGGGCGCACCGAGAACCGCGGGCCATCTTCGAACCCCTCCCCGGCGTGGACCTACCAAACCGGAGCCCGAGTGTTTGCGTCGCCGATTGTCGGAAACGACGGTACCGTCTACGTGGGGTCGCTGGACGGGCAGTTCGTCGCTTTGAATCCAGACGGCTCGCTGAAGTGGCGCTACTCGGCCGGGCAGAAAATCTACCCCAGCGCGCTCGTCGCAGGTTCATCGATCATCTTCGGAACACACCAGCAAGAGCTCGTGTCACTTTCGCTTCGAGGACAGCCCCGATGGAAGCTACCGCTGCAGGATGTCGTGGACGCGTCCGCCACCTTGGGTCCCGACGGACGCGTCTACGTCGTGGCCAATGGCGCCTATGCGGTCGATCTCCTCGGCCGGCTGCACTGGCACAAGCCGACGGCAGACCACGTTCGAAGCGCTCCCGTAATCCACCCGTCCGGTCTGGTGATCATCGGCACCATCGAAGGCTCCCTCATGGCGCTCCGGCCCGACGGCTCTCTCGCCTGGTCGGTCCAGCTCCGCGGCGCGATCGAGGGTGCGGCATCGGTCGACGACGACGGTCGAATCTACGCGGGCACGGTCCGCGGGGAGGTCGTCCAGGTCGATCCGGCAGGGACGATTCGTTGGAGATTCAAGACCGGCGACGAGGTGCGGGCGACCCCAGCCATCGCGCGAGATGGCACCGTCATCGTCGGCTCGTATGATGGGAACGTCTATGCCATAAGCCCCTCAGGCGCCCTCCGCTGGAAGGTCGCCACCGGAGGCCGGGTACGCGCCTCAGCCCGAATCGATGCGGATGGTCGCATCTACGTGGGCTCCCAAGACAACTTCCTCTACTGCATCGACCCCAGCGGTTCTGTGCTCTGGCGATACAACGTCGGCCAGGACGTCGACT
The DNA here is from genome assembly GCA_963716775.1 of uncultured delta proteobacterium. Classification (GTDB taxonomy): domain Bacteria; phylum Myxococcota_A; class Polyangia; order Polyangiales; family Houyiibacteriaceae; genus SG8-38. The sequence goes on from CAVQUI010000003.1 coordinate 252,410, forward strand.
CGACAGTGGAGATTGGATCCGACGGAACATTGTATTTCGGATCCGACGACGGCGGGGTTCATGCCCTGCGATAGAAACAATGAACGAAGATATTCCTGAGAAGAACGAGATCCTGCAGGTTCTGCAGACACACGCTCCTCGTGCCATGCACGTCGGAGAGCTTTGCGGGCGGCTCGATGTTCCGCGCAGCGCCAAGGACGAAGTCATCCGGCGCCTCCTGTTGCTTGCTGACGAGAATCTAGTCACGGAGTTGCCAGGCCTGCGTTTCCGAGCGCTCGCCACCTCCAAGAACGAGAAACGAGGGCGAGAGCAGGTCAAGTCCGGTCGCGGCCGCGGTCGCAAAGCCAAAGAGCGAGAGCTAGTGGCCCCGACGGTCACCCCTCCGATCGAAGGCCGTCTGACGATGACCCGCCAAGGCTATGGCTTCGTCAAGGTGTACGACGGAAGCGCCGATGTGTTCATCCCGCCCGATGCGGTGGGTCCAGCACTGCACGGCGACACCGTCCAGCTCCGAGCGAAGCCATCGGCCAAGGGCCGCGATGGGCACATCGTCGGGATCGTCGAGCGGCGACTGAAGGAAGTGACCGGAACATTGCATCCGCGAGGCCGCGGAATGAGCTTCGAGCCCGACGACGACCGACTGCCTTCACCGATGCGTGTGATCGGAGACATCCCTAAGTCTGTTCGAAAGGGAGACGTGACTCTCGCGGAGATCGTGACCTTCCCCCAGAGGCGCGAGGATAGACCCGAAGTTCGCGTCCTTGAGGTACTCGGCGCGCAGGGCGTAGCGCGAATCGAAGTCGAGAAGATCAAGATTCGCGACGGTATCCGTGAAGCGTTTCCCGATGACGTCGAGCTGGAAGCGGCCGCCCTCCCCGCTCGGGTGGATCGTGACGTCGCGAACCGTCGTGAAGACTTGCGGGATGTCGACTTGGTGACGATCGATCCAGAAACGGCACGAGACCACGACGACGCAATCTGGGTCGAGCGTAAAGGCAACGGCTTCCATCTCATCGTCGCGATTGCGGACGTGTCCCACTACGTTCCGGAAGGCAGCGCAATGGACCGCGAAGCAGTCAGCCGCGGGAACAGCGTGTACCTTCCCGATCGCGCGATTCCGATGCTCCCTCCGGAGCTTTCGACCAACCTTGCGTCTCTCGTGCCAAATCGCGACCGACTTTGCATGGCGGTCGACATGCACATCGACGAGAAGGGACAGGTCACTTCGCACCGCATCTTCGAAGCGGTCATGCGGTCGCACGGCAAGCTCTACTACGAGGGTGTCGCCCGGGCGTTGGGGCTCACCAAGAGCGGCCCTCATCAGCCGTCGGCGGAGAAACGAATCGGGACCCTGAAGATCCTCCTCGACCTTTCGCAGCGTCTTCGCGCGCGACGCCTGAAGCGGGGCGCTCTGGATTTCGACCTCCCAGAAGGCAAAATCGTCCTGGACGAACACGGAGAGCCCAAAGAGATCGTCCAGTCTCGCAAGGACCCGGGGATTCGGCAGGCCTACCGCATCGTCGAGGACATGATGTTGGTGACCAACGAGACCGTCGCGGCGCACGTCAAGCGACACGCTGCGCCAGGCGTCTTCCGTGTCCACGGGAAACCCGACCCGGAACGTATCTCGATGTTCTGCCAAGTCGCGAAGTCATTCGGGTACGAGCTCGAAGAGGAATCCGCATCGACACCGAAGCAACTCAGCCAGTTCCTGCGTCGAATCGAAGGGACAAACGAGGCATCACTGCTCCGGTACCTGCTCCTGCGGGCCATGCAGCAGGCGATCTACGACACCGACCCGACGACCGGGCATTTTGCGCTCGCGGCGAAGGACTACCTGCACTTCACTTCTCCGATTCGACGCTATCCGGACCTGATGGTCCATCGAGTCCTTCGAAGCATGATTCGCAACAAGAGTCTCGATTCAGCGGCACTGCGACCGCGGCTGCAACGCCTCGCTGCGAAGGCCAGTGAATCCGAGCGGCGCGCCATGATCGTGGAACGCGACGTGATGGACGTCTACCGAACGATCTACATGCAGGATCACATCGGAGACGAGTTCGACGGACGCATCTCGGGTTTCGCCCCGTTCGGGATCTACATTCAACTCGAAGACCCGTTTGTCAGCGTCTTGCTGCCGTTCGAGCAACTCGATGACCGGTACGAGCCCGACGAGCTAGGCATCCGCTTGATCGGGGCGCGCACCTCGAAGATCTTCACCATGAACGATCCGGTCAGGGTGCGGATCGAGGAGGCGAACGTGCAGGCCCGCGACGTCGTGGGCTCGCTATTGGGGCATCAGCCCGCGGAGGCGCCGACAGAAGTGCGAAGAAGGCAGGGACGCGCACCGCAGCAGCGCCGCGGCCCGCAGAAGCAGGGACGAGCCGAGCCAGCCCAGAAGCGCAGCGCGCCCAAGGGGCGGCGAGGCCCGCAGAAGGAACGGGGCGAGGAACCGCGAAAGCGACCTCGGCGCACCCGCCGCAAGTGATCGTGCGCAGCGAGCGAACAAGAGTCGGAACAGCAGAGCTGATCGTTCGCAAGCGAGGCGGCGAGAAGCTCGAGAAGCAGGAGATTGAACAGTTGATCTCCGGCTTCATGGATGGCTCCGTTGCCGACTACCAAATGAGCGCACTGGCGATGGCCGTCTACTTCCAGGGCATGGACTTCGACGAAACTGTCGCCATGACCCTCGCCATGCGGGATAGCGGCACGGTTCTGAGCCTCGACGATCTCGATGCCCCGAAGGTGGACAAGCATTCTACTGGAGGAGTCGGAGACAAGGTCAGCATTTGCCTCGCTCCCATCGTAGCGGCCTGCGGTGTGGCCGTACCGATGATGAGTGGGCGCGGGCTTGGTCACACCGGAGGCACACTCGACAAGCTCGAAGCGATCCCCGGGTTCCGCGTCGATCTCAGCGTGCGACAGTTCCGAGCACAACTCCGCAAGATCGGCTGCGCGCTGATCGGGCAAACCGGTGACCTCGCACCGGCCGACAAGCGACTGTACGCGCTGCGGGACGTTACCGGGACGGTCGAGTCGATCCCGCTGATCACCTCGAGCATTCTGTCCAAGAAGCTTGCCGAAGGGATCGACGCGCTGGTCCTGGACGTCAAGGTAGGCAGGGGCGCGTTCATGAAGACCGAGTCGGATGCCAGAGAGCTCGCTCAGTCCTTGGTGCGAGTCGGAACGCTTGCTGGCAAACGGGTCTCTGCGCTGCTGACCGACATGAACAGCCCCATTGGTTACACGATCGGGAACGGGCTCGAAACCGCCGAGGCACTCGAAATTCTCCACGGGGAAGGGCCGGACGACCTGCGGGAGCTCAGCTACGAGCTGGCCGTTGAAATGCTGCGGGCATCCGGCATCGCGAAGACCAAGAGCCAGGCGCGACGGCGCGTCGAGCTGCGGGTGAAGGACGGGAGCGCTCTCGAGAAGATGCGGCAAGTCGTCAAGGCCCAGGGGGGCGATCCTCGCGTGGTGGACTCGCCGGATCGGCTGGCCTTAGCGCGGCACCGGTCGACGATTCGCGCCAGTAAGGATGGCTACGTCATCGGTATCGATCCCCTGGAGCTCGGGTACGCATCGATGGGACTGGGCGCAGGCCGCAGCCGCGCCGAGGATACCGTGGATTGGGGAGCGGGAATCCGCCTGCACGTCCAGCTCGGTGATCGGGTCCGCTCGGGCGACGCGCTCGCTACCCTATATGCGTCGCGGCGCGCGCTGCTGGGTCCGGGCGAAGACCGTACAGCTCCCGCTATTCGACTCGGAAAGCGGCGCCCTCCGGCGCGCGGCCGAGTCATTGCAACGATTCGCCGTTGATCTGGCAGCCGTCATCCGCGGGCAAGGTGATTTACGCGCGAAGCTCACGGTACCCCGGCGAATCTACGTAGCTCATGTCGGGGAACTCGGAGCTCGCGTGGAAATCGACCAGTGCGCCAAAGCCAATGGGTCGGGGACACGATCGCGGCGACCCGTGATGCAGCGCTTCCATCCATCGGAAGCTAATCCGCAGGGGCCACGCCTTTGAAGCATGCGTGAGCTCTCGCACCGCCAAGGTTGTCAAAGATTGTAACCCGGTAGTGAGCAATCCCACTCGAATGCGGTTCCTCTGGCAAGGCATCGACCTGTGCGCGCAGGCAACGAGGCAAGGCAGCCCGGCGATTCTCCCAAAGCCCATCATGATCTAAGTCGCGGGAATTCCTGGGGTATTCGCTCCAGATCACCAGTGCGATCCAGGCACAAATCGGACGAAACATCGGGGCGCGACCGACGTAGAAGATATCATGACGAACGCTTCGCTCTCGGATTGCGACCAGGTATCGCTTTCGCTAGCGTGGCCAAATGGGAAGCGGGGATATGGGATTGGTCCCGGACGCCGCGTTGCATCGCCGGAGAGCCGTTTGAACGCTCCCGATGCTCTGACAAACAAATAGAGGGTAAACAAACATGAACTCAGCACTCAAGCACACGATCATCGCGATGGCGACCGCGGCACTCAGCGTGACCGCAGGATGCAAGTCGGACGATGGTCCGGAAGCTGCCGAAGCCACCACGGGCGCCGAGACTGCTGCGGCCGTCGAAGAAGGTGCTGCGGAAGCTTCCTGTGGCGAAGGTAGCTGCGGCGAGGGCAGCTGTGGCGGAGCCAAGGACGCTGCCAAAGACGCCGCAGGCGATGCTGCGGAAGCCTCCTGTGGCGAAGGCAACTGCGGCGGCGCGAAGAAGTAAGCGAGCCGAATCGCGCTTCCCTGCACGGGCAGCACGATACTTGGAGCCGCGGCGGCATTTGTCGCCGCGGCTTGTTTTTTGTCGGGACAGGCATGAGTCAGAACCTCAGCGGAGAGAACAAGAGAGCGGTCACGGGAATCGGCCTCGGCTTGCGTTACGACCTCGCGACCGAGCTGCTCGATCGTCAACCGACGACGGTTTCGTGGCTGGAGATCCACCCGGAGAACTACGTGAGTCGAGGCGGCCGCTACCAGGAGATGCTCGACCTGGCGCGACGAGATTGGCCCATCGTCACCCACGGGCTCAGCACTTGCCTGGGCGCCCCCGAGCCATTCGACGCAAGTTACCTGCGCGAGCTCCGGGGATTCCTCTCTGACCTCGAGATCCCTTGGCACAGTGAGCATCTCTGTCTCGGCGGAGTCGGGAATCGTTTCTTCCACGACCTGCTTCCACTTCCCTTCACCGAGGAGGCGGCGCAGATCGCATCCCAGCGACTCATCGAAGTCAGAGACGCGATCGAGCTGCCCTTGGCCTTGGAGAACGCGAGTTACTACGCGCCGCAATGCGAGGATGGCCTGGCGGAGGCCGATTTCGTGGTCGATGTCTTGGAGCGCGCCGACGCTAAACTGCTTCTGGACGTCAACAACATCTACGTGAACAGTCGCAACTTCGATTTCGATCCGAAAGCGTACATCGACAAGATTCCGGCTGATCGAGTGGTGCAGATCCACGTAGCCGGTCATTTCGTTCGCGAAGACGGGCTGCGCATCGACACCCACGGAGAACCGGTTCCGGACGAGGTCTATCAACTCCTCGACTACACGCTCAGAAGGGTCGGCCCCGTTCCCGTCTTGCTCGAGCGGGATAACAACGTGCCGCCGCTCGACGAGCTTCTAGCTGAAGTCGACGAGCTTTGGAGAATCTATCGCCGCGCTACGGAGGACGAACATGCTCGCTGACCAGGCCAAAGCCATGCAACGCGTTTGCTTCGGCGCCGAACCGTCAGAGGCAGACCTGGAGCTATTGGGGTCGCGGGAACGCTGGCTGGTCTATCGAGAGCTCGTCCAGAACAGGCTTGTTCAAGTGATCGAAGTCGCCCTAGCCCGCACACGAACGGCGATTGGGGATGAGGCCTTTGGGCGGACTGTCTCTGACTGGCTCAGCACCGGCGGCCCCAGGACGCGATACCTGCGCTACGTGCCCAGCGAGCTCGCGGATTTCGCGATTCCCATCTGGCGCGGCACCGAAGCGCCCTGGGTTGCCGAGCTCGCGCGCTTCGAGATCGGCAGCTGGAACATCCGGCACGCACCCCGGGACCCCAAGCCCGAAGCTGAGTTCGCCTTCGACCGACGGCCGGTGCTCAGCGGGGCAGTCGACATCGTCCGCTTCGACTACCCCGTCCAGAAGAAACCTAAGCCGGCCGCTGGCTATGAATCCGAATCGACCTTGCTCTGCATCTATCGCGGCGCCGACCACCGGGCGCACACGCGGGCGCTAAACCCTTTGGCGGCCGACCTGCTCGATGCTTGGAAACGCGCCGACGAAACCGTTGCAGACTCCGTTCAACGCGTAGCCGGAGCCCACGGCACGGAGATAGGCCCGGCTTTCGTGGAAAAGCTCTCCGCCCTCATCGTCGACTTCGTTGAACGCGGCGTCATCCTCGGCGGAAGCGACGCCTAGTAGCCTTCGACCTTGCTGATGATTTCGTTCATGATTTCGCGGGTGCCGCCACCAATGGGGTAGAGGCGCGCGTCGCGGTAGAGGCGTTCTACGACGTACTCACGCATGTAGCCATAGCCACCATGGATTTGGACAGCCTGGTCACAGACGCTCGAGCACATGTCGGTCGCCGTGTTCTTCGCCATCGCGGCCAGAGAAGGCGCTTGTTCTCCGTTGATGAAGCGCATGACGCACTCGCCGGTCAGAGCGCGGGCGGCGGCGATCTGGGTCGCCATGTCGGCGAGCTTGTGGCGAACGACCTGGAAGCCGGAGAGCGACTTGCCGAACGCACGCCGCTGCTTGGCGTAGTCGATCGACTCTCGGTAGGCGAGCTCGGCAATGGCTACGCACTGGCCCGCGAGCATCAGGCGCTCGGTGACGAAGTTGGTCATGATCATCAGGAAGCCGGCACCTTCTTGACCAATGAGGTTCTCTACGGGCACACGGCAGTCCTCGAATGCGAGCTCAGCCGTGTCGCTGGCCCACCAACCGGTCTTCTTGAGCTTCCCCGCTACGCTGAAACCGGGGCTGTCGCTGTCGATGATCAGCATCGAAATGCCGCCATGGCCCTCGCCTCCCGTGCGAACGGCAGTGGTTACGAAATCCGCTCGGGTTCCCGACGTGATGAAGGTCTTTGCGCCGTTGACGATGTAGTGGTCACCATCCCGGACCGCCTTGGTCGCAACGGCTGCCACGTCGCTGCCCCCGCCCGGCTCCGTGATACCCAGGGCCGAAACCTTGTCGCCTCGGAGCGTCGGTCGCACGTAGCGCTCTTTCTGCGCATCGGTGCCAAACTTGACGATCGGTGGCAGCGCGATCCCGTGGCTCCCGAGGCCCACGCAGGTCCCGACCGACTTCCCCGCGAGCACCATTTCCTCGGCGGCCACCAGTACGTGACTCAGGTCTCCCCCGTCACCGCCCAGCTCCTCGGAATATCCGGTCCCGAGGAAGCCGGCCTCGGCCGACTGCTTGTACAGCTCACGGGGAAACTCGTTTGCTTCTTCCCAAGCAAGCGCATGCGGTGCAATCGCATTGGCGGCGAAGCGCCGCACCTGCTCACGCAGCGCGCGATGCTCGTCTGTTTCGAATAGGTAACTCTTCACCAAAGTGGCGAGAGATTACTCCTCTGATGCCGCGGCCGCAACGGGCTCTGGCTCGAGGAAGACCGGCGCCGGCGCTAGCGGCTTCACCGCATCGTCGGCGACGACCATGTCGATCTTGTTGTACGCACCGAGGCCCGTACCGGCTGGTAGCAGGCGACCCATGATGACGTTCTCCTTGAGACCGCGAAGCTCGTCGACCTTGCCGCTGATCGCAGCCTCGGTGAGAACCTTCGTCGTCTCCTGGAAAGACGAAGCGCTGATGAACGATTCAGTGGAAAGCGAGGCCTTGGTGATGCCGAGTAGGAGCGGCTCTGCCACCGCCGGCTGTCCGCCCTTGGCGATGACCCGCTCGTTCTCGCGCTCGAACACCGTCTTCTCGACCTGCTCGTCCGGCAGGAACCGGGTATCACCCGTTTCCTTGATGCGAACACGCCGAAGCATCTGCCGCACGATGACCTCGATGTGCTTGTCGTTGATGGCGACGCCCTGCAATCGGTAGACCTGCTGGATCTCGTCGACCAGCCAAGCCGCGAGCTCTTTCTCGCCCTTGACCTTGAGGATGTCATGGGGGTTGGCTGGGCCGTCCATCAAAGGCTCACCGGCTCGAACATGGTCACCATCCTTGACGGTGAGGTGCTTGCCCTTGGCGATGAGGTACTCCTTGGGCTCACCAACCTCCGGCGTGATCATGACCTTGCGCTTGCCCTTCGTGTCCTTCCCAAAGGTCACGATGCCATCAATCTCGCTGATGATCGCGTGGTCCTTGGGCTTGCGAGCTTCGAATAGCTCGGCGACACGCGGCAGACCGCCGGTGATGTCCTTGGTCTTGGTGGTCTCACGCGGAATCTTCGCGATGATCTCACCGGCTTCGACCGTCTGACCATCCGCAGGGATGATGTTCGCGCCGACCGGCAAGTAGTAGCGGGCCATGTTCTCGCCCGCGCCAGTGCTCTGCGTGTCGCCGGTCTTCGGGTCCTTGATCGAGATGCGCGGGCGCGCGCTCGGGTCCCGGGACTCGATGACGACGCGCCGGGATAGACCGGTGACCTCGTCGAGCTTCTCGTCCATGGTCACCGCTTCAACGACGTCGCCGTACTTCACAGTTCCGTGAACCTCGGTGAGAATCGGGATGGCGTAAGGGTCCCACTCGGCGAGCATCGTGCCCCGCTCGACGCGGTCGCCTTCCTTGACTTTGACGAAGGCTCCGTACGTCAGAGTGAAGTGCTCGCGCTCTCGGCCCGACTCGTCGACGACCGTAACCGCACCGTGCCGGTTCATCACGACGACCGTGCCATCGCCCTTGGTGATGAGCTTGGCGTTGTCGAATTTCACTTTGCCACCCGAGCGCGACTCGATGGAGCTCTGCTCGATCTTACCGCGGGCGGCCGCACCACCAATGTGGAACGTACGCATCGTGAGCTGCGTTCCAGGCTCACCGATCGACTGGGCGCCGATGATACCGACGGCCTCGCCAATGTTTACCTCGTAGCCACGACCGAGGTCTCGGCCGTAACACATCACGCAAACGCCGCGACGGTTCTGGCAGGTCAAGACCGAGCGAATCAGCACACGCTCGATGCCGGCCGCTTCGATCCGGGCGACGCGCGCTTCGTCGATTTCCTGGTTGGCTTCAACCAGAGTTTCGTCGGTGACGGGATCGGTGATGTCCTCGAGTGCGACGCGGCCGAGAACACGCTCACCGAGCGGCGTAACGACCTCGCCACCTTCTTCGAGCTTGCTGACCCAGATTCCATCGAGAGTCTCGCAGTCGTAGTCGGTGATGACCGCGTCCTGCGCTACGTCGACGAGACGACGCGTCAGGTAACCCGAGTTCGCCGTCTTCAAGGCGGTATCGGCCAGACCCTTACGCGCACCGTGCGTCGAGATGAAGTACTGCAAGACGGTCAAGCCCTCACGGAAGTTCGCCGTGATGGGCGTCTCGATGATCTCACCGGACGGCTTGGCCATCAGACCACGCATGCCGGCCAGCTGACGAATCTGCTGGTTCGAACCACGAGCGCCGGAGTCCGCCATCATGAAGATCGAGTTGAAGCTCGGTTGCGTGCTCTTCTCGCCCGTTTCCGGATCGGTGACCTCATCGGTGCCAATGGCTTCCATCAGATCGCGGGCAACCTGGTCCGAAGCTTCCGCCCAGATGTCGACGACCTTGTTGTACCGCTCACCGTCGGTGATCAGACCTTCCTGGTACTGCTCGACGACCGTGGTGACGTCTTCCTGAGCGGCGCCAAGCACGTCCTTCTTCGAGTCCGGGATGATCATGTCGTCCATGCAGATCGAAATGCCTGCTCGGGTCGACATCTCGAAGCCCATGGTCCGCAGCCGGTCCGCCAGAAGAACGGTGTTCTTGTTGCGGCTCGCTCGGTAACACTCGTCGATGAGCGCACTGAGCGACTTCTTGTCGAGGACCTTGTTGACCGAAGGGAACTCCATCCCCGGAGGCAAAACGTCGCTGACGAGCACGCGGCCGACGGTGGTGTCGTAGATCTTGCCCTTGTAGCGGTAGCGGATGCGGCTGTGGAGCCCGACCATATTCTGGTCGTACGCCATGCGCACCTCGTCGGCCGAAGCGAAGATGCCCGTGAACTGGCCCTTCTTCTCCTGTCCCTCGCGGTACTCACCCTTACCGAAGGTCTTCTCGCGCGTCATGTAGTAGAGGCCGAGGACGATGTCCTGCGTCGGGTTGATGATCGGGCGGCCGCTGGCCGGCGACAGGATGTTGTTCGTGCTCATCATGAGCACGCGGGTCTCCATTTGCGCCTCGACCGACAGCGGCACGTGGACCGCCATCTGGTCACCGTCGAAGTCCGCGTTGAACGCCGTACAAACCAGCGGGTGGAGTCGGATTGCCTTGCCCTCGATGAGCACGGGCTCGAAGGCCTGAATGCCCAAGCGGTGGAGCGTCGGTGCGCGGTTGAGCATCACCGGGTGCTCGGTGATCACCTCTTCGAGAATGTCCCAAACCTCGGGCTTCTCTTTCTCGACGAGCTTCTTCGCGCTCTTGATGGTCGTGACGTAGCCGCGCTCTTCGAGCTTGTTGTAGATGAACGGCTTGAAGAGCTCGAGGGCCATCTTCTTCGGAAGACCGCACTGGTGCAAACGCAGCGCCGGGCCGACGACGATGACCGAACGGCCGGAGTAGTCGACTCGCTTACCGAGCAGGTTCTGACGGAAGCGACCTTGCTTGCCCTTGAGCATGTCGGACAAGGACTTGAGCGGACGCTTGTTCGGACCGGTGATGGTCTTGCCACGACGGCCGTTGTCGAACAGGGCGTCAACAGCCTCTTGAAGCATACGACGCTCGTTCCGGATGATGATCTCCGGGGCGTTGAGCTCGATGAGCCGCTTGAGACGGTTGTTTCGGTTGATGACACGACGGTAGAGATCGTTGAGATCCGAGGTCGCGAAGCGGCCGCCGTCGAGAGGCACCAGTGGACGCAAGTCCGGTGGAAGAACAGGAATCACCGAGAGCATCATCCACTCGGGCCGGTTGCCCGAATCGCGGAAGGCCTCGATGACCTTGAGTCGCTTGGCGAGCTTCTTGCGCTTCGCCTCGCTGGTCGCTTCTTTGAGGTCCAAGCGAAGCTGTTCGGCCATGGCGTGCACGTCGAGATCCCGAAGCATCTCGAGGACGGCCTCTCCACCCATGCGCGCGTCAAAGGCGTCGTCGCCATACTCGTCGAGCATGTCGTGGTAGCGATCCTCGGTGAGGATCTCACCTCGCTCGAGGGGCGTTTCCTTGGGATCGAGGCACACGTAGCTCTCGCAGTAGAGCACGCGCTCCAGGTCCTTGAGCGTGATGTCGAGAATCGCGCCGATGCGGCTCGGGAGGCTCTTGAGGAACCAGATGTGGGCCACCGGAGTAGCTAGGGTGATGTGACCCAGACGCTCGCGGCGAACCTTGCTCTGGATGACTTCGACGCCGCACTTCTCGCAGACGATGCCGCGGTGCTTCATGCGCTTGTACTTGCCGCAAATGCACTCGTAGTCTTTGACGGGTCCGAAGATCTTCGCGCAGAAGAGACCGTCGCGCTCTGGCTTGAACGTCCGATAGTTGATCGTCTCGGGCTTGCGAACCTCGCCATGCGACCACTCGCGGATCTTTTCCGGCGACGCCAACGAAATGCGAATCGCTGAAAACGCCAGCGGGTCTTTCGGCTTTTCGAAGAAGCTGAAGATATCCTTCATGACTTACTCTTCCTCCGCGGCAAGGACGTCATCCGACCTGCGCCCCATTTGACTGGTCTCGACCAACTCGACGTTCAGACAGAGTGCCTGAAGCTCCTTCATGAGGACGTTGAAGCTCTCCGGCAGTCCGGCTTCGAGCTGGTAGTCCCCCTTCACAATCGATTCGTACATGCGGGTGCGGCCCTGCACATCGTCGGACTTGACGGTCAGGAACTCCTGCAACGCGTACGCCGCGCCGTAGGCTTCCATCGCCCAGACCTCCATCTCACCGAGTCTCTGCCCGCCGAACTGCGCCTTGCCACCCAGCGGCTGCTGCGTGACGAGCGAGTACGGGCCGATGCTTCGTGCGTGGATCTTGTCATCGACCAAGTGGTGCAGCTTGAGCATGTACATGATGCCCACGGTGACGTCCTCGTGGAATGCGTCGCCGGTGCGTCCGTCGAAGAGCACCGTCTGACCGTTGTCCTGCACGCCAGCGAGCCTGAGGAGGTCCTTGATCTCTTTCTCGCTCGCGCCGTCGAAGACCGGGGTTGCGAGCTGAAGGCCGTGCTTCCAACTCTTGGCCATCTCGGCGACTTCGCCGTCAGGTATGGCGTCGAGCACCTTCACGATGTCTGCCGCCCTTGAAGATCGCCCGAATCCGTTCGCGGAGCTCCGCAGCGCTAGCCTTGGTTTCGACCATCTCCTGAAGTTGCGTGCCGAGCAGATAACCTGCCCAGCCGAGGTGCGTCTCGAGGATCTGGCCGACGTTCATGCGGCTCGGAACACCTAGTGGGTTCAGAACGATGTCGACCGGCTTGCCGTTCGGGAGGTATGGCATGTCTTCTTCCGGAAGAATCCGGCTGACGACACCCTTGTTACCGTGACGACCGGCCATCTTGTCGCCGACCTGGAGCTTACGCTTGATGGCGACGTAGACCTTCACCATCTTGATGACGCCCGGAGGAAGCTCGTCGCCCTTGCCGAGCTTGTCGATCTTCTCCTGGAAGAGCATCTTGACGGCGTCGACCTGGTCGTCGACCTGCTCGAGAATCGCGTCGGTCTTGTCTTTGTTCTTGTCGACCTCGATGTGCGCCCAGTACTTGTGCGGGATCCCGTCGAGATCCTCATTCGTGATCTTTGCGCCCTTGGCGAGCAGCTCTGTCGCCCTTGTCTCCGACCAGCTTCGCTGTCGCGGTGCTACCAACGAAGTACTTACGAACGCGGTCATGCGCGGAGTCGACGACGATCTTGATCTCGTCCGCCATGTCCTTTTCGAGCTTGGCCCGCTCGGTCTCCTCGATTTGAAGCGAGCGCTCGTCCTTCTCGGTGCCCTTGCGTGCAAACACGCGGGCGTCGATCACGATGCCTGTCACACCGGGCGGAACCTTGAGCGAGGTGTCGCGAACGTCGCCGGCCTTCTCACCAAAGATGGCGCGAAGAAGCTTCTCCTCGGGAGAGAGCTGGGTCTCGCCCTTCGGAGTGATCTTGCCGACCAGAATGTCGCTTGAGCTGACCTCGGCGCCGATGCGCACGATGCCGGACTCGTCCAGGTCCTTGAGTGCCTCTTCGCCCACGTTCGGAATGTCGCGGGTGATCTCTTCTTTGCCGAGCTTGGTGTCCCGAGCGACGCACTCGAATTCCTCGATGTGAACCGAGGTGTAGACGTCGTCCTTGGCAATCCGCTCGGAGAGCAGAATCGAGTCCTCGAAGTTGTACCCACCCCAGGGCATGAACGCGACGATCACGTTCTGACCTAGCGCGAGCTCACCGCGATCCGTGCTGGGACCGTCGGCGATGACGTCGCCGGCCTTGACGCGGTCTCCGGGACGCACGATCGGCGTCTGGTTGTACGCGGTGTTCTGGTTGGATCGCTGGAACTTGTTGAGGCGGTAGATGTCCGGAAATGCGCCCGCAAGCCCCTCGGCCTTGACGACGATTCGCGTCGCATCGACCGACTCGACCACGCCGTCCTGCTGCGCAACGACGCACACGCCGGAGTCGCGTGCGACCCGAGCCTCGATGCCGGTGCCGGCGATCGGAGCATGAGTGCGCACGCATGGAACGGCCTGACGCTGCATGTTCGAGCCCATCAAGGCGCGGTTCGCGTCGTCATGCTCGAGGAACGGAATCAAAGAAGCAGCGACGGAGACCAGCTGATTCGGTGACACGTCCATCAGCTGCACGGTGTTTGGCGGAACCATCACAAACTCGCCGTTGAAGCGGGCGCTGATCAGCGTTCCCACGAGCTTGCGGCTCAGGTGCTCGATCTTCGCGTTCGCCTGGGCGATGTAGTGGCCCTCTTCTTCGAGAGCTGAGTACCAACGCACATGGTCGTCGAGCACGATGCCATCCTCGACCTTTCGGTACGGCGTCTCGACGAATCCGTACTCGTTGACGCGAGCGTAGGTCGAAAGCGACGCGATCAGACCGATGTTCGGACCTTCCGGCGTCTCAATCGGGCAGATACGTCCGTAGTGAGTCGTGTGAACGTCGCGGACCTCGAAGCCAGCGCGCTCACGCGTCAAACCACCGGGCCCAAGCGCGGACAGGCGCCGCTTGTGCGTCACCTCACTGAGCGGGTTGGTCTGGTCCATGAACTGCGAGAGCTGGCTCGAACCGAAGTACTCCTTCACGACCGCGCTCACGGGCTTCGCGTTGATCAGATCGTGCGGCATGAGCGTCTCAATCTCTTGAGACATGTTCATGCGCTCCTTGATCGCGCGCTCCATTCGCACGAGGCCGATGCGGTACTGATTCTCCATCAGCTCGCCGACTGCGCGAACGCGACGGTTGCCCAAGTGGTCGATGTCGTCGACCGAGCCGCGGCCGTTCTTGAGCTCGATGAGGTTCTTCACCGTGTCGAGTATGTCGGTGTTGGTCAGGACCGTATGATCCAGGTCAGGTCGCTCTTCCTCTTCGACATCCTTGTAGAACTTGTAGTTCAATTTGAGGCGACCGACCTGGCTCAGGTCATAGCGCTCTGGATTGAAGAACAGGTTGGTGAAGAGGTTCCGCGCGGTGTCGAGCGTGGGCGGGTCGCCGGGGCGCAGGCGACGGTAGATTTCGAGGATGCCCTCGTCCTGTGATTGCACCTTGTCGACGAGCAGCGTGTCGCGGAGATACGAACCGACGTTGAGACCGTCGATGAAGAGCACCTTGAACTCGTTGACTGCCGGCCTCGTTGAGCGCATCGATGCGAGCCTCGGTGACCTCTTCGTTGACCGCGAGCAGAATCTCGCCGGTGTCCTCGTCGATGACGTCTTCGGCGGCAACCTTTCCAATCACCTCGGTGAAGTCGATCGGCAAGTAGTCGAGCCCTGCAGACTTGAGCTTGCGAATCGCGGCGCGAGTGAACTTGCGGTTTTTGCGCACGAGCACGTCGTCGCCGACCGTGATGTCGTGCGTGGCTCGCTGGCCGGGAAGAAGCTCGTACTCGATGGACTTGGCGTACTGATCCTTCGAGAGGATGTAGATCGTCTCGGTGTCGTAGTAGTAGTTGAGGAGCTCCTGGGTGTTGTACCCGAGAGCCTTGAGCAGCACCGTGGCCGGCATCTTGCGACGACGGTCGATGCGAACGTAGAGCAAGTCCTTCGGATCGAACTCGAAATCGAGCCATGATCCTCGGTAAGGAATGATGCGCGCCTGGTAGAGTAGCTTGCCGGAAGAGTGCGTCTTGCCACGGTCGTGGTCGAAGAAGACACCCGGGCTTCGGTGAAGCTGGCTGACGACGACGCGCTCGGTCCCGTTGATGATGAACGTACCGTTCACCGTCATCAGCGGAATCTCACCGAAGTAGACTTCCTGCTCCTTGATATCGCGGACGGCACGCTCGGTGCTGTCACCGCCGGCGTCGTAGATGATGAGCTGGATCGTCACTTTGATCGGCGCGGCGTAGGTCATCCCACGCTGCCGACACTCGTCGACGTCGTACTTCGGCCTCTCGAGTGTGTACCCCCCGAAAACCAACTCGCTCGTTCCATTGAAGTCGCGAATCGGGAACACACTGTTGAAGACCCCCTGAAGACCGGTGTTTTCCCGTTCGTCTCTGGGTACGTCTGTTTGAAGGAACTTGTCGTACGAACGCTTTTGAATGTCGATCAGGTTCGGGATCTCGAGGATGTGCTCGATCTTCCCGAAGGAGTGTCGCATTCGAAAGTTCGTCTGAATCGTCGCCGCCATTAGAGAGACTCCTACCGAACCACTGCTACTGGAACCTAAAGCCAAGAATTAAGAGACACGTACGCGACAAGGAGACCTTTCGGCCTCCCGCCGCATCGCGGAAAGTCGTGAATGATGTGCTGCGCGAACCGGTGCTGCCCCGGCCGGGACGTTAACCCGGTCGGGCCCATGTGCCAAGTCGCGGCACAGGGCTCCGAAAAATAACCCCATAGGGTTATTTGACGGTGACCTTGGCGCCAGCTTCTTCGAGCTTCTTTTTGATTTCTTCGGCTTCTTCCTTGGAGACGCCCTCTTTGATCACTTTGGGAGCTGCCTCCACCAGTGCCTTGGCGTCCGCCAAGCCGAGCTGAGTGATCTCGCGGATCGCCTTGATCGCGTTGATCTTCTTGGCGCCAGCCTCGGTCAGCTCGACGTCGAACTCGGTCTGCTCTTCGGCCGCCTCGGCTGGGCCGCCTGCGGGACCGGCCACGGCCACCGCTGCCGGTGCTGCCGAAACGCCCCACTTCTCTTCGAGCTCTTTTACCAGGTTCGCAACTTCCATGACGGTCCAGGAGCTGAGCTCTTCGACCATCTGTTCCGTATTCATATTTGCCATTCTTGACTCTCCGCTAACCGTGCGTGCGACACGGCTAAAGTTGTTGTTGAGTTACTCGCCCGCCTGTTTGCGCCGGTACGCATCGAGAACGAGAGCGAGGTTTTGGGCCGGTGCATTGATTTGGCCGACCAGATTCTGCATGGGCGCCATGAGCTGCGCGAGCAGCGAAGCGCGAACCTCGTCCTTGCCCGGAAGCGAGGCGAGCTCCTTTTCGACGCGCTTCGCGTCCAAGACTTGGCCCTCGAGAACACCGCACTTGACGAGGAGCTTCTCGTTGCCGTCCTTCGGCTGAAGGACGTCGGTGTGCTCCTTGCGGAAGTTCTTGATCACTTTGGCAGCGGCCGAAGGATCTTCGAAGCTCCAGGCGATCGCCGTCGGACCAACGAGGTGGGCCGTGAACTCGTCGTTGTCGGCGAGCTCAGAACCCTCGATCGCCTTTCGGACGACGTTGTTCTTGATGACCTTGTACTCGACTCCGGCTTCGCGGAAACGCGAGCGGAGGTCCGTGATCAGCTCGACGTTCACGCCGCGGAAATCGACCAGCACGGTCGCGGTTGCGTTCGCGAAGCTCTCGCGGACGGAGACGGCCTGGGCCGCTTTGTCTTCTCGTGTAAGGCTCATGATTACGCCTCCACCTCTATAGTGCCGGGGTCCACCTTGATCCCGGGGCCCATCGTGGAGCTCAGAGTAATGGTGCGAAGGTAGGTGCCCTTCGCGGCGGCCGGCTTGGCCTTCACGAGCGCATCGACCAACGACTTCACGTTGCCAGCGAGCTCGGTGTCGCCGAAGGACTTCTTGCCAATCTGGGCATGGACGATGCCCGCCTTTTCGACGCGAAACTCGACCTTACCGGCCTTGGCCTCGCGAACGGCCTTGCTCACATCGAAGGTCACAGTGCCGACCTTGGGATTCGGCATCAGGCCGCGAGGACCGAGGACGCGACCGAGGCGGCCGACCTGCCCCATCATGTCCGGCGTAGCGATGACGGTGTCGAACTCGAGCCAGCCTTCATTGATTTTGGCGACCAAATCATCACCGCCAACGAAATCGGCGCCCGCTTCTTCGGCTTCAGTCACCTTCTCGCCCTTGGCGAACACCAGGACGCGGTTGGTCTTGCCAGTGCCGTGCGGCAAGACGACAGCGCCACGAACCATCTGGTCCGCGTGCTTCGGATCAACCCCGAGGCGAACCGCAACGTCGACCGACTCGTCGAAGTTGGCAAAGGCCAACTCCTTCAAGAGCGAGACGGCTTCCCTCAACGCATAGCGGCGACTCTTGTCGGGCATCTGTAAGGCGCCCGCGCGCTTTTTTCCGGGTTTCATTCTGACTCCTTGCGACGACTCGGAGCCGCCTACCACCAACTGAGGTCCTGGGTGGTCCAGGTGAGCGATATCAATCGCTCGGGAGAGTTAGTCGACTAACTCGACCCCCATGGAACGCGCGGTGCCGATGATGCTTTGCATGCATGTCTCGATCGAGCCCGCGTTGGTATCTTGAAGTTTGACCTGAGCGATCTCCCTCACCTGGTCCCGGGTGATCTTGCCGACCTTGTCTTTGTTCGGTCGCGCAGAGCCCGACTCGAGGTTCAAAGCCTTCTTGATCAAGACAGCCGCAGGCGGTGTCTTCATGATGAAGCTGAAGGAGCGATCCTGGTAGACCGAGATCACCACGGGAATGATCAGACCCGCGTCCTTCTGGGTCTTCGAGTTGAACTCCTTGCAGAACGCCATGATGTTGACGCCGTGCTGGCCGAGCGCGGGCCCGACCGGCGGAGAAGGGTTCGCCTTCCCTGCAGGGAGCTGAAGTTTGATCTGTCCGATGACCTTTTTCATGGATTCGGGGTTCTCCGGAGCGGCGAGTCATGCCTCAGGGCACGAATAATGCAAGCCGATTTCTCTGAAATCTGGATCGCGTTGGACACATCCCCATTTAGGGATGGTCGATCAAGCTGATCAATTCGTCTTTTCGACCTGGACGTAGTCCAGCTCGACTGGGGTGGCGCGGCCGAAGATCGATACCAGGACGCGGACCTTGTGCTTCTCGTGGTTCACTTCTTCGATTGCGCCAGTGAAGTTGGCGAACGCGCCGCCAGTTACCCGGACGTGGTCGCCCTTCTCGAACTCGACGCGGGGCTTGGGCTTGGCCGCGCCTTCTTCGACTTGCTGCTCAATCGCAGCGATCTCGCGTTCGGGCACGGGCGATGGATGGCGCCCGCCGACGAAGCCATTGACCTTCGGCGTGTCCTTGATGAGGTGCCAGGTCTGATCGTCGAGGTCCATCTGGACGAAGATGTAGCCTGGGTAGAAGGTGCGCGAGCTCAGCCGGGGCTTTCCGCCACGGCTCTCCTGCACGTTCTCCTTCGGAATGAGAATGTTCCCGAAGCGCCCCTCCATGCCGGCCTGTTTGATTCGCTCTTCCAGCGAGAGCTTCACTTTGCTTTCGTAACCCGAATAGGCCTGAACGACATACCACTTCATGGGACTCACACGTTGTAAATGAGGTCGGTGATGTGGGACCAAACGGCGTCGTACACGCCGAGAATGATTGCCGCGATCACGGACACGATGAGGACGACGATCGTCTGAGACCAAGTTTCCTTGCGCGTGGGCCAGCTCACCTTGGAAAGCTCGACACACACTTCAACCACGAAGGTGTGAACCTTCTTCGAACGATAGGCGACGACCGCTGCGATGAACGCCAGCAAGCCTGCTCCAACCGCAATGAGCGTTCCGTTCGGCTCCGGTACGGCGTCGACGTTGTCCGCGAGCATCGTCCAGACTGCGGTGCCGCTCTTGATGAGAAACCAGGCCAGCGTAATGGCGCAGGCAGCGTAGGCGAACTGCACCCAGCGCTCTACTCCGAGCGTTCCGGTCGGCCTCGCTTTGTCTTGTTCTTTTGTGATCGCCATCGTTGTTCCTCGCGGCAGGCCAGGAGGGATTCGAACCCACAACCCGCGGATTTGGAATCCGCTGCTCTACCAATTGGAGCTACTGGCCTAGATGCGGGTTCTATTTCGTCTCTTTGTGATCCGTTCGCCGGTTGCATTTGGGACAGAACTTTTTGAGGGTCAGTCTCTCCCGCTGGCCGGGCTTTCTCAACTTTGTCGTTTGGTAGTTGCGCGCGCCGCACTCGTCGCACGCGAGCGCAACCTTAACCCGTCTATCACTCAAGGATTTTGGAAATGACGCCTGCACCGATGGTTCGGCCGCCTTCGCGAATGGCGAAGCGCTGCTTTTCTTCCATGGCGGCGGGCGTGATGAGGTTGACCTTCATCTTCACGTTGTCGCCAGGCATGACCATCTTCACGTCTTCGGGAAGCTCGATCTTGCCCGTCACGTCCAGCGTGCGGATGTAGAACTGCGGGGTGTAGTTGCTGAAGAACGGCTTGTGTCGCCCGCCCTCGTCCTTGCTCAGGATGTACACTTCGCACTCGAAGTTCGTGTGCGTGTTCACCGAGCCGGGCTTCGCCAGGACCTGGCCGCGCTCCACCTGCTCTTTGTCGATGCCACGAAGCAAGCAGCCCACGTTGTCGCCTGCCTGTCCCTGGTCCAGCAGCTTCCGGAACATTTCCACGCCCGTCACCACCGTCTTTTGCGGGTCCCGGACGCCGAGGATTTCGACTTCCTCACCCACCTTGATCACACCCCGCTCGATGCGCCCGGTCACCACCGTCCCGCGGCCCTTGATCGAGAACACGTCTTCGACCGCCATCAGGAACGGCTTGTCGATGTCTCGCTCCGGCTCCGGAATGTGTGCATCCACCGCGTCCATCAGGTTCACGACCGATTCCACCCACTTCTCTTCGCCGTTCAATGCGCCCAGCGCCGAGCCCTGCACCACCGGGATGTTGTCCCCGTCGTAGTCGTACTTCGAAAGAAGCTCGCGCACCTCCATCTCCACCAACTCAAGAAGGTCCGGATCGTCCACCGCGTCGCACTTGTTCATGAACACCACCATCGTCGGAACACCGACCTGGCGTGCCAGAAGCACGTGCTCTTTGGTCTGCGGCATCGGTCCATCGACACCGCTCACCACCAGAATCGCGCCGTCCATCTGCGCCGCGCCCGTGATCATGTTCTTGACGTAGTCGGCGTGACCGGGGCAATCGACGTGAGCGTAGTGACGGTTGCCCGTCTGGTACTCCACGTGGCTCGTGGCGATCGTCACCGTCTTGGTGTCGTCACGAACCGTCCCGCCCTTGGCGATGTCCTTGTAGCTCTTGGCCTCGCCGCCGTGCTTGTCGGACATCACCTTCATGATCGCCGCCGTCAGCGTCGTCTTGCCATGATCGATGTGACCGATCGTGCCTACGTTGATGTGTGGTTTGTCTCGGACAAACTTTTCTTTAGCCATCGTACGTTCCCTACTTCGTCGTTCTTCTGAGTGAGCTTACTTGAGCGCGCAAAATCCGCGGAGCCCAGGATGAGACTTGAACTCACGACCTCCCCCTTACCAAGGGGGTGCTCTACCACTGAGCTACCTGGGCATAGTCTGATTTGCGGGAGCGGGCGACCGGGCTCGAACCGGCGACATTCAGTTTGGAAAACTGAGGCTCTACCAACTGAGCTACACCCGCGTAATCTGTTCGTTCTTCTCCTGGTGGAGGGTGGTGGGTTCGAACCACCGTAGGCATAAGCCGGCAGATTTACAGTCTGCTCCCTTTGACCGCTCGGGCAACCCTCCATGGTCATTCGTCTTTTCGCGTAGAGCTGGCGATGAGACTTGAACTCATAACCGCCGGTTTACAAAACCGGTGCTCTACCAATTGAGCTACGCCAGCATGACGGCGGCGGCTTTACTACGTGCCGGCCCGCGCGAAGTCAAGGTAATCGGCGCAGGCAATCTGACTACATTGACTTACGTTTCGGCACACTTGGCACCGTCAATTGGGCTTTCACGGTTTCGACTCGATTCCGGCCCTTGGCCTTGGCCTCGTACATCGCGCTATCGGATGCCTTGAGGAGCGCGTCTAGCTCAGCGCCGTGCTCCGGAAACGCGGCCACCCCCACGCTGGCCGTTACCGAGAGGTAGGGTGCATTGGGAATCGTCATCTTCTCCACGGCAGCGCGGCAGCGATCGGCGGCCCCCATGGCTTGCTTCAGGTCTGCTTTCGGAAGGAGGACGACGAACTCCTCGCCTCCGAAACGTCCAATGATGTCCCCCGCGCGCAAGGCGGTGTGCATCGCGCGAGTCGTCTCCTTGAGGACGAGGTCTCCGCGCGCGTGGCCGTGTGCGTCGTTGATGCGTTTGAAGTGGTCCAGGTCGAGCATCAAGACCGCCAATGGCGTTCCATCGCTGCGGGCCTTGAGCACGGCGCGCTCCATCACCGTCATCGCGAAACGGCGTGTGTAAGCGCCGGTCAAGGAATCGAACTGTGCGGCTTCGAAAAGCGATCGCTCGTCCTGGCGCCAGACGCTGATCAAATGGTCCATGATGATCGCGAGCGGAATGTAGATGAGCGCAGCGGCGACCGCCCGCTCCGCGGCCACCTGGACGACGTCCGATTGCTCGAACGACGCCTCGAACAAGGCCAGAAATGGAAGCAGCCCGGCCCTGCTGGCGAAGTGCATCAAGGACATCGACAGGAGCCAGCCGCCAACGGCGAACCAGAGCCAGCGGCGCTCGAGAAGGACCATGCCCAAGAGAAGGGCCGCCACGTTGATCAAGCCGCTTACGGCCGTGTATGGGCCGAGCGCGTAGCAGACGGCTGTCCCCGTCAGGACGTGCGCGACGATGGTGATGACGAGGAGTCGCGAGCTCTTGGCCTCACGCCGCATATCGAAAATCCGGGTCCACGCGTAGAGTCCGAGCCAGAAGAGAAGAGCTCCAACGGCAAGGATCGTCGTCGTCCGGAGTGCCCCTTCGTCCTCGGGACGCTGAAGGAGGAAAGGCCAACCATCGAGCACCGCAAACGAGAAGCTGACGATCAGCATCAGGAGCGCGGTCAGAAACTGCACGTAGAGCGACCGGTCGGAGGCCGTCCAGCTGAACGGGGAGCCCGTAGGCAGCAGCGGCGTGCCGAACGGATTCAGCGACACTCGCGTCTTCGCGCGCGCCTGACTCTTCGCCTCGTCCAAACGCGAATGAACGGCTGGTGGCTCGCTCTGTAGACTGACGTCCATGTCCCCTCTTTCAGGGTAGCAAGGAACGAGGCGGGGTGTTCACTAGGCGGCGTCGTGAACGCCGATCGGCCGAGTCGCCAGAACCAGCTCCCGGACCCGGACCCAGCGGCGAAGCGAGTGCCAGTGGGCGTTGGCCATCGCTAGAAAGCGAATCGCTGTATCGTTGAACAGGTAGCCATGGGTATCGCGAACGACCTCCCCGCCAATCCATAGAGGGTCAGGTTCGCCTGGCAGGCTGAGTCGAATCTGCAGCTGATCACGGCGGCGGTTGCCGAGGATAGCCAATGAATCGAGGAGCAAGCCGTGCTCACCGAGGCTGGTCACGAACGCGGGCAGGACCTCGTCGTCTGTGACCAGCTCCGCGTAGAGCGCCACCGGAACCAGAGCTTCTCGGTGTGCACCTACGAACATCGCTTCCGAAGCTAAGGGGAGCCGCCAAACCGGGCAAGAAACCCGCCGGACCCCAGAGGCCCTAAAACGCTGTGATTCCGGTGCGCTGGGTCTACTTCGCGCCGCGGCCGCATGCCTGGTTTGACGGCAAGGCCGGGCCCGTGGTACCCGAAAATGAATGGCGGTTCATTCGACAGCGGAGAGGCGAAAGGGCTCCACCCCGGACAAGCGGGAGCGGATCCTCAAGGCAGCGATCAAGGTGTTCGCCAAGAACGGCTTCTACGCGACACGGGTGAGCGAAATCGCCAAGGCAGCCGGAGTGGCGGACGGCACGATCTACCTCTACTTCAAGAACAAGGACGACGTCCTGATCACGATCTTCGAGGAAGGGATCGAGCAACTGCTGGCGATCCTGCGAAGGGTGGCCGAATCGAACGACGCGTTCGAAGACCGAATCCGCCGGATCATCGAGCTGCAACTCGGCTTGCTGGAAGAACAACGCGACCTGGCCGAGGTCATCACGGTGAACCTTCGACAATCGTCTCGCCTGCTCAAGCAGTACGCGGCGCCGCTGTTCATGCAATACATCGAGGTGATCGCAGGAGTCATCCGCGACGGACAGAAGGAAGGTGCCTTTCGCAGCGACCTGAACCCGCGCGTCGTTGCGCGTAGCCTGTTCGGCGCCTTGGACGCGATTCTACTGACCTGGGCGCTAGGGGAAGGTGACCCGCCCGCGCTGCGCAAAGCGGCTACGCATTGTGCCAGCCTCTTTCTCGAAGGCTTGCGTAAGCGTTGAGCGGAACGGGTTGCTGGGACGAAACCTTGGCGCCTGCTGAGGACGAGCTAGCGAGTCGCCGTGTCGACCAGCTCTTGGCTCACCTCCCAGAGCCGGCGCGCCGCTTCCTCATCCGCGGACGGCTTGCTCGGCTTGGCCTCCCGGACCTTGTCGAAGTAGCGCCCGGTGACGCCTTCGAGCTCCGGCGCCGTCGCGACGTGGACCGAGGTCTTGGCTCCATCGGCTTCCGACATGACGACCATCCGCGCGAACGGTGAGCGGTGGAGCGCGTTGAGGAACACGTTGTTGCGTGTGATGCGGCTTCGCACGTTGCCCGGGTTTAGGGCGTTGGACGTGATTCCGAGGTTCTTCCAACGGCGCGCGAGCTCATTCGAGAAAAGAACGTTCGCGAGCTTCGAGTGGCCGTAGACCCAGAAGCCCCGCCATCGCTCCTCGAACATCAGGTCGTCCCAGTTGAGCGACTTCGGGCGGATGTGCATCGAAGAGGAAACGTTGACCACGCGAGCTCGAGTGCCGGCCAGAAGCGTGTCCTTGAGCTCGTTCGTGAGTAGAAAATGGGCGAGATGGTTGACCGCGAAGGTCTCTTCGTAGCCATCCTTGCTGAGCGTGCGTTCCTTGTGCCAAACGCCAGCGTTGTTGACCAGCGCGTCGAGCGACTGGAAACGGCTCTTGATGTCCGCGGCGAGCCGCCGCACCTCCGGCAGGGAAGAGAAATCGGCTTGGAAGGTCTCGATGCGCCCCATCGCACTGGAACGCAGCTCTTTGGCAGCGTCAGCGAGCCGATCCGCATTGCGGCCTACGATTCCGACGACATCGAAGCGAGAGCTGAGGCCGCGCGCGGTTTCCAGGCCAATTCCGCTGCTTCCGCCGGTCACCAGGGCATAGTGAGTGGTTTTGCTCTCGTCACGCACGATGCGCTTCTAGCATAGCCGGGCAGAGTGGAAGGGGCGAGCGGAGCGGGCCTGAGTCACCCTCCTTGACAGCTTCGCAAAACGCGCCTAGATCGCCTGCGATTTTCAGCATTTAACAGCCTTTCACGGCTCAATGATCTGAGGAGGAAATGTGAAGATCCTCGTATCCATCAAGCGCGTTGCGGACCCGGACAACGCAAGCAAGCTCAAGGTGAGCGCCGACGGCACTGCCGTCACATCGGAAGGCCTCGAATGGAAGATGAATCCCTTCGATGACTGGAGCCTCGAGGCCGCACTGCGATTGACCGAAAACGCCGCTCAAAAGAACGCGCGTGTCGGTGAAGTAGTACTGGTCTCGATCGGTCCGAACGATGAGCATACCCAGCGGATCATCCGCGAAGGTCTGGCCAAGGGCGCCGAGCGCGGCATCCTCGTCGAAGCTGACGAGGGCAAGCTCGACGCAGGGGTCGTGTCCTCGATCCTCAAGGCTATCGTGGACAAGGAGAGCCCGGACCTGGTCTTGATGGGCAAGCAGGCTGCAGACGGCGACTCGAACGTAGCCGGCACCGCGCTCGCGGAGCAGCTCGGGTGGCCGGTGATCAACTCGGCGATGCGGATCATGACCGCCGACGACGGGAAGACCCTCGAAATCCGGCGAGAGCTCGATACCGGCGTCGCTACGGTGAAGGTCACGGGCCCCGCCGTGATCACTACCTCGGACCGCATCCTTCAGCCCGATTCGGTGCAAAACGGCGTGACCCCCGGCGACCACCAGTACGCAAAGTTGGAGGTCGGCGGCCGCTACGCATCTCTCAAGGGCATCATGCAGGCCAAGAAGAAGCCGATCGACCAGACGTCGCTCGGCGACCTCGGTGTCGACACAGCGAAGGCGCTCAACTACACGAAGTTCGCGCTGCCGCCGGCACGCTCGGGTGAAACGACGTTCGTCGAGGACGCCGCGGATCTCGTCGACAAGCTCCACAACGTGGCCAAGGTCATCTAACCCTCGAGAAACGGAAAGGAAGCATCAGACATGGCTAATGTTCTCGTTGTTGCGGAGTTGCTTGAGGGCAAGGCACGCAAAACCACTCTTTGTGCCGTCACCGCTGCGAAGCAGATCGCGGAAGGTACAGGCGGTTCATTCGACATCCTCTCTATCGGAGAGGGCGCAGGCGCAGCAGCTGGCGAGCTGGCGGGCTTCGGCGCTGGCAAGGTGCTCAAGGCGGAGATCGCCGGCGGCTACACCTGCGAGAAGTACGCGGCGACCGTCGCAGAAGCTGGCAAGGGCTACGACGTCCTCGTCGCTTGCGCGAGCGCCTACGGCAAGGACTTGCTCCCGCGTGCCGCCGCCAAGCTCGGCGCGGGCGTGGCGTCCGACATCTCGGCGGTGCACGTCGATGGCGGCAAGCTGTCGTACACGCGTCCGATGTATGCGGGCAATGTGTCCGGTACGGTCGAGATTCTCACCGACAAGCAGGTCGTCACCGTTCGTCAGTCGGAGTTCGATCCGGCTGAGGCCTCGGGAGGCGCGAGCCCCTCGGAAGACATCGCTGTGCAGAGCGACCCGGCCGCGGACAAGGTCGAGTTCCTCGGCGTCGAGGTCGTGAAGAGCGAGCGCCCCGATCTTGGGGATGCCGACATCGTCGTCTCCGGAGGGCGTGCCCTCAAGAGCGCCGATAACTTCACGAACGTCATCGAGCCGCTCGTCGATGCGCTAGGTGCAGCCATGGGTGCGTCGCGTGCCGCATGTGACGCCGGCTACGTGTCCCCTGAGCTTCAGGTCGGCCAGACGGGCAAGGTCGTCGCGCCGAAGCTCTACATCGCGATCGGCATCTCGGGCGCCATCCAGCACTTGGCTGGCATGAAAGGCAGCAAGACGATCGTCGCGATCAACAAGGACAAAGAAGCGCCGATCGCGCAGGTCGCCGACTACTTCCTGGTCGCCGATCTCTTCGACGTGGTCCCTGCGATCACCGACGCTGTGAAGAAGCTCTAAGCCTCTTCGCAACCGAAATCAGCAGAAGAAGCCCGGGTGGTACGACCTCCCGGGCTTTTTTGTGGCCCGGGCCCGGGGGGACGCGAACCTTTTTGTGGCCCGGAGCTTGGCCGATCCTGCACAATTCCGAGATGAGCTGGTCTGTCGCTGCCCTGCTGGTGCTCGCTGTCGCGCTCGTCGCGCCGGTCCAGGTACGACGACTGCGCCAGCGGCGAGCTGGAAGTCCGGCTGACCGCCGGCGGACCAGCGCGAAGCCCGACACTGGGTCGACGCCCGGGTCGCGACCGAGCACGGAGCCCGAACCAAGCCCCTTGAAGAGTTGCCCGGTGTGCCTCTCGGAGTACCCGACCCGGAACCGCTTCTGCGTCCGCGACGGCGCAGAGCTGATGGACGGCCAGTCCTCCGGCCCCTTCTCCCAGGGAATGATCTGCCCGACCTGCCGGCGGGGCTACCCTTTTGATTCCAGCTTCTGCCCCGAGGACGCGGACGAATTGGTGCCATACGGCCTCTACGGCGCAGCCAGCTCGACCCGCCCTCCCCTGATGCTCGACACCCATAAAATCTGCCCCGAATGCGGGATTCGTCACGCCGCCACCCACCTCTTCTGCGGCCAGGACGGCACCGAGCTCGTGGCCGTAAACTGAAAAAAGAGCCAAGGATCCCAGGGATCGGGGGTCCAACGACGCGGAAACAACCTTGGTGGACTTCTTGCGTGGCATAGAACAGGACCGCTATGATCGCAGTCCTACAGGGGAATCTTC
Source organism: uncultured delta proteobacterium (assembly GCA_963716775.1). Lineage (GTDB taxonomy): Bacteria > Myxococcota_A > Polyangia > Polyangiales > Houyiibacteriaceae > SG8-38. The sequence goes on from CAVQUI010000003.1 coordinate 279,895, forward strand.
GATCCGGTACAACTTGAGCTCTCCATCGAGTTGCGAGGGGCCGGCAGGAGACGGGGGCAATAGATGAAGATCGTTTGCGATAGCTGCGGGGCCAAATACTCCATCGCCGACGAAAAGGTCGCTGGGAAAATCTTCAAGATCCGGTGCAAGAAGTGCTCGTCGGTTCTCGAGGTTCGCGGCGATCAAACTGGCGCACACTCGGTTGACGAACCAGGCGCGACTTCGGATCGCGGAGGCGAAGCAACTTGGTACATCGTCGTCGACGGCGAGCAGAAGGGGCCCCTGGCTCCGATAGCGCTGAGCCAGCTGTTCGCGAAAGGCAGCGTGGGCCTCGATTCCTACGTGTGGAATGAAGGCTTCGAGGATTGGAAGGTCGCAAGCGAGGTGCCCGAGCTCGCGCAGATCTTCGGCGGCGCGGCTTCGCAGGCGCAGCGCCCACAGACCGCAAGCGACGACACAGCGGCGTTCGCAGCCGGTGGCGATCTCTTCGGCGGCAGCGAAGGCCGCGAGCCTACGAGCGAGATCGATACGAACAGCAGCATGTTCGCGGGATTTGAAGACAGCCCTACACCGGCACCCGCAGACGCCCAGAGCTCACCGTTCGCGGCGGCTTCGTCAGACGCCGGCGCCTCGCTTGGCGGCGGCGCGATGGGCGGATCCGCACCTCAGCGCATGACCGGCCAGCGCAACGAGAACTCGGTACTGTTCTCGCTGAGCAATCTACAGCAGCTTGCCTCACGCGGCGGCTCCCCCGCGCAATCCGCTCCGCTCGCGAGTCAGCCTCCCGGGGCAACCTTTGGCGCGCAGAGCGCACCGCCAACCTCCGGCGAAGGCTCAGGCCTCATCGACATTCGCGCACTCGCGAAATCCACGACGCCAGGAACCAGCGCCGCGCCTTCGCAGGCGGTGGATGATCTTCTCGCCATCGGAGTCGGCGGCGGAGCTGCCTTTGGCGCACCCCTGCTCGGACCCGCGCCGGACGATACCTCGGACAAGAATCGCTGGCTCTGGATCGGCGGAGTCGCGATCGCAGTGATTGCGATCGTGGGAGCCGGAATCGGGGTCGGCATGGCGCTCGGAGGCGGAGAGGAAGACGCGCTCGAGATCACCGCGGAGGCCGAACCGGCACCCGCCCAGGCGATCCCAGGGTCGAATGCCGCAGCTGCCTCAGCTCAGACGCCGATCGAGCCGCCGGATGAGGCGCTCGCCGCCGCAGAGCCCGTCGAGGCCGCGACGATCGAGGACAACCCACCCGAGGCCGCGCCCAAGCTCGCAGCGGCAGCACCCCAAAAGAGCAGAGCGAGCAGCTCGCAGCGACGCCCGCGAACGGCGAAGAGCACGAGCAGCTCGACGCCCGAAGCGGCGCCGGAGCCCAAGAAGCGCAGCGGCAACAACCTCGACGCGCTCATGGACGAGGTCGTTGGCGAGTCATCGTCCAGCTCGAAGCCGCAGCAAAGCGCGAAGTCGACCCGCCCGAGCGATTCCAGCCTTCCAGACGCGCCGTCACGCGATGACGTGAAGACCGCGCTTCAGGGTGTCGGCGGCGGCGTGAAGGCTTGCAAGACCGACTCGGGCGGAACGGCCACGGTCGACGTCACGTTCAGTGGCAAGACCGGCCGCGTCACCAGCGCGAAGGTCGCTTCGGGGCCGTTCAAGGGCACCCCAGTCGGAACCTGCATCGCGTCTGCGGTGAAGCGCGCCCGCGTCCCGCGATTCAAGCAGTCTTCGTTCAAGGTCACGTTCCCGTACCGACTTTGACGTCTGAGACAGCGACGAACTAGCGGCAAACCGCAGATCGCCAAACCCGCGACCCGCCCGCCTAGGTCAGCCCTTGCAGGAATCGCACCCCGGTCGCAACGCCGAAGCCGGTTCCACCCTTGGGCAAGCGACCGTGCGCACGGTCGACGAACGCCGGGCCTGCGATGTCGAGGTGCATCCAGATGGCCTCTCCGACGAACTCCTTCAGGAAGAGCGCCGCCGTGATCGAACCCCCATAGCGGCCGCCGATGTGCTTCAGATCGGCGATGGAGCTCTTGAGAGTGGAACGCAGTTCCGAATCCAACGGCAGGCGCCAGAACGATTCGCCTTCGCCCTTCGATGCGTCGAGATACTTCGAGGCGAGCTTGTCGTCGTCCGTGTAGAGCGCCGCGCGCCAAGGGCCGAGCGCCACCATGCAGGCCCCGGTCAAGGTCGCGTGGTCGATCATGAAGTCGGGCTTGAGCTTGCGCGCCGCCCAGGTGAGCACGTCAGCGAGCACCAGCCGTCCCTCGGCGTCGGTGTTGATGACCTCGACGGTCTTGCCCTGCAGCGACTTGTACACATCGCCGGGTCGGTATGCCTTTGCGCCCGTCATGTTCTCGGTGGAACCGACGACCCCGTGCACCTCGACGGGCAGCTTCAGGCGCGCCGCGGCGAACACGATGCCTAGCGTGGTCGCGGCACCCGCCATGTCGCACTTCATGTCGACCATGGAGGCCCCGGGCTTGATGCAGAGGCCTCCCGAGTCGAAGGTGAGGCCCTTGCCCACGAAGACGACCTTCTTCTTGGGGCGCGCCGGCTTGTAAACCACGTGAATCACCCGCGGTTCAATCGCACTGCCCTTGTTGACGGCGAGCAGCAGGTTCATGCCCTCTTTTTCGATGCGCGCCTTGTTCCAGACGCGACAGGACAGGCCGAGCTTTCGAGACTCGGCGGCGGCAGCGCGTGCCAGGCTCACCGGATTCAGGTCGTTCGGGGGCCGGTTCACGAGGTCACGGGCGAAATTGACGCTCTCCGCGACCGCCTTGCCGGAGCGAATGGCAGCCGTCAGGCCGCGACCGCTCTTTGGTGCGCCGACGATGACAGCGGAGGTCAGGGTTGCCGCAGCCGTCTTGTCGCTCTTGTACTCGGTGTAGCGATACGCCCCGGCGACGAGCCCCTGCGAGGCGGCGCGAACGGTTTTGGCGTTGACGACCGGAAGCTGTAGCGCAGCGCTCTTCTGTGCACGCGCCGCTGAGGCAAGGGCATGACCGAGGCTCCAGGCGACCTTCTCAGCATCTTGCTCCTCACCAATACCGACGAGTAGGAGCCAACGGGACTTTGCCTTGCCGGCGGATGCGACTTTGAGGGTGTGGGAGGCCTTCCCTTCGAAGCGCTCATCCGAAGCGAGAGGCTTGATGCTGCCCTTTCCGGTTACGGCTTCGACTCCAGCCAAGGCTCTGCTGAGCTTCGTCTTTCCGGATGGAATCGCGATCGCAACGATGTCCGCGCTCGATTTGTCCCAAGTGCCCTCAGACAGTGAAATCTTCATCTGGCTCCCTCTCCTTTGGTCGGCGGGATACTGACAGGAACTTCTTCGGCCAACAAACCAAACAGCCCGGGCGGCCGCCGTCGCCTATCTGTCGATCCGCCAATTCGAACGACGTAGCTACCCGAGATCACTTGGCCGAGCCCTGGCATCGCGTGTGCAACAAGGTCGTCTCTCACTGTCACCAGGAGGAAAGATGCTCGAAGAAAACAAAGTGAAGATTGCCTACACCGTGGTGGAGCGAAACAAAGACGGTCGGAAGTTCTGGGTGCGCGTGGGCGCGGCGTTTGTGAACCGCGACGGAAGCCTCAACGTTCGCCTCGATGCAATGCCGGTCAACGGAGAGCTGCAAATCAGAGACTACCAGCCGAGGGAGGCTCGCGAGAGCAGCCCCCGTGACCAGGCGGCCTAATGAAAGGGGTGTTCTTGCTGCTGCTCGCACTGAGCGCGCTGCATGCGGTGCCGGCCGGAGCGCTTGACGGCGGTGTCGGCCCCCCTGAGCAGGGCCCTCCGAGTGTCGAGCAGGACGGACGCATCAACATCAACGAGGCCGGGCCCGAGGAGCTCGTGAAGCTCCCGGGCATCGGCCCCAGCCGGGCCGACGCCATCATCGCCGAGCGCGAAAAGCGCCGATTTCGACGCATCGAAGACATCATTCGAGTGCCAGGAATCGGACGGAAGACGTTCGGCCGAATCCGTCATTCGATCCGCGTGCGCTAGGGCCTACCGCTGACCTGCCGAACCGCTTAGGTTCAGGCTCATGGTCCCGACGATCGAAGTGCGCGAGGCGGATTCATCCGACCGCCAAGTGCTGATGGGCTTTCATCGCAATCTCTACCAAGCCCACCGTGACGAGGTCGTCGAGGAAGAAGATCGCCCACTCATCGAGTATCGGGACTACGAACGCATTCTAAGCGACGACCTCGAGTCACTGTTGCGAGACCGAAACGGCCACGTCCTGGTAGCAGAATCCCAAGGCGCGGCCGTCGGTTACATCACCGGTCGAGTCACCGTAGAACCGAGACGCGTCTTGCCACGGAAGGGCGTGGTCGAAGATTGGTACGTCGTGCCGGACGCAAGGGGATCCGGCGTGGGCGCCCTGCTTCTAAGCGAGCTCGAAGCACGCTTTGCAGCGGCGGGCTGCGAGGTGATCGAGTCGGCAACCTGGTCGGGCAACGAGGGCGCAAGGCGCGCCCACGATGCGCTCGGATTCCGGGAGATCCGGGTGATGTACCGGAAGCGGATCTAACGACTGGCACTGGCACTGGCACTGGCACTGGCACTGGCACTGGCACTGGCACTGGCACTGGCACTGGCACTGGCACTGGCACTGGCACTGGCGGATTCAAACCTTGGCTATCGCTTGTCCTCGGATTGGGTTTGGGGCCGCACTGAAGTGAGGCCCCAAACCCAATCCGAGGAGTCGCTGATGCAAAGAAAGAATGTCTACGACAGAGCGCGAAGCGTGGTGCGAGAGCTCGCTCCGCTGCTGCGCACGATTCGCGAGCAGGACAAGTCGCTGGCCGATCAGCTGAAGCGAGCCGCGCAAAGTGTGGTGTTGAATATCGCTGAGGCGCGCGGAAATGACCCCGGCAACGCACGCGCACGATTCTCGACCGCCTGCGGCTCAGCAAAGGAAGTTCGCGCGGCACTCAACGTCGCAACCGACTGGGGCTACATCGAAACCCGAACCGCAAATCACCTCGAAGAGCAGCTCGACGAAGTGTGCGCCATCACTTGGTCTCTGGGTCGCAAGCCCTAGCGACCGAGAGTCTCCAATCCACCCGCGGCAGCGCGAGCCCGAAGGGCGAAGCCCGGCGCGAACGCGCCGGCAGGGCGGAGCGAAGCGAATGCCGCGCCAGGCACGCTGCTCACTCGCGTGAGAGTGATACCCGAACTACGGGTGGGGGTAGGCGATAGTGTGGGGGTGGTGGGGCGGGACCAACCGACCGCCGAAGGCGTCCGGGCGGGCGGTGTAATCAAACCTGACCACGCGACCAATCCAACACTCCGCCCCCACCGCACCCGCGGCAGCACAAGCCGAACGGCGACGCCCGCTCCCCTACTCCCGCACTTCAATCGGCGCCGCGGTCGGCGCTGGGTTGCTGCGCAATAGCTCCAGCGCGCTCGGCTCGTTCAGCAAGTGGCCGGCGAAGAACGCCGTGACGAAGGTGGCGGTGTAGTCGTTTGCGGAGTCGACTGAGACGTAGGTGAACGGCTCGCCGTTGGTTTGTCTGTTGTCGTCGCCGCATCCGGGTGCGAAGAAGTCGGTGAGGCCGGCGATGTTTGTGACCGACCAGTGGCCCGCGTCGACGACCTCCATCTTGTAGGCCGGGGTGTTTGCGTTCGAGAAGTTCTCTCGAATGAACATGTTGCCGGCTTCGAGGATCGAATTGTCCTCGGTGGCTACGAGTAGACCCAATGGCACCTCTATCGACTCGATCGACACCTCTCCGTAGAAGGTGTTTTCCATGGGCGCGGCGAGTCCGATGACCGCGGCGATTCGTGAGTCGTTCTGCGCGACTCTTCCAGCGGTGACCGAGCCGATGCTGTGGCCCAGCATCCCTAGCTGAGACGCGTTCGCGGTGACTCCGTCGGGCAGGACCTCGCCGGCCAGGACCCGATCGAGCAGGAAGCGGATGTCGGCTTCCCGGACATCCACCAGCGCGTCGTTGAGCGGGGACTGGGTGCCATCGAGGCGATCGGAGAGGGTGTCACCGATGTGGTCCGGGGCTACGACGATGAACCCATGAGATGCAAGGCGTTCCATGACGGCATGTGCGGACCATCGGGTGCAGGTGTAGCAATGCGAGTAGAGGACCAGTGGGTAGTCACCTGCGGCCGCGTCTGCATCTCGGCTGGACGCAGTAGTCTGCGCGACGCAGGCCGTGGGCGCAGCGTCTAACAAGGCCGACAGCTCGGAACGTCGGTCCGCGTCAGTTTCGAAGTCGATGACGGCCGATGGGGTGTCGGGCGACGCGACCGGGTACCACACTTCGATGGGGAGCGTTCGCCCCCGCGCGCTGTCGGTCAGGCTTGTCGTCAGAACCCCAACCGAGGCGGGCCCGGCCATGCTGTAGTCGATGGGGTCGACGCTCGCGCTACCTTCATCGCCACTGCACGAAGCCAGCAAGACCGCCAACGCCACAAAGGCATTCCCAAACGCAGACGTTTTCCACATGGGAGATCGGTGTAGTCGAAAAAGCCCTCAGTGGACAGCGGGTCGTAGAGGCAGGCTATCGACGATCTCCGCCTCTGCTTCGAGCAAGTCGTCCAGCCGATCCTGCACGCGATCCGCGGGAAAGTACTCGCGCGCCAGGCGCAGGAACAAGCCATGGTGCCTGGCTTCCGAGCGGGTGATCTCGGCGTAAAAATCCTTCAAGGGGCCCGGCTCGAGCCCTTCAGCCAGCAGTCCGAATCGCTCGCAGCCCCGCGCTTCGACGATGCCGAGCACCAGGAGCCGATCGAGGAAGTACTGCTCCGGTCCGCGTTTGATCAGCTGCATCAGAGCGCCGACGTAGGGATCCTTCTCGTCGGCTCGCGTCGATAGGCCGCGGTCCAAAATGATCGCCATGACCTGCGCGTAATGATCGAGCTCTTCCTGGGCGAAGGGGATCAGCTCTCGCACGAGCACGGTGCGGTCCGAATAGTGTGACACGAGCTTGAGCGCAGTCGCCGACGCCTTCCGCTCACAGGCCGCATGGTCGACGAGAAAGGCATCGAAGTCGCCGAGCACGACGTCGATCCAGGAGGGGTCGGTTGCGGAGCGCAGACGGAGCATCGTTGTACCTAGGCGCGCAGGGCGTCGAGAAGCGGCTGGATGGCGCTTCGACGAAGCTTCAGGGCCGCGCGGTTCGCGATCACCACCGAGCTGATGTCGGCGATCTTTTCCAAAGGCACCAAGCCGTTTTGGCGAAGTGTCTCGCCGGTCTCCACCAGGTCGACGATGACGTCGGCGAGGCCGGTCAGAGGACCGAGCTCGACGGAGCCCTGGCAGAAGATCAGCTCGACGGGCGTTCCCTTGGCTCGGAAGTACTGCTCAGCGATGTGCGGGAACTTGGTGGCGACGCGGAGGGGGCGCTCGCCTCTGCCTGCGATGGGCTCCTTGGGGCGCCCGCAGACCATCATCTGGCACTTGCCGATGTCGAGGTCGACCGGCGCAAAGACGTCGTAGTTGCGCTCCATCAGGACATCACGGCCCACGATCCCGAGGTCAGCCGCGCCGTACTCGACGTAGGTTGGGACATCATCGGGCTTGAGGAGTAGATAGCTCAACCCGGTTTCTGTATCTTCGCGGACCAGCTTTCGGCTTTGCGCCGTCAGCGCCTCGGTGGGGATGCCGGCCTTTTCGAGCCGCGCGCCCAGCTGTTCGAGAACGCGGCCCTTGGGCACCGCGATCACGATGGTGTCTTTGTTGCGTCTAGGCATCGCCAGGTACTCGCTCGATCTTGGCTCCGAGCGGAGCCAGCTTCTCCTCGATGTGCTCATAGCCCCGATCGAGGTGATACACCCGCCGAACGTACGTCGTTCCCTCGGCGACCAGCCCCGCTACGACTAGTGAAGCACTGGCCCGAAGGTCGGTGGCCATCACCTCGGCGCCCTCGAGCCTGTTCACGCCGTGCACCGTCGCCGTCCGGCCATTGACTTGAATCTTGGCTCCCATGCGGTTGAGCTCCGAGACGTGCATGAAGCGGTTTTCGAATACCGTCTCGGTGATTCGGCTCGTGCCCTCCGCCAGACACATCAGCATCATGAACTGCGCTTGCATGTCGGTCGGAAACCCTGGGTGCGGCTGTGTGATCACGTCGGTCGGGCGAATCGGTCGCGAACCGACGACGCGGATCCCATCACCTTCGCGCTCCACGCCGGCGCCGGCTTCGCGCAGCTTGGCAATCAGTGCCTCGAGCGGCTCGAAGGCTACCCCTCGCAGAAGCACGTCCCCGTCCGTCGCTGCCGCGGCAACCATGAAAGTGCCTGCCTCGATTCGATCAGGAATGATCGCGTGGTCGATGGGATGAAGCGATTCGACGCCTTCGATCGAGATGACCGAGGTTCCGGCGCCTTCGATGCGACCGCCCATCTTGTTCAAAACCCGGGCTAGCTCCTCGACCTCCGGCTCGCGAGCACAGTTGGTAAGCGTGGTGCGTCCCTTCGCCAGGACGGCGGCGCACATGAGGTTTTCGGTTCCGGTGTGCGTCGGGAAATCCAAGTGGATGTCGGAGCCCTTCAGTCGGCCAGCAGGGACGTTCACCTCGACGTAGCCGTGGTGCAGCTCGACCTCCGCGCCCATGGCAGTCAGTCCTTTGAGGTGCTGGTCGATGGGTCGAGCTCCGATCGCGCAGCCCCCTGGCATGGAGACCACTGCGCGACCGCAGCGCGCCACCAGCGGACCAAGCACCAGAACCGAGGCGCGCATCTGCTTGACGAGATCGTACGGGGCCGTGGGCTCGATCGCCCCGGACAAGCTCACATGGACGCGGCCGTCCTTGTACTCCGCCTGCGCACCAAGCCGCTCGAGGAGCCGCGTCATCGTATGCACATCGCGCAGATTGGGGACGTTGCGAAAGACATGCTCACCGTCGGCCAGGAGGGCCGCCGTCATGATCGGCAGGGCCGCGTTCTTCGCGCCGCTGACCGGCACCGAGCCGACGAGCCTGTTTCCCCCAACGATTCGGATGCTATCCACGACGCCCCTGTTACCCCGTGGCCCAGCTTCGGGCAACTTCAGGCGAAGAGCAGTCCGAGAGCGAGCGAAGCGAAACCAATCAAGGCGCCCCAAAGCGGGCCTCGAGCGCCGGCCCATTGAAAACGCCCAGCCGAATCGAATCCGCTCCGCGCCAATAGGACCAACGCGCCAATCCAGACGGCCATTCCCAACAAGAGCAGTGCGCCCCAAAATGGATCGGGAGCGATTTCATCGCTCAGAAGCCGGCGATGGTCTGCGGCCAACTGCTCGGCGCTCAGACTGGCATCGATGGAGGCGCTTCGATCCAGAGCCATCAGACGCGCGATCTGGTCGTTGGCGTTCTCGCGCGCAGGGTTCGGGCCCGAATATAGGGTTCTACCAGCCGCAATCCCGCCCGAAAGCGACCGCCAGGCCAAGAGGGCTCCGTTCAGGTCTCCCCCGGCCTCGAGCTCCCCCGCGAGCGACTCCAGCTCGGAAATCGCCTCGGCTCTGTATGGGCTGAGCGGGAAGGCCCAGCGAATGGCGCGGCGGTAGTGCTCGATGGCGCGGGCGCTGCGACCTTCCTCGCGGTGGCCGCGCGCGGCGGCAAGCTCGGCGCGTGACTCGGAGGCAACGCGTCCCAAGAGCAGCGCGAGCAGAGCGAGGATCGCGAACCCAGCCAGGATGGCAGAACGCTCCCAGACGGGTTTCACAGGAAGTCTCTGCGACGGAAGATCAGAGCGGCGAGGATGAGCGTGGCTGCGGCGTAGAGGACCGCGTAGCCCATGGCGGTCGCTAGATAGGTCAGCGGTTCGCCGTACTCGGCCGTCTTGTTCACCAGGGTGTTTCGACCGGGGACAAAGAGATTGAAGTTGGGCAGGAACTCGGCAAGCCAGCGCAGTACGCTCTTCATTGCGGGGCTGAGAACTCGGGTCTCCATGGCAACCATGTCGTGCGCAGCCCGGCCGACGAGCCAGACCCCGAACGTGAACGCGCCGGTGAGAAACGGCGTCGAAAACGAAGAGAACAAGAGGGCCACGGCGGTCAGAATGAGCACCTCACCCAAGCTCAGCAGCAAGGACGCGAGCAGCTGGAAGATTTCCCCATGGACCGTCGAACAGAGCCAAGCCGATGCGCCGAGCGCAACCAAGGACCAAATCGGCACGACCAGGGTGCGGTCCTTGGCGAACAGAAAGGCGACGCCGAGACCAACAAGTAAAGCGCTTGGTACGGCGATCACCGCAGCCGTGGATGCCTCGGCCTGGATGGCGGTCACCAGGAGCTGAAGCGCCCCCATGATCGCGATGAACACCGCACAGGTTGCAACGATGCCGAAGTACTTGCCCAGCAAGAACTCGAATCGTGCGATTGGCTTTGGAAGAATCACGTACAGCGTCTTCCGCTCGATCTCTTTGTACAGCAGCGAAGAGCCCAAGAAGATCGCTACCACTACCGAGAAGAGCGAGATCGACGCGAGCCCGAGGTCGGTGACAACGCGCATCTGCTGATCGAGCGAAAGCTCACCGAGCGCCAAGGTCATGGTGAGAACGGCCGCCGCGAGAGCGAGAACGCCAAACAGGACCCGGTCGCGAACCGCTTCACGATAGGTGTTCAAAGCGATGGCATAGATTCGTGCAACGCTCACGGGCCCATCCAGTACGCTCGCCCGGTCGCGAAATGGCTCAGGACGTTGATCGCCATCAGGAACATCACGGCGGACGAAAGGGTACCGCCAAGCTCCAACCAGCGTGAACTTTCGGGCCTTTGCGCAAAGCCCCATGCGCGGACCGAAGCCGCCATCCCCTGGGACAGAAAGAGCCCAAGCGCTCCGAGCCCAGCGAGGTAGTAGATCAGGACCGCGGGCCGTGACAGGAATTCGCGCAGCAGCTCGTACTGGCTGAGGGCGACCGGTCCCACGCGAATGGTCATCACCCAGTTCAGGACGAGGTGGGCGACGACCAAACCCCAGGCGAGCCCACCGGCCAGCTTCTGTACACGCCAGCAGTCCGATGAACGGTACGGGCCGGCGCTCCCGGCGTCCTCCAGCTGAAGAATGCTCCAGCCGCGCGCGTAGGCGCCGAGGGAGCCCAGGACCAGGAGTGTCCAGATCAGCAGCCAAAACCAACTGGCGGGCGACGCGGTCGCAAAGGCGCTCGCACCGCCGATCGCGGGCCAGAGCCGGCTCAGCTCCAACACGTAGAGGACAGCGAGAGGCCAGACCGTAAGGGCGATGTGGCTGCGATAGCGCGGCACGGACTACTACCTAACGCCCGGGTCTTTCGCTGGTCAATTTACTTCAACGCCGGGACCTTGCTGGAGCCATGTGTCCGCCGATGGAGGCCCAGGAGCGTGAGAGGCTCTTCGGACAAGGTCATGCGAACCCGGTCGCCGATCCCGACGGGATACACTTTCTGCGTCCCGTCGAGGAAGATCCGGCCCATGGTCATGCGGCTGCTGATCTCGAGCGCCTCTCCCCGAGCGAACATGCCCTTGGTGAGTCGATACTTGTTGTCGACGCCCCGGTAGGGCTCGCGGACGACGAACTGTATCTTCTGGGAGCCTATCGGGAGCACCTTGCCTCCCGCCGAGCGAATCGCGGCCGTCGAACCGGCCGCGGGGCCGACCCAGACGCCACTCGACATCTGACGCTCTTGGTCGCCGCCGAAGCTCAGAATGTAGCGCGAGGTCGCAGCTGGGCTCTCGTGGCAGTAGAGGAGGTCGTTGAGCACGCGGGTCGATATGAGCTGGTCCTCGACATCGACCCGCATTCGCGAGAGACGACTGGATTTCAGGGTTCCGTCGAGGGCAGCAGCCAACACCTCGGCTACATTGTGCCCGTTCCCAGCGCAGAAGTAGCCGACGCTGGTGTCCGGGGCGCTGTTGATCGCGAGCATCGGAGTGGAGGAGTCCGCTAGATGAGAGGCCCACAGGAGCGTGCCATCACCTCCGAGCGTGACGATCATGTCCCAGGCGCCTTCTTCGGGCATCGGCTCTGGGCGGTATCGAAGGACCGCCCGCGCTCCAAGGTCGCGAAGCGCCCGTTTTGCGCGCTGCAGGGTCGCCTGATGGACCTCGTGCTCGTGCAGAAGGCCGTCGACCGAAGCATCGCTGTGCTCGATCAGCTCCTGAAGCCGTGCCTGCGCACGACCCACATAGCGCTGGTAGGTGCTCTTCTTATAAACGACGAGGACTCTAGGTCGCATGCAGGACTCGTGGTGAGGTTCGCGACTTGTCGTGCCTTACCCGGTCGGGATCTTCTTCGCGTCGGCCAGAAACCGCTCGAGGCCGATGTCCGTGAGGGGGTGCTTGAGGAGCTGGAGAATGACATTGTGCGGAATCGTCGCTACGTGGGCGCCGATGAGGGCAGCCTGCACGGCGTGCACGGGATGACGAATGCTCGCCGCGAGGACCTGCGTGCTCAGGCCGTAGTTCTGGTAGATGGTGACGAGCTGCTCGACGAGCTCCATCCCATTGCCGCTGATGTCGTCGATGCGGCCGATGAAAGGGCTGATGTACGTGGCGCCAGCCTTTGCTGCGAGCAGCCCCTGGGTCGGGCTGAAACAGAGGGTGACGTTGGTTCGGATGCCTTCGTCGGTGAGGGTTCGCACCGTCTTGAGTCCCTCGGCGATGAGGGGAATCTTGACGACGATGTTCTCGTGCATCTTCGCGAGAGCCCGAGCCTCTTTGAGCATCCCCTCGTAGTCGGTCGCAATCACCTCCGCGCTGATCGGCCCGTCGACGACCTCACAAATGTCGACCAGCACCTCTTGGAAAGGCCGCCCTGTCTTGGCGACGAGCGAGGGATTGGTGGTCACGCCATCGATGACGCCCATGGCCGCGGCATCGCGGATCTCCTCGATGTCCGCGGTGTCGATGAAAATCTGCATGGCGCAAGTAAAGAGCGGCAGACTCGCAGGGTCAAGTAGAGCCTGCGCTCAATCGAACGCCACGGAGAAACACCCGAATCCCGTCACTCGATGAGCTCCAGCTCGATCTCGACCTCGCCGCTAGTGGGCCGGGGCTCGGGGGCAGGCGGTGATTGGGAGCAGACGACCAAGCTCGCCAAAACGGCGGCGATCAACCACAGGAAAAGGCCCCCTGGGGTCCATTTGCTCTTTGCGCGCACCTGCAGACCCTTTCGAAAGCCGTTCTGTCGCGGTATTGAAGAATAGGCAACCGAGGTCGTCCAAACGGCATGCGGAGATTTCTTACAGTTTTCATCGTCCTGGTCGCGTGGAGCGGCAGCGCCTTCGCCGAGAACAAGAGCGGCAAGGTAGATGCTTCGGTCGCGCGGCTGGGCGGGCTCAGCGTCGAAGAACGGGCCGTGCTCGGGCCGCACCTCGCGCATGGCCCCGTCTTGCTGACCGAGTTCCAGAATCGGCAGACGGACCTCCCCGCGGTGATCTACGCGGCACGTATCAACGCACCCGCAAGTACGCTCGCTCAGGTGATCGGAAAACCGGCGGAGTACCCACGCTTCATGAACGCGCTGACTTCGGTCGACATCCGCGAAGTGAACGGGCAGATGACGGCCTTCGACTGGAGTTGGGGGGTCACGCTGTTCTCGCTCAGCGGCCAGAACGTGATGACGAGCTACCCCGGTGACGCGACGCGTGGCTACCGCATCGACATCCGGACGACCGGTGGGGACCTCGGAATCGGGCGCGTCATGTGGCGCATCTATCCGGATGGCCCGAACAGGTCGCTCGTCGTCTTCTCTTCGAGGCTCGACATGCGCAACGCGAACTACATCACGCGCCAGCTCTCCTCGGAGGGCAACGCGGTGAACCGAACGGTCAACGTCGCGGTAGCCATGGTCACCCTGCTCGAGATCAAGGCGGAAGCCGAGCGACGCGCGGGCACGACCATCAATGGAGTCTATGCTGCAAAGCCGCTTCGCCGTCCGCGGGTAGACATGGACGCACTTCGCGCACTGCTCGGTCGCGGGGACTTGGTGTTCATGGACATGGACGGCGAGACGCTACAGAGCGTAGCTGTCGTGGGCCGCTCTGGCGCGAGTGAAAGGCGGGTGCGCCAGGTGATGCTGGACCCAGAGGAATTCGGCAAATCTCTGCTTCACGGGACCTGCGCAGACATCGTCGAGCGCAGCGAAAAGGGCACGAGGTTCAAATGGGAGATCCCGATCCCCCTGCTCCACGTCGGTGGAGAGATGATCTTGCGACCCAGCCCTACCGTGGTCTCGGTCGATGGCGTCTCCGGTACGCTCTCGAAGGGCCGGTGGCGGTTTGATACACACCGCTACCCCGGTGGTGAGGCGGGGGTCATCGCCTGGGCGACCTTCGACCCGGCGGACTCACCAAAGCTCATTCGGAAGTTGATCGCGGGGAACACTCACTTCTCCCACGGCTTTGTCGCCGCGACCCAGCTTGCAGTGATGCGTTCGCTTCGAACGCGCGTGCACTTGCTCGGCCGCTAGTCTTTGTCCACGGAAGGGTCGACTTCGACCCCAGCGTCGACCAAATCGCCGCGTTTCGAATCGACGAGGGCAGCGTCCGCAGCACCTGCACCGGCTTCAACCCCGCCATCGAGCCCCGCGTCGAGGAGGAGGCTCCGGTCGAAATCGACCACGAGCGAGCAACCTCCGACAAGAACGGCGAGCAGCAAGCTAGCGACGGTGAAACTGGGCCCGAATCGCGCCATGTCAGAACCGCAAGGTCGCCGAGGCGCCGACCCCTCGTGTCTCGATTCGCAGCCGCGCCGATTCTCCCTCGCGCTTCCGCTTGTTCTTGTGGGTCATGAAAAGCGTGAACGACGTGATCGCGGACAGGGCGGCCAAGCCAAAGGAGAGATCGGCGAAAAGAGCCAGCCGCTCGCCCCGATCGGCGGACTGCAGGGTCGGCTGGCTGTCGTAGTCCCGGTTTTCCTGTAGGGCCAAGAAGCCCAACACCGTGCCCGCTACCAGGGACGCGGCTGCGATGCTCCCGGTAGAAATCACCGCGAGCCGGATCGTCTGATCCTCGTTTTCGATCGCGAGCTGCTTGGCGAGTTTTGCTTCTTCGCTTTGCTCGACACTCACTTGGTCCGCCGTCGGCGCGCCGAAATCGAGGTCTTTCACCTCGCCGTATCCAACCTGGACCGTGATCTCGCCCACCTGCGTTCCCTCGCCGACGACGATCACGGTGTGCGTGCCGGGGTCGACTTTGAGGTCGGCCGGGGTCTTCTTCTCGCTGGGAACGCCGTCGAGCAAGATCGCTCGGCCTTCCTCCTCGGAACGAATCCGCAGAACCGCGGGGCTCTGCAGAAGCGTTGCGATGCGCGCCTCGACCGATGCGCGGTCTGGAGCGTCGGGCCGTTCGACCAGATACTGCTCCAGCATGGCGACGGCGCCGGGCTCGTCGCCGCGGCGATGTCGCGTGTCGGCCACTGCCACCAGGAGGGTCGGGTCTCGCTTCAAGTCGTACGCCCGGAGCCAAGCTCGCTCAGCGGGCTCGTAGCGCTTCGCCTCGAAGAACCGCACGCCCAACTCGTACGCATCCGTCGCCGTCGTCGCCGGATTCGCGAGCAAGGCGCTCAGCTCATCGTCGGAAGGCAAGGGCGTGCCACCCTCGAGCTTGGAACCGTCGCTGGCAGGCTGCGCTGCCGTCTGGGCTGCGAGCCCGAGAATCAGCAGCGTGGAGAGCAGCGATCTCATGGAGTCTAGGGGGCTCCCGCGGTGCCGCCCGCGCCGGCCATCCCGGCCGCGCCAGCTGCGCCGCCCGCGCCGGCCATGCCAGCTTCGCCGCCTGCACCTGCTGCACCGCCTGCACCTGCTGCACCGCCTGCACCTGCTGCACCGCCTGCACCTGCTGCACCGCCTGCGCCTGCTGCACCGCCCGCGCCGGCCATGCCAGCTGCGCCTGCCGGCGCCGCCGGTGCCAGCCATGCCGCCCGCCCCGGCGTCACCACCCATGCCGCCGGTACCGCAATTCTCGACCGTTTCGCAGGAGCCCTGGGTGAAAAGGCTGCCCACGTGGCAGCAGATTAGAGAGCCGTTGCACTCGTCATTCTGAAAGCAGGTCGTGCCTTCATCGCCCGTGCAGGCGAGCACGAGAACCAAGAAAGCCGAAGAAAGCCACAACAAAGGGGAGGTGATGATTCGCATGAGCGCGGCGAGCATAGCTCAGAGGTCTTCGGGGGGCCACGCTCCCGCCGGCTCGATCCACGGCCGCCCCCCGCTACACTCCCGCCCCCCATGACTACCCCCGAGAATCAAGCCGATGCGCCGCGCGCGGGCCGATGTGCGATCGTCGGGCGACCCAATGTCGGGAAATCGACGCTGCTCAACTCGCTCCTCGGGCAGAAGCTGGTGATCGCGACGCCGCGGCCGGGCACGACGAGGTCCTGCGTGCTCGGGGTGTACGTTTCGAACGATCCGCCGACGCAGGTGGCCTTCGTGGACACGCCTGGCTTGGAGCGGCCCAAGGGTGCGCTCGGCCGCGTGCTGATCGACAGCGCCAGACAAGGGCTGGTCGACTGCGATTCGATCGTCTTCGTGACCGAGGCGCCCAAGTCGGACGCAGCGCTAGCGGTGCACGAAAAAGATCACACAGCCTTGCAAGCCTTGGAGTCCTCGAACGTGCCGGTGATCCTCGCAATCAACAAGGTCGACCGCCTCAAAGCCAAAGAGAGGCTATTCGGATTCATCGAGGCGTATCAGAAGCATCGCGCCTTCGCAGCCGTCGTGCCGATTTCAGCGACGCGGGGAACCAACTTGGACGCGCTGATCGGCGAAATCCGCCAGACCCTGCCCGAGGGGCTCCTCTACGACGCGGATTTTCTGACCGACCGGCCGGAGCGCTTCTTCGTGAGCGAGCTCATTCGTGAGGCGGCGATGCTCAACACTCGACAGGAGGTCCCGTACGGGATCGCCTGCGATCTGGAAAGCTATCGCGAAGAGGGCGCCCTACTCCGGGTCGAAGGCTCACTGATCGTAGAGAAAGCTAGCCACAAGGCGATCGTGATCGGCAGTCGAGGCGAGACGATCAAGAAGATCAGCACCGAAGCGCGCCAAGAGATCGAGGCCTTCTTGGAGCGGAAGGTGTATCTGCGACTCTGGGTGAAGGTCGTCCCGGGATGGACCCGCGATCCGAGCAAGGTACGCCAGCTGGCGATTGAGGAAAGCGCATCATGAGCGGGCGGCGGCGCAACCACGCGCGGAGGCCGGCGGGCTCGATCGTCAACAAGCCCCTGGTCGCGATCGTCGGTCGTCCGAACGTGGGCAAGAGCACCTTGTTCAATCGTCTGGCCGGGCAGCACATCGCGATCGTGGAGGACATTCCAGGGGTGACCCGGGACCGCCACTACGCCGATGCCTTCGCCTTCGGCCGGGAGTTCGTACTGATCGACACGGGTGGATTCGACCCGGAGAGCGACGATCCGATGAAGGCCGGCATCACCAGCCAGGTCCGATTGGCGCTCGAAGAGTGCGACGTCGTGGTTTGTGTAGTCGATGCAACCGTCGACCCGCTGCCCGCCGACCGCGAAGCGGTTGCGCTCCTTCGTGACGCGGGCAAGCCGGTGATCTTCGTCGCCAACAAGGCGGACTCCCAGGCAAGGGAGCACTATGCGGTTTCGTACTACGAGCTCGGCATCGACTCGATCATGCCGATCTCCGCGCTGCACGGGCGCGGCATCGGCGACTTGGAAGAGGAGATTTTCCATCAGCTGCCCGAGGTCCTGGAGATCACGGAGCCGCAGCTCGACGTCCCGCGGGTCGCGATCATCGGTAGGCCGAACGCGGGGAAGTCTTCCCTGGTGAATCAGCTCTGCGGCGAGGAGCGTCAGCTGGTCGACGACCGGCCCGGAACCACCGTCGACAGCATCGATACGCTGGTCGAGCGCGACGGGCAGAACTTGATCTTGATCGACACGGCGGGGATTCGCCGGAAGCGCAGCGTGAAGAAGCGCGGAGTCGAAGGCCTGAGCGTGCTGCAGGCGATCCGGTCGATCGAACGCAGCCACGTGGTCGTGCTCATGATCGATGCCGAGGATGGCGTGGGCGAACAGGATGCCAAGATCGCCGGCCTGGCTGACGACCGGGGGCGCGCCTTGATCATCGCGCTCAACAAGATCGACCTGCTCGATCGCGATGCTCAGAAGAAGGCGATGGATCGAGCCCGCGAGGTGCTGGCGTTCGTTCCCTGGGCACCGATGGTGACCGTGAGCGCACTCAAAGGACGGGGAATCCAGGCCTTACTGGGGCGCGTGGACGACGCGGTGACCGAGCATCGAAAGCGAATCGGGACCGCCGAGCTCAATCGTTTCTTCGAGGAAGTGCTGGAGAAGCACCCTCCCCCGACGATGCACCATCGCTCGGTTCGCTTGTACTACATCACACAGGCGAGCGTCGCACCGCCGACGTTCGTCGTCATGACGAACTCACCCGACGACGTGCACTTCAGCTATCAGCGCTACGTAGTGAACCAGATTCGCCAGCGTTTTGGGTTCAGGGGAACACCCATTCGCGTGCGCTACCGCGGCAAGAAGAACCGCAAGTAGCTATGCGCGGGCGGCTCGAAGCGCTCTGAGCGTTTCACGGGCCGAGGGGTTGCCGAGCTGACCGCACGCCGCCATGACGCTTCGACCCTTGGTCACGCGCTCACGGACCGGCAGACCTTCAGCCCGAAGCCAGCCGATGAAACGCTCGACCTCGACCTCTTCGGGCGCGCGCGTGAGCGGCATCGAGCCGGGGTTGTAGGGAATGAGGTTGACCAGTACGCGGCAGAGCGGCTTGCAGAACTCGGCGACGGCGCGGGCATCGGCCTCGCTGTCATTGAGCCCCGGCAAGAGGCAGTAATTGACGCCGAGCACGAAGTTGCGGCGCGGCCGGTAGGCCATCAGGGCCTTCTGGAGCTCTGCGAGATCGGTGCGCCGGTTGATCGGCATCAGCTCGCTTCGAAGTGAGTCGTTGGCCGCGTTCAAGCTGATCGAAAGATTGAGCCGCTTGAAGCCAAGCTGGTCGAGCAAGCGAATTCCCTCGACGTGGCCGACCGTGCAAACCGTCAGACGCTCCTGGCCAATCGCCAAACCCGCCTCGTCGTTCAAGACCCGCAAGGCCCGGAGGACGTTCTCGGAATTGTCGAGCGCCTCGCCCATCCCCATGAAGACGACGTTGCGGATCGGCCAGGCCAGGCGGTGCCTCGCGACGAGCAGCTGTGCGATGATCTCGTCGGTCCGGAGCTGCCTGAGCAAGCCCATACGCCCGGTTTCGCAAAAAGAGCAGCCCATCTTGCAGCCGACCTGACTCGAGACGCAGAGGGTGTAGCGGTCCCGCCCCATCGGGATGCGCACCGACTCGATTTCGAGCCCGTCTTCCAATCGCAAGACCATCTTGGCGGTCGTGCCATGCTCACCCTCGTCGGATTTTACGGTCACGAGCTCGGGCAGCTCGAACGAGAAATTGGACCGCCAGGCTTCGGAAGCCTCCGGGCCGAGACCGAGGCTCTCCGGCTCGAAACGGCCCTCGCGCATCACCTGCCGGTGGATGCGCCGAGCCACGCCGTGCCCACGCGGGAGCAAAGCCTTGGCGCGCTCGGCCAAGTCGGTGTTGCTGAAGCCGTGAATCGCCTGCTTGCTCATCTCAATCTTGAACCAGAAGAAAGTGTGCAGTCGCTACGGCGACCGGGCAGTCCGGGTCGTCCTGATAGGCGAAGACGCGAACGTTGGCGACACGCCGCCCACGGCGCGTGAACTCTGCCCGGGCGAACACGTCTTGCGGGCGCGCACCACGGAGGAACTCGACCGTGATGTTGATCGTCTTGGGCACGGCGGTGGTCTCTCCGTGCCAGAGAAGCTTGAAGATGGCGGTCGACTCCATCAAGGCACCGAGGGTGCCCCCGTGAAGCGCGGGCACGTTCGCGTTGCCGACCAGATGATCCGAGTAGCGCATCCGGCCGATCACGTCTCCTTCGACCAGCTCCGCACTGATTCCCATGAAGCGGGCATAGGGAATCGCCTGGTGTAGGGCGGTGAAATCACCGGATTCCCGGACTGCCACCACTGCGTCGCGCAGTCTCATTTGGATGCTCCGTCGTCGTCACGTCGGCCTTCGTCGGGGAATACGACGAACGTGCCCGAAGCGGTCGCGATGGGATTTGCGCTATCGCCATGGTGCGCCTTGGCCCGCACGAACGCGACGTGCCGGGTGACCTTGTAGCAATGGGCCCCGCAGATGACTTCTTGATGCGGCAGCGCCGGGCGCACGTAGTCGATTCGGAGATCGAGGGTTGCGATTCGCCGAGGCGCGACCAACGACATGATGACCGCGCCGCCGCAGGTTGCATCGATCAGGCTGGTGATGCAGCCGCCGTGGAGCACACCGGTCTCGGGATTGCCCACCAGATCTTCTCGATACGGAAGCGCCAGGGACAGATGCTCGGGCCGATAGTCGACGACTCGAAGATCCAAAGCCTGGTTGTGCGGGACTGCCCCGACGTAGCGCCCTTCGAGGCGCCGCCTGATTTCATCCTTCTGCGGAAGAAACGAGTCCGTCATGGCTCACCCTGTAGCAGCCCTCGGCCGCTTTGCTCAAGGCGCGAGGCTAGACGGGTGGTGGTGGTGGTGGTCCGGCCTGCTCGGCCAGCCAGTCGTCGGACGAGACGAACTCTACCCCCTGGGCGCTCTTGGAAGCCAGGAGATCTGGGTGATCGGTGAGGACCCTCCCCACACCGGCAGCCTTTGCAAGAGCGACGAGGGCGTCGTTCCAGTCTTCGATGAAGAACTCTGGCGTCGCGACCAGCTCGACCAGTCCTCGAATCGTGCTCATCTGCGTTTGCACGGCGTCGTCTTTGAATTCTGGAAGCGCGTGGAGCATCGACTCGACGCGCTCCATGACCCAGGCGGAGGTCTTCGGTTTGCCGGACGCTCCAAAGGCACGACGAACCGCTCGTTCGGGTGGAGAACCAAAGGCGATCGACGCGTTGACGTAGATGTCCGGGCCGAGAACGACGTCCATGTGCGAAGTCTAACACGGTGCCGGCAGGCTTGACATCGTTCTCGGCCGCGTTACTCGTCACCCATGAAGGCGGTCTGGATTCCGAGGCACGGAAAGCCCGACGTTCTCGAGCTGCGGGAGAGCCCGGACCCGACGCCCGGACCGGGCGAAGTCACGATCCGCGTGCGCGCTTCGGGAATCAACTTCGCAGACATCATGGCGCGGCAGGGGCTCTACCCAGACGCGCCATCACCTCCGATGATCGTCGGATACGAGGTGTCAGGCGTGATCGCCGCCGTCGGCCGGGGCGTCACCGATAGGAGCGAAGGACAGCGTGTTTTGGCGATGACCCGGTTTGGCGGCTACGCCGACACCGTGCGGGTCGGCGCGGCGCAGACTTTCTTGATGCCCGAGCTCATGAGCTTCGAAGAAGCCGCCGCGCTTCCGGTCACCTACCTGACGGCCTACCACATGCTCTTCAACGTGTTTCGACTGCGATCGGGAGATCGTGTTCTGATCCACCAGGCGGCGGGCGGCGTCGGCACCGCCGCGAGTCAGCTCTGCAGATCGCTCGGCGGTGTCACCACCTACGGTACCGCATCGGAGTCCAAGCACGACTACGTCCGGGACAATGGTTGCGACCACGCGATCGACTACCATTGTGTCGACTACGTAAAAGAGGTTCGTCGCCTCACCGACGGCCGCGGCGTCAACTGCGTGCTCGATGCACTAGGCGGCGACGACTGGAAGAAAGGCTTCTCCTTGCTGCGTCCGGGCGGACTGCTCATCTCCTTCGGCTGGGCAAACATGGCGAAATCCGGGAAGCGCCGTGTAGGCCACATGATCGGGGAATTCACCCACCTTCCCGTCTGGACGCCGATTCGGCTCATGCAGCAGAACAAGGGTGTCGCGGGTGTCAACATGGGGCAGCTCTGGAACGAGACGGAGCTGTCTTTCGACGCGTTCACGGCGCTCTTGAAGCTCTACGAGCAGGGCCTGATCAAGCCGAGGGTCGATCGTTGCTACGCCTTCGAGCTCGCTGCAAAAGCGCACGCGTACATCGAGGCTGGCCAAAACAGCGGGAAAGTCCTACTGACACCCTAGCCATGCCTGTTCGCGTCTGTTTCGTTTGTCTCGGGAACATTTGCCGCTCGCCGACCGCGGAAGCGACCATGCGTCGGCTGCTCGAACGCGAGCAACTGAGCACTCAGGTCGAAATCGACAGCGCAGGCACGGGAGACTGGCATGTCGGTGAGCCTCCCGACGGGCGCGCAAGAGCTGCGGCGAAACTTCGTGGCATCAAGCTCGGCGGGCGCGCCCGCGCCGTAGTACGGAAGGACTTCGAGCTCTTCGACTACATCGTGGCGATGGACCGGGCGAACCTGCGCGACCTTCGGACGGATCGCGCCCGACGATGCGGCAAGGGCGAAAATCGTCCTTTTCCGGAACTACGATCCCGACTCGCCCCGCGATGCCGACCTGCCCGATCCTTACTACGGCGAGGGTGACGGCTTCGAAACGGTGCTCGACCTGTGCGAAGCGGCGTCACGCGGGCTCCTGCAACACATCCGAGAGAATCATCGGCTATGAGCCCCGAGCTGCGCGCCGCCCTAGAGCAGCGGCTCGACAGGCAGGTTCGCAGTGCGAAGCGCCTCAGTGGCGGCGACATCAATGATGCGTACCGAATCGATTTCGGTGACGGGACGCAGATCTTCGTCAAGACTCATCCCCGTCCGCCGGCCGGGATGTTCGAAGCGGAGGCGCGCGGACTTCGATGGCTCGGGGAAGCAAAGGCGATTCGAACCCCAGCCGTCATCGCGGTTTCGGATGGACGGCCGGCGTTCCTGGCGCTCGAGCTCTTGACCCCGGCGAAGCGCCGGGCTGGTTTCGATGAGGCCCTGGGCCGATCTTTGGCTGCCCTGCACGCCTTTGGCGCCCCATCCTTTGGGCTCGACCAGGACAACTTCATCGGCCGGCTCGCGCAATCGAACACCCCTGCCGACGACTGGGCATCCTTTTACTGGTTGTCGCGCCTGGAGCCACAGCTGCGGCTTGCCATCGACCGCGGCCTGATCGACGCCGGTACGCGATCGAGCTTCGATGCCCTGCAGCGTGTTCTCCCCGAGCGGGTCGGGCCCGAAGAGCCTCCGTCGCGCCTGCACGGCGACCTCTGGGGAGGCAACCTGCACGTCGATGAAACGGGACGGGCCGCGTTGATCGACCCTGCGGTCTACGGAGGCCACCGCGAGATCGATCTAGCCATGATGCGTTTGTTCGGCGGCTTCAGCGAGCGGGTCTTCGCAGCGTACGGCGAAGCTCGGCCGCTCGCGCCGGGTGCGGCCGAACGAGTCGCCCTCTACCAGCTCTACCCTCTGCTGGTGCACGTCAATTTGTTCGGCGGCTCTTACGTCGGCTCGGTGAAGCGCGCGCTCGACGACTGCCTCTGAGAGCTGTTCCCCAAGCTCCGCGGTTCTTGACAGCTCCAAGTGTGGGGCCCAGATATGCGTGATGGGTCGATCCGAACAAGACGATCGAAGAGCTCGCCAGCGCCACGCAGTTCTCTCTGATAGACCACGGGAGTCGACGCGACCAGGCCAACGCCCTGCTCGACGAGGTCGCGGCCCTGGTGAAGCACCGGCTCGGCGCAGAGAGCATCGTGGAGCCTGCGCACATGGAGATCGCGGAGCCGACAATTGCCACCGGGTTCGCGCGCTGCGTCGAGCAAGGCGCGACCAGGGTCATCGTGCACCCGTTCATGCTCGCGCCGGGCCGGCACGTGAGCGAAGATCTGCCGCGCCTGATCGCCGATGCGGCGTCGCTGCACGAGGGTGTGACGTTTGCAATGGCGGCCCCGCTCGGCAGCCACGCTGGTGTCATCGACGCGGTGGTCGATCGCTGTCAGTCGGCGCTTGCAGACGCCGAGCCTTCCGAGAGCTAGGGAATCAGGACGACCTTTCCAGTCGTTTGGCGGCCGCCAAGCGCTCCAAGAGCGGTTTTCGCGTCTTCGAGAGGATAGGTCGCAGAGACCAGGGGGGCGATCTTTCCCTCTGAATGCAAGCTCGCAATGGCTTGCTGGGCTTGTTGCAGAACCCTGGGGTTCTTCTGGAAGTAGAGGCCCCAGTGCAGACCGACCAGGGAGAAGTTCTTCACCATGACTCGGTTCATCTTCGCCGAGGGAATGGTTCCACTCGCGAAGCCGATGATCAGAATCCGGCCTTCGAACGCAATGCACTTGGTCGAAAGGTCGAAGGTTTCGCCTCCAACCGGATCGTAGATCACATCGGCGCCGCGTCCGTCCGTCAGCTCCTTTACGCGCTCGACCCAGTCCTCTTCGCGATAGTTGATGACGGCGTGCGCTCCGTGTCGCTTGACGAGCGCGAGCTTGTCCGCGGAGCCTGCCGTACCGATGACCTTCGCACCGAGCGCGGCGCCGATCTGAACGGCAGCGAGCCCGACACCGCCAGCGGCCGCGTGCACAAGAAGCGTTTCGCCTTCTTGCAGATTCGCTCGGTGGACCAAGGCGACGTACGAGGTCTGGTAGACGAGACCGAGCGCAGCAGCTTCCTCGAAGGTCATCTCATCAGGCATGGGGAAGACACGGGCTTCGGGAGCGACCAGAGACGAAGCAAAGCCGCCGTATTCGAGCAAGGCGCTCACGCGGTCTCCGACCGAGAAACGCGAGACACCTTCACCAAGCTCACGAACGATGCCGGCGACTTCGGCACCAGGCGAGAACGGAAGCTCTGGTTGAATCTGGTACCTGCCCTTGGTGATCAGGGTGTCGAAGAAGTTACAGCCAACGGCCCTGACATCGATGACGACCTGGCCCGGAGCGGCGCTCAGCTCGCTCAGCTCTTCGCGCTCGAGGGCAGCCGGACCCCCGAGCTCGCGCACGATCATCCTGTACATGGGGGCGGAGTTTGCCCGCAAAAACAGGCCGAGACTAGTGAGTCACGCCAAAAACCCCGCGGCCCTGGTATAAGTGGGCGATGGCTGGGGAAAGGCGAAAACACCCGCTCCCGGCGGGAGTCGTGCCGGCGGAGCCGCAGGCCGGCGGCGAAGCGAGTGACTCGCGCGTCCGCACCAAAGCGGCTGTGCCGGCCGACCAGCACACACGCAGCCAACCGGTGCTCAAGGAGAGCTTGGTCGAGCTCGGGCGAGGGCTCGTCGACGAGCTGCTCACCCTCGGTCCGAACGAGATCGCACCGGTCGTACGACGCCTGATGGCGCTCGGGAACTTCGCTCTCGAGGAGTTGGCGAAGAGCTTTCCAGGTCCGCTTTGGCGCCGGCCGGTCGCTACCGACTCGCGCCTGCCGCGCCCCGAAGAGATCTCCGCGATTGCAGCCGCCCTCGCCGCTTTCGAAGTCGAGGCCATCCCGTACCTCGCGCGCCTGATGCGCCACCCGACTCCAGCTGTTCGCTATCACGCAGCCGTCATCTGCGGCGCGTACTCGAGCCCCCGCCTCATCGAGCCGCTGATGCAGGCCTCGCTCGACGAAGATCGCGAGTGCCGCCGTGTCGCCCTGCATCTACTGAGCTCGTATCAGCACGAAGCCCTCTACCGAAACGCCCTCGGCGAGCTTCGCCGCTGCGCATCGGAGATTTCCCAGCAGCTCCCCGTGAGGCGCCGCGCCATTTCTGCGCTGACGCAGCTGCGCGACGAAGCCTCAGCTTCACTCTTCGTGGATTTGCTAGCCGATTCCGATCGCGGTATCGCCACCGCCTGCCGTGTGGGGCTCAGGGTGCTCACCGCCCACGATTTCGGGTTTTCTCGAGAACCTTGGCTACGTTGGCTCTCGGAGCGAGGTCAGCAAGTCCGGATCCAGTGGCTCATCGAAGGCCTCGGGGACAGCAGAGCCAACATTCGTTTGCTCGCATCGCGCGAGCTCTCGGGTCTGACCCATTTCCTCAAGCCTTTGCCGGAAACGGCCGACCGCGAGGAGTTCGTCTCCGCGCAGGAGCGCTACCAGCTCTGGTGGACGAAGAACCAGCGGGACTGACTAGAGCACACCGAGGTCACGGAGCGAGTTGCGCAGGGGTTCGACTCCTTCGAAGAGCAGGCTGTGAATCCCATGATCGCGCGCCGCTTCACAGTTGCTGACACGATCATCGATGAAGATGCAGTGCTCGGCGGGAACCTCGAGCGCGGCCAGCGCCTGCGCGTACGCAGCCGCGTCGGGCTTTCGCAAACCGGTGAAGCAGGAGACGAAAGTCCAATCGATGAATCGCGACAGCTCGAGGCGTTCTTCGATGAGTCGATACCAAATCGGATAGTTGGAAAACGCGTGCATGCTGCATCCTGCGCCCTGGAGCTCAGCGAGTAGCCGTTCGAGCCCGGGAAGCCATCTGTACGAAGATCGAACCGCGCTGACGAAACCCTGTTGGTCGAAGTCTCGACCATCGGCAAAGAAGATGTCGAGGAACTTCTTCTCGCCGAGCTCACCGCGCTCGAACTCGACCCAGGCGCTCGGATGCTTGGCCGCGAGCAGCTCCTCGAAGCTCAGGCCGAAGAACTCCGGCATCTCCGCGAAGAACGGATCGTGTACCAGGGTACCCATGACGTCCCAAAGCAGGATTGGACGCATCGGCTCAGCCCAGCGCGGTCCCGCCGAGCTCGTGCGGCGCGGTTTGCTCGAGCCCATGACGCCGGAGCTTGTCGAGGAAGGTCGTGCGCTTCAACCCCAAGATCCGCGCTGCCTCGCTCTTGTTTCCACCGGAGCGAAGCAGGGCGCGCTCGAGCAGCCGCCGCTCCACCTCGGTGTACGTGCCCGTCAGCGGCTCCTCTTCTTCGGCCCCAGGCCAGGCAAGCGGGGGCAGATCACGAAGGGCAATCGTCGTGGAAGAGGCTTGGGCGACCGCTAGCTCGATGATCAGCTCGAGCTCAGCGACGTCACCGGGCCAGTCGTGCTCGACCAGAGCAGCCATGGCGTCTCCGGCGATGCCGACCGGCTCCCGCGCTAGGACCCGGCATGCCCTGTCGATCGCCAGCAGAGCCAGGGACGGAACGTCTTCGCGCCGGTCGCGCAGAGGTGGAATCGTGAGACCGGGCGACGACAAGTGCTCGGCGAGGTCGGGGTCGAGTGCGCCGCGCAGCTCGAGCTCACTCAGCGGAGCCCGGCTGGTCGCGATGATTCTCGGGCGCAGCGAACCTGGTGCTTCGCCTGGCTCCTGTTGGGCGTCCTGCTCGGCCAAGGCCAGGGCGAGACGCGCCTGGTTTGGTTTGGAGAGAGCCGGAAGATCTCGCAGAAGCAAGGTGCCGCCGGTCGCGGATTGAAACCAACCCGTGTGACCGTCGCTCGGAGAACCAAAGAGCAGGCTCGCGACCTGATCGGGCGGCGCCGCAGAGCAATCCGCGACGACGAAGGGCGCCTCCCAGCGCGGCCCGCGGTCATGGATGAAGCGGGAGACCGGCAAGACCGGAGCACCGGCCGGGGCGACGAGGAGAACGGGATCGTCCAATGGAGCGAGCTCGATCGCGTGGGTCTGCACACGCCTCATCGACTGGCTGTACGCCACGTGCAGAGTCCGATCTTCGGCCAGACCTCGCCCGAGGACGTCGCACTGGCCGCGTAGTTGTTCGAGCTCTCCTTCGAGCGCGCTGATCCGATCTTCGGCCTCGCGCCGCAGCGTGGAGAGTCTCTGAATGTGAGCATCAGCCCGGCGCTGCGCGAGGGCCGAGGCCAGTGCCCCTCCAAGCGAATCCGCCAGGCGACCCAGCTCATCGAGCTCGATGCGCGAAAGTGGTTCGGAGCGATCGCCAAGCGGCAGGAAAAGGACTCCTTCGATGTGATCCAGATGCACGCAGGGGAGCGCGCAGCCCATCTCTTGGTATTCCATCGTATGCACGAGGTCTCGGACTGAAGGCTCCCGAACGACCCGGGCGCGCAGGTCCACGAGATCGAGAACACCCTGCTGCCCATCGACGAAGAGCGCATGCGTGACGGCCGCAGGGGCGTCGGCCTGCTTGATGTTCGCACGCTCACCGGCATCGAGGCGGATCCGCAGCGATGGCTCCAATGTATAGAGCTCTGCAGAACCCTCGCTGTCGCGGAGCGCCTCGTTCAAAGGGACGAGAATGGCCGTGGCAATTTGTTCGAGCGCCGCGCCTCCGACCAAGCGACGCCTGGCCGCTTCCGCTCCGTCGGCGAGGCGGCCCGAGGTGCTCCAAACGGCGCGACTGGAAAATTTCCGCGCAAACGAGAACGCCAGCCACCAGAACACGCCGGCGCCCAGGGCAAACAGGCCTAGCTGCCATCTCTCGAGCGGAGCGTCAGGGGCGAAGCCAAACGTCACCGCGAAACAAAGGGCCGAGGCGACGACCAGCGGCACACCCACGCGCCTCAAGGCGCGCCATCCCGGATCGAGCCAGGCGAGATGCCCGAGCCAAAGCAGCGAAGCAACCGCGAATTCGACCGTGGTGGCCAACTGGCCGTCGAACGGACCAAACCAGGAGTACGCAAGGCCAACCGCAAGGCCGGCGAGCGCGATTCCGGACAGGCCACCTTCGACCACATGGCCTCGTCCAACCAACACGATCTGGTGAAGAGCGCCGGTCGCCAGGAGCACCACCACGACGACGACGCCAAAGGTCATCTCCGGGAGCAGTCCGCCGCGCGCCAGACCCGCTCCGACGAACGCGGCCGATGCGAGAGCGCCTAGAAGGCCGTACCGAACCAGCGGCCGGGTTTCGCGAGGCAAGACGAGATCGAGCATCGTGAGTGCCGCGAGCAGCCAGGCGATGTCGTGTGTGCGTTCGAGGAGCGGCGAAGCAGTTCGCGCCGACGCGATCGCAACGGCGAGGCTCACGCCCATGAATGCCAGCCTCGACGCGCCGCGCCTGCTCGACCAGGACCCGAGCACAGCCAGAGGGGTCAGCGAAAGCCCGAGCGACAGAAAGGCAAGCAGCCACTCTGGGGAAGTCGCGGTGTTCGTAGAGGCGCGCGCCGCCAGAACGTAGAGAACGGACGCGGGACCCAGTATTGTGAGGAGCCTCGGAATTCGCACGATTGGAGCTCGCCTATGCGACGCGGCCGGAGTCTATCACTCGCCGTGCGCATGACCAGAACCGTGGGGCTGCGGTTCCACAAACATCCGGAAACCGACGCCTACCCACCAGGTTCGATATTTCTTCTGCGCGGCGAGGCGCGCCTTCTTCGACAGTCCGGGCTCGTAGCCAAAGTACTCCTGGGTGAGGTGTTTGAGCTCTTCGCCAGCGCGCCTTCGCAAGCGCTCGTCGGAGTGCATCAGCGCGTTGATGAGCCAAACGACCCGGTGCTCTGCCCCGTGCTTGTCGTACCAGGCGCTCCACTTCTTTGTGCTTCTGTTGAAATCCTGACAACTCAGACGCACCAGGCTTGCATGGGCCGCGGCGACCACGTCGGCTTCCGGGCTCTCGAGCAAGGTGATGAAGAACTCGAACGAATGCGCGTCTCGTAGCTTTCCGAGTGCCTCGATGGAGGCCAGCTGCGGCTGGAGCTGCCGGCCGTCTCGCGCGGAGGCTCGAAGCCGCTCGATGAGCTGGGTGAACTCGACCTCGCAGGCATAGAGGACGCTCAGTGCCCGGTAGGCGGCGCTGCGGACCCCCGGATCGGAGTCGAACAAACGGCGACCGACGGCCTGCACCAGGTCGGGGTGCACGAACTCAGACGCGAGCACAGTCGCGTAGTAGCGAGTGTCGGGGTCTTCCTCGTCGAGCAACGGAATGAGGTAGGGAACCGAACGCTGGCCGAACGCTACGAACGTCCTCGCAATGGGGGAGACATCTCTGCCTGCTGGGATGGTCGCGTGGGGCTCGTTGCGATCAAACCAGAGCCTGCCCGGAAACTCGCGAGCCAGCGCGGGCAGCGCCGCCTCACCTACCGCCAACAACGGAAGGACCAGCATTTCGTCGTCGGGGCCCGCATCGCGAACCGCCGTGACGAGCCCTTCGACCTCTTCGCCGTAGTCGACGATGATGCTCGGAAGTGAGCCGAGATCGGCCGCCGGCGCTGCCGTGGGCGCTGGCGCCGGATCCCAGCGATGCATCGCAGGCTCGCTCTCGGCGTTGGGCGGAGCGGAGCTGGGTCCGCCGGGGCGCAGGGATACGACGTCGTGCGCCATCGCGCTTCCGTCGTTGTCGCGTCGCGGATCCACCGGGAGATGATGACCGGAGGCGCGGGGCAGCGGCGGAGGTGCGGGCTGCCAGGCGGCGGGCTGAGCGGGCGGGGGGGCAGGTTGCCAGCCGGCTGCGGCCTTGGGC
The DNA here is from genome assembly GCA_963716775.1 of uncultured delta proteobacterium. Classification (GTDB taxonomy): domain Bacteria; phylum Myxococcota_A; class Polyangia; order Polyangiales; family Houyiibacteriaceae; genus SG8-38. The sequence continues at coordinate 310,016 of CAVQUI010000003.1, forward strand.
GGCCTGGGAGTGGGCGCCGGCTGCCAACCCTGGGCTGGCGCGGGCGCCGGCGTGGGCGCTGGCTGCCAAGCACTGGCCGGTCCGGCAGACGCCGAGGCCGCGGGACGGCTCCTGCCGGAAGGTCGCTGGGAGCTTGTCCGCCGCATCGATGGCCGGCCGAGGATCTCGGGTGGGCGAGGGGGAAGGCTGTATCGGGTCGCGTCCACGAAGCCGGCGTTCGGTTCCGAGCGACGGCGGTGCGTGCCGGCATCGGAATCACGAAACGTGCCTGCCGGAACCGAGGAGCTGACCATGGGCTCCACCACGACCGGGGGCTCGGTGTCGGCGATGCCCGCGGGCGCCGGTACCGAGGAACCGACGCGCGGAAAAGAGCCGGAGGCGTCTTTTACGGGCGGGCGCGAGCTCCGGCTTCCTACACCTTCGAACGGTGCGACGTACGGAATCGAGCCCGGATCGGCCGCTTCGAGCTGGTGGCTGAGTTGCCGCATGCGAGCGGTCATCTCGATGTCGTAGTGACGCGCCAAACCCGCCTCGACACGCACCGAGCAAACGATCCGCTGCACCGGGTCGATCCCTAGCTCGAAGGAGATGTCGCGGAGAGTGGCCTCGGGCAAGGGACGATCGACCGCCAAGACGACAGCGTCCTCGGTTCTCGCAACGGGAATCAAGCGATGCCGAACGGCGAACTCGCGGGGCAGCACACGAATCGTGGTGATCGCTGTCTGCATCACCTCGTCGCGAGTTGCGGGTAGGAGCCCGTAGACCGCCGCGCAATAGGCATTCATCTCGTTCTCGCGTAGCAAGCCGAGCTCGAGGAGCACGGTGTCGAGATTGCCCCCGCGCATGACCTGATCTTGAATCGCGCCTTGAATCTTATCGACGGGGATCAGCTGGTCCCGGACCAGAAGCGAGGCAAGGACGGACATATCCTCTCTCATGGTGGCTTTGCACAGGCCGACCTGTCAACGAGCTTGTCGGAAGTCACCGAGGCGATCTCCGATGATCGCCAGCGCAGCGGGCACGGCGGTCTCGACCCGCAAGACCCTGCTTCCCAAGCTCGAGACCGAAAAGCCTGAGCGTTCGAAGATCGCGATCTCCTCGCCGGTGAATCCACCCTCGGGCCCTAGCGCACACCAAACTGGTTCAGGACTGCTCTCGAGCGCCAAGGCCTCGAGGGCCCGGGCAGCGAAGAGGACCCCTCGCGCGTCCTGCGGCATCTCTTCGAGCCAGGAGCTCAGGGGCCGAGGCGCGTGCACGATGGGAATGTCGTCGCGCTCACACTGGGCGGCCGCTTCGCCGGCGATGCGCGTCAGCCGTTCGACGCGTGAGCGCGCGCGCTCCAGATCCCAGCGGGGGACCGTTCTCTCGGTTTGCATGAGCGCGATTTCATCGACACCGAGCTCGGTCGCCATGCGCACGCAGTCGTCGAGCTTACTGCCCTTTGGAATCGCGAGCAGCAGGACGATGCGCGCGCGGCTCGTTTCGGAGGCCACCGGTGGCTCTGCCTGACAAAGCACCTCGGGGGACACCGACTCGAGCCGAGCCGTCGCGGCGCGGCCCTTGCCATCGAAAAGAACGACCGGATCGCCCGGACGAAGACGGAGCACGCGAACATGGCGGCTCGACGCCTCTCCGAGAACGAGCGCCCCACCCTGGTCCGGCAGCTCGGGCGCATACAGTCTTCGCACGGTCATGGCTCTTCGGGCCTGAGTATGCAGGCGCACCACTCGCCCTCTTCGAGGCAGGCTTCGAGCTTCATGGGAGCGTAGGCAGCGAGCAATGCGTCGCGCTCGCCTCGCAGGATGCCGCTCAAGATGAGAATCCCGGCGGGCGCCAGGCGTGCTTGGAGATCCTTGGGCATGTTCACGAGCACCCGGGTTTCGATGTTGGCGAGAACGATGTCGTAGTGGCCGTCGATCTCTGCCAAAGGCTGCGTCGACGCCTGCATGGAAGCGACCACGCCGTTGAGCTCTGCGTTTCGCTTCGCAACGACCACCGCGTCCTCGTCGATATCGGTGGCGCGCGCCGAAGCCGCGCCGAGACGAAGCGCGGCGATCGACAAGACCCCACTCCCGCATCCGACGTCCAAGATGCTCTCCCCGCCCGTCACCCGCTGATCGAGAACCTGCAAGACGAGCCTGGTGGTTTCATGGTCGCCACTTCCGAATGCGTTCTCTGGATCAATCGTGAGAACGACATCTCCGGGCTTGCTCGGTGCGGGCTCCCAGGAAGGGTGCAGTAAGAGGCGCTCACCAATCCGCTGTGCGCCAAAGCCACGTCGCCACTCCGTGGCCCAGTCCTCTTGCGGCACGTAAATGATGTCGGCTTCGTACTCGCCGCGAATCTCGCGCAAGGCGTACCGGGCGGAAGCCTCATCGGGGAACGCCGCGATCACGACGGTCCCACTCGGATCCGGCTCCCGAACGATCGTGGTCTGGTCGCGCTCTTCGAGACCGGTCGCGCCAAGCTCCCAGAGTCGAAGTTGCGCGAGCTCGAGTTGCTCGGGTCGAACCCGAAGGGTCACAAATGGATGACGAGCTTCGGACATCAGACCTCGACCATGCGTGCGGAGATATAGATCACCAGGAACAAGACCCAGGTGATCGGGCCGAGTCGGTTGCCGCCGCGCCAGGCGACGAGAGGCGTGAAGACGGGGATGAGGAAACCCAGGTAGCGCCATTGCGCAGCCAGGGGGCCGGAAAACACGCGCCAGGCCATCAGGAGGTGCGTGAACAGAAGCGCGGCGCCAGAAATAGCCCAAAGCGCAAGCAACCAGAGTTCCACAACTCGCTTCTAGCCCATTGTGGGAATCGGCGCTCCGAGGAAGCGGGGGATCGGCGAAAAGGGGGACCGGGGCCGTGTCGCTGGCACTGGCGCCGGCACTGGCGCACGGCACTGGCACTGGCACTGGCGCTGGCACTGGCGCTGGTACGGCCCCCCACCCCACCCGCGGCAGCGCGAGCCCGAAGGGCGAAGCCCGGCGCGAACACGCCGGCAAGGCGGAGCAAAGCGACCGCCGCGCCAGGGAGGATTACGGGCGGGGGTGGGCGGGCGGTGTAACAAACACTGGCGCTGGCGCTGGCACGGCCACGGTCTCGGCTTACGGCCTCGGCCCCACGGCCCCACGGCCCCACGGCCCCGCCCCTACCCCTCCACGAACCTCGTCACCGCCTCAGGCTCTCCGCCGCAGCTTGCCGGACGCGCGACTCCGCTTTGCTCCAAGCGCAGCTGCACGATTTCGTCGCCGGACGCGGTTGTGAAGCGCGCCACCCAGCTCGAATCGGACTCCGATTTGGTGCCCGACCATTCGATCTCATCGGCCGCCTGCAGCCCCAAGCGCCGTATCAGGAAGATCTCCGCTGCCTGCGTCGGTCGGTCGTAGCTGCAGCGGCCTCGAAAACGATCGAGCTCGCCGATCTCCCCGGCTCGACGGGCCGTGACCCAAGCGCGCACATGCTCCGGGCTGAGCCGACCGTACATGAGGCCGTCGGGCAGCCACAGGGCACAAGGTGCGAACCGATGGCCGCCGAGGTGGCTCGTTTGCCAGACGTCGACGCCATTGGATTGAATCGCGCGGAACGCCGCGCTGCCAAGGACTCCGCAGCAGCGGTCGCGCCGGCCGTGGACGCAGACCAGGCAAATCGGTTCGCTCGGCTCGACGGGCAGCGTGTCGAGGTCGAGGTCGAGGAGGTCTTCGTATTGGTCGAGCTCGACCTTCGAACTGTGCTGTCTGTCCGGGGCCGAGGACACGACCATGAACATCGGACGCCTTCCTGAACGCCCCGGGCGGCGAATGAGCTGCAAGCGTGAGCGCGGCGCTTCGAGCCAGTCGCTGAGCCGGGCTCGCACCGGCGACGGCAGGGCCTCGGTCTCGAGGGCCTTGGGCGCCCAGGGGTCGGTCACTTCTAGCAGCAACCAGCGATCGACCGACTCGACCGCCGTGCCGGCCAGCGACTCTCCGGCTTCGAGCGACGCCACCGCGCAGTCAGGAACAGCCACGGCTAGTCTGCTGGTACCGGAAGAGGACGCGCCATCTCTTCGGCAGCCTGGTCGATCGTATGTTGTCGGCGCACCGCGATCTCGGAGCGCCAGGCCTGGTACTGCGATTGCATGCTGGCGAGCTGCTCACTGGCTCGCGCTAGATGACGCTCCAGACGCTCTCGTTGCCTGGGATTGGTCACTTCGCCGAGCGCCTCTCGAACGGCTGCCTGGACGAGCTTCATCCGCGCCACGGCATCAGTGAAGTTCTCGCGCTCGGCAAACCTTCGCGCTTGCACCATCCAAACAGCCCAACGCTCCTCTGCGGTCCTCAGGTCCATCTATTTTCCAATTTAGGGTGTTTTTGGGGCCGGTCCAGCCGAGGCGCGAGGTCGGTGGTAGAGCCACCAATTCTCGAACTGCGCGACTCGCTGAATCGAGGGATCAGAAGCAAAGAGGCCGTCTGGGGAATCGAGCCGGCGAACCAGGAACCAGTCGAAGAAGTCACCGTGCTCGTCGAGTTGGAATAGCTGCGGGCTCCACTCCCAGCGCACTGGCGTTTCAGGAGGGACGACCGCATTCGGATCCGATTCGTCCCTGTACCGGAACGGGAAGGTCCCCGTCTGTGCGAAGTGGAAGCTCAGCCAGCCGCCTCGCTCGGCCTGGACGTACGCCGGCAAATGGACGTACGGGCTGTTTCGGGCGCGCGAGCCCTCATGGTAGTACACCAAGTAGAGAAGCTTGGGAGCCTCGGGGAGCTCGCGGACGATCTCTCGAAAGTGGACGGTGGTCGTCGAGAACTCCTCGTGCGCGTCTGCGACGAACTCCCCAAGCGGTGCGACCGCGACCGCGGTCCAAATGACGAAGCCCAGGTGCGCCCAGGTCTTGCGCGGAAGGTTCGGCAGCAACGCGGGCAGAAGAAAAGCCGCCGCCGTGATCTCGCGAGGAAAGACGTACCACCAGACCCCGAGCTCCATGGGAAGGGTCAGGTAGAGCCCGAGGAAAATCAGGATGGCGACCCCGACGACAGCGTGGGTTGGGACCACCCAGCTACCCTTGGGCCAGGAGCGCAGGCGAGCGACTGCGATCGCGAGCAGCGCGACGGCGGTCACGGCGAAGAGCAGTCCGGTGCGGCGAAACACGAAGCTGTCTTCATCGCCCATAAGGATGTCGGTCGCGTAAGCACTCGCTTGGGACATGCGGCTCCAGTCCGGAGGCCAGGCCCAGTCGATGTCTGGAATCGTGAGATCAGCGCTGGTCGTCGCCCAGGCGACGAACAGAGCGGTGGAGACGGCAATCGGAATGAAGAGGCCTCGAATGGTATCGACGCGGCCGTGCATCACGCCGGCGATGAGCACGAGCATCAGGACCGCGAAGGGGAAGCGGTAGAAGTGCGTGAAGAAGAGCAGAACCAGAACCGCAACGAGCACGCCCTGGAGCCTGAGGCTTGGTCGATCCACGACGCGCAGCGCAAGACCGAGCACCATCGCGAAGAGGCCGAGCGAGCCGAGGAAACTCACGAACCCCCAATGTGCGGGGACGCCCCAGACGGCCACGAGCCCCCAGAGCCCGAGGTATGGCGACTTCCTCAGCCCCCAGCAGAGCACCATCAGCCCAATCGGCAGGAGCGCCAGCATGATGGCGGCCGCGAGCTTCGTCGCCGCCAGGGGCGGGAGCACGAGCATGAAGATCGCCCCGAGCGCGTACAGGGTCACATACGGAACCGCAAAGACTTGAAACTGGAATTGCTCTTGGAAATGCCAGCCCGGATCCGCGTAGTGACGGAACACCGAAGACGACGCCGTATGAAACGGGAAATTCGTCATCATCGGATAGTCGGCGAGCCAAAACGGCGCGCCGACGACGTAGACGACCGTGGCCGCCGCACAGACCCAGGCCAGCCACGCAAGTGGCGCCGGACCTGTCACGTGTGCGCCCGGCCCTCTGTGCCCCCCCGGCATTGGCGTTAGGATATCACGGACTGGGGCTTAGCCCTTGAGAGCTTCCGCGCCGCCGATGATTTCCATCAATTCCTTGGTGATGGCCGCCTGGCGGGCTCGGTTGTACTGAAGGGTCAACCGGTCGATCATGTCGCTCGCGTTGTTGGTCGCAGAGTCCATGGCCGTCATTCGGGCGCCGAACTCCGAGGCAACCGACTCGAGCAGAGCCCGGTAGATCTGAACCTCGACGTGCATCGGGAGCAAGGTGTCGAGGAGCGCCTCCTGGCTCGGCTCGTAGATGAACTCCCCAAGGCGGTCGTCGGCGAGATCGAGCGGCTCGATGGGAAGGAACGGCTCGATGACGACCTCTTGGCTGATCGCGCTCTTGAACTCGTTGTAGACGAGATGGCAAGCGTCGAGATCGAGAGCGGTGTAATCCTCGACGATGTAGCGGCCGATCTCGCCCGCCTTGTCGGCGTTCAGATCTTCGAAGACTCCGAGGAAGTCGTGCCGGATGTTGGCGTTTCGACGGGTGAAGTAGTCCCGGCCCTTGCGGCCGATGATGCCGAAGCAGACCTCGCTGCCCTCCGCCTCGAGCTCTTTCCAGCGGTTGAACGCCGCCTTGCAGATGTTCGAGTTGAACGCGCCGGCCAAACCGCGGTCGCTGGTGAGAACGACCAGCATGACACTCTTCGGCGCGCGCCTCGCCAACAAGGGATGAACGTCTTCTTCCGGACTGACACGCGCAGCTACGCCGCTCAGCACCTCGAGGGTCTTGATGGCGTACGGACGAAGGGCTTCGATGTTCTCTTGCGCCTTCCGCAAACGAGCACCGGCGACCAACTTCATGGCGCGGGTGATCTTCTGCGTGTTCTTGACGCTTCCGATGCGCTTTCGAATGTCCTTGAGATTTGCCATTGCCGACTAGTCGTTTTGCTTGGGCTCGAAGATCGCCGCGAACGCCTTGAGAGCATCGTCGAGCTGGCCTTCCAGCGCGTCGTCGATCTTCCCCTTCGACAGGATGTCGCTGAGGATCGATGGACGCTCGGCCTTGAGATACGAAATCAGGTCTTGCTGGTAGCGACCGATCGAGTCGGTGGGAAGCGTGTCCAGATAGCCGTGCGTGCCTGCGAAGATTGAAACGACCTGCTCTTCGACGGGCCAGGGCACGAACTGCCCCTGCTTGAGCACCTCGACGAGGCGTTCACCACGGGAAAGCTGCTGCCGGGTCGCGGCGTCGAGGTCGGAGGCGAACTGGGCGAACGCCGCCATCTCTCGGAACTGAGCGAGCTCGAGACGAAGGGTACCGGCAACCTGCTTCATCGCCTTGATCTGTGCGTTACCACCGACACGCGACACCGAGATGCCGACGTTGATGGCGGGGCGAACGCCGGAGTTGAACAAGTCCGACTCGAGGAAGATCTGTCCGTCCGTAATCGAAATGACGTTGGTGGGGATGTACGCGGAGACGTCGCCGGCCTGCGTCTCGATGATCGGCAACGCGGTGAGCGAGCCGCCCGAGTCCGGTAGCTTCTTCGCGACGTAGCCTGCGCCCTTTTCCTTCGCGGCGGCCTCCGCCTCGTGCCTGGACTCGGGGCCGCTGAAGACCTGATTGCCGAGACGGCTCGGCTCCTGGTCCGACTTCACGACGACCCAGTCTTCGGCCATCTTGGCCGCACGCTCGAGGAGACGGCTGTGAACGTAGAAGACGTCGCCCGGGTACGCCTCGCGGCCCGGAGGACGACGAAGCAGAAGCGAAAGTTGGCGGTACGCAACGGCCTGCTTCGAAAGGTCGTCGTAGATGCAAAGCGCGTGCTGTCCGTTGTCGCGGAAGTACTCGCCCATCGTGACGCCGGTGTACGGCGCGATGAACTGAAGCGGCGCGGGCTCGGAGGCGCCGGCCAGAACGACGGTGGTGTATTCCATCGCGCCGAACTGGGTGAGCTTGTCGACGACCTGGGCGACGGTCGATTGCTTCTGGCCGATCGCGACGTAGAAGCAGTAGACGCCCTTGCCCTTCTGGTTGATGATCGTGTCGAGCGCGACGGCGGTCTTACCGGTCTGGCGGTCGCCGATGATGAGCTCGCGCTGTCCGCGGCCGATCGGAATCATCGAGTCGATGGCCTTGAGGCCCGTCTGAAGCGGCTCGCTCACCGGCTGTCGAGCAACGATGCCCGGCGCCTTGAGCTCGACACGGCGGCTGAGCTTGCTCTCGATCGGACCCTTGCCGTCGATCGGCTGCCCAAGCGCGTTCACGACGCGACCAACGAGCGCGGGGCCTACGGGGACCTCCACGATGCGGCCGGTACGCTTGACCGTGTCACCCTCGTTGATGCCAACGTCGGAGCCGAAAATCGCGCAACCGACGTTGTCCTCTTCGAGGTTGAGAGCCATGCCGTACACGCCGCCGGAGAACTCGAGGAGCTCGCCCGCCATGGCGCTTTCGAGGCCATAGATGCGGGCAATTCCGTCACCTACCGTTAGGACGGTGCCCGTCTCGACCACATCGACCGACTTCTCGTACGAAGCGATCTGCTGCTTGATGATGTTGGAAATCTCTTCGGCGCGAAGTTGCATTTTGCAAGGCTCCTGATTCGATGCGGTTAGGGCGTATCGCCATCCGCAAGCAACGTTTCCCTAAGCTCGCTCAGCCGGTTGCGGATGCTCCCGTCGAACACTTGGTCGCCGACGCGGGTAACCACGCCACCGATGAGCGAAGGATCTTCCTTCTTGACGAGCACGACCTCACGGTCGGTCACTCGCTTGAGTTTATCCGTAAGCCGCACGTAGTAAGCGTCGGCCAAGGGCTTCGCGCTGACGACTTCGACGCGAACACGCCCGGTCTCGGCTTCTGCAAGCTCCTCGAGCGAACGAAGCACGGCGTCAAGCGCCCCGAGGCGACCCTTGTCGGCGAGCAGGTTGACCGTGTTGCGGACGATCTTGGAGATGCCGAGCTTTTCCATGATCGCATCGATAGCGGCCTTGAGCGCAGGCCTCGGAACTACCGGATTGCCAACGATGTCGCGAAGCTCTGGACTCGTCTTCCAGGCGGCGTGAAGCGAGCCGACATCTCGTAGCACCGTGTCCATCTGGCCCTGCTCGCGCGCGAGATCCAAAACAGCCTTCGCGTAGCGTCGTCCAATGGCGCTCATGATTGCCGCTCCTCGATCACCTCATCGAGACGATTCAAATACGCCTCGGCGAGCTGGTCTTGATCCGCGTCGGTGGTTCGCTCTTGAAGCAAGCTTTGCGCTGCGAGAACCGCGGCGGTCGCGGCCTGCTGCGTGAGCTCCTTGCGAAGCTGTTTGATCTGCTGCTCGATGAGGAAATTCGCGTCCTTGCGCATGCGCGCAGCCTTTTCCTCGGCCTGCTCGACGATGCGATCGCGCTCGGCTTCACCGGCTTTGACCATGTCGCCGCGGATCTGAAGCATCTCCTCGTCGAGCTTCTCGAGACGGGTGGCGGTTTCCATGTGCCGCTTCTGCGCCTCGGCACGAAGCTGCTGGGCTTCCGCGAGCTCCTTCTCGACCTCGGCGCGCTTCGCCGCAAGGGCGGGGTTGCCCTTCTTGACGATGACCCAGGCGATGAGGGCCAACAGCACGAGGAAGTTGAAGACGGTGCCCTGGAATTCCTTGTTGCGGATCAGGGACGAGAAGGTGAGCTCTGCGTGCGGGTCGTGGCCATCGTGAGCGGCCAACTCCGCGTCCACTTCGTGGGCCACTTCTTCGGCAGCTTGGTGGCCGACGGAGCCGTGCGCTGCGTCCTCGGCCGAGGCCAGGCCCGGCACAGCCAGGAGAAACGCAAAAAGCGTCAGCTCGAGCGCACGCATCACTGGACCTCCCGATTCAGCATCTTGGAGGCGATTTGCTTGGCCAGCACCGGAACCGAGGCATCGAGGTCGGCGCGGAGCCGGGACGCCTCGGTGCTCAGCTTTGATTCCGCCTCGGCGACCAGCTTGTCGGTCTCCTCGCGAACCCGGTCGAGCACCGCGCGCTCGAGGTGCTTGCCCTCGGCACGAAGGCGATCTCGCTCCTCACCGGCTTGTAGGCGAAGACGCCGCATCTCGACTTCGAACTCCTCGCTCTCAGCCGAAGCCTCGTCTTGGAGGCGAAGCGCCTCGAGCTTAGAGCCTTCGATAGCGGCCTCGCGCGCCTCGAACAGCGCGACCATCGGTCGAAAGATCAGCGGGCGGAAGACAAAAAACGCAACACAGAACAGCACGAACTGGATCAGCATCGTGCCGTCGAGGTCGATGATGGAACCCTCAGAAAGCAGGGCTGTGAAAAGCACGTTCATCGCAGCGGTATTCCCGTCTTGGACCCAAAGGTCCGGCAGGAAAGAAACTCCAACTGGAGAAAATCTCCAAACGGCGCTTGGGGCCGAATCGCAGCTACGGCAAGGACAATTCCCTAGCGGCGCGCGTTCGTAGCATGGGGCCGAACCCAGTCAAGGACGGCCGGGCGCACGATCTGCGGCGGAATTAGCTCGATCCCTGGGGGCCTTCGAAGAGGCGCGTTCGGAGGGCTCGAACCGTCCTTCCGGCTGCCCGCTCGTTCTCTCGGCTGAAGATGGACGGGGGGAAGTGCAATGTCCGGGTCCACGTAGGTCGTGAAATTCAGCATGAATTGCAGGTAGTTGGCGTAGTCACGAACGATGGGAAGCAACTCTTCGATCGGCCGATCCGAAACGATGACCGGCGGAGCGGGCAGGGAAAGCGCTGACATTGAGTCAGCCTTGGTTCCCGGACTCGTCCGAAAACCTTTCGAGATCTAGAAAGGCGGGCCTGAAGTCCGAGGCTTGCTAGCTTGAGCACGCATGCGCGGGAGCATCAGTCTCTGTGTTTGTGCGGCGCTCTTAGCGGGACCGCTGTGTCCCGTGCCTGCCGGTGCCGACGCGGAGCCCGTCGCTGTCTCGCAGGACGAGGAGCCCGACTTGCCAGCCTTGGTGATGCTCATCGCCGTCGGTACGCGCTTGAGAAATATCCACATCGAGGTGGGCGACGGCAGCGAGCGGAGCTTCGAAACCGGTGCGTACTTCGACTTTGGCTGGCATCTGTTCGTGCGCCCCATGAGCCAGCGTTCGCCGCGCGCGGCCATGCAAGCGATCGTCTTTCAAATCGACGGGGGCGCGGGCGTCGGACTCAAGGCCCAGGCGCAGGCGGGGATCGAGCTGCAGACCAACACTTGGCGGATGCTGGGACAGTTCGGCTACCTCTATCCGATCAAGCGGCTGCAGATCGGCGGGCTCGCCGGGGTCGGCGGAGACGTGTTCAATATCGATCTGAACTCGGTGTTGCCTTCCTCTAGGATCATCTACGCCCGCCTGGGGCCGGCCGTGAGCTACCAGATCCTTCCAGGTTTTCTGGGTTTCCGCGCGGATTTCGGTCTTCGCTTCCCGTTCTACTATGGCGAAATCGAGGACGCGTTCGGACAGGACGGCTCCGGTATCGGCCTGGACGGGGCGCTGACCTTCGAGGGGCGACTGGACGCGGGATTCAGCTATGGGGTCCGGTTCGTTTGGGAGTACTACCGGCTGCGTTTTTCCGGCCCGACCATGAACGTCCCGGCGATGGGCGACGGCGCCAAGGACAGTGACCACGGGCTGACGATTCAGCTCCTATTCGGCTGGTCGCTGTAGCCGTCGGGAGAGGTGTCCTCCGCGGAGCGAGGCGAAACCGGCCGATCGTCGAGCTCGAGCACCTCGCCCATCACGCAGGAGCCATCGAAAAGAACGCCCTTGTCCATGAAAAGGGCCTGGGTTCGGATGTCGCCTCGTACCTGAGCGGGCGCGTGCAGCTCGACGAGCTCGGTCGCGTGGATGTCGCCGTCGATCTTTCCGCCGCGCACGATCAAGGTGTGAACTCGAATCGCGCCCTTGATGCTCGCTTCTTCGCCGACCACGAGCAGGCCTTCGCTGAACACCTCTCCTTCGAACTCGCCGTCGATGCGAGCCCGACCTTCGAAAAAGAGCTTCCCCTGGTACCGGGTGCCGGCGCCAAGAAGGGTTTGGAGGATGGCGTTCTGATCCGGCATCACGAGGTCGATGGTAGAAAGGGCGGACCGGGGGGTCAATTGAGCACTCGCTAGGGCTTGCCGGACCGCGCCGTGACCCTAGTTCGTGGAGGCTGGCGTCTTTGACCGCCCTCAGGGGCCGTGCTAGGTGGCGCTCGCTTTTTGCGGGCGTGAACAGCCCGGCCGACACCCTTTCGAGAGAACCGGAAAGAACATGGCAGAGCTTCAGAACGGGCAAGTTACTCAAGTTATTGGTCCGGTCGTGGACGTCACCTTCCCCCAGGGGAGTCTCCCGGAGATTCTCTCGGCGCTGAAGGTGAGCAACCCGGCGATTAGCGATAAGGACTGGAACCTCACCCTGGAGGTTGCGCAGCACCTCGGTGAGAACACCGTCCGCGCGGTCGCGATGGATTCGACCGACGGCCTGGTCCGCGGGATGGCGGTCAAGAACACCGCCGCTCCGATCGCGATGCCGGTCGGCAAGGAGTGCCTCGGGCGCATCTTGAACGTCATTGGCGAGCCGGTGGACGAAAAGGGCCCGGTCGGCGCCACCAAATTCTCACCGATTCACCGCGACGCTCCGACATTCGTCGAGCAGAGCACCGAGGTCGAAATCTTCGAGACGGGCATCAAGGTCATCGACCTCCTCGCTCCGTATCGTAAGGGCGGCAAGATCGGTCTGTTCGGTGGCGCGGGCGTCGGCAAGACGGTTCTCATCATGGAGCTGATCAACAACGTCGCGAAGGCGCATGGTGGTGTGTCCTGCTTCGCGGGTGTCGGCGAGCGTACTCGTGAGGGTAACGACCTGCTCCTCGAGATGAGCGAATCGAAGCTCGAGTCGGGCGAGACGGTTCTTTCGAAGACCGCGCTCATCTACGGCCAGATGAACGAGCCGCCCGGCGCACGCGCACGAGTCGCCTTGAGCGCCTTGACCGTTGCCGAGTACTTCCGTGACGACGAGGGTCAGGACGTCCTTCTCTTCGTCGACAACATCTTCCGATTCACGCAGGCCGGCTCCGAGGTCTCGGCGCTTCTCGGCCGTATTCCTTCGGCGGTTGGTTACCAGCCGACGCTGGCGACCGAGATGGGTCAGCTCCAGGAGCGAATCACCTCGACGACCAAGGGCTCGATCACCTCGGTCCAGGCGATTTACGTTCCTGCCGATGACTTGACCGACCCGGCGCCTGCAACGACCTTCGCTCACTTGGACGCGACGACCGTCTTGTCGCGTTCGATTGCGGAGCTCGGCATCTACCCGGCTGTCGATCCGCTCGACTCGAGCTCGACCATGCTCGACCCCAACGTCCTCGGCGAGCGGCATTACGCGGTCGCGCGTGGCGTGCAGGAGACCTTGCAGAAGTACAAGGACCTCCAGGACATCATCGCGATTCTCGGCATGGACGAGCTCAGCGAAGATGACCGCATGGTCGTCGACCGCGCCCGTAAGATTCAGCGATTCCTTTCGCAGCCCTTCTTCGTCGCCGAGCAGTTCACCGGCCTCAAGGGCGCGTACGTGCCGCTCGAAGAGAGCGTCTCCGGTTTCGAGGAGATTCTCAACGGCAAGCTCGACCACATCCCAGAGCAGGACTTCTACCTCAAGGGCAACATCGAAGAGGTCAAGGCAGCTTTCAGCAAGCGCGCCAAGGACTGACGGGGCTGAACGATGGCGAACTCCGAACATCTGCAACTCGACGTGGTCACGCCGACCGGCTCCGTGCTTTCCGCCAAGGTCGATTCGGTTCAGGCGCCGAGCGTCGAGGGCGAGTTCGGCGTGCTTCCAAACCACCTTCCGCTCTTGGCAGCGCTCAAGTGCGGGCTTCTGGTTTGGGAGGTCGACGGCAAGCGTAAGATCGCGGCGATCGGCCCCGGCTTCGTCGAGGGCGGTCCCGACAAGGTGCTTCTGCTGACCGACGTGTTTGCCTCGCCTGAAGAGATCAAGCCCGACGTGGTGCGCGCAGAGCTCGAAAAGGCCGAAGAGGCGCTCAAGGCCTTCGATGAGCTGTACGAAGGCCCCGACTACAACGAGCTGCAGCGCGACGTCGACTGGGCGCATGCGCGGCTTGAAGCGTACACGGCTTCGCGCGCGGTTTGAGCGCGGGGCTGGTGTTTGAGCTAGGCGTCAGCGTTCGGCTTGTGCTGCCGCGGGTGGCTTGGGAGCGGTGGGGTGAGCTGATTGCCTGGTTCGGTTTAATTACACCGCCCGCCCAGACGCCGCCGGCGGTCGGTTAGTCCCGCCCCACCACCCCCACACTATCGCCTACCCCCACCCGTAGTTCTGGTATCACTCTCACGCGAGTGAGCAGCGTGCCTGGCGCGGCGGTCGCTTTGCTCCGCCTTGCCGGCGCCCTTGGCGCCGGGCTTCGCCCTTCGGGCTCGCGGGGGGCTGCTGTCTTGAGGGGGCGTGGAGGACTTCTCTTAATGGCGCCGTACGGATCTGCGCGGCTCAAATGTCTCCGTGTGGAGGGGCTCGGAACGAGGCGCCAGTCTCTAGCGCCCCAGCTTGCGCTGCAGATACCCGGACGAAATCACGCCCCAGACCGCCCCAACCAGCAAGCCGCCCGTGTGCACCCAGTTCGCAATCGGTCCCACCCATCCGGTGAAACCAAGCCCCAGCCAGATCAACATGAACGTCACCAGCTGTTGCGGCATTCGGTAAGGGAAGCCCGGGTCTAGGCGGCCTCGGATCCAGATGAAGGCGAACAAGCTGTAGACCACGCCGGACATGCCTCCGAACGTCGTCGGTCCGGACATGACGTATTCGAGCACATGCGAAACCGCTGCGGTCACCAGGACGAGTCCGAGCAGGTAGCGGGCGGAGAACACGCGCTCGATCGCGGTGCCAAGGTCCTTGAGCCACCACATGTTGAACAAGATGTGCATGAAGCCGAAGTGCAGGAACATCGGCGTGAACAAGCGCCAGGGTTGCCCCTCCCAGATCGCGCTCGCGTCACCCCAAACCGGGCCGCCGCGAGCCGGCACCGCCGGCACGAAAGTGAAATACGACACGACGCTCATGTTCTTGCCCATGTCTGTCAGAAAGAACACGACCACGCAGATCGCGATCAAGCCGGTGGTCACCGTCCCGATGCGCATGCTCTGTTTCGCCTCGATCTGCCCGCGAATCTTTTCGGTTCGCACCCGGAGCTGCTGGTCGGCCTTGGCCTCTTGCTTGCGTTTCGCCCGGGCCTTCTTGGCCATCTCGGCGACCCGATTCGACGTGGGATCAAAGCCATTCAGAAAGGCACGCGCCTGCTCCATCTGCTCTTCGTCGTGAACCCAGATCGCAAACGAGCCGTCACGCGTCTCCTTGAGCGTCGTGACCACGCCATGCGCATAGAGCGCGTCACCAAGGGTATGGGCCTCCGCCTGGTCCGCTACGGTCGTGAGCATGCGCATTAAGGGCGGAGTGTAGTCGCTTCGATTCGCGGTTCAATCGCCGCGAACCAGGGCATACATCAGGCAGTCTCGCGGAGTTTCAGAGCGATTGGGATGCCTGCCGTACTGCCGAAGCCGTCCTTCGCACTGCATTCCGACCTTCTGCATGACGCGCGACGACTGGGTGTTTTCTTCGTCGCAGAGCGCCTGGACGCGCGCGATCCGCCCGTCTGCAAACGCTGCTTCAATGACTCTCGACAAGGCTTCGGGCGCGTATCCCCGGCCCCAAAAATGGCTGCCAAGCGCAAATCCGACCTCCACCCGATGGAAGAGCACGGTGCATCCAATCGTCCCGATCAGCATTCCGTCGTCTTTGCGTTCGATGAGCCATACGCGGTGGCCCATACGCAAGTCCCAGGCGTCGATGGTCTGCTGAAAGAAGTCGCGAGTCTGCGCCGGGTTCGTGTGCGCGCTCCAGGTCATGTAGCGCGTGATCTTCGGGTCGCTCGCGTAGGACTCGAACGCGGATTGTGCGTCCTCGGCGGTCGGGCGGCGCAGCAGGAGTCGCGTCGTTTCCAAGACCTCGGGGGGAAAGCTCACCGGGCGCGTATAGCACGGCGCCGCTTGGCGATGGATTCGCCCCGGGTCAACTGATAGGTTGCGGTCGATGTCCAATCGCGATGAGCCTCTCGACGAAGCGGCACTCCGCCTATGTGAAGAGCTCGGCTACTCCTTTGCCGACACGGCCTTGTTGCTGGACGCCCTCACCCACACATCGTTCAAGAACGAGCGCCCCGACCTCGCCGCTACCGACAACGAGCGCCTCGAGTTCCTCGGTGACGCCGTAGTCGATCTCGTCGTCGCCTCGCTGCTGTACGTGCAGTTTCCAGACGCAGACGAGGGCGAGCTCACCAGACGGCGGGCCGACCTCGTCCGCGAGAAGGGCCTTTGCGAAGCAGCCCAGGCGATCGGCATTGGAGATGCGATGCGGCTTGGCAAGGGAGAGCAGAAGTCGGGGGGGCGCACCAAGCCCAGATTGCTTTCGAGCGCACTCGAGGCCTGCATCGGTGCGATCTATCGCGACGGAGGCGCAGGCGCGGCCTTCGAAGCCGCTCGCCGGATCTTCGAGCCGCGTCTCCACACCAGCGCCCCGGGACGTCGAGACGCCAAGTCACGCGCGCAGGAGTGGGCCCAAGCGAACCTCGGAGGAACGCCAAGCTACCAGCTCGTCGACACCGAAGGCCCCGATCACGAGCGCGAGTTCACCGTCGCACTGGAGCTCAACGACGAACACATAGCCACAGGGACCGGCCGCTCCAAGCTAGAAGCCGAACAGTCCGCAGCCCTAACCGCCCTAGAACACTGGACCGCCACCGCCCCCGAACCAGAGCAATAAGGACACCCCCCGCCCCAAGCCACCCGCGGCAGCACAAGCCGTACGTCGACGCCCGAGACAATCACAGACACCGACACTGGCGCTGCCACCGACACTGGCGCTGCCACCGACACTGGCACTGGCACTGGCACTCCCCAAGACACCCGCGGCAGCGCGAGCCCGAAGGGCGAAGCCCGGCGCGAACGCGCCGGCAAGGCAGGGCGAAGCGAACGCCGCGCCAGGCACGCTGCTCACTCGCGTGAGAGTGATACCAGAACTACGGGTGGGGGTAGGCGATAGTGTGGGGGTGGTGGGGCGGGACTAACCGACCGCCGGCGGCGTCTGGGCGGGCGGTGTAATCAAGCCATACCAGCCAACCCACCCAGCACCCCGCTTCAACACACCCGCGGCAGCACAAGCCGACCAGCGACAGCCCCATCAAAACAGCCCCATCACCCGCGCATAACTCCGCTCCCGGTCCCCTCGAATGTCATCCAACACCCGTTGAATCTCCGCCCTGCCCTCGCGCTCCAACATCCGTTCGTTGTGCGCGACGACTGAGGCGGCGACGCTTTGTGGGGGCTTCATTGCCTCGAGCTTATCCAAGTCGATATCGAACATGTCGCGGTAGTGGGGGGGGTCTTGGGAACGGATTTGTTCGAGGAGGGATCGGCGGACGAGCTGCACGGTGGGGTCGGGGGTTTGTCGCAGGAACTGGATCGAACCCGCGGAGTCGGGGGCGCTCGGATAGAACGGCGCGGTTAGAAAGACGCTGTCTGCTTGCTCGGCTATCGAGCTGGCCCAGACACCGAACGCGTCCGGCCCTCCTGAGAAGCGTGGGGCGATCACGAACGCAACGTCGATGGTTTCGTCGGCGGCCCAGTCGGTCAGCACCGGTGCGAGCTCGTCGAGACTACAAGTCTCGTGTGTAGCGACATACGCGCGGCTGCGGCCGTGAGCGCGGGCTGGCTTTGCCCAGGGACAGACGGAGAAGCGCTCGATCAGCTCGCGTTGGTAGCGCTCGTGGAGCCGGAGTGCCTCATGGCGGAGCGTTTCGTGCGGGTTCACCGGGCTCAATCTGTCGCCTGCGCGATACGCCTCGAAAGGTACTCGTCGAGGTGCGGCACGATCCGCAGGCCGAGCGCTTCGTCGGGAGTCAGGAACTCGGCCCGCACCACCTCGCGGTTGTCGACCTGCACGTTGGGCTCGGATTCTACCTCGAGCTCGTAGATGTCCAGGGTGTCCTGGCGGTGCTCGAAGACGTGCGTGCCGTGATAGGCGTGGACCAGTCGCTTGGGCTGAACGTTGATGCCGACTTCTTCGCGGAGCTCGCGGGCCGCCGCGGTTCGACGGTCTTCGCGCGGGCGGATGTAGCCGCCCGGGAAGGTGAGCTGAGCGCGGTAGGAGTTTTTCACGAGCAAGACTCGGCCGTGGTGCCAGACCGCCACGAGCGCTCCGGACGTCTCTGGTCGTCGAATGAACCAGAGAAGCCGTAGCCCCCAATGCGCTGCTCGATACACCGCCCTGATCAAGGCGTTGAACATGTCGACAGGTTACCAAAATAGCGCGAGGCAGCGAAATCCCTGCCCAGGCGAACCCTCAGAGGGTGGCGCCCGCCCGGGCCCAGGTTCCGCGCCGGTACGCCAGAATGCCCAGGAACAAGCGAACCACGAACGAGATGGGGACGGCGACCCAAATGCCGAACACGCCCCAGCCCACGACGAAACCGAGGAACCAGCTGAGCGGAACTTGGATGACCAGGGTGCCGACGATGTTGATCATCAGGCTGGTGTTGGTGGCGCCGGCGCCGCGGAGCATCCCGATCAGCCCGATGTGAACCCCGACGATCGGCATGCCCCAGCCGAGGACCTGCATCCAGAGTATCGAATAGCGGCCGAGCTCGGTCGCCGGATCGACGTCGAAGATCGCGAGGATCGGTTCTGCCCCGAACACGATGGACAAACCTAGGACGGTCATGATGACGGTCGATAGGAGAATGCCGCCGCGCACGACCTGACGCGCTTCGGGCTCATCGCCGGCGCCAAGTGCGTTTCCGACCATCGCGCCGATGGCCTGCGAGACTCCCAAGCCGGGCACGAACGCCAGAGACTGAACTCTCAGCCCAACGCCGTGAGCCGCGACCGCCACCTGCGCCACACGCGCCAGCATGCCGACAACAGAAAGAAAGGCAACGTTGAGGACCAGCATGTCGAGCGCAGCCGGCGCTCCGATGCGAAAAAGATCGCGGGCGAGCGGCTGGTCGAGCCTGGCCAGGCCGAGGTGCGCACGGACACCGTAGACGACGTCGCGCCTCAAGATGAGCACCATCAGGAGGACTGCGACGGCTTGCGAGATGACCGTACCCCAGGCCGCGCCGCGGACGCCCATGGCGGGAAGGCCGAAGCCTCCCAAGATGAGCCCGTAGTTCAAGACGATGTTGAGAAGATTGCTGAACAGGGCAATCATGAACGGCAGCATCGTGTTGCCGACCGCGCGCAAGGCCGCGGCGAACAGCATGTTCAAGTAGAAGAACACGGTGAGGGTGAGGAGCGGGCGTAGATAGCTCACCGCCAGATCACGAACCTCCGCTTCGGCACCGAGCCAGTCCATCACGAGGCCGGCGCCGAGATTTCCGACGATCGCCACGGCGATCGACACCAGGTAGGTGAGAAGAATGCTCTGGTGAAGAACGTGATTGATGCGATCGGACTGGCGGGCGCCGTGGGCGCGAGCGATGAAAGCGACCGTCCCAACGGTCAGCCCGAGCATCGCCACCATGAGCAAGAAGATGAGCTGACCCGCAAAACCAAGGGCCGTCAGCGCTTCCTCGGCATCGACCAGGCGCCCGCACATTGCGGTGTCGACCGCCAGGGTGAGGACGCTCAGCAGGTTCAGGCCGACGATCGGCATCGCCAGATCGAAGAGGCGCCGGAAGATGGTGCGATCGACGCCTTTGAATAGACCTGACGCTGACTTCATCAGTGGCGGGGGAGCCTGCATCGCTGGCCATGGCCGCGCCAGCGGTTTCGCGATGATGCTAGTCTTGTATTGCAATGGCCGGTGAGCCGCGAGACTTTGGCCCGTATCATCTGCTGCGCCGACTCGGCGTGGGCGGAATGGCGGAGGCTTTCGAAGCAACGCGCGCCGGGGATGGTGGATTCGAGCAGCGTGTTTGCTTGAAGCGCGTGCTGCCCGCGTTCAGCGAGGACGCCGAGTTTGTTTCTCGATTCCAGCGCGAGGCCAAGCTCGCGGCGCAGCTTCGGCATACCAATATCGTGGGCGTAATCGACGTCGGCGAGGTGGACGGTGTGCACTACATGACCCTCGAGCTGGTCGATGGCGTGGACCTGCGCTCCCTCCTCAACTCGTCACCGGGCGGGAAGCTCGCTTGGGATACGGTGGTTCTGATCGGCCTGGACCTCGCCCATGCGCTCGAACACGCGCACGACAACCTGGTTCACCGCGACATCTCGCCTTCCAACATTCTGCTGGGCCGCTCCGGAGAGGCGAAGCTCGCGGACTTCGGCATCGCAAAGGCGATCGACAAGGCAAAGGCCACCGCAAGCCGTAGCGCGAAGGGGAAGGTCCCGTACATGTCTCCCGAGCACATGCGCGGCGAGGACGTCGACGGACGATCGGATCTGTTTTCGCTCGGCGTGATTCTGTTCGAGGCGATGGCCGGGCGGCGCCCTTTCGACGGAGCGCACGATGTCGAAACGATGCAGAAGATTCTGGAGGGCGACCGACTCTCGCTGCACGAGGCCGCGCCACAAGCTCCGGCCCTGCTCCGCGAGATCATCGAGCGATTGATCGAAGTGGATCGCGCGGTCCGAACGCCGAGCGCGACGCGCTTGATCGAAGAGCTCGCCGCCGTGGCGCCTCCTCCATCGGTGAGATGGGAGCTCGCGTCGACCGTCGAAGGCCACCGGGGCGGCGCGAAAGCCCGCATGCACGTTCGGGCGCGCGAAGAAGAACGGGACACCGAGCTGAGCCGGCCTCCGACCCTGGCTACGGACGACGCCGTACCGGTTCCCCAAAAGCCCGCGAAGACCGGCCGCGCAGCACTGATTGCAGGCGCTTTGCTGGCGATCCTGGCGGCGGCGGTCACGGGGAAAGCGTGGCTCGGGCGGGGGGCTGAGGTGCCGGCGTCAGTGTCAGTGTCAGCGTCAGTGTCAGCGCCAGCGTCAGTGCCAGTGCCAGTGCCAGTGCCAGTGCCTGCGTCAGCGCCAGCGTCAGTGCCAGTGCCAGCGCCAGCGCCAGCGCCAGTGCCAGCGTCAGCGCCAGTGCCTGCGCCAGTGCCCGCGACCGCGCCCGCGACCGTGCCTGCGTCGGACGTGGATCCTCCGCCGGCCAAGCTAGCCAAGGGTACGGTTCATGTTGTCGTTCACCCCTGGGGCCGTGTCTGGATCGACGGAGCGTACATGGGCAGAGCCCCGGTGAAGGCACGGCTCTCCAAAGGAAAGCACGTCATCAGGGCTGGCCGGGAGCTCCCGAGCCAGACGCGCGTGGTCCGAATTCAAGCAGGCGCCCGCAAAGAGCTCGAGATCAATCTGGGCGAGTAGCCGCTACTCGACGATGATGGCGCCGCACGGGAACTCGGCCTCGAAGGTCACCTCGCCGCTCTTGAACGTGGTGCAAGCGCTGCCGACCAGCTCGATGACGTCATCGACGCCGGGCTTGACGCGCCACTCGCTCGGGCAGCTCAGCGGCACGCCGTTGAGTCGGACGTTGCCCTCCGCGCAGGCCTTTACTTTGTCGTCGAAGCGCTTGTCCATCTGGATGTCGCACGAGATGCTGGAGCCGATGATCGTGCGGAATTCGTCTTCGAGGTCCTGTGGATCGGTGCCGACCCAGAATGGAGCGCCCTGAGTCGGGTTCGCCGGTTCCTCACCCGCTGGAGCCGGAACCCCAGTGAACTGCCCAAGGCCAACGCCGACGTTGGCGACTTCTTTCATGTGGTCCTGCGTGTCATCGTCCGAGAGCGCGCCAACCCAAAGAACGAAGAGATCGATGCCCAGACTGTGTGCGCGCGCCGATGCGGAGACCGCCTCCTCTCGAGCCTGCGCTGTCGGGTTCGGATCCGGAGTCTCACAGGAATCGGGCTCGCCGTCCGTTGCCAAGACGATGATAGTCGGCCCTTCGGCGGGCGGCGGATCGGCCTGAATGATGTCGACCAGGACGTCGATGGCGTCGCCGGTTGGCGTGTCTTCACCACCGGGGAAGGTCGCCGGGTAGCTCATGGCGATCGAAGCGGAGGCGTCCATCGAGAAGTCGACCTGGGTGTCGAAGATCGGACACTCGGCGGGTGTCGCGCCACCATCGTGCTGATTGGTAGGTCGTCAGCCCGTAGCGAACGATCGAGTCGGTCTCCGCGATGATCTCGGTGATCGCGGCGTGCGCGGCCTCCCAGCGATTGAGCCCGCCACCGAAGTCCGCTGGCATCGAGCCGCTCTGGTCGACCAGGAACATGATGTTCGGAACGCTGCGCGTGGGTGTGATCGTCACCGACTGACAGCCGTTGCCGCCGCTGTTGCCAGTGCCGGCTGTGCCGCCCGTGCCCGTGTCCGGGATGCAGCGGCCGTTGCTCGTGTTGCAGGTCCAGCCCGCACCGCAGCCCTGGGTCGCTGTGCAGTGGGCAACGCATCTGCCGTTTTCGCAGAAGCTCGCTTCGCAGTCTCTATCCGAGCTGCAGACCTCGTCGCAGTCATCGGGGGGAGGATCCAAGCTCTGGCAGCTCAGTACTACACCACCGCTGCCGCCGGTCCCACCGATGCGGGGATCCGAACCATCTGCGCCACAAGCGACCATCGCCAAGCCGCCCAAGCCTGCGAGCACAATCGAAAGCCATCTACCCATGTACGAACTCCCCAATACGAAAAAAGCCAACTATGCCAATATTGTACACTGGCAATGTAGCGGTCGCAAATCCGGCGGCCTGGGCAAATGAGATAATTTGCTATTGGTTACATACAGTTACGTGCAACGAGCGGAGCTGGACCCCAGAAGCCCCGTTCAGCCGTATGGGTTGAGCAACGAGAACCCCCCGCTTTGCGCCCAAAGATGGGCTGAATTCGGCTGCGGGGCCGAGCGCGGGAGCCTTTTTTCGTCTAGGAAAGGGCTCGGAAACTATCTGGAAACAATGGCGGTCCACAGATCCCCCAACGAGCTCTTCAGCACGGTGACGGACCGGCCAAGAGTCAACCCCGCGGTTCACCTCCGACTCAGTTCTTAGGTGCCACGGCGACGAGAACATCTTTAGGAGTAGTAACGATGAGTATCATCAAGGCTGAATACATCTGGATCGACGGCACTGAGCCGACGCCGCTTCTTCGCTCGAAGACGCGCATGCTCGAGGCGAACATCATCGACAAGGTCCTCGGTGCGATCACCGGTGTTGCAGCGCTGCCGCATTGGGGCTTCGACGGGTCCAGCACGAACCAGGCGACCGGCGATGATTCCGACTGCCAGTTGTTCCCCGTTTTCGCTTGTCGCGATCCGCTTCGAGGTGGAGACAACCTGCTCGTCCTTTGTGAGGTCGTAACGCACGGCGGAACGCCGCACCCGACCAACACCCGACGTGCAGCTTCCGAGACCGAAGAGCGCCTGAAGCACCTCGATTGCTGGTACGGCATGGAGCAGGAATACACGATGATGAAGGACGGCTGGCCTCTGGGATTCCCAGAAGGCGGCTTCCCGCTTCCTCAGGGCCCGTACTACTGCGGCGTGGGCGCCGATAAGATCTTCGGCCGCGAGATCGTCGAAGAGCACATGGATGCCTGCATCAAGGCCGGCCTGAAGATTTCGGGCATCAACGCCGAGGTCATGCCCGGCCAGTGGGAGTTTCAGATCGGTCCCGCGGGTGTCACCGAGGTGGGCGATCACATGTACGTCGCGCGCTACCTACTCGACCGCATCGCCGAGGGCTACGGCGTCGACATCTCGCTCGATGCCAAGCCGGCCAAGGGCGACTGGAACGGCGCGGGCTGCCACACCAACTTCAGCACCAAGGCGATGCGTGAAGACGGCGGTTTGAAAGTCATCCACGAGTACTGCGAGAAGCTCGGCGAGCCCGACCGCATCGCGCTTCACCTGGAGCACTACGGTGCCGGCCTCGAAGAGCGTCTGACCGGCGCGCACGAGACCGCTTCGTTCCGTGACTACAGCTGGGGCGTGTCCGACCGCGGCGCTTCGATTCGAATCCCGATGGCCACCGACCTCGATGGCAAGGGCTACCTCGAAGATCGTCGTCCCTGCGCCAACATCGACCCCTATGTGGTGGCTCGCCTGATGGCAGAGGTTGCCGAGTAAGGCAGCGAGACTGCACGCAAAGACGTCGCGTTCTTCGGAGCGCGGCGTTTTTCGTTAAACGGTCAGGACAGCCGCGCCGCGAATTCCGTCGCGCTGAAGGCGTTCGAGCGCATCGTTGGCGCTCTCGAGTGGGAACGTTTCGACGTGGGTGCGCACGGACACCTCGGCAGCTTCTCGGAGAAATGCGATGCCGTCCTCGCGGGTGTTGTTGGCGACGCTGCGGACGACGCGCTCGCGATAGAGGAGCTCGTACGGGAGCTCCGGAATGGGGCTCATGTGAATGCCTCCGAGCACGAGGGTGCCACCCTTGTCGAGGTGCGAGAGCGCAGCGGGGACGATCTCGCCGGCGGGCGCGAAGATGATGCTCGCGTCGAGCGGGACCGGAGGCTCGTCCATGGTGTCGCCCGTCCAGACGGCGCCGAGCTCTTCGGCAAGCGCCTGGTGCTTCGCGCGATCACGCGTGCAGACGTAGACCTCGGCGCCCCGAGCTCGGGCGATCTGAATGGCGACGTGGCCTGCGGCGCCGAAGCCGTAGAGCCCGAGGCGCGCGCCGGACCAGTCGTCGATGCCGGTCTTGTTGAGACAGCGGTAGCCGATGATGCCGGCGCAAAGCAGGGGAGCTGCTTGCAAGTCCGAAAAGCCATCGGGCAGCGGATAGGTAAAGCTCGCCGGGGCAACGACATACTCTGCGAAGCCTCCGTGAACGGTCCAGCCTGTGAAGTCTGGGGAATCGCAGAGGTTCTCACGTTGGCTGGTGCAGAAGGCGCAACATCCACAGCTGCGATGAAGCCAGGCGACGCCGACGCGCTCACCGACTTCACGATTGCGCACCGAGGGCCCGAGCGATTCGATCGTACCGACGACCTGATGACCTGGAATGATGGGCGAGCGCCGCAGCTCGAGATCGCCTTCGACGACATGCAGGTCGGTGCGACAGACACCGCAGGCGTGCACTTTGATGAGGACTTCGTCCGCGGCGGGTGTGGGGATGTCCACGTCGCCGAGACGCAGTGGGTGCGTTTCGATGGGGGCGGGGGCATCGAGGAGGGCGGCTCGCATGAGCTTAGTTTACACGATCGCCGATTCGGATCTCGATCGCCGATCACTGACACTGGCACTGGCGCTGGCGCTGACACTGGCGCTGGCACTGCCACTGCCGCTGGCCCACCCTTCCCCCATGTGGCTCTGGCTCTCGCTCCTCGCTGTTCCGGTCGTCGGGCCCGCTGTCGTCGGGTGGAAGATTTGGGACGAGGTTCGGCGTACGATTAGTGAAGATCCGCTCGTCTGGGAGACACAGATCCGTGCGTTCGAAAGGCGGGAACAGAAGCAGCCCGAAGCCAAAGGTGCGGTGGTGTTCGCGGGCAGCTCGACGATTCGGTTCTGGCGAAACCTCGCCGACGACATGTCGCCTTTGCCTTTGATTCAACGCGGCTTTGGCGGTGCGAAGGTGAACGATGTGATCCACTACATGGATCGGCTCATCACGTCGCACGATCCCGGTATGGTGGTGCTCTACATCGGTACGAACGACATGCTCGACTTCGCCGGAAACCATCCAAAGAGCGTCGAGCAGATGAAGACGCTCTACGACACCCTGCTCAGCAGGCTGCACGAGCGCTTGCCCGATGCGCGCATCCTCGTCCTCGGGACCTTTCCTTCCCCGCTCAACGCCCGCCGGGCTC
The DNA here is from genome assembly GCA_963716775.1 of uncultured delta proteobacterium. Taxonomy (GTDB): domain Bacteria; phylum Myxococcota_A; class Polyangia; order Polyangiales; family Houyiibacteriaceae; genus SG8-38. Next base: position 335,685 of record CAVQUI010000003.1, read on the forward strand.
CGGAGATCGACGCGGTGAACGAATACCTGAAGAAAGTCGCCGAAAGCAGGCCGTGGTTGGACCTCATCGATGGGAACTCGGCCTTACGGACGCCTGCCGGCGAGCCGGATCGATCGCTCTTTTTGTTCGACCGCGTACATCTGAACAAGAAGGGCTACGCGCGCTGGGCGAAAATCCTGCGTCCGAAACTTCTCGACCATTGGCGTCAGCAATTGCACTGAACGAGCGCTTCCGATATACGACTAGACCATCGTGGCGCGTCAAGCTCAGCAAACCTGGGATACCCTGGACGTCGGTAGAGCGAGCGGGATTTCCCTCAAGAGCGGCGGCAGCGGGCTCGCAACTTCCGCGAAGCCTCGGGGACTGATCCAGAAACTCGCTTACCGAGCCGACGGTTTCCTCGTCAAGCAAATCAGCAAGCTCCAGCCGGCAGACTTGAAAGAGCCGCCAGAGCTGGTGCGCGACCTGACGGCCTTTGCTTCGAGCGACGACTACCGGACGTACCGCGAGTGCCCGAGCGATCTCTTCCCGAATCCGGGGCGAATCAACGTCAAGAAGCGTTGGTTGGCGCCGCAGCGAGTCGGCTACGCGGAGTGGAGCTGGCGCAGTGTCCACCCGCTGGTGTTCAAGGACGTCGAGCACGAGTACCGAAGTCACACCGACAATCAGACGGCCCTGCTCCGAACTTTGAATCTGCGAATCAAGGGCAAGCCGATGGCGATCCTCGTGAACGGCTTTTCGTCCGGCCACCATCTGATGGAACGCGTCGCCTGGCCGATGCGAGAGTTCTTTCGGCAAGGGATTGGGGTTTCGCTCTTCGCGCTCCCTTTCCACGGACGGCGGGGGAACGCGTTTCCACCGGAGTGGCCGCAGCAGGACACCGCGTTCACGATCGAAGGCTTCCGCCAGGCGATTTGGGACTTGCAGACCGCAATTCGCACGATGCGAGAGGCGGGCGCGAGCCATGTCGGCGTCGTCGGGATGAGCCTCGGCGGCTACACGACGTCCCTGCTGGCTACGGTGACCTCGGACGTCGACTTCGTGATGTCGTTCATTCCGATTTGCAGCGTGCCCGACGTGATGAACGACAACGACCTGGTGCCGGGTACCGGCGATATTCAGCGAACACTCTACGAAGGCTACCGAGAGCAGCTGGTTCCGATCACGCCGGTCTGCCGCATGCCCAAGGTCGAGCCCGAACGCGTCGCGATCATTTCGGGAGCATACGATCGTCTCGCGACGGTGGAGCACGGCCAGCGCCTCGCTGACCACTTCGGAACAGAGCTCATCCGGTTCCCCGGCGGACACATCGTTCAGAACCGACGCGCGCAGGCGATCCGGGAGGCGCTCGAAGGCTTCCAAGATCGCGGGGTGCTACCTGGACGTGGACGATGGACGAGGCGCACAAAGCGGTAGAGTTCGAGCACGACCCGGAGTTTCTCGCTCAGGTCGTGCCGCTGATGGAGATCTACGGTCGCTACTTCGACTCCGAGGTGCGCGGCGCGGAGCGCTTGCCAGCCAAGGGCCCGGTTCTGCTGGTTGGCAATCACTCGGGGCCGAACTGCGATCCGGATACACCCGCCTTGATGGCGGCCTGGTACCGGAGGAACGGGGTCGACAGTCCGCTGGTCGTGCTGAGCTACGATTTGATTTTCGCTGTGCCAGGTGCGCGGGCCTTCTTCCGCCGCCTTGCCCAAGTGCCTGCCAATCAGCGAAACGGGGCGGCGGCGCTCGATCGGGGCGCGGCCGTGCTGGTCTACCCCGGGGGCCTCGAAGACATCGCGCGCCCTTGGACCGAACGCAATCGCATCGTCCTCGCCGGGCACAAAGGCTTCATCAAGCTCGCCCTTCGAAAGGGCGTTCCTGTGTTTCCGATCGTGAGCCAAGGAGGCCACGAGTCGAGCATCGTGCTCAGCCGCGGCCGGCGCATTGCCAAGGCGCTCGGCCTACGCAAGTTCCGAACGGACAGCATCCCGCTAAGCTTCACGATCCCCTGGGGGCTGGTTCTCGGTCCAATCCCGGCGTGGCCTATTCCCACCAAGGTCACGCTTCAGGTCTGCGAGCCGATGAGCTGGAGTCACCTCGGTTCGGAGGACGCAGAGGATCCGGAAGTGCTCGAGCGTTGCTACGAGGAGATCAACGCGAGGATGCAGAACGCGTTGGACGATCTCGCCAAGGAGCATCCGTATCCGATCCTGTCGCGGCTCCGGGGGTTCCTGCGCCGACACTGACGCTGGCACGGGCACCCCCCAAGACAGCAGGCGGCAGTGCAGACCGAAGACCTGGGCTCGTCGCGCTCACCATTGCAGGATGGGCCAGCCTTCTTGCCGGGCTGCCCGCTTCAGCCGCGGATCCGGACTGACGACGCGGGGATAACCGACGGCTCTCAACATCGGCGCGTCGCTGTAGGAGTCGGTGTAGAAGTAGCAGTCGCGGAGATCGATCCCGCGTTTCGAAGCCCAATCCTCCGCGCGCGTGACCTTTCCAGCTCCGTGGCAGAGCGGCGGCACGAAAGTTCCGCGAAGCTTCCCGTCCTGGTCGGCCGGGAAGTCGTTCGAGAGGAAGTCGTCGAGCTGCCATGTGTCACTGGCGGCCCGCGAAGCGAACGCAGATGCGCTGGTGAGCAGGACGAGCTGATGACCCTTCTCGCGGTGCTCGCGAAGAGCGCGGCCGGCGCCGGGGCGCAGATGATGCGCGACGTCCCTTGCGAACCAGTCGCGCGTCTCCGCGTTGAGGCCCTCGTACGAGCGCCCGCGATAGTGACCCACCGCTTCTTTGAACGCGGTCTCGATGTCGATGAGCGACAAGTGATAGAGCACGTTCCAGACCAGAACCCGGCCGAACTGGCGAATCGAAATGCTGCCGCCGCGAAGCTCGTGCTTGGCCCAGAGCGTCGAGCTGTTCATGTCGAGGAGCGTGCGATCGAGATCGAAGAAGGCGGCGGTGCGTAAGCTCAAGTTTTTCCTTCTGTTCAGAAGCGGGAAGGTTTGATCGGATCGGCAGATAGCGCCAGCGGGCAGCGGCCGGTTGCGTTCCCGTCGATCTGCTGGCTTGATGCGCTTGTGGATTCGGGTCCGCCCAGCGTCAGCAACGAGCAGATCGCCGAGATCCTCGAGCGGGTTGCCGACCGTCTGGAAGCGCAACACGCCAACATCTATCGAATCGACGCGTACCGGGCGGGGGCCGCGGTTGTTCGGAATCACGAGACGAGCATTCAGGGCCTGGCCCTCAGCGAGGGGCGAAAAGGTCTCGACGCGTTGCCTCAAATCGGTTCGAGCCTCTCCGGCTCGATCGACGAAATCGCGCATACCGGCAAGCTACGAATGCTGGGACGGCTCGAAGGGACGCTCTGCGCGGTCGAGCTGTTCAAGACCGTCCCCGGCATCGGCGAAGAGCTTGCCGAACGGATCCACCGAGAGCTCGAGATCGACACGCTCGAGGCGCTGGAGGTGGCAGCCCACGACGGACGCCTGGACGCGGTGGCTGGATTTGGTCCTCGGCGGCTCGAAGCGGTGCGGGACATCCTGGCAACGATGCTCACGCGCTCGGCACGAGGTAGGGCGCGGAGGTTTGCAGAGCTCCAGGCGGCAGGGGCTCAGGTCAGCGCGCCCGCGACCGCCGAAGCCAAACCGAGCGTCGCAGCGCTGCTCGAGATCGATCGAGACTACCGAGCGAAAGCCGAAGCGGGAGAGCTGCCTCGCATCGCGCCCCAGCGACACAACCCCGACGGCGCGGCCTGGCTGCCCATCCTGCACAGCTACAAAGACGACTGGCACTTCACCGCGCTCTACTCCAACACCGATCGCGCCCACGAGCTCGGGCGGGTGCGCGATTGGGTGGTGATTTACTTCGAGCGCGACGGCCACGAAGGGCAGTGCACCGTGGTCAGCGAGTACCGCGGACCGTTGGCGGGGAAGCGAGTCGTCCGGGGACGAGAAGACGAAGTCGCAGCGTTGGGCTGAAGCGAAACCCTTGTGTGTGGGACGTGACAGCGCAGGCTACTTGGAGTCGTTTCGAGCGGAGAAGTCCGAAAGGAACCGGCCGAGGCCTTCGAGCACCGGCATCGGGATCTCGTGACCTCCTCTGAAAGGAACCCACTGTGTCGACAGGCCTGCATTGCGCATTTCGTCCCGCAGCTGCTCGGCTGCTTGAAATGAGAGGAGCGGATCGTTGGTGCCGTGGCTTTGGAAGACCGGCACCTGCGGTTTCTGCGCCATGCCGGCTTTCCAGGCCTCGAGATTCACTGGCGTTCCCGAGAGAATGACCAAGCCAACCGGCGTGACGTCCCTGCTGAAGACCGCGTTGCATGCCGCCATCGAACCTTGGGAGAAGCCGCCGACAATGAGGCGTTCTTCTGGGACGCCTAGCTGCGCTTGCATCGCTTCGAGCATCTGCACAACCTGGTCGGTGGCTTGCTCCATGCCGGGCGGAATCTCTGCGGCATAGCTCCGGGGGCCTTCGGCCATCGCTTGCTCGGCACGCGCGAAGTCGACCATCCACCAAGCGCGCGCGCCAAACAGGCCGGGGACCTCGTGCGGCGCTTCGGGAAATGCGAAGCGCAGCTCGCGCGGTACGTCGAGCACCCGCCAGAGGCCGATCAGGTCCGTCCCCGGGGCACCGAAGCCATGCATCAGCACGACCAGCGGTCCGTCACCCCCACCCTGCCGATCGGCTCCTCCAGTCAATCGGACCCGGATTGTGCCGAATTGTTCTTCACGCATGGGCGCGAAGTGTAGCCCAAAAAGGGGCGGCTACCGGCCCGTGCTCGGTTGCGCTATGTTGAACGTCTTCCTTTTGGGGCGGTGTCCGGGGGTGGAACCGGCGCCGATTGCAACAAATGATCGCTTGCCAAGCCTCTAGTCGTTCGACCGCATTCCTTGCGGCCGCGTTGTGTCTCACCCTCGCAGGATGCGGCGGCGGAAGCGGTGACCCGCGAGATGCTGGTGGAAACGGCGGATCCGGAGGCAGCGCTGGCACAGGCGGCACGGCCGGAATCGGCGGCATGGGCGGCACGGCCGGAGTCGGCGGCATGGGTGGCACGGCCGGAGTCGGCGGCATGGGCGGCACGGCCGGAGTCGGCGGCATGGGTGGCACGGCCGGAGTCGGCGGCATGGGTGGCACGGCCGGAGTCGGCGGCATGGGTGGCACGGCCGGAGTCGGCGGCATGGGTGGCACGGCCGGAGTCGGCGGCATGGGTGGCACGGCCGGAGTCGGCGGCATGGGTGGCACGGCCGGAGTCGGCGGCACAGGCGGCGTGGCTGGAAGCAGCGCCTTCGTATCTGACGACTTTGACACTGCGGCACTCGACACGAGCCTTTGGAACATCGTCGACCCTCAAGCGGACGGGATGGTCTCGGTGGTCGGTGCGGGGACATCGAACGCCCAGCTCGTGCTTTCGGTGCCCGAAGGCACCGCCCATGATGCCTGGGTCGTCAACACCTCGTTGCGGGTGATGCAGCCGGCGGCGGACGAAGACTTCGAGATCGAGCTCAAATTCGAATCGCAGCCTACGGAGACATTCCAAAGCCAAGGGCTGTTGGTCGAGGACGACGCCGGAAACTACATCCGGTTCGACGTGTACAGCGATGGAGGCTTACTCTCGCTATCGCTCTTCAGCGCCGTGTTCGCTGACAGCGCGCCCATCACGCAGTTGAACCAAGCCATCCCCGTGTCACCGGTCCAGTACCTGCGACTGACGCGTGCGGGTGACGTGTGGACCGAGCACTATTCTTTCGACGGCCAGAGCTGGACAACGGTCGCAAGCTTCACCCATGCGCTTGAGGTCTCATCGGTGGGTGTCTTTGCGGGCAACTTCGACCCGAACCCTGCGTATACGGCGGTGGTCGACTACTTCTTCGAAACCTCGTCTCCGATCGAGCCCGAGGACACCCCGCCGTGCCTACCCGGCGAGGAGTTCACACTGATGGCGGGCGCGGCCGGCCCCGGAACCGTGCTCCTGAATCCGGACTCGAGCAGCTATGCCTGCGGTGCGACGGTGACGCTGACCGCGGAGCCAGACTTGGGCGCGCTTTTCCTGGGCTGGAGCGGCGCGCTCAGCGGAACGAGCAACCCTGCTTCCCTCAGCATGGTGTCCGACACCGCGGTCACGGCAAGCTTCGAGCTCGACGCGATGCCGCCCGTGATCAGCAACGAGTATTTGGTGCGGTACGAGACCTCGGCCACGGTGAGCTGGGAAACCGACGAGCCCAGCACTGGGATGGTGGAGTATGGCCTCACGACGACCTACGAGCTCGGTTCGGTGACCTCGAGCACCCTACAGTCGGCGCACATGGTGACACTGCCCGGCCTGACTGCTGGGACCCCCTATCACTACCGCATCACGGCCGTCGATGCTTTCAGCAACAGCGACAGCAGCGACGACATGACGTTCTTGACGACCCTCAGCGGAGCTGGTGGTCCGGACATCCTCGTCTGGTACGGCCCGTATCAAGTCTTCGGTGAGGCCGGCGTGCCGCAGCGATTCATCAACATCTTGGGGAACGCGGACGACTTCGACGGAGTGGACTATGTGGCCTACTCGCTGAACGGAGGGCCCGAGCAGCCCCTGACGCTTGGACTGAACGGAAGCCGGCTCGAGTATGAGGGCGATTTCAACGTCGAGATCGCGTACGACGACCTGCCGGCCGGAGTCAGCGAAGTTACAATTCGTGCCATCGACTACGCGAACTTCTCGACCAGTACGACTGTGGAAGTCGAGTACGTCGACAACGTCGTCGCGCCACTGCCGTACAGCATCAACTGGGCCAGCGTCGCTGAAGTGTCCGAAGTTGCGCAAATCGTAGACGGGCACTGGTTGCAAGAAGCCGCTGGCCTCAGAACGTTCCAAAGCGGCTACGACCGACTCGTGGCGATCGGCGATCTCTCCTGGACGAACTACGAAGCGGTGGTCGAGTTCACGCTCAACGCTCCGGCCGATCGCCTGGCGGCGCCTATCATTGGTCTGCTCATGCGCTGGACAGGTCACTACGACTGGGACGGTCAACAGCCGCGCATTGGCTGGCACCCCATGGGCGCTTTGCTGGCATACGTCTGGCTTCCCGACCCGTACACGGGCTTGATGGCCTGGACCAGCAACGGGAGCACGACGCAGGGAAGCGGCACCACGCCGGAGCCGGGCGTCGGTGTGCCGCATCTGATGAAGATGAGGAGCGAAGAGCTACCCAACGGTGACATCATGTACAGCGTCAAGATGTGGCCCTCGGCCGAGGCGGAGCCCAGCGCCTGGGGCCACAGCTACACGTCATCAACGTCGCCGGCGAGCGGCTCTTTGGTGGTGGTCGCGCACAAAACGGACATCACGATCGGTGACGTGAGCGTCGTGGCTGTTTCGAACTAGGCGAGGCCGGTTCCGGTCGAGAGCGACTTGTGAGACGCGATGCTCGATCAGAAGCTCATGAAGTAGTCCCAGGTATCTTCACGCCAGCCGAGCGCAGTGGTGTGCCCCATGTTTGTGAATTTGCAGTCTATGAGGGGCTGGCGGCAGTCGCGGTAGGACCTGCAGGAGCAGCTTACCGTGGAGCCATCTTCTGTCCAGGTCTCGCCGCACGGCGATACAGATACCAAATCGTAGTCCGCGCTGCAGCCGAGCTGAGTGTGGAAGAAGGTGATGACCTCATTGAACTCGCTTGGCGTGTAGACCGGGTCCGCCGTGCCGTAGGAGTAGCGCATGGATGGTGGCGATAGCCCAGGACACAGGAAGTCTGGGTTGTGCTGTTCGAAGGCGCCGGATGCGGGTGCCACCGCCCGAACAACGTTGGCGTCGCGGCAGCAAGCCAGGCTAACGCTCATGTCGGCGCCGAAGCTGAACCCCGCTGAGAAGACACGATTGAGGTCGATGCATCGGCTGTCAGCGAGGTTGCTCAGCATGGCGTCGAAGAACTCCATGTCTTCGCCATCGCACGCCAAGTCCCAACCTGTTTGACCGCCGCCGGACTGCGACAGCCCTTGCGGCCAAACAAACGCTGCCTCGCTGGAGGCATTGCCAACCTCCCAGATCGCTGGTCCGTAGGTAGAGAGCACTTCGTCAATGGTGCCGCCCGTCCAGTGAAAATAGAAGATCAGCGGCAGCGGCTCGTTGGGATCGTAGTTGGCCGGGAACTGTACTCTGTACGTCCGTTGAACCCCTCGGATGGTCACCGTGAGGTCTTGTCGGCCCGAATCGCCGGCCAGCCCGCAGCCAGCGCTGGGTCTCGCCTCGCTCGGAGAGCTGCAGTCTGTGGGGCACGAAGCAGAGCTCTCGTCGGGGTCGCAGGTCCCGTCGCCGCAGTAAGGCGCTACACCGCAGTCCGCGGCGCAGTTGGATGCGTCCTCGCCGAAGTCGCAATCACCGTCGCCGCAGTAAGGCGCTACACCACAGTCCGCGGCGCAGTCGGATGCGCCCCCCTCGTCGTCGCAGACACCGCCGCTGCAGTCGGAGTCGACCCCGCAATCAAGCGAACAAGAAGCGGCGCTTTCGCTCCCGTTGCAGATCCCGTCCCCGCAGTAGCCATTGATCGGACAATCGGCAGAGCAACTGGCGGAATCCTCTCCACCACCACAAACCCCATCCCCGCAGTACTGTGCGGAACTCCCCCCACACCCGCCATCGTTGCCCATGGTGAACACAGCGGCGGCACATAAGAAAACCGCGCTCAGAATCGGTTTTCGTGTGGACATCGGCTTTCTCCTGGGAGAGGTAGTCCATTCAAAGGCCCGAACAAGGGGGACACTCTCCCCCCTTGCAACCTCTCGAATTTACGCGCTTCCTGCGGCAAGGATCGCAGCACCCTTTCACTCGAGTCGTTGCGATCTTTGCCTGAGAATCCCTGTGATTTGGGGTGCTTGTCTACCCGGAGAGTGTCCCGCTTGAAGCGGGGGTTCGGAGCAGCTCGCCTGCATTCGTGCCACAACCCGTGAGACAAAAGGGGCAAGGTCACATCGGCTTGCTCTGTCTTGCGCGCGCCGGATACTGAAGCTCGTTCTGCAGATCGGGCCGTAACCCGGCTGGGCCGCAATCGAACGACGAAGGGATCTCCATGAGCAAGGACCAGAAGAGAACCGATACGAAGAACCAGCCGAAGCTCTCCATGAAAGAGAAGAAGGCGAAGAAGGCGGCGAAGGCTGCCAAGAAGGCCGGCGAGACGGGGCTGGGAATTCTGAAGTAAGGCTGCTCGACACGGGCTGTCGAGGTGCTGCACAGCTACCTCTCCTGGGCGATCCACGGATTTGGCGACTTCATCGTATTTCGAGCTCATCTTCGTTCGCTTCAAGAAGCTCGAATTGGCACCTACTCAGGAAGAGACCGAACCGGTAGTATTCGGTGTGCGGCAACCCTACCGCAGCTTCGACCCGGTCCGCTCGCACTTCCACTGGCTTCATTCTCGATGGAAATACGCCGTCGCAACCAGGGGCTACTCTTTGCTCGGCTTGGGCGCTAGAAGCGATGAATCATGACAGGAGCCCGGTTCAAGCTTTATCACTACCCGGCCACGCGGAGCGCGCGGGTCAAATGGATCTTGCACGAGGTCGTCGATGACGACTTCGAAGTGGAGCTCGTGCCGGTGTACGAGGGAAAGCAGTACGAAGCGGAGTACCTGAGCAAGAACCCGAACCACAACGTGCCGACCTTGGAAATCACGACGCCGGACGGACGCGCGATGCACATGATCGAGAGCGGCGCGATGGTGGCTTTGCTGGCCGATGCATTTCCTGAGAAGGGGCTAGCGCCTCCACCTAGCCCAGTGTCGCTCGAACGCGCCGACTACCTACAAATGCTCCACTTCGGCGCGTCATGGATGGACATGATCCTGTGGCAGGTGCGCTGTCATGAGCATCTTCTTCGCGAAGCTGACAAGGATCCGCGTACGATCGAACGCTATCGAGCGAAGTTCACGAGCGAGATCGAACCACAACTCGCTGCGCGCTTCGAGATGCACCCGTTCATCTGCGGCGATGCGTTCACGGCCGCCGACTGCGTCATCGGGCACAACGTGATCTGGGCCCGAGGCTACGGGCTTTGTCGGGACGAGATCTTCCGTGGCTACCTCTCGAGGGTGTCGAAGCGTCCGGCGTTCATGAAGGCGTTTGCGGACACGGGGCAGTTTCAGATCGAGGCTCCCGATGGGTCGGAGCTTCGCGAGCGGTTTACGGGTTAGTCCGACCGGCGTTGACGGAATCAAGGGTCGGGAATTCCGGTGACCCTTTCGGTCGCCCATCTGGACTTGGCAGACGCCCTGAATTTAGGTTGCAAGACCAGAACCCGAATGCCCCGCTTTTTCTAAGCGAAACTCCACATGGCCCCGGGTCAGAAGCCGTCACCGAGGGTCCCGCGGAGCTTGTGGGAGGACTACACGCAGTCTCTTCAGCAAGGCCGTTTCGACCGCGAGCGGGCGTGGGAGGCGTACCGGGAGATCGCGGCGCGCGAGCGTCCAGCACTTAAGGAGAAGGTTCGTCAGCAGCGGCGAAGACTCCGCACCCCGGCACCTGGCGTAATTTCGTCGCCAGTCGCGCCGCGAACCGCGACGCGGGTGCGGTTCGACTTCTGCAGCGACAGGAGCGAGAGCGAAGTCCACGGGATCTAGAAAGGGGCTCGTGAGGCGGAGAGTCACTACGTCGGGGCGGCTAGCCTACCGGCCCACTTCAGCCTGCGTAGAAGTCGACATAAGCGCCCAGTACCGCGAAATTCGGCGCTCATCGTCATCCCGACGGGCTAAGAGGCAACCGAGATCAGCGAGCCCGCGATGATGACGGGGATCACGTACTGGATCTTGAAAGCCAGGCCGGCACTCACGAGCGCGATGCTCACCAGCACCGCGAAGGTGACGAGGTCGACGATGAGCGCAGAGTGCTCCGGGAAGATCCACAACCAGCCCGCGCGGAACCCGAAGATGTACATCGCGACCGCGAAGATCTGCGAGACGTAGAGCGGGATCCCGATGCTCCCTCCAACCTCGAAGCCTAAGGACTGGGAGATGACCGAAAACGCGCCTCCGGCTCCGATCCGGATGTTCGTCGCAATCGAGGCGAGCGAAAGCCCAGTGGTCGCGGTGATGAGATACGAAAAGAGGATAATCGCCCAGGCGCCGAGCGGGCCGGCGTTTCCAACCACACAGCCTTCGCGCAGATACATGATGACGCCGAGAATGGTGAGCAGCGTCGGTGTGAAGACACTGGTGAAGGTCCCGTAGAGCCTGCGCGAAGGCGTACCGGTGGTCTTCTCGGCGAGCGCCTCGCGAATCGCCTCCGCGGCGCCCGGTCCGAGCTCGACCTTCGGTTCATCGCTCAGGTTCGCAACCTCGGATGGCTCCACCACACGCCAAGACCGAGTCGCGCCCGCAGAGGAATCAAACCGCGAGCGAAACGAATGGAGCGGCTCGCGACGGGCGCCAGATCTGATATGGGAACCGAGGAAGCGATGAAGGCAGTCGTGCACGACAGCTATGGCTCGTTCGATCTGCTCGAGCTGAGGGATCTCCCCAAGCCGGAGGTCGGCGACGATCAACTGCGGGTACGGGTTCGCGCCGCCGGCCTGCACGTCGGCGACTGCTTCAGCGTCCGAGGCGCGCCCTTCGTGATGCGCTTCGCCACCGGGCTGCTCAAACCCAAGCACGGAGTCCCCGGTTTCGACTGTGCCGGGCAGATCGAGGCAGTCGGGAAGAACGTCACTCGCTTCCACGTGGGCGACGAGGTGTTTGGTGCATGCACCGGCGCCTGCGCCGAGCTCGTGTGCGTCGAGCAGGACACGCTTGCGCGCAAATCTGTGAAGCTCAGCTTCGAGCAAGCGGCCGCCTTGCCGACTTCCGGGCTCGCCGCTCTGCATGCTCTCCGCGACGTGGGAAAGGTGCAGCCAGGGCAGAAGGTTCTCATCAACGGCGCCTCAGGGGGCGTGGGGACGTTCGCCATACAGATTGCCAAGTCATTCGGCGCAGAGGTGACCGGAGTCTGCAGCACCTCGAATTTGGAGCTGATTCGCTCCCTCGGCGCGGACCACGCGGTCGACTACAGCCACGAGGACTTCACTCTCCGCGAGCCGCGGTACGACCTGATCTTCGACAACGTCGAAAACCGCGCGCTGTCGGACCTGCGCCGTGCGCTCACCCCGAAAGGGATGCTGATACTCAACAGCGGCACGGGAGCGCAGGGGATGAAGATGATGGTTCGCCTCATCAAGCCGCTCATGCTCTCGCCGTTCGTGAGCCAGGACTTACGCCGCTATCTCTCGGTTCCGAATCACGAAGACCTGCGGCTGCTCGGGGAGCTCGTCGAGGCAGGAAAGCTCAATCCCATCATCGACAGGACCTACCCACTCGAACAGACAGCCGATGCCCTCGCCTACATCGAGCGCGGACACACCCGTGGCAAAGTCGTCGTGATCGTATGAAGCTGGCAGAGCGACGCCGCCCCCAAAAACCATTGAAACGAGCGCCGACTTGATCCTGCGCTCCGTGCTACCGTGCGCCCCATGGCGAAACTCTTCCTCCGCGTCTTGCTCGTGCTGCTTGGGATCTTCGCCGCGCCGGCCGTGGCCTTGCTCGTTCACTACGGCGGCGGCGAGCCCTACCCCGATCTGAGCAGCACGCCGCTGTTCGACGAAGATGCGCTCGAGGTCGTGGTGAGTAGCACCGAGCCGATTGGAAACGTCGCGGTCTCGGCCGATGATCGCGTGTTCTACACCATCCATCCGGAGAGCCGCCTCAGCGGGCCGAAGCTCCTCGAATGGGTCGACGGAGCGCCGAAGCCGTTTCCCAGCACGGAAGCTCGAGCACTGTTCGAGATACCGCTCTGACTCGTGGTCGACCGACAGAATCGACTCTGGACCGTCGACCATGGCAACCACGGGACTGGCACGGCCAGGCTCCTCGCGTTCAATCTCGCGACAGGTGCGGTCGTGCACTCGCACGACTTTCACACCTCCGTCGCCGAGCTGGGCTCGTTTTTCCAAGACTTGCAGGTCGATTCCCTCGGGAGGCACGTATTCATCGCGACCGTGAGCTTCTGGCGAAAGAACGCGGGCCTCGTCGTCGACGATGTCGAGACCGGCGTTGCGCGGCGCGTGCTGAACAGCGATCCATCGGTCACCCCGCAGAGCTGAGCATAGTAAAGTCAATGGCCCTGTCCGCGCTGTGAGTCACGCGACATGATACGGAATCAAGGGTCGGGAATTCCGGTGACCGCTTCGGTCGCCCATCTGGACTTGGCCGATTTGAAACGTGTTGCCGACGTGCTAACTGTCGGAAATCACAACGCAAGCGAGGGTGGCGGAATTGGCAGACGCGCTGGATTTAGGTTCCAGTGTCCTTAGGGCGTGCAGGTTCGAGTCCTGTTCCTCGCACTGGAGTGATGTCGCGGAGTTAGCTCGATCGCCGATTACGGGTACCTCGAAACTACTTTCAATGTGTCCCGAATTGTGTCCCGAAAGAACGGACTCCGCCGCTCGACGGCGCGCATGAACGTACTGATTGGTAGTCGTCGCATGCCGGTGCCCGAGCAGGTAGCCGACACCGAGAAGGTTCCCTGAACGTTCCGTGAGCTCCGTCGCGACGCTGTGCCGGAAGTCGTATGGCTTGACCTGCGACGCGCGCTCGGGCTCTAAGCCGGCGGCAAGGGCGGCGGCGCGAAGCGGGTAACGCCAGGCGAACTTGGGGAAGATGATTCCCTCAGCGGGACACAACTCATCGAGCACTTCGCGCGCACGCGCGGTCAAGGGCACCTCACGCGCGTACCTGGCCTTGTCCGCCTCGGCCCGAATCCGCAGGTATTGGGATCCGGGTTGATAGTCGTCTGGAGCGCGGAGTCGCTGCAGGGTCCCTGGGCGAAGGCCGGTTTCTCGCATGATCTCGAAGTAGGCCTGAAGAGGTTGGCCGTCGCGCGTGCGCTCGGGAAGCGCGCGGACGATGGCGTCCATCTCGTCGGGGGAGAGGTCGATTCGTTTTCGCCGCCCGCTCGGATGGGCGGTCCCGGTCGCACGCCGCGGTAACTTCGGCATCGCGGGGGCTTCGTGTACGAGCCCGGCCTCCACCATCCAGGTGAGCAGACGACGGAGCGCCGAAAGCTCCTTCTGAACGGTTCGTGCCTTCACCTCCTCGAGCCGCTTGCGCATGTAGTCGCGCAGGCAACGCTCGGAACAGAGTCGGTCAGCGCTATGAAAGTGCGGAATGAAATGCGCCCCAGCATAGAGCTCCCACGTGCGCAGCGTCTCCGGAGAGACCTCCGACCGCACCCCTGCAAGCCAGCTCCCGATGAGCTCGGGTAGCGGCACATCGGGAGCCGCACGATCGGGGTCATCGCCCTCGGTCATTCGTCTAACGAGTCTGGCTGCCGCGCTCTGAGCCTCTGCGCGATCCGTCTTGCCAGTGGATCGATGGTAACGCTTCCCTCCCATGCGGAACCGAACCCTGTAGACCCCCGACTCGGGGTGCTTATGAAGTCTCCAACCTTGTGTCTTTCCAGCCATCGATCGATATCTTTCCTGTCATACAAGCAGCGACACCCGATCCGCACCCGAGGAACTTTCGCAGCAACTTGGCGATCGAACGTCCGAAGAGAGACTCGACAATACCCCGCCGCCTCATTTCTTGTCAGCAGGGACGAATCGAGAGCCGGTGTTCTCCGAGCTTCTTGATGAGAAGGTTTCGCGTGCGGTTGATATGAGTCGGGCGTGTCCCCCATACATGGTTATCGGTTTTGCCCCCCGAAAAGTTGCGCGAGCAGGAAATGCTTGGAAAGCGAGCACGCCATCGAGCGACAAGAAGTGCCGCGAGGAGGTTGGCGCTGGCAGTCACATTCTGTCCTCTGCTGTCACAAACTGACCAACGTTGACCTAACGTGGAATCGATTGACGCGAAATGGCTCCTTTTCAATCCAAGACAGCGCAGAAAACTCCAAGAGGATTCAGAACCCGCCAAAAAAGGTCGCCCTGTGACAGATTCCGCCAGTCTTGGTCAGTTCCGACCATGCTGCGTACCGGGCAAGATGTGGGATTGTAAGACATCGAAGATGTCCCAATCCCCGCGTGCCGCGCTCAACGCCTTCGGCTTATTCGCAGCGGGGGCCTCGGGGAGAGCGATTGGACCGGTGCGTCGCTTGGGCCTCGGCCGTAGCGTTTCCATGCCTAGGCTCGGTCGACGTCCTGCACCCTGGCTTCGTACCCCGCGCCCACGAGCTCGACATGTACGTGCACGTCTGGACGATCAACGACGAGGAAGAGATGCGCTTCCTAATCACGACCTACGGCATCGACGGCATCATGACCGACGACCCGCCGCTACTGAGCCAAGTCATCCGGGAGCTCGGCGTCGGCGACTGAGCGTCGTCCCGACGTCCATACGCTCAGCGCAACTCGGATCTGGCCGCGCCCGAGGTTTAGCTAAGGACAAGCCTCGTTGCCGCAGTAACAAACGCAGTAGTACGCGTCCGGCGGCGGCTGCGATGGATCGACGTTGGTGCCACATTGACCGTAGGCCTCGGTCCCGCTCGATCCGCAGAAGCTCTGACACGGGGTGTCGCAATCCGAGATCTCGATTGGACTGCATTCCACATCGAGGACGCAGGATGCCGCGCCGCCGGTACCGCCCGTGCCCGCGGTGCCGCCGGTGCCGCCGGCGCCGTCCGCGCAATCACAGACGCCGCCGAGCTCATAGTTGCAGAACAACTCCTGCCCGCTTGGACAGCTGTTCTCATTGTCGATGCAATCCTGCACGTTTTCGCAGAGGAACGTGTCGCTGGGGCAGCCGGTCCCGACGAGCCCAACCAGCAGCCCAACCGAGACCGCGTATGCCTTCATGCTCACAACGCTAAATCGGTTCACTGAATTCGGTCAACAGTTTTCGACGACCGGCAGTTCACGGTACAGGCGCCTGAAAAACCTGGACTTTGAAGTTGTCGGCACCCGCCACGGTCATGCCAATTCCGGGAACGGCCGCCGGCCGGCTCGAGCCGGTCAGGAAGCCGAACTGGATGGGCCCGCCGCCTGGCCCGAAGTCTGGGAGCTCCGGACCGTCCCCATCGAACTTCACGAAATCGTGGGTCGTCCAGGTCCCCGTTTCCCATTGATCGCTCGAAACGAAGAGTCGTTCGCCCCAGTAGTACGTGCCATCTTGCAGCAAGAACACGGCGAAGATCGATTCGCGAGGGACGAGTGGATCAAATTGATCGGTCCCGTCGAGAGAAAGCTCTAGCCAGCAGATCTCGCCATCGACGCCGGGGTCGAAGACCGCACCCTCGAGCGCATGCGCGACCCAAATCACCGCGTCTTGTTGGGCCGTGGATGTCACCGTCGCGTCGACCTGGCGGTAGGCCCCCGGGTTGCCACCGGCTTGCAACGTCGTGACGTCATCGAGCGAGAAATCGCCGGTGGAGCGTCCCGCCACGATTGTCGACGTCCAGCCCGCATCCTCGAAGTCGCCGTCTTCGTACGTTCGCACCGGCGTCGGCACGCACTGCGATGGCACTTGGCTTCGGCAGATCTCCACACGCCAGTTGTCGATGCCGTGCGTCGTCGTGATCGCTTCGCTGCTCTCGCCGTGCGAATTGCTGCGGTAGAACCCGAACTGGATGGGGGCACCATTCTCCGAAAAATCGAGGCCGTCGACGAAGCTCGTTTCGCCGAGGTCGTCGATGCGTGCGCGCTCCCAGCTCAGGCTCGCGAAGGTCCCGCCGCCGCTGGTCAACGGGAACGTGTAGCGAATGCCGTTTTGCACCACGAACAAGCCGCCACCGATCACCGCGCTGGGGAAAGGCGGGTCGAACTGGATCCGGTCTTCCGAGTAGTTGAAGTGGGTGATTGCCCCGTCGGCAGGGTCGTACTCCTGATCAAAGAGGTGAAAGACTGTGATCGCGCTCCCGCCTGGAACGCCCGGCAGCAGGTGCTCCATGCGTCGATATCCCTCAGGATTGCCGCCCGCCTGCTCGAGGATGGCCGTATCGCTGGCTCCATTCGTAGGCACGGCGGTGGCGTCGAACGAGTCACCGAGCTCGAAGGCCTCGGTCAGGATTACGGGATCGAAACAAGGCTGGTCGCCACAGCCTCTGTCCACGAAGGCGAAGGGGCCGTCGATCGGCGGAAGCCCTGAAAGCAGGTATGCGAAGCCGCCCTCGAGATTGATCTTGTACCAGCTACCGGTGCTCCAATCGATCGCCTCCACCCAATCGCTCAGGGGATCCCAGGCGAGGGAGTTGAGCTCCGCAGAGATGCCCTGCGGATTGAGATCGACGGTCATGGCGGGATCGCTCGGGTCCACTTCGTACAACCAGGTATCGAACGGGGGCATCATGTCGTTGTTGTGCGGGAACGAATCGGAGATGAAAAGCTGGTCGCCTGCTCGAAACAAGCGATCGGCATCCGCTCCGCCGTCGATACCATCGATGGTGGTTCCCATGTCTCCGGCCGCTTCGGTCGTGACGGCGCCATCGATGCTCACGGTCAAGAGCGTCGTGGAGCGCAAGACGTCGCTGAGGTTGCCCGTGACGTAGATTTGTCCGGCGGAGTCGACCGCGATCCCCTCCATCAAGAAGAACGTTTCACCATCCGGACGCCGGAGCTCGCCGACCTCGGTCGCCTCACCGGTGCAGAGATCGATGGTGAACAGGCGCCGATTGGGGAAGTCGATGCCGCGGCCCACATTGGCGCCGTAGAGCACGTGGGTCGTCCAGTCGTAGGCGAGCTGGCGGATCTCGTCTCCGTCGCCCGCGCCATTCGGAAACAACGGACCGATGTCGACCAAGCCGTCCGTCTCGATGAGCTTGAGGCGACCGTCTTCGATGCCGACTCTGGTGGTGGTCGATGGAGCAAAGCGGACTCCCGATTCCGCGGTGATGACGACCGTGTCCCTGGCGGCGGGGTTGATGTCGGGAGCGTCGGGATTGCCGGACGTGGCTCCAATAAGCTCGATTTCGTACTGACCGACGACATCGGCCACGAAGCTTGCGCCGGTGAGCGAGAGCTCGTCTTGGATTTCGCCAGCGCTGTCGGCGGGCTTGCTGAAGAAGACCCACTTGTGGCTCGCCGTGTTGCCGTTGTTGCTTCCCGTGAGTGAGACGGTGGCGCCGACGACGACGGTCTGGTCGGGTCCGGCGTCGACGAGGATGGGCTCGGTTTCAGCGGGTCGAGCGAAGGACTCATCGCTGCAGCACGATGACGCCAAGAGCCCGAGAAGCGCGTAGCAGGAGAGCGTTGTCCAACCGATTCGAAAAGCTCCCGCGCGCGCAATCACAGCCATGGGGTCCTCACTACAGTTCCGTCACGTTGGCGTCATAGATGAGCTGATAGCCGGGTTGGTCGTCCTCATCCCGGGTGAGCGTGCTCTTTGCATTTCCCGCGCCCTGTGGCGCCGCGAGCTCCTGCTGGGTGATTTCGACCGTGGTCGGACCATCGTCTCCGGTGAGTCGCACCCGTACCACCTCGCCGGGCTGCATCAGCAGGGTGAGCTCGGGCCAACCCGTGCCGGGCTCACCCTCGTTGAAATTGTGGCTCTGGTTCTTGGTGGCATCGCGCACCAGCTTGACCTGTGCCCCTTCGGCCGTCGGGTCGGCGTCGTATTCCTGTGCGATGGCTCCAAAGCGATCCTCATGAATCACGGCGAGCTCGACGTCTTCGGAGTCGTCGAAGTCGCCCACATCCGGAGGAACCGTTCTGCGAAAGGATCGAAAACGGAGGAACACCTTGACTAGATCGTCGTCCCCATCGAGGCAGACATCCGCGAGCGGCTCTCCACCATTGGGCGTACCGAAGGCCAGAGCAGGCGATTTGTTCGAGCGCGTCGGGATCGCCTGCGGTTCAGCCCGCAGCACCCCGAGGCTATCCTCCTGCAGGTGCCAAACGTCGGTGTATCCGGACGCGCCTGGCGAAGCGACGACCATGTCGCTTCGAACCCCTGCAACGGCGGCGCCCTCATGGTCGACGCGGGCCTGCGGCAACGTGACCAAAGCAACCCATTGTCCAGCGGCCGCGTCGTATTCCCAAATCTCGTTCACGCCACCCCGAAGCTCCGTGGAGGAGTTGCGATTGGTAGCGGCCAGCACCTGAGTCAGCGTCGAGGAAACCCATGGAGACCCGGTAGTCCCCATGTCCAAACCTTGCTCGAACGACGGAGCGGAGGTCGTCCGATAGTCGAACGGAATGTCTTCGTAGAAGTCGAAGCGGATGCCGCTGGAATTGAAAGTTGTGACGTATCTCGCGCCGGGGATCCCGGTGTACGCGACTCCGGCTCCCTGAGCGGATCTTCGGTCGGTCCTGGCAAACGATCCCATGGCGCCGCCGCTAATCTCATCGAGATTGACGAAGCTTAGATCGAGCTCTCGGGCCGACGGGCTGCTCTCGAGCCCAAGCAACGCATACCAGACGCCGTCATCGCGATCGTAGACGACACTCGGCCGTGAGAAGGGAGTGAGGTCCGGGTCGATGCCGGCTTGGAGGGTCATGGCGATTTGCGCGGGTGTCCACTGCACCCCGTTTCGGGACTTCGAGAAATAGAGCTGCCCGTCCACGCCGAATGCGGCCGCCAGATAGTGTGTGGAGCTGGCGCCGATGCCTGGGGCGATGGTCCGGTCCACTGGCAAAGGGACGGCACATTGTGACGTCAACGGATACGAGGGTGCGGACCAAGTCGTGCCGTCCGGCGACACCCGAACCTCGAGGGTGCTCCATCGGTAAATGGAAAACAGCCCCCCCGATCCAGGCGAGGCTGGCACCGTCGCCATCACGAAGCGTTCGGGGGCGGTGCTCGTGCCGGGCAGCAGGGCCTCCGTGCCGCCGTCGTCGCAGCACGCCTTGCACACCATGAGGACCAATAGAAGTCCCGTCGTCCGAAGCCGGCCAAGCCTGGCCATACCGGTCCTCTCCGTATGGTCGGGCCCGGATATTCAGGCCCGCGAGAGCAAACGATATCCATGGCGACGCAATACGATCAATCGAAATCGACGCGAGTGGGGGCGTGCTCGTTTCCCGGCCAGGCGCTCGCGGCGTTGTCGACCAGGAGCTTCAGCGCGTCGTGCGTGGTCAGGATGCCAACGATCTCGACGCCGTCGACGACGACGGAGTCGCACCTGTGCTCGAGCATATCTTCGAGAACGGCGAAGAGCGGCGTGCCCTTGGACAGCGTGTATGCCTCTTGGGTCATCGCCTCTTCGACGGTCGTGATGTCTGGATTGACCTCGTTGAGGCCAGCGACCATGCCGAGGTCGCGGTCGCTCGCGATCCCATGGAGCTCGCCGCCGTGAAGCAGGGGCAGGTGGCGGACACCTTGCTTCTCCATGAGTTTCTAGGCCAAGGTGATCGTCTGCTCGCCGCCGACCGTATGGGGCATAGGGGTCATGAGCACGGCGATCGGCGCGGTCTTGTCCATGCGCGCTCCTCTACCACTCTCTTAGCCCATCGGGCTTGAGCTGGGAGCCGAATTTCGCGGTACTAGCTCGTTGTGTCGACTTGCGACGCACCGCTAGACCGCGTTTGGCCCGCCCATCTGCGTCTCCACTCCGTCTCCTTGCATCTCACAACTCCCGTTCTTGCTCGGAACCGCCGCGTTCCCGCTCTCGTCGCTCTCGAAGTCGAATCGCGCGGGCGTCGCGCGGCGCGACTGGCGACGAAATGGCGCCACGTGCCAGGGTACCAGGTCTTCTGGATGGCTTTCCGTTGGATCGCGAGTTTTCGCCTCAGAGCTCGAGTTTCCATGGTCTGCCGAAGCGCGAGTTGTCGCACAAGCTGGCATCGATCGCAGGCTGACACGGGTAAGGCGTTGATGACGTTCCGCTGACGGCGATACTTCTGCTTGAGCTCCTGGCGCTCGCGCGCGGCAGCATGCCGGTAGCTGTCCCATGCCTCTTGGCGCTGCGTACGAGCTTGGATCAGGCTCTGCTCGTATTCCTTCCACAGGCCCTGCGGCGCGATGGGAGGGGCGGGGGAGTATCGCCGGGTCGCAGTTCTTGCAGCTTCCAGCTGATGCGCGGGCGCTCGGTGGAAGGCTCCGAACCGTTGGCACAGGCGCGGCTTGCTGAGCTCGCGGCCAACGAACGACGCCTTCACGCACACGCCCTGCTCGACATCCTCGAAGACGAGGCCGTTGCCATGCGGCCGAAGCACGACGCCAAGACTGGCGCACACGTCGTGAACACCGTCCCAGCTCCGCACCTGCCCGGCTCGAAGTGCGGGACCAAGCTCCTTCCGGGCCCAGCGAGCAAAGCTGTCGATTCCGTGGTGAGCTTCGTGGTACGCCGCCCTCTGCGGAACTTTCTCACCATCGCGCACTCTCGACTGAAGCGGCGTGAGTCCGAGCTCTCGTTCGAGCGCACGGCCCGCGGTGAAGAGCTTCTGGTGATCCCAGGCCGACGAGTGAATGAAGTCACGGCGGGTCGAAGCGATCTTGGCGGGGATAGACGTCGTGCTCGGGCGCTGAGACACAAGTAGACGACCGACGTTCCGGGTCGGCAATTGGGGCCGGATTACCGTCGCGGTTGCGGGTATCGAAGCTGGTGAGGCGCGTGCGGCCTGCAGGTGTGGTCGTGAAACCGACCCTCAGACACCCCGTTTCGGGTTAGGATCCGCCGTCGGAGGCGACTATGAAGCACTCGGAGTTTGCGGGGCCTAGTTTCGGTCTGAGTCTGTGGAGCTTGGTGTTCAGCGTGACACTGCTGGCAGGCGGGTGCGGCGACGGAGGCGTGAACAACACCGGTGGTGCTGGTGGGACTGCGGCAACCGCAGGCGCTGCGGGCGTTGGCGGCGGCGGCGGCTCGGGGGGAATGGTCCTCGCCGAGCTCCTCATCAGCCCAGAGCAGATCGACTTCGGCGATGTCCTCGTGGGGACCAGCTCCGCTGAAACCGTCACCATCACGAACATCGGAGAAGTCCCGGTCAACGGGTTCACCGGAGGCACCCCCGAGACTGATCGTTTTGGCTTCACGAGTACCTGCATGGATCTGCCTCCCGGTCAGAGCTGTACCTACGAGTTCACTTTCGAACCTGACGCTAACGGCCGCGTGACGACGGTTTCTTCGACGACCACGGACACCGGCACGTTCGACATCGACCTGACGGGTGCGGGCTTTGGGTCATCGGTGTGGGTCACGCCTCTGGGGATCGACTTCGGTCCGGTTGGTCTCGATGTCGAGAGCGCACCACAGATCGCCGCCATCACGAACCAAGGTGTGACGACTCTCGGTGCCTTCGCGGGCGGTGCCCCGTCCGGCATTCAATTCGGAGTGACGCAGAACTGCGCAGGCGGCGTCGCGCCGGGAGCGGCCTGCCAGTACAATTTCCGATTCACGCCTACGCAGGTCGGTTTATCCACCACCACCTCGACCAGCGCTACCGACGGCGGCCCGTTTTCGATCGCGCTCAGTGGCACTGGCCGCGGCTCCGGGCTTTCCGTGGCCGCTCCGAAGCTCGATTTCGGTCCGGTGGAAGTCGGCGTCACCAGCCCAGTCCAGATCGTCACCATTACCAACACCGGGCTATCGACGCTCGGGGCTTTCGCGGGCGGTGCCCCGTCCGACAATCAGTTTAGCGCGGGACAAAACTGCGCCGGCGGCGTCGCCCCGGGAGCGACCTGCCAGTACAACTTCCGATTCACGCCAAACGCCGTAGGTCTCGCTTCCACCACCTCGAACTCGTCGACGAACGCTGGGCCCTTCGTCATCGAGCTCACTGGCGAAGGCATCCCGATCGGCGGCGGCCCGGTCGGGCCAGCTCTGGTCGCCACCCCACTTTTGATCGACTTCGGACCGGTAGGCGTTGGCGTCACGAGCCCGCCTCAGGTGGTGACGATCTCCAATCCAGGCACCGAAACGGTGATGAACTTCGCAGGTGGTGCCCCGTTCGACAATCAGTTCGGCGCGACGCAGAGCTGCGCCGGCGGCGTCGCCCCGGGAGCGACCTGCCAGTACAACTTCCGATTCACGCCAAACGCCGTAGGCCCCGCTTCCACCACTTCGAACTCGTCGACGAACGCTGGGCCCTTCGTCATCGAACTCACCGGCACCGGCGTAGGAGCCGAGCTTTGGGTGACCCCCACGTGGTTAGACTTTGGAACTCTGCCAATGGGCGTCATGAGCGCCCCGCAGGTCGTGACGATCACGAACGTTGGGCTCGCGACGTTGACCGACTTCGCGGGCGGTGCCCCGCTCGACAATCAGTTTAGCGCGGGACAAAACTGCGCCGGCGGCGTCGCGCCGGGAGCAAGCTGTCAGTTTACCTTCCGGTTCACCCCAGAATCAGCAGGGTTCCACGAAACGACATCGAACGCCGCCTCAAACGCGGGACCGTTCGTCATCCAGCTCCAGGGCGGTTCGCTCGGACCATGATGGCCGGCCTGCCCGAACCGTCGCACTTGTCAGGACTGCGCGCGAGTGGCTGGTTTGCTGCGCCAGAGTATCGAGCCGACTGAGGTAGTCCTCATCGACCCGAAACGAGATCATGCGGGACTTCGGCTTCCTTGCCTCGTTCCGCATCACTTGGCCGCCTCCCTTTCTTCCTCGCGCTCGTCGGTGGCAACTACCGCTAAGACCAAACCCGCAAGCTGCATCGCCCGCCTGAGCGCAAAGTCGGGCGGCCCGTCGAGTAGCTGTTGGCTAACGGCAACCAACTCCGAGCGCTGCACGAGCTCGGCAAGTTTGCGCAATGACACCATCGGGATCTCCCCACCTTCGGCGACACGTTGGACGTGATCTTCCCTGAAAAAAGTGGACGGGTTGATTACGCGGCTTGAGCCTGGTCCAAGAAATATCTCTGTTCGAATTGGTTGGGGCTGAGGTAGCCAAGCGAAGAGTGAAGGCGGTGCGGGTTGTACCAGCCCTCGATGTAGCGGGCGACGGCGTCCTTGGCGGCACGTCCGGTCGGCCAGCCCTGTCGGTGCAGGAGCTCGGTCTTGATGCGGGCGAAGAAGCTCTCGACGACGGCGTTGTCCCAGCAGTCGCCTTTGCGGCTCATCGAGCACACGATGCCGTGTCGGTGGAGCACGTTTTGGTAGGCATGCGCTGCGTACTGCACGCCGCGGTCGGAGTGATGGACGAGTCCAGGTTCGGGCATGCGGCGTCCGAGCGCCATGTGCAGCGCATCGAGCGCCAGCTCGGTGCGAAGGTGCGGTGCCATCGCCCAGCCGACGACACGGCGGGAGAAGAGGTCCATGACGACCGCCAAGTACATCCAGCTCTGCGAGGTCCATACGTACGTGATGTCGGTGGCCCATCGTTGGTTGGAATGCTCCGCGTCAAAGTCGCGCTGCAGCAGATTCGGCGCGACCGGCGCATCGTGCGCACTGTTGGTCGTGGTGTCGAGCTCCCAGAAAAGCTCCTCCGAGCAGATCAGGAGATGGTCTTGCTCGAAGGTATCGCAAACCTTACCGCCGGCGCCCCAGGCGCTACGGTCCCCCTCGGCTTCCGGGGTTGTACCCTCGCAGCTGCAGCCGCCCGAAAGCAGCAACAAGCAGACGCCCAACGGCACCAGTGAGCCCACTATCCAAACTCTGATCACGTCATCGTCTTTTCGAATACAGAACACACTTGAGGGCCTGCGACCGACGTGCCAGAGACGCTTGTTTGGGTTCCTGTTAGGTTTGAGGCCCTCCGGAGGTGCAGGATTCGCGCGCGAGAGACCTCGGACGCAACATGTGCACCCAGCTCGACTCTCTTAGCCCATCGGGTTCAAGCTCTACGAACGACTGGTCGAGGAAGCTTCGTAGCACGCCACCCCGAGCCGCCGGAGGTCAAGTCACCGGCGCGAGCTCAGCGAGGCATGCGAGCAGCGCCTCGCTGAGCGTCGGCGTCTGTGGCTCGATTCTCGACACGCCGCGCGCGACGAGCTCCTCGAAGCGCCGGATCGCGGCGACGTCGACCCGCTCGGCCGCCGCGGCGATCGCGAAGCCGTCGCGTTCAGCCAGACGTGCATTGACCTGCTGTTCGGCCATGTGCTTCGGTGCGATCGCGAGGAGCGGCCGACCGAGCATCCCCGCCTCGGTGACGAGGTTGGACCCGGCAGTGCCCACGATGCCACGACAGCCACGAAGTGAAGCGGCGAAGCGCGCGACGTCGGGCTGCTCGGCCACGACGCCCTCCGGCACATCCGTCGCCCGGCCGAAGACCACGAGCCGGTGGCCGCGCGAGTGCAACTCGCGAACGTAGTCGGAGAGATCCGCCTGTCCCCCGTAGACGATGATTGCGTCTCTGTGGAGCGCATCACCTTCGAAGAGATCTGGTCGCGGATCGGGTCGTGCCACGACCGCGCGCGGATCAGAGGTTTCGATCACGCCCCAGTGCACCACGATGATTCGCTTCGAGAGCCACGAGGCACTCGCCGCGCTCAGTGCCTCGCGCACGCGCACGTGGAACGGGAGCGCGATGGGCAGGCGGCAATGCGCGAGGATGAGGCCGTGCCCAATCGCGATGCTGGGGACGCCCAGCGACGCTGCTGCGTGAATAGAGGGTGCGTCGCCGTCCGAGACGACTAGGTCGGGTCGGAGGGCCTTCAGGCGGCGACGGTCTGGGAAGAAACGCGCTGCAAGTCGTCGTGCGAGTCGCGGCCCCGGAACGACGTGGTCGACCTCTACGCTGGCGAGATCGCCAAGCACAGCGATCGCATCGCCTCCAGCGCACACACACACGTCGTGACCGTGCGCGCGCAGCACCGGAACTAGCGATCGCGCACGCGTCGCGTGACCCCGACCATTCCCGTGCACGAAGTAGGCAATACGCACGAAGCCGGTCTACCTGGGCGTGGAGGCTCGGTCCAGCCAGATGCGCGCTATTCGGGGTCGCCGTTCTCGGGCGTGTTCGAGACCGGCTCCGGTCTGGGCCTCCACACGACCCCGGCGATCACGGAGGCGACCGCACCGACTTGCATCAGGGCGGTATCCGTCAGGAACAATGCGGTGACCTGCACTTGAGGCGCGTCGATCGTGCTCGCCAGACTCAAGGCCAGCGAGAGGAAGAGAAATTCTCGCGCCGGAACGAGTGGCGTCCGTGAAACCAGCAGGTCGACGATGAGCAAGCTAATCCAGTCCGGAAAGCTCGACCCGGGCAGCCCGACGGTCCACTGCAAGCCGAGCAAGACGATCCTCAAAATGCTTCGCGCACCGTGGTAGCCGAGGATGCGCCACATGACGTTGTCGCTGATCCCCAGGACCTTCCCCCGAAAACGAACGACCACTAGACTCAATACGGCGGTCACGAGGGTGACGCCGATGACGAGCCCCAGCACCCCCGGGCGTACGGACTGCATGAGGGATAGATCGCCAAAGGCCAAGTAGGCACCTAGCACCACGACAGCGACCGCGTTGGCCGCTGCGGCCGAAAGCAGAGTCACATCCTTGCCTGCGGAGAAGGCTTTCCAATAGGTCACGCGGAGCGTCCTGACCGTCCACAGGAGAAAGTAGACGTCGCCCGAACCCGCGGAAAACGAGCTATTGATCATGCGCTTCATCAAAAAGACGCCGAAGTAGCGGAAAAGGTTTCGCGCCCAGACGGCCGAATAAGAAAGCGCGTCCGTGATCGGTACATTGAGGTACCGCACGAGGAAGATGATGTAGAACCAGGGCGAGCTTGGGACCGAGCTCAGAACAGCGGCCCAGTCGGTGTCCGAGAGTTGTCGATAGAGGACGAATCCGATGACGACGAAGAACGTCACCGACAGCGCGCGGCGGAGAGCCTTTCGGAGCCCCAAGGGCACGCGCTCGACGGTGCGCTCGACGAGCCTTGGGAGACCAGCGATGCGAGCACTGATCCCTTCACTTGCATCAGGCCCTCGTGGGCTGGCGCTCGAGGGCTCGCTCATGGCCGTGTTATGACCCGTAGGCGAGCCTTGGGAAAGAAAAGGCCGGCTACAGCCCTCGCAAGCGCATCGCAACGCGACGCACGCCGCTGGTAACTGGCTGCAGCGCCGCGTGCAAGTACGCATCGGTGCGGCGCGAGAGGGTGTGCCGGGGCGATGGCGTTGCCGCAGTCTTTTCGAGCATCGCGACGTGGTCACCTTCCTCGATCACCCCCACGAGACGGAGCGCCCCTGGGTAGGCATCCAACCAATTTCGCACCATGCGCTGTTCGGCCATGCGCTTGTAGTCGTCCAAGAAGATTCGCGCGCCGGTCTTCAGGGCTGGCATGACCTGGTAGAGACAGGCCTCGCGGCCGCGGCGCGTCCAGTGTGGAGGCCCGTCGATGAGGACCGCGTCTACTCCATCGGGCAGATCGAAGTGCGCATAGCTGAGGTAGGGTGCTCCGCCGTGGCGCTGCCATGTGAGTGGTCGATGCACGAGGTCCACTTTTGAGGTCGAGGGTAGCTGCGCGCGAGTTCGCTCGAAGTACGTCGCGTCGTCGTCGATCGAGAGGATTGTCGCATCGGGGAGGTCGCGGGCGAGCGCAGCGGTGGATGCGCCGCTGCCGAATTCGACGATCGTCGGCTTTTCGATCGTGCGAAGGTGCTCGAGAATCCGCGAATAGGCTCTTTCGCCCAGGGCCCACGGGACGTCTAGCGGAGAGGGTGCGGTCACGAGCGGGGCATGGCGTACGGCTGGGGGAGTGTCAACTTGCGGCTGCTAGCCGCGGGTAGCGGTTGCGCCGCTACTGCCCGGCGATTGCAACGAACCTCGGGTCGGTGTGCAAGGCTTGGAAACAAGGGTCCGCCCTCAGCAACTTCTGATCGGTGAAGCCGGCGGCAACCGCCTGTTGCAGGTACGCGAACGCTGCGTTCGCGTCGCCCTTGCCCATTTGGACGCACGCGAGGTTGTAGATGGGTCGCCATCGCGTCGGGTCGTGCGTTGAGCGCCTTCTCGTACCAGCCCGTCGCTTTCTCGAAGTCGTTCTGACGGAAATAGAAGTCCCCGTACTGCTGGTAGGGCTCCGGATTGTTCGTTCTGCGGCGATCGCCTTGTCGTACCAGGCGGTCGCCGCTTCCGGCTTTCCCTCCTTGAGGTCGATTCTGGCGATGAAGATCATCGCGAACGGAACGCCGGGTCGACCTGCAGCGCTTCTTCGAGGCGCGCGCGGGCCGCGGCAAGGTTGCCCTCCGCCATCCGCAAGCGGCCGAGTTGAGCAAGCCCCTGGGGCTGCCGTGGTTCGTGAGCAAGCGACTCAAGGTAGAGCTTCTCGAGTGCGTCCATGTTTCCGAGGTGGAGCTCGCAGAGCGCGAGGAGGTTGCGCGCCGAAGCGTTGCTGGGCGCATCGTCCAGGAGCCCGACGAGAATCTCTTTGGCTGCTTGATACTGGCCCTGAAGCGCGAACTGGCGAGCTTCGCCCAGCGCGTTGAAGAGCTCTCTTAGCCCATCGGGAGGACGACGAGCGCCGAATTTCGCGGTACTAGATGTTATGTCGCCTGGGGCGCGAACCTCAAAGGGCGGTTGTAGTTACTATCCGTCGTAGGCCATCACGGCGAGCAAGTGACTTCCGGCAACAGTCTGTGACCTCGAGTCACGGGTTCCCTTCGTCTGGGCCCAAAACCCTCGGTAAGTCACTCGGCACGCTGCTTGCATTCGCCGAAAGGCATGCAGCAACGAACCACGATCGCTCTGTTGGCTCTCATCGGTTCGATGTTTCCAGCCGCGCCGGCGGCCGCCGATGACGAGTTCGCCGATGGACAGACCTGGGGGTTCGAGATCTCCTTCGGCGCCGGTTGGGCCCCGGAGACCGAGTACACACGGAGGCTAGAGGACTTCGGCTACTCGCCGGCTCGCGGTGGGCACTACCGAATGTCGTTCGCAGTAGAGAAGATCCTCTTGCCCTACTTCAGCGTGCTCTTGCAAACGAATCTACTCGACAACCGCATCTGGTATCGTCCGAGCGGCATCGGGCCCGACGATCGCTTCACTTGGAATTCCTGGGCGCTCGACGCGCACGCACGCGCGTTCCTCCCTGCGGCAAACGGTCGCTTTCGCGCGTACGCGCAGTTCGGAATCGGGCCCACGCTCACCGGTTCTCGCCTCTACACGCGCACCAGCACTGAGCCGACACAGACCGAACACAGGGAATTCAAAGTCAGCTACAACCTCGCAGGCCTATTGGGATTCGAGGGCATGGCCGCCGACCATGTTGGCTTCTTCGTTTACGGCGGCTATTTCTTCGCGCCCTCGCTCGAGAATCTCCTCGGCGACAGACACCAGGGCGGAGGCGGCGTGCTCATGGCCGGACTCAGTGGGCGATTCAAGAGGAATCGATGAACAAACGGCTCCATTTCGTTCTGCCATGCATGCTGCTCGTCACGATGGGGAGCTATTGTGAAACGGATGTCATCGACGATCCGGGTTTTCAATTCTGGTGCGGCGAGGAGCTCTGCGAATGGGACCTCGAAGAGGGCGAGATCCGCAAAGTCGCGACCTGGCACGAGCATGACTATGCGGTCGAGCTCGTCGGAGCGCCGGTGCTCCTCGCGAACCACGCGGACGGTGGCTTACCTCGGTGCATGCGTGTCGAGCTGATCGCGGATGTCGAGCCGCGGGCGAACCTCACGATCGAAATCGACTACGAGCCTGACGGCACGTCGGACTGGACCGTGCCGGTGGCCCGGGAAGGCTTTCGCAGCCTGGCCTGGGAAGTCTATCCACAGGGAAGCTTTCCCGATGCGGTGTTCTACGTTCGCAAGCTGGGTGAAGGGCGCGCTATCATCATGCAACTCCGCGCATCCTCCGAGTGCGAGAACGACTGAACCAGCCGCCGCTGACAGTATCGTCAGTACAATCCCATCGTGACGAGGTGGCGCGATCGTCCTTGGGAACGGTTGGCAAAAGAGATCGACCGAGGTTGAGCAGAAAGTCGGCGGGGGCTCACCGGAGAGCAAGGCCACGCGCGTGCTAAGGGTGGCGGCCGCCAGCATTCCGACGCCGTTCGCCACTCCGCTTCAGGGCGATCTATCTGGGACACGTTGAAAACGTAGGGGCTGACTGCGGCACGAGTCTTGATGGCGTCCTGTGGTCGTGGACGTTCACTCCGCGGCTGCGAGCGAGGCGATTTCTCGATTGTACGTGCAGCCCACCCCATCGACCACGTGCTCCCACACGCCCCGGTTCGGCAGTGGGTGCTGAGCCTTCCCTTCGAGCTTCGCCATCGACTTGCCTAGGATCACCCCCTCTGCCGCGCGGTGCTCGCGGTCTACACGCGTGCACTGCAGGGCTTCTACCGGAAGCGGGCCAGGGCATCGGGCCACCGCGATGGTCGCACCGGGACGGCGACGGTCGTTCAGCGCTTTGGTGGCGCACTCAACTTGAACGTGCACTTCCATACGCTCGCGCTCGGGGAAGGCTGTGTCACCCATCCGTTTCTATCGCATGCCTGGGCTGCTGTGCGCACGCTGCGTTTGGCGGACGGTCCGGACGAAGTGCATCGTCAACAGATTGCAAAGCTCGAGCTGAGAAAGCATCGCAAGTAGCCGCGGCCCGCGGCCCGATTGATCTGGAGGGTCTGCCGGGCCGATCCCGGCGGAAAACCGAAGACGTTGGCGCACTGCTGACAGTGCAGGGGTTGAGCGGAGAACCTCGGAGATCCCCCGTGATTTCACAATCACGCCTACGTTGCCTACGAGAAATCGCTCTGCGCCC
>CAVQUI010000004.1:0-801794 GCA_963716775.1 uncultured delta proteobacterium
TGGATCGGGCTCCGGTCGCTTTGCATCGCGCCGTTGAGACCGTCGACGCGCCAGAAGGGGCGCTCATAACATGGCGGCTTTGACCAGGGGCAGTCGCGGCAGGCGCGCCGCTCACCAAGTCCTGGCGCGGCTTGGGCAGCGCTGGTGCGAACTCGATGCGGGTGGTGTCGGCCGGGGCCATGGCGACGATGACGCGGTCGGCGGTGAAGATCTCGGCTGTGGTCACGACGCGCATGCGTTCGGGAGCCTGGTCCTCGATCCGAAGAACGGGCCGTCCAGCAGAACGCGATCGCCAAGGCCTGGCCGCCATCCGCTCCGAGATCACTTGCGAGCCGCCGTCGATACGCTGGTCCTGGGCGCCTCCGTCGTTGAGGATCACCGGCAAGAGACCTCCGGCGGAGCGCAGATAGTGAAGGACCCAGAGCAGCGAGATGCGCTCGGGGTAGCCGGACCAGGACGCACGGCTGATCAGCAGAAACACGAGGGCGTGAAGCTCGTGGCGGCGTGTTGGCGCAGCCAGTCCCCAAGAGTGATCTGGTCGAGCGCCGAGGCATCGTTCATGCGCCAGGGCTCGCCAAGCGGCATCTTTTTGCAGAGCCGATCGAGCTTCCAGGCCACCTTGCCGAAATCAGCCGCTTGCGAGAGGCTGACGTCCGGCAAAAATCCGCGCGATCAGGCCTTCGATGTCGTAAGTCGGTGTCGCCCTCGTAGTACTGATCGAAGGCGCCGATCCCGAGCTCATCGATCAGGGCGACGATGGCGTTCTGGCCCGGTCCGATCGACTCGCCGCCGACCTCGACGACGTGCCCGTTGCCGATCGGCATGTTGAGGGTGCGACCGCCGACGCGCTCACGCGCCTCGAGGAGGAGAAACGAGTCGACTCCGCGCTTGTGGAGGTCGGCCGGCCATCAGCCCCGAAAGCCCTCCGCCGACGACGATCACGTTCCGACGTGCCGCGCCACCGTCCCCGATTCGTCAGAAGTGGCGGCTCGCACGAACAGGCGCGCCAATCGACGCCGCCGCCGCCGCGCCTCCGGTCAGGCGGACAAACCGCCTACGGTCGAGTCGATTCGTCATGGTGATGGACGCCTCTCCGGCTGCGAGCCAGACGACGATCGGACGAAGATCGTCGGCCGGCACCGTCTTCACCACGCCCTGCATGATCGCGTCCGCGGCTCCGCGTGTCCCCGCAGCCGCTTCTGCGAGACGACGCTCGAGGTAGCCGGCGTACTGCCCGCAGAGCCGAGACGCGAACAAGCCTTCGTTCCCCTCGGCGTTTGCTCCGTGACACGAGACACAGTGCTGGGCGTAGAGGCTTGCGCCCTGGGCTCGTTCCTCTTTGCTGGCGTCGCTAGGGACGGCTTTGAGTGCGGGTAGCTCCGAAAGGTACTTGGCGATGTCGCTGATCTCCTTGGGCGGCAAGGTGCGTGCGTACGGGTCCATCACGGGAAGACGCATCATCCCAGCCCTCAAGCGGTAGAGTTTGTTCTCCAAGACCGCGCGCCTCTGAGCGGTCAAGCTCGGGATCGAGCCATCGGGCCTGCCACTGCCATCGTGCAGATGACACGAGACGCAGTGCTTATATGCAGCCGGCTCGCCAGCTGGCGTTGGGTCTTGGAGCACCTCCGCGATGCGTGCCGCCTGAGCCGGACTCGGCCCGCGCGAGATGAGCCAGGTCAGTGCCGCAAGACCGAGCACCACGGGGACCAACACGACCATGATGAGAGTGCGCACTGCGGACGCGAGCATACCAGAGGATTCCGCTCAGCGGCGGGCTCTGATGTGGTAATGCATGTTCGGGGTTGCGCTCGACATCCGCGTCGACGTCGTGATCTCCGGTCTCACGGTCGCCGCGTACTGGTCGCGGGATTCGGTTCCAATCCCAGAGGCGACATGAAGAACCCTTCGATTCACCGGGAGCTGTCATGAGCGAGAAGAAGCCCATCGTCGTTCGTCGTGAAGGCGCGGTCGCCACCGTCGAGCTCAACGACCCGCCGTATAATCGCCTGAGCATGGGCACTGATCGACGCGCTCGAGACGGCGGTCGACGAAATCGAACGAGACCGGAGCGTCGTGCGGTCGTCTTGCGAGGCGAAGGGCCGGAGAGAACTTCTCGGTGGGGGCCGACATCCGCGAGTTCGGCGCTGCGGCGGGGGGCCGTGGCGTCCAGGCGTTCATCGAGCAGCGCCTGCACGTGATTCGGAGCATCGAAACCATGAGCAAGCCCGTCGTCTGCGCGATTCGTGGCGCTTGCCTCGGCGGCGGCTTCGAGATCGCCCTCGCCTGTCACTTCCGAATCGGTGCACGCGGGGCGAAATCGGCCTGCCCGAAGTCGAGCTGGGCGTCGTTCCTGCCTGGGGAGGCACGCAACGGCTGACCCGCGCCGTTGGGCGCGCACGCGCGCTCGAAATCATGCTCCTCGCAAAGAAGCTGAGCGCCGACGAGGCCTTCGAGGCTGGTGTGCTCACGGCCGTCTGCGAGCCCGATGAGCTCGACACTCGAGCCGACGAGCTTGCGCGCGAGCTCGCGTCGAAAGCTCCGCTCGCCGTGGCCGGGATTCTGGACGCCGTCATCCAAGGCGGACCGAAGTCTCTCCCGGAGGGTCTCGCACACGAGTACGCTGCACTCGAACGGGTCATGACCTCCGAAGATATGCAAGAAGGAGTAATGGCCTTCTTCCAGAAGCGGCCCCCCGAAATTCAAAGGGAAGTGAGCGATTACTTCTTAGCCAGCTTGGCCCAGGAGTCCTTGAGCTGGATGGTCCGGTTGTAGACCGGTCGCTCGGGACTGCTATCCGGGTCGACGACGAAGTACCCAAGCCGCTCGAACTGCACGCGCTCACCGGGGCCGCGGACGGCCAGGTTGGGCTCGAGCTTGGCGTGCTCCAGCACCTCGTGCGACTCCGGGTTGATGCGCGAGGTGAAGTCGCTTTCGAGCGAGTCGTCGAGGGGGTTCTCGTCCTTGAAGAGCCGGTCGTAGAGGCGCACCTCGGCGTCCACGGCATGCTTGGCGCTCACCCAGTGAATCGTGCCCCGCACCTTGCGTCCGTCCGGCGCATTGCCGCCCTTGGACTCCGGATCCCAAGTGCAGCGAAGCTCCACGACGTTTCCGGCCTCGTCTTTGATCACCTCTTTGCAAGTGACCAGTGCGCCGTAGCGAAGCCGCACTTCCTTCCCAGGCGCCAGGCGGAACCACTTCTTCATGGGCTCTTCCATGAAATCGTCCCGCTCGATGAAGACCTCGCGGCTGAGGTGCAGGCGCCGTGACCCGAAGCTCTCGTCGTTCGGGCTGAAGGGAGCCTCGAGCTCGATGTCCTCATCTTCGGGGAAGTTCTCGATCACGAGCTTCAGGGGGCGAAGCACCGCCATGGTCCGGGGCGAGGTCGCGTTGAGGTCCTCGCGAAGGGCGTGCTCGAGGAGGCCTACATCGACGATGCTGTCCCGGCGTGAGACCCCGATCCGCTCGGCAAAGCGTCGAATCGCGGCAGGCGTGTACCCCCGGCGGCGCATTCCGGCGATGGTGGGCATCCGCGGATCATCCCAGCCCTTCACGTGCCCTTCTTCGACCAGCCTCTTGAGCAGTCGCTTGCTCATGACGGTGTAGGTCAGGTTCAGTCGGGCGAACTCGTACTGCCAGGGCATCGGTTCGAAATCGAAGTGCGTGACGAACCACTGGTAGAGCGGGTTGTGGTGCGCGAACTCCAGGGTGCAGACCGAGTGCGTGATCCCCTCGAAGGCGTCCGACATCGGATGCGCGTAGTCGTACATCGGGTAGATGCACCAGTCATCGCCCGTCCGGTGATGAGTCACCTTGCGAATCCGGTACATCAAGGGGTCGCGGAGGTTCACGTCCTTCGACGCCATGTCGATCTTCGCGCGCAGCACGTGCGCGCCCTCTTCGAACTTCCCGGCGCGCATGCCGGCGAAGAGCTCCAGGCTCTCTTCGACGCTTCGGTCGCGGTACGGGCTGTTCTCACCTGGCTTGTAGAAGTCGCCGCGCCCCTCGCGAATCCCTTCGAGGGTTTGGCTGTCCACGTACGCGAAGCCACGCTTGATCAAGTCGACTGCGCAGTCGTAGAGCTTCTCGAAGTAGTCGGATGCGAAGTACTCGTGGCTCCCCCAATCGAAGCCCAGCCAGCGCACATCTTCACGAATCGACTCGACGTACTCGGTATCCTCGGCTTCGGGGTTTGTATCGTCGAAGCGCAGATGGCAGCGACCATCTTCAGCGAGGCCGGCCGTGGTGAAGTTCAAGCAGATGGACTTCGCGTGCCCGATGTGCAGATAGCCGTTGGGCTCCGGAGGAAACCGCGTCACGACCCGACCGCCGTGCTTGCCGGTTCGGATATCTTCCCGCACCAAATCGTGGACGAAATTTGGCGCGTTCTCTCGACCCTCGGCCTTGCCCTTCGGCTCGCTCATCCGGCAGGTCTAGCGCGCTTTTCGCCCCCATGCCGCATTTGCGTCACTCCCGTCCCGGCTGTGGCGCTTGCGGCTCGCGGGACTATCCTTGGGCCCATGATTTCGAAGATCATCCTCGGCGTCTTGGCCGCCATCGTCGTATTCGTGCTCTACCAGAAACTCACCGCGGTTCGGGTTTCCGGAACCGACGCGCGCTCTCTGGTTGCGAACGGGGCGATGCTCGTCGATGTCCGGAGCACGGGGGAGTTCTCCGCTGGGCACATCGAAGGCGCCCTCAACATTCCCATCCAGGAGCTTTCGGGGCGCGTGGGCGAGCTCGGAGACAAGAGCGGTCAGATCGTCGTCTACTGCCAAAGCGGCGGCCGAAGCGCCATGGCCAAGCGGCTCCTCGAAAAGAACGGCTTCACGGACGTCCACGATATGGGCGGGATGAGTCGCTGGTAGACAGCATGGCAGACAGTTACCGATGCGCCGACTGTGATCTGGAGTTCGTCCCCGAAGATGCGGGGGACGATCCGCGCTGTCCAAGGTGCACTCGCACCGAAGCCGTCGAGCCCTCCGACGAGTCCGCGCTCCAGAGCGACATCTGGCACCAGTGGCTGGTGGTGTTCGCCCTTCTATTCATCGCCGGCATCGCCTACGTGATCTTCGAATGACCATCCAAATCTCCTATGTATCGGACGTCTTGTGCATCTGGGCCTATGTGGCCGAGGCCCGTCTGGATCAGCTCCGCAAGGAGTTCGGATCATCCATCGAGCTCGACTATCGCTTCATCCCGATCTTTGGCGCCACGCGAAATCGAATCGCCGAGGGCTGGAAGAAGCGGGGGGGCTATGCGGGCTTTGGCGAGCACGTCCTGAAGGTCGCCGAGGGATTCCCTCACGTTTCGGTGAACGAGCGGGTGTGGAGCGAAGTCGCGCCGACGACCTCATCAGCCGCCCATGAAATGCTCTGTGCAGCGCGACTGCTGGAAGCAGAAGGACTGGTGGATTCGGCGCGACGCGACGAGCTGGGCGGACGCACCCTTTTCGAAGAGGCGGTCTGGCAGATCCGCTTGGGCTTCTTCGAGCAGGCCCGTGACATTTCGGACCGAAACGTGCTCCTCGACGTGCTCGAGCAGCTGGGCCTCCCCACGCCCGCCATCGAAGGGAAGCTCAGCTCCGGCGAAGCCATGGCCGAGCTGTGCCGAGACATCGAGCTCCGAGACGAGCTCAAGATCGAGGGCAGCCCGACCTATTACCTGAACCAAGGACGGCAGAAGCTCTACGGCAACGTCGGCTATCGTGTCGTGTCCGCCAACCTGCGCGAGCTTCTAGAGCAGCCGGGTCACCAGGCTTCCTGGTGCTAATCTCGCCTGCCCCGAGCCCGCGCGGTCGACTCAGTGGATCGAGTCTCGCGCCTCGGCGCCATTTACGCTGGCGGGCCCGCGGCCGAGCAGCCGCATGATGCCCAGCACCAGGCCACCACCCGCAAGGGCAGCGACGTGAAGCGCGACGATAGACATGATGACGAGTAGTAGTTGCGTATCCATGGGTAACCCCCAATCGGTTCGGCGGAGCACTCACTGGGGCTCATGACCCG
Organism: uncultured delta proteobacterium; assembly: GCA_963716775.1. Taxonomy (GTDB): domain Bacteria; phylum Myxococcota_A; class Polyangia; order Polyangiales; family Houyiibacteriaceae; genus SG8-38. The sequence continues at coordinate 6,003 of CAVQUI010000004.1, forward strand.
CTTTCCTTAGGTACCAGTCTGGGCACAGCGACGCACTGCGTCAAGTATTAAGACTGCAATTTTGCGATAGCAACGTTACCGAAAACAGGAAAGCTCAATGATTTCGACCCTCGCTGCGACACGAACCGACGGTTGCCTACAGGCATTGGGGCTTTCCAGGGCACAGGGCGTGACCTCGCCTTCAAAGAGCTCGGGCCGGGTCGAGATGACCTGGACGCTCTCCCTGGACTCCGACGAGTAGGCGTCCGACTAGCACAGCGAGGCCCAACGACCCGAGCTCGGAGTCCGTGCAGAGGCTATCGCAATCCGCGCTCCCCGCCTGCGGCTCTCAGGCCGCGTGGGTGCGGGTCACGACGCGCGGCCGGTTGCTGTCGCCGGCGCGGACCGGGGCGCCCTCTCGGAACTTCACCTTCATCTGCATGCCGCGCTCGCCCGGGTTGAATGCGATCTGTGCCAGGAAGTCCGGCTCGAAGCCGTCGAGGATGTTGATGTCGACGTTCTGAATGAGAGTCCCGAGGATGATCCGCATCTCCATCATCGCGAACTGCTTGCCGAGGCAGACCCGCGGCCCGGCGGCAAATGGGATGTAGGCGCCCTTTGGAAGCTGGCGCTCGAACTCGCGCGTCCAGCGCTCGGGCCGGTACTCGAGGGGATTGCAGAAGTACTTCTCGTTCCTACCGGTCGCGAGCGGGCTGACCGCGAGAATCGCGCCCTTGGGGAAGAAGTAGTCACCCAAACGAAGGTCTTTCTGGGCTTCGCGCGCGTAAATCCACACGGCCGGAAGCCGTCGAAGCGATTCTTTGAGGCACATTTGCAGGTACGGGAGGTTTCGAAGGTCGTCGATGGCGATGGGGCGATCGCCGATGGTCTGGTCGATCTCTTGCTGCGCCTTGGCGAGCTTGTCGCGGTTCTTGGCCAGCAAGTACCAGGCCCAGGTCAGCGTGTGCGCGGTGGTCTCGTGCCCTGCGAAGATCAGCGTCATCAGCTCGTCCCGCATTTGCTTCTTCGACATGCCGCCCTGCTCGTCTGTGACGAAGACGACGTGCGACATCAGGTCGCCGCGGTCTTTCATCTCTTTGCGACGAGCGGCGATGAGACGCTCGATGACGCCATCCATTGCGTCGAGCGCGCGCACCATCCGACGGTTGCGCTCCGATGGCCACCAGCGTGGCGTCGGAATCGGTGTCTGCGCGTGGTCGATGAGCGCCTCGCTGATGTCGAGCATGGCGTCGTTGATCGTTTCGGCATCCCCGGCGAGGTCTGTGTCGAACAAGGTCTTTGCAACGACGCGAAGCGTGAGGTCGACCATCTCTTTGCGCAGATCGCGCTGCTCACCTTCCCGCCAAGCTCGCACCATGTCGCGGGTGTACTCCGCCATCGTCGGCGCGTACGCGTCGATGCGCATCTTGTGGAACGCCGGCATGATCAGCTTGTGTTGGCGCTTCCACGACTCGCCATCGTTCGGAACGAGCCCGTTGCCAAGAAACGGCTTCCACATCTGTTTGACCACCTTGGGCTTGTAGATGTGCTTGGCCTCCGTGACGTTGATCGCGTTGACGACGGCCGGATCACGAATGAAGTACGACTGGCCGGTGAGCACGCGCGTCACGAAGACATCGCCATACTTCTCATGCGCTTCGAGCAGGAACTCGGCAGGGTTGTGTTGAAAGTCGAACGTCCCGCCCCAGAGCCAGTGACCCTTGTGGCGTGGCATGGGCTTGGGCGCGGGCAAAGTGCCTTGCCTGTCTACGAGAAGAGCCATTTGGTTAACATAAAGTAAACTTAGGGCCCGATCCGCAGCAAGTTAACTCTTTGTAATTTTAGTCCCAGTTGAAGATCGGCTTGGAGCCCTCTGGTTTGCCAAGAATCGCATCAATGCGCGCCTCCAGCTCGACCCTTGCCCGATCGGCGCGGCCGCGGGAAAGGGCCAGCGCGGCCTGATAGGCCCCGAGCGCCTGCTCGAAGCGGCCCAGCGAAGCTGCGGCGTCACCGGCCGTCGCGTACGCCATGAAGCTGGTCCCATCGAGCTCGATCGCTCGTTCGGCAAGCGCGAGCCCTCGCGGGGTATCAGCGATGATGTAGGTGGTCCACCAAGCCGCAACCGCGAAATGATAGGGGCGAACCGCGGCTCGCAGCAGCGCGTCGTATTGACCACGGTGCTTGGCGGCGGCGCGTCTATTCACCGTGGCCTGCTCCATGCGGAAATGGAGCATCGCGGCGAGCGGGTCTGGGTTCGATGCGTCGAGCGCGAGCGCGGCTTCAAATGTGCGCTCAGCCCCAGCCTCGTCCCCGCGCGCCGCCAAGAACGCACCTCGCACCAAGACCGCGTCGAGTCGCGTCGAATCCTGTTCAGCGGCGAAGTCGATGTATGCCAGAGCGCGCTTTGCAGCCTTGTCGTCAGACCAGTCTTCGAGCTGGGCCAGCATCAGAGCCGCGTCTCCTGCAGACATCGGTCGAGCGACCAGACCCTGCGGCTCCTCGACCTGCACCGAGCGCACCCGAGAGAATGGATTCTCGCTCAGATAGGTACGGTAGCGTCCGGCGATGTCGCGGTCGCCAAAGCTCTCTGCCCAGGCGGCTGATTCTCGTTCGCCGTCATGAAGTCGATTGAGATAACCGACGAACTGTGGCGACAGCGAAAGCTCTCCAAGCTTGAGCAAGTGAACCAGCGCCCAGGCGCCCCCGTAGTTGAGCAACTTGCGCTCGATCTTGGGATCGTAGAACTCGGTGCGGCTCATCGCGCGCAATTCGTTTGCGCCGGGAACCATCCATTCTGGCAACACCCAGATGGGCTCGCCGTTGACTTCGTGCTCGTACAGATCGACCGACCTATTGACCCAGTTGGAGCGCGGCATGAAGGCAAAGGGTGGAAACCCGAGCTCTAGGGAGTCGCCGTGCAAGCGGGCGGTCTCATAGAAGCTCGCCATGCCCTCGTGTAACCAGGCCGTCGCGCTCGGGAAGCAAACCGAGAGGAGGCGATGGGTGAGCTCGTGCGCAAAGTAGCCGACCGAGCGGTCCTCCGAAACGGTGTGGACGACGATCTGCGCGCGCAGTCCTAGGAGCGCCGTCTGCTCGGTGCGATGGAAGCTCGGCTCAGTGAGCTGTTTGAAGAGCGTGATCTCCAAGGGCAGGGTCAGTCGATCGAAGCCGCAGTGAAGCTCGTGCTCGGCGATCGCATCGTGCATGCGCTGGTACTGCGCTGCCATCTCGACGGCCTGCTCCGGCCCCGCATCGCTACGGACGCGCAGGTCGGCAGTCTCGACGACCACCCACCCGCGCGTCTTCGCGTCGAGCATCAAAGTTCCGCAGCCCGAGATGCAGTTCAGGCTCAGCAAGATGAGGATGACGATGCATTCTCGCACGCACGCTTAGTACCAGATTCCGCCGCCCGAGGAGTCGCCGAAGAGCAGTGCACGGCGCAGCTTTTCTCTTGATCGACAAGCGCCTCATGCTCGGCGACACCGAGCCCTGCGCGCAGGGCGTCCTCGAACGCCTACACGAAGGCATTTGGTCCGGCATCGGTCGAAGATGAGACCCTCGAATCCCTACGCGTAAGAAGCGGCAAGCGCGTCCATGAAAGCGTCGAGCTGATCGGCGGGCAGCGCGTTGATGCCGGCCGCCGCAGCACGCCCGCCGCCCGTTGGGAACTGCCGGCAGAGCGCGTCGGCACCCTGCTTTCGGTCGAGCGGTGCCCGAACACTCACGAGATACGTTTGGTCCGCTCGTTCGGTAAGCACGGCATGAGCTCGGGCAGGTGAGCCGTTCGCGAGGTCATTGCTGTACACGCCCGACACGCGGCGCGCCCAGGGCTCGTCGGGCAAGATCACGACGGCGGTCTTTTCGGTTTCACGTGTCGGTTTCACCGCGACAGCCGAAGCCATGTCATCGCGGTAGCCGGACTCCAGCTTCTCGAATGCCGCGGGCGCCTCTTCGACGAACGCAAAGGGCGTTGGGTACGGACGCACGAGCCCGAACAGCTCGGCGGGCGCGAAGTGCAAATCCTCGACTGAGGAGCCGTAGCCGTTGTAGTTCATGTAGACACCGAGATTCTCGAGAAGTGTCAGCTGGGCCTGGGACAAGTCGAGAGGCCCGGCGATCGTTCGGGCGCTCGCCTTGAGGTTGTCGCCGAAGGCGCCGGTCACCGCCCACTCGACATATCGCCCTCTGAGATAACCATTGACGAGTAGGCTGGTGCATACGTTCGGATCGGGGTCGATGATCGTCGTGAGCTTGTCGCTCTCGGGGATGTCTCCAGCAAAGTGGTGGTCGACGTAGAAGACCTCGGCTCCCGCTTCGAGCGCCTTGAGCACGCCGTCGCGGTTCTTGTCGAAGCTGAGGTCGAGGGCCGTGATTCGATCGCCAGCGGCCACCTCGGCCTTCGCCACCAAGGCGATGTCGCGTTTCACCCCGGTAATGAGAGTGCTCTGCAAGGGCTCGGCGTTGCGGAGCTGGGTGAGAGCGCAAATGCCGTCAGCGTCGCCGTTGAAGATGTCGATCTGAGCCATGGCTGCCTCTATAGCACCGGCTGGTACTGAGCCAGGCGATCGACTCCAAGGTCGCGGCGAACGTTTGCCAGCGGGCGCGCCAGCCATTGATGCCAGGGCACCTCGAGGAACCAGGCCATTCGCTTTGCGCGCCGACGGCCGTTGGCGATCACGTAGCGGGCGCCGATGCTATGGTCGGTGACGCGGCCGATCTTGAACCAGGGCCGGCCCTTGCATGGCTTCGATGATCTCGAAGACCTGCTGGGTGTCGTCAGGGTCCGCAAAGAGCTCGCGCATGGCGCGCGCTGCTTTCAGAGGCTGCATGGAGCGAATGTGCATCGAGTGCGCTTATGGCCGGGATCCCGGCTGCAATCATGCAGAGTGCTGCGGCGGGGGCCACTACTCGGCGCTGACTTGAATTTCGTCGAGCCCGAGCTCGTCGCCTACGAGAATCACCCGCAAGGCATGTGCCCCCTTGCTGAGCTTCACACTCGCAGGCGCGGCCGTACCTTCTTCGAGCGACCCGAGCTCGATGACGGGCTCGCCGTCGACTTCGACCAGCAGACGTCCAGTCCCGCTGCCCTTGACGCGAATCGAATAGGTCCCCGTCTTGGGAGCCGTCAGCATCCAGGAGTGCCACTCCTCACCGAGGTCGTTGAGGCAGGGCACGTATCTGCGCCAGCCGCTCGCCTCGGCTCTGTGCGACCAGTCCGTGTCGTCAAGCCGAAGAGTCGCCGGCAGCGCTCGGCCAAAGCTCGCCTCGTCGCGAAGCCGCTCCGAGGCTCCTCGATAGCTTCGCATGATCGGATAGTCCGCGGCGCCGGCGAAGTCGTAGCTCGGCCAGTAGGTGTACACGCCCCAGACCGTCAGGAAGCTCCCGGACTGATCCCAGAGCTTCATCGCCTGGTCGTTGATGCTGGCCGCGCGCGGATCGCGTAGCTTGCACCAGTTCTGAATCGGCACCTGCCAGAAATCTCCGCCGAGCGACCAACCCGCCTCATAGGCAACGACCTGAAGGCCGAACGAACGCGCGTACCGCGCTTGTGAATTGAGTTGGTAGGCCAGGTCGGGAACGCCCTCCTGCCCCTGCGCCTCTCCTTTGGCGAAGCCGCTGGTCAAGATCGCATCGGCGCTCGCGATGCGCACCGTGTCGATGACCAAGTAGTTCGGGGCTTCATCGCGGCCGACGAACGTGATCGTATGGGTCCCGGGCTTGTCGATCTGAAAGACCGCACTGCCCCACTCTCCTTCGAGGCTGTTGATGTTTCGATACCAGCCGCCGATCACTGCAGTGTCCGGGCTCACTCGGGGATCACTCTGGTCGCGCGGGCTGATCTTTCGGTCGTCGAGCAAGATGTCGAACGGCGCGTATTCAGGCCAGCCCTCCGCGGCACCCGCCGCGCTGAACGCGAGGGCGTACGAGCCTGCCTTCGTGAACCGGACTTTCTGGCTGATCGAGCCCTTGCCGATGAAGAAGGCTGCCTGCTTGCCGTCCACCGGCTTCGGCAGGTTCGTGAAGCCATCGAGCGCCTTGCCTTCTTGCGGATGAATCAGCCCCGCCTCGCCCTTGAAGGTCCAAGCCGACCCCGGCGGTCGGGCCTTGCGCGTACCGGCCCCGATCGAAACCGCTTCGAAGCTGTGGTCCTTCAGGACAGCGCCAGATTGCTGCCCGGTTCGGTCCTTGAGCCCGTAGTACGCCGCGCCGCCGCCACCCCAAACGTAGTAACTGACAGGGTGCGGATCGCTCACGTTCTGACTCGACCTGTTGTTGTAGTAGGCGTCGATGAAGTCGAGGGACGCAAGCGCGGTGTCCTGGTAGTTGTCGTACTGATACTCGATGAGCATCCGAACCCGCGAACCCATCGCCTCATCGCCCCAAACCCGCCGGAACGTATTGCTCGCCAACACCGTCCGCGTCGCGTGCCAACGTCGCATTGCCGGCGCCCAGTCGGGCTGACCGGCACGCTGGTCAAAGTCGATCGCTTTCCAAGTCTCAGAGCCCTTGTCGTGCTCGGCAACAGTGAGCCGCTGCGCAACGCTGGTCGATTCGAAGCCCCAATTCCAGATCTCGTTGTCGATCTCGACGTAGATCCGCAAGTTGGGGTTGAGCGGCGGGTACAGCGGATCGGCCGTTGGCTTGCGATAGGGTTCACGGCCGTCGCTTCCGTAGCGGGTCAGCAGCGCAAGTTTCTCTAGGTACTCGTCCGTCGCACCGATCGGCGTCGTGATATAGAGATCACGCCCGGTCTCGTTGGCGAGCATGACCATGTATTCCCAGTTGGGCTGGCCGCTGCTCCCTACGAAGAACGCATAGTCGGGCAGTGCGCGCTCAGACCATTCACCGCCGACTTCCTTGTCCGACATGAGATAGCGAATGACGGTGTAGTGGTCTTCGACGACCTTCTTGAAGGGACGATACACGATCTCGTCCGCTCGATGGTGCTCTGCGCTGCCCTGCGCGATGGGACGCATGAGCTGCAGACGGGTCACCCCATCGTCACGGCTGGCCGGCCCGCGCTGCGTGTCGTTGAAGAACAGCATCGTCCGTGAGCCGTCGAGCGCCATCGTCACCGTCGTCGTATTGTTGGCAGAGTCGTAGCCGGCCCCTTTGGGGAGCTTGAACTGGAAGGTGCGGTCGCCGGCCGTGAAGATCGGTTTGGTGCAACACTCCTGGTGCACCTCGGCCTTGCCTTCGAAGCGCAAGAGGTAGGTTCCGGACATCTCCGGCGAGCTCGGGTAGAGCATCTCGCTCACGATGAGCTCGACCCCCGACGTGCTCGGCCATCCCTCCGCGTCGATCTTGTCCGCGCCGCCGCCATAGCGGGCGCTCTTCATCAGGTCCGCCCAGACATACCCCGCCCAGATGTGCTGGCTGAGATTGATGCCCTGTTGGCGGACCGGATCGATCACTTCGGCAGCTGTGCTTTCGCTCTTCCACAGGAGCCTGCATGCCGCGCGGCCTGCGAGCTCCCGGTACTCGACCTGGAGCTCGTAGAGCTCGCCCGCTCGCATCTGGAACGGCTTGGACTCGAATGCGCCTGCCTCGCTCCAACGATCGACTACGCTGGTCCAAGTCGATTCGCCAGGGGCGCGGATCTTGACGCGGATGCCATCGTCGGCTTCCCCGTGAAAGGTGTAGGCCTCGCTGAACCGTGGAATGACCCGGCCGCTCCACCGGATCGAAAAACCGTCCCTCGGAAACGAGCGGTACGGCTCTGCAGTCGAACCGACGACGGGCCGGAGCTCATCCCAGTCGAAGTCGATTCGGACATCGCGTCGGGTGAATGAAGGCGCTCCCTCGAGATCAGGGTTCGCGTAGTAGCTAGCGTCCAGACCTGAATCGGCGAACCCTCCCCCGACGGCGTCCGGAACCGCCGCAGCTGCGGGAGCCGCGAGCAGCAAGGCGAACAGCGCCGCCGCTCCCCCCAAACCTGCGGACGAGGCCTTGGGGGCTTGCCGAGCCGCGGCGATTCGAGCCTGCCTCTTCTTGCGTCGCATCTGGGCAGCTTCCTGCAGAATCCCCGTGAGGCAACCCAAGAGCGCGCCACTCAAGATGAAAGCCAGTCCACTGAAGTCGGCGTTGGGGACCATGTCGAAGGCCGCAAAGCCAATCATGAGCCCGAGCCCGCCCAGCAGACGCCGGTCGGAATCGCGTGGCACGAATCTCAGCCGCCGCACTAGCAGCACGAGCGGAAAAAGCATGAGGCCGAACCTACTCGCGAAGCCCACAATCCCGCTGTCGCCGAGCTGAATGATCCACTCACCGTCGCGCGTCGACGAAAGGTTGCCGGACCAGGGCTCGAAGAGACAGGCGCGGCAATAGGTTCCCCAACCGAACCAGGGCCGCTCCATGGCTCGCTCGAGCAGGAGCTCTTCGTTCTCGAGCCGGAACATCATCGAGTGGGCCCGAGCAGGCCCGTACTCTTCTTGGGCCCAGGCTTTTAGCTCATCGACAGGGATCCATTCGTTGGCCCGAGCGATTGGATAGGCCAGCAGGAGGCAAACCAATACCGTACCCACCAGGACTTGGACCTTTGGACGCGTGAACAGGATGATCGGCACCGCAACGGTCGTGTAGAGAAGCGACGCCACGCTCTTGGTAGACGCCAGAACGACCCAGAGGTAGGCGGCGACGCCAGCCGCAGGAAATCGAAGGATTCGGACTCTGCCTTTGTGCAGGGAAGCGGCCGCCAGGACAGACAGGGAGGTGAAGAGCGCGACCGCGAGCCCGTGAGTCATGAACACCATCGGGCGATACCCACCGGCGCGTATCGTCTGATTGAAACCATGCTGATGGAAGCCGTAGACCCAGCGGTGAAGCTGAGGGCTGAGAATCAGCTCGACGAACATGGGGAGCGAATAGAGCATCGCCGAAACGGCCATGACGCTGAGCAGAGTCCGGAGATCTTTCGAAGTCCGGAACATGACAGAGCCCAAGTAGAACGGCAGAATCGTGCTGAGCAGGGCAATCAGGATCGCGTGAACCGCATCGTAGGGAGCCTGCCCGGTAACGAATCGCGAGCCGACTCGGAACCCATCGAAATTTAGGAAGATGGTGAGGACCGCGCCGAGGAGGTACAGGACGACGAGGTACCTGACCCCTTTGCTCTTGGGTCCCGACCGCAGACGCTGGCGGTGAAAGAGCAGTGCGCCGACCAGTATCCAGACGAAGATGACCTCGAGCTTCGCGAACTCGGGAAGCCCCGCCGGCTTGAAGAAGACCACCTCGGGAAGGAGCAAGAGTCCGCCGAAGTAGAGCGTGGCCGTCGCCCGTGCCGGAGGCCAGCGTCGCATTCCCCAGACCGCAATGGGAATCCAGATGAAGAAGGCGAGGAGGCTAAATAGGTTGCCGCCGGTATAATAAGACACGCTCGCTTCGCCCGATCCTCACTACGATCGTGCCATGGAAGCGACGGAGCCACCAGGCTGGCGGCTGTGTCTTTGCCTGCAATCTGACTATAGTGACTTCGATGACCCTGCTGGCGATTCTGGTCGCGGTCGCTGCCGCAATCTTGTCAATTCCCGCGTTGATCTTCTTCGCGGAATGCTTTGCGAGCCTTTTTCTCCCAGGTGGGAAGCCGGTGGCTAGACCCGAGGGCGTCTCGACCGTCGTGATGATTCCGGCGCATGACGAGAAAGACGGCGTCGGCCCGACGGTGACCGGGGTTCAATCACAGCTGGCGGAAGGCGACCGGGTCCTGGTCATCGCTGACAACTGCACCGACGAGACCGCGGACCGGGCGCGCGCCGCGGGCGCGGAGGTCATCGAACGCTCCGATGCCGAGCACCGCGGAAAGGGATACGCACTCGCCTTCGGTATCGATCACCTGGATTCGAGTCCTCCAGACGTCGTCATCGTGCTCGACGCCGACTGTCGACTCACTCCGGGCTCGGTGGACGCCCTTCTCGAGCGGGCCGTGCGTACGCAAAGACCCGTACAGGCCGATTACGTCTTTCAGCCTTCGGAGCGCTCCCCGCTGTCGATGATCTCGGCGCTGGCAACTCTGGTTCGCAATCGGGTGCGGCCTCGTGGGCTCAGGCGACTGGGCCAGCCCTGTCATCTGACAGGCACTGGGATGGCCTTTCCTTGGAAGGTGATGCGGGCCGCTCCCGAGCTCGGCGATAATATCGTCGAGGACCTCGCGATGGGAATCGAGCTGGCCATCCTCGGACACGAGCCGCTGCTCTGCATTGAAGCCGGCACACGAAGCGAGCTCCCCGCGGGGCGCAAGGCCGCCATTCAGCAAAGACGGCGCTGGGAGCACGGGCACATCGCCACTCTGCTCAAGCATGGTCCTCGTCTCATCCGTGAGGGCATCGTTCGCGGTCGGCCGGGTCTGATCGCGATGGGCGCCGACATCATCGTGCCGCCACTGGCACTACTCGTCGGCCTCCTGGTCCTCGTGTTGGGGCTCGCCGGACTGCTCGCATTCTTTGGGGGTCCCAGGTACCCAGCCTGGATTGCAGGGAGCGCCTTCGCCCTCGTCGGCCTCGGGGTGGCGCTCGGCTGGGCGCGTTACGGTCGGAAAGCCGTCCCCTTCCGCTATCTGCTCCTCGTCCCGCTCTACGTGCTCTGGAAGATCCCTCTGTACCTGTCGTTCTTGTTCGGGCGCCGTGAACAGCAGTGGCGCCGAACCGAACGCTGACGGAGAAACCGCTGCTAATAGACGCCGGAGACGCCGCAAAGCGGATTTGGTAGGGCCGTTTGAGCAGGCTAGACTGCTACCGTCCGGAGGCTGCGGCCCCGGCCAAGTCGTGCGGTCCGAACGAGATGCCGCTGCTACAGAGGATAGGGGATTGTTGGAAGTGCTTACGCCTATTGCGGGACGTGTTCTGCGCGACGCAGTCGGATCTCACGCGCCGCGTCGGAGTCGCGAAGACCACCTGAGCGCCGCGGTCGACTGGCTCAAGCGTGCCGCCGCCGCAACGCCCGACAAGGGAGTGAGCTACGGCTATTCGCTGCGAGGTGGCTGGCGGCCTTCGTACCGCGAGACCTCGGGATACATCGCCGTCACCTTCTACGACCTCGCGCAACGGCTCGGTGACTCCGAATCGGCGAGCCTCGCCCGCAATGTGTCGGACTGGCTTTGCGAGGTTCAAGAGCCCGACGGCTCGATTGCCAATCCTCAGTACCGCGCTGGTGAAGGCATCGTGTTCGACACCGGACAAGTGCTCCTAGGTTACGTTCGCGCCTACCGCGAAACCGGCGAGGCCCGATTCCGCGATGCCGGTGCTCGAGCTTGCGCGTGGCTGGCTGACCGACTCGACGACGATGGGGCCTGGCGGAAGAACACCCATCTCGGCAACCCGCACACGTACAACACTCGCGTGGCTTGGGCGATGCTCGAATTCAACGATGCCGCTCCCGACCCGACCATCGAAGCGGCCGCGCGCAGGAACCTCGACTGGGCACTCAGCCAAGAGAAGAACGGCTATTTCGAAAGCTGCGCCTTCGAACCGAACGTGGCGCCCTTCACACACACGATTGCGTACGCGATTCGCGGCTTCCAAGAGGCGGGGCGCCTTCTCGGTGACGCCAGCTACCAGCAGACGGCGGTCAGGGCGGCCGATGCGGTTCTCGGACACCTGCGGCAGGACGGTTGGATTCCCGGGCAAATCGACGAAAGCGGCCAGGCGAGCGCTCGCTACTGCTGTCTCACCGGCAACTGCCAGCTCGCGATTATTTGGCTGAACCTCTACAAGTCGACAGGTGAAGCGCGCTACCTCGATGCGGCGAAGCGAAGCCTCGGCTACGTAATGGAACACCAGGACTTGGACACCTCGGTTCTCGCGCTTCGCGGCGCGATCAAGGGTTCGCAACCGATCTGGGGGCGATACGCGCCGCTCTCTTACCCGAATTGGGCGACGAAATTCTTCATCGACGCGATGCTACTCTGGGACGAGGTCGAATCGTGAAGATCGTTCCCATCCTCAACTGCGAGTTCGGTTCCGTGAGCCTGCAGGACACCGTCGACTGGGCCCGCGATTGGATTCGGAGCGGCCAACGGGGCTACATCTGCACCGTCAACGTCGCGATTCTCATGATGATGCGCGCAGATCCGAATCTGCAGCGCTTCGTCGACGGCGCCTCGCTGGTCGTCGCCGACGGGCAGCCGCTGGTATGGGCGTCGCATCTGCAGCGCGACGCGCTTCCCGAGCGCGTCACGGGTGTTGATTTGGTTGACGAGCTCTGTGCGCTTGCCACAAGGGAAGGGTTCGGCGTGTATTTCCTCGGCGCGCAGCGCGAGGTCATCGAAGCCGCAGCGGGCCGCTTGAAGGCTCGCCACCCGGGGCTCCAGATCTCCGGCATTGCGGATGGTTATTTCAGCCCCGCAGAGGCGCCAGAGCGCGCTCGGGCCGTGCAGCAAAGCGGCGCAAAGCTTCTGTTCGTGGGCATGGGAGTGCCCCGGCAAGAAGAGTTCCTCGAAAGCCAATGGGGCGAGCTCGGCATTTCACTCGCCGTCCCGGTGGGCGGCAGCTTCGACGTAATGGCGGGAACGGCTCGCCGGGCTCCGGTCTTCCTTCAGCGCATCGGAATGGAGTGGGCTTTCCGGCTCGCCCAAGAGCCTCACCGTCTTTGGAAGCGCTACCTGGTCACCAACACGCAGTTCATTTTCCACATTCTCAAGAGTGCAACGAGCTCGGAGACAGAATCCCGGTGATTTCAGCGCGGAGACAGAAATGACGTCGAAGACGAAGCTCCTCATTGTCATGGGCACGAGACCCGAGGTCATCAAGTTGGCTCCCGTGGTGATCGGCGCACGGAATCGACCCGACGAGTTCGAGACGGTCGTCGTCGCGACGAGCCAGCACCGTGAGATGCTCGATCAAATGCTCAAGACTTTTCAGATCGAGGTCGACTTTGATTTGGACATCATGAAGCCCAACCAGGACTTGCGACATGTCACCAGCGCGGCGTTGGACGGTCTTCACGACGTCATCGGCGAGGTGAAGCCCGATTGGGTCATCGTACAAGGCGACACGACCACGACGTTCACAGGCGCCTTGGCGGCCTTCTACCATCAGGTGCGGGTCGCCCACGTCGAAGCTGGGCTGCGCACCTATGACAAGCGGCATCCCTTCCCCGAGGAAATCAATCGAAGGATGACGGGCCAAATTGCGGACGCACATTTTGCGCCCACGACCCTGTCCCGCGACAACCTGCTGCGCGAAGGCGTGAGCGAGGATTCGATCTCGGTCACCGGCAACACTGGCATCGATGCACTGTTTCTGACCCTCGAATCGATCCCCGAGCAGACCAAAGCTCCGACTGGCGGGCGGCGACTGCTCGTGACGGCCCATCGACGGGAGAACCACGGTGAGCCCATGGAGCGAATCTGCCGCGCCGTGCTCCGTCTGGTCGACGATTTCCCCGATCTGCACGCCTACTACCCGGTCCATCTCAGCCCCCGGGTCAGGGACGTGGTCCTCCCCCTGCTCGGCAATCACCCGCGAGTCGATCTCGGCGAGCCGCTGGAATACCTCGAATTCGTTCAAGAAATGAACCAGGCCCACATCATTTTGACCGACTCCGGCGGCATTCAAGAAGAGGCCCCGTCGCTCGGGAAGCCCGTCCTCGTCATGCGTGAGACGACGGAGCGGCCCGAAGGAATCGACGCGGGGACGGTCCGCCTGGTAGGCACCGACGAAGATCGCATCTACTCGAAGACAGCGCGTCTCCTGAGGGACCAGGCAGCGTACGAGGAGATGGCGCAAGCACGCAATCCCTACGGCGACGGCAAAGCCACCAAGCGGATTCTCTCCGTTCTAGCGCGCTAGGCTGGAGCTTCGCGAGCGAACCAGCTAGGGTTTGCCGACGTTGGCAAGGAAGAGCGTCACTTCACCAGAACGAGATGTCGTCAGCGAAGCCAGGGGTCTTCGCGAGCAGGTGCTCAACGTTTCGCTCCTCATCGCCGTCGTCGCTGGCGGCGCCGCGTTCGTCCGAACTCTCATCGACGCGATCGAAAGAGGCGCATGGACTGTGCTCGGCGTGGCGGTGGCCACGTACGCCGGATTCATCGTGCTGCTCTTGCTGAAACGTCTGCCGTACCCGGCACGGGCTCTTGGCTTTCTCGGCCTGCTCTACATCGTGGGCGTCCTCTCTCTGCTTGCGGTCGGGTACCTCGGAGCGCCCATTCTGATCCTGGCGGGGCAAAGCGTGCTTGCTTCCGTGCTCTTTGGGCGTCGCATTACGCTCATCGCGCTCGCTCTGAATCTGTTCGCCTTACTTGGTGTCGGGGCGGCTCTGTCGACAGGTCTTGCGACCGTCGAAACGCTGGAGTTCTACGAGCCGACCGTGTTCATGAATTGGTTGCGCATCACGGCGATTTTCGCGGTGTTTTGCGGCATCTCCGTCGTCAGCGTCGACGTCATCACCAACCATTTGAACCAGAGTCTAAAAGATCAGGCCGAGCTCATCGAGAACCTCAAGGGCGCGATGCAGCTACGCGACGCTGCTGACACCCAACGCCGCACTGCAGAACGGCGTCTTCGGGAATCGCAACAGATGCACAAGGTCGAGCCCTAGAGCCGGACACCAGGCTGGAAGGTGCTCCACTGGTCGATGAGCTCGCCTGCTCGGAACACGTCCAAGCGGGAAAGCCAGCGCATCCCGTCACCTTCCCAGGGGTGGTAGAAGACAAAGTCGCCGACCTCGAGAGGAACTTGGCGCGAACCCAGCCACTGGGCCTGGTTGGAGAGCAGGTTGTTTACGCCGTCGGCACCCGGGACCACGGTGTTCTCGATCAGTCCGTCGGGGTAAACCTGCTCGCCAGGGAAGCCTCCGCCGACAACATGGAACGAGACCTCGAGGTTGGGGTCGCCTTCGGCCATGGCCGGCAGGAGGCCGGGAGCGAAAGGGATTTCGGCCGGATCGATTCGTTTGAGGACTGGGGAGGCGAGGAAGGTCGCGCGACGGAGCTCCTTGTTGGGCAAGTCCGCGAAGTTGAACGGATAGAAGAACGCGGAGCCCATGGCGACTTCGTCGACCGGCGACTCGAGCTCGTCGGTGTAGCGCTCGTAGGTGCGACTGCCCCCGCTGTTGTGCACCAGAGGCCCTTCGAAAAGCGTTGGAAACGCGTCGCTCCCAGCGCGGACGAAATCCGCGTAGCGGCGCTGTACCGAGGTGAACTCTCGGTCGGGATCGGCGCCTGTGGGGGCGAAGGGAACGTGACCGTCGTATCCCATGAAGCCAGTGAACCGAAGCTGGCTCGAATCATCGATGATCGACAAGATCGCAAGAAGCTCGGCCTCGTCGATTGCGCCACCACGGCGCAGGCCCACGTCGAGCTCGACGGCGACCCTGACTGCGCCGCCACGTTGGTCTGCGAAGTCCCGAAACTCGGCGGCGCGCTCGGCCGTGTCGAGCAGCCAGCGAACCGAAGCCGCCGGGTTTGAGTTGCCGGAGAAGCCAGTCTCGAGCGTGGCAAAGGTCCGGGCGGCCGCCTCGACGGTCGCGGGACGTCCGAGCAGGATGTCGACATTGGTGCCGAAGTGACAGAGAAGGTCGCACACCATGCCCTCGGAAAACGCCATGACGCGATTCGTGCAAGCCGTGACCATCATGTACTCGAGCAAGCGGATGCTCGGCAAGCTCTTGGCGACCAGGCGAAGCGCGGTGCCAGTGCCGAGCTGATTGCCAACCAAGCTCATGTTGTAGTCCAGCGCGTCCAGGTCGACGAACGCGGACTCCCGACCCGCGGCCTTCGCCCGAAGCTCCTGATTCCAGGTTTCGAAACGACTCTCGTCGGCTGGGGGCGGAGATGCGTTGATCGCGTCGGTGCAACGAACGCTGTCGAAGGCAGGCAGCGCGGCGGGCGGCCCCTCGTCGGACGCACACACCGAGCACTGCCCTGCAGTGTTACCTCCAGACGTCTCGCCACAGGCGGCTACGGACCCGGCAAGCGCGGCGGCCGAAGCAACCATCCAGTGCCGTCGCGACTGCCCTTCGGCGCTCAATTCCTGTGTGGAAGGCGAGCTCGAAGACAGCCCTTCGAGCTCGGCATCACCCATCTTCCGCTGCTCAGTCATGTCGCTCCCCGTGTCCACAGCCCAGGGAGAGGGTAACGCCAAACATCGCGCTGCATCATCGAAAAAGCGATCGCTCGACGTCAGCGAAGCCTTTCTGCTCAAGACGCAGGAGTGATTATCAGCTCGACGCGCTCGCTCCGACCCTCTGTGTCTACCTGCAGTATCCCGCGCTCGGCGTCCCAAGTAGACGTGCAGCCAGACGCTTCTTCGCAACCGCTCAACGCCCATCCGTCCGGAAAGTGGCGTCGTTCGGGAATGAAGATCTCGGTCGGCATCGTTGCCGAGGGCGAGGGGTCGAAGCTCAGCTCAAATCGGCGTGTATCCGGCGCATACGAAAACGACCTCGGGACCCCGGCAACGCTCTGCGGGTAGATCCGAGTCACGGCGTCAGCGGCGGGTCGATCTACGATTTCCCCTTCGTCGCCATACTCCCAGATTCCCCAACCGTTCGGGTCGCCCGGCCAATAGGCCCAGCTGAGCATCATGCGATCGGCCATCGCATTGACCTCGTCCATGAAGACTGGGGAGTTCTCCCAGCTCCAGTCGAAGCCCCACTCTCCGAGGACGATGGGAGCCTGCTGAGCGAGCGCTTCGCGCGTACGATTCATCTCCCAATCGGCAAGGGTCTCGTCCTTGCCAACGTCGTAGCGCCGCAGGAACTCCATGGAAATCGAGTAGAGGTGCGGAGCGTACGAAATCCGCGCCTCTCCCGAACGGGGGTCATCGAGCTTTCCGATGTACGACGCTTGCCCATTTGCAGGGCCTGCGTAGCGAGGCTCGTAGAAGATCCAGCCATCCGGATCGATTTCCCGAATGCGGTCGATCATGCGCTCGTAGAAATCCGTGAAAAGGGTTCGATCGAACTCCGCTGCGGGTCCATCAGGCGGCGTGGTCGAGAACTCCTTTGCATCGAGCGCCGATCCGGGCGAAGGCTCGTTCATCAGGTCGTAGCCGATTACCGCAGGATGATCCTTGAAGCGCTCGACCACCGCGGCCCAAGCGCCCGCGTAGTGGTCCTGCAAGTCGGAGTGCTCGCCCTCGTAGTTCCAAAAATTGTCGAACGAGGCTTTCACCGCCGGCGCGAAGTAGTTCAAGTCCCACTGGGAATTCTGATCGAAGGGGAGCCCATCGTCGCGGACCGCCCACTCCGGCGCGCCGTCGCAACAGAAGACCCGCGAGTAGACGTCCTGGTGCATGTCCAGCATGACGTAGATGCCTTCGTCCCAAAGCCAATTCAGGCGTTCCTCGGTCTTGTCGAGGTAGTCGCTGTTGTATTCGCCTGGCGAGGGCTCGATCCCGTCCCAGAGGATCAAGTAACGTGCGAAGTTGAAACCCCACTCCCGGGCGTAGTGCCGCGCGTATTCGGGAGTGAGCTCGGTGGGCAGACGCTCCGGGTCGCCCTTGGCCGAGCCCATGACGTTCATCCCGCGGAGGATGAGCGCGCGGCCGTCGTCGTCACGAATGAAGTAGACGCCTTCCTCGACGGGTTCGGCGGGCGCCGAGCTGCTCGAGCAGGCGGCGAGAGTCAGCAGACCCAAGAGAATCAGGAGAGAACGAAGCGATTGCATGAGAATTCCTCAGTTACGGGGCCCAGCGCCTCGCAAATCTGGATCCCTGGCCTCCCCGTTGCAACTTGATCGTGCGCCGCCTGTTTCGCTCGCCGGCGCTACTCGACGATGACCTCGCAGGTCGCGCTGCACCCGGAGCCTGGTACTCCGTTGTCGGGGCCGGCGTCGCAGCCCTCTCCGAGCTCGGGCTGCCGGATGCCATCGCCGCAGCTCGGGCCCTGCGTGCAATCGGGGTTGCAGCCACCGGGCCCGCCGAGGTTGTCGCCGTCATCGCATTCCTCGAAGCCATCGTCGACGTTGCCATCGCCGCAGTGAGGACCAAGCGCGGTGCAATCCGGCATGCACTGTCCGTAGGCGCCGGTGTTCTGCGCCGAGCCGTCGTCGCAGAACTCGAAGCGCGTCACCACGCCGTCGCCGCAGGTGTAGTCACAGGTGGAGATGTGAGTGACGAAGCCATCGAGGGTCAGTCTGAAGTTGGACGCGCTGGTGTGTCGCTCGGCGTGGAAGATCGAAACTTCGTATACCTTGCCGGATGTCAGGCGCGCCTTGCAGGCGGCCACGATGGCATCCTGAGCGCTGCTGCCTCCATCGGTAGGATCGGCGAAACTCATCACGTCGGTGACCCTCGGGTGCAGTCCGCCAACATCCAAGCAGAGGAAACCGTCGACGAACACCCAGAGGTCGTCGTCGCCGCTGAACGTGAGCACCTCGTCGCCTTGGTAGACGAAGAAGTAGTGCACCTCGGTCGTGAAGCCGAAGTTCCTAGGGGTGGTTCCGCCGCTCGGAACGCTGAGCGTCTCACCGTAGGTCGGCTCGGCCGGCCATGCGAAAGGAGCCAACGCGGGGTCGTCCAAGGGGAAGAATCCCGGCGGATGATCCAGGCTGTCGAACTCGTACTCGTTTTCCGCGACCTTCGGAAGGACGAGCTCTCCGACGACCTGGAGGTTTCCGGTGGGATCGAGCGACGCGCTAGTTCGATACCAGAGCGCGAACGACGCAGCGCTGTGGGGCGGGCCCGAATTCGAACCGTAGACGTACGGATTCTCGCCGGAGAGCACCGGCTTCCCCTCTGCGTCGAGCTGGTCTTCGGTGATGTCGAACGCGATGCCGCCATTGCCGTCATCGGGATTGTTGAAGTCCCAGCTGAAGTCCGTCGGCTCGGGATCGTTCGTGTCGTTGCTTCGGAAATCTCTGTAGATGACTGGAATCGTTAGCTCGTCGCCCAGGTCTACCGGAGAAAGCACGCAGTCGAAACCGTCTTCCTCTTGGCAGCTGCTCGAACAGCCATCGCCGTCGTTCGTGTTCCCGTCATCGCAGGCTTCGCTCGTGCCGGGCAGGATTACGCCGTCGCCGCAGACGGCCTGGCAGACGCCGACGTCGCAGCTCGGTTCATTGTTGCAGCCCGCGTCACAACCGTCGAAGGGTGTGACATTGCCATCGTCACATTGCTCGGTGCCTTCTCGATTGCCGTCGCCGCACTGAATCGGGACGCAGTCGGCGTTGGGAGCGTCGCACTTGTATCCATCCTCGAGTTGGCAGTCGGCGGAGCAACCATCGTCGGGCGTCGCGTCACCGTCGTCGCACTGTTCGAACCCGGCAACTATTCCGTCGCCGCACTCCGTCGCCGCGCAAGCCACGCCCGGCAGGGAGCAGGTCCAGCCATCTTCCCTTTGACAACTCGCGCTACATCCATCGCCGCCGGCACCGTTGCCGTCGTCACAGGTCTCCGGCGGGTCGATCCGCGAGTCGCCGCAGACGATCGCCACGCAAAGCACGCCTACCGTCGGGCAGCGGTACCCTTCTTCGATCATCATGCAGTCGCCTGCGCAGCCGTCGCCGTCGTTGCGGTTCCCGTCGTCACAGGCCTCGATCGAGTCGCGCACCCGGTCGCCGCAGTCCGGCGACGGATCTCCTCCGGTGCCTCCGGTACCGCCACCGCCAACACCTGCCGAACCGCCGCTCCCGCCCGGGCCACCGCCAGTGCCTCCGCCACCGCTACCCGCAAGGCCACCGCTGCCTCCCGAGCCACCCGGGGCGGTCGGACCCGGGTCACCTGAGCAACCCTGGGAAAACATCAAGGAGAGGCAAAGCCCCGCCACCCCCGTGAAGACAAAAACGCGCCCCATGCCTCTATCTTAGACCCTGGCCGCGGGGCGGCAAAAAGCGGGCTAATACTCAGCGCGGCGGAGCCTGACGACCGCGATCGTGGTCGTCATCATGAAGGCGAAGGCGATGAGAGTCCCCCAGGCGGCGCCCACCTCCGCGAAGCGGGGGACCAGAATGAAATCGGCGCCGAGATTGACCAGGGCTGCGGTGACCGCGATGACGGAAACCGTCTTGGCCTGGGTGGCCGCCAGAAGTGCCGACTGCCAGAGCAACGAGACGCCAAGGCAGCCCAGGCCGAGCGCAAGGATCGGGATGGAGCGGAGGATGCTTGGCGAGGTGCGATACGATTCTTCCAGAATCGGTGTGTACATGACGACTAGGGGAAGGACGACGACCAAGAGCGCGACCCAGGCCACGATCTGAAAGCTGCTCCTGCGCAGGAGCTTTGCGGCTCCTTCCCGATCGCCCCTTGCATAGGCCGAGTAGTAGAGCGGGTTGAACGAATGAAGCGTTACGACGTTGACGGTGCTGACTAGCAAGGCGATGCGGTACGCAGCCTCGTAGCGACCGGCCGCGGCGATGCCGTTCCAGAGCGCGACGTAGAGGCGATCGGCGCTTTGGTACCCGACATAGGCGAGCAAGGTGAAGACCATCGGCATGGAGAATCGAACGGGCGCGCTCAATGAAGCGAGCGATGGAGGCCGCTTGAGCCAGCCTTGTCGATGGAGAATGAAGAGGGCCGCGATTCCCGCGCCCAGCTGAGCGAGCACGAGCCCGCCCCAGCGCGCTTCCCAGGTCCAACCAAGCAGGAAGAAGAGCGCGATGGCGATGAACGGTCGGGTCCCGTCTACGAACTCGGACCACATCGCCGCTCGGGTCGGCTGGCTCTGAGCCTCGTGGATCGTTTGAGCCATGATGCGCGCCGTGCTGATCGTCGCCACGACCACCACCCCGCAGACCGCCCAGCGGGGTACGCCCTCGCCGCCAAACATGAAGACCGAATCCGGCAGGGCGGCAACCGCGAGCGTCGTCAGTCCTCCGACGACGAGCGACAGACCGAACATTCCGCCCAGGTCGCCGGCCAGGTCCGAGCGTGCCTTCCTGTGGATGTTGACCAGAATGTAGGTCTGCGGCGCCAGAGTGACGCTTGCGGCCGCAACGCCATAGACGACGCCTTCCAAAATCGCGAAGCGACCGTAGTCGGCCTGGTCGAGCAAATGGGTCCAGAGCAAGTGTGCGACTTGAACCAGGCTGCCCATCGCGCTCGCCAGCGTGTAGATGATGACGTTTCGGCGGAACGTCTTCTTCTGTTGGGTTGCGGCGTCCAGAGGCATGGAAGTAATCCAATGCCTTCCGGGGCGCCAGCAAGCCGCAGAAGGGCGCCGCTCGCTGGCGCTAGCTCCCCGCGCGGCACGTCAATATCCCGCCCTTGTTTGGCTTTGCAGGGTGTTGACTGGCGTTGTCCCCGAAAACCCGTCAAGAGAAGGCAGCGCGTCGGAAACGTCCCTGGCCCGCCAGGACTGCCGATGCTCAGGAACGCCGCCGACATTCGAACCCTGCTCTACATGGCAGTGACGACTGGCTTGCTCGTCGTTCAATGGAGTCGGGACACGTTCAGCCCCCTGCTGTTCGCGGCGTGTCTATTCATGGCCGTTTCCGTTTCGGTGATCGCGCACAACCACAATCACCTCACGATCTGGAAGTCGAAGCCCCTGAACGCGCTCACCGATTACTGGCTCACTCTGTTCTACGGCTTCCCGGCGTTTGGTTGGATTCCCACACACAACCAGAACCACCACAAGTTCAACAATCGCGAGGGTGACTACACGATTACCTATCGCTACACCGAGAAGACAAATCTCTTCACGCTCCTCACCTATCCGAGCGTGAGCGCGTTTCATCAGCAGAAACCGATTCGCGCCTACCTCTCGAAGCAATACCGGATCAACAAGAAGCGCTTCTGGTTCTGCATCTCGCAGTACGTCGTGCTCGTGGCATTCCTCGGGGCGGCGTTCCTAATCGACTGGAAGAAGGCCCTGCTCTACATCTTCATTCCTCAGCAGGTATCCTTGTACGTAGTCCTGATCTTCAACTACGTGCAGCACGTGCAGGCCGACGAAGAGTCGTCGGTCAATCACTCGCGGAACATCGTCGGCCCGCTGATGAACTGGCTCTTGTTCAACAACGGCCTGCACACGGTGCACCACAACAATCCAGGGTTGCACTGGAGCAATGCCCCCGCGGCGCACGCCAAAATCGCCGGTGACATCGACCCGCGGCTCAACGAGCAGAGCTTCTGGTGGTTCTTAATCCGCGTCTATATTCTCGGCATGTTCAGCCGCGACGCGCGCGGTAGCTCGATGCGCCTCGAGCGAATCGCGACAGAACCGCAGATCTAAAGGCTAGCCGGGTCGACTCGACGACAGGCCTGGCGCTTGGGCGAGTCGCTCTTGACGTTCGTCAGGCAGGCAGTCCATCCTCGCAGCCCAAAGGCGTGAAACGAGGAGTCGACCGATGAGCAAGCCTACGCTCCCTCAGAAGGGAACGAGCACCGAGGAGGTCCTGAAAAAGCTGCAGGCGCATCGCGGCGAGGATGTCGACTGGAAGAGCGGTCGGACGTTCAGCCTCGTGTACTACGCGGGCGAGCAAGTCATGCAGCTCTTGCACGATGCGTACTCGATGTTCATGGCCGAGAATGGTCTGAGTCCGATGGCGTTTCCGAGCCTCAGGGACATGGAGAACGAGGTCGTGGCGATGACGGCGAACATGCTCCACGGCGGCGACGCGGCTGCGGGCAGTATGACTTCGGGAGGCACCGAGTCGATCTTCATGGCCATGAAAACGGCGCGGCAGTGGGCGCGCAAGCACCGACCGGAGATCGCCAAACCGAAGATCATCGCGCCGGTCAGCGCCCATCCGGCGTTCGTCAAGTCGGCGCACTACCTCGACATGCAGATCGAGCTCACGCCGCTACGCGGCGACTGGCGAGCCGACCCCGAAGCGATGAGAGCGGCCATCGATGAGGACACGGTGATCCTCGTCGGCTCAGCGATCTGTTACCCCTACGGCGTCGTCGATCCCATCGAAGAGATCGCCACCCTCGCCGATGAGCACGGCATCCTAATGCATGTCGACGCATGCCTCGGCGGCTTCATGCTGCCGTTCGTGAGCAAGCTCGGCTACGAGGTCCCGATCTGGGATTTCCGTGCCAGGGGCGTCACCTCGATCTCAGCCGACGTGCACAAGTACGGCTACGCCGCCAAGGGCGCCTCCACGGTCACCTACCGCGACGCGGAGCTACGGAAGCTTCAGTTTTACGCCTACCCCGATTGGCCGGGCGGCATCTACGTCACGCCGACGATGGCGGGCGCGCGGCCTGGCGGCGCCGTGGCTGCTGCATGGGCGGTCATGCATCACCTTGGTGAAGAGGGCTACGTGAAGCTGGCCAAGGTCGCGATGGACGCGACGAATCGGATCCGTGCCGGCATCGAATCGATCGCCGGGCTGCGGGTCATGGGAAACCCACAGATGACCGTGCTGGCCTTCGACTCCGACGAGGTCGATATGTTCGCCGTGGGCTCGAAGATGGACGCTCGCGGCTGGCACCTGGACAGAAACCAGTTTCCTTCGGCGCTGCACATCATGGTCACCCCGGCCCATGCCGAAGTCGCAGATCAACTCGTCGAAGACCTGAGATTGGCCACCGAAGAGGCACGCAAGGAGCCCGCCGGCGCTGCCGAAGGAATGGCGGCGATCTACGGTGCGGCCGCGGCCATGCCGGACCGTGGCGCTGTGTCCGAATTCGCCATCGCCTTCATGGACTCTCTCTACACGATCTCGTGATCGACACGATCCTCCAGCTCGCGTTCTATCTGCTGGTTCCGGCCGCTGCCCTATGGCTCGAGAAGCACCTGCGCGTCGTCACGGTGATGGGGTCGGTGGCGCTTTGCTACATCATCGGCTTCGTCATCGGGAACACGCCGGCCATCAGCGTCGATTCCAAGCTCGCGATGGATCTGAGCACCGCCTCGGTAGCGCTTGCGATCCCGCTCCTCTTGTTCTCTCTCGATTTTCTCGGCTGGCTGAAACAGGCACCTCGCACCCTGCTTGCGTTTCTCTGGGTCCTGGTCGCCGTCTGCCTGGCAAGCGCCATCGCTGCGCCGATCTTCTCGGAGCGCATCGAGGACAGTGCCCAGGTCGCTGGCATGCTGGTAGGCGTTTACACCGGCGGCACGCCGAACCTGGCTGCAGTCGGCAAGGCGCTGGGCGTGAGCAACGAAACCTTCGTGGCCGTCAATGCCGCGGACGTGCTGGTCTCGTCGCCGTACTATCTGTTTCTGATCACTCTAGGCCCGCGATTCTTCGGTTGGATCCTGGGGACGCCCGCGCCGACGACGAGTGAGATCCCGGTCGAGCAGAGCTCGCCGGTGCGGCCTTCGGATGTCGCCATCGGCTTGCTGCTGGCCGTCGCGGCTGTCGTGCTGGGTCTGGGTGCCAGCAAGATCTCGCCGCCGGGGATCCCAGAAGAGGCCGTCGCGATCCTCGGAATCACCACCGCGGCGATTGCCTTTTCGTTTCATCCCCGGGTACGCGCGCTTCGAGGGACGTTCGAAGCCGGGAACTACATCCTGCTCATCTTCTGCGTTGCCATCGGCACCATCGCAGACCTCGGCGAGGTGATTCGCTCGAGCATTTGGATTGTCGCCTACGTGGCCACGGTGATCTTCAGCTCGCTAGCGATTCACGTTGTGCTCTGCCGCCTCAGTGGAATCGATCGAGACACCGCCGTCATCACCTCGACCGCCGCCCTCTTCGGACCCGCGTTCATCGGCCCGGTGTCGGTGCGGCTCGGCAATCGCGCCATTTTCGTCTCCGGCCTGATGACGGGCCTAGTGGGCTACGCCGTCGGCAACTATCTGGGACTACTCGTAGCCTGGCTCCTGGGCTGAGCCGCCTCGCGGTTCAGAGCGCGTCGATGATCGCGTTCAGCGTAGCGCTCGGGCGCATCGCCTCGTTGGCGAGCTCTTCGTTCGGGAGATAGTAGCCCCCAACATCCATGGGCTCGCCCTGCACCTCGAGCAATTCCGCTACGATCTTGTCCTCGTTCTCGGTCAGGGCCTTGGCCACCGGCGCGAAGTACGCCTGCAGCTCCGAATCGCCTGACTGTGCAAGCGCCTGAGCCCAGTAGAGCGCGAGGTAGAAGTGACTGCCGCGGTTGTCGAGCTGGTTCACTTTGCGGGACGGCGACTTGTTCTCGAGCAGGTACTTGGTCGCGGCTGCATCGAGCGTGTCGGCCAGGATCTTCACCTTGGTGTTGTGGTGGCGTTCGGCAAGGTGGTCGAGCGACGCGGCCAAGGCCAGAAACTCGCCGAGCGAATCCCAGCGAAGATGGTTCTCTTTTTCGAATTGCTGGACGTGCTTGGGTGCTGAGCCGCCCGCACCTGTCTCGAAAAGCCCGCCGCCGTTCATCAGCGGCACGATCGAGAGCATCTTGGCGCTCGTGCCCAGCTCGAGGATCGGAAAGAGATCGGTCAGGTAGTCGCGAAGGACGTTGCCCGTCACCGAGATGGTGTCCTTGCCCTCTTTCAAGCGCTCGAGCGAGAAGCGCGTGGCCTGGGCCGGCGACATGATGCGGATGTCCAAGCCCGCGGTGTCGTGTTCCGGAAGGTAGGCGTTCACCTTGGCGATGAGCTGCGCATCGTGCGCGCGAGCCTCGTCGAGCCAGAAGGTTGCAGGCACCCCGGTGGCGCGCGCGCGGCGAACGGCAAGGCCGACCCAGTCGCGAACCGGAGCGTCCTTGGTTTGGCAGGCACGCCAGATGTCACCGTCGCCGACCTGGTGCTCCATGAGCGTCTTTCCATTGTCATCGATCACCCGGACGACACCCTCGGCCGGAACCTCGAAGGTCTTGTCGTGGGAGCCGTACTCCTCGGCCTTCTGGGCCATCAGGCCGACGTTCGGAACGCTTCCCATCGTGGTGGGGTCGAACGCGCCGTGCTCCTTACAGAAGTCGATGACCTCTTGGTAGACAGCCGCATAGCTACTGTCGGGGATGACGGCCTTGGCGTCCTGCTGCTTGCCGGCAGCGTTCCACATTTGCCCCGACGTGCGGATCATCGCCGGCATCGAAGCGTCGATGATGATGTCGCTCGGCACATGAAGATTGGTGATGCCCTTGTCCGAGTTGACCATCGCCAAGGCGGGGCCGTTCTCATACGCAGCCTTGATGTCGGCTTCGATCTCGGCGCGCTTGCTAGCCGGGAGGCTTTCGATCCGGTCGACGATCTCACCAAAACCATCGTTCGGGTTGGCCCCGAGCGCTTGGAGGGTCGCCGCGTGCTTCTTGAAGACTTCGTCAAAGAACACACGAACCGCGTGCCCGAAGATGATGGGGTCGCTGACCTTCATCATCGTTGCCTTCATGTGGAGCGAGAATAGAACCCCGAGCGCCTTCGCATCGCCAATTTGCTCACGCAGGAAAGCAAGGAGCGCGTTCTTGCTCATGTAGGTGCCGTCGAGAATCTCCCCTTCGAGCAGGGCGAGGCTGTCCTTCAACACCGTGGTCTTGCCGTCCTTGGCGACATGCTCGATGCGCACCGTGGTCGCGGCGGGCAAGGTGATCGACTTCTCGTTGTGGAAGAAATCTCCGGAGCTCATGGTCGCGACGTGCGTCTTCGAATCGCTGGCCCAGGCTCCCATCGGGTGCGGATTTGCCCGCGCGTACTCCTTGACAGCCAGGGGCGCGCGACGGTCTGAGTTGCCTTCTCGGAGAACCGGATTCACAGCGCTTCCCTTGACCTTGCCGTAGCGCTGCGCGATCGCCCGCTCTTCATCGGTCTTCGGCTCTTCTGGATAGTCCGGCACGGCGAAGCCCTTGGCTTGCAGCTCGGCAACAGCCGCCTTCATCTGCGGCACCGAGGCGCTGATGTTCGGCAACTTGATGATGTTGGCTTCCGGTGTCTTCGCCAGACGCCCAAGCTCGGCCAAGGCGTCGTCGATGCGCTGGTCTTCCGCCAGCGCCTCGGGAAAGGTCGCAAGAATCCGACCTGCAAGGGAGATGTCCGGAAGCTCAACGGCGACGCCGGCGGGCGCGGTGAACGCCCGAATAATCGGCAGAAGCGAATAGGTCGCCAAGAGAGGCGCTTCGTCGGTTTTGGTGTACAGGATGGTCGGCTTCTGAGTCATCGTGGTGCTTCTCTCGGTGCGGAAGATGTGCGCGACCGTTTCCCGCAAACTCGCCCTCGCCGCAACCCAGCGGCGCTGCTCGGAGCCGTCCGTCGTCACCTCCCATCCCTTACCCCCAAATTTGCAGTGATTGCAGGCGTTGGGCCGGAGGGCATGGCAACCCTCAGCTCCCTCGCACCCTCGGCGTGTATGATTTGCGGCAGCGGAGCGAACAGCTGCCATGACCATTCTTCACCCTCGCTTGCTCCAAGATCTGCCGACGTCGCTCGACGCAGAGCAGGTCGAAGAGCTCCTGCGAACGCCCGAGCTGAGAATCGAACGAATCGTCTCCACCGGTCAGGCATCGGCGGAGACGTTTTGGTACGACCAAGAAGAACACGAATGGGTGCTCGTACTGAGCGGCCGCGCAAGGCTCCGCTACCAAGACGCTGATGACGAAGTCGAGCTCGGCCCAGGCGACGCCGCGTTCATCCCCGCACACCGCAAGCATCAAATCGCATGGACGAGCCCGGACGAGCCCACGGTCTGGCTAGCGGTGTTCTGGTCGGAATGCTGAACCCGATGTCGCGAGGGTGAACAGGCGCGGGCAGATGGGCCTATGGTTCGACGCACGGGTTTGATAGACTCGCCCAGCGTGACCATCCTCATCACTGTGCTCATCGCCTACGTCATCGTCTTCCACCTCTGGGCGATGGTGCTCGAGATGTTCTTGTGGACGAAGCCCTTGGGCCGAAAGACTTTCGGTCTGTCAAAAGACGACGCCGAATCCTCGAAGACTCTTGCCGCGAATCAAGGCCTGTACAACGGCTTCCTCGCCGCCGGGCTCCTCCTGAGCTTCCTCGTTGCGAATCCAGACACCGCGTTCACCTTGAAGGTATTCTTTCTGGCATGCGTGGCTCTCGCCGGTCTCTACGGAGGGATCACCGCCAAGATGTCGATCCTGTTCATGCAGGGCGTCCCCGCGATGGTCGCACTCGCATTGTTGCTGTTCGCGCGAGGCTGAGACGGCTCGCGCCTCAGTCCCGCATTTGGGGTCTGACTGTCGGGGTCGGTGCGCGAGGCCAGCGAAGGCCCCCTGCCGTTAGCCTTCTTGTATCAAGGCGGCGGCTCGTTCGCCAATCATCATGCTAGGGGCGTTGGTGTTGCTGCCCGTGACCTCCGGCATGATCGAAGCGTCGACGACTCGCAGCCCTTCGACGCCACGCACACGTAGACGCGGGTCGACGACCGCCATCTCGTCGATGCCCATCTTGCAGGTGCCAACCGGGTGGTACACGGTCCCCGCACGCAGCCTGATTTCCTCGGTGAGCTCCTCGTCGCTCGACCGCTCCGAACCTGGGCTGAGCTCCTCTCCGAGATGTTCGGCAAGCTCTGGATGTCTGCAGATCTCGCGGCACTTGCGAATCGCGTGGAGGAAAAACTGCAAGTCCTCCGGCTCCTTGAGAAATGCCGGATCGATGTGCGGCGCGTCGGCTGGATCTGCGGACCTGAGCAGCACCTCACCCCGGCTCTTCGGGTAGAGAAGCGTCGGGAGCACCGACAAGCAGTGCCCCGGATCGACATAGGCGCGTTCGGGGCCGTCCTGATTCGGATCCGGGTAGCCCCAGGGAAGCGTATGTAGCTGCAGATCCGGAATCGGCGCATCCGGCTGGCTCTTGATGAATGCGCAAGCCTCGAAGACCGTGCGTCCGAACCAACTCTTGCCGAGCATGTACTCTTTGACCATGCCGCCTAGAAAATGGGCTGCAGTTCCGCGGTGCAGGCTGGTCCGCGCCCGAAACACCAGCGGCACCAAGACGTGGTCGTGCAGGTTCTTACCAACTCCCGGAAGATCGAGCCTCACCTCGATGCCCTGCTCGCGAAGATGGTCGGCCGGACCAACCCCGGAAAGCATGAGCAAGTGCGGCGAGCCGATCGAACCGCCCGAGAGAATCACCTCGCGCTTCGCATGGGCGACGATGCGCCTGCCGGACTGCTCGTATTCCACGCCCGTGGCGCGGCCGTGCTCGATGACGACGCGTTGGACGAGGGCGCGCATTTCCAAGTTGAAGTTGGGGCGCGAAAGGCTCGGTTGAACATAGGCTTCGCCGGTTCCGCTGCGAACGCCGTCGCGGCAGGACATCTGGAGGATGCTGGCACAGTTCTGGTTCGCCCCGTTGAAGTCATCGAGGATGGGCACGTCGCAGACAGCGGACACGGCCTTCATGAACGCGTTGGAGACCGGGCTGAGCTCATCTTCGGGGTGCCGGCTGATTCGAATCGGACCGCCTGCGCCGTGATACTCGCTTTCGCCGTCATGGTGGTCTTCGAGCTTCTTGTAGAACGGCAGCACGTCCTCGAAGCTCCAACCTTCACAGCCTCGGGCGGCCCAGTCGTTGTAGTTCTCTATGTTTCCTCGGAGATAAATCATGCCGTTGACCGAGCTCGATCCGCCTACGACTTTTCCGCGGGTGTACGTGATGCAGCGGTCGTTGAGTTGCGCCTGAGGCGCGGTGCTGAAGCCCCAGTCGAGCTTCTCTTTGAGCTGCTTGACCTGCTGAACGACGCTGATCATTCCGGGTTTGCGAACCAGTGTCGTGCGATGACTGCCGCCCGCCTCGAGTAGAAGGACGCTTACCTTGGGGTCCTCCGCAAGGCGGGCGGCGACAATGGCGCCCGCGGAGCCGGAACCCACGACGATATAGTCGTACTCAGCCATCGGCCCGCCCAAGTGGAACATGTTTCACTCCCGCGGATATAGCGGGCCCAGGCGGTTCTGGCCAGCGCGGATCAGCAGGGAGAGCGCTATGCGCTAGCTGGCTTGATCACGCCGATCATTGCGCCGATCGGATCTCGGAGAATGGCGAATCGACCGACACCTTCGGCGTCCATCGGCTCCGCGATGACCGTGGCTCCGTTCTTCTTGGCACGCACGAGCGTTTCGTCGCAGTCCTCTACGGTGATGTACTGCAGCCACATCGTCGGGATGTCGGAGCTCGGTGCTTGCAGCATGCCGCCGCGCATCTCTTCTCCGTCCTTGAAGATGTAGTAAGTGCCATTGGGCATGCTCATCTCTTCGTGTGTGTACCCAAGCGCGTTCGCATAGAACGCAAGGGATGCCTGTGGGTCTTGTGTCCAAAGCTCGTTCCAGTGGAGCGAACCCGGTCCTTCGACGCGTGGCGGATCGCCGGTCTCACCCTTGAACAGGCAGAACATACCACCTTGCGCATCACTGACGGGCTGCATCCGGCCGACGCCCGGTACGTCGAACGCGTCCATGTGTGCGGTGCCGCCCGCGGCGACGACTTTCTTCGCGGTCGCATCGACGTCGGCGACCGATACGTAGCTCACCCAGGCGGTCGGTACCTCGCCCTGCGGAGACATGACACCGCCGATGCCGGCTTCGCCTGCCTGGATCATCCAGTAGTCGGGCCCCGCCTGCATCTTCGTGGGCTCAATCCGCCACGGCAGGGTCTCGGGATAGAACGCTAGGGCTCGGTCGATATCCTTTGTGAGTAACTCGAACCAAACAAATCTTCCGTGTTCGTAGCTCATGAGGGCTCCTTTCGTTGCGGGACGAACGCCCCATCGCTCCCGGTCGAACCGGGAGCTGGCAATTCGACACCCTCTCGCCATTTTGTTCCAGCGACATCTTTCGACCGGCTGACGTCGGTCGACTAAGCCCCGGAAACCGGGGACTTAGAGAGCCTTCCCTTTCCCTGCGGCGCGCAAGCAGGCAATATGGTGACTATGCCACGTCAACAGTTGAACCAGGCGTTGGTCGCACTTCATCGCGAGCTCGAATCCGGCGAGCAGATTGGTAGGGAAGACCGCGAAGCCCTACTGCAAGCGGTGCGTGAGATAGAGGAAGCGCTTCAGCAGGCAGACCTCGAGGAAAAGCCTGTGCAGGGAGGGCCTCTGAGCAAACGCATCACTGCGCTCATCGAGGACTTCGAAACGTCACATCCAAAGTTCGCAAAAATCCTCGGCAGCGTTTCGGAAAGCCTCGCCAACTTGGGCATCTGATCCCGAGCCGGAATCAGCTCGCTACTCGCTCGATCAAGGGTCGGATCCCTCGTCGGTCATGCCATCGCAGTCTTCGTCGACGGGGATTTCGCCCTGTGGAGTGGGCACCTCCGTTTCGGGAAGGACTTCTCCTGTGCACGCACCAAAGGCGCTGCCCTCCTCGTTGCACTCTTCTGAGCCGACCGCGCAGGCGCCGACGTTCGCTGTATTCTCCAGGGAGAGACCAGATGCGCGGGCGTCTGTTTGCTGACCGTGCTCATTCACGCGCTGTTCTTCTTCGTGGAGCTCGCGCAGAGTCTCCGCGCACAGGGCAAGACGCGGGAAGCTGAGGAAGTGCAGCGCGACTAGATGGAGTGCAAGAACCGCAGGTACGCATCCAGCACCTCGTTCGGTGCCTCCACCTGCGGATAGTGCCCGATCTCGGCGAGCTCGACGGTGAAATGGTCGCGGCTCACGACTTCCCTGTATCGCTCGATCATGTGCGAGCCGGACACCGGGTCCGCGGAGCCGTTGATGAGTCCGATCGGGACGACGCTGTTCTGCAGGGCACGGACCCAGCGTTCCCGGTGTCGCTTCCGGTCGCTCATATACGAAATCAGATTGTGGAAGACATGCTTGCCGTCCCGTTCGTTGACGAGGCTCCAGAAACTCTCGAGCTCTTCGGGCGACGGCTTGGTCTGGGGCCCGAACACCGCAGAGAACGACTTGTCGAACGAGCGCTTGCTCAGGAGCCGGTTGATCCACGGCCCAAGCGGACCGATGAGCAGCTTCTGAATGAGCCGCGCTCGGTGCGTTTCGGGAAAGAGCCCGCCGTTGAGCAGGCAAAGCGACGCCCAACGCCCCACCCCCCGACCCTCGTTCTGTCGAGCGAGCAGCTCTTGCGCGACCGTATCGCCGTAGTCGTGCGCGAGCACGTGAAACCCCGCGATGTTCCGTTCGCCGATCAGCGCTTCGCAAAGATCAGCTTGCTCCATGATGCTGTACGGGTGCGGGTTCGGCTTCTCGCTAAACCCAAAGCCCAGCAGGTCGAGCGCAAGCACGCGATACGACTCACTCAGCGCAAACCAAATGGGTGCCCAGTCCCAAGACGAGGTGGGAAAGCCGTGGATGAGAAAGATCGCCGGCTTCTCCTGCTCGCCAGAGTCCACGAAGAAGATCTCACGACCCAGCAATCGCGTGAAATGCCCCTGCTCCCTCCACTGCTGAATCGAGATGACCATCGCGCTTCGGAGGTTAGACGAGATCGCGCCGAGAGACCGCTAGAACATGCTAGAGCCAGTCGACATCACGGCGTCGCGATTCTAAGGGCCTCGCGAGGCTCCGATCGACCGCCGCGAAAACCGCGGAGATACGAGCACCGCCGGCCGAGTGATCGACGCACGAGAGCCGCACGCGATTGCGGCTAGCGAACGAGAGAAGGTGTCGAATCAGGGTTGAAGAAGAAGGCCTCGCTTCGAGGAAGTGGCGCGGGGCAGGCCGAAATTGCCATCTTCTCCTTTTCCCGCAAGTCACCGGACCCTTTCGTTGTAGACTGTAGATGGCATCGGAGGCACAGATGAGCGACAAGAAGCCGGGATTCCGACTATTGGACGTAGACCGCTCAGACGAGAGCCTCATCGCGTACGAGCTCACCGAAGGCGAGGTGACTGACGACGAGCTGGCCCCGTACTGGAAGCGTTTCGATGAAGCCGCGACCGACGGCAGAAGGATTCGAATCTTTGCCGTGATGCACGCGCTTCCAAAGTTTGGGGATGGACTGGTGGTCGAGAAGCTCAATCGGGTCGAGAGCGTGAAGTCCGTCGTGGAGCGGATGGCCATCGTGGGCGATGCGAGCTGGCTTGCCACCTATGCGAAGACGGCCGCCCCGATCATGGACATCGAAATCATCCACTTCCCGATGGCGAACCGGAAAGCTGCCCTGGCTTGGATCCGAGAGTAGGTCACGGAAACAGAATACTAACCCAGGACGGCCCGCCGTCCTCGAGGAGCGCTTTGTCGATGGCGTGCGGAGCGTCGAAAGCTGCGGCCTCCGCGTATTCCGAAACCTTGCAAGGCGGGTAGCCCGACGGTGATGCCGTGTTTATGGCGTTTGCCGCGCGGCGTCCTGCCTCGTTTGCCCCTTCCATAGTCGCGAGGTCGACGTTGGTCCGCACGTAGTCCGATGCGAGCATCAGATTCTGGATGGCCGTGTGAGCTTTCGGCCTATCGTTCAATGAACACGCCGTGTTGATCAGCAGCGGCTCGGCATTTTCCACTCCGAGCGGCGTGAACGAAATCGCTGGATCGAGAAGAAATGAGGGAGTTTCTTCCGGCAGACCCGGCGTGAAGGACTCCAGATGTGCGTAGATCTGCGCCCATGTCTCGTTAGCGATTTCTTGCTCGTCGACACATTCTTCGGCGGCTTTGGCGGGGTTCAACTTCTTGTCGCCTGGCTTTTCCCAATCCGAAATCACAATCGAGAGGAGGCCGTCGAGCGTCCCGTCGCCGTAGTTCGCGAGCGGGTCGTTCGGCCAGAATTGGGGCTGTGAGATTCCGGTCAACGCCCAATCGGAGTCCGCGAAATTGACGTGACCCTTCGCGATGGGAACATCGTTGCTCAAGTAGAACATGATGCCGTTCATCCACGACCAGTCGAGATTGCTGATCCTGGCCAGCGAAGGTGCGGCTGTCGTCATCACCTGATTCGATGCGGCCAGTGACTGCATGACTTCCACAGGAACGGCAGCGACATAGTAGTCCTCCGTGACAGTTGTCGCTGCACCGGTCTGGGTGTTTTCGATGGTTGCGGACGCGACCTTCGACGTCCCGGAGGCCGTGCTGATGTTCAAGCCGGTCAGCTTCTGTTCCATGTGAAATTGGACTCCCTTGTGTGCGAGATAGGCGACCCAGGGACTGAGCCAGGCGTCGTTGGTGGGCGCATTCAGCACCCGGTCCATCGTTCCTTTTCCAAAGAACACGCGGAAGAACTGGGCCAAAGTGTTGGCGCCAGTCATCGTGCTGGCCTTGTGGCCATCCATTGCCACGAACGCCCGAGAGAACCCTGTCACGAACATCTTGTTGTACTGATCCGAACGCTCGTCTGGATCATTATGGTACTCCCACCACGTCATGCACTCGTAGTCCTGCTCGCGCCGCTCCTTGCACATCGCAAACAAGCGCAGTACCCGTTTCAGAAGTATTGTCTTCTCGCCGCCGAGCAAGCCTAGGCCCGGACTGCCGAAGAAATTACCCAGCGCGGCAACCCACTGCGGCAAGGTCTGCGGCGTATCGGGGGGCAAGATGAGTAGCTTCTTGCCCTCCTGGGCGATCGCGAAGTCTCTTGCACCGATCAGATTGTCGTACGCGGTCGAGTTGCCAATCGGCGCGGTTGACGGCCCGGTTGGCGTGCCCTGGATACTGTTCAGCGGTCCCAGCGGGATACGTTTCATCGTATCGTCGAGGTGCTGATAGAAACCCGGAAAGAAGCGAAATCCGTGCTCTGCGGGCAGGTTCGGACGGCCCCCTGTGCCGCTCTGGGCTTTCTCCAGACTTCGAGCCTTACCACCGCAAATCTCGTTCTTTTCATAGACATGGACTTCGAATCCACGCTCGATCAACTCATGCGCGACGGTGAGCCCGCCGATTCCACCCCCGAAAACCGCTACCGTTGTCATGTCAGTCCTCCTCACTCGCTGCCGTCGCGCCCGACGCGTACGCATCGCCGGGCATCTCGACCTCGAAGAGCCGCACCGCACGCGAAACGCCTTTGAACTCGCTGAAGCCTCTGTCTTGCACCTGGAACTTGCCGGCCAATTCTCTCACTGTGCTTTCGCTGATGAGAACCTGACCGCCGGTCGCGTGATCTGCGATTCGTGCTGCTAGATTCGTCGTCGGTCCATGGACAGTGTAGGCCCAGCGTTCGTCCGTCTTGCCTCCAAGTCTGCTCAAGCCCACCAGCGCCGGACCCGAGTTAATTCCGATGTTGATCAGCACGTTCGGGAAGTCCAATTCGTGTTTGGCGTTCAACTCGAGCGTGCAAGCTTGTAGCGCCAGGGCCGATTCCGCTGCGAGCGCCTCATGAGTGGGATTCTCGAACACGGCCATGAAACCGTCGCCCGCCGTTTCTACGATCTCGCCCTGTCGTTGCCAGATTTCTTCGGCGAAGCTCGAGAAATAGGTGTCGATGAGGTTCTCGACCGTCTCTTTGCCGAGTAGCTCGCTCATGCGCGTGTACCCGGCGATGTCCACGAACATCACCGACACGTCGCGTTCCCGGCGCACCATATCGGGCGCTTCTGGGTTCTCGTCGATCAGTCGCCTGACGGGAACCGGTACAAACTTGCCCAAGTGCTCGCGATGACGCTCGAGAGTCGAGACCATGCGTCGGGTTTGCTCGAGATGCGATTGTTTGTCTCGAAGGTCGGCCAACATTTGATTCCTGGCCATTGCCATCTCGAGCCTCGCCACATACGACCGCGTCACGGTCACGGTGGCTTCGGAGAAGATGCTTGGTATCGCCCGGTTCTCGAGATAGACGACGCCGATCGGATCTCTGACATCCCCGAGCATCCTGCAGAAGACCGATCTCGGTCTGTACGCTGTGAGATACGGGCAATCGGTGAAACGCGCGTCCTCCAAGGAGTCTCTGATGACAATGCTCATGCCGCTCTTGGCAACGTAGCGGACGATTGACGACGCTCGGATGCTCTCGGCTTCACGTGTGGGGTCGAGTACGGCTTCGAGCTCGAGATCACCTTCAGCGCGCCGAAACACGACGCCCCAGTCCGCGTGCGTTGCGCGGCATAGTTCCTCCAGTACGTCTCCAATGGATTCGGTGGCTCGGACAGGGCGCATCGATGGCGCTGGCGCCGGCTCGAAGCGCCCGTCGGCTCGCCCGCCTCGACGGTTGACGGCTTCATCGAGCACGCGCAGGTGAGGATGCTCGCCAGCGAGAAGGCGTGCCTTCCGGTAGCCGTTCCACTCTCGATAGAGCCGCCAGGACCTCTCGAGGAATACACCTGCGAGCGCCTCTCGCCCCACTCGCTCGAGGTGCTCTGCCGCAAGCTCGTTCGCGAGCGCTTCGATGTGCGTGAACCCATTTCTGGCCGCTGTCTTCATCGCGCCTTCGTAAGCCTCAAGCGCTCTCTTTCCACGCACCGACTCCAGTTCTGCCGAAATCAGCTTGTACTGTTGGCTGAAGTTCTCGGGGCAGCCTTCCGCCCACTTGCGGTATCGACGCCTGCAATCGGCGAGAACTGCCACGCATTTCTTTCGATCGCCTCGTCCCGATCTAGCAACCGCTGCGGCCGATAGTCCAAGATAGAGAAACAGGTCGGCAACGACAATCTGCGCGAGCACGCTTTCGCTGTGAGCCGCTGCCCGCATTCCGAACTCGTAGGCTGTCGCGTAGTCACGATCGAGATAGTGCAGTTGTGCCTTCAAGACCCAGAAGTAAGTGAGTGCGGTCTGGTTTCCGCTCGACTGGAACTGGCGTGATGCCTCATCTTCAGCGGACGCATCGAGGAGCACCGCTGCGTCATCGAGCATCGTTCGTGTTGCCTCTCGCCACAGTCGATGCGTTTCCATTGAAAATGCATCGTTCGTGCGCCGAACGAGTGGTTCATGGCGCTCGTTGAAAGACAGCACTTTGGAGAGCTGAGTGCCGGTGGAAAACATCAGCGATGAAGCGCCGAGCACTGAATAGTTGGCATACTGAATGTCGCCGGCTTCCAGGCACTGCGACAAAGACTTATTCAGAATGTTCAACGCGGTCTTGACCGGCTGCGACCAGAACGAAATGAACGCGCCGCTGATCAGCCAAGTCTTGCTACGCAGAATGATGTCACCGCCGCGATCGGCTAGTTCCATCGCGAGCTGGGCAAAGCGGTAGCCTTTGTGGGGATTGCCGGCTACGGCGCTGAGAACAAGCCCGTAGATGACATATCCGAACGCGGATTCCGTCGTGTGCGCCTGCGACAACGAGCGATTGAGTAGGCGTAGTCCGGCAAAGGCCATGACGTCGGTGTTCCGAAAGTACGCAGCCGGCCCGATGATCATCAGAAGCGCATTCGTCGCCTTGAGCGTCTTGTCGTCGCTGAAATTGGACTGCGCCAGGCGATTCGCAGATCGGAACGCGGTCTGCAAGCGCGCACGCAAGAGCTCACCCAGCAGCTGCGCTCGGCTAGGCTTCGCGGTAATCCTCATGCCGAGCGAACGAAGCGCCTTGACACCGGCCTCGACGGCCTCATCGCCGCGGTTTGCAGCCGTCAGCAGCAAGACCTTGGTGTATACGACGCCGGCTAGATCGTGGAGGTCGTCGACATGCGCCTGAAGCGCTTCGAAGAGCGCATTAGCGGCAGCCGGGTTGCCGTTGAGGTATTCGCTTTCGAACGTTTCACTGTACAGGTCGAACATTAAGCGTTGGTGGCTATGCCAGGTCGCTTGTGGTGCCCAGCTCACGCCTGTTTGGAAGTAGTTCAACGCGTCTCGATACGCAGACTCGGCCCTCGCCGCCTGTCCGGCCCGAAGATTCAGCTCGGCATAGGCCAGCCGACGTTCAGGGTCGGTGATAGTATCAAGGCCGAAATTGATGTTGTTCACCACGTCGACGGGCACGTCGATCGCGCCGGAATCCTTCAACTCTTCGAGCAGCCGCTGGCCAAAGCGAAGACGCATGGCGGAGAGATCGTGGTCCGGGACGATGGAATAGGCGGCCTGCGCCAGCCTGTCATGGATGAAGCGATACCCCGAACCCACGTGCGTGAGGACGCCTTTATCGACCGCTTGCTCGAGCAAGGTATGCGCCGCTTCCTCTGACTCCTCGATCAGACACGCGATTCGCTTCGGCTCGAAGGGGTTACTGATACAAGCGCCCGCTATGAGGGCAGATTTGGCCCGCGGTTCGAGTCGATCGAGCTTTGCGCGGGCAAGGTCGACGACGTCATCCGTTATCGCTCGAAGCACGATTTCGTCTCGGTCCCAGTTCCATCGATTGTGTCGCTCATCGAAAACAAACAGCCCCTGCGCGTGCAAGTGCTCGAGCAGGTGGCGGGCAAAAAGCGGGTTGCCCTCGGTTCGCTTGTGGACCAGCCCGGTGAGCTGCTTACGCATCGAGGCTTCAGTCGCTGGGCCGAGGGTCTCCTCAATCAGTCGCCCAATGTGCGACTCTCCGAGACCTTGCAGTCGAACGGTCGACGTTGGAGCTCCGGACGCTGTCATCGTCTTCAGGGTTTCTTCGGCACGGTTCGCCCCCTCGCCCGTGTCTCTGAAACAGAAGAGCACGAGCACGCCGCTGAGAGACTGCGCGGACACGAGGTGCTCCAGGAGAGCCAGCGAGCCGGAATCTGCCCACTGAACGTCATCGAGGAATAGGCAAAGCGGCCCGCCGACCTCTACCAGGATCTTCGCGAACTTTTCGAACGTCGCATTGAATCGATTTAGGCGCTCACTCGAGGGGACTTGGGGAGCTTCGATCAAGCCGCCGATGATGGGCGAGAGCGGTGGAATCACGTCCGTAACTAGCGATGCGTTGACCCCAAGGGACTGCCTCATGCGGTCGGCTAGCGCTTCGAGCTGGCCTTCGCGCGCGGCCATCTGCGCGATTCGGGCTTCGATCGCATGGACGAAAAGCCCGTAGTGGATGTCTAGGCTGAACTGATCGGCCTTGCCGCCGACAATCTCCATCCCAGCTCGGCGTATCCCTTCGCGCGCCGCCAAGACTAGGCCGGATTTGCCGACCCCTGGAGGGCCGCTAATTGCAAGTAGTCTCAGCGGCCCTGAACGAGCCAACTTTGCGGCATCGAGGATCAGCGCCTGCTCCGCCTCGCGTCCGCGAAACGTATGGGGCACGCTGAAGGCGGCCAGCAGATCTCTGTCGCCAATGCCGGAGTGGCCTGCGCCCAGACTGCCGCCACCTTCCGCGAGGCTTTCAGTGAGATCATACGTAAGACCGTAGTGCGTCTGGTATCGTTGCTCCGGCGCCTTTTTCAAGAGTCGCATGACCAGCTCGGACACCCAGATCGGAATCTTCGGGTCGAGCGCTTCGGGTCCCAATGGCATCTCCGCCAGCAACTTGTGGTGGTGGGAATCGGCGTCGGGTGCTTCGAATGGATGCTGCCCTGTGAGGCCACGATAGAGGAGCACGCCGAGCGCGAAAAAATCAGCGCGATAGTCACAGCCGAAAGGTGTGGAGCCGGCCTGCTCCGGGGCCAGATACGGAAGATTCGGCAACGGAGCCGAAGTTGGTTTGCCCTCCTCGGTCGACGAACCGCTGAGGTCGAACAACTTGGCTCCCAGACCATCAGGGTGAATCCAAATGGCTGCGGAGCTGAGGCGGTTGTGGCTCATCCCTGTTTCGTGCAGCAGTCGCAACGCGTGCGTCACATCTCGCCCTAGCCGCAGAGTGGCGTTCAGATCTCCGACGTATTTGCGCCCGACCGGTCGGAAGCCTTCGTCGCGATAGGCGAGATAGGGCTTGTGGTGAATCTTCAGTCGTCCGAGGCATTCATGGACGACCTGCGGCGGCGCCAGGGAGTGTGCGTACTCGTCGTGGTGCAACCAGTGCAATTCGGCAGGCGATGGCTCGTCGGATTTGAGCGAGCGCAACAGCAGCCGATTGCCGTCGGAGTCGCGGCCTTCGAACGAAATGCTGAACGAATCCTCCCAGACGGTGTCTCCGAGTGTTATCCGGGATAGAGGCACGCGTTCCTGGGTCATACCAACACTCAGCTCGTTGCTCCCGGCTTCTGGGCAACGAGGATCTTGTACTGCCAAAGGCCCTTGCGAAGCGCTTCATACTGATGTCGAGCGGAAAGGAGGTTTCCGTGCGCGACATCGCTGCGAAGGCCGGCTTTGTTCAGAACCACCGAAAGCCAGTGGCAGATGACGGCCATACAATACAATCGAAGGGACGATCGTCGCATCCTGTCGGTCCAGTCGTGCACTTCGATCCGTTCAAAACCGGTCGACCCTGCGTTCGCGCTGTGCTGCGCCTCCGAATCGAGAGCAGGGATGCTCCATCCCGATAGCCAGTCCGCAACGAGCTTCTGGTCTTCCGGCAGCATCTCGTTTTCGGTCAGCATGTACTCAGCAATGACGATCCGGCCGCCGGGTCGCAGTAGTCGACTCGCTTCCGAGTAGAAGTCGATTTTCTTCGAGCTGTGACACAAGCTTTCCAGGGCCCAGACCACATCGAAAGATCCGGCCTCGAACGGTGTTCTCGTGTAGTCAGCGCGCCGGAACTCGGTTTGACCGCTGAGACCGCGGCGATTCGCTTCCCTTCTTGCGTAGTCGAGTTGCGATGCGACGAGGTTCACCCCTACCGGCCGTGCGCAGAGCTTCTGTGCCAGCCAGAAACAGCTCCCGCCGCGCCCGCAACCTGCGTCGAGTACTTTGTCGCCTTGCCTGATCCCGGCGAACTTTGCCAGCGTCACATTGGCGTTGGCCACCGCGCTTCGATGGTGACGGCAGTGCTCGTCGTAGTAGCCGTAGTGGAAGGCTGGGTCCGATCGGCGTGCCCAAAGCGAGCTGTAGTCGAAGCGGGTGTGTTCGTAGTAACGGATGATTGATGCCAATGGGTCGACGCCCGCGGCGCTACTTGCCATTTCCACCATCGCTATCCGTCCTTATCTAGAGCGTCTTAAGGAGCGAAGCGCGAGGATAACCGATTTCGAGGCCTCCGTGTTGGGGGATGGAGGCCAGGCATGACGGGGATCCTGCGCCGAGAGCGAGCTGGAGCACCCAGATCCAGTACCGTGCGCTCTCGGCTTGCTGCTGGCTTTGGGTAGGTCACTACGGCGCGCGCCCTCACTGCGGCGAGCTTCTTCGTCTTGGCACAGGCGCAATGGAGCTGAACGAGTTGATTCCCGGTCTTCGCGAGTTTCGCGACGAGTGCGAACGAATCGATCCGCGAGAAGCATTTGCAAGCGAGTTCACCAAGCGTGTCCTCGGCTTCTGATAGAGCCCTCGAATGGCCTCTTGCGCTCTTCTGGCTGAGGCGGGTACGGTTCCGGGCTGTGACCCGCAAGCCGAGCGCTTCCAAGGGCCCGCCAGCGCTTCCCAGTAGTGCGGATCCCAGTCGATTTGTGCGTCAGTCCGTGTTGGGCGAAGGCGGCATGGGGACGGTCCACCTCGCGCTCGACCAGCTCTTGTTGCGAAATGTAGCCCTCAAGACTCTCCGCCTCGATGCGAGGAGACCCGAGGATCGTGAACGCTTCATTCTGGAAGCTCAGCTCACGGGTCGATTGGACCACAGCAATATCGTTCCCGTGTACGACTTCACGACGAGTAGCGATGGCGCCCCACCGACGCTCGTCATGAAGCACGTGGACGGCGAGGCGTACTCGGTGCTGATTGAACGAACCCATACGTCGCCCACCGAAAGCGGGTTGCGCAAAGCGCTCGAGGTATTCCTCAAAGTCTGCGATGCAATTTCGTTCGCGCACGAGCGAGGAGTCATCCATTGCGATTTGAAACCAGAGAACGTCATGGTGGGAGCGCACGGTCAGGTCTACCTGATGGATTGGGGCGCGGCGCTCCCGCGGGAGCAGCCCGACGGAAAAAGGTCAAACGTTGGAACGCCGAGAGGCCGCGGACTCGCGGACTCACGACTCTACGGAACCCCCGGCTACATGGCGCCGGAACAATTGACGGGCGATCGAGGTGCTATCGATGCCACCACCGATGTCTACGGCCTGGGCGGGATCCTATGCGTTCTCATCACTGGCAAACCACCACGGCACGGCGCGGATGATATTACCGACTGGCAGACGCCTCTAAGCGTCGAGGAGAGAAGAGCGTCGCTCGCGGTGCCGCCGGAACTATGCCGCATCGCTGATCGAGCCCTGAGTCCCGCTCAGGGAGATCGCTATCAAACGGTCGATGAGCTGAAATCCGAAATGGAGACTTTCATGGCAGGAGGGGGTTGGTTCGCGACGCGACGCTACTTGGCCGGCGACGTCATCATCCGCGAGGGAGATAGCGGCTCTGAAGCGTTCATCATCACTGGGGGCATTTGCGACGTATTCAAGCGCAGGGCCGAGGAAGCTCCACAGCTCATCCGGAGCATGGGGCCCGGT
The DNA here is from genome assembly GCA_963716775.1 of uncultured delta proteobacterium. Classification (GTDB taxonomy): domain Bacteria; phylum Myxococcota_A; class Polyangia; order Polyangiales; family Houyiibacteriaceae; genus SG8-38. The sequence continues at coordinate 47,934 of CAVQUI010000004.1, forward strand.
GAGATCTTCGGCGAGCTTTCCGTACTCAGCCGTAAGCCGAGGAGCGCCACCGTGGTGGCTAAGACCGACGTCAGTTTGCGACTTGTGACGCCGGAGGCACTCGATCGCGAGCTGGCGCAGAACCCGATTCTTGCGTCTTTCATGGCGGCGGTCACGACCAGATTCTACGAGCTCGAGGCCCGCCTCGATGCGAGCGAGGAGTGACGAGATAGCAACTGCATGGCTCGGAAACGCAGTCAACGATGCCTGTCGAAGCGCTCGTGGGCAGAGGCAGGTTCCGCTAAGGCCAAGCAGAGCTCGACCCTAGCTGCCCGACCTTGCTACGGCTCATGGGACCTGTTGCCACGAAAAAGCAGAATTCCCGCGACGCGCAATCTGTAAGATGAGCAAGTGGTGAAAGGGAGCGACATGAGCATCTCGGCGGCGGCGGGCAAGCTGCAAATGGTTGGGCCGGCCGGCGAGCGCGCGGCCTCTCGAAGCACGACGAAGGTCTTCTGGACCTTGACCGCCCTCGTCTGGGGTGGCGTGGGTGTCTGTGCGGCCCTGTTCTTCGTGGGGGTCCTCGGTTTCACGACGAGCGCCAAGATCGGACTCTACGCGATCAGCGTCTGGTTGAACGCCTGGATGCTCGTGTTCCTGCTGCCGCAGAACAAGGGCCTGTCGAAGCTCGACCTCTATCACAACGCCCTGGTGGTCTGGATGCTCTCCTACATGCTGACCAACGCCCTCTGGGAAATCCCCTGGGTTCTGTTCTCCCCTTTCGTATTCGAGAACCTCCACACCCTCGACGACGTGGTGGCGCATACCGATTTCATGCGCGAGAGCGTGCTCCATATGTATTGGTGGGTGCTGGCGTCTTTCAGCTCCGTGGATCTGCGCACCGTCAACCACAACCCCACGTTCTACACGTTAGAGCTCTACGCCTTCGTAAACGTTCTCTCGGTCTTCTACTTCTTCTACCTGAACAAGAAGCGCTCGCCTTATCGATACCTGATCCCCGTGCTCGGCAGCGGCGAGCCGGTGGCATCGACGTTCATCTTCTCGTTCTCCGAGGTGTTCGCCGGTTTCGAAAACATGCCCGGCGGACTGGCCGACACCCTGCTCGCCCTGGTCTGGACGCAGTACCAGTACCTTCTCTTCCCTCTCATCTTCGGATACTTCGGCGTGAAGCTGCTGATAGAAGATTGGCGACAATGCGGGACACTCTCCGGGTAGACAAGTACCTGATTTCACATCGATTCTCCGGCAAGGATCGCAGCGACCGGAGTGATCGAGCGCTGCGATCCTTGCCGGAGAAAGCCAATGAAGTCGGGAGCTTGGGAGTGTGGAGAGTGTCCCCTACAAGGGAACTGCGGCGCCGCCTCGGGCCTCTGCTCGTTGGTACGCGGCACGGCTCGTCACTCGCTCGCGCCAAGCCGACATGTTGGGCCGCGACCCCTTGGCTCGGGATAGTGCGGCCTCGACTGGATAGAACATCTGAATGTCGGCGATCGAGAAGGTGTCTCCGGCGAAGTACGGACGCGCGCCGAGAGTCTCTTCGACGAAGGCGAGGTGCAGGTCGAGCGCGGGGCTGGTGTAGTTGGCGTCCACTTTGTCAGCGATACCGCGCGCGATGGGCTTGATGAAGAAGGGCATTGGAGCCGCTCGCAGCCTGTCGAAAATGAGACGAACCAAGAGCGGCGGCATCACGGAACCTTCCGCGTAGTGCAGGAAGAACGTGCACTCCAGTTTCTCAGCCTCGTCCGTCGGCCTCAGCTTCCCCTCCCGGTCCGCGAAGTATTCCATCACGGCGCCGGACTCGGCGAGAACACGTCCGTCGACCTCCACCATTGGGAACCGTCCGAGCGGATGCACTTCCGCCGCGGCCGAGGGCGCTCGAAAGTTCTTGTCCCGCTCCCAAGTTTGGACGCTGTACTCCAGCCCGAGCTCCTCGAGGAGCCACAGAACACGCAGCGAGCGCGAGTAGTTCAGGTGGTGAACTTTGATACTCATGCGCTGACGATATCACCGTTCCCAGGCGGAAGGACACGAGCATTGCGCCGGGCCCACGAGAAGGCCGTCGACTGCGACTCACCCGTCGCGGCAAAGGCTCTCGCGGATCGTCTCTTTGAACCATAGGGTCAACAACCGGTCACCGAACTGGTCGATCGCAGAGCATGTGTGCGAGTCGGAGGGTCACAGCGTCAACATTTGCGCCCGGGGCAGACCTGTTCACGGTGAACCTCCCGTGGATGTTGCCGTTGGCGTCCACGGTCAGGGGCGGCCGCGATGCGTACGGATTGCATGCGCTGAGCTGCGAGCTGGAATTCCCAAACCGTGAGAACCGATTGCGAATGTTCACCTGACTCTGACGACTGCCATGGTCGCCTTCCGCGTTGAAGATCGACGAGATCTCATACGGGTCGCAGCTCAGGCAGCCGAGGAAGGTTTCGCGATGGTCGTCGGCAACCAACAAGAGTGGGATCGGCTCCGGCGGTGGCGGCGCGAGCGCCGTTGGCGGTGCATCCTTGGCCTCCTTGATGGCAACCGCCGCGGAAAGCGATGCGTTGACCGCTTCGAGCGCGACAAGTGCGGTGGCCATTCGCTCGGGGCGCTGGCGACGCCGCTCGGCTTTTCGCTCCGCTCTCCGTAGTGACTGGTCCGTGTCGTGCACCACGCGAACGGTCGACATGTCGGTGCGAACGGATTGACTCGCACAGCCGGCGAGCGACGCGGCAAGAAGAATCACGAGCAACCTCATCGGTCCACCTCCTCTTCGGCAGACGATGGGAGCGCCCCGTCATTCAATGCATCAAGGTTCGCCTACATAGACATCGGATCCACGCCAGCCTCGAATCGGCCGCGTCGTGGAGACACGAACAACTCGACGACCCGCGCATCACAAACGAAGAGGTTCTGGAGACCTTGCAGTAGGCGGTCGAACAGACGGCAGCGCCACAGGCGGGCTAGTCCCGGTGATGGCCGTGACCGTTTGAGAAGACTTGACTCGTGGGTTAGCTAATAGCGCATGAGTCGAATCGCTCTCTTCGCCGTTCTGGCTGCCGCCGCAAATCCAACGCCCGCGTTCGCGCAGCCAGAGACGGTAGACCCGGACGCTGATTCGACGATCGTGGCGGCCGTTCCAGACGTGGCCGCCGCGCCGGACTCAGCGACCGCGCCGGACGTAGCGACCGTGCCGGACGCAGCCACCCCAGCTGAGGTGGCAACCGCGCCGGACTCAGCGACCGCGCCGGACTCTTCAGCGTGTGAAGATGCCTTCATTCAGCAGGATCTCGAGGACGCGAAGGCTCGGAGCAGGCGCTCGCGCAACGCCTTGATCGGGACAAGTGCCGCCGTGGGTGTGGGACTTGCGTTCATGCCAATTGCCAACTCCCAGTGCCAAGTCGTCTCCCGGCCTGGTCAATACGACACGCTCCTGTGCAACACCGCGGGTGATGTGCTCTGGGGCTTAGGCGTTAGCATGATGGTGACCGGCGGCATTGGCATGATTACCTCGGCCATCATCCTCGGTGTGGCCAACAAGAGAGTCCGGCAGACCAAACGTGACATCCGGAGCCGCCACTACAGCCGCAAGATCCGCTGGGACGCACCTTCCGGCGGCTTTGCGTTCTAGTCGTCGTCGTGATTCAGCGCCCTTGGAACTTGGGAGGGCGCCGCTCCATAGAAGCCCTATGACTGAGAGTGTCGAAATCCGAGAGAGTGCGCCGGGCGATTTGGCCGCGATCGAATCGCTCTATCCGGAAGCATTCCCGGATGAGGATCTCTTGCCGCTGCTGAGGGAGTTGTTGGGGGCATCCTCGTCCAGGTTGTCGCTTGTCGGGATGATTGACGGCTTGCTCGTTGGACACGTGGTCTTCACGAAATGCCATGTAGCCGAGAGCGCCGGCCCGGACGCGCTTCTCGGGCCGCTTGCCGTCGCGCCCTCGTGGCAGAGACGAGGCATCGGAAACGCGATCGTCCGAGCCGGGTTGCGACGCCTCGAAGATGAGGGGGTGACCCAGGTGTATGTGCTGGGCGATCCCAGTTACTACGGGCGGCTTGGCTTCAATACCGAGACTCGCGTGACGCCACCCTATGAGCTGCCGCCTGATTGGGCCGCCGCATGGCAGTCACAGAGCTTGGTCGCTGCTGCAAAGCCGCGTTCAGGAAAGCTCTTGGTACCCGAACCGTGGCTGCAGCGAGCGTTGTGGGCACCCTGAAGCTCGCGCCCCTGAACGAAAAACGCGGACATCGCTCGTCCGATCGAACGCTGAAAACTGAATCGGAATCGTGCAGAGCTCAAACAAAGTTCTCTGCATAGGTACCACTCGGATATGACCAGATACATTTCTCTTTCGAGAAAATGCTCCTTAGAAAGGAGGTGATCCAGCCCCAGGTTCCCCTAGGGCTACCTTGTTACGACTTCACCCCAGTTACCAAACACTCCTTGGGGACCTGCCTCCCTTGCGGGTTAGCGTGGCCACTTCTGGAGCACTCGACTCCCATGGTGTGACGGGCGGTGTGTACAAGGCCCGGGAACGTATTCACCGTCGCCTGCTGATCGACGATTACTAGCAATTCCGACTTCATGCACTCGAGTTGCAGAGTGCAATCCGTACTGAGGCCGGCTTTTTGCGATTCGCTCCACCTCGCGGCTTCGCAGCGCTTTGTACCGACCATTGTAGCACGTGTGTAGCCCAGGACATAAGGGCCATGAGGACTTGACGTCATCCCCACCTTCCTCCGGGTTAACCCCGGCAGTCTCCTTAGAGAGCCCAACTAAATGATGGCAACTAAGGATAAGGGTTGCGCTCGTTGCGGGACTTAACCCAACATCTCACGACACGAGCTGACGACAGCCATGCAGCACCTGGACCTAAGTTCTCTTGCGAGCACTCCCGAGTTTCGTCAGGATTCTTAGTTTGTCTAGCCCTGGTAAGGTTCTGCGCGTTGCTTCGAATTAAACCACATGCTCCACTGCTTGTGCGGGCCCCCGTCAATTCCTTTGAGTTTTAGCCTTGCGGCCGTACTCCCCAGGCGGAGAACTTAACGCGTTAGCTACGGCACAGCAGAGGTCAATATCCGCTGCACCTAGTTCTCATCGTTTACGGCGTGGACTACCAGGGTATCTAATCCTGTTTGCTCCCCACGCTTTCGCGTCTCAGCGTCAGTAAATGTCCAGGTGGCCGCCTTCGCCACTGATGTTCCTCCCGATATCTACGAATTTCACCTCTACACCGGGAATTCCGCCACCCTCTCCATTACTCAAGACAAGCAGTTTCGGATGCAGTTCCTAGGTTGAGCCCAGGGATTTCACAACCGACTTGCGAGTCCGCCTACACGCGCTTTACGCCCAGTAAATCCGAGCAACGTTTGCACCCTCTGTATTACCGCGGCTGCTGGCACAGAGTTAGCCGGTGCTTGCTAAGGAGGTACCGTCAAGGCGCACCCATTTCCTGATGCGCTGTTTCGTCTCTCCCCACAGTGCTTTACGACCCGAAGGCCTTCATCACACACGCGGCGTGGCTGGGTCAGGCTTTCGCCCATTGCCCAATATTCCTCACTGCTGCCTCCCGTAGGAGTCTGGCCCGTGTTCCAGTGCCAGTGTGGCTGATCATCCTCTCAGACCAGCTACCCGTCTTAGCCTTGGTAAGCCATTACCTTACCAACAAGCTGATGGGACGCAGGCTCATCCTTTGGTGGTGCTTTGAGGCACCTTTTACCACTCTCACCGTAGTGAGTGTGGTCTTACGCGGTATTAGCATTCCTTTCGGAATGTTGTCCCCCGCCAAAGGGTAGATTACCTACGCGTTCCTCACCCGTGCGCCACTGTACTCACCCCCGAAGGGATTTTCTCGTTCGACTTGCATGTGTTAGGCCCGCCGCTAACGTTCGCTCTGAGCCAGGATCAAACTCTCCAGTTGAACTGTTGAGCTGGTTTTCCTGCTGAGTTCTGGCGCTCCCGCCAGACGCTCAAGAGCATCACATTTGTTTATTGCGTGTTGCTCTCGGATGCGGTTCCAATCGAAATTGGGACCGCCTTTTGAATTGACCCTAATCGTACAGTTTTGATTGCACGACTCGGGACCCGAGTACGTAACTATTGATTCCGATTCAGTTTTCAATGATCGATCGGCGGAATGTCCGCAGACCCCCTGCAAAGGGACGCCGAAGTTAGCGCGGAACGGGGGTCGGTCAAGCAAGAATGTCGACTTTCGCGAAATCTCGCTAACTACCTGGAATCATGTGTTTTTAGCGGCGCAGATCCAGCGAAATTGCCTGATTTGAAGCCGAATTCTCTTCAAAGAGGGTTTCGATCTTGATCAATCGCGACCAGGAGGTGCCCGTCGACATCGTCGCTGTCCGGGTCTGCGATCCAAGGGCTGAGACAGTCCCGATCGAGCACGCAAGGGTCTGTGAGGGTTTCCAAGAAGCCCACCAAGTCTTCCACGTCTTGGTCCGTGTGTTCGATCGGAGCTCGCAGCGAGTCGATGCCCCTGCCTGACACCTCGAGGAAGTCGAGCATGTCCTGCGTGTTGAGATCGTAATCCGCTGATGCCGCCGCGGGCACGTCCGCCGGGTCAAAGCTATCGATCGCGGCCTGAGGATCCAGGTGATGACGCACCACGTCCGACAGCTCGTCGTACACGCCGGAGTGCAAGTACGGGCCGGTGACCGACACGTTTAGGAGCGTCGCGGTGCGAAACGAGAAACGGTAATTGCGGTCGTCGTTCTCGCGCGCGCGGCCGTGGTCGTTCGTGCCTGAAGGGCCGTCGCCCTTGCCCCGACCGATTTGCGGGGCGCAGATCGAATGGAAGTCCTCGTCCGTGAAGAAGTCACCGGTGTGACAGCTCGCACAGTTGGCACCGCCTTCATCCCGGGTTCGAAAGAAAAGGAGCGCGCCGCGCTTCGCCGATTCGCCGATCGCGCTCAGCTCGCCCTGGACGTATGCGCGCCAGGGAGTGTCGGTAAACACCTGCGAGTCCTCGTAGGCGCCGATCGCTTCTGCAATGCGGGCGTAGCTGATCTCCGAAGAGCCGAACACAGTGTCGAACTCGGCGGCCCAGCGGCCATCGTCCCGCAACCGTTGCTCGAGTGCCGTGCGGAGCTCGGCGTTGCTGCCGTCGAGAACGAAGTCGAAGCCGCGCATCTCGTCGGCTGAGGTGACCGGGAAACGCGCCTGCGCTTCCGAGAGTGTGACGCCGGCGTCTGGGTCAGGGGCCCCGAAGTCGCTATCTGGAGTTCGGGTGGCGCCGCCGTCGAGGATCTCGACGCGCGAATCCCAAAATAGGCCCTCGTCCCAGAGCGCAAGATTGAAAGTAGTCGGCGCGTTGCGCGGGACCGTGAAGTCGCCGTCGGGATGTGTGCGGCCGGGCCCAAGCAGGTCGGGGTCTTCGGCACCGACCCCGATGGACAAGGGCAGTGCGTCACCGCCGCCGAGAACCGGGTGATGACAGGACACGCAGGCGGAATCCCGATCGCCACCGAGGCTCTTGCTGAAAAAGAGCTTGCGCCCCAACTGGGCGAGCGGGTCGTCGATGCTCGGAAGGTCGTGACCTAGAGCTGGGTCGCCGCGGAGACCGTTCTGCTGAATCAACGCCCTGAGAGCGATATCGGTCTCGCTGCCCGGGTCTGGACTGGAGCCATCGCAGCCCGCCAGCGTCAAAATACCAAGGCTCAGAGCAAGCCAAGTCGTCATCAAGCGCATCTCAACACCGCCTCAAACAAGAACAGCTGCACAGTATACCACTGTAGCCTTGCCTGAGGTTGCTGACGTAATCGACAACCTGTGCCGGCCGAGCTGCCATCGATGGAGCGAAAGTAGCGGCCTGATGCATGACTTGAGCCAGGGGCCGCTCCTGCGTCCCGGACTGGTCGAGAACGTGATTGCATTTCGGGCGGAGAAGCCGCTCACCGGGCACTATGACGGCTACGCCTCCTACCCGCTCGTTACCGGCTATGGCAAGGTGATTCTGGCGGAGTTTGGATACGACGGGGTGATCATGGAGACCTTCCCCTTCGACCAGGCGCAGGAGCGATACAGCATGTACGCGCTCAAGGCGTACGGTCTGCCCAACCTGTACTGGCACGGGATGTTGCAAGGTCGGATGTAGTCCGCCCGAGGAAAACGAGGAAGAGATGGAAGTCAAAGCGTTCTTCGATGCGCCCACGTTCACCCTGACCTTCGTGGTATGGGATGAGGCGAGCAAGGACGCGGTCGTGATCGACTCGGTCTTGAACTACGATCCGCTCTCGTCGCAGACGAGCACCGAGTCGCTCGACGAGCTGTCGGGCTATGTTCGGGAGAACGGCCTGAAGGTTCACTACGCGCTCGAGACGCACGCGCATGCCGATCATCTATCCGGCGCGCAGTTACTCAAGAAGCGTTTCAACGCGAAGACCGCGATCGGCGAGCACATCACAGCCGTGCAGGAGGTGTTCAAGGGTGTCTTCGACCTCGGCGATGGCCTAGCCACCGACGGACGCCAATTCGACAAGTTGATCGCGCACGGCGAGACGCTTCGGGCGGGCAGCCTCGAAGTGAAAGCGATCGGGACGCCCGGACACACGCCGGCATGCCTGACGTTTCAGATCGGCGACGCGCTCTTCACGGGGGACGCGCTCTTCATGCACGACTACGGCACGGGCCGGTGCGACTTCCCCTCGGGAAGCGCGAGCGACCTCTACGACTCGATTCAGGACCGCCTCTACAGCTTCCCTGACGCGACGCGTGTCTTCCCAGGCCACGACTACATGCCCGACGACCGCGACCTCGCCTGGGAGACCAGCATCGGCAAGTCCAAAGCGGAGAACCCACACCTGCGCCCGGAGACGGCCCTCGAGGAGTTCGTGAGCCTACGCGAAGCCCGCGACGGGGCCCTCGACGCCCCTCGACTGCTATTCCAGAGCGTCCAGTTCAACATCAGCGGCGGCGAGCTCCCACGCCCTGGGGCGACCGGCATTCGCTACTTCAAGATTCCTGTGAACATGCGGAAGCCCACCGACGACATCGGTGACCCGGTGGAGTCCTAGAGAAAACAGGCATCAGGACCAGCGTCCGAACCATTGACAAGTGAACTCCATAATGACAATTCACTTGTCTTTATGGATTCCGAAGACCTTTTCAACGAGACGCGGCTGCTTTTCCATGCGCTGAAGCACTGGGCTGAGACCCTCCACACGGGGGTAGAGCTGACCGTGCCGATGCGAGCGGTCCTCGAGCTGCTTCTGCTCGGCGGCTCGGCGACCGTTCCTGACATGTCCCGCAAACGCGGCGTATCGCGCCAACACATCCAGCAACAGGTCGACGCGCTTCTGGAACGACGCCTCGTCGAGCGTCGGGACAACCCTGCCCATCGACGCTCGCCGAACATCGCGCTGAGCGACGCGGGCCGTGCGCTGATTCAAAGCATGCGCGCCGACCAGCTCAATGCCCTGGCCCGTGTCCAGGTCGGCGTTTCGGATGCTGCGACGGCGGAGGCCGCGCGGGTTCTTTCGCTATGGCGTGCGGCGCTTCAGCGCGACGCTGCGAGGAGGGCTCCGTGAGGAAGATCCTCGTTCGACAGTTCAATCAGCCCGATGGTCAGCTGCGTTCCGGGCCGCGCCTAGCGCTCCCGCTTGTGGGATCCGCGACTTGATCGTAAGTCGTTTCGCATGGGGCCGATTTACTACGCGATCCCCTTTTTTCTGCTGACGATCGGGCTCGAGCGCTGGCTTGTGGCTCGGAAGGACAGAGAGAGCGCTGCGGCAACGCAGCTCGCCGGCTTCACGCCCAAGGATTCGTTCGCAAGCCTCGCCATGGGGGTTGGCTTCTTGCTCATCGAGATCGCGCTTGCTCTGCTTCCCTTTGCGGGGCTCGTCTGGCTCTACCAGTTTCGAATCTTCGACATTCCGGTGGTGTGGTGGTCTTGGATCCTCCTGCTCTTTGCTGAGGACTTTTGTTACTACTGGTTTCACCGGCTTCACCACGAGGTCCGCACGCTTTGGGCGGCTCATGTGAACCACCACTCGAGCACGCACTACAACCTGACGACGGCCCTCCGGCAGTCGTGGACGACTCCGTTCACGGGTTTTCTCTTCTGGGCGCCCCTCCCCTTGCTCGGTTTTCCGATCGAGATGATTCTGATCCAGAAGTCGATCAGCCTCCTCTACCAGTACTGGCTGCACACCGAGCTCATCGATCGGCTCGGCTGGTTCGAGGTGCTCTTCAACACGCCGTCACACCATCGGGTTCATCACGGCCGAAACCCGATCTACCTCGACCGAAACCACGCAGGCATCTTCATCATCTGGGACAAGATCTTCGGAACCTTCGAGCCCGAGAGCGAGGCGGTCGACTACGGCCTCACCAAGAACATCCACACATTCAATCCAGTCCGGATCGCCTTTCACGAATGGGCTTCGATGCTCCGGGATGCCTGGAACGCCAAGAGCTGGCGGGGGCGTTTGGGGTACTTCGTCATGCCTCCGGGCTGGACGGAGGACGGCAGCGGGAAGACCTCGACCGTCCTGCGGCGGGAGTATCTAGAGGCCGTTCCGGCGAACACTCCGGGTTGAGCGCCGGCCGGTTTTGCCGACGGTCGATGGATTCTCAATAATACTGTGCAGATGAAAGTCCTCGTCGTCACAGTGAACTACCGTACGCCCGAGTTGGCGGTTCGCTGTCTGCGGTCCCTGGAGCACGAGGTGAATCAGATCGGCGACATGCATGTCGTCGTCACCGAGAACAACTCCGGGGACGACTCGGTCGAGGTCATCTCGGGCGCGATTGAGGCCCATGGCTGGGACTGGTGCACCTTGTTGCCCCAGGACCGGAACGGAGGTTATGGCGCGGGCAACAACGCCGGCATGCAGCCGTACCTCGAAGGGGACGACGCGCCCGAATACGTGATGCTCGTCAATCCCGATGCCTACGTGCGAGAAGGTGCCATCAGCGCCCTGCTCGCGTTCATGGAGAGCCGGCCGGACGTGGGGATCGCCGGCGCCCGGGTCGAGGACGGGAACGGGGTGCAGTCACAGTCGGCGTTTCGATTTCCGAGCGCCTGGAGCGAGCTGGTCGAAGGCTTCAAGCTCGGTCTGCTCACCAAGCTCCTGAACGACCGGCAGCTACTGCTGGAGCTCGGGGACGAGCCGATGCCCGTGGACTGGGTCACCGGCGCGGCTGTGATGTTCCGAAGAGAAGTGCTCGACCAGGTCGGGCTCTTCGACGAAGGCTTCTTTCTCTACTTCGAGGAGGTCGACCTGTGCTTCCGCGCGAAGCAGGCCGGCTGGCAGGTGTACTACGTGCCGGACAGCGTCGTCGTACACCTTCAAGCTCAGGCGACAGGCATCACCGACAACCGCCAGGAGAAGCGCCGCTTCCCGGCTTATTGGTTCGAGTCGCGGAGACGCTTCTTCTTGAAGAACCGGGGCAAGGCGCACGCGCTGCTGGCCGATCTGGCGTTCCTGGGCGGCTACACGACGTTTCGCGCGCGGAGCGTGGTTCAGCGCAAGCCCAACGAGGAGCCGCCCTCGTTCTGGCTGGACTTCGTGCGCAACAGCACCCTAGCTCAAGGGGTTCGACGTTCAGCGCAGGAACTCGTCGACGGGGTCGTGAATCCCGCGTTTGATCAGCACCTCGCGTGAGGACTCCGGCGACCAGCCAAGGCGCTCTTTGGTTTTGCTCGGGTCGAAGGTCGACGCGAAAGTCCGACCACGCCAATCGGAATAGGCCGGCCTGAGCTCCTGGCCGGCGAGCCGTTTGATCGCCCACTTCGCCATCGCCTCGCCGTAGAGACGCGGCGTCCAGGTCGCCACACGGCGAAGCTTGATTCGCGCGCGGCGTTCGAGCTCGTCGAGGTAGTCGTTGGCCGTGATGCACGGGTCGGCAGCGAGGTTGAAGGACTCGCCTTCAATGCCGGGGACGTCGATCGCTTTGACCATCGCGTCGGCGACATCCTCGACGAGGACGATCGGGAGCGGGTTGTTCCCATCACCGTAGAGACGCGCGACCGAGGGGTACGGCCAAGCTGCGATGCCCCAGTGCCGGGGCGGGCCACCCTGACCGAGCACGATGCCCGGCCGGAAGATCACGACCGGCAAGCCCGACGACTTCCAAAGCTCGAGCAGTTGCGCTTCATTCTCGGTCTTGGAACGTGCGTACACGTTCGCGCGCAACATCGAGGACACCGGCTTGGTCTCTTCGGTGATGGAGCCTCCCGGCTTGCCCGCCTCGTAAATCGCGATTGAGGACGCGTAGTACAGCCGCTTCACGCCCGTTTCGAGACAGAGCTCGGCGACACGGCGTGTCGGCTCGACGTCGTACTTGAGATACTCGTCCCAGGTGTCGCCGGTGCCGCGCGCCAAATGGAAAACCTGCTCGACGCCCCGGAGCGCCTCGCGGATCGAATCCGCGTTCAGAAAATCCCCTTGGAAGAGCTCGACGCCGAGCGCCGCCAAGTCGGGCGCGCTGCTCGGGCTCCGTGCGAGCACCCGAACGCCATAGCCCTGCTCGACGAGTCGCCGGACCAGCGCCTTCCCGATGAATCCAGTGCCTCCGATGACCAAAACAGTGGGATCGCGCTGGACGGCGGAGGAGGCCTGCGGCGCTGACTGAGGGCTCGACGCGTCGACGCTCAGATCGGCCGATTCGGCGATGCGCTCCGCAAGCTCGACCGCCGCTTCGCCCATCTCGGGGCTCACGCCCTCGTCGATCGTACCGCCGCGTGAATCGTAGAAGGCGCGCACGGCTCGAACGATGCTGCGTCCGAAGGGCTCGCCCTCCGCCTTCTTCACGCCGGCCTTTGCGAGGACGAACTTGACGAGCGTGCCCGTGGCTTGCGCAACCGTGTCCTTGGCTGACGAGGTCACGTCGAGGTACCGGTCCACGTCGAGCAGGTGGGGCGTGTGCTCGTGAACGGCGTAGGTGCTTCGCTCGAGGTCGACGGTGGCTGAGGCAACGCTGCCCCGGACGTGGATGTAGTGCTCCGGGTAGCCGTCGATGAACGAAAACCGGATGCGAACGCTTGTGTTCCCGGCCCAGCCCATGATTTCCCAGCGGCGAAAGAAGGGGAGACCGCTGGGCAGCGTGACCGGGTCGAAGGGGCGCACCTCGACCGAATCGAGACGGCCGACCAGGTGCTGGCAGTGCGCAAAGGAGTGCGGGGCGACCTCGAAGAGGATGTTCTGTGGGGCCTGGAGCATCCAGGCGTTGAAGGGGCCGCCGGAAAGCTGGCCCAGCTCCTTGTTCCAGACGATGTCGACTTGATCGATCTGTCCGAGGCGCCCTTCTCGAAGGTCGGAGACGAGTCGCTCGTAGGCTTCGTAGTAGAGGAAGTTGTGGCTGGTCCCGAACGCCCGCCCCTCTTGCTTGGCGACCTGAGCGAGCTTCCGGCAAAGCTCGCTGCTGTGCGCCATCGGCTTCTCGACCAGCACGTCGACGCCCGCGCGAAGGGCCTGCTCGACCGGGCCGGCATGCACATGAGGCGGCGTGAGGACGTGAACAACGTCGATCGACTCTGCCTCGAGCATCTGTTCGAGGTTGGAATACGCCGCATCGATCCCGGCAGCCTCGGCGAACCGCTCCGCGCGCCCGAGGTTCAGATCGCAGACCGCGCGGACGACGACCCCCGGAACGGCTCGGGCTGCGTCTACGTGGTAGTCGGCGATGTACCCCGCGCCTACGATCGCGGCGTTGATTGGCGTGTCCGTCATTGCGTCCTCTTGTGCTCGATGATCTCGGGCGTGCGGTGCTGCAAGGCGTCCAGGTGAAATTTGGCAACCCCGACGGCCTCAGGAAATGATGAAAGGGCGCAGGAGACTCCCCAGGCGAGCGAGTGCGCCCAAGGGAAGCCGCGCTTGCGTGTTTGCAGAGCCACACGCGCGCCGACTGCCGGATAGCGGGCGAGCGCAAGGCAGGAGGCGCCGAGCGTGGGCGGGGCCATCAGGAGGGCGCCCGCGGGTACGGCGAGGCCCCACAGCAAGGCCCGCCGTTTCTCGCGGACGAACTTGCGTTCGGGGCTGGTCGCGCCGTGGAGGTCGGATACCTGCGCGTAAGCGTATCCGGTGCGCTTCTGGCGTCGCCACCACTGCCAGGCGTAGTGCATGTCGACATCGTGAATCATGCTTTCGCAGTCGAGCCGGATGAGCTCATATCCCTCGTTGCGGAGGCGCACCGAGAGCTCATCGTCCTCCCCTGCTATGATGTCCGGATTCCAGCCGCCGACTTTCTCGAGGGCGTCCATTCGGATCATCACGTTGCCGCCGAAGCTCGTCGTGGGTCCGACCGGACCCATGTGCCACTCGACATCGCAGATCTTGTTGTAGACCGATTGCTCCGGATGCCGCTCTTTCAAGTATCCGCAGACCGCGGCCACCTGGGGGTCCTGGTCGAGCTCGGCTGTCGCCGTTTCAATCCAATCGGCATCGACTTCACAGTCGCCGTCGACGAACTGAACGTACTCGAGCCCGGGATGATCCTTGCGTAGCCGCTCGAAGCCGGCGTTCCGGGCACGAGCAGCCGTGAAAGGCTGTGCCATGTCGAGGTCGACCACCGCCGCGCCACGCTCCCTTGCTCTTTCACAACTACCGTCGGTCGATCCCGAGTCGACATAAACCAGAGGCCGCAGCCCATCGGACACCGATTCGAGCGCGCGAACCAGTCGCTCACCCTCGTTCCGGCCGATCAGCACGACACCAGCGCGCGACTTGCCCATGCGTCACAAAATACTGATGAACTGGCGGAGAAAAAGGGGAGGAGTCTCTTTTTCTCGCCGGAGCCTGTTTTCGGGCCGATTTTCGCCGATTAGTTGAACGTTACAGTGCGAACCGCGTTGGCATTGGCCTCGTCGATGTCGAAGACCAGCGGCATGGGCTCGTTCGCCATGTAGAGGAAGGGCAAGTCCACCCCCTATTTGAAGAGCGAAAAGGCGAGCTGCTCTACTGCGAACGATCCCACGGCCGAGTCACGCCGCTCGGAAATCGCTCCGTAGGCGAGGGCGCCGCGGAGCTCATCCTTCAGCGAACCCTGCTTGGGCCCCGCCTTGGTTGCTAGGCGCCAGGCGGGAGCTGAAACAGTCCTTGCTCCGGGTCGGTCTTGTGAATCAGCGCAAGACCTGGGCGAATGTGAACGCTGGAAATCAGCTGCTTTGCCTTCGGGCCGCGCCCGCGCTCCGGGTCGGTGATGTCGAGGACACCGCATTCGTCGATGATCTGCTTGAGCACGCCGACCGTTCCGCGTTGATGAGATGGGAATGACCTTCGGAGGGTCGTCAGGCGAAGCTTGTTGGTTGCGCGACGCAGGAAGCTGTTGCCCTGAATGAGCTCGTTTGCCGACATGGCGCCAAACAGCCTTTCCCGCATTGGAACCGACCGTGTCGGTGGATGCGAGTGCTTCCCGTCGGGATAGCAGTCCCAGTACGCGGTGCCCCAGTCCTCGAAGAAGTACAGGCCGCCAGGCTTGAGATGATTCTCGAAGAGATGAAAGAATGAGATCTTGGAAAACTCGCCGAGGTGCGAAGCGTCGTCGATGATGACGTCGAAGCCTTCCGGCGCGCGTTCGCGGCCAATTCGGTCTAGGAGCGCCTTGTTCTGTTGCTCGCCCGCGTAGGTCGCAATGCGGCCGCCAGCATCATCGAGCTCTACCGGATCCAGATCGAGGCCCGTCACCTCGGCTTTCGGCAGAAACTCGCTCCACATCATCAGGGAGGAGCCCTCCGCAATGCCGAGCTCGAGCAGCTTGATCGGCTTGTCGATCGATCGATGCAGGTACTGGTAGTACCAGGTCAGGTAGTGATCCGGCTTGGCCAAGGAAAGGTGCTGCTGGATCTCGACCAAGCGCTCGTAGTCTGCCATGCGGTCCAGTCTACTATCTGGCCACTGCGCCTGCACGGATGTCGAAGCTTCCGGAGCTTGCGAGCGCTCGAGCGGCGAGCAAAGGGGGTGCGCTTTTTCACTCTGGCGGCGTGTTGCGCACTACGATGATCTCGCAGCTCACCTCGCCTTTGGGGCGTCGGAGGGTGATTTCGTCGCCAAGCTCGCGGGACAACAGAGCCTTCCCTACCGGCGAGTCCATGCTGATCCACTTCTTTTCAGCGTCGATTTCGTCCGGACCCACGATTCGGTAGGTCTGGGTGCCGCCATCCTCGTGGACATAGGTATCGTAGGAAGGCTACCGGAAGGAATCGGCTGGCTACGCTTTCACTGGGGCAGACTCACCGGGAGGCGATCATCGAGCACAAGGGTCCGTGAAGACGGAGACCACCTCTGGTTATTGATAGATGACCGTGCGCACCGCAGTGGCCGCCGCCTGGTCGATGTCGAAGACCAGCGGCATCGGCTCGTTCGCCAGGTAGGGGAAGAGCAGGTCCTCGTAGTGCTCCGACTCGATGTCGGAGGACTGACCGCCCGGGAGCTGAATGGTGCATGTCGGGCCATTGGCGGATGCCTCGCAGACAAACCGCGTCGAAGGCCCGGCCGTCTGGACGAAATCGTCACCCGGATTTGCCACATCGACGGTGAAGAGTCCTCCATCATTCGCAAAGAGTGGCGCACCCGGCGGAGGGTTGTCGAATTCGAATATCCGAAACGCAGAGAGGTCCGAGCTCAGCAGTAGGCCGTGCAGTCTGCCCCATGCCCACTTCGTCTCATCAGCACCAAGCGCGCCGTCCAGGAAGTCGCCGGCCGCTTGCAACGACTCGGACATGACCTGGCCTCGGGTCTCTTCTTCCGCAGTCTTTGGGTCGTCCCAGTACACGTCACCCGCAGCCAGCTGAGTCGGATCGACGATGGAGTAGTACATGGCGAAGCTCGGCGAACGCCCGCCGGGTGCGTTCTCGTTGGCCTCGATTCGACTACGAAGCTCGATCAACAGCGTGTGGAAAGCAGCACAACCTGATGCGGCGAGGAGCTCATCGGAGTCGGCGGAAAGCGGTGAATTCTCCGAGTCCGTCCCGGTGAGACCGGTCGGACAGGTGAAGTCCCAATTTTCGAGCGCGCTGATGATTTTGGCGCCGTTGATACCCGGCGTGGTCTGTTCATCGGTGGCAATCGTCAGTATTCCGGGGCGCATTCGCTCACCGATTAGCGAGTACACGTCGCTTACGATTTGATCCATGGTCTCGCGACTGTGCTGATTTCCCATCCCCTCGATTAGATCGACGATTCGGGAGTGTCGGAAGCCGGCCGCCCTGTCCACTTGGTAGGGCGGTTGGAAACTGCCGTCGGGCAAGGTGGTCGGGTCACCGTCGAAAAGTGCCCCCGTCATCGCGTTGTTGGCTGTAGCGATGTAGCCAGACTCAGGATTGGACGCCTGGGGCAACTCCCACAGCTCAAAGAAATCGTCCCACTCGTAGTTGCCCGTCCCGTCGAGCGGAAGCCACGGGGGAGCGTCACCCTCCAAATTGGTCGCCCAAGTTCGCTTTGGCAGTCGGTTGTACGGGAACCAACCGATATTGTTTTCGGAGTCAATCACGACCACGTTCTGCCCAATGGTGGTTATGTCGGATAGCGCCACTTTCGCTTCGTCCATGGTGCTGCTCAGTGCGAGCTCGGTGAGGAAATTGATGTCAGTTTCAATATCGCTACCCGTCCACCTGAGGGTGACCGCAGTATCAGACGCGGCATCGAGCTCACGCACTGCGCCATGTTGAGGCACGAAAAGGAGCTCTCGGTCTTCGGTTGATCCATCGCTGAAGGTGGCGGTAAACGTCTGGCGCGTGAAGGGGACCTCCTGGCCCTTGAACATGACTCCGGTCGGATTTCCGCCGCCATCCTTAGCCAGGGTCTCGACGTAGACGTCGCTGAAGTCCATGACGGTCGTCGTCAGGCCCCAGGCGATGCTCTCGTTTTGTCCGACGATCACCCATGGAAGCCCTGCGAAGGTCGCACCCGCCGTGTGGATCTCGCCTCTTCCGTTCGTCCGAGCATCCAGGTGGGCGAGATACCAAGTCGCCGGCTGAGTCATCCCAAGATGGGGGTCGTTTGAGAGCAGTGCATTGCCGGCGGTCGTGAGGGTCGGCCCGACTACCCAGTTGTTCGAGCCGATTTCGTCGTTCTCCACTCTTGGGCCAAGGAGCATCGCTCGAAACCTTTCCAGTCGCTGCAGTCTTGCATCCAGACTACGAAGGACCGGGCCGATGTTCACCCGTTCGCGAAGCTTGGTACGGGCAAGCATCGGAGGCACTGAGCTCTTGACAGCGGCCTCCATCGGCAGCGTTGGCGGTACCCAATCGAGTGGGAGAATGGATGACTCCTCGAGAGGGCGCCTACTCCAAAGGTCGGAAAATTTGGTATCGTCGTCGATCGCCTCGCGCGCAAGACCTGCAGTGACTTGACTCGATTCGTCATTGGTGAGGTTCTCGACCAATGCGAGAACCGTGGCCACGCTGTCCTGAGGCCGCCACAGCGGGATTGTGTCCGGGCCATAGACAAACAGACTACCGCTGAACTCACGCGGAAACGTCGCGCCGTTGTCACCGTTGCGCACGTCCGCAATCCACTGATTGACGCCGATTGCATAGGCGTCGAGCAGGGCTTTCGTTTTTGGAGAAGACTGCCGGTAGAGGAACTCTTCGGCCGGCTCTCCTTCGCGGGTCGAAAACAGGGCCCGCGCGTCGGCTGCGATGTCCACGACGCCAAACACTTGCGCGACCCCGGGATCCAGAAAGTCGACCAAGCGCCCAGTCGAGAAGCGGCGCCGGAAGTCCATCTGCACAAAGCGGTCGAAGGCGTGGAAGTAACCGAGCATCATCGCGCAGTCTTCGTCGGTCGAGCAGTCGGCATTGAGAACGCCATACTCGTCGAAGTGGGCGGTTGCGTTCGGCGGCCAGTCGACGTTGCCAGTGCTGCTACCGGCGCCGTCGTTGCCGCATCCGGCTGCCGAGAAACCAAGGACCAAGAGACAAAGCAGAATTCGACGCATCAGGGGCTCCCTCGCTGAAACAAGAATGGCCGTGACCATAACGCTTCTGCGGCGAAATCCAAGCGCCTGACGGCGGAGCGCTGGAGATCCGGTCAGTTGCGAGTCCGAAAGCCGCCAGCAATTGGAACCCAAGGACGGAAGCTGGGACGGCTACGCGTACGGCAACGAGCGCAAGCGCTGGCTTCTCACGCACGAGGCAAAGTAAAACGCCGGGTGGATCCGATGATCCACCCGGCGTGTAGCAAGCAAGCTTCAGCCGCTAACTGCGCCTATAGCGGCGAATCGCCAAGCCAAAACCAAGCAGCAAGAGAAGAAGAGCTCCGCTCGAACCGCCTTGGCCAGGCGCCCCGATGCTACAGCCCACACCCCGTCCGCCTTGAAGAATCAAGCGGCCCGGGCCCTGTGGCTCTCCGAGCTCTTCCAAGTAGTCCGGAATGCCGTTGCCGTTCTCGTCCCCTGCCTCGTCACCGTCGTCGATGCCATCGCCGTCGCTGTCGGTGTCGAGCCAGTTGACCAGTCCGTCGCCGTCCGGGTCGTCGTCGCCAAGCGTGGTCGAATCTTCGACCTCGTCGGCTGTGTCGATGCCGTCGCCGTCATCGTCCTCGTCCAAGTAGTTCGGCGTGCCGTCATCGTCGGTGTCGTCGTCCGTCGGATCCGAATCCCCATCGGGGCTCTCGTCCGCGGTGGGGATGCCGTCGCCGTCATCGTCTTCATCGTCGAAGTCCGGCGTGCCGTCATCGTCCGTGTCCCGGCAGCTCGAGGGCTGCAGCGGGTTTCCGGGCGCCGGGCACTCGACGGTGTCGGGGATCCCGTCACCATCGGAGTCGGGCACGTCCGATTCGATTCGGCAGCTGCTGTCACAGCCATCGCCATCGACCGCGTTGCCGTCGTCGCACTCCTCCCAGCCCGAGGCGAGGTCGATCACGCTGACCGTGTCATCGCCGCAGACATCGAGGTAGTCCGGCCGTCCGTCGCCATCACTGTCCGAACAGCCCGCCGCGAAGTCCGCACACTCATCGAGAGTGGCTTCACCGTCGTTGTCGTCGTCCGGGTCGAGGTAGTCCGGCTTCCCGTCCCCATCCGTGTCCTCGTTCGTCGGGTCGTTGTCCCCGTCGTAGTTCTCGTCGGCGGTGTCGATGCCATCATCGTCGTCGTCCGGGTCGTCGAAGTCGGGGTCTCCGTCTTCGTCCGTGTCGGGACAGTTCTCGGGGGCGCCAACTGGGTCACCCGGTGCCGGACACTCCACGACATCGGGAATCCCGTCGCCGTCGGTGTCCACAGGCCGGTTGTCGCCATCGAGGTAGTCCGGTGTGCCGTCGTTGTCGCCATCGGGGCAAACCGCACCCGGGTCGGCGCACTCGAACACGGTATCGCTACCGTCGGCGTCGTCGTCCGGGTCCTGGAAGTCGGGAACTGCGTCCCCATCGGTATTCTGGGTCGGCGCGCTGGTGCCGCCGTTGTCCGTGTCGAAGGCGTCGTCGAGGCCGTCGTCATCGGTGTCGGCATCGAGCGGGGCCCGATCTGCGACTCCGTTCATGTCCGCGTCGTGGCCCTCGGTGAGGTCCACAATGCCGTCGCCGTCCGAGTCCTCGTCGAGGTAGTCCGGCGTGCCGTCCGAGTCGGTATCCTCGCAGCTCGCAGTCGTGCTGCACTCCACCCCATCGGTGATTCCGTCGCCGTCGCTGTCGATGTCGCGGTGGTTGGGCTTGCCGTCCCCGTCCACGTCACAGGCAGCGGGGTCGACGCCGCATTCGGTCGCCGTCGGGACCCCGTCGTCGTCGTCGTCCGGGTCCATGTGGTCCGGGTTTCCGTCGTCGTCGGTGTCGACGCAGCCCGCGATGTCACCGGCGCACTCGACCTCATCGGGGATTCCGTCCCCGTCGCTGTCCGGCAGTATGGTGTCCGGATCCAGGTAGTCAGGTGTTCCGTCGCTGTCGCCATCGGGGCAGCCGCTGAGCGGATCCGGGCATTCGAAGGCCGAGCCCACGCCATCCCCATCGTCGTCCGGGTCCTGGTAGTCGGGCGTGCCATCGCCGTCGTGGTCCGGCGTCGTCGCCGGGACGCCGCCCGCCATGTCTGCGTCGTACGCGTCGTCGAGCCCGTCCTCGTCATCATCCATGCCGAGAGGCTCGAAGTCCGGCGTTCCGTCAGCGTCGCCATCATGGCCTTCGATCGCATCGACGATGCCATCGTCATCGCTGTCCGTGTCGAGGAAGTCGGGGGCGCCGTCGCCATCCGAATCGGTGCAGGACGTCGGGTCCGCACACTCGACGCGATCGGCGATGCCGTCACCGTCGCTGTCCTGGTCGATGTAGTCCGGTCGGCCGTCGCTGTCGCGATCCTGGCCTGTGGCGCCGATTCCGCCCTGGTCGATGTCGAAGGCATCATCGAGGCCATCTCCATCGGCGTCCTCACCGCTCGGAAGCGCTTCAGGCCGTCCATCGGCGTCGCCATCGAAGCCCTCGACCCGGTCGAGAAGACCGTCATTGTCGCTGTCGGCGTCCAGATAGTCCTGGGCGCCGTCACCATCACGGTCCGGCACGGGCGCCACGATTCCATCCGCGGCGCAGCCTCCGGGCATCCCTGCGCAGTCCGCATCAAAGGCATCGTCGAGGCCGTCCCCGTCGTCGTCGCTACCCACCGAAACCGAATCGGCGATTCCATCACCGTCCGCGTCATGTCCTTCGGTGGTATCCGGGAGGCCGTCGGCGTCGCTGTCGAGGTCGAGGTGGTTCGGGAGGCCGTCACCGTCCGCGTCCACGTCGCTCGGAAGGGAATCGCAGATCCCGTCCGGCTCCTCGTCCGCGCAGGTCACCGCATCGGGGTCCGTGTAGTCCGGGACACCATCGCCATCGTCGTCGAGCGACCAGTCGGTGCCACCACCCTCTTCGGTGTCGACGATGCCGTCGCCGTCGTCATCGACGTCCACGTCGTCACGAATTCCGTCGTCGTCGCTGTCCGGGTAGTCGCAGGCATCATCGTCCGTGCAGACCTGAAGACCCGGGCAGTCCTCATCGGCGAGACACTCGACGCAGGCGCCGCCGGCGACCGAGGTGTCACACAACGCCATGCCAGCCGCAGTGCAGCCCGTGTCCATCGCACCGCTGCCCATGTCGTCGAGGCAGAACACGCAGGCGCTCCCGGCCTCGCCGGTCGCCCCGTTGCAGACGGGCAGTGCCGCATTGGTGCAGCCCTCGTCCGGATTCGCTCCGTCCTGGTCGTTGACGCAAGCCACGCAGGCGCCCGGGCTCGAAGCCGAGGTGTCGCAGACCGCCGCATTGTCATCCGGGCAGTCGGTATCGTCGAAGCAGCCTTCGACGCAGCTGTTGCTCGAGACATCGCAAGCATCCCCGCCGGCGCAGTCCGCGGTCTCGGTGCAGTCGACGCAGGTCGGGTTGCTACCGCTCACGTCGCAGGCGTTGTCACTGCCCGAGCAACCGATATCGGTCGCCCCAGAGCCGTCGTCCGCACATCCAGCAACGCAGAACGGAAACATCCCGGTCGCGTCGCAGTACGGGGCGACGCCACCGCATCCGGAGTCGATCGCGGTGCCAGTCTGATCGTCGAAACAGTAGATACAGCCCAGGCCGCCCGCGTCGCACTGGCCGGTCTCACACTGGGAGCCCGTCATGCAGCCAAAGCCTTCTTCGAGCAGGCAGGTGCTGTTGCAGCCATCGAGGCTCACAGCGTTGCCGTCGTCGCAGCCCTCGCCCGTTTCCAACGTGCCGTTACCGCAGGTGTCGGCGGGCTCGCAGACCGCAGGTGCTTCGTTGAGATCGCAGATGCCGCTCGCGCATTCGGCGGCGGCCGCGCAGGTCTCGTCGAGCTCTTTCAAGCAGCTATCGTCGCAGCCATCGCCGGTGGCTGTTCCGCCGTCGTCGCAGGACTCGCCGTTCGCTGCCTCTACGGTACCGTTGCCGCAGACGTTCGCCGCTTCGCAGGTGTTGCTTCCAAGGGTGTCGCAAACGGTGCTCTCGCACTGCGCGCTTGCGGTACAGGTCTCGTCGTCTTCGAACAAGCAGGTCGTGCCGCAGCCGTCGCCGGCATCGGTCGAGCCATCGTCGCAGGCTTCGCCCGTTTCGACTTCGCTATTGCCGCAGGTATCCGACCGACTCGCAGATGTGCGGCGCCACGGTGTCGCAGACGCGCTCTCGCACTCCGAGTCGTCGGTGCAGCTCTCGGAGCTCCTCGAAGAGGCAGTTACGACTGCAGCCATCGCCCGAGGCCGTGTTGCCGTCATCGCAGGCCTCGGCGCCTTCGACGACGCCATTACCGCAGGTGTTGACCGGCTCACAGGTGTTGCTGCCCACGGTGTCACAGAGCGTGCTCTCGCATTGCGCTCCCGAAGTGCAGGTCTCGCCGTTTTCGAGCAGACAGGTCGCGCCGCATCCGTCGCCGCTCGTCGTGTTGCCGTCATCGCAGCTCTCGCCGGCCTCGACGATGCTGTTTCCGCAGGCAACGCCGTAATGAACCGTGACCGTTGCCGAGTCGCAGTCCGGGACGATGGGATGGTTGTCGCAGGCGGTGTAGGTGACCGCGTAGCTGGTCGAAATGCCGTCGTCGTCCGGGGTGACCTCGATGGTGCCCGGAAGGGCGCCGTTGGTTGGGTCGTCTGCGGTCACTGCACCGGTGACGCTGGTCACCAAGATCAGATTCGGATCGAGCGAGTCGTCCGAGTCGCTGAAGTAGTCGGCGACGTTGATGGTGGTGGTGCCGGTTCCCGCGGCAACGTAGACATTGCCGTCGGATACGGTGGTGGTGTTGAGAACGGACGCACCAATGGTGGCGATGTTCCGCGTCGTGGACCGGGCCTGCGAGAAGGAGTAGAAGCCAATCTCGCCGCTCGGGAAGACGTTCGCCTGGAAACTCGCCGGGGAAGTCACTCGGCGAGATGTCGAATTGAACGAACCCGTCGACCATGACGAGCAGGCGGTCGGCCCGGTAGGTCACATGGAACTTGTGGCCGAAGTTGTCGGTCCAGCCGGTGTCGCCGAGAGCCGCGCTCCGCTGAAGCTCGTTCACGCAGGCGCTGGCGGACGGGCAGCTGTGGCCCCAGAAGCTTCGTCGTGCTCGGAATGCCCTGCACGTGGCTCACGGCAAGCCCTCGGCGGCGGACGCCAACGGCGCTTTGGTCTAGCTGCTTCCAGTCGAGCAACAGGTAGTCGGCATTCGAGTCGCTCGGATCCCGTCGTTGAACCCGAATACGATGCCGATGAAGTCGTCGTCGGCTGGTTGTCTCGACCTCGAGCTCGAGCGGCGTATGTCCCGCGCATGGCGTCCACGCCAAAGAGGCCGATGGAAGGACCGTCGGTGTTGTTGTTCTGGCGTGCCCAGGAGTTGTCGCGGGCAAACGTCCAGGAGGAGTTCGAGCCGTAGTCGTTTGTCGTTTAGCGCTCCGCTCGAGAACGTGATCGCGTTCGCCGCGCTCCAGTCGGGCTCGACGGTGCACGCTGTCGGTACAGCCATCCCCGAGGACGTTGTTCCCGTCGTCGCAGGCTTCACTGACATCGGCGTTGCCGTTCGGGCACACCACCGACGCATTGCGCCTCGGCGTTCGACGCCGGAACGAACGCGGCGACGAGGGCGCAGAGAGCCGAGAGCTTGAACACTCGGATCGACGATTTGAAATAAGTTAAAGATTCGCGGCGTACCGCACTCGCTACTGGCCTTCGACATGCGCTTCTCTCCGAAATTGGTCGGCATAGACGAAGTATTACCTCGTAAGCGGAAAAATCAAGTATTTATGCGTGATGCTCCTTGCGGGTGAAACGGTGCCTCCCGAGCGGCACGCGTTGGCGTCATTGCGAAACGTACGCTTCCTCACAAATCCCGAGGGATTCCGGCGGGGGAGCTCAGTCCGGCGCGGGGAGGTCCGAGCTGCCCATGAGGAAGGTGTCGACCGCCTTGGCCGCACCGCGGCCCTCGGCGATGCCCCAGACGACCAGGGACTGGCCGCGGCGGCAGTCGCCGGCAGCGAACACGCCCTCGGTGCTGGTGGCGTACTTGCCGTACTCGGCTTTGAAGTTGCCGCGCGGGTCGCGCTCGAGGCCGAGTTGCTCGGCGAGGGTGTCCTCGGGGCCGACGAAGCCCATGGAAAGGAAGATCAGGTCTGCTTCGAAGACCGCTCCGGAGCCCGGGACTTCGGTCATCTGCCACTTGCCGTCGGCGTCCTTCTCCCACTCGACGCGAACCGTTTCGACGCCCGCGACCCGGCCCTTGCCGTCGTCGATGAAGCGCTTGCTGAGGACGCAGTACTCGCGGGGGTCCTTGCCGAACTTTGCGGTCACCTCCTGGTGGCCGTAGTCGACGCGGAAGATTAGTGGCCACTGGGGCCAGGGGTTGTCGGGAGCACGTTCGGCGGGTGGCTTCGGCAAGAGCTCGAAGTTGACCACCGAGGTCGCGCCGTGGCGAATCGAGGTGCCGATGCAGTCGGTCCCGGTGTCGCCGCCGCCGATCACGATGACCCGCTTGCCCTTGGCGCTGATGTACTGGCGATCCTCGAGCTTGCTGTCCATCAGGCTCTTGGTGTTCTTGAGAAGGAATTCCATCGCGAAATGGACGCCTTCGAGCTCACGTCCGGGAATTGGAAGGTCTCGGGGACTGGTCGCCCCGGCCGCGAGAACGATCGCGTCGTATTCGCTGCGGATCTTTTGGGCGTCGGTGTTGACACCCACGTGCGCGTTGGTGACGAACTCGATGCCCTCGGCGCGCATGATGTCGAGACGACGCTCCACGATGCCCTTGTCGAGCTTCATGTTTGGAATGCCGTAGGTGAGTAGGCCGCCGATCCGATCGTCCCGCTCGTACACCGTCACCTCATGCCCGGCGCGGTTGAGCTGCTGTGCCGCCGTGAGGCCCGCAGGCCCGCTACCGATGACGGCAACCCTCTTGCCGGTCCGCTCCAGGGGCGGCTCGGGCTCAATCCAGCCTTCTTCGAAGCCCTTGTCGACGATTGCGCACTCGATGTTCTTAATCGTCACGGCGGGCTCGATGATGCCGAGGACGCAGGCACCTTCACAGGGCGCCGGGCAAACACGCCCGGTGAACTCGGGGAAGTTGTTGGTCTTGTGCAGCCTGTCGAGCGCCTCGCGCCAGCGGCCTCGGTAGACCAGGTCGTTCCATTCGGGGATGAGATTGTCGATCGGGCATCCCGTCGAGGACTGGCAAAACGGGACGCCGCAATCCATGCAGCGCGCGCCCTGGGTCCGTAGGTGCTCCTCCGGAACGGCGACCGTGAACTCGTCCCAGCCCTCGACTCGCTTCAGGGGGTCGCTGTAGGGAACCGTCTCTCGCGGAAACTCTTTGAAACCAGTTGGCTTTCCCATCGTCTTACTCCGCCGCCGGGCCCGGTGCGGGCTGCTGTGGTGGAACGGTCTCCGGTCTTGGAACGCCCACGGTGAGGTCTCCCTTCTTTTGGAGGACACGCTTGTAGTCGATCGGCATGACTTTCACGAACTGCTCTAGGGAGCGATCCCAGTCATCGAGAACGCGCTTGGCAACGGCCGAGCCGGTCAGCTCGAGGTGCTCTTCGACGAGCCCCTTCAGGATTGCGATCTCTTCCTGGTACTCGAGCCGCTCGAGCTCGACCATCTCCTTGTTGCACTTCGACTCGAAGTCGTCGTTCACGTCGAGCACGTAGGCAACGCCGCCGCTCATGCCAGCGCCGAAGTTGCGCCCAGTGTCGCCTAGAGATCACCGCACGGCCGCCTGTCATGTACTCGCATGCGTGGTCGCCCACGCCCTCGATGACGGCCCAGGCGCCCGAGTTTCGAACGCAGAAGCGCTCGGCCGCACGGCCGCGGAAAAAGGCCTTCCCCTCGATTGCGCCGTACAGGACGACGTTGCCGATGATCATGTTCTCGGCGGGCACGAAGGTCGCCTGCTTCGAAGGGTAGACGATGATCTTGCCGCCTGAGAGCCCCTTGCCGACATAGTCGTTCGCGTCCCCTTCGAGCTCGAGCGTCACGCCCCTGGCCAGCCATGCGCCAAAGCTCTGGCCGGCGGAACCTTTGAACTTGAAGTGAATGGTGCCGTCGGGAAGGAGGTCCTCGCCCCAGAGCTTGGCGATCTCGTGGCTGAGCATCGTGCCAACGGTGCGATTGGTGTTCTTGATCTTGAGCTCCTCGCGCATCGGTTTGCCCTCACAGATCGCGGACTGAGCTAGCTCGATCAGCCGGTTGTCGAGGGCCTTGTCGAGGCCGTGGTCCTGGAGCTTGGTGCAGTAGACGTCGGTGACGGCGTTCTTCTTCTTGGCCTTGGTGAGGATGGGCGTGAGGTCGATTCCCTGCGCCTTCCAGTGGACGATCGCATCGACGGTGTCGAGCATGTCCACGCGCCCGATCATCTCTCTGAAGGTTCGGAAGCCGAGCGAGGCCATGATCTCGCGAGCCTCTTCGGCGACCATGAAGAGGTAGTTGATTACGTGCTCGGGCTTGCCCTTGAACTTCTTTCGGAGCTCGGGGTCCTGTGTCGCGATGCCCACCGGACAGGTGTTGAGGTGGCACTTCCGCATCATGATGCAGCCCATCGCGATGAGAGGCGCCGTACTCAAGCCGATCTCCCCGGCACCGAGCAGAGCGCCGATCACGACGTCCCGTCCGGTCTTCATCTGGCCGTCCGTCTGCAAGACGACTCTGCTTCGGAGGTCGTTCATCACAAGGGTCTGGTGGGTTTCGGCGATGCCGAGCTCCCATGGGAGACCGGCGTGCTTGATCGAGGTCAGCGGCGAAGCGCCGGTTCCTCCGTCGTGACCGCTGATCAGGATGTGATCGGCGTGGGCCTTGGAGACGCCGGCCGCGATGGTACCGACGCCGACCTCGCTGACCAGCTTGACGCTGATGCGCGCCGAAGGGTTGGCGTTCTTGAGGTCGTGGATGAGCTGGGACAAGTCCTCGATCGAATAGATATCGTGGTGCGGCGGCGGGCTGATGAGGCCTACCCCCGGGGTCGAGTTGCGGACCGCCGCGATCTTTTCGTCGACCTTGCGGCCGGGCAGCTCGCCGCCCTCGCCGGGCTTGGCGCCCTGGGCCATCTTGATTTGAATTTCGTCGGCGTTGCTGAGGTAGTTGATGCTCACGCCGAAGCGCCCCGAAGCGACCTGCTTGATCGCCGAGCGCATCGGGTTCATCGCACCGTTTGCCAAGGGCCGGTACCGCTCCGGGTCCTCGCCGCCCTCACCCGTGTTGGACTTGCCGCCGAGCTTGTTCATGGCGATCGCCAGCGTCGAGTGCGCCTCCATCGAAATCGAACCGAAGCTCATCGCGCCGGTCGCGAAGCGCTTCACGATCTCGCTCGCGGGCTCGACCTCGCTCAGAGCAATGGGCTTGCCCGTCTTGAATCGCATCAGGCCGCGAAGCGTGCAGCGGTCCCGGGCATTGTTGTTCGCATGATCTGCGAAGCGTTTGTACGCATCGCTGCTGTTGGCGCGCGCTGCAACCTGCAGATTGGCGATCGTTTCCGGGTTCCACATGTGACGCTCGCCGTTGGCGCGCCAATGGAACTGTCCGTCGTTCGGAAGAATGGGGAGCCGAGGCTCCTCTCCGCTGGGATAGCCGAGCAGCGTGTCGATCGACGAGCTCTTGCGCGATGACGTTGAAGCCGACGCCCTGAATCCTGCTCGCCGTGCCGACGAAGCAAAGGTCGATCACCGAGCTGTTCAGGCCCACCGCTTCGAAGATCTGCGCACCCTTGTACGACTGCAGCGTCGAAATCCCCATCTTGCCGAATACCTTGAGCAAGCCCTTGGCCACCGCTTTGCGATAACCGTCGACGATGCTGTCGTCGTCGGGGAAGCGCTTGGCGTCGAGCGTCCCGAGCCGGCGCTCTTGCCAGAGCGCCTCGAACGCCAAGTAGGGGTTGATCGCGTCGGCACCGTACCCGATGAGACAGCAGTGGTGGTGCACTTCGCGGGCCTCGCCGGTCGCAACGACGATTCCGACTCTCGTGCGCTTCTCGGTTGCAACCAGATGATGGTGAGCCGCGCCGGTCGCCAGCAGCGAGCTCACCGGGATGCGGTCCTGGCCTGCCTGGCGGTCGGTTAGCAGGATGAGGCTGTACCCCTCGTCCACCGCCTGCTCCGCCTCCCGTCGGATGCGCTTGAGCGCGGGCTCGAGCCCCTCGGGGCCTTCGCTGCGGGGCCAGGTGATGTCGATGAGCTTGGTACGCCAGCCGCGCTCGTCGATGGTCTTCAGCGCCCTGACCTCTTCATTGGTCAAGATCGGATGCGGAATACGAAGGCGGTGGGCGTGCTCGGCCGTCGTGGTCAGCAGGTTCTGCTCCGGGCCGATGTAGCACTCGACTCCCATGATCACTTCTTCGCGGATCGAGTCGATCGGCGGGTTGGTGACCTGCGCGAAGAGCTGCTTGAAATAGTCGTACGCGAGCCGCGGCTGATCGCTCAGGACGGCGAGCGCCGAGTCGTTGCCCATGGACCCGACCGGATCGCGCTTCTGCTCGATCATCGGTCGCAACATGAACTGCATCGTCTCGGTCGTGTAACCAAACGACTGCATGCGTGGGAGAAGTGTCTCGGGTTCGAAGCCATGCGCGTCGCCGTGCACCGGTAGCTTGCTGAGCTCGAGACGCTGCTCCTCGAGCCATTCGCCATACGGACGACGCGTCGCGAAATCGTTCTTCAGCTCCTCGTCCGGAATCATGCGGCCCTGCTCGAAGTCGATCAGGAACATGCGTCCGGGCTGCAGGCGACCCTTGTGCTTCACCATTTCGGGCGGCACCGGCAGGACGCCAACCTCCGAGGCCATGATCACCCGGTCATCATGGGTGAGGTAGTAGCGGCTCGGGCGCAGCCCGTTGCGGTCGAGCGTCGCGCCGATGACCTTGCCATCGGTGAACGCGATCGAGGCAGGGCCGTCCCAGGGCTCCATCAGGCAGCTGTGGTACTCGTAGAAGTCCCGCTTCGCCTGCGACATGTGCTCGTGCTTCTGCCAGGCCTCGGGGACCATCATCATCGCGGCTTCGGGCATGCTGCGACCGTTCATGTAGAGAAACTCGAGGACGTTATCGAGCGTGCCCGAGTCCGAGAGCCCGAGCTCTGCAACGGGAAAGAGCTTTCGCAGGTCGTCGCCATAGAGCTCGCTCTTCACGACGCCCTGGCGCGAATGCATCGCGTTCTTGTTGCCGCGAAGGGTGTTGATCTCGCCGTTGTGGCTGAGGCAACGAAGCGGCTGGGCGCGCTCCCAAGTCGGGAAGGTGTTCGTCGCAAAGCGCGAGTGAACCATCGCCAGGTGAGACTCGTAGTCCGGGTCGGTGAGGTCCCCGTAGAAAGGGAGCACCTGCTCGCAAGCGAGCATGCCCTTGTAGATGATGGTCCTGCTCGAGAGCGAGCAGGCGTAGAGCATCGAACGCTGCGTCAGGCTCTCGTCGACGCGAAGCGGGCTCGCGGCGCTCTTGCGAACGATGTAGAGCTGCCGCTCGAAGGCGTCTGCATCCAAGCCTTCGGCCGCCCCGATGAACAGCTGCTCGATGCGCGGCATGCTCTCGAGCGCGGTCGGCCCCAGGTTGGCGCCGTCCGGGTCGGTAGGAACGACGCGCCAGCCGAGGAAGCGTTGCCCTTGCGCTTCGATCGCCTTGAGGAAAGCGGCCTTGCAATAGGCGCGCTCCTCGTCGTCGGTCGGCAGGAAGATATTGCCGACTCCATACTTGCCCGGCTCCGGCAGCTCGATGCCGAGCTCCTCTTTCGCAGCGCGACGAAGGAGCTTGTCGGGTACCGCGGTGAGCATTCCAGCGCCATCGCCGGTGTTCGTCTCAGAGCCGCGCGCGCCGCGGTGATCCATGTTGCAGAGGATCCGGTTGGCGTCTTTGACGATTTGGTGAGACGCCACGCCCTTGATCTGGGCAACGAAGCCGACGCCGCAGGCGTCCTTCTCGTTCGCTGGGTCATAGAGGCCGTGTTTTTCGGGGAGTCCGTATTGCATGTTCACGTGGTTTGTGGGGGTTCGGGGCTGTCCGCGGAGCGGCGGGGACGTTTACGGCGCCGCGTATCGGACGCGGGCTCGCCAGGGGGAAGGGCGATTTCTGCCCTCTCGGTGTAGGTCGAGAGCACCACCATCGTTTCGGTGCCGGCGACCCCGTCCATGGACCGAATGCGGCTGATGAGCTGCTCCAGGTCCTCGGTGTTCTGGGTCTTTACCTTGAGTAATAGGGTGTGGCCACCGGTTACATGATGACATTCCAGGACTTGCACGACCGAATCGACCCATTCCTCGAATGCCGTCAGGAGCCGTGGATCGCTGATCGAGACCCCGATGAA
The DNA here is from genome assembly GCA_963716775.1 of uncultured delta proteobacterium. Classification (GTDB taxonomy): domain Bacteria; phylum Myxococcota_A; class Polyangia; order Polyangiales; family Houyiibacteriaceae; genus SG8-38. The sequence continues at coordinate 79,079 of CAVQUI010000004.1, forward strand.
GGCCGAAATGTCGAGTCCGACCTTCCGGGCGTCCAAGAAGGCATGATAACCCCTGATGATTCCAGCGTTTTCGAGCTTGCGAACCCGTTCCAGCACCGAGGGGGCGCTGAGGCCCACCGAGGCGCCGATCTCCTTCAGAGACCGCTTGCAATCGTTCTGCAGCTCGTCCAAGAGCTGCCGATCAATTTCATCCAGAACGTATCTTTCTCCTAAAATCATTAGGCTATACCCTCATCAAGCCTAATAGATAGGGTGCCAAGGTGATGAAGTCAAACCGAGGAGTCAGGGGTGAGTTTGGCCTTGGAAATTGAACTTCAAATGCAATACTTTGATGATAGCGGCACAGGTACGCCTGTGGTCGCGGTGAGCGAAAGTATTGATGAAGGATTCGACAGCTAGAGACACGGATTCGCTTCGTCCCGGCCGCCCAGCGGAGCTGGCGCCGGGAGTCCGGCCGACCGCGCCTTCGAGGATCGGCCGCTACGAGCTGTGCTTCGAGCTGGCGTCGGGCGGAATGGCGAGTGTCCATCTGGCGCGAGTGAACGGGAACCCGGGCTTTGAAAAGCTCGTCGCGCTCAAGCGAATCCATCCTCATCTCGCTCACGAACGGGAGTACGTCGAGATGTTCCTCGACGAGGCGCGCATCGCTTCGCGGATCACGCATAGCAACGTTTGCAGCGTCTTCGATTTCGGCGAAGTCGATGGCGAGTACTTCATCGCGATGGAGTACCTGGTCGGCGAGCCCTTGTCGCGGGTTCACCGCCGCGTTCTGGCCAACGGCGATCAGCGCCGATCTCCCCTACTGCCGGCGCGCATGGCGCGCATCATCGCCCTGGCCTGTGAGGGTCTGCACGCGGCGCATGAGCTCACCGATGGCGATGGCGAGTCCTTGCACGTGGTTCACCGGGACGTCTCGGCCGACAACCTCTTCGTAACGTACGACGGTGCGACTCAGGTCGTCGACTTCGGCATCGCGCACGCTCGGCAGCGCGTCCACAGCAGCGACGCGGGTCAGGTCAAAGGCAGGTTTCCGTACATGGCGCCAGAGCAGATGACCTCTGCGGTCGTCGACAGGCGCGTCGATGTCTGGGCACTGGGTACGGTGCTCTGGGAGCTTCTCACTTTGCGAAAGCTCTTCCTCAAGGACACGGACGTGAACACGATGTATGCCGTCCTATCGGGCGAGATTCGTCCGCCGTCCGATTTCCGAGCCGAGGTTTCGGAGGAGCTCGACGAAATCGTCCTCAAGGCGCTTCGCCGAAGCCCGGACGAGCGCTGGCAAAGTACCCGCGAGATGGGCAAGGCGCTTCGCCGCTACCTCGCCAAGCAAGAAGATCTGATCGGGCCGGCCGAGATCGCGGACTGGATGAGGGAGCTCTTTCCGAGCGGCGAGCTCAGAAAACGGGAGCTCATGGAGATCGCCCGGGGCAGCAACGAGAACGCGGAGTCGGGGCCGCCCGTTCGCCCTGAGCTCGAGAGCGCGCCCAGACGCTGCGCGGGTCCCGGTCTTGATGGTCGACCGCATGCCGCCTGCGCCGCCTTTGCCTGCCAGCTTGTTGGTGATGCTGATCGGTGTGGTGACGGTGCTAGCCGTCGTCACGTTCGACTGGCTGCGGCAGTAGCGTCATCAGACCGAACGCGAAGTAAGGCGGTCCAGCCGCGTGTACCAGACCTCTGAGCCGCCCACGCTGATCGAGCACCGGCGCGCCTGAGCTTCCTTGGCGAATCGGACACGAAGAGAGCACTCGTATCGAGGAAGGAGGGAGCGGCCCCGATGCAGAGAGGCGACGGTTGTCGTCGACTACGCAACGCCGGCTTCGCACCTGGTGAAGATCGTCGTAGAAACGGTCCGCTGTCACCGAGAGCACGCGAACGACTTCGCCCGATGGAACCTCGCCTACGCCAATGGGGATCGAAGGGCGCGCCACCTCCCGATTGAGCCTCAACACCGCGTAGTCGGGCGAGAGAAGACCCGCACCAGGAGTAGACACGGATTCGATGCGCTCGCAGCCGATCCACTCGGGCGGCCGACCTTCGGACTGCGCAAAGCCCAACCACAGGCCGTCGCATGTGCCACCGCTCGAAAGCTCCCAGGCCACGCAGTGCCCGGCGGTGATCGCGGTGCGAGGACCGATGAGCGCAGCGGTGCAACGGGTGGGCTCGCTCGGTGCTGATAGTCCGACCAGTAGCGCGACCGATTCGCTGCAAACTTCTCCCGGCGGGCAGGAAACCTCGTAGCGGGGGGGTACCGATTCGATGTAGCGTGCGGCCGGTGAAGAGGTCGCCGTGCACGCCGTCCATGAAAGGAGTGCCGCGATCCACACCCCGGAAACCAACCGTGCCCTTCCCTTCATCGAATCAAGGTACCAAGCCTCGCCAGCAGCGTCACATCCCGCGTTTTCAGCCTGTTTCTTGGCGTAGGGAACCAATTTGGATACAAGGGATCGGGATGCTCCGCATGCTCGGGATCGCACTGCTGTGCCTCGCCGCGTTGGCTCCGTCCCGGGTTGGCGCGGACGCGCCTGTATTGATCGTGCAGCCAGGTGACGCGCTCATCTCGATTGCAAAGCGCGCGGGTGTAACCGTCGAGCAGATCAAGAATTGGAACCGCCTCGACGGAAACATGATCCGAATCGGTCAGAGGCTCGTCGTCGGTCCGGACGCAGCCGCGGTTCCCGTCGAGGAAGGAATCGATTGGACACCGCCGTTCGACTACGGCGCGGCAGCGCAAGAGCCCACGACGCAAGGCAAACCGCGAATCGCGGCGCGTGATCCGTCCAGCGCCGTGGCGACACAAGCCGCCGACAAGGGGGTCGACGCGGAGAAGCCCAAGCCCGTAAGAACCTACCGCGTTCGAAGAGGCGACACGCTCACCGGTATCGCGCTCAGGCACGACACGACCATTGGGGAGCTCCTCGCAGCGAACCCGGGCCTCCGAGCCGATCGGATCTTCCCCGGACAGACGATCGACGTGGGCGCACCGAAGCCGGAAGTCCGGTTCAAGCTCGAGCGCGGAGACAGCTTGCTGGCGGTCGCGAAACGTTACGACGTCAGCCCGCGCGACCTGAGCCGCTGGAACGCGAGCCTGAGCCATCAAGACCCGCGGCCCGGCACGAACATTCGACTCTACACACGGGCCCCCGTGAGCCCTTCGGAGGCGATCGGACCTACCAACCGGGGGCGCCTCGAAAATGGTGTCCGCCTTCCGCCGCACCGCGGCTACCTGGTTCGCAACGCGGCGCGGGCTTATGGCACCGAGGAAACCACCCGTTGGATCGTCGGGGCGTTCAACGCCGTGGATGCGAAGTTCAAGCACAGCAAGGTCGTGCGAATTCACGACATCAGTGACCGAGACGGCGGCAAGCTACGCGACCACAAAAGCCATCAAAACGGACGCGACGCCGACATCAGCTACTACCAGAACGAGTGCGGCTCCAAGGGCTGCCGATTCGACGAGTTCAGATCTTCGGAGCTCGACGTCGCCCGGCAATGGGCCTTGCTCGAGTACTGGCTCCGTCACGGGCAGGCCGAAATGATCTTCATCGACTATCGGCTACAGGCAAAGCTCTACCGATACGCGAAGCGCAAAGGCGTCACCAAGGCGCAGCTCGATCGCTGGATCCAGTACCCACGCGGCAAGTACGAACCGCAGGGCGTGATTCGTCACTTCCGGAATCACGAAGATCACCTTCACGTTCGCTTCGTGTGCCCGTATTCCGATCTCAGGTGCCGGCCCTAGCGCGATGCAGGACCGAAGAGCGCTTCTTCGAGCTTGCGCATCGCCGCAGCGCGGGCGTTGATTCGCTGTCGCTGGTCCGGTGTCATCTCGCCATAGGTCATCGCGTAGCCGTCGGGCATGAACATCGGCTCGAAGCCGTGGCCTAGATCACCGCGAATCGGCCAGACCAGGGTCCCGAGCGTTTCGCCGCGGAAGCTGCGCACGCGCCCGTCGGGCCAGGCGACGCAGAGGACGCAAATGTAACTGGCCCGGCGGCTCGCGTCTCCGCCGAGCTCTCGAAGAGCTGCCTCGACGCGGCGACGGGCGACATCGAAGTCTCGCGCTTCACCGGCCCAGCGCGCCGTGTGGATCCCCGGTTCGCCTCCGAGCGCATGCACGGCGACACCGGAATCGTCCGCCAGCGCGATCCTGCCGGTGGCCTGGGCGGCCGCCAGGGCTTTGAGCTCCGCGTTCGCTTCGAAGGTCGTGCCTGTCTCCTCGGGCTCGGGCAACTCCAGATCCTTCGCAGAAGTCAGTCGAACCGGGAGCTTCCCGAACAGGGCACGGAGCTCCCCGGCCTTGCCGCTGTTGTGAGTCGCCAGGACCCAGTCCTCGAAGGCCTCCGTCATTGCTTCGCGCGTACGAACGGCAGGCGAGGCGGACCGCTGTCCGTGAAGCTCGGATAGGGCTTGCGCCGCTCCAGCTGCTTTTGGAACATCGCGGGCTTGGCGGTGGGCAGGTCACAGCGGCCTCGCTCGCAGACGTAAGCGGTGCTCTTGCCCCCCATCGCTCGCTTGCCTTGGAGCCAGGGGATCTCCGCTTCTTGGCGACTCGCTTCGGCGTCGGTCAGAACGGCGAAGGCCTTGTTGGGCACGAACGTGCTCCGAAGTCGGTCTCGAAGTGCGCTTGCTTCGTCTCGGCTGGCCGGAGCGAGCAAGGCGACTTCCAGGGGCGTATCGTAGTAACGGTCGAGGGCGACGAGGAGCATGGGAAAGCCGGTGGGTGCCCGGGTCACTTGGAGCGCCAGCGATCCGAACAGCCGCTCGGCCCCTGTTCTCCATTTGGCGTCTCCGGTGAAGTCGTGCAGCCGCAGAAGATTGTTGGCTGCAACGGAATTCCCGGACGGAACCGCGCGGTCATGGGCTGGCTTCTCGCGGACCAGCAGCGCTTCGCCGTCGCCCGGGGTGAGATAGTAGCCGCCGCTCTGAGCGTCTAGGTAGCGCGCGTCTTGGTCTGTTTGAAGCTCGACCGCGCGCCCAATCCACGTCGAGTCACTGGTCGCTTCGTAGAGGTCGAGGCAGGCGCCGATCATGAACGCGTAGTCGTCGAGAAACGATACGCTGCCCTTCCTCCCGTCGCTATAGGTGCGGACCAGCGCGCCATCTTCTGCACGCATCTGTTCGAGCACGAATCGCGCGGCGCGAGTCGCGATGTCGACGTACCGAGGTTCCGCGAGCATCCAGCCTGCTTGCGCAAAGGCGGCGATCATCATCCCGTTCCAGGCGGCGATAATCTTCTCGTCGCGAATGGGTGGCGGGCGGGAGGCTCTGGCCTCGTAGAGAGTGGAGCGCGCGCCCTGGAGGAGCTCCGCGACGCGCTTGGGGGGGATACGAAGCTCGGAAGCGACTTCTCGGTCTGTCTTGGCGCGGTGAAGGATGTTTCGCCCTTCGAAGTTTCCGCGCCGAGTCACGCCGTATGCGGACGAGACCAGCGCGGCGCTCTCGGCGCCGAGCAAGCTGCTCGAGCTCGTCCGGGGTCCAGGTGAAGAACCAGCCTTCTTCGTCGTGCCCGCCAGGCGTCGGGCTGTCGGCGTCGGTCGCAGAGTAGAAGCCGCCTTCGGCAGAGGTCATCTCGCGCGCGACGTAGTCGAGAATCTCGCGCGCAACGCGCTGGTAGTCCGCGTCAGCCGTGTGCTGCCAGGCGGCCAGATAGACGGTCGCGAGCTGGGCATTGTCGTAGAGCATCTTCTCGAAGTGCGGAACCAGCCATTGCGCGTCGGTGGAGTAGCGGTGGAAGCCGCCGCCTACCTGATCGTAGATCCCGCCTGCTGACATCTTGTCGAGCGTCGTGGCCACCATCGCCGTCGCGCCTGCGTCAGCCGTTCGGCGCGCGTATCGCAACATGAGCGCGAGCCGCGAGGGTTGCGGAAATTTCGGCGCGCCACCGAAGCCCCCGTCGACGGGGTCGAAGGTCCTGGCGAGGTTCTGCGCGGCCACCGCGATGACCTTGTCGCTCGGGACGCCGGGCCCCGGCCGAAACGCCGCCGCTTTCTCGACACGCTGGCTGAGCTCTTGCGCGCGCGCGACCACTTGTGTCGGATCGTTTCGGAACTCGTTGAGCATCTCGGCGAGGATGTCGACCAGCCCCGCCCGGTTTCCGCGGAAGCCTCTTCGGGGCGGAAAGTACGTGCCGCCGAAGAACGGCTCCTTGTCCGGAGTCATGATGACGGTCATCGGCCAGCCCCCTCGTCCGGTGAGAATCGTGACCGCCGTCATGTAGACGCTGTCGATGTCCGGTCGCTCCTCTCGGTCGACCTTGATCGCGATGTAGTGTTGATTGAGATAGGCTGCGATCTCTTCGTCTTCGAACGACTCGCGCTCCATCACGTGGCACCAGTGACAGGTCGAATAGCCGACCGATAGGAAGATTGGCTTGTTCTCTCGCTCGGCCCGTTCGAATGCCTCGTCGGACCAGGCGTACCAGTTGACCGGGTTGTGCGCGTGCTGGAGCAGGTACGGACTCGATTCCCTGATCAGGCGATTGGTGAACCGCGGCGAGCCGTCTTCGTTCAGATGGTGGCTGCGCGGAACGTAGCCCGGCCCCTGAGCAGCGAGCTTCCGATCGAGCTGCTCTTGCAGGGCCTTGTCGACGGACGCCACACCGGGCACATCGGGATCGCCTTCGGCGCCGCGATCGGCTCGGAGCCCGGCTTAGAGGCTCGGTTTGCGGGAACCGGGTCGCAGGCAAAGCCGGGCAGCGCGGTCGCGGCGAGCAGGAGCAAGGCTCCCATGTGCGTTACTGCGGATCGGTTCATCTTGCCTAAACCCTAATGAGAACGGGCGCTTGCGGAGGGATGCTCCTAGGGCTACATCCAGCGGATCGCAACCGGATGCAAGCCCATCGCGTCCGTGATACACGACGGGCTCCTTTTTCCGCGCCCCAGGGCCGGCTTCTACCCGATTTCCGAGGAACTGTAATCGATGCCAGAGTCTACTCCTTCTGTGACCCCGCGAGTTTTCGAGCACACCAGCCGCAAGGACTGGGGTCGTTCGGTGCTCGTCCTCGAGATTCCAGACAAGCGCACCTTCCTGTTCGAAGACGGTGCGGAGCGTAGCTTCCGGCCGGACTACTGGCACAAGATGGAGACCATCGAGCTCCTGCCGAACGAGGCTGTGCGCATCGACCGAATCGCGCGCCGCAACCAGGCGCCGGCGCCGGGCTCGACGCGTAAGTCGAAGGCCCCGCCCAAGAAGCCCGATATCTCCTTCGAGCAGCAGGTCGCGTATTTCATGACCTTGTACCCGGTCGGGTTCGAGGACGAGACCTACATCAAGTCCGAGCGAGGCGAGGCGGGCTCCAAGGGCCGCGAGAAGCTCAAGAATGCTGCGATCGAGCGCGCCGAGGACCTTCTGAGCCAGAAGAACCTGGACGAGCTGACGGGCAATGCGAGCTACGAAGAGATCCACCAGATGATCTACGAGTTCCTCACGAGCACCAAGAGCACGACCCAGAAGGCCGAGGCCACCCGCTTCAAGAACCTACCCGAAGAGACCCGCGAGACCGTGGCGATGTCGCTTCGGGAGCTGCTCTACGGCGAGCGAACGTATCCGATTCGCTTCGACGCTTTCATCGCGGCGCTGGACGTCGAGGACGGGGCAACCTGGCCGTTGGTGACGCTGCTCCCCGCGCTGGTCTACCCTTCCGATCACCTCTTCGTGAAGCCGACCTTCTTGAAGAAGCAGGCGCTCATTCTCGACATCGATCCCAAGTACGACACGACCCCCAACTCGACGACGTACACGCAGTTTCTGGAGGCGGCCAAGAAGACGATGGAGCTTCTGCAGGAAGCCGGACAGCGACCGCGCGACCTCTGGGACGTGCACGTGTTCATCTGTAAGACGCTCAGCCCGAAGGCGATCAAGGAAGCGACCGGCGTCGCCTAGCCCGACGCGATGAAGGCCTTGGTCCGAGCGGAATCCTGGCCGATTCGAGGCGGATTTCGAATCGCGCGCGGGGCTCGGGCGGCGGCTGAGGTTCGTGTTGCTCGAGCTTGATGACGGAGGCTCCGTCGGGCGTGGCGAATGCGTGCCCTATGCGCGGTACGGGGAGTCGATCGACTCCGTGTCCTCCGAGATCGAAGCAGCCTGCCGCAATCTGCAGGGCTCCGATGCCCGTGCACGGCTGGCCGCCATGCCAGCGGGCGCTGCGCGAAACGCATTCGACTGCGCACTTTGGGATTTGGAGGCGAAGCGGGCGGGCGTCCCAGTCTGGCAGCTTGCAGGTCTGAGCTCGCCGCCCGAGCCCGTTCACAGCATGCGAACGATCAGCGTCGACTCTGCCGAGAAGATGAAAAGCGCGGCGACCGCGCTGTGCAGCGCACGGGTCATCAAGGTGAAGGTGGATGGCGGCCCGGATATGGATCGCATCGCGGCGGTGCACGATGCGGCTCCGGATGCCGAGCTGGTCATCGACGCCAACGAGTCATGGTCTGCAGAACAACTGCGAGCCTGGCTGCCTCTGTTGCCAGAGCTGGGTGTCGTCCTGATCGAGCAACCTCTGGCCGCCGGAAACGATTCGGCGCTCGACGGCCTTCAACGTACCGTGCCGATCTGCGCCGACGAGTCGTTTCACGATCGGGGTTCGTTCTCCGGCATCGCGGGTCGCTACGACATGGTGAACATCAAACTCGACAAGACGGGCGGGCTCAGCGAAGCGATCTACTGCACCAGGGAAGCCCAACGCCTGGGCCTGCAGCGGATGCTCGGATGCATGGTCAGCACCTCGCTCGCCATCGAACCAGCTCTTCTTCTGGCCTCGCAAGCCCAGTACATCGACCTGGACGGGCCTCTGCTCCTGGAGCGCGATCGAGACGGCGCGCTTCACGACCGGAAGGCAGGCCTGCTGCGACCTTCAAGTGCGATCTGGGGCGCCGCTTAGGAACGAGACCGCACCGCGAATTACGTCGGGGTGGTTCATGACGAAGGTGTGGACTGCGGGTACGATATGGTGCTCGGCCGCGCCCTCGAGCCGCGTCTCCTCGACGGTCACTAGGCCATCGCCAGGCACGCCGGCTACATCGCCCGCGAAGATGGCGACCGGCACGTCGGGCACCGGAAGCGTCTTGGCGAAGCCTTCGGCAATCTGTCGATACGAGGGGCCGAGGATGCCTCGCATGACCGGGCCCTTGTCGAGGGAGCCCGCCAGCGATGCGCCCTGATTCGGCGGGGCAAGCATCACGATTCGCTCGACAGCCGAGCGCCAAGGCGCGTCGTAGCTCAGAAGCTGCCGGACGATGAGACCGCCGAGGCTGTGCGATGCGAACGAGAGCTTGTTCGGCGTGGGCACATGGTCGAGCAGATCGGCGAGCGTCGCGGCGTGATCCGGAATCGACTTGCGAGTGCTCGGATAGTCGAGGCGCGCGGTCGTGAAACCGGCTTCCCGAAGCGCTTCGTCCAAGCGCGCGAGCGAGCGGCGAGTTCGGCCGAGACCGTGCAAGAGCACGACGAGGTGATCGACCGAGGCGGTCACGGGCCGCGCTTCGTCGAGCGCTTCGCTGCATTCCTCAAATGAGCCCCGGCGCACGACCCTGCAGGCCGGATTGAGCAGCCGACAGGTCTTCCCGTCCCAGCGACGCTGCAATCGCCAACCGTCGCGCCATCGCGTGTCGGCCCACAGCTGCGTGCCGGGGGGCTCGATCATCCCCCGAGGTCTTCTTTGAGCCGATCTTGGATCTTGTCGTCGCTTGGGTAGATCTCTTCGACGTGCTCCGAGTCGACCAGGGTCGCGGTCAGCTTCTTGAGCATGTGCTTCATCGAGCGAGCGTCGGCGCCTGCGGTGACGAGCTCGATCAGCAGGGATTCTTTGTGATCCTGGTCGAGCTCGAGCTCGCCTAGCTCCACCATGCGATCGAGCGAGCCCGACAAGGCGTGCATCAATTTTCGGGTGAAGGGTGTGTGCTGAAAAGGCGGCGGCTCGTCGACGTAGGCGTCTTCTTCGTCCGGCGAGGGGACGTTCGCCGCCGTGCGCCAGCCATCGTGCCGCTCGATCCATTCGACGGCCATCATCGCGAGCTTCGGATCTTCTCCGGCTGCCGCGTGGTCGACGATTCTCGGCACGTCGCCGGCATGGATCGCCTGCTCGAAGTCGATCAGGTGCTCGACCAATGAACGATGAATCGCATCCATGTCGGAGACGCCGATCTCCTCTGGTAGCTCGAGGGCGCGCGTCGCGAGGAACCGTCGAGTGAGCCAGAGCGATAGACGCCGTTGCCAACCATCTTCGCGATCGACCGCCGGGTTGCCTCCGTCGGACTCGACCAGCGGCCACTGACCCCGGGAGATCGCATCCCAGGCTTCGAACAGCGGCGTGTCGAGCAACTCCTCGACGATGTAGAGGCCGGAGGTCGGCCCTTTCTCCCAATCGTCGTCGAGCAACGCAGATGCTTCGCTCTGGATCTCTTGGAGCGCCGCATCGTCGAGCTCGCCTTTCGCGTGTCGAACCTGAGCGGCCATCCAGCGGAGCGCGCCCGTGATGTCCGCAAACTCCAGGTCGCCGCGCGTTCCGTCCTTCATGCTGTACACCCGATGGAAACCTTCGGGGTCGGCAATCGTATCTGCGAGGAAGATCAGACCTTCGAGATCGGGAGCGACAAAGGGCTCCACCTCGCCCACCTGAAGCGCCCAGTGTAGTCGCCAGGGTCGTGACGAATCGCCGACGGCTATTCCGGCGTAGGTGGAGTCGAGCAGATCCAGTAGGCGAAACCCGTGCTCCGCGCCCGAGGTCACGTGCAGTAGATCGACGAAGGCATCGATTCGAGACTCCCCAAGCTCGGGGGGCTCCCCCGGTTGGCCGAGGGCGTCCCAGTACGCCTGGATACCCTGCAGAAACGGCTGTTGAGGCATAGGGGCGGAAAACTAGCCCAATTTCGGAAAGGTGAAAGCCCGCCGTCCACTTGAAACACGTTCTATTCTTGCCTAGACCCGCTGGAGTGTGGCTAGGGCAAGCTCTTCCCCCGATTCATGCGCTGCGGCTGGGCGTCCCGCCGGCCGAATATAGGGAGCCAAACGATGCCAATTGATCAAGACGCATTCAAAGAGGCGCTTCGCGGCTGGGCCAGCGGGGTGACGGTCGTGACCTCTCGGAGCGGCGACAAGGTGCACGGCATGACGGTATCGGCGTTTTCCAGCGTCTCGGCCGATCCGCCGCTGGTTCTGGTCTGCGCGAACCGATCGTCGACGACCCACGGCATCATCGAAGAAGGCGGTGTCTTCGCCGTGAACATCTTGGCCGCCCATCAGCAAGAGGTGTCGAACGTTTTCGCCTCGTCGAAGCACGAGGATTCGCGCTTGCAAAAAGTGAGCTGGTCCGAAGGTACGACGGGAGCGCCGCTGATCGATGAAGCGGTGGCGTCGCTAGAGTGCACGGTCGCAAGCGCGCATCGAGAGGGGAGCCACACGATCTACGTGGGTCGAGTCGAGGCGGTTCGCACAACCGAAGCCGAGCCGTTGCTCTACTACAATGGCGGCTATCGATCGCTGCGCTGCGACGACTAACCCTCGGTGAACTGGCGCCAGAGCGTCTCCAAGGTGGTCTCCAGCATGCCGGCCTTGCTTGTGTTGTATGGAGTGAAGTTCATCAGGCGGACGTAGTCGACGCGGGCGCTCGGTCCTTCCCCTTCGATGTCTAGGACATTGAGGCAGCCCGGGTCCTGCTCGATGCGGCGATAGATCGAAGGGCCGGCACCGAGCGCCTGGGCGAGAATCGTTCGGTTCACGACGCCGTGACAGGCAACGAAGACCTGGGTCCAGTCGCGGCGACTCAGCAGGCCCTGCCATGCAAGGGCCACACGATCCCAGAGCTCGGCGTAGGACTCGCCGGTGAGAAATCGGGCGTCGGGCTCCTCGGCGTTGTCGAAGGCCCGGGTGAACAGGGTGGCCATGTCCTCGAAGCTCTCGATGTCCTCAAAACTGCCTGTTTTCGCCTCGCTCAGGCCTTCGATCACGTCGATCTCGAGGTCCCTCGGACCCATCGCGAGCCGCGCGGTTTGCTCGGTGCGGCGCAGCCCCGTGCAGACCGCCAGGTCGATCGGCAAGCCGGCCAGGACCTGCCCCAGGGCTTCGGCCTGGGCGACCCCCGTCTGGTTGAGAGCCGGGTCGTGGTCGCCGGGCGCCTGGCCGGGCTCGAAATAGGACACGTCCCCGTGTCGCGCCAAATACACTCTGCGTCTGCTCTTCACAGCGCCGCAGCATAGCAGTGGGTGCCCCAATGCGCTTCGGCTGCTAGCGTTCGCCTCATGTCACAGATGAAGTGGGCGATCATCATCCTCGCCGCTGCGGCGGTCGTAGGTTGCACGAAGAAAGAAACCCCTGCTCCGGCAGCAGAGCAAAAGGCGGCTGTCGAGGAGGAGAAGCCGGCCGTGGCGGCCGTCGAGCCACTCAAACCGCTCCCCAATTCCGTCAACGTGAACATGGACAAGGTGTTGCTCGGCAGAAGCCTCTACCACGACACGGCTCTGTCCGGAGACGGGACCATCGCTTGCGTCACCTGTCACGCCCTCGACCACGGTGGCGCAGAGCCGCGCAAGACCTCCACGGGCATCGGCGGCCAGATCGGGCCTATCAACTCGCCCACTGTGCTGAACTCCGGATACAACTTCGTTCAGTTCTGGGATGGGCGCGCGAAGGACTTGCAGGAGCAGGCGGCAGGTCCCGTCGCCAACCCGATCGAAATGGGCGCCAAGTGGGAGAACGTGGTCAAGCGTCTTCAGAAGAACAAAGAGTACACAGCCGCGTTCGCGAAGCTTTACGAAGACGGCGTCACGCAAGACAACGCGACGGACGCCATCGCCGAGTACGAGAAGTCCTTGATCACGCCCTCGCGCTTCGACAAGTTTCTTTTGGGAGACGAAAGCGCGATCAGCGAGGCTGAGAAGAAGGGCTACGAGACATTCAAAGAAGCGGGTTGCACCGCCTGCCACACCGGAATCATCGCCGGCGGCACGATGTTCCAGAAGATGGGTCTCGTGAAAGACTACTTCGCAGATCGCGGCACGCCGATCACCGAGGCCGACCTTGGACGTTTCAACGTGACAAAGAACGCCGCCGACAAGCACTTCTTCAAAGTCCCGACGCTCCGGAATGTCGAGCTCACATCGCCGTATCTACACGACGGCTCGCGCGAAACGCTCGAGGAGACCGTGAAGATCATGGGAACGTACCAGCTCGGCAAAGAGCTCAGTGACGCGCAGGTGAATAGCATCGTGACGTTCCTGAAGAGTCTGACCGGAGACCTGCCCGCACACGCCAAGCCGCAGGACTGAGGCCGCGCGAACCGGGGCGCGGAAAAATCTAGGAACTCACATCCCCAAACGGCAGGCGGCAGCGCGAGCCCGAAGGGCGAAGCCCGGCGCGAACGCGCCGGCAAGGCAAAGCGAAGCGCATGCCGCGCCAGGCACGCTGCTCACTCGCGTGTGAGTGATACCAGAACTACGGGTGGGGGTAGGCGATAGTGTGGGGGCGGTGGGGCGGGACCACCCGACCGCCGGAGGCGTCCGAGCGGGGCGGTGTAGACAAGCCATACCACCCAACACACCCCCTCCGCAGCACAAGCCGTACACCGGCACTGGCACCGACGCTGGCACTGGCACTCCCCAAGACACCCGCGGCAGCGCGAGCCCGCAGGGCGAAGCCCGGCGCGAAGGCGCCGCCAAGGCGGAGCGAAGCGACACGCCGCGGCAGGGAGGATTACGGGTGGGGGTGGGCGGGCGGTGTAATCAAACCGTACCACGCCGCCAACTCAAGACCCGCCCCCACCGCACCCGCGGCAGCACAAGCCGTACGGCGACGCCCCGAACAGCGACGCCCGCCACCCCCGGCACCACAACCCGTCCTCCAACGAGATTGGGAGGCGTTGTTCGGTTTCTTCCTGCTAACGTGAATTCGGGATGAGCTCGCGCTTATTGTTGGGGGTGCTCTTGGGGGGCTGCTTGTGGCTTGGCACTTCGTCGGTGCAGGCGCAGAAGCCGAAGGTTGTAGTGATGGACTTCGCTGGCAGCGGGGGTTCCACTGCGCGCTCTCAGGTCCTGCGCGGCCTCGACGATGAAGTCACGTTCGAGATGCGGAGCGATGCGAAGAGGGTGCTGGCCGAAGAGGGCGAGGAGTTGTCGAGCGTGGCGGGCCGTGCGGCCGTCGCCGAGGAGCTCGGTCTGGACTACCTGATCTGGGGGCGCGTTCGTGGTCGTGGAAGCGCGGCGCGCGCAGAGATCCGGATCGCGGGCCCACAGGGAAAACAGATTACGGAGCTCGAGGCGGGGCCGCCCGGACAGTCCAAGGGCAATGCGAAGATTCGGAAGGCGGCGCGGGCCGCGCTAGCCAAGGCCATGCAAGTCGCCCCACCGAATCGGCAGACCAAGAAGGTCGAGCCTATCACGGTCGACGAGATCGAGATCACGGTCGGGGAGATCGAAATCACGCTTGGCGAGGACGCAAAGCCAGCGAAGCAAGCCGAGACGCCGAAGGCTGAGAAGGCGCAACCGAGCGGCGCAGCAACGGCGAAGCGGAAGCCGGTGCAGCGAAGGCCGAGAAGACGCCGAAGGCCGAGAAGCGCGCCCGCCAAGAACGATACGGGCCGATCTTCAACTTACTCGGGGGTGCGGGCGGACGTTTCCGGGATATCAAGATCGACGTCGACGACGGCTCGGGCGGGACGGCGACGCGAACCTACAAGTCAGGTGTGTATCTCGATATCGTGTTTCGACTCGAGCTGCGGCCCCTGGCCCGCAACCGCAAGGCGGGGCTGCGCGGCTTAGCGCTGGAAGCCGACGGAGATTTCGGCGTGGGGCTCGATACCGAGACGCCGGGCTCGTCGGCGAAGCTCGCTACCAAGACATGGCGTGTTCTCGGACAGCTCGGCTACTTTCATGGATTCGAGAAGAGCGAGCTCGGCGGCTTGATCGGCATCGGTTTTGACGCGCTCGATCTCGAAGACAACGGCGCGATGCCATCGATACAGTACTTGTTCCTGAGGGTCGGCCCTGCGTTTCGGTATTTCTTCATCGAGCGGCTGCTCTATTTGCGTATCGATGCAGGCTTCCGATTTCCGTTCTCCTACGGCGAGCTTGCGGACAGATTTGGCGAGGCCAAGGGCTTCGGCTTCGACGCCGGCCTGATGCTCGGCGGGGAGCTCGACGCGGGCTTCTCGTACATCCTTCGCGTCTCGTCTGACTACTTCAAACCGCAGTTCAGCGCGTTCCCAGGCGGCGTCGTGCCCGGTCTTCCCGGGGCGGCGCAGGGCAGAGACGGCAGGGACCTGGCCATCAACTTCAACCTGATGGTCGGCTGGTCGTTCTGAGGCAGGTCGCCTAGGGGTTATATTTACACCCTTAAGTACGTCTTTCTGCCGGCATTTCGGGACTTTCACGACTGCGAGATAGATTACATACTCCTTAAGGGTGACATCTGCGCCTGAGAGGCTAGGCTGGGGGGGTGTTCGAATCGACTCTGCGCCTGCCGTGTCTGGCCCTGCTCGTGATCTGGGGCTGCGGAGACCCCCAAGTTGGAAACAGCGGGGCCGGTGTGGCCAGTGAGGTCTCCGCCGTCGCGTCCTGTGAGGCGCTCGCTGAGGGCGAGGCTTTGGTCGGTGTGAGCCCCAACGGAGAAGCCTGGATCCAGGGCGGCAACGGCATGCGGCAGCTTTCGCCGGACGGGATCTCGACGCCCGTCGATGCCGGTTTCACCCATTCTGACGAGCTGGTCGGCTGGGACGCCTCAACGGCTTTCGTCGTCGGTGACAACGCGCTTTGGAACGCGACGCTGTCGGACTCCGAGGCCCTGTCGCTCCCACCGGAGCTCGGAAAACCTCGATTCGTTTGCGGGGATCCGCGGAACGCGGGCGGCTCATTCCTCGTCTCCACCCGTGGGCTCTTCGAACGACGCGACGGCACTTGGCTGCGATGGGATGTTCCGGCCGAGCTGCTCGAGTCGATGAAGATTCGAGATCTGCAGGGTGCGTGCTCGGGCGAAGCGCCGGTGATGTACATCGAGGCCGAGCAATCTCTGTGGGAGGCTCGGTACGGCGACGCTGCGTCCTTTCGCGAGGTCGCGGACTTGAGCGAGATGGCAGCGACAGGCGCCGACTTGCGCATCGGCTTGGTAGCTCTTCGCAACGGCGAGCTCATTCGTTACGACGGGGGAGGCTGGGCAGCCATCCCGTTCGACGAGGGAGCGGTGACGGACATGAGCGTGGCCGACAGCGTGCTCTGGGCGAGCGTCGGAACGGAGCTCTATCGGCGCGACCGTTTTGAAAAGTGGGAGCGTTTGGAAACTGGCACCGCGGCTGTCCAGATCACATCGATCGAGAGCTACGCAGCGGGCAGTGCATGGTTCGTCAAGGGCGGCGAGCTTTGTCACGTCGCGCATCACGACACTCTTCGCGTAGACGGCGTTCGACCGTATCAGCGTCTTCCGGAGGGGAGCACGATGAGCTTTGGCGTCTCGGGCGACTCTTCGATGGGCTCCGCCCTGAGCGCGGGCCTCGATGGACGGTCCTTGTCGGTGAACGGCGGCTCCGGCGCCTGGACCGTGACCGGAGTCCACGCGCCGGGCATTGGCTGGCACACGCTGACGCTGGAAGTCGCTGCGCCCGAGGGACCGGTTCGCAGGACGGTGAGGTTCCTAATCGAGAGCGACGCGGTGAGCCCGCCTCCCCCGGGGCCCGAACCGACCGTGTTCTGGGAGCGCGATATTCGCCCGATCTACGAGGCTAGCTGCGCAGTCTGTCACGGTGCGGGCGGCAACCAAACGTTCATGGGCAGCTACGAAGCGTTCCGCGCGCTCGGGCCGCAGGCCCTCGACCTCGTCTCGCGTGGGGAGATGCCGCCGCCCACCGGCTCGGTGGAAGCACTGAACGCAGCCGAAATCGCACTGCTCACAACTTGGGTGCAGGAAGGAATGGAACCGTGATTTGGACCAAGAGGATGGCCTCGCCCTTCGCCGCGGCGATTGTCTGCTCGTTTCTCGCATTCGGCTGCAGCGGAAACTCTGAAGGGTACGCGGACCCGCGACGGATCGTTGACCCGGAAGATGTTCCGGAAACGAAGCGCATCCGACGTTTGACCGCCGATCAGTTCTTTGCATCGCTCGCGGTCGCTACCGGACAGCAATGGGACGACGCAGAACAGTTCGCGGCGACCCTGGGCCGGCCGGACTTTGCCGAAGTCACCGTCGAAGGCCGTGAGATGTCGGTCGGCTTCGCCAAGCTCGCCGGCGATGGTGCGCGCGAGACTTGCCGCCGGGCGGTCGAGATCGATCGCGCAAATCCCGACCCCGCGTCGCGGGTGATCTTGAGGCGGATCAACGACATGAACGGGCTCGATCCATTCTCTCCGGATGTCGGCGAGAACCTGCGCTACTTGCTGCTGCGTTTTCACGGCGTTCACGTCACTGCGGAGGACGACCGACGTCTTCAGCCCTGGTTCACCCTTCTTCAAGACGGTCTCGATCCGAACGACCCCGAGCGTTCCTCGCAGGGCGAGGCTCGCTGGGCTGCGGTTTGCATCGGCCTGGCCCTTCACCCCGACTTTCTGACCTATTGAGGGACGACGATGAGTAAGCGAAACAGGAACAAGCTCCACTCAGCAAAGCTCGGCAAGCATCAGTGCGGCCCCCATTTCGATCGCCGCACGCTTTTGCAGGGCGCGCTCGGTGGCGCTGCCATGTATGCGCTCTGGCCGATCAGGCCGCTGCTGGCTCAGGACTCCGGCGGCCATCGCTTCGTGGCTTGCTTTCTAGAAGGCGGCTGGGACGTGTTGCTCGCTGCCGACCCGCGCGACCCGTCGGGGAGCTACGAGGGGATCGACCTCGGGATCGACCGACTGGCCGCCGAGTTCCGCGACCCACGGCCCGTGTCCATGGGCGGCACGGAGCATCTTTGGGGCCCGACCATGCTGGCCCTGGAGCCACATGCCGATCTCGCGACCTTCTTTCGCGGCATCAACATGAATACGGTTTCACACGACACGGCGAGGTCCTACAGCCACACCGGCCGCCAACCCGCGGGTGCCCTGGCGCGTGGGGATTCAATCGGAACAGTGGCGGCGGCGGTGCACGACAAGGGAAGCCTTCTTCCAAACACCGCGATTTCGATCCCGAGCTTCAATCGCGATTTCGACAATCGCTTCTCGGCGATTCGCATGAACAACCCGCGCGAGATTCGCGACCTGATCGGACCGACGCGGAACGCGCTGAGCGAGGGTGTGGAAGGGCTCCTGAACCAGGCGCTCGAAGACGCGTACTCATGCGTTTCGCCGGCCTACAGCGGACGCCTTCCGGAGGACGAGCTGCGCATCAGCCGTGATCGAATCAGGAAGCTCCAGGAGCAGGACGTCGTCGCACGCTTTGATTTCAACGCGGACACGGCAGAGATGAACGAGATTCGGGCGCTCTATCCGATCGGCGAGAGTAGCGGGCTCGCGACGGCGACAGCTGCACAGCTCTTGCGGACAGGACTGAGCACGGCGGTCACGACGAGAGTGCGCGGGGGTCTCGACACGCACCGCGGGGAGTGGGCGGTCCAGCAGCCAACGCGCCTAGTCGAGGCCTTCGAAGCGATTGGAGCGATGATCACGCACCTCCGCGACGACGATCCCAACTTCGAACGAACGACCGTGATGGTCTACTCGGAGTTCGCACGCACTCCAAAGATCAACGGAGATGGAGGACGCGACCACTGGTTCGCCGACTCTGTGATGATCTTCGGGAGCACTCTGAAGAGCGGTGTCTTCGGCGCCAGCAACGAGCAGGACCTGGGTTTGATCTCGGTCAACACCACGACCGGGCTGCCGGACGCTGCGGGTGTCCAGCTCAAACCAGAGCACGTCATGGCGACGCTCGTGCAGAGCCTTGGAGGTGACCCTTCGCCATATCGAGAGGACCCGCTCTCTGCGTGGATCGAAAAGGAGTTGACGCCATGAAGAGCGCGATGACGATCTCTTTGTCGACGGCGGTGATGGTGGCTTGCCTTACGGCAGGCTTCGCGACGGCCCAGTCTCCGGACATCTGCGCGCCGGTAGAGCGGCTCGATAAGTACCGCTATCTGCGGCAACTGACGCTGGACCTCTACGGACGCATTCCAAGCGTCGAGGAGTACGAGCGTCTCCATACGATGGACGACGTGAGCAACGAGATGGTCGATGAGATGATCGGCTCGCCGGAGTTCTACGCGCAGCTGCGTCGCTACCATCGCAACCTTCTCTGGTCGAACCTGGGAGATACCGATCTCGTCGGTCAGGTCATCCAAGAGGAAGGCGACGACACCTTCCGCGTCTGGGTCAACCAGGGCAAGCGCGACGAGTACAGGCGCCGTGACGTCCTGTGCCTCGACATGGAGCACACGAACTTCGACGCCGAGGGCCGCGCGCTTCCGATGTTCGAGAACTACACCGAAGGGGTCTGCGCGGGGGCAGCGGGCTGCCGTATGGACGGCTGGGTCGAGGTCTCCCCTTACTGGGCGCCAGGGACGACGATTCGGGTCTGTGCGTTCGACGCGCAGCCGCATACCGACGCGACCCCGAGGGACAACGGAGACCCGCAGTCCTGCGATCAAGCCGGAGATAACGATCCTCTCTGTGGTTGCGGTCCGAATCTAAACTACTGCACGGCGCGTGAAGACGACGGCAACTACAACGCCGTACACGAGGCTTTGCTCGAGGAGCCGGCCCGCGTCTTCGAAAAGGTGATCGCCGCGCGTGAGCCGTACATGAACGCGTTCTCGACGAGGAACACCGCAATGAACGGAATGCTGGCGCATTTCTACCGCTACCTCGCCAGTGAGAACGACTCGGAGCTCAGAAACGCGCCGGACCTGCCGATCGACGCCGACTGGCAAGCCGTCGACAGAGAGGACTACCACAGCGGTATCCTGACGACGCTCGGCTTCTTGCGGCGCTTCGCGTCCCACCGAGCCCGAGTGAACCGGCTCTACACGGCGTTCCTCTGCGACCCGTTCGAGGCTCCATCTGGCGGCCTGCCCTCGGCCACCGATGACTGCTCGAGTAATCCCGATCTCTCTTCTCGCTGCGGCTGCGCGACCTGTCACGAGGCGCTCGAACCAGCGACGGTCCACTGGGGTCGATGGGAAGAGGGCGACGACTTCGTCTACCAAGAAGACATCAACACCTTCAGCAACAGCTGCGCGAACTGCGAGAAGGACGAATGCTCGAACTTCTGCAAGACGTTCTACATCACACGCGACCTCGAAACGACGCCAGGGTCGGTCGATGGCGAGCTTGGAAAGTTCAAGGTCTTAGCCTGGCGGAGCGAAGAAGAGGTCGCCGCGCTCGACCTTGGCCCGAGCGCCCTCGTAACCCGCCCGCAATATCAGCAGCAGCTGGCTAGCTGCGCCGTTCGGAACTTCGCGCAGCACGTCTTCGGACGAGAGCTGAGCGCAGCCGAACAAACCGGCTGGCTCGTCGAGAAGACAGGAAACTTCGCCGCAACCGGACACGACTTCTTGCAGATGGTTAAGGACGTCGTGACCGACGATCGATATCGGCGGATTGAGTAGGGGGCGGGGAGAGCTGGCGTCGCTGTTTGGCTTGAGCGCTACCGTGCGGCTTGTGCTGCCGCGGGTGACCATGCGGGCGGGGGTTTGGATTGCTTGGGTGGTACGGCTTGGTTACACCGCCCCGCCCACCCCCACCCGTAGTCCTCCCTGCCGCGGCGGGCGCGGCGCTTCGCCTTGGCGGCGCGTTCGCGCCGGGCTTCGCCCTGCGGGCTCGCGCTGCCGCCTGCTGTCTTGGGGGCAGGGAGGACGGGCGTCGCCGTTCGGGGCGGGCGTCACCGTTCGGTTTGCGCTGCCGCAGGTGGGTTGGGGGTGGTCACCCTAATCGCTGGCGACCACCGTGAAGCGCGCAACGGGAATGTCGGTCGGGCACTGGCGAGAACCCTCCGGGCCGAACTGTGCGCCGAGGCGATACGTCCCGTCCGGATTCCATGTGCTGTAGAAAGAGGTGTCCGGCCGAATCTCAACGCTGAGGCCGATGTACCATGCCAGATACAAGCCGGGAGGAAGTCCGGAGGTGGGGATCGGGAAGACGAGCGTTTCAGCGCCATCGGTGTCGCGACTGGGGACGGAGGGAGAGGACTGGCGATCCACGGAGCGAACGCTGAGGCTCACTCGCGTTGTGTACTCGTTGACGGAAACGGCGAGCGACAGCGGGTCTCCTGAAACTCATCTCGTCCAGATCGGAGCAAGATACCAACGAACCATTCCCTTGGCTGCCGCAGCCGATCGCAAGGGCTATAGGCAGAGTGCGAACGAAGCTAAGAGCGAGTCTCAGAATGGGCCACCTCTTCTTCCCAAATCTTGAGCACAGGTTCAGCTTAGATCGGGCCACCGTCAAGACTTGCTTGACAGTAACCAATGCCTGATCGCCTACAAAGAAAAACCAAACACCCGCGGCAGCACAAGCCGTACACCGACACTGACACCAACACTGGCACGTGGACCGCATGGCACTCGCGACACGCACGACCCTCTCAAGCCACCCGCGGCAGCGCGAGCCCGAAGGGCGAAGCCCGGCGCCAAAGGCGCCGGCAAGGCAGAGCGAAGCGACCGCCGCGCCAGGCACGCTGCTCACTCGCGTGAGAGTGATACCAGGACTAAGGGTGGGGGTGGGCGGGCGGTGTAAACAAGCCTAACCAGTCAACCCACCCAACACCCCGCTTCACCGAACCCGCGGCAGCACAAGCCGTACGGCAACGCCTGCCCCCCACCACACCCGCGGCAGCACAAGCCGTACGGCAACGCCTGCCCCCCACCACACCCGCGGCAGCACAAGCCGCACGGCGAGCGCTAGTTCACAATCTGAAGCCGAACTGTCTCCGCGTCGGCGCTCGGCGCCGCGCTCGGCGCCTCGATGTACTCGTGACTCGTCGGGATCTCCGTTTCCACGGCTTCGTCCGCCTTCGGCACCGCGCGGCGCATGAGCATCTGCCAGGCCTGCTTCGGGGCCGGGAGCTTCTCTTTGAGCTCGACGAAGAGCAAACGGCCCAGCGACGGAATGTAGGGGGACATCTTGTCGAAGGTTTCCTTCACGTAGGGAAGGTCTTCGGTGAAGATGGCGCTGCCGCGTTTTGCTGCGCGGGTCGCATGGACCTTGGCTCGCCCGAGGCGGCCCTTGCCGATGAGCGGGCCGATCTCGTGGATGATGTCGGCGGAGGTTCCGGCTGCGACGTGGGGCGCTTTGTAGAAGGTGTGGGCGTAGCGAGGGTTGTTCTTCAAGAACTCGCGGGCCTGCTCCTCGCTGATGCCGTAGTGCGCGAGCGCGTCTTCGTATTCCTGACGCGCGCGCTCGCGGGCCTTGAACATGTACATCTGGACGCGGGAGTAGAAGTTCACTGCGCCGTCGCCGCTCGTTTCGACTGGGCAGTAGATCGCGTCGGGGTGGAGCTCGGTGATGACGCTTTGGATGCCGTCGGAGACGCCCGAGCTCGGCATGCAGCCAAAGGGCTTCACGCTGAGGGTCATGTGCGCTTTCTGTTTGGCGACGTTGAGGACCAGCTTGGCGACCTCCATGTGACCTTCGCCGCCGCGAAGCTCGTTGTTGTAGAAGCTGTGGCCGACCCGGGCGATCTCGTCCATGTCGGGGAGCTTGTTGCCCTTGAGGCCGGCGACGGCGCTGAACGTCGCAAAGGTTGCGCGGAGTGCAAGCTCGCCGAGCCAGACGCCGGCCATCTTGTAGCCGACATCGGAGCCTTCGAGGCCGTAGTACGACTCGTCGGTGCCGCGAAGGGTCATGCGGCGCTCGGTGTCGTGCCTCATCTCCCAGAGGGTGTAGAGGAGCCAGTTGACCAAGGTCTGGATGTCGTTCTCGCCGCCTTCGGATTCGACGAATCGCTGCAGGTGGTAGTTGCCGTCCCCCTCGGTCGTCATGGCCCAGAACTCGCCGATGATCGCGACCTTGGGCTTGGCGCGCAGGCGATCGAGCTCGACGGCCTGCAGAAACTGGCGGCCCCGCCACAGTGCGCGCAGGACGCTGTGGTTCTGCCGGAGCGCTTCGTGCACCTCTCGCTTCACCTCGGCGATCGCTCGGTCGGTCGCGCCCTCTTCGACCTCGTAGGGGCGCATTCGATAGCTGAGAACGTTGAGCACGTCGCCGGCGAAGAGGCCGCGGGCGAGCGCCATGAAGAACTGGGGGTTGAGCACCAGGCCGAGCTCTTCGCCGGTGGCCTGCTTGAAACCGGACTGTTGCTGGAAGAGCACGACGCGGAATCCGTCGAAGCCGGCATCGCGCAGAGCTTTGCGGTACTCGGTCACGTACATGCCAAAGCGGCAGGGACCGCAGGCGCCGGCCGTCAGGAAGACGTAGTTGTCGATGATCTCTTGGGCGGTGAGGCCCTCTTCGTCGCGCAAGCGGCTCAGCTCTTTGACGAGATTCCCGACGGTGAAGTAGGTCGGATTGCACTGCGCCTTGTTGCCGAACTCCTTGCCGAAGCGAAGCGACTCGACATTTGCGACCTCCATCGGGCGGGTCTTGTAGCCAATGCCTTCGAGTGCGGAAGCGACGAACTCATCATGGGCCAGCGTGAGGCCGCCGTTGAGAATCGTCGTCGTGGGGCGTTCCTTGGCGGAAAAGAACGCGTTGACCATCTCATCGGTCCACTGCTCGCGCTCGTCGTCGAGCCCTAGCCGAGTCCGCTCTTTCGCCTCGAATTCGGCGAGCTCTTTGTCGATGTCGATTTCAAACCCATCAGCCATGTTCAGCCCCTTCACACACGGACGAGCTTGCCGTCCTTGGTCTTCCTTCCGAGACGAATCAAACCTTGCGACGCCAGCACACGCGAAGTCAGCTGCTCCTCGGACTCCGCCGCTTCGACCTGGTACTGGCCCACCTTCTCTGACAGCTCTTGAATCTGGCGCTCGAGCGCGAGGTCGGCCCGCCGATGCGCGGCGAGTTGCTCCTGCTTCATTCGGAGGAGCTCGAGGCGCTTCTCGTCGATGCGTCGCTGAAGCTCCTCTTTTCGGGAAGCGACGTCTTCGAGGTGCTCCTCGCGAAGCTTGAGCGAGTGAGCGTAAGTCTTGACGCGGATCTTGATGGAGCCACCCGGCTTGTTGGCGTCGATGTCGTGCAGAGACGAGGCGGGGACGCCGCTCTTGGCCACGATGCTGTCGAGAATCCCGTAGGTCGGGGCGTCGTGTCCGCACTTGAAGCTGCTCAAGTCGAGAATGGCCACGTTGGGATGTCGCGACGCGAACTTCGCAGCCCAGACTTTTTGTGCCGAGTTTGCGGAGTAGTTCTCGGGCCAGACATCGTTGACGCTCAGGACGTCGTCGTCCTCGCCGTAGAAGCGCTTCAGCCACTCCGGGTCTTTCGGGATCGAGCGGATGCTCAGAATCGGATAGCCGAGAACCTGGAACTCGTCGGGGATGCCGTGGTGAAGGCCCGGATCGTTGTGGTACGGGCGCCCTAGGACGAGGATGGCGACCTTGTTGTCGTACTCGACCTGTTCGAGGATCGCCTTGCCCTTGGCTTGGATGTCTTCGTCGAAGCGGTCGAGGGCGGCGAGGGCCTGCTCGGTCGCGAAGTCGCTCTCGTCCTCGGTCATACCGAGCACGTTCTCGAACGCTTCGAACATGTCGCGCTTGAGCAGTGTCGGCTCGGCGAAGCTGAAGGCCGGCGCGAGGTACTCGATGCCTCGGTTGGCGAAGTAGTCCTGCTCTTTGGTGAATGCGGCCTTCATCACGTCTGGGGTGCCCGCGACGATCGGACAGCTCGCGTAGTCGACCGCGCCCGTCACGAACGAGGGCACGTGCGTCAGGATGGGGAAGAAGATCGCGTCGAACGGGGTCTTCACGTGTTTGTGGAAGAAGAGCTGATGGAAGTGCGCCTGGGCCACCTTGGACGGGTAGCAGGGGTCGACGGAGCCGTACTTTCCGCCTTCGGCAAACATCTCTTCGGAGCTCGGGTCGCTGAAGACGATGTTCTTGGGCCGTACGCCGAGCACCTCTAGATAGGTGCGGAAGAACGGCGCGGTCGAGTACATGTTGAGGACACGCGGGATGCCGACGCGCCACTTCGCTCGCTTCTCGGCAGCTTGCTCTGATGAGCGCCGGAAGCCGCGCCGGTACTTGGTGCGCTCGATCGCGCCAAAGAACTTACGCTCGACCCGCACGTCGTCGATCTGCGTGCCGGCCTCTGGCATCGGCTCGACCCCCGAGACGCGCTTGAAGGCCTTGAGGCCCTCGTAGGTCACGAGGTTCGGGAACTCTTTCATGACCTTGCGACGCTCTTTGACGATTTCCTCCATGGCGTCTTTAGATTCGACCATGCCCTTTTCGCAGGAAAAACCGCTGATGTAGCGGCTGGTGCTGCCGTCGGGGCGGAAGGCGTCGATGAAGGTTCGCGAACAGTTGTTCGCGCAGAAATGACAGGTGGTCGTTTCGTCGTTCGTCGTCTCGTACTCGAGATCGATCGCGGCATCGAGGCCGATGAACCTGGAGGTTCCGCGACGCTTGACCACGCGCAAGGTCTCCATGGCGGCGCCGATGGCGCCCGCCTCGCCGCTGTGCGGATGGACGAAGACCTCGGCGTTCGGGACGCGCTCCCTGATGTAGTCGACCTGCGCTTTGACGGCCGCCAGGTTGTATTGCGTGCCCCCCTGAAGCACGAACTTGCGCCCGAGCGCGGCCATGCGAGGCACGCCGACGACGTACTGCCAGACGTTCTTCGGAAGAACTTGCGCGAGGCCGGCGAGCAGCTCTTCTTTGCTGAAGCCTTCCTTCTGGAAGTTCACGCGGTCGGTGTCGAGGAATACCGCACAGCCATAGCTGAACCGGGGCGCCAACTCGGCTTGGAATGCCGTCTCTGCGTACTCGGTGACGGGCAAGCCGAACTGGTCGGCCATCGCCTGAAGCAACATGCCGTTGCCCGCGGAGCACTGGTTCGACAGCTTGAAGGTCTTGATGTCGCCGTTCTCCATGAACAGGACCTTGATGTCCTGGCCGCCGATGTCGCAGATCACGTCGACGTCGCCGAAGTAGTGCGTGGCACTCATCATGTGCGCGACCGTCTCGACGATGTTGACGTCGGCACGCACGCACTCTTCGAGCACGTCTGCTGCGTAGCCGGTTGCACCAAAGCCAAGCACTTCGATCTCGGCACCCTTGGCGCGCATGCGGCCCCGGAGCTCGCCGAGGAGCTCCTTGCTGTCCTGAATCGGGTTGCCCTTCGAAAGGGTGTACGCCTTCATCAGGACTTCGCCCTCTTCGCTGAGCAGGACGGCTTTCGAGGAAGTGCTTCCTCCGTCGAGGCCGATGACCGCTCGCACCGTCTCGGTTTCGACCTCCGGCTCGATGAACATCGGGACGTGATACGCGGTCAGGAACTGCTCGAGCTCCTGCTCGTCCCGCGCCAGCGGCGGGCCCGCAGCCTCCCCAAGACGCTCCTTGCGCCCCTCGGTGATGTAACGGCGCAGGCCGTCGAGGCCCTCGTAGACGCCGACATTCGCTGGCTCGTGCAAGCCGTACATGACCGCCCCGTATGCCGCGTAGAGCGCCGCGTTCTCGGGCACCGGAATCAGCTCTTCGATCGGCACGTCCTTGGGGTAGTCGTAGCCACGCTCGTCCCAGGTTTCGGGAATGCGTTTTCGCCAGCACTCTTGCAGGAAGGGGAGGAAGGTGTTCGGCCCGCCAAGGAGCAGGACTTTGTGCCGGAGCGTGTTGCCGCGCGTGAGAACAGAGAGGTTCTGCATCACGATGGCGTCGGCCAGCGAGCACATGATCTCGTCGGACGGGATGCCCGTCTTCACGAGATTGACGATGTCGGTTTCCGCGAAGACACCGCACTTGGCCGCAACGTGGTGCAAGTGCTTGTCGTCGAAATGAAGATTGAGAGTCTCTTCGGACGGCATGCCGACCTTGATCATGCACTTGTCGATGGTGGCGCCCGTGCCCGAAGCGCACTTGTCGTTCATCGAGGCGATGGCCGACTTGTCGCCAGTTCGCTCGTTCTCTTTGAAGACGATGATCTTCGCGTCCTGGCCGCCGAGCTCGACGACCGAGCCGGCGTCGGGGTGGAGGGTTTCCACCGCCAAGGTGACGGAGTTCACCTCTTGGACGAACTTCGCGCCCAGCGGTTCTTCGAGTGGCTTGGCGCCCGAGCCGGTGATGAAGACCCGAACATCTTCGCAGCGGAGCTCCGTCAGGATGGTTCCGATGCGCACCATGAAGTCGAGGACGCACTCCGCCTGCTTGGTATGATGACGCTGGTAGTCACTCCAGATGATCTCTTTGGTCTCGGGATTGACGACGACGGCTTTGACCGTCGTGGACCCCACATCCAATCCTATTGTCGCTCGCTGCATCAGAACGGCTACGCCCTTCCCTCGTGAGGTGGCTGAGGTAAACACACGGTTCCTAGAAAGTCACGCGACTTGCCTTGCAAATCGGGGACGTCGACGTCACACCTCGAACTTCGGCCGCCGAGATCGTATAGGCCGCTGCGGAGGACTCCATGAGCAAGGTGTTGATCATTGGCGCGGGTGGAGTGGGCGGAGTCGTCACCCACAAATGCGCGGACGACAGCGACACGTTTTCCGAGATCGTGCTCGCAAGCAGAACGCTGTCGCGCTGCGAGAAGATCCAGGCTCAGGTGCGAGAGCTCCGAGGCCGTGAAATCGAGATTGCCCAAGTCGATGCCGATGACGTCGCACAGACGGTGGCCCTGATCAAACGGGTCCAGCCGGACCTGCTGATCAACGTCGCACTCCCGTATCAGGACCTGCCCCTGATGGACGCCTGCCTCGAAGCGGGCGTGGACTATCTCGATACTGCAAACTACGAGCCGCCGGACGAGGCGAAGTTCGAATACAAGTGGCAGTGGGCATACCAGGACCGTTTCAAATCGGCTGGATTGATGGCGCTCTTGGGCTCGGGCTTCGACCCCGGTGTGACCAACATTTTCTGCGCCTACGCACAGAAGAACCTGTTCGACGAGATCGACTACATCGACATCCTCGACTGCAACGGCGGAGACCACGGACACCCCTTTGCCACCAACTTCAACCCGGAGATCAACATCCGCGAGATCACCCAGCGCGGCCGCTACTGGGAGAACGGGGAATGGGTGGAGACGGACCCCTTGTCGCAGTCGCGAATGTTCGACTTCCCGGCCGTGGGAGAACGAAAGGCGTACCTGCTCTATCACGAGGAGCTCGAGTCCTTGGTGAAGCACATCGACGGACTCAAGCGCATTCGCTTCTGGATGACCTTCGGGGATGAGTACATCACGCATCTGCGCGTGCTTCAGAACGTCGGCATGACGCGCATCGAGCCAGTCGAGTACGAGGGCCGCGAGATCGTACCGATCCAGTTCTTGAAAGCGCTGCTTCCCGATCCGTCGACCCTCGGAGAGACCTACACGGGGAAGACGAGCATTGGTTGCCTCATCGAAGGCCGGAAGGACGGGAAGCCTCGGAAGGTGTTCATCTACAACGTCTGTGACCACGAGGAGTCGTGGAAGGAAGTTCGCGCGCAGGCGGTGTCGTACACGACCGGCGTTCCGACGATGGTCGGCGCGAAGATGATGCTGACCAAGCAATGGCGCGGCGAAGGCGTGTTCAACGTCGAGCAGCTCGATCCGGAGCCGTTTCTCGAGGAGCTCGCCCTGCGCGGCCTGCCCTGGCACGTGAAGGAGATGTAGTGCTCCCCTGCTCTGAGCTGGATCTGAGCCGCGTCGAATCGCCCGCCTATGTCATCGACCTGGCCGCTCTGGAGAGCAACCTCGAGTTGCTCGCGCATGCACAGCGCGCGGCGGATTGCCGCATTTTGCTGGCTCTCAAGGGCTTTGCGGCCTGGTCGACCTTTCCACTGGTCGGCAAGTACCTCGAAGGTGTGGCGGCCAGCGGCCCCGACGAGGCGCGACTCGGCCGCGAAGAGCTCGGCAAGCAAGTGCACAGCTATTGCCCGGCCTTCGACGAGGCCTCGCTTCGCGAAACGATTCGCCATTCCGATCACGTCGTTTTCAACTCCCCTTCGCAGATCGATCGCTTCCGCTCAATCATCGACGAGCACGCCTCGGAAACGAGCTTCGGACTGCGCATCAATCCGGAGCATTCCGAAGTCGATGTTGCGATCTACGACCCCTGTGCACCCGGATCGCGGCTTGGCACGACCAAGCATGAGCTGATGAGAGCCGACCTTCGCGGCATCGATGGCTTGCACTTTCACACGCTCTGCGAGCTCGGCGCCGACGCACTTCAAAGAACGCTCGCGGTCGTCGAAGACCGCTTTGCTTCCTGGCTTGCCGAAGCGAGCTGGGTGAACTTCGGCGGCGGCCATCACATCACCAAGCCCGACTACGACGTGGGGCTGCTCATCGATTTGATTCGAGAGTTCAAGCGTGAACACCGCGTCGAGGTGTTCCTGGAGCCCGGAGAGGCAATCGGCCTGAACACCGGCGTGCTCGTCGCTTCGGTGCTCGACATCATCGAGAACGACGGCCGGATTGCCATCCTCGACACCTCGGCAACGGCCCACATGCCCGACGTGCTCGAGATGCCGTACCGCCCGCAGATTCGAAACGCCGCAAAGCCCGGAAAGCTCCCATACGACTATCGACTCGGCGGCCTGAGCTGCCTCGCCGGAGACATGATTGGCGAGTACTCCTTCGCAGGGCCGCTACACGTCGGCGACAAGCTCGTCTTCGAGGACATGGCGCACTACACGATGGTGAAGACGACGACCTTCAACGGGGTCCGGCTGCCGTCCATTGCGCTCTACGACCCGAGGGACGACTCCTACCGCGTCCAACGCCGTTTTGGGTACGAAGACTACCGAAACAGGCTCTCTTGAGCCTTGATCTTCGACCTAGAGGAGTAAGACTCGCCTGATGGGCGCCTTCTCGGATTTTACTGTCTACGCCAAGGAAACAGGCGCACGCCTCAGCGATCAGCCGCTTCTGTACGAAACCAGCAAGTGGCTCGATGTCACGCAGCAGGAGCTCTTCAACTACGTGAGCGACTTCGATCGATCGAGCGAATGGATCGTCGGCGCCAAGAAGAGCTGGACCGACAACAGCGAAGCCGAAGCCCCCGGCGAGGTCGGAGCGGTTCGCGTGATCAAGAGCGGCACCTCGACGCCGGTTCTGGAGCGGGTGAAGGCGTACGACGCGCCGCGCATGCTCGCCTACTCTGCCAACGACGAGGCGTTCCTGGGGCTTTGCTCCGACCACCTCGGCGTGATGACCTGCGAGCCGCATCCCGATGGCGGCACTGTGGTTTGCTGGCTCGCCTATGGTCGGCTCGCGAGCAACCCGGTGAAGGCCTGGGCGGGAAAGAAGCTGTTCCAAGTCGCGCTCGGCCGCGGTATGAAGAACCTGGAGCGAAAGTTTTCGTCTCGCTGAGCGCATGGAGCTGATCCGCAGCAACCGAACCGAGAACCTAGCGGACGCACTTGCATCGCGAATCCGGAACCAGGCTCTCGGACCATTCGATAAGGAAGTGATCGTCGTGCAGAGCCGGGGCATGGAGCGCTGGCTCACGCTCGCGCTCGCGGAGCGCCTAGGCATATGGGGGAACCCCTCGTTTCCGTTTCCACGGGCCGTGATCGAAGAGGTCCTCGACAGCCTCTCACAAGGACGCTCCCAAGAAGCCAGGGCCTACGAACCGAACCGCTTGAAGTGGACGATCGCGGAGTTGCTGCGCGAATCGGCTCCAGCCGAGCTCGGTGCCTACCTGGGCGAGCCTCCGGACGCGGACCGCACGCTCAGGCTCGCAACTGCCGTCTCCGGCGTGTTCGACGGCTACGTCATGTATCGCCCGGCTCTGCTGAAGCGTTGCGCCAAGGGAGAGGAAACAGGCTGGCAGGCGGACCTGTGGCGACGTGTCGTCGAGCGGCTCGGCCCACATGATCTGGCATCGCGGATCGACCGAGCGCTGTCGGCGCTTCGTGCCGGAGAGGCGATGGAGCGGGCTCCTTTCAAGCGCTTGCAGCTGTTCTCGCTGGAGACGCTTCCGCCGATGTTCTTGGAGCTTTTCTCTGTGCTCTCGAAGTCGATCCCGACCGCGTTCTACTTGCTCGAACCTTCTTCCGAATACGTGTCCGACGTGCTGTCGACGCCGCAGCTCCCTGCGGACTTGGACGCGCCGGCCGACGGCCACCAGCTTCTCTCCACCCTCGGCCGCCTCGCGCGGGATTTCCAAGAGCTTCTGCTGACGGTCGACCAAGCGGTTCATCACGAGGCCGATTTGTTCGAGGCGCCGGAACGCAGGAATCTGCTCAGCGCGCTGCAAGCGGACATCCTCGAGTTCCGGGCTCCTCCCGAAGGTGGGGAGCGTGAGACGATCGACGCGACGGATGAATCTGTCTCGCTCCACGCTTGCAGCGGACCGATGCGAGAGGCCCAGGTCATTCACGACCTCATCCGCACCGCGCTCGAAGACGATGCTTCGTTACGGCCTGAAGACATCGTCGTGATGACCCCCGACCTCGAAGCGTACGCGCCGGCCTTTCGCGCGGTGTTCGGTCAGCAAGACCAGCGCCGGATTCCCTACGAGGTGCACGACCGGAAGACCCGCGACGACGCCTTGTTCTACGACGATTTCCTAGCGGTTCTCGAAGTGCTGGACTCGCGGTTCTCTGTCCTCGACCTCGTTCGGCTCATGGACGCCAACTCGCTCCGGCAGGGCTTTCGGTTCACGCCCGACGAGCGCGCCCGGCTCGCGGAGCTACTGTCGGCGGCAGGTGTGCGCTGGGGCATCGACTCGAAACATCGCGAGGAGCTCGAGTTTCCCGCCGAAGCTCTGCACACTTGGAGAGCGGGCCTGGGACGGCTCTTCTTGGGCTTTGCCTCGGCTTCCGATGACAGCGAAGTGTTCGAAGGTTTGCTGCCGCGAGGCGCCGCAAGCCTAGCCGATGCCGAGCTTCTGGCTCGCCTAGCTCGACTTTGCGAGCTGCTCTTCGACTTTCAACGGAGTAGCCGACAGGCCCTGCAGATCAGCGACTGGGTGGCCCTGCTCGAACGTATCGCCGGCTCGCTGTTCTCGGAAGACGATGAGAGCAGCGCCGCGGCGAGAACGCTTCGGTCCGCGCTCGCGGAGCTGGGCGACCTGGCGCAAGGCGGTGGATACGCCGGGGCGGTCAGCTTGAAGACCGTGCGCAGGGAGCTCGGCGCGCTCTTGGTTCAGAAGGCGCCGGCGGTCGGCTTTCTTCGGCGAGGCGTGACTGTCACCGAGCTGGTGCCGCTGCGCTCGGTGCCTTTCCGGGTCGTCTGCCTCGTCGGCATGAGCGAAGACTCCTTTCCCCGCGCAGACGACCGCCCAAGCTTCGACCTGAGCCGTCCGGTGCACGAGCGGGGCGACCGCAACAAGCGCGACGACGACCGGCACTCCTTTCTGCAGGCGATCCTGTGCGCGAGAGATCGACTGATCGTCAGCTACAGCACGGCAACGAGCGGCGCTCGAGGCGGCGAGAGCGCATCGCCGGTCGTCTGGGAGCTCCGCGAAACCGTGCGGCGCTACTACACCTTGCCAGAGCACGAGCCGGTGCTCGAGGCCACGGTGCACCCGCTCCATCCGTTCGATGCGAGGTACTTCGACGGGAGCGACCTCCCCCGGAGCACCTCGGAGCGGTATCTGAAGATCGCGCAAGCGCTTCGCGACTCGCCGCTCGGGCCGGAACGGATCGAGCTGCGGGCGGAGCCGCAAACCGAACGGGCCGGGGAGACGCTGTCGATAGGGGAGCTCAGCGCCTGGCTCTGGGACCCGATGGGCGCGTTCATCGAAAGGATCCTTCGCGCGCGTTTCGGCACTTCGGAGCTCTACGAGCCGAGCACTGCGCTGACCGAGATCGCCGGCCTCGGGGCTTCAAAGGTCGGAAACGAGGCGCTGAGAGCTGGGCTCCACGACGAGGGGCTCGAGGCGTACCTGGAAGCAGCTCCGGAGTTTCCTGACGGTAGCTGGGGCGCGCTCGCGAGGCGGCGGCTCGCTCATGAACTGCGTGCGTTGAACGCTCGGGCGAGCTTGCTCGACTGCGGGCAAGCAGCCAGCTCGGCCTTGCTGTCCTTGGACCTTGGCGGCCTGCTGCTCGAAGGACGCCTCGACGGGCTGTTCGGGGACCAACGCGTCTTGAAGCGCTTCAGCAAGGCGGGCAAGAAGAGGCGAGCTTGGTGTCTGGCTCGAGCACCTGTTGATGCAGACCGCCGCCGGCCTTCCCAAGCTCACCCGGCTCGTGCTTCGCGGGAACGAGACCCACGCCAATCTGGTCTCGTTCGGCGAGGTGCAGGACCCTCGCGGGACGCTCGAAGCGTTGGTCGAGCTCTACCGCCGCTCGCTCGAAACACCGCTTCCCCTGCTGGCGGAATCCTCTCGCCGATTCGCGGAGGAGCTCGCCCAGACTGACTTGGACAAGGCGCTGAAGGCCGCCAAAGACGAACTGAGCAGACAACGTCAGTGGACCCCGCACCTGGGCTACGTCTTGGGCCCCCAGGACCCGTTCTCCGACCAGGCCTGGAGCGAGGGTTTCCAGCGCGCAGCGATTCAGCTCTACGAGCCGCTCTTCGAGCACCGGAGCGAGGGATGAGCGGCCTGCCTCCCCAGCTCATCCCGCTCGACGTGCCCAGCCTGGTCGAGGCCAGCGCGGGAACCGGGAAGACCTACACGATCACGACGTACTTCGTGCGCGCCCTGCTCGAGCGCGACCTGACCCCCGAGCAGATTTTGGTCGTGACCTATACCAAGGCAGCGACCGCGGAGCTCCGGGTGCGCACGCGCGAACGCATCCTCGCTGCGATCGGCATGCTCGAAAAGGCGCCCGACGATGGCGACTTGCTGCACGGCGTGGTGACCGAAGCGGTTGCGCGCCTCGGCCGGCGCGAAACCGAAGACAGGCTGCGCGCTGCGCTCGGGCAGATGGACCGGGCGGCGATCTCCACAATCCACGGCTTTTGTCAGCGGCTCCTCCAAGACTATCCGCTCTTGTTCGGAATCGACTTCGACTTCGAGGTCTCCGAAGACGCGGCGTCGATGTTCTCGGAGCTCGCGATCGACTTCTGGGCGACGGAGCTCTACGAGAAACCCGACTGGTTCCTGCGTGCGCTCCAAGCCGAGCGCGTCAACAGCAAGCACCTGGCGAAGTTGGCGAGCTTCGCCATGACGCCCGGGATCGAGCTGCTCGGCCCCGAGAAACACGAAGTCGACGAGCAGGATGTGAGCGATTTCCTGCGCCTCAAACGAGCGGCGGCCGAGGCCTGGACCGCGCAGCGAAGCGAGGTCGCGGAGATCCTGCTCACCGACAAGAATCTGAGCCGCACCTATTACAAAGCAAAGACCGTCGAAGGCCGCTGGCTGCCGGAGCTCGATGACTTCTTCGCTCAGACGGGATTTCGAATTGCGCCCGACTTCCTCGGCAAGCTTTCAGAGGGGAGCTTGCAGGTGAAGAAGAACTGCGAGGCGCCCTCCAATCCGTTCTTCGGTGCCTGCGCGCCACTCTGGGAAGTGCAGGAGCGCCTCGCGCCTGCCTTCAAGTACGCCGTCTTCACGTTTCAGCAGCGCTTCATCGCGTTCGCGCGGCAGCAAGCCAGGCAGCGACGAGACGAGACGGCGACCCTGACCTACGACGACCTGCTGAGCATCGTCTACGCGCCGTTTGATCCTTCTGCGTCGGAAGCGGCGTCGTTCGATCGCGCCGAGATCGCGCAAACGGTTTCGAACGCGTACCGCCTGGCGCTGGTGGACGAGTTCCAAGATACCGACTCGCTGCAGTATGGGATCTTCCGGGGAATCTACGGGAAGTCCTCCGCGGTCTACGTAGGAGACCCCAAGCAGGCCATCTACGCGTTTCGAGGAGCCGACATCTTCTCCTACCTCGGTGCGGTGAGCGACGTAGGGGAGCGCGTCCACACGCTGCAGACCAACCGGCGTTCGGACCCGGCCCTGGTGCGCGCCGTCAACACCCTGTTCTCTTTGCGGAAGCCCCCGTTCATTCTCGAAGGCATCGAGATGCACGACGCGCTCCCTCATTTGGAAGAGAGCCGGACGAGCTTCGATCCGGCGATGGAACTGCTGTTCCTCGATCAAGAACAACTCTCGGGCCCCATCGAAGCGGCCGTGGCACCGGTGGTGGCGAACGAGATCGCGCTTCTGCTGGAGTCGGAGGCGGAGATCGACGAGCGCCGCATCGTGCCTGGTGACATCGCAGTGCTCTGCCGTAGCAACGCACAGACCATCGCGGTGACCGAAGCGCTGAGGGCGCTGAACATTCCTGTGTCACTCGACGGCGGCTCGAGCGTGCTGAGCACCGAGATCGCGTCAGACCTGTATGCGGTGCTCGAAGCCGCTCTCATGCCAGGGGATCCCTCGCTGCTGCGGCGCGCACTGCTCACCTCGCTGCTCGGCGTCTCACCCTATGCGCTCGCAACCATGGGCGACGAGGATTGGTCGGCCTGGGTGTCGCGATTTCGAGATTGGAACGAGGCCTGGCACCGCGAAGGGGTCGTGCGCTTTCTCGAAGACCTGCTTGGAACCAGCGAAGCAGAGGAGCGGATCGCCCGGCACCCTGCCGCGCGGCGCATCTTGACGGACCTGCTCCATATCGAAGAGCTCCTGCTTGTTGGCGAGCGCGAGCGGGGGCGCAACCCGGTCGCGCTGATGCAGTGGTTTCGGCGTCTCGATGACGAGAGCGCGGGCGAGCGAGGCGTCGGTTCGGCGGATCTCCAGCAACGGCCCGACGCAGAGTCGGGGGCGGTCCGGGTCTCTACGATTCACAAGAGCAAGGGCCTCGAGTACGGCATCGTGTACTGCCCGTTCACCTGGAAAGGCAAGGCCGGCGACGTCGCGGTGAAGTTTCATGACGAGGATCGCAACATCAAGGTGGACCTCGGTTCCGATGAGCTCGACGCACACAAGCGCATCGCGGCGAAGGAGGCGGACTCGGAATCCTTGCGGCTGCTCTACGTGGCGGTGACCCGGGCGAAGTATCGCTGCACGCTTTTTTGGGGGCGCACCCGCGCGACTTGGAAGGGAGCTGCGCTCGGCTACCTGCTGCACGGCGAAGAGGGCTTGGCCAAGCTCGACGAGGACGGAATGCGGGGCGACGTCGAGGCTTTTGCTGCGAAATCGTCTGGGGCGGTGGGCTGGCGCGCTCCGTACCAGGAGCAGGCGGCACCTCGCCCGCAACAAGCACCAGGCGCAGCGCTCGCGGCGAAGGAGCAGAAGCGGCACTTCAGCCATGCCGCGCGAATCGCGAGCTTCACGAGCCTCACGGGACACGAGGAGAAAACCCCGGGGGCCCGGGCATCGGGCTTGGCCATCGACGCCGTGCCGGGGCTCTTCGCCGAGCTGCCGGGCGGTGTGCGCACGGGTCTGCTGCTGCATTCGATCCTCGAAAACGCGAAGTTTCAGGAGCTCGACAGCGAGGAGACCGGTCGATTGATCGAGGAGCAACTGCGCGGCTTTGGTTTCGACGCCGCGCTTGCGCCGGCAGTTCAAGCGGACCTGCAAACCCTCGGCTCGACGCCGCTGACCGGCGAAGCCGGCGCTCCCCGACTGATCGACCTAGCCCAGGATCGACAAGTCCGTGAGCTCGAGTTCACGCTGAGTGTGAATCGGCCCAAGCTCGCTGACCTTGCAGCGCTTCTCAAAGAGCACGGTGCGCCTTTCGCGGCCCCGCAGTACTACGAACGACTGGCCGAGCTCAGCTCGCAAACCTGGCAAGGCTTCTTGCGCGGCTACATCGACCTGATGTTCGAGTGGCAGGGCCGCTGGTATGTGGCGGACTACAAGTCGAACACTTTGCCATCATATCAAGCGGAAGCCGTCACCGACGCCGTGCAACGTGAGCACTACTTGCTCCAAGCCCAGCTCTACACGGCAGCCGCTCATCGCTTCTTGAGGCAGCGGGTTCCCGGCTACGATCCCAATACCCATTGGGGCGGGGCTCTCTTCTTGTTCTTGCGCGGAATGAGGGGGCCGGAACGTGCGGGCGCAAGCGTGTTTTTCGACCGTCAGCCGGCGGCGCTTCTGAAGGCGGTCGACGACTGGTTGGGAGGGGAGCGATGAGCCTCGCTGAGCTTCAATCGATGGGCCTGCTCGAGCTGCTTGACGTAGAGCTCGCGCGCGCCCTCTGCCGGATCGTCCGAAAGTCGAGTCCGGAGCTCGAGCTCGCCATCGCGCTCACGAGCCGCAACGTGCGAGGCGGGCATAGCTGCTTTCCTATCGGAACGTCCGCGGATGAGATCTGGCCGGGTGAAGCCGAGCGACCGAGCGAGCTCCCGGACGCTGCGCTGTGGAGAGACCTGATCGCGAAGAGCCCGCTCAGCAAGGAGGGGGGCCCCCTCGTTCTCGATGAGGCCGGGCGTCTCTACCTACGACGCTACTGGCAGCTCGAGCGAGACATCGCTCAGGAGCTGGCGACGCGATTCGTCGGCGCCCGCGGTCATCGCTGAGGACACGCCCTGGCTCGATTCCGCCCTGCGACGGCTGTTCCCCGAAGGACCTGACTCTCCGCAGCTCGCAGCGGCCAGCAATGCGCTTCGGCATTCGGTCTCGCTGCTATGCGGCGGGCCCGGCACCGGGAAGACGAGCACGGTCGCGGCCATCGTCGCGCTGATGATCGAAGGGAGACTCCAGCAATCCAAGGACGCGCCTCGGGTGATGCTGCTCGCGCCGACCGGAAAGTCCGCCGCACGCCTAGGAGAGGCGGTGCGCAAAGCGAAAGGCCGGATCGATGCCTCGGACGAGGTGCTGGCACAGATCCCCGAGCACGCGACCACCGTGCACCGCGCGCTCGGCATGCAGCGAGACGGGCTGCGCTTTGTTCGAAATGCCGACCTGCCCCTGGAAGCGGACCTGATCGTGGTCGACGAGGCATCGATGATCGACCTCGGATTGATGAGGCAATTGCTGAACGCCACCGCCATGCGAGGCCACTCTCTTGATTGTGGGTGACCCCGATCAGCTGACCTCGGTGGAAGCGGGTTCGGTGCTTCGCGACCTGGTGACGGCCAGTGCCGAAACCTGGTGGAGCGATCGCGTGACCCAGCTGAGCAAGACCTATCGATACGACGAGAAGCAACCGCTCGGTCGGCTCATCGCAGCGATCCGGGAAGGCGACCGGGCGAAGGTCGAAGCGCTGCTCGGGCTCGCAGACGCCGACGATGTCGCTTGGGTTCCTTCTCGGGGCCTGCCGGGAGAGCTCGAGCGCGCGGCCGCCCATTGGGCCACGGTCCTGAGCACGCAGGACCCGGAAGAGCATTTCGAACGTCGAGGACGTTACGTGATGCTCAGCCCATTTCGAAGAGGCAAGTTGGGAACGCGAACGCTTGGTGCGTCCATCATGGACCGGCTACCCGATACCCCGGGAGGCAAGCCGCTGGTAAGACCGATCATCATCGAGGAGAACAGCCACGAGCTGCGCGTCTACAACGGAGACTTCGCCATGCTGGTTGAAGGGCAGCCGCCGATGGCAACGGTGCAGAGCGAAGCGGAAGGCTTCCGTGAGATCGCCGAGGCCAGGTTGCCGCGCTACTCCGACGCGTTCGCGCTCAGCGTTCACAAGGCGCAGGGCTCGGAGTTCGATGAAGTTCTTTTCGTTCTTCCCGAGGAGGACGCGCCGATCTTGACGCGTGAGCTTCTGTACACCGCGGTTAGCCGCGCGCGCCGTAGGGTCCGACTCGTCGGGCCGAAGGAAGTCCTGGCGGCTGCGCTCGAACGC
This sequence comes from uncultured delta proteobacterium, assembly GCA_963716775.1. Classification (GTDB taxonomy): domain Bacteria; phylum Myxococcota_A; class Polyangia; order Polyangiales; family Houyiibacteriaceae; genus SG8-38. Next base: position 117,720 of record CAVQUI010000004.1, read on the forward strand.
AGGGCGCGACGCTACTCAGGGCTCGTCGACGCGATCGCGAAGGCGCTAGACTGAGCTGAAAACCGGCCGTGTTAGGCAGCCTGCGGCGGCCACTGGCGACGAATCTTCTGAGCAACCTTTGCCGCGGTCTCTTCGTCGATGGGCTGCGTCGGGTCCTTACCCAACTGCTTGAGGATCACCTTGCAGTGAGCGGGGTTCCAGTTGAGGAGCTTAGCCAGCTCCCTGAGCTCGTAGGATTCGGTGACAACCATCGTGCGCGTCCTTTACTAACCGTAAATTTATAGCGCAGAATGGAACGTGATCCAAGGGCTTATTTGGCACTTAGTAAATAAGCGGCGACACCCATTAAAGCTAATAATATCAAGGTGATGATGAGCGACCTGGGCCCGCGGCGCGCTGGAGGCGGCAGGGAATCGGGGGGAGGCGCTACCGGAGGGCCTTCGACGGGCTGGGCCGCCAGAAATTCCTCGATGATCTGGGTGGCCTTTTCGACCTGGTCCGTTTCGACGCGAATTTCGGTGCCGTGCCGCTGCCGGTCGGTGATGCCCGGGTATGCGGTGTCGCGGTGATTGACCAGGACGGCGGCGATGCCCTCGGTTTCCAGGGCTTCCTGGAGGGCGAGAGCCTGAACCTCGTCGTCGGTCTCGTAGATGCTTCGTGTCTCCATGTTGCTACTCCGATTGCACAAAAGGTGGCACGGGACAATCGAGCGCATCGCCAATGGCGCGAATGAGCTCGGCTTCGTGGTCGGTAACTTTGTCGTCGGCCATGACTGTGGCGGCGCATGCCAGCATGAGCTCCCGCTTGAGCGCGGGCGCTGCGGCGTCGTAGTGGGAGAGGGCCTGGTCGATCGCAGTCAGGGTGCATTCGCTCGTCGCCGGGATGGGGCCCGCTTCCTCCCTAAGCTGAAGCGTCTGCGCGCCATGTCGGAACGCACGCTCGGCGTCTTCTTCGCTGCGGCTTCCGACCCGGGCCAGGGCGGCGATCAGTACTCGCGTGTCGGGCAGAAGCGACCGAAGTGATCGAAAGCGAATCGGTGCTGGGCCTGCTCCCTCGAAGTGACGTGCGAGGTGACGCTGGATCATCCGGCTCAGCGTGTACTCGAATAGGTCGATGCGACGGTCGCTTTGCATAAGGGCGTCGACGACCTGACGAAATCGCTCGTACTCGTCGGCGGACAAGTTGCGTAAGGTCGGCAACGCCATGTCGACGAGCGCGATCTTCTCGGCGGAGGAGCGGTCTACGGCCTCGGAATGAAATCGAAGCGTGAGGTCGGCCGTTTCCGGATCGGTCAGATCGGCGAGACGGAGCAGCTCCGTGCCGCGGAGCACTTCGTCCTGTGCGAGCAGCAGCCCGAAAACCATGGCCTGCGCCATGGGCGGCTGATGGACAGCGTGAATCCAGAGGTTGGGCAGCGCGGTGTGAAGCGATCGAGCGTAGGCGATTTGCTCTGGGCGCGGGCTACCAATGTGCTCGAGCGCTTGGCTCACCGCCTGTTCTGTCGGGCCATCGGCGAATGCCCTGACTTGGCCGGGTGGCCCCGGCGGCGTGCTCATGCCGTCGGCGATCTGCGGCAAAACCACCGCGGGGAACTCGCCATCCCAGTTCGGCTCGAGCTTGCGGATACGATCAGCGAGCGGCGGGTGGGTCCGGAATAGGCCCGCAAACAAGGGGAGGCGGCGGACGGCGTTGGAAAAGAAGATGTGACTGGCCTCGTCGGCCTTCGGCGTTTGAAGGTGCGAGCCAGTGGACGCGCCGCCGATCTTCTTGAGGGCACCGGCGAGACCTGCGCTGTCGCGCGTGAACTGCACGGCCGATGCGTCGGCAAGAAGCTCGCGTTGCCGAGAAATCGAGCTTTGAATCATGCGTCCGAAGAACACGCCGATCGAGCCGATCCCGAGAAGACCGATGCCGATCACCGCGACGCCGCCGCCTTCTTTCTTGCCGCTGTGTGCGGAGCCTCGAAGCAGAAATCGGCCGATCAGGGCAAGGAGAAAGATCCCGTGCAGAAGCCCGATGGCGCGGAGGTTGATGCGCGAGTCTCCATTGAGGATGTGGCTGAACTCGTGCGCGATCACGCCCTGGAGCTCGTCGCGGCGGAGCAGGTGCAGAGTCCCCTGCGTGACGCCGATGACCGCGTCGCTGGTCGTGTTGCCCGCGGCGAAGGCGTTGATGCCCGGTTCGCGGTCGAGCACGTAGACTTCCGGTGCGGGAACCCCCGAGGCGATGGCCATCTCTTCGACCACGTTGAGCAGGCGACGCTCTTCGAGCCTGGTCGAGTCCGGATCGACTCTGCGTCCACCGAGCCCGAGCGCAACGGCGGGGCCTCCTGCTCGAAGTTGGGCGATCTTGTAGAGCGAGCCCAGACCAACGACCAGTGCGGTGCTCCCGAGCGAGAAGAGGAAGACCCCAGGATTCCAGAATGCGAGCGCGCGCTGGGTGAAGTCGTCGTAGTCGCCGGTCATGTGCCTGAGGCCTGCTGCATCGGCGGCGCCTAGGCCGTAGACGAGCATCGCGAGCAGATACACCGAAGCGATGACGCCGAGGACGGCCAAGGCGAAGAGAAGCACCAGGCGCCGGCTGCGCTCGCGCGCGAATACCTGCTCCTCGAAGAAGTCCATGGCCTAGAACTGGACTTTGACAGGCTCGCGCTCAGCTTCGTCTTCGACCTCGAAGAACTCCGCGCGCTCGAAGCCGAACATGCCGGCAACCAGGTTGGACGGCACCATCTCGCACTTGTTGTTGTATCGCATGACCGCGTCGTTGAAGGCCTGCCGCGCAAACGAGATCTTGTTCTCGGTCGTCGAGAGCTCCTCGGAGAGCTGCATCATGGTCTTGTCCGACTTGAGATCCGGGTAGGCCTCCGAGAGCGCGAAGAGGCGGCCGAGCACTCCGCTCAGGCCCGCTTCAGCGCTGTTGAGGCCCTGCATGGCTTGCGCGTCTCCTGGCTTGGCCGCCGCGCGGGTGCGGGCTCCTTCAGCCGAATTGCGGGCTGCGATCACCGCTTCGAGCGTCTCGCGCTCGTGAGCGAGGAACGCCTTTGCGGTTTCGACCAAGTTCGGAATCAAGTCGTGACGCCGCTTGAGTTGCACGTCGATCTGCGCGAATGCGTTTCGGAAGCGGTTCCGAAGATTGACGAGGCCGTTGAAGATGCCGGCGAACCAGGCGATCAGCGCGACAACAAGCACCAGCAGACCAATCAGCCATCCCATGGCGTCCTCCCCTAACCTCAAAAAGACGCTTCAGTGTAAGTGCCGCTCCCTATAAACTCAAACCCAGATGGAATCCGACAAGACTGTCCTGATTACGGGTGCGAGCGCGGGAATCGGGCTTGAAATCGCGCGCTTGCTCAGTCGGGCGAGGTATCGAGTCATCCTGACAGCGCGGCCAAGCTCGCTTCCGCGCTTTTACTCCCATGCGATTGTGGAGTCGCCGCAGGTTCGTATTCGCCCACTCGACGTGACGCAAGCGGAGCAGCGCGAAGCGATCATCGCCGAGGCCGAGCGCGACTGGGGCGGCATCGACATGCTGATCAACAACGCGGGTCTCTCCTATCGCGCAGTGCTGGAGCACGTCGAAGAACGGGAGCGCCTCGAACAGATGAATGTGAATTTCCGCTCGCCAATGGAGCTGATTCGGCTCGTGCTTCCTGGGATGCGATCCAAGCGATCAGGCCGCATCATCACGGTCAGCTCCGTCGGCGGCATGATGGCGATGCCTACGATGGCCGCGTATAGCGCCTCGAAGTTCGCGCTCGAAGGTGCACACGAGGCGCTCTGGTATGAGGTTCGACCTTGGGGGATTCGTGTGACTCTCGTGCAGCCGGGCTTCGTCGACTCCGACGGTTTTCAGAAAGTCCGGTACACACCCAAGAGCGGAATCTCCGAGCACGAGCTCGCGGAGCCCTATCACGAGCACTATGTCAACATGGCGCCGTTCATCGCGAAGTTGATGAAGGCATCGCCTGCGACCCCTGAGTCGGTCGCCAAGGTCGTGGTCAGAACCATGCGCCGAAAGCGCCCTCCGCTCCGGGTGCCGGCGACCTTCGACGCGCGCGCATTTGCGCTGCTCAGGCGCATCTTGCCGCGGAGCACATACCATTGGCTGCTCTACCAGATGCTCCCACAGATCGACGCCTGGGGGCCGTCACCGAAACGCTTGTCGACGCTGCCGGCTCCGCAGGGTGACGATGATGACTAAGGGGAACGGCGGGCGAGGTACTTCTTCTTTTCTCGTTCACCTTTGCGCTCGAAGATCGGCATCAGGACCTTGCGCAAGCCTGGAACTAAATAGCTGAGCGTCGCCATCTTGATCGATGGGGAGCTCTTCAAGCGGCCCGCGCGAGTTGTACCCCGCGTTGTTGACCAGGATGTCGATGCTCCCAAACCTGGATTTCGCCGCGTCGAGAAGGCGCTCACAAGCACGAATGTCCGACACATCGGTGGGCACCGCATGCGCGACGTCCTCGCCGAGCTCGGCGACCAGTCGCTCCAAGGGTTGGGCACTACGCGCTGCCAAGACTACGCGCGCACCCGCTGCGACGAACTTTCGCGCGCAGGACGCTCCGATGCCAGTGCTCGCGCCGGTGATCACCGCCGTCTTGCCATCAAACCTAGTCATCCAGTTGCCTTTCTCGCCTCGAGCATCATCGCGGCCAGCTTCGTGAACGCCTCGCGAACGTTGTAGCCGGTCTTGGCGCTGGCTCGAACCACGTACCAGTTGGGTCTGCTCGCCGCGGCGATTTGGCCGTCGCTCAGAGCGAACTGCTCGGTCAAATCGGTCTTGTTCAAGACGAGAATCGCTGGGCGCAGGCCGATGAAGCCGCGCTCCTTGGTCTGCGCCTCGAGCAATAGGTCGAGCGTCCGCGGCTTGGTCGCGTCCGCGACGAAGACGAGACCTGAAGCGCCGGAAATGAACGAACGGTTGAACTGCCCCGAGGCCTCCGACGCGTCCGGGTCCCAGAGCATCATCTCGAGCGAGATGTCATCGACCTCCACGGTGCCGGAGAAGATCGACATCGCGATGGAGGGTTTATGCTCGTCATCGAAGCGGTCCTCGACGAAGCGCCGGACGAGGACCGATTTGCCCACCCCCGGCGCGCCAAGAAGACAGACCTTCCGCCTCAGCCGCATTCCCCTGTAGTACGCCAAGTCTAGGTCGCGGCAAAGCCCCGCCGGGGACTGGCGGTCGCATGCCCTCTTGCTCTAGAGTCCGGCCGATGAGCGAGCACAAAGAGAAGCTGGAGTTCGGTGGGGTCCCTGGAAACCTGGCCATGATCATCGGCCTGCCCATCTTCACGGCGTATCTGTTCTTCGCGGTGCGTTTCAACGACGGCGCGGTGCTTCCCGGGCCGAACGTGAACTGGGAGGGCTTCAAGCAAGCGATGATGCCCACGGGGCGGGCCGCAGTGATCTACGGCGTCTGGTTCACGCTTCAGGCCTTGCTCCAGCGCTACGCCCCCGGCCGCGAGGTGCTCGGCGCCGAGTTGCCCGACGGCGACCGCCTACCCTACCGAATGAACGGCCTGTTCTCGCTGATCATGACATTCATCCTGGTGGCCATCGCGCACTGGTCGGGCGTGTTTTCGATTCGGGAGCTGTACGACCAGTTTGGCGCACTGATCAGCGTGATGACGATCTTCGTCGCCTTCTTCAGCGTCTTTCTCTACTGGTACGGCAAGCAGCATGGGCAGGCGCGCCACCTGAGCGGCAAGCTCATTCACGACTTCTGGATGGGCACCGGCCACAACCCGCGCGTTCCGCCAGGCCGCAAGGGCCTCGACCTCAAGATCTTCTGCGAAGCGCGACCTGGCTTGATTCTGTGGGTGCTGATCAACACCTCGTTTGCGTACGTGCAGTACGAAGACTACGGCTTCGTCTCCACCTCGATGATTCTCGTTTGGCTCTTCCAGATGTTCTACATCGTCGACTACTTCTGGAACGAAGAGGCCATCCTCACGACGATGGACATCAAGCACGAGAACTTCGGCTACATGCTGGCCTTTGGAGACCTGGTCTGGGTGCCGATGACTTACTCGCTGCAAGCGCACTACCTCATCGACCGCGTGCACTCGCTGCCGCTTTGGGGCGCCCTGCTGATCGTCGCCGTCAACATGCTGGGCCTGTACATCTTCCGCGCGGTCAATCTTCAGAAGCACAAGTTTCGCAAGGACCCGGACAACGCACGGATTTGGGGGAAGCCGGTCGAGTACATGCAGACCGAGCAGGGCGGGAAGCTGCTGCTCTCGGGTTTCTGGGGTTGGTCGCGTCACTTCAACTACGTCGGCGATATCCTTATGGCGCTCTCCTGGTCGCTCCCCTGCCTTTTCGGCTCCGCCCTTCCCTACTTCTACCCGATCTACTTCGCGATTTTGCTCATCCATCGCGAGCGCAGAGACCACAGGTTCTGCTCGAAGAAGTACGGAGCGGATTGGAAACAATACTGCGAACGAGTCCGCTGGCGAATCATCCCCGGCATCTACTAAGCTCCGGCATGGCCCGCATTCCGGTTGCTTCCACGAAGGTCGAGCGCATCGAGCGCAGGCGCCGGGAGCAGGGCAGCGACCTGGTGGCCGTCGAGGAGCCGCTTCAGATTCTCCTCGAGCATGGAGAGGGGCACGCGCGCCGCGAGGCTCCGCTCGCGATGACGATGCGCACGCCGGGGCACGATCGTGACCTGGTCACCGGTTTTCTGTTCGCCGAAGGTGTCATCTCCGGGGTCGACGACTTGGTCAGCGTTCGGCACTGCGCGCGATCAGAGACGCCGGACAACGTCATTCGCGCGGTCTTGCACGAACGTGTCGTGGTGCCGCCCCGATTACTCGAGCGAACGCTCCTGATGAGCAGTGCCTGCGGGGTCTGCGGTGAGCGCACGGTGGAAGCCTTGTCGAAGGCCGGCTGCGCGCGACTTCCGGTCGAACGGGACCGGCTCCTTCCATCGGCGATTCGCAAAGCGCTCCTTGCCTTGGAGGAATCGCAAGCCTGGTTTCGGCACACCGGCGGCACCCATGGCGCTGCGCTGTTCGACGAAGCTGGGGAGCTCTTGTCGCACCGCGAAGACGTCGGGCGGCACAACGCGCTCGACAAACTGATTGGCGCCTGGCTTCGCGAGGCCGAGCGCGATGCGGCCGGTGGCTTCGTGGTGATGAGCAGCCGCGCGAGCTTCGAGCTCGTCCAGAAGACGGTGCGCGCCGGTTTCCCGATGATGGTCGCGATTGGCGCCGCGTCGAGCTTGGCGATTGAAACCGCGCGCCGATTCGACCTCACCTTGGTGGGCTTTGCGCGCGAGAGCCGCTTCAACGTTTACTCGAACGGCGAGCGGATCGCCCGCGAAGCCAACGAGACCGGTTTCGTTCACGTGGAGGCAGGTTGATGACGACTCGCCGTCCGAGCAAGGCCGAGCCGCCCGAAGTCGAGGAGAACCTGCGCGTCGGGGCGCCCATGACCAAGGCCGCGGGTCTCGCTTCGGTGCGCAGCGCATTCGCGCACATGCATCTGCACGGGCGTGAGCTGCCGTCGGCGGTTCGCATCCTGGGGCAGATGAATCAGATCGGTGGCTTCGACTGCCCCGGCTGTGCCTGGCCCGACCCGGACGATCGCGCCGCACTCACCGAATTTTGCGAGAACGGCGCGAAGGCCGCGGCTTGGGAAACCACGCGCCGACGGCTCGACGGGAAGTTCTTTCAGCGGCACAGCATCGACGACCTCGCGCGCCGGTCCGACTACTGGCTCGGCCTCCAGGGCCGGCTCACCGAGCCACTGATGCTTCGGCCTGGCTCCCGTTTCTACGAGGCGATCGGCTGGGAGGAAGCGTTCAGGCGCGTCGCGGACGCTCTCAAGGCGCTCGACTCTCCGAATGAAGCGATCTTCTACACCTCAGGGCGCACGAGCAACGAGGCGGCCTTTCTTTACCAGCTCTTCGTGCGCGCATTCGGGACCAACAACCTGCCCGACTGTTCGAACATGTGTCACGAGTCGAGCGGGGTCGGGCTCGGGGAGACCGTGGGCATCGGCAAGGGCTCGGTCACGCTCGACGACATTCACGAGGCCGACACGATCATCGTGATGGGCCAAAACCCAGGCACGAACCATCCGCGCATGCTCACCGCCTTGCAGAAGGCCAAGAAGAACGGCGCGCAAATCATAGCCATCAATCCGCTGCCCGAGGCTGGCCTGATCGGCTTCATCAATCCGAAGAGCCCGGCGCAGGTGCTCCGAGGTGGCACGCAAATCGCCGACCTCTTTTTGCAGGTGCAGATCAACGGCGACGTCGCGCTGCTCAAGGCTCTGATGTGCCTCTTGCTCGAGGCCGAATCGCAGAGGCCCGGCCAGGTGCTCGACGAAGATTTCATCGGCCTGTACACCGACGGCTTTGCAGAGCTGCGTGCGCACTTGGAGTCGCAAGACGTCGACGCACTGCTGCAAGCGGCCGGCATCAGCCGCGCCGAGCTCGAACGAGCCCTGGCCATCATTCTCCGCAGCCGAAAGACCATCGTCTGCTGGGCGATGGGCCTGACCCAGCACCGCAACGGCGTCGGCAACGTCCGCGAGATCGTCAACTTCCTCCTGATGCGCGGCAGCATCGGGATGCCCGGCGCCGGAACCTGCCCCGTTCGCGGCCACAGCAACGTTCAGGGCGACCGCACCATGGGCATACACGACCGGCCGTCGAAGGCCCTGCTCGATCGAATAGAAGAGGTGTTTGGCTTCGACCCTCCGCGCGAGCCGGGCTTCAACACCGTCGAAGCGATTCACGCGATGCTCGACGGGCGCGCCAAGTTCTTCTTCGCGATGGGAGGGAACTTCCTGCAGGCGACGCCCGACACCGAGCGAACCGCACACGCGCTCGAGAACTGCGAGATGAGCGTTCATGTGAGCACCAAGCTGAACCGCGGTCATCTGGTTCGGGGCCAGTGGTCGATCATCCTGCCCTGTCTCGCCCGCTCCGAAGTCGATCAGCAGGCCTACGGACCGCAGTTCGTCACGGTCGAGAACTCGATGGGCGTCGTGCATTCGTCGCACGGCCACCTGAGCCCGGCCGACCCGAAGCTCTACAGCGAGTCGTCGATCGTCGCCTGGCTGGCCGAACAGGTGCTTGGCCCCGAAACACCGGTGAGCTGGTGCTGGCTGATCGAGAACTACGATCGGATTCGCGATCTGATTGCCGAGACGATCCCCGGCTTCGAAGACTTCAACGCGCGTGTGCGCGCGCCCGGCGGCTTCCACCTCTACAACAGCGCGCGCGAACGCAGGTTCGACACCGAGAGCGGCAAGGCGCGCTTCACCATCAACGCGGCGCCCGACCTCTCGCTGCCGGACGGCTGCTACCGCATGATGACGGTGCGCACGCACGACCAGTACAACACCACGGTCTATGGAAATGACGACCGCTACCGAGGCATCCGAGGCGGCCGGCGCGTCATCTTCATGAACGAAGCGGACATGCGGCAAGCGGGCATCGCCGCGGGCTCCAAGGTCGACATTACCAACGATTTTGGGAGCAAAGAGCGCATCGCCCCACGTTTCACCGTGGTCCCCTACCCGATCCCGAGCCGCTGCGTCGCCACGTATTTTCCCGAAGCCAACGTGCTGGTTCCCTTGGACAGGTACGCCGAAGGGAGCTTCACACCTGCCTCCAAAGACGTAACCGTTCGCCTGGCCCCGAGCGCCTAGGCCGCGCTACAGGCGGCGCAGGATCTCGTCGGCGGCGCGCTCGCCGGATTGAAGCGCGCCTTCCATGTAGCCGATCCATTCGGTTGCGGCCTCGGTGCCGGCCCAGTGGATTCGGCCTTCGGGTTTGCGGAGGTGCACGAAGGAATTCGTGAGAACACCGGGCGGCAATCCGCCGACCGGGCAACCGCGTGACCAGGGCTCCGCGCCCCAGTCGAGCTCGTGGTACTCCTGAAACGATTCGGCTTCGTCGCCGAAGTAGCGCTTGAGCGCATTGGTGACTCGACGCTTTCGGTCGGACAGAGGTTGCGCAGACCATTGTCGCGCTTGGCTTCCGACGACGAAGCCGACCAGGGCCGGCTGCCGGCCGTCGTGCGAGGTGTTGTCGTAGACGACGCTGAGCGGCCCGTCAGAGCTGACCACCTCGCCCGAGAGCCCTGCCTCGCGCCAGAACGCGCGTTCGTAGGTGACCAGCACCTTCACCGCAGCGCCCATGGCGAAGCGCTGCGTGACCTGGTCGCGCCCAACCGACACTGATGGCTCGTACTCGATTCGCCCTGCGAGCGGGGGCGGAACCGCGACGACGGCAAAGCGCGCGGAGACCGACCCGGTGTCAGTCACGGCGTCCACGCCGTCCTCAGTCTGGACGAGCTTGCGAACCGGTGCTCCGAGGATGAGCGAGTCAGCGAGCTCCTTGGCCAGCCCGAGCGAAATCGCCTGCGCCCCGAGGACGAAGCGATCCTGTTGCGCGCCTCCGCGAGTCTCCGAGTGGCTCAGCAGGCCGCCGCCAGCGTTCAGGTACATCAGGAAGTAGAGCGCAGAGAGCTCGCGCGCCTCTGCGCCGAAAATCGAACGAATTGCAGCGTCCATGACAGCGATGATCTTGCTCGACTTGACGAAGCGGGCCCGCCAGGTTTCGAGCGTCTCGCCATCGAGCTCATCGGCGCCCTCCGCGCTCATCGGCGCAGTTGGCGAGATTCGCTTCTGCACGCGGTTCAGGTAGCTGAGCGCTCCCTGCATCTGAATCAGGCTGGGCAGTGACATCGAGGCGATCGAGCGCTTGTAGGTCGACACCTTGCCCTCGGCTTCCAAGACCTTCTTGCCATCGCTGTACGTGGGGAAGGTCTGAAGGCCGAGCTCGTTCGCAAGCGCACGCACGCGGTCTTGGCCCGGACCGATCCACTGCCCACCGACATCAAAGGTGGCTTGGCCGATTTGTTCGCTCCGGGTGCGCCCACCGACCCGATCGCGCGCCTCGACGACGACGACGGACTTTCCCTGCGCCCGAAGCTTGCGCGCTGCGCAAAGGCCCGAAAGCCCTGCCCCCACCACTACGACATCCGCCCTATCACCCATCGGGATGGTTATAGTACGCGGTTGGGAGGTTACTCAATTTTGGTGATCCTGGTTGGTCGGGAGCCTCGACGTTTGGGTTCTTTCCGGAGGTCGAAGGACTGGTTGACCACGAAAACCTCGTCGGTGTCGGGCAGTGTCATCAGATGGCTGGGGCGCTGCGGGCGAAGCTTCGGCTGATTTCGCGTATCGAGCTCTACGATGAAGTCGGTGCCTGCAATGGCGGAAGTCGAGAACTGAGCCACACCGGACGCATTGGTTTGCGCGACGATCTGTCCGTCGAGGAGCACGGGAAGATCGGCGCCGTTCTTTGCCCGGACGATGAAGACGGCGAGTCGTTTCTGCGGCCGGCATTTTAGCGTGATCTCCAAGGCGCCCGAGTCCTGCTCGCCGAGGCCTTCGAAAGACCTCAACCTCAGGAGCTTCGCCTCGGAGGGAGCATCGTGCCCGTCCGGGCAGTCGTGTTCGACTCTCAATTGCTGACCGGGCCGCCCGTAGACCTTGGTGTGCAGCAGACCTTTGGAGTCCGTTTCGCCCAGGACTCGTCCATCGACGGAGATGCGGGCTTGGCCGAGCCTCAGACCCGGATCGGATTCGACGGCAAAGACCATGTCGATTGCGGGCGCGGAGACCGGTGCCGCCTGGCATGACGTCGAGACACAGGCGGTGAACAGGAGGATCAGAGGCCGCATCAGTGACATGCGCTGCTCGCTGCTTGGGAAGATCGGTCGCATCGCAGCTTGGCCCTGAGGACTGTGACGAAATCTCGAAACACACGGTCCGCCGGGAAGAGCGTCGCAAGGGTTTCGTACTGGCTCAACGCGGCCGAAAAGTCGTTTGACGCGATCAGGGAGGCGGCTTGCCGCTCCAACTCGTCACGTTCGTCGCCCGCGAGCTCTCTCACCAAGGCTTCGCGCTTCAGCAGACCCCGGTTGGATGTTTCTCCAGCGTGCTCCGACTGAGGAGAACGCTCAGTAAGGTGCTCCTGACGGGGAGCCTGTATCTCGCTGAGTGTCCGTCGCAAGGCCTCGGCCAGCTGCCATTGCTGGTAGGCCAGGGCGCCAAGAACGCACAGAACCGTGGTCGCGGCGACCGTTTCGATGATCTGGCGCTTGTAGCTGGACAGCAGCGCTCTAAGGGCCTGCAACCCCGGACCGGATTTCTGCTGGGCTCGTTCATCGGGGGCGCTTGGCGTCGCTGGAGACGCCTGACCAGAGCCCTCGAATACCGGGCGCGGCCGGGTGAACCGCGCCTGGTCGACCAGGGTTCGTTCCTCGTCGGTATCCCAGATGAGCATGGTGGGGGGCTCGTTCATTCGCCGCTCCCGAAGTCAGTGGGCCGTTCAAACAGGTGATGGAGCCGATATCCGGTGTCCCGATCGTGGCCGAGCACCCGGGAGACATGGGTCACGTACCTAGAGCCGTCGGAACCGCGACTAACCTGCACGATGGTGTCGACCGCCGACGCGATTTGAACGCGAAGCACGTTCAGCGGCACGTCGACGTCGCTCATGAGCGCCATCGTTTCCAATCGGCTCAGCGTGTCTATCGGAAGCGTGGCGTGGACGGTGGAGAGGCATCCTCGATGACCCGACGTCATGGCTTGAATGAGATCGAGAGCCTCGCCGGCGCGGATTTCTCCGATGACGATTCTGTCGGGTCTCATGCGAAGCGTCGCCTTGAACAGGTCGCGAATGGTGACGCCACCGCGGCCCCGAACGTCCGGCGGCTGCGCCTCCAAGTGCACGACGTGGGGCACGCGAACTCGAAGCTCTTGAGAATCTTCGATGACCACGAGGCGCTCGTCTTCAGAAGCAAGCGATGCCAGCGCGTTGAGGAGGGAGGTCTTCCCCGAGCCGCTGCCACCCGCAACGATGACGTTGTGCTTCTGATCGACGAGCGAACGAAGGAGAAGCGAGACGTCTCGCGGCACCGCGCCAAGCTCGACGAGGCGATCCAAGGTCAGCTGTTGACGGCGAAAGCGCCGGATGCTGACCATCGGCCCGCGAGGGAGCGGCAGGTGGAATGATCGCTTCGACCCGGGATCCATCCGGAAGCCGCGCTTCCAAGATGGGTTGCTGCGAGTTGAGCTCACGGCCCACGAATTGTGAAAGATTGCGCAGCGCCGACATCAGGTCGTGCTCGGATTCGAAACGGCTCTGCGTGAGATGGAGCCGCCCCTCCTTCTCGATGTAGATCTGGTCGTGACCGTTGATCATGATCTCGGTCACGGCCTCGCCTTCGAGCAGAGAAACGACCGGGGCGAACAGCGAGGCTACCGTCTGCTCGAATACGTGACGGGGAATGCTCACGGCGCTTCCTCGAGCCCCGAGCTTGCCTCGACTGGAAGCCGCACGAGCTGCGGACCCAGCACGGTCTCGCTCACTTCGCTCAGAACCGACCTCGCCTCGGCAGCGTGGGGACCCTGCGGGGCGAGCCGGAGGTACTCTTCGAGGTGCGCCTTGGATCTCCCTCTGTGGACTTCTCTGTTCCGATAGAGCATCGCTAGCCTGTAGTGGGGCAAAGCTCGCTCGGGCTGCGCCCGGACGATCTGCTCCAGCTCCGATTCGGCGCGACTGCGATCCCCAAGCGCCTCGTAGATGCTCGCAACGACGAGCCGAAGCGACCAATGTGCCGGGTGGTCGCGAAGGTAGTCCGCCGCGTGACTTAGCGCGGACTGGTAGCGACTGGCCGCGACGCACACGCGCACCAGCCAGTAAACCACGGCCGCCTCGTCGTGGCCGCGTTGCCGCGCCGCGCTCAGGTACTGTTCCGCGCGCAAGAGATCGCCAGCGCGGGCGTGCGAGACGCCCAAGAGGAAGAAGTCCTCGGCTGTGACGCTCGTCAGCTCGGCTTGGAGATCTGGCCCCTGATGGAGCGTCGGGTGATGGCATCCGCCGACCAAGGTGAGACACGAGGCAAGCAATGGGCCAAGCAGGCGGCTAGGGCGCTGTGCTCGCCCGAGCCGAGATCTTGCCAATGATCTTGTCGAGCCATTCGACATACTCGTGCCTCCTCAAGTGCTCAGTCAGAAGAAGTAGCCGATGGACCTCGCTGAGCGCGGCGGACCATCGATCCTGTTCGAGCGCGTTGACCAGATTCAGTCGCGCTGCCGCGTAGTCCGTGTCGACTCGCGCGCAGAGGGCTGCGATCGATCGAGCCACGCGCGCAGCATCACCCTCGGACCCGGCGGCTCGATAGCAAGCCTCGGCTTGCTGGAAACGCTGCACGGCCCGAACACCGTCGCGGGGGTTGTACGCATAGCGGTCCGCGCGCAGAAGGCCGAGCTCCTCTGAGCGGCGACCGTTGGCCAGGGCATCGCCCCGCGGCGGGCAGGCCTGAGCTCCGGCGAAGAGCTCGGGGTACTCGGCGGGGCTTCGCTGATTCACACTGGCTGCGGCGCCGTCCCGGAGCCAGGCGACGAGCGCCAAGAGCGCGCCGGCTACGAGGAACGCGAGAAGAGCGTTGCGCCTAGCTTGCGGAAGACCGGTCATGCGGGTCCAAGCCCTCCTGTCATGAAGCGAACGACCACGGGGCCAAGAAGGAGGACGATCACGCAGAGAAAGATCAACGTCATGGGACCGAGGAGCATGAGCGCCGCTTCCGACGCTGTTTCTTCGGCGGCAATGCTACGCCGCAATCGCTGCGTCTGTGCCTGGATGGTCAAGACATTCGCGAGCGGGCTGCCCTTCTCTTCGGCCTGGACGACGCTGTTGACGAACTCACGAACCTGGTCGGTTGGAACGCGGGCGGCGAACCCTTCCATCGCTCTTCTTCGGGTGTGGCCGAGGTCCAACTCCTGGAGCACTCGGGCGAACTCTTCGATCACCGGATCGCTGGGATCTGAAGCGCTGTCGACGATGCGCCGCAACGAGCCCGGGAAGTCCAGACCTGCGCTCATGCACATCGAGGCGAGCTCGACCGCGCCCGGCAGACCTCGACCGACGCCCCGAGCCCTCGCCTGAGCAACGCCCAGCACACGAAACCATGGAACGAGCGCCCCTAGGCATAGGCCGCCGATCGCGAACAGCCAGGGCAACTCCATGCGCTGACAGACCATCAGGACACCCATGCCGAAGCCGAAACCTGAGAGCAGGCACAGCGCAATCAGCTCGTCGGCCGAGAGCCCCAGGTAGTCGCCGGCGTGACTGAGCGAGCGGCGCGCGCGCTCCCGCAGGCGCTCAATCTCAAGGAGAGCCAACCAAGCGGCAAGTAGGCGGATTGTCGGCTCGAACCAAGCGAAGATGCCGCCGCGCCCTAGTGCTCTGCTCCGATTGAGGCCGCGGGCGCCCAAGGTGGGGCGAGCTGCGGGCGGCATCTTGGAAAGCTGGAAAACCAGAGCGGAGGCGCCTCCGAGGACTGTGACGAAGACGAGCGCTAGGGTGAGGTCGAGCCGGCCGATCATAGGTCGGCCTTTGCGATGTGGTGAGCCCAGAACGTGGCGAAAGTCCAGACCAGCCCGCAGGCAGCCAGGATGGCTCGGCCGAGCTGCTGGTTCAGCATTGGATCGAACCAGGAGCGGTCGAGCCAAGCGATCATGATGCAGAGAAGAAAGGGTACGGACGCAAGAACGAGGACCTGCCCTCGACCTTCAGCCGTCTTGGTCCGAAGCACGCCTTCGAGCCGCGTCGCTTCACGAAGCGCTGCCGCGGCGTGCTCCAGCGTCCGAGGCAAGTCACCGCCCGTCTGTCTGGCGACGACGATTGTGGCGAGCGCCCCCGAAACTACCGTGCTGTTGATGCGGCGCGAGACTGCGTGAATTGCCCGGTCGAGTGGTGCGCCCAGGCGGATCTCTTTGACCAGCAGGTCGACCTCTTCGCTGAAGGGCTTCGGCACCAGCTTGGTCGTGGAGGCGACGGCTTCTCCGACAGAAGAGGTTGCCTTCAGCGCGTTCGCAAGCATCAGCAGCCAGGTGTCGAGTTGACGTTCGAGTTGAGCGACACGCGCCACGTGCCGCTTCCACAAGACGAACGGAGGCGCCGCGGCCGCAACGAGGGCAAGCAGAGCGAGGACTGGGCTGTGGGTGACGGCAAACAGCCCGGCGAGAACCACACAGACCAGGAGCTGAACCAGCGCAATCTGCGTGCCACGGTAGGGCAGCAGAAGAAAGCTCGTGTGGCGTTCGAGATCGGCGGCGTAGCGTCGCCATTGACGCTGGGCGGGGTTGTCCTCGACCGCCAAGAGGAGATAGGCGAGGCCTGCGCATCCGCTGACAAGGAGCGCTGCGGAGACCATGAGAAGCGGCAGGGCTTCGCTCTTCACAGGAACTCCCCTCCGTCAATGAGGCCCTGTGTGATGAACTCGTCCAAGAAGCTCGGGACGTAGCCGGTCGTCCGGTGCTCCCCCAAGACCTCGCCCGACGCACTGGTGCCCGTTCGGTGGAAGGAGAAGATGTCGTGGAGGACGAGATCCCCGTCCTCGCCCAAGTGCCCGACTTCGGTGACGGAGGTCAAACGACGGGAACCGTCCGAGAATCGCGTTTGCTGGACGACGACGTGCAGGCTTCCCGCGACCTGTTCTCGGACGGTGCGCGGCGACAGGTCTAGGCCCGCCATCATGCAAAGCGTCTCGATGCGCTTGAGCGCTTCCGCCGCGCTGTTGGCATGGGTCGTCGTCATCGAACCTTCGTGGCCGGTGTTCATCGCTTGCAACATGTCGATGGCTTCGCCAGCGCGGCACTCGCCAACGATGATCCTGTCCGGTCGCATCCGGAGCGCGTTCTTCACCAGGTCGCGGATGCTGTATCCCCCGCTGCCTTCGAGGTTCCGGGGCTTGGATTCGAGCGAGACGACGTGCGGTTGGTCGAGACGGAGCTCAGCCGCATCTTCGATGGTGACGATTCTCTCCGCGGGCGGGATTTCCGTGGAGAGGATGTTCAGCAGTGTGGTCTTGCCGCTTCCGGTTCCCCCTGAAATGAGCAGGTTCTTCTTGGCGCGCACGCAGCGCTGAAGGAACCTCGCCATCGCAGCGCTCAGACTTCCGAGCGAAACCAGCTCATCCATTTGAAGTGTGCGCTTGGCGAACTTCCGGATGGTGATGCAAGGACCGCGAATCGCGAGTGGGGGAATGATTGCGTTGACCCGGGAACCGTCGTCGAGGCGTGCATCGACCAGGGGCGTGCTTTCGTCGATTCGCCTGCCTAAGGGAGTCACGATGCGTTCTATCGCGGCGCGACAGGATTCGTCGTCGGTGAAGCGCAAGGGCGTGAGGCGAATCTTGCCGTGTCGTTCGACGTAGATCGTGTTTGGGTCGACTACCATGATTTCGGAAACTGAATCATCGTCCAGCAACTCCTGAAGCGGTCCGAGCCCAAGCGCTTCGTCGGTCATCTCCGCGACGAGCTTTGCGAGGTCCGCGGAAGGGGTGAGCTCTGACTCGAATTTCGAAACGATCTGCTCGAGAGCCTGAACCACGCGCGGCCGAAGCACCTCGGCATCCATGTCTGCGGCTTCGAGGGACGCAAGGTCTAGATGGTCGAGGAGCGAGCGGTGAATTCGCCGTCTCAGCTCCGGGGAGGCGGCGTCTTCGCGTGCCACAAGAGGCGAAATTTGAAGGACGTAGGGTCCCACTCGAAGCTCCCCGCCGGGCGCGAGAAGTGTTTCGGAGTCGTAGAGCCGCTCGCCTGCCAGAATGGTCCCGTTGGACGACTGGTCTACGACCCGAAGACCGTCACGGCCCCGCTCAACCCGGAGGTGGAAGCGGCTGACAGCGGGGGATGGGAGGACGATGTGACAAGAGGGGTCACGCCCCACGGTCAACGAGCTCGTGTTGGCGATACTGAGCTCCTTTCTGGAGCTGTCCGGCATCAGCACCGACACTGCGAATCCGAAGCTCATCGACCGCGCTCGCTTTCGCTGCCCGGGGCTCGATCTCGCCCGACGCGTGGTTGATCCATGAGCGGATGGTCGTCGACGCCGCCCCGAAACGTCTCGTACACACGGAGCGCTTCCTCGACGCGGTCTCTTTGACTCAAGCTCACCGGCTCTACGACGGAGGGGACGACCAACATGTACGACTGGTTGTCTTCCGTCTCCCGAGAGTGCGTCCCGAAGAGCGCGCCGATGAACGGAATGAGGGCAAGCCCTGGAATGCCATCCTTCCTGCGCCGCTCGGTCCGGGCGCGAATTCCTGCCAAGGAGACCGACTGACCTAGCTCGAGGTTGACCAAAGTCTCGACGTGCGAGGTGATTCGGCCCGGGATTCCCTTTGCGCCCTTCTCTGCGTCGAGATCGGAAACGTCGGCGACGATTTCGAGCTCGATGCGGCCGGTCTTTGCGTCGTACTTCGGAAGGACACTGACCTTCGTCCCGAACTCGATCGCCTCCACGTTGACCGTCAGATTGTTCTGAACTTGAACGTTGAACTCGCCTCCAGAAGTGAACACCGCTTCGGTGCCGTTCGCGGTAACCAAGGTGGCCTGCCGATACATCTTCGCCCAGCCTTTGGCCTGGGCGAGGTCGAAGCTGGGCAAAAAAGTCTGCGGCAAGATCTGAAATGCACTCTGCGTGGCTTGACCGCTGCCGCCCGTGATCGCGATTGCGGCCTCAGAGGGGCCGATCGTGCTTCCGATGTTCCCGGGCCAGTTGAGTCCTATCTGATGGCCGTACCGGTCCTGGATGAGGACGAAGTACAGGTCCAAGCGAATGTTTTCTCTTCCTCCGAACCCTTTGACGGCGTCCGCGGGAATCACCTGAATCGTGTAGTGGAGCTGGCTCCCGTCGCTCTTGATCAAGAGCAGGGAAGTCATCCCCTCTTCCTTTCCGACGATCACGAATCGACTCTGGTCGCGTGTCACCCGGATGTCGGCGAAGCCTGGCGCACCCTCCGAGTAGCTCTTGATTCCCCGTGCCGGCAGGCTCTTCTGTTCACCAACTCGCAAGACGATCGTACGGGCCGGCTCTACCTCCGCCGATGCCCTCCCCTCGACCACAAATGCGAGGAGCATCAGGGCGGCCAGAGCCCAGCTCTTGGTCGGGCGTGTCATGTTAGTTCACCCTCTCGATCTGCAAGCGCCGTTGGCGTCGGGCGCGCTTGTCTTGCTCGAGGACATCGCTGTCGTCGGTCTCTGCGAGGCCTTCGTTGATCTCCAGATCGTCTTCGTTACGCAGCACGAGGCTCAAGGTTGCGTCGCGCCGTGCCTGAGCGAGCAGGCTTGCCTGGTCGATGCTGAGGAGCAGCGTGACTGAGTCCGGACGAAGAGCTGAGCTTTGCTGATGGACGGCGCCAAAGCTGTCACCGACAGCGAGGACGAGAACGTTTTGCAATAGTGGGACCGTGACGACTCTCGCCTCAGAACCCGGTTTTTCCTTGGTGAGCAAGACGTCCACCCGATCGCCAGGGCGCATCAGCTCTCCGAAGGAGCGTCTCGAAGTCCCGCTGATGCTCATTGCTCGCATCCCTTTTGGAATCCGGCTCGACAATGAGCTTCGGTCGTGCGGTGTGGTGGCCAGATCGGTCCAGATCAGGGTCTGATTGGCCTCCAGGGCAATCGATGAGCGGACGCCCAAGACTCGCGGGAGCTCGGTCGCTAGAACTTGCCGTTCGTCGACGTAACTCTCCGGCAAGGTCCGCACCAGGAGCATCTCTTCGGTGAGAGGAACCCCCGCCGCGACGTCTTGCCTCGTGGCGAGCAATGCAACGGGCTCGCCCCCCGTCGCTTCACGCTGAAATTGCCGCACGTAGACGCCGAGGAGCACGAAGCCGAATGCGGCGACGGTGACTGATGCGATGATAGCGGTTCGATTCATAGGACTGGTCCCACGGTCATGACGGTTCGGAAGAGAGAATGGAGACTACGGTTTCGGATGCTTCGCCGGGATGAGCCAGAACAGTGACCATGCGATTTCCCAGCTCCGCCGAGAGCATGTGAATCCCATCGATTGCGACCGACTCGGAGGGGTGACGCTCGATGATCGTCCAGCCTTTCTTGGGAAGCTCGCTTCGATAGAACGACTCGAGCTCGGCTACCGAGCGGTCGCGCACTCGGTACACGACGACGCCGCTCGGTTGCTCAGCTTCCCAGGCCGACAAGACGCGCTGCGAACCGGCGGGGCGAGGCACTCCGAGAAGGTCGCTGCCGCCACCGTCCGCACCTGCTGTGGGTAACATCCCAAAGAGATTGAAGGCCGAGTCTGCCCACATCGTGAGAAGAAACGTCTGCTCCCCAGACCCGTTGGGGATGCGATGCGCACGTGCGTATCGAAGCGCCCCCAGCGCGGCCAAATCGCCCGTCTCGGAAAAGCGAACGAGTCGATCGGCAAGCGAGGGCAGGTCTCGAGGCCCATCGCCCATGTCCAGGCATGCGACATATCCGTCGGCGGCGCTGCGAGCGGCCTGCATCGAGAGCTGCTCGATGAATCCGGCATGAGGACCAGCGCAGACGCTTTCGTAGTGTGCAAGGACCTCATCGAGCGGGGCGGCGATTGTTTGCGTCCTAAAAGAAACACGGGCTCCGTTCAGTTGAAGCGCCCGCGCAGCCGATGCTGCAACGCCAGGATAGGCCATGGGCTCGGTGCTGGGGGCCCAAGGAACCTCGACCGTATCGGCGTGAACGGACCGAAGAGCAAGCGCCGCTGCAAGGGCCACGGTGACGGTCAGAAACAGTCCGAGCCTGATGCAAGGCGCGGTTCTATCTACAAACTTCACGTGCATACTCCGTCGTTCCAAGTCCTGTTCGGCAAGCGTGCTCGAGAACATTGCCCCCGCCCTCGGCGTCCCTGGACGTCGTGTTGCAAAGCAGGGTGGTCACTCCGTGCTGGGACCCGATCTCCGAGCGTACCGTCGTGGGCATCCGGGCCTCCGCGAGGCCGACTCCGTTGGTGGCCTTTCCGAGAAAGAAGCGGCCTACGTTGCCGAGAAAGGAGTCCAAGGAGAAGCGACCGTCCTGCACCGCGACCAGGTCATCAAGACCGCCAGCGCGAATCTCGCTTTCGATGCGCCCGCAGTCTCCAGTCCTGCAGCTCTGTGCGGGGCATTCGCCCGAGTCGGCTTGCAACCAGGCTAGGCGCCTCGCCTGAGACTTCGCCTCGAGCTTCGCTCCGTACATTCCATTGAGAGCCACGACCGCTGCCAGGGCTGCGACGAAGACGGGGAGGCTGATCAGCGCCTCGACCATGGCAGTGCCCTTCTCGTCGCTAAGCAGTTGTTGGATCGACCGAGTCATCGTGTCCTCAATGGGCGGAAACCGCGTTGATGGAGAAATCCCGCGCGACATCACAAAGACCTGCGAGCCCGCTAACCGGGCCTCTTCCGCGGCTGGCTGAGCAGGCGCTGAGAACCCCGTTTGGAATCCAGTCGCGAGAGATCCGAAACCTACGAAGGCGCGCGCGCCATCTCTGTTTCCAGAGCCACTCGGCCTTGTCCTCGGTGCCATCGAAGTAGTACTCGGCCTGTGCGAACGCGAGGCGTCCGACGACGTGAGCCTTGTAGGCGGCATTGCGCCCCTCCGCAGAGCCGCCTTGCGCGATGCGAATACCCCGCTCGGCGTGCTGCCAATGGTTCTCGTGAGGGTCCCTGCCGATGCTGTATGCGCGGTACTGGAACTCCTCGTGCCCCAACCACAGGACGGTGCCGTCGCGGCGACTCTGCACGACGCGCCTTGGAGGCTCGACGACGTCGTCGGCGCATGTCCTGCGTTTGCCCAGCCGCAGGGCCTTACCGACAACGCCACCGAGAAACTTCAGAAGCCACTTGGGAACCTTGGAGCTCACATTGCTCAATCGCTTGCTCAGGCCGTCGGCAACCCGGTCGCAGAGGGTCCCGATCTCGTCCTCCTCGATGGGCAGGCCTCGTCCACCGTTGGGGAGCCGCGAACCAAGCAGAGGAACGACGAAACCGGCAGCGACCGGGGGGTCAAAGGCATCTTGGAAGGCCATCGCATCGATGGCCCGAGCTTGCGCCAGCAAGGGGTAGCCGCGCTGGACAGCATGGTGGGCCACGTCCAGGGCGTCGTGGGCGATCCGCACGAACTCCTCGACCGCGTCGCCGACCCTTTCGACGGTGCTTTCGACTGGGGTGAGCACGGCGATGAGCGCAGAGGCTTTCGCGGCAAGGACCACCGTGGCAACGAGCCCGGACAGAACCCCGATGACGATCTCGAGGAGAACTTCGACACTACGGATGACCAGCAAGATGCCGGCGGTGACAGCCATCACGACATTGAGAAGGGCGTGCAGGTTCATCCCCTTGGCGCCCATGACCGAGGCGGCGTGCGCGCCTGCGTCGGCGCCATCCTGCATGATGCGCCGGTAGATGACGGCATCCCCGACACCCAAGATGTAGTAGAGAGCCCCGATGAGCAGCAGCGCCATGAAGAGGGACATGAGCATCATCGCTCCACCCGTGTCTTCGATAAGGCCGGCGCGCCTCGAAGACATCAGGAACCCCTCGGTCGATACGCGTACGGCGCGTCATGGATTAGCAGGGTCGTTTCGTGCTGGAGCCCACGAAAGCGCCCACCGACGAAGCTCTGCGCGAAGGGGAAGAACGCTTCGCCGAGGTCTTCCTTGCCCTCGATGTCGGCGAATCCCTGACAGAGAATCCTTCGCGCGAGGGGCACCGTGCACTGATAGGCGTAGGTCACTCGAACGGTGATCTCCGGCGCCGTGGCTTTGCCACCCTGGAGCCCTGGAAACGTCACCGCGAGAGCAAAGGGCTGATAGTAGAGCGCGCTCAGGAGCTTCCGCTCGCTTCCAATCGCCTTGCCGATGCTCGGCTGAGAATCGCGACCCACATCGACAGGCGCCAAGGGCATCAGCGGGATGTGTGCAGCCAGTCGGATGGTGTTGAGACGCGACCTGCCGAGGTTCAGCACAGTGTCTTCGGAGAGGGCCCTGAGGACCCCATCGGCGCTCGGCCGCTCGCGCATCGCCGCCGCGATCCGACCGAGGACCCTCTCTAGGTCGGACGCGGTGACGGGGTTGCGGTCGACGCTCATTTCTGGCTCGCCTCCGTATTCGTTTGGATCGTCCGGCAAGACCACTACCGCGGCGCGCGCGGCCGAGTCAGCCGAGTGCTTCACCATCAGGTCTGCGTGCGCGACGAAGGAGAGTTGAAGCACGCACAAGAAGAACGTCCACATCGGAACGAACGCGATGAGGAGCTCGAGAAATACGACGCCTCGCCTGTCCGCTAGCAGTGAACGAAAAGCCGAAACCGAGCCCGTCACGTTGCGCTCCAGGCAGCGAGGAGATGCGGGAATGCGAGGAGCCCCGTCGCCAGGAAGACCGGCGCGCCCATGCGAATGGGAGCGGACAGCTCGTCGCATCGCTCTCGGCGGCAGCGAGTTGGAAGCACGGGGCCGAGGCTCACGCACAGTGCGTTGTAGAGCGTCCCGAGCAAGGCGCCCTTCCAGGCCAACGCCGAGCCAGCCGCAACCATGGCCAGCACGAAAGCCGCGAGCTGGACCTCGACCCCAAGCAGCAAATCGAAACCCAGAACCCCGCCAAGCGCCGCGAAAAGCTTGACGTCGCCGCCCCCCATCGCGCCGCGGCGGAACAAGAGGTACGGCACCAAGCCTCCCAGAAACGCAGCCGCGAGACTGTGCAACGCGTACTCGACGCCAAAGGCGAACCCATAAGCCGATGGCGCAAGAAGCAGGGCGGGGAGCGTCAGCCAGTTTGGGATCTCGCCTCGCTGCCAATCGCAGAGAGCTGCGATGGCGGCAAGGCAGAGGGCCAGACTCGCGGCGATGGTGACGGCCGTGTTCATCGGACTGCCTGCTACTGCACGACGTCTGCGATGTATCCGTCGGCCGCTTCGACCTCGCCGATTAGGGTTTCGCCGAATTGCTGCCAAGCGGCAATGCCCACAACGGCGATCAGGCCGAGGACGATGATGTACTCGACCGTCGTCAAACCGCGCTCGTCACTCAAGAGATACCTGCTGCTTTTCTCGATGTTGTTCATGACTGCCTTCCTCTCTCAGGGAACCGGTAAAAGGATGAAGAGCTTCGTGAGGTAAAACGCCTGCACGAGTGGGACTCCGAGGGCGTAGAGCGCTAGGCCCGCCGCTAGAACGACGATCCCTGTCACCAACGTGTACTCCGCGAACACCACGCACTTTCATCGGACGGCGGCGTGGGGTGTTGCGTCGAAATCGTGGCTTCGAGCGCCAGGCAAGCATCCGAAGCTCGGCCGCGCTGGCAACCCAGCCTTGCAGTCTCGGCCACAGTGAACGAGTTCCACGCAAGCCATCGTGGCAATCTCGGCCACAGTGGCCGAGATCTGAAGACACCGCGCCCAAGGCCACCCCCGCAATGCTCAGCGACGCCGCGAAGATTGGCTTAATCTGGCGCTGCTGGCGCTGTGCGCAGCTCTTGCTCTGGGCTACTGGCGGCTTGCTTCTGGGCGCTTCGCGCGTACTTCGACCCGAACTGCTAGCTGGCGAATCTGCCCTTGCTGCTCTACCCACTTCGGTCCATTCCGGGGCAAAGTCTGGCGGAATAATTGCGTATGGACAGGGCAGAGCGCGCCTGCCT
Organism: uncultured delta proteobacterium; assembly: GCA_963716775.1. Lineage (GTDB taxonomy): Bacteria > Myxococcota_A > Polyangia > Polyangiales > Houyiibacteriaceae > SG8-38. The sequence continues at coordinate 142,217 of CAVQUI010000004.1, forward strand.
AGACTGCCAGCCAACTTACTCTTTTGGGAGACGGGCTGAATGGCTGCAATCAGCGAGAGCACACATATCCGTGCATCGGTCGACCGAGTGTTCGCCTATGTGACCGAGCCGACGACGCTGCCCGAGTGGCTGCCAAGCATGGTCGAGGTCCACAATGTAATTGGGACCGGCTTAGGGCAGCAGTACGAGTGGACCTACAAGATGGCAGGGATGCTCTTTCGTGGGCAGAGCACGGTGGTTGAGCACGTGCCACCCAAGTGCTCCGTGCACCAGGGCATCGGAATGATTGGCAGCACTTGGACGCTGAGGTTCGAGCCGCATGACGAAGGGACGACGTTCACTCTCGAGGTCGAGTACACCGTCCCCGTGCCGGTCTTGGGCAAGCTGGCGGAGCGACTGATCGCAAACCGCGACAAGCGCGATCTCGCGCTAGCGTTCGAGAACGTCAAAGAGATGCTCGAAAGCTAACCGCTTCGACACGAAACGCGCGCCCCCATTCGCGGGCGGCGAGACCCTTACACCCTACAAGACCGGGGCTCTCCCAACTATCGAGCAGAACAATTGCGTATGGACACCTACGAGCTCGGGTGTTCTCATTTGTAGTCGACCCCCGGCACGGGAGTTGGGTCGTATGGCATCTTGGACAGACAGCGTCGTGATCCTCGCGCCCGCGAACAGGGTGTTCGCGTATGTTGACGAACCAATGCGATTGCCCGATTGGCTGCCGGGCATGATCGAGATTCGGAATGTCATCGGGACCGGCGCCGGACAGCAGTTCGAGTGGACCTACAAGATGGCCGGGCTCTTGCTCCGAGGGCAGGCCACGGTCGTGGAGCACGTCCCGCATAGGTGCGCTGTCCATCAGAGTATCGGAACGGTCAGCAGCACGTTCGGGTATTTCGTCACATCCCCGCGGGAAGGGACGAGACTGACCCTCGAGATCGAGTACAGCATGCCGCTGCCCGTACTGGACAAGTGGGCGGCGCAACTGGCTGTCAAGCGGAACGCGCGGGAGTTCGACATGGCGCTCGCCAACGTCAAAGAGGCGCTGGAAGCCTAGCCGAATCGCTTCTTCGAAGGAGCTTGGGCGGGCTGCCCATCTTTGCTCGCGGCTTCGAATGCAACAGTTTCGCAACTTCGAAGACAATCAGGGCTTATCCCTTCTTCACAAGAACAAGTACATATGGACACGCGCCGATTTCTTTGGCTTCATTGTGAATCGACTCCAGCAATGGGGTCCGCTTTGCATGAAGTCTTGGAAGAACAGCATCATCGTTCACGCGCCCCCGCAAGAGGTGTTCGCCTACGTGGATGACATCACCAACATGCCCGACTGGTTTCCCGGCTTGGTCGAAGTTCGCAATGTGATTGGGAGCGGCGAAGGACAGCAGGAAGACTGGACCTACCAATTGATAGGGTTCCTGCTGCGGGGGCAGGCCACGGTCGTCGAGCATGTTCCCGGCAAACGTGCCGTGCATCAGACCATCGGAATGGGCCACGGCGAAGTTGGATACGCTGTCGAACCCCATGAGCAAGGGGCGACGCTGGCCCTCGAGGTCCTGTACGAGATCCCGCTTCCCGTCCTCGGAAAGTTTGCGGAGCGCGTCATGGTGAGCCGGAACGCACGGGAATTCGAATTGGCCCTGGTCAACGTCAAAGAGATGCTGGAAGGCTAGACGAGCTAGTCCTTGGCGCGGACCTGGACTATCGTCGGGCGGTCTTCAGGCATCGGGAGAATGGCGTTCCAACCAGGCGGCAGCACCGGCTGGCTGAACTGAAAGAGGTAGCGAGCGTCCGCGGGCGAGAGGTTGATGCAGCCGTGGCTTCTGCGTCGACCGAAGTCATCGTGCCAAAAGGCCGCGTGAAAGCCGTAGCTGCCTTTGAAGAACTGCACCCAGGGAACATCTTGGATCGAGTAGTTCTTGTCGACGTCCGTGCGTTCGATGTCGTCCATGTCCGAGTATTCGAGCTTCGCCCAGATCTCGAAGACCCCGAGGGGGGTTTGGGATTGCTTGCTGTTCCGTCCCGTGGAAACCAAGGTCGCGAACATCGGGCGGGGCCCTTCGTAGGCGACGAGCACTTGCTGTTCGATGTCGATGTCGATCCAGCGGTCGTTTGGGCCGACACCCTGCGGCGGCTCGACCAGCGTCGCACGCGCGAGTGCCGCACTTCGAATCCACCCTCCCCCGCTCAGCTTCGTCCATGCGCCCTTGCTTGATTTCACATGCACGAGGCTGTGTCGTTCGAGCCGCCGCAGGACTCGCCCCTGCGGCTTCTCGTAGATCTTCGCGGGACGGACGGAGACCCAGGCGAGGTCGAGCGGCTCACCCCGCGCAAGCCTGACACCATTGAACGCGCTGCCGTCGACGAAGTGAACCGAACCGCGTTCGACCCAGAGGTGCCGGCGCGTGCGAATGAACTCGACGCCCTCGTACACCTGCTCGCCGGTAATCACGATTCCGTAGCCCTTGCCGAGCGCTTCGCTGTAGTCGTTTCTGAAGTAGTCGCTTGGGTGCGCGTACGCGCGTGTGCCGTCGAAACGCACGAAGGCGTAGCGCTGGGGCAAGCGCGAGCTTCGGCCGCTGAGCTCGTCGCGTTTCGGGCCGGGCGCGTCTGGTGATGGTTGGACGTGCGCTTCACAAATGAAGAGCTGGTCCTGGGTCTCGTACCAGACCCCGGTGGAACAACCCTCTCCGAACACCCTGCGCGTGAAACCGAGGCGCGTGCCTGCGCCGACGGTGCCGCGGCGCCGCGACTCGCCGTCGGGTGCGAGCATCACCGGGGCGCCATCGTTTACGACTTCAATCGACTTGGCCCAGGAAGGCGCTGGCGCCGCGACCTGCACGGCGGGGGCGTCGGCACAAACCGCGTGCGGCCAAGCGACAGCAAGCGCTGCAATTACCAGAGCTGCGGCCCCACCCATCGCTGCCATCATAGGCGGATCGGCGGCCCTTGGCTCAATCTTCGTCGTTGGGATCGTTCGTTTCACCCCGCAAACCGTAGCGTTTTGCAAGCTCGCGGAGGTGGTAGCGGGTGAGCCCGGCGGCCCGGGCGCTTCGGCTGATGTTGTCGCCGTGCTTGTCGAGCACCGCCTTGAGGTACTGCGCCTCGAAGGCGTCGACGACCCGCTGCTTGGCGTCTTTGAAGGGGATCTCGTTGTCGACGAACTGCTCTGCCGTACCGCCCGGAAACAACATGGGCGGGGTCTTCTGCGAAGCCGGCATGAGGTCGTGCATGCCAAGCTCGTGTCCATCGGCAAGTGACACGGCGCGCTCGATGGTGTTCTTGAGCTCCCGAACGTTCCCGGGCCAGGGATAGGCCTGGAGCTTGGTCATCGCATCGCCGGTGATTGTGAATTCGGCTCCCTCTCCATGCGGTCCCCGCTTCGCCGACTCTTCGAGGAACTGCGCTGCGAGCCCGGGGATGTCCTCGACGCGCTCGCGAAGCGGCGGCAAGTCGACCTGAACGACACTCAGGCGGTAGTAGAGGTCTTCGCGAAACGTGCCGTCATTGACCATCTGCCGCAGGTCGCGGTTGGTTGCAGCAATGACGCGAACGTCGACTGGAATCATCCGCGTGCCACCCACACGCTGCACTTCGCGCGTCTCGAGCACGCGCAGTAGCTTCGGCTGAAGGCTGATGTCGAGCTCACCGATTTCGTCGAGGAACAGGGTGCCGCCGTCGGCGACTTCGAAGCAGCCCTGCTTGCGGTCGGCAGCCCCGGTGAACGAACCACGCTCGTGGCCGAACAAGATGCTTTCGATGAGATTGGCTGGAATTGCGCTGCAATCCTGAACGACGAGGGGACGCTGCGCGCGCTTCGAAGCCCGATGAATCGCCCTGGCCACGAGCTCTTTGCCGGTGCCGGTCTCGCCACGAACCAGGACGGTCAGGTCGGATGCGGCCACCTTTTCGAGGACGGCGAAAATCTCGCGCATGCGAACGCCGTGGCCGATGAGGTCGTAGAACTTCTCGCGCCGGCTGAGGTCGATTTCAATGGTGCCCGGGCCGTGCTCGAAGCGGATGACGGTGCGCCCGATGCGCAGGGGCATCCCCGGTTCGAGCCATGCCTCGCGAACCCGAACACCTGCAACCCAAGTTCCGTTGGCCGAGCCCAGGTCCCGCAAGAGGAAGCCGTTCTCCTTGGCGATGATTTCGCAATGCGTGCCGCTCACCGCATTGTCGCTGAGCGTCAGGTCACAGATGACGCTCCGTCCGATGGTCATGCGCTCGCTTGCGATGTCGAGCCGCTTTCCCTTCTCAGGCCCGTCTTCGACGACCAACCTGCTCTTGCGAAGCTTCCGCTTGGTGACTTTGCGGTTGACGAGCTCCTTGCCGAGCCCTGGGTCGTCGTTCACTCGCCGTCCTTTCGAATCGCCTCGATGGCCGCCGCGTAGTTGCCCTGGTTGAACACGGCGCTGCCAGCGACGATGACGTCGGCGCCAGCTTCGATGACTTGGCGCGCGACACCGGGCTTCACGCCGCCGTCGACTTCGAGGTCGATGTCGAGGCCGGCTCCGTCAATCATCGCGCGAATCTGCGCGAGCTTGTCATTCGCGGACGGGATGAAGCTCTGGCCGCCAAAGCCCGGATTGACGCTCATGACCAGGATCAGGTCGACGTCGGGCAGGACGTAGCGTAGGCAATCGGGAGGGGTATGGGGGTTGAACGAGACGCCCGCGCGTTTTCCGAGAGCGCGGATCTGCTGGAGCGTCCGATGCAGATGCGTGCAGGCCTCCGCGTGGACCGTGATGACGTCGGCGCCAGCGTCCGCAAACGACTGAACATATTTCTCCGGCTCGACAATCATGAGGTGAACATCGACCGGGTTTTTCGTCGCAGCGCGGATGGCTTTGACCACTGGGGGGCCGATCGTGATGTTCGGCACAAAACGGCCGTCCATGACATCGACGTGGATCCAGTCGGCGCCCGCCTCGTCCACGGCCTGGACTTCAGCCTGCAGACGGCCAAAATCAGCCGAAAGAACGGACGGGGCGATTCGAAGGGGCTTTGGGGAGCGGGACACGGCAGCAGTCAAGCGCCGCAGGGGCACCGTGTCAATGGCATCCGTTCCTTGACCCGGATAGCGCCCGCAAACGACAATGGAAAAACGCCTTAAGGGGAGGGCAGACGAGCTGAGATGACCGATCAGAGATACAAGCTGATCGAACGACTTGAAGCCGGGGGGATGGCCGAGGTCTTCCTCGCGGAAGCCACGAGCGTTCAAGGTTTCAAGAAACGCGTCGCTATCAAGCGCGTTCTGCCGCATCTCGCCTCGCACGCGAACTTCATAGGGATGTTTCTCGACGAGGCGCGGCTTGGCGCGCGCCTGACGCACGCAAACATCGTCAGCGTCTTCGACATCGGCAAGTCCGACAACAGCTTCTTCATCGTGATGGAGTTCGTCGATGGCACGAACCTCAAGAAAATCATCGAGACGCTGCGGCTCAAGCGCAAACCCTTCCCTCTCAAGGACGTCATCTACATCGCGATGGAAGCCTGCCGCGGGCTGAGCTACGCGCACGAGCTGCTCGATGACGATGGGAACCTGGTCGAGCTCGTTCACCGGGACGTGTCGCCGCCGAACATCCTGATCAGCAAGCGCGGCGAGGTGAAGGTCACCGATTTCGGCCTGGCCAAGGCGCGAACCCAGCTAGAGCGAACCGACCCCGGCGTGGTGAAGGGGAAGTTCAGCTACCTGTCGCCCGAGGTGGCCAATGGGCAGCCTGTCGATGCGCGGGCCGACATCTTCGCGCTCGGCGTTTGCATCTGGGAGATGCTCTCGGGGCGGCGTTTGTTTCTGGGCGAGACCGACTACGACACCGTCCAGGCCGTATCGAACGCCGACGTCCCGAGCCTGGTCGGCGACCACCCCGAGGTAGACCCGCAGTTCGAAATGCTGCTCCTCCAGTCTCTGGCCAGGGACCCTGCCGAGCGTTTCCAGTCGGCACGCGAGTTCGGCGACTCGCTGGCAAGCTATCTCTTTCACCATCAGATGAAGGTGACCTCGTACGATATCGCCAACCTGGTCAAAGCCGCGCTCGAGCGTCAAAAGTCGGTGCCGCCGCAACCCATGCAGATCGACGGCATGATTCAAGAGGAGCTGGGCCGGTTCACCTCCCTCGACAGCTCGGTCAACATCCCCGCCGACCCATCGAAGCCGTTCAGGCTCAGCCCCGACGACGAAGGCGCGCGCCCGCTGGTCGCATCCGACTTCGTCGACCCGAGCAACTGGTTCGCCGGTGATTCAGAGGTCGAGACGGCGATTGAGAACGTGCGTAGCAGCGCGCCGCCTGGCGCTACGATGGGCTGGTTCGAGTCGAAGGACGACAAGTCGAAGGCCGGGAGCCGAGCTCGGGTGCCCATGGGGCCATCGCTCTTGCCGTCGCCTCGCAGCACGAGCGAAGAAGGCGCCCCCGTGATGAGGTTTCGCGCGCCGGGTGCGACTCCGATTTCGATTGAGATTCCAAAGCCGCGCAAGCCCGACGAACAGAAAAAGAAGACCAAAGGCGCAGGCGCCAAAAAGCCTGGCAGCTCCAAGGTGGCCCTGATTGTCGCCGCGGTCGTCACGCTAGCTGCGCTCAGTGTTGCCGTCGGCTGGTTTCTGACGAAGTAGGCCGGCGCTTGGCCTTGGCTCGAACGCCGCGGCTCAGTTGGCGCAGGCGTTGGTAGTCCTGCAGCGGCATGGCTTTGTCGCCAAAGCGGGCGGCGAGATATGCGTCGGTGACCTCTAGAACATCGTCCGCCGCGGCGAAGCCCGATTCGCCGAGCTCCTTGGCGTGCTCGATCGGTGTGACATCCGGCGGGCGCGCTTGGCCGGCACTTCGAAGGCTGCGCTCGAGCGAAAGGTAGAGACGAACGGCGCGGTCGCGGTTGGGGTCGAGCTGCCGCCCTGCACGGGTTTGGCGCCGGCGCTTCTGACGCCATCGAACCAACACGGCCCCTACGCCGAAAATGCTCATGATGGCGACGAACCAGCGCCAGTCGGGGCGAAATGGAATCGGTCCGAGCTGGTCCCCGTTCGCTGGGGTGCCATCTGCCTTGAGCTGCGCTCCTCGCCGGTCGCCTCCGAGGGATCGGTACCATGCGGCTAGGCCGTGCAGAGCTTTGGCCTGGTCGCGGATGTTGTACTCGACGACGTACTCGGCCCAGCGCACACGCATCGCGTCGAGCATCTGTCGCATCTTCACGGCGAAGCCGGACGGCGAGGCGAAGACCTGACCGGATGCTGGTGTCGGGTCGAAGGTCAGCCAGCGGCCGTCGATGAACACCTCCACCCAACTGTGCGCGTGACCGTTGCGGACGGCGTAGTAGTCGCCGTACGGATTGTAGTCCGCGCCGAGAAAGCCGGTGACGTTGCGCGCCGGCACTCCGAGCGAGCGCATCATGATGGCCATCGCCGTAGAAAAGTATTCGCAGTGGCCCGCCTTGGCTTCGAACAAAAAGACGTGAAGCGGATCTTTTCCTTCGGTGTCGGGCTGCTCGAGCGTGTAGCGGAACTTGCCCCCGCCGCGCAGGTATCGTTCGACCGACTGGGCCTGGGCGTAGGGGTTGAAGGCCTCATTGGTGACCTTTCGCGCCAGCTTCTCAACGCGCTCGTAGCCGGCCGGAACCTCGAGGTAGCGCCGGCGGAGCGCCTCCGGGATACTCTCCTGAAAACCGCGCGACCTCGCCTTGGCGAAGGCCTTATACGTCAGCGGGCCTTCGCTCCGGCCTTCGTAACGAATGTCGAGTCCGGGCGCCTGCGTGATGCGCCGATACCGATTGCGCCCTGAACGAAGCACCGGAGGAACCTGAAGGGCCACCGTCCCCTCCGGGAGAAACAGGACGGCCTCATCCATCGGGTCGAGAATGATTTCGTATTGCCGGTCTTCGGCCTTGTGGGGACGGAAGATGATGTACTCGTCTTGGAGGCGCCTCAGCTCTTCTCCAGCCGTCTGTGTGCGCGACCAGCGTCCCTCGCTGTAGTGGTCGAACGAGGTGCCCCGGAGGCGAAGGTCGAGCGAACGCGGCGGCGGGTCGCGGCGGTGACCGGGCTTGACCCGCATGACCACGGTCGGGTCATCGCGAATCGTGCCGAAGCCTCCAAGCTCGACGTCATCTCCAAAACCGGCCACCGCCTGTGTGCGCACGCCCAGGTTCGAGAGGTAGCCAAAGCCAACGCGCGGAAACGCGAAGAACATGGCGGCAGTCAGGACGAAAAGCGGCACCGCCAGAAGCGTCGTCCCCGCGAAGAACGCGGGCGTCGCAACTGTCTTGCTCTGGAGCTCGCCGCGAAGCATCGGGCTTTCGGCGCCGTGCTGGGTCTCGAGCTCTTTTCGAAGGTGGGTGAGCGCGAGCATCCAGGGCATGACTAGGACGAAGCCGAAAAAGACGACGGCGAAGTCCAGGCCCGTCGAGAACACGGTCCCTGCTATCAGGTGCAAGAAGCCGAGGATGGCGATCTGCTGATAGTCTGCTGCGGTCTTTCGGTGTGAAAGGCGGGAGATTTGGAGGAAAGCGGCGTACTGCACACCCACCGACAGCAGAGGCTCCCCGGCCGCCGCCCGCGCAATCTGAACGAAGAGCACCACGACGGCGGCAATGTTCCAGAATCGCGAATAGCCGGGTCGGTCGATGAGCGGCGGCTCCGCAAACCAGCTCGCCGCAAAACCCGCAACGACCAGAGCTGCCTCGACAGGACTGAACGTGGTGCCGAGCAAGAGCGCGCTCAGGCCAAGGGCCGCGAAGAGGTAGGTGACCAGCTTGTGGGCGAAGCTGAACCTCATGCCGCGCGCCTCTTCTTCTTCTGGCTGCGGCCGGAGGCCTTGGCGCGAGCCGGCTGAAGCAGCGCGAGGAAGTGCCAGATTGGGTCGGGCGGCGTGCCACCAGGGACCAGTGCTGAGACGCTGTCGCTCGACTGAACCTGCACCGAAACGCCCTCGGCCAGGTACACGGAAACCAGGGTTGCGATCTCGGAAATCGAAGTCTCGAAGCTCGCGCGCCAGTCCGTTTCGTCATCGATGTCGGACGGCAGGAGGTTGTCTACGGTCAGCGTGACCAGCGCACTGGACTCCTGCTCGTGCTCGCGGACGACCAGCTCGCCGCGGCTTGCTGTCCGCTTCCAGTGGATGTCCCGGGCCTCGTCACCCTCTCGATAGAAACGCACGCTTCCTGCGAATTCGCTGCCACGTCCGGTCTGGTGAATCGGCGCGGCGTCCCCTTGCATGGGGCGCAGAGGTGGGGCGGCGACGTGCTCGAGCAGCTTCGGGTAGACCACAATCTCATCGGGCAGGAAGATGGTGTAACCCTTCTCGATGAGGCCGAATGGATAGCGGGTGAGGACGCGCATGGTGCCTAGCTCGAACAGTCCTCTGTGCGGTGCATCGAATCGATAGCTCCCGATTTCTTTCTTTCCCGGTTCGATGCGCACGAACCGCGCGGCTTCGGTGTCCGCGCCGTTCAGCTCGTCGGTGGTTTCGACCGAGACGCTCGAGAGCCAGCGCTTCTCGTTGAGCACGGCGACGTCGATCAGAGAACGCCGACCTGCGAAGATGCGCTCCGGCAGCTGGCGTTTGATTTGCAGCTTCCAAAGGGCGAGGTCGCTGAGAACACCGCTCACCAGAAGCAGGCTGAGGAGCAATCCGAGAACCAAGTAGAGAAGATTGTTCGCCGTGTTGACGGCAGCGAGGCCGACACCGACGGTCACAAACAGGAACGCCCTACCTTCGCGCGTCAGTCGAAACTTCCGCCTGCTCCGCTTTCGCCGAAAGATCCGCATCGACCGGCCCGATCAGAGAGGGACCGACACGATGGTGAGCAGCTCGCGAATCACGCGCTGTGCATCGTCCCGAACGGCGGCTCCGCCCATGCCACCGCTGACCTTCACACGGTGCGCCAAGACGGGGCCCGCGAGCGCTTTGACATCATCGGGCAGCACGAACGAACGACCTTCGACTAGCGCCCTCGCCCGCGCCGCGCGCTCGAAACCGAGTGCGCCTCGGGTGGACACGCCGACCGACAGAAGGGGCGTATTCCGCGTGGCGATGACAATTCTGTGCAGGTAATCGAGGACCGAGTCGTCGACACGCACCAAGTCGATGGCCTGCTGGACGTGCCGAAGCTCGCTTGCGCTCATCGTCGGGCGGAGTTGCCCAACCGGGTCTGCGCCGCGGCGATTGAGCACCTCCCGCTCGACTCCAGGTGGCGGGTAGCCGACGCTGAGCCGCACGAGAAATCGGTCGAGCTGTGACTCCGGCAGCGGGTACGTTCCATAGAACTCCTGCGGGTTCTGCGTGGCCACCACGAAGAACGGCTCTTCGAGGCTGTACGTCTCACCGTCAATCGATACTTGCCGCTCGTCCATCGCCTCGAGGAGCGCGCTCTGCGTCTTGGGCGTCGTGCGGTTGACCTCGTCGGCGAGCAGAACCTGCGTGAAGATCGGACCGGGCCGAAACTCGAAAGTGCTCTTGGACTGATTGAACACGTTGCCGCCGAGCACGTCGGTCGGCATCAAATCCGAAGTACATTGAAGGCGGCGAAACGTCACGCCGACCGATGCAGCCAGAGCCCGCGCCAGCGTGGTCTTCCCGACACCGGGAACGTCCTCGAGCAGCAGATGTCCTCGCGCCAGAAGCGAGACGACAGCCAGCTTGATGACCTCTTCTTTGCCCCGAACGACTAGCGCAATGTTCTGAACCAGGCGCTGAGACAGTTGGGTCGCGTTCTCGGAAATGTGCGCGACGCTTGGTTGAGCCACTTATCGAGCCTACCACACCCAACGTTGTGGGTAAAATATTACAATAGGACTGACTGCCGGGTCAGTCTTCCCCTTTTTGTCCACAGTGGTTCTATCGGCCAAAGTGCTTGCTATTCCGAGGGCTTGGAATCTGAATGTGCCCTTGACTCCACAGTAGGCGCTGGGGAGAGGATGGAATCAGGGTCCTCGAAGAGAAAGGCCTCGATCTCGGCTCGCTTGGCATGTGCATCACGCCGGCCCATTTCGATGAGGGTCTGCGCGAAGCCGCCATCGAACAAGAGGTAGCTCGCCAAATCCGCGTCCGCCCCAGTGCCGACATCGAGCATGCTGATGAAGGCGCGCCCGAGGCTCTTCCCAAAACGAACGCGATTGGAGGCCAGGTACTCGGAAGCAACCTGTCCGATATCGATGGACGGCCGAAGGACCAACGAGCTCAGCAATCGCCTTTGCGCCAAGGCGCCACGGGCCTTCCCAGCCTCGTTGATCCGATCGAGAAACTCGGGACCGTAGGCGCGCACGCCATCTCGAAGGAAGTCGTTGATGCGCTGAACTTCGAGAAGGTCGGTGTTGACGTGATCGAGAAGAAACGCGTTGAGCACCTTGCCGAGCATGTACGTCGCGCCCGGGTACTTGCCGTCTATCACGGCGCGCCCACCCGGCGGGTGCGGAGTTGAAAGCCCGATGACCAGCAGGCGGTTCATGCCTAGATGAACGGAAGGCCCCATCGGCGTGTTGAGGCGAAGGCCGCCGTCGCAATGGATCTCGTCGCCGATTTCGACGGGAGGAAAGATCAGCGGAATCGCTGCCGAAGCGAGCACGTGGTGCTGGCCGATCCGAGCCCGGCGGACCAGGGCGTGCAGGCCCAAACTATCGGGAATTCCAACGCCAGGAGCCGAATCGACGAAGATCACGGGCTGCCCGGTGCCCACGTGCGTGGTGCTCACCGTGAGCGCTCGAAGCGCGCCACTGCGGATGTTCTGCCGGAGCCGTCGCCAGCGAACGTTTCTGCCGACGAGAGCCGATAGCGGGGCGGGGTCAAAGACGCCCCGCGCCTGACCGGAGCCGCCGAGAAGCACGCGATAGAGACCTGCGGCCTGACGAAGACCAAAGCCGAGAACGTGAGGCAGCTCGAGCTCGGTCCAGATGGAGACGAGCTGTTTCACCGCGCTCGGCACGTCACCGATTGCAGAAGCGACGAAGGCGCCGTTGACCGCGCCCACGCTGGTCCCCGAGATCAGGTCGACCTTGGGTCCGGTCCCCTTGGCGTCGACGAACTCGCTGAAGATGTATTGGAGGACGCCAACCTCGTACGCTCCTCGCGCACCGCCTCCCGAAAGTATCAAGCCAAGTCCCGCCACTATGCTTCCTCGTCTTCTAAGCGTATCAGTCGAAGGGGCGAGTCGCAGGATTCCTCGCTCGGAAGCAACCGGCGGATCTCCGGAGGGAGCCAAATGTCCCCGTGGGGCAAGCGGCGGAGCGCCTCGAGCAGCACCTCGGCTCTTCGCCAGGGTGGGGCGCTCGGCGAAACATAGAGCAGCATCTCGCCCCGGACGCGGCAAAGGCCTCCGTCGACATGCGCCTCCTCGGGGAGCTCCTCTTCCCGAAGGCGTATCCCCAGACGCGTCAAAGCTCGTTCCAAGGCGTCGAGCTGCAGCACTAGTTCCACGCCTCTAGGGTGCGGCCGAGCCCGGCCCCCCGCAATCTGGTCGTTTCGGCAAGCGATTTGGTAAGATGATCGGACTTTGATTCGCCTAGCAAAACCATGGATCGGCGAGGACGAGCGTCGCGCTGTCGCCGCCGTTCTCGAGTCTGGACAACTGGTGCAGGGGGCCCTGGTCGAGCGCTTCGAGCAGGCGGTCGCGGCGCTGCTCGGTCGCCGGCACGCCGTCGCGGTGTCGAGCGGCACCTCTGCGCTGCAGCTCGCGCTCAAGACGCTGCAAGTGGGCACCGGTGACGAGGTGCTCTGCCCAGCGCTGAGCTGGCCGAGCCCGGCACATGCGATTCGGCTTGCTGGTGCGAAGGTACGCTTCGTCGACATCGATCAAGAAGAGTGGAACAGCACCGCCGAAGCGCTTCGCGCCGCGCGGACTGGCAACACCAAGGCGGCGATCGTCATCGATCAGTTCGGCAACCCCGTACGCGCCCAGGCGATTGCGGAGGCGCTCGGGTCGCTGCCGATCATCGAAGACGCAGCATGCGCCCTCGGGAGCCGCTTTGCGGGCGGTCCCTGCGGCAGCCTCGGCCGGGTGTCCTGCCTCAGCTTTCACCCGCGAAAGATCTTGACGACAGGCGAGGGCGGGATGTGCCTCACCGACGACGACGACATCGCCGACAAACTTCGGATGCTCCGCAATCACGGCCAGCTCGGCGGTGCGTTCGTCGTCGCTGCGGGCAACTCCCGCATGACCGAAATGGCGGCGGCTCTCGGGCTCGCACAGCTTCAGCGGCTCGACGAGATCCTAGGACGGAGGCGTGAGCTCGCAGCGCTCTATGCCTCGGCCTTGGACGGCGAGCTCGATCTTCAGCGCACGCCCGCCGGGGCGGAATCGAACTACCAGACCTTCGGCGCCATCCTTCCGCAAGGCTTCGACCGTGACTCGGTTCGCCAAAAGCTCCACAAGCGAGGCGTCGAAGCCGGCCTCTTGTCTTTCGCGATTCACAAGCTCGGCAGCTTCACCGGGAGCGACGCTTCGCTGCCGATCAGCGAACACGTCGCGGCGCGCGGCATCGCGCTGCCGCTCTTCCCGCAGATGCGGAACGTGGAAGTCGAGGAAGTCGTGAACCGCCTTCGTGGAGTGCTCCATGGGTGAAGACTTGGTTCTAGAAGTGAAAGGGCTTCACAAGACCTTCCACATCGGTTTTTTTCGAAAGCGCGTCGACGCGGTGCAAGGGACGAGCTTCTCCGTGAAGCGGGGCGAGATTTTCGGTCTGCTCGGTCCAAATGGCGCAGGCAAGACGACCACCATCAAGTCGATTCTTCGACTGATCTTCCCGACCAAGGGCGAGATCCGGATCTTCGGTCGCTCGGCCGACGACCGCGCAGCCGCCAAGCGGGTCGGCTACATGCCCGAGAACCCGTACGTCTATCAGTACCTCAAGCCCATCGAGTTCCTCGACCTGTGCGGCCGGCTCGTCGGTATGCCGAAGGACGAGCGGCGCGCTCGCTCCGAAGAAATGATCGACAAGGTGGGCCTCCGGCACGCGGCAGACCGGCCGATCGGCAAGTTCTCCAAGGGCATGATGCAGCGGATCGGACTTGCGCAGGCGCTCCTGCACGACCCTGAGCTCCTGGTGCTCGACGAGCCGATGAGCGGCCTCGACCCGATCGGCCGCAAAGAGGTGCGCGACCTCCTGCTCGAACAGCGGGCGCGCGGCAAGACGCTCCTGTTCACGAGCCACATCCTGAGCGACGTGGAGCTGCTCTGCGACCGCGTGGTCATCATGCAGCAGGGCAAGATCACCTCCGAGGGGCTGGTCCACGACCTCTTGGAGTCCGCGGGGCGCCGCGTCGAAATCCGGCTGAGCAGCGCCTCGCAGAAGCTCAAAGATTCGCTCGGCTCCCGCGGGACCATCGTCGACGACGGGGCCGGGCACCTGACCCTGAGCGTCGACGGCCAGAAGGCGGTCGACGAGATCCTCCGAATCTCGAGCGCCGCGGGCGCCAGGCTCGACGCCCTGGTACCCGAGCGGGAATCGCTCGAAAACCTGTTCTTGAAAGACGCGAGCCTTTGAGCCGCAGAGGTAAGCCATGACCGTCAAGAGGGTTTCACCGCAAGAGGCCGACGCGCTCGTCAAAGAGGATGGATACGTCTACCTCGACGTTCGCTCGATCCCGGAGTTCGAAGCAGGGCACACGCCGGGCGCATACAACATCCCACTGTTGCACGCGACTCCGACCGGCATGCGTCCGAACGGAGATTTCATGTCGGTGGTAGCCACCGTCTTTGCGAAGGACAGCAAGCTGGTGCTTGGCTGTCGCTCCGGCAACCGCTCCTTGCGCGCCGCCGAGGCACTGCTCGCCGCAGGCTTTCAGCAGGTGGTCGACCAGCGGGCCGGCCACGAGGGGGCACGGGACGCCTTCGGCCAGCTGCAGGAGCCAGGCTGGCACGGCGCCGGGCTCGAAGTCGCGAGCGAGGCTCACCCGGAGCGAACCTACGAAGCCTTGCTCGCGCGTCGCGGCGGCTAGCCGAACATACTCGCCCAGAGCAGCCCGGGGAGTCTGGCCAAGGACGGGTCGGCGTTGAAGTACGTGAGCCTCGGACCGACCGCGGCCGCCCTGTCGTTGTCGACAAACCAGGCCGGCCTAGGGAAGACGCGGAACGGCCCCCGGAGCACCGACTTCTGCGGCCGGTCGAACATGAACGTGTTGTGCACGACGCCCTGTCCCGATCGAATGTCGGTGCGCTCGTGCCCCGGGAAGGCGCCCCAGGTGGGCGTCACCAGGCCGTAGACCAGGCCCGACCAGTGATTCACCGCAATGGCGCCGTAGCGGAGATTGGCAATCGCACGCTCGACCGCGTCTGCCACGGCCGGGTCCTTCAGCGACTTGGGGTGGACGAAGATGCTGCAAGCCAGCGTGCCCCAAACCCGCTCGTTGCAGAACTCGACGGCCTGGTCGATGTACTCGACGATCGACGACGCCGAGAGTGCGACCTCGCTGGTCTGTCCGCACCAGGACTCCGTGTTGAAGCAGATGTCGTCGGTCTGGCTCGGGTCGAGGTGGTGAATCAGCGTCCAGGGCACGTGGCCCTCACCCTTGGCGCCGAACTGTTCGGCGTCAGGATGATGCCCGAGGAACATCTTCTGGCGCTCTTCGGCGCCCGGGTAGTACGGCTTCCGCTCGCCGACCTTCCGAAATGCGTTTCGAACGGAGCCCAGCAACGCGTCGCGTCGGTCCCATTGCTCGTGCTGCACGATCACCCTCGTCGCCGTGCAGTTGAAGCCCGCATTGTTCACGATGGTCGACGCGAGGTTCATCCCATGAAAGTCCAGGTCCTTTCGCGACCAGGGTCCCGGGACGATGATGACGGGGCTCACGTTTCCGAGCTCGCAGCTGACTCGCTTCGGGTTGCGCGCCTCGTCGGCTGCCTTTCTGCGCGCCCCATCTTCGCCCAGGCCAAACACGATGGCGTCGTGGGTCTTGTCCGAACCGGTGACGTGAATCTCCTCGACCAGGTCATGCGTGCAGAGGTACTCGCCCTCAGCCGCGCCGCCGTAGACCAGGCGAAAGAAGCCGCGCGCGCGGAGCGGCTCGAACATCTCGTCGATCAGCGGCCCGAGGTACTCGTTGACCGGGTTCATCTTCAGCAGGACGACCTGGCCCTCGACGAAGAGCTTGTAGAGCGTGTCCATGGGTCCAATCGAAGAGACGTTGCCCGCGCCGAGCACCAAGCAAACCTTCCCTTTCGTCCACTTCTCCCGATAGAACGAAGCCTGGTTCTCGCTCAGGTTTCCAAGGCTGACCCCCGGCTGCATCCAGACTTCGGCGGTGAAGCCCTGAAAGAGCAGCCCGTCGAACCCGTCCAGCGGGGAACACGGGAGCGACCACCTGACCGTCGGGGCGCGCGAACGCTGCTCTTGGAAGCTGCGGCACGCCGTAGTCTTGGATGTCCTGAAGCGAGGTAATGAGAACGCTGATGTTCTTGACGACAGCCGCCGGACCGACCAGCCACTCTTCGCCCTCTTCGACGTTGCCGAAGGTCATGCCCTTGGCTTCCACGGACGCCGCGACCCAGCGCTCGGCAACCTCGACCGCTCTCTCGCGCACGTGCACGAGAAGCTCGATGCGCTCTTCGATGTCGAGCGCTACCCATTCGTTCCGGTGGTCCTCGAGGATGGCCAGCGCTTCGTCGAGCCTCCCCTGGGAGGTGGGCGCGATTCGATGCTGGGCTTCGGGGATAGCGGCGGAGCCATGCTGCTCGGCGACGGCTTGAGTCAAGAGGCCTCCTTCAGGACGCAGATACCGAGCCCATGTTGGGGTTTTGGCCCGCGGATATCAAGAGTTGCTTGACCTCGTCGAGGCTGTCGCAGACCCGAGCGGGTGGAAGGCTTCGCAGAAACACTTTTCCGTAGCCTTTGCGCCGGATTCTCGAATCGAGGATGGCGACGACACCCCGGTCCTGCCTGCTGCGAATCAGCCGTCCGAAGCCCTGTTTCAAGGAGAGCGCCGCCGCAGGGACCAGGTAGCGCATGAACGCGGATTCGCCGGCTTCTTCGAGGCGTTCGCACCGGGCGGCGACCACGGGGTCGCTTGGAACATCAAAGGGGAGCTTGTCGATGACGACGAGCCGAAGCGCTGATCCGGGAACGTCGACGCCCTCCCAAAAACTCGCGGTCGCAAACAGAACCGCGTTGCCCTGGTCCCGAAACCGATCGAGCAGGGTTTGCTTCGGCGCGTCGCCCTGAACGAACCACTCGTAGTCGAGCTGCTCCCCGACACGCTCCGAGAGAATCCGCATCATGCGGAGCGAGGTGGAAAGAACGAACGCGCCTCCTTCGCTCATCCGTATGAGCTCGAGGATCTCCTTGACGGCAGCGTCGGGGAAGTCTGAGGCGCGTGGGTCGGGTAGGTGAGTCGGGGCGTAGAGCGCAGCTTGCTCCTCGTAACGGAATGGCGACTCGACCAGCTCCTCGCTGACTTCGCTTTCGATCCCGAGACGGCGCTTGAGGAATCGGAAGTCCCCTCCCGTGGTCAGCGTCGCACTGGTAAACACCGCGCAAGGGACACGTTCGTGCAGGCGCTCCCGCAAGAGCGGACCCACGTCGATCGGGCTCGAGCCGACGGCGGGGCTTCGTCCGGAGGCCTGCGCCCAGCTGACCTGCCCGGGCGCTTCGAGGGAGCCGAGCGCATCCCGAAGCTGGTCGGCTCGCCTTGCAATTTGCAGCGCATTCTCTCTTGGAGGCCGAATGCTTCGGCAGGATGCGCCGAGCTCTGCGAGCGTGTTGTCCAGGGCGAATAGCGCGTCCTGGGGAACGGCTTCCGGAGGCAAGGGAACGCGGCCGCCGGCGGCGTTGCCGGGTAGGGCGCTGAAGAAATTCGAGGACTGCTGAAGCACGGCATCGAGCAGCCGCGTCGTCTGCTTCTTCTCCCCGCGTTCGCCACGCATGGCCGTTCGAGCATCGCGGACCAGCTTTTCGAGCATGGCGGTCGAGAGCCGCGAGCCGAAGAAGAGGGTCGCCGTGTCCTCGATCTGATGCGCTTCATCGAAGATGACCGCGTCGTAGTCGGGCAGTACCGAAGCAAAGCCGGTATCTCGAAGCGCAAGGTCCGCGAAGAACAGGTGATGATTGACGATCAGCAGCTGGGCGCTCTCCGCCCGTCGGCGCACGCGGGTCACGAAGCAGTCTTCGTAATGCTCGCAACGCGAGCCTATGCGCGTGTCCGAACCGCTCACCACGCGCGACCAAATGGGGTCTTCCTCCGCAATCGAGGCCAGGCTCGCGCGGTCGCCCGATTCGCTGCTCTGGATCCAGTTGCGAAGCGCAGGGAGCGAGCGGGCGAAGCGAGGCTGCGTGGCGTCCGCGCTGCTCGACAGCTCCCCAAACCGCCGGAGGCAGAGGTAGTTGCTCAGGCCCTTCACACAGGCCGCGTCGATGTCGATGCCAAGGTGGCTTTTCAACGCGGGCAGGTCCTTTTCCATGATCTGGTCCTGAAGCGCGCGGGTGCCGGTCGACACCATCACCCGGCGCCCGCTCAGCAGCGCGGGGATCAAATACGCCCAGGTCTTCCCCGTGCCGGTCCCCGCTTCGATCAGCAGAGCACCATCGTGATGCAGGACATCCTGCACTGCGCGGGCCATTCGAATCTGCCCCGGCCGGTGCTCGTAGCCCGGAATGCCGCGGGCCAGCGGTCCGTTAGGCCCAAGCAGATGACCCGCATCCATGGGCCTGCTTTAGCACGAGGCACTGCGGCTGCCTCGGTGACGCGCTATACAGAGCCCGATCGTGATACCCATCCGCGACATCAACCACACGCGCCGCACCCCCGTCGTCACCTGGGCGATCATCGGCGCGAACCTTCTTGTCTTCATGCTGAGCTTGAGCCTGGACAGGGCCGAGACCGAAACCTTGGTGATGCGCTTCGGGGTGATCCCCGACGTCATCGTGAACGGCAACTGGGCGGCGCCGCGCATCGACGGCGGCGCGCTCGGCAGCTGGGTGACACCGTACACGAGCATGTTTCTGCACGGCGGGCTGCTGCATCTCGGCAGCAACATGCTGTTTCTTCACGTCTTCGGAGACAACGTCGAGGATGTGCTCGGCCGCGGCCGCTTCTTGCTGTTCTACGTCCTGTGCGGGCTGGGCGCGGTCCTGGGGCAGGTTCTCGTCGACCCCGGTAGCATGGTGCCCATGATCGGCGCGTCAGGGGCGATCTCGGGCGTCCTCGCCGGCTACATGACCCTCTTCCCGCACGCCCGCGTCGTCACGCTGATCCCGATCTTCATTTTCATCCACTTCATGGAAGTGCCCGCGGCGATCTTCATCGTGGTCTGGTTCGTCTTGCAGCTCGTGCAGGGCTACCTAGCCCTCGGCATAATCGCCGAAGGCGGCGGCGGCGTCGCCTGGTTCGCGCACATCGGTGGCTTTTTGGCCGGCCTGCTGTGCGTTCGTGTGCTGTACCGTAAGCCTAAGGGGCGTCGGCAGCGTCTATTTCACTAGGCGCGGGGGCCTGTTCAACCGCCTTGGGCGCCGCAGGCGGCTCGGCCTTGGGCTTCACCTCGCTCGGCGCAGCCTCGGCAGGCTGTTCGGCCTTGGCCTCAGTCGGCGCGGGCTCGGCGGCCTTCGGGCTCGGCTTGGCGCCTTCCTTCCGGAGCTTCACGTTCACCGTCCCGAACATGCGTCCCGTCTCTTCGGTGAATGAACGCCGCAGCACCGATGTGTTCGCCGTCTCGTAGCCGTCCATCGAAATCACGACCCTGCGTGACCGTGGCATCGAGTTGAACTGAAGCTCGCCAGGCGTGGTGACCACCCCGCCACCGACCGCGCTCGCCGTGGCGCCCGCGGGGCTGGTGACGACTTCGAGCACGTACGGAAGCGGCACGAACTGGAAGCTGACCGGCTCTTGACCGGCGACAACCTCGACCTTCTGGCGCTGACCCAGAGAGCCGCGAATCTTCGCGTAGATCGAAAGCTTGGTCCCAACCTCGTGTTCGATTTCGAGCGGCGTGCGTCCCGCGCGCTTGCCATTGACGCTCACGAATGCGCCAGGCGGTTCTGAGACGACCTCGAACTTCATGATGCCGGTATCGACGGCTTCGCTAGGCGCCGCTTCGGCCGGCGCGGCTTCGGCCGAAGCCTCGGCAGTCGCTTGAGCCTCATCGGCTGCACCCTGGGCGGCGGCCTCTTGCGCACCAGGCGCTTCGGTCGCGGCCTCTTCGGGCTTGATCACGGGGGCCGCAACCGGCTCGGCCACCCGAGCGGGCTCTGCGGACGGGCTCTCGGTGGGCGCGATCGCTGCGATCAGGCCGTCCACGACTCCGAGCTGCCATGCGAGAACTCCCAGGCCGGCAAGGGCCGCAACCGCGATGAGCACAATGACCAAGCCGGGCCGGGCCTTCTTCTCGGGAGTCGGTCGCGTCGTCCAAACCGGTTCGGGCGCCTGCGGAACCTTGAAGGCCTCCGAGGGAATCCCCGGTGCCTCGGGAACCGGCGCGCGACCCTTCACCCTATCGGACTCGAACATCTTGACGTCGATGACCTCACCGGGCGCTGGGCCGATCGAATCAACCGACTCCGGACCGAATAGATCTGGAACGGAGTCCTCGAACTGACGGCCCGTGGTGTCGTCAGCAGGCACGACCGGTGTTGCTCGCCTCTCCGCGAGGAGCGGCGACATGGCGTCCTTGGCGATCACCGTGGCAGCGGCTTCGGGGCGGTAACTTTCGATCGGGTAGTCGTGAACCTTGGTCGTCTCGCTCTCGAGAAAATCGTCATCCAGGTCGACATCGTCGAGCGCCGGTGCGACCGAACCGGTGACCCGCGCAGCTGTGCTGGCTGCCGATCCGCCAAACGCAGACATGGCGCCACGCGATTGCGCTTCGCCAAGCGATGGCTTCTGCCGAGAAGAAACTTCCTGCGGCGCCGAGAACGCCCCATAAGCCGTGGCACTGCCGTTCTGCTCGCTGCTTCGGCGTGCGCGCTCGGCGCCCGCCTGCGCTTCGCGTTGTGCAACCTCACCAGCCCCGCCCTCTTCGAGCGCAGACGCGAGAAACTCACTCACGTGGCGGACTTGGGTTTGTTCTTCCTGTTCGAGCTCGTCTTCCGGCAGGAGCGATTCGTCGGCTCGAGGAGAGCGCGCTCCCTCTTTGCCCTGCTCGAAGACACCGGGGTACACGCGGTCATCGGCGATCTTCTGCACCACCGCGCGGGAGCTAGCGTCCATCTTGATGAACTTGATGCCCATGCCAGGCGGGTCGTCCGCGGTCGCATCGGCTTCTTCACGTCTCCACACGACGCGTCCGACCCCATGGATGAGCGTCGACTCGTCTTGAAGCATGAACTCGAACTTCAGAAGCGTACCCACCGCCAAGGGCTTCTTGGCCTTGATGAACACACCCCCCCGCGAAATGTCACTGCTGTAGCGTTCGATGAAGTCCTCGAGCGTTGCGCTCTTGTACCGGATCTTCAACGAAAGCAGCGTGCGCTTGTCCTTGCGTGCTTCTGCCATGTTGTCTTGCCTGAAACCCCCGCTTCAGATTAGCTATCGATTCGTGAAGCAACAAACGATTCGATCAGAAAACGACTCTCGCTAGGGGTTAAAAAAGAGCGGTCCAGCGTAGGCGAAACCGGCGGCGCTCAGGCGAGGTATTCCAGAGTCGTACATGGGCAGCGACAGGCTTTCCCATGGATACGCCGTGAAATTCCAAGGACCACTGTGATTTCGAACAGTGACTGATCGTCGAGCGGTGGATCGCGAAACCGCTGCGCAGCACTTCCTGCAACGCGGCAGAAAATCGTTCGACCCCAGGTTCGATGCGCAGATGGCGGCTGGACCAGGGGCGTCCCCTGGGAGCTCGGGGCTCGTAGACACAGAGCGCACATGCATCCGCAAGAGAGTCTGCTTCCACATCGACCTCGAAGCCCGTGGAAGACGTTTCTACCTGGATGAGCGCCTCGCGGTTCCAAGGCGGCGGTGCACCCCCGAGCTCTGCGAGCGACGGTCCGAGTGATTGGGTGAGCTCCGGAACGACATCGAGAAGCGGCCCGAGCGCGAAGGCTCGGCTCCGAAGCTCGCGGTGCGGCACCAGCAAGCCAGGCGATTGGTGCGATCCGCGCTCGTCCCAGAGAAGGTCCAGGTCGATGCTGCGTGGGCCCCATCGCTCGTCGGGGTTGCGGCGGCGACCGAGACGACGCTCGGTTCGCAGCAAGACCGACAAGAGCTCGGTGGGGGAGAGTTGCGTCTCAAGACGAAGCGCTGCGTTGAGATAGCGCGGCTGAGGCGGACCCAGGGGTTCGGTTTCGTAGATCTTGGAAACGGCGCGGACCTCGATCCCCACGCGCGCATCGAGCAAATCGCTCGCCGCACCGATCGCAGCCTCCCGCGCTCCGAGATTCGACCCCACCCCAACGACGACCACAGGCATAGCGCTCACTTCGATAAAAAGGGGACTGTTCCCTTTTTCATGGGATTGATTGCGGCTAGGTTCAGCGCATGTCGGAGATGCCGCTGTTCGATCGTCTTCAGAGCCAAGGCCATGATGACGATGAACGTGTCTTCCGTGTGAGCGAAGTCAACCGTGCGGTTCGCCACACCCTCGAGGATCACTGGGGCAAGGTTCTCATCGAGGGCGAGCTTTCCGATGTCCGGCGCGCCAAGGGTCATGTCTATTTCACGCTCAATGACGAGGAAGACCCGGCGCAGCTGCGGGGCGTGATGTTCCAGTCCGATGTCCGGCGAACCAAGGCGCCCTTGGAGAACGGAGCCCGGATTCGATTCCGCGGAACCCTGTCTCTCTATACGGCGCGCGGACAGTTCCAGCTCATTGCGCGCTCGGCCCAGCTTGCCGGCGAGGGCGACTTGGCAGCCCAATTCCGAAGGCTGCGCGACAAGCTCGAGGCCGAAGGCCTGCTCGACCAGGAGCGAAAGCGCCCACTGCCCACGCTGCCGCGGCGGGTCGGCGTCGTCACGAGCCGTACGGGCGCAGCCCTTCGCGACATCATTCGCGTGGCCGCCGAGCGCTGCCCCGTGCAGATCCTCGTCGCCGATTGCCGCGTGCAAGGCGAAGACGCACCGGCCAGCATCGTCGCGGCACTCGAGCTGATTCAGCGCGTCGAGGATTTGGACCTGGTGATCGTCTCGCGCGGCGGCGGGTCCGCGGAAGACCTCTGGGCGTTCAACGACGAAGGCGTGGCGCGCGCGATTGCAGCGTGCCGAGTGCCGGTCGTGAGCGGCGTCGGCCACGAAGTCGACATCACCATCGCCGACCTGGTCGCCGACCTACGAGCCGCGACGCCCTCCAACGCGGCCGAGATCGCCGTGCCCGAGCGTGAGGTCCTGCTGCGCGATCTCCGCTCTTGGGAGCGGCGACTGCAACAGGCGCTAGACAACCGCATCGGGGGCCTTCGTCTTCGCCTCGAACGGCAGCTTCGCCCACTTTACGGCGCGCGACGCGTGATCGCCCCGGTTCGTCGAGAGCTCCGCGACTTGCAAGCACAGCTGCAGCAGACGCAACGTTCCGAGCAGCGAGCCCGGCGGGAGCGGCTCGCCGAGCTCCGGCGGCAGCTGATGCGCATGGATCCACGTTCGGTGTTGCGGCGCGATCAGCGCGAGCTCGCCGTCGTCACCGCCAAGCTCCGGGATGCGGGTCGATTGCCGGTTCGCCATCGTCGTGATCGCCTGCAGACCCTCGAGTTTCGGCTGAAGGGCCGCGGGCGGCCGATGATGCAGGAGGCCCGCGCGAGCTACGCAGAGCTCTGTGCGCAGCTGGACGCGCTTTCGCCGTTGCGGGTGCTCGAGCGCGGCTACGCGATTGCACTCCACGAGTCGACGGGCCGCGCGGTCCGGAGCCGTTCCGAAGTGAAGCAAGGCGATCGGCTGCGCGTCCGAGTGTCCGATGGAGAGTTTGGCGCAAAGGTCGAAAGCCATGACTAATCCGATTCGCCTCGGGATCTTCGGTTGGCCGGTGGCCCATTCGAAGTCGCCCCAGATGCACGAGTCCGCCGCAGCCGCGCTGGGCATCGAGCTTCGTTACGAGCGTTTCGAGGTTGCCCCCGAAGGCTTGGCGGAGGCGATACGGGCCAGGCACGCAGCTCGGATTGACGGTTACAACCTCACGGTGCCGCACAAAGAGGCGATCATGCCGCTGCTCGACGAAGTCGCCCCGGCTGCACGCGCGATCGGCGCCGTGAACACTGTGGTTCGTTCCGACGGCCGGTACCTGGGGCACAACACCGACGCCCCAGGGCTCGTACGTTCGCTCGAGGAAGCCGGCGTCTCCGTCCAGGGCGCCCGCGTGGTAGTGCTCGGTGCAGGAGGCGCTTCGCGTGCAGCCGTCGTGGGGCTGGCGAATGCAGGAGCGGCCGAGATCACCGTGCTCTCGCGAAGGCCTGAGCAGGGCAAAGCGCTACGCCGGTCCCTTGCCGGCAAGCTCGCCTGCGGTTTGGAGGCGGCACCGCTCAGCGAAGCAGAAGACCGTTTCGCGGCGGCGACCTTGCTCGTTCAGGCGACGAGCGCGACCCTCGAATCGAATCCGGGCGCGCAGGCCTTCGCCAAGTCTCTTCCGATCGAAGCGCTGCCCGACGGAGCGGCGGTGCTCGACATGGTTTACAAGCCGCTCCAAACCGCCCTGCTCGCGCGCGCACAAGAGCGCGGCCTACACACGGTCGATGGCCTCGGGATGCTGCTTCACCAGGGCGCGATCGCCTTCGAGATGTGGACCGGCTTCGAGCCCCCGCTCGACGTCATGCGCGCGGCCTTGGTCGACTGAGCGCGCTCACCGCGAGCAACGCAATCACTCGGCTTCGAGCTCCGCAACGCCGAACATCTCGGCGGCATGCACGAACACCAGCTCTTCGGCTTCCATGACTGGATCAGGGGAGGCATCGATGCCCACGGTGCAATCCTCGATCGCGAAGAACTCTTCGGAATGCATGAGCTCGTCGGAAACCCGAACGCCTTTGGGCAGCGGCAAGGTTCCCATCACCAGACCACCAGCAAACAAGCAGGCCACTTCGTGACGCTCGCGCTCGTCGTCTTCCTGTAGGCCTAGCGTGGCCTCTTCACCGGGCACGACGATCAGGACGGCCTTGCGCTGCAGCGCCAAGAACGGAATCGTCTGAGGTTGCTCCGGCATGCTGACGTTCGTCATCCGGAAAAACGCCTCTCCGCCGTTCAGAAAAGGCAACAACCCCACCCCCTCAGGAACATGCAAAGTCCCAATCACCCAACCCGTAGGCGTAAACAACCGAACCGTAGTCACAAAAGGGGACACTCTCCGGGGTTCTAAATACCCGATATTGGAGCGTTTCTGCGAGAAAGATCGCAGCGCCGCATAAATGCGCTTCTCACGCCCCTGAAAGGCTCTACTCAAACGAAGTCGCTGCGATCCTTGCCGGAGAAATCTCGTTATTTCGGGTGCTTGGAGGGGTAGAGAGTGTCCCCTATGTGTTTGGCGACGGTGCGGCGGTCGATTCCGAGGACTTCGCCGGCTCGGCTGTAGTTGCCTTCTCGCTGGTAGACCCAGCGGCTGTAGGCAGAGACGACCTGGTCTAGGGTGGCGGTTCCGTTTTGCATGTCCCCGATGAGCGCGTCGAGGTCGCCGCTTGCTCGAGGCCCGGTCGCTGGAAGGTAGCGGCCGTGGATCAGCAGATTACGCACACACTGCTCGAGCTCGCGAATGTTGCCGGGCCATGGGTAGTCATAGCCGACCCCACTCTCGATTCCGCTCATGACTTCCGCGAAGCTTGTGCTGTCCGCGACGCCTAGAGTGCGTTGAATCAAGACTTGGACGAGATGCCCAAGCTCGTCACGGTCGCCTGCAAGCTGCTCTTTGAGCGACGGAGTCCGGATCACGTCCGAGCAGAGGCGGTAGTAGAGGTCCTGGCGAAAACGCCCGGCTTCCATTTCGCAGGCCAAGTCCCGGTTCGTCGCAGCGACCACCTTACCGCCAAAGTTCCTTGGCTCGCTGTCCCCCAGCCGGTGAAAAGTCCGCGACTGAAGCACCCTCAGAAGCTTCACCTGGACTTCCGGGTCGAGCTCGCCGATCTCGTCCATGAAGATCGTCTCGCTCGCCGATCGCCCTTCGAGATGACCCATCCTGTCCGCGTTCGCCCCCGTAAACGCTCCTTTTCGGTGCCCGAAGAGCTCGGATTCGATCAGCGTCTTGGACATCGCCGCGAGATGCAGCGGATGAAACGCCGTACGAAAATCGCGCGCAAAACGGCGCCGCCGCTCGTCGAAGGGAATGAACGAGGAAAGCCCGATCGCGCTCGCCACGAGCTCCTTACCAGTGCCCGAGGGCCCGAGGATCAAGGTGCTCGACTCGTGCATGCGACCTCGAAGGTGACGCAGATAGCGCCAGGGGTCGTGGGTGAACAAAGACTCCCAGACGTTTGCGCGCAGCTTCGCCGCCGCAATCGACGTACCCAAAATCTGATGAAACACGAAATGAAACGCGCGCCGTGTTTGGAAGAAGAGCGCGAATAGGTCGGCGGGCCCGCTTGCCCAGGCAGGCGGCTCGAGGTGACGGAACAGAGCTCGGAAGTCGGCTTCGAACGCGTCGTAGAACGCGACCGGATCCGGCGCCGAGTCTGCGATGATCGACTCATAGACCGCGGAGTCGTGGCGGTAGTAGAGGACGTACAAGGCGACGCCACGAAGCAGCTCCCGGTCCCGCGCGCTGTACTCTTCGCCGTTCTCGAAACCGGTCTGCGCCGCCGCCATTTGTCGTTCGGCTTCTTCTTTGATGGCTGGGAGCGCCGGATCTTCGCGCGGCCAGTCCAGGGAGCGGCTCCAGGGCGAGGAACGCGCCACCCGCTCCCCAACGATGATCGCCTCGAGCCTGGGCCGCTCGGGGCCGAATGGATTGGTGAAGCCGAGCTTCCCGATCGCGTCCAGCCGAGCAGCTGTCTGGGAATCAAACATGTACATAGAGTGTACATGCCATGTGCATTCTTTGTACTTCGCTGATCCATGCGCCCCCATTTCCCTAACGATTCCAAATGCATCTGCCTGGCACGCTAACTGCTCTACTGAGCGCAGGAGGTTTCCATGAATCGAATGAAACGATGGACGATGAGCGTGACGAGCTGGGTCGACGGGGTGCTGGCCCAGGTCGAGAACCACGAAGCGGCCGTGAGCGCCGCGATCGGGCGGGTTCGCCAGGCGACGGCGCGAGCGCGAGTTCAGCTCAAGCGGGTGGAGCGCGACCAGCAATGTCTGCGGGACAGGCTCGCTCAGGAAGAGCGGGCGATCGAAGTTTGGCGGCGGCGGGCCAAGGCTGCCGACGAGGAAGAGGTGGCGCTCGAGTGCATGCGAAGGTTCAAGGCCTCCGAGCGCCGCCTGCAACAGTTGCGGCAGCGACTCGCCGAGCACGAGCGGTCTCACAAGGAGTTGAGCGAGGGCATTCGGATGTTGAACGCGCGCCTTTGCGAGCTCAGCGAACGCAAGAACCTGATGCGCACCCGCCAGTCTCGCGCGGAGGCCGCCCATGGAATGGCAAGCACCAGCGGACCGATCGGCGACCTCGAAGAGGTCTTCGACCGTTGGGAGACCCGCGTCGGTGAGATCGAAATCGCATCGGAATGCGCAGAGCCGATCGACGCGTTCGAAGCGGAGCTCGAAGCGCTCGACGAAACCTCGGACCTTCGCCTCGAGCTCGAAGAGCTCCGCGCGGAGCAAAGCTAGGAGTGCAGATGGAAACGCGACTTCAACGACTATTTCAAATGCTGCGCTGGTGCGGCGCAGCCATGATCATCGCCGCTGCAGCGACCTTCCTGGTTCAGAGCTGGGACCAGGTCGGGGACGTGCGGCGCTATCTCACACTGCTCGGGATGACCGCGCTGCTTCCGGCCCTGGCCTATGTCTGCGGCATTCGGATGCAGGAGGACAAGAGCGCCCGCGTGCTCATGCTCGCGCTTCTCGCTCTGGTCCCCATTCACGCAGGCGTGCTCGGCGGCTTCGTTCTCTCGCAGTTCGGCACGGCCAGCGACAGCGTGGCGCAGGTCGCGCAGTGGGTGGCCCCGAGCCCGCTGGCAGCGGTCCTGCTCGTTGCCGGGGCCGCAACCGCTCTGATTCCGTTGATCTGGGCGGCCTTTCGAGTGCTCGCGCGACCGGATGCGCGCCTACTCACCGTGGCGAGCGCAGCGAGTCACGCGCTCTTGCTGCTCCCGACTCGAAGCCCCCTCGGGGCAACCCTCACGGTACTTCCGATCTTGGGCATCACCGCCTGGTGTGCCGCTCGCGTCAAGCCGGCCACCCTGGAATCACGGCTCGCGCTCGCCTCTCTCCTCGCGCCGGCCGCGGTCATCGCAGCACGCCAGGTTCTGTTCTACGATGTTTCGACCGCGTTCTGGGGAACTCTTCTCGGAACGGGAGCGATCGCGCTTTTCGTCTTCGGCAACAAGAGCGGCGACGCGACGATCGAACGGTTTGCGGCCGTGCCCAGTCTTCTCTCAGTCGCCGCCTTCGTCAGCGCCGCGATTCCTTGGTCGACAGGGCTATCCGGGTCGACGATCTGGCTGGGCTACGGTCTGCTCTCCTCGATCCCACTGCTGGTCTTCGCCTGGAGCAGCTCGGGCTCGAAGAAGTTCTTCGTTCGAACGGCGCTAACTCTGAACGCGGTGACCGCAACGAGCACCTTGCTCTTCGATCCGCGACCCTGGGCCGCGCTTCAGGCGATCGCCTTGGGCCTCGTCATCCTGAGCTACGGTTTCGTTTCGGGCCGGCGCATGTCGCTCTACGCGGGAATCGGCCTTGCTGGTTTCGGCTTCGTCATCGAAGTCGTGCACGCCATCGAGGTCTTCCAGCCCAGCGGCTGGCTGGCGCTTGCCGGTTTCGGCTCGGCCCTGGTGGGTCTGACCGCATGGCTCGAGCGCCGCGCGCGTTCCGTTCGCGCGGCCGGGCCCGCTGCCAATGTGTCCCAGCCCGCTTCGGCCGCCCTGTCACAATGACATCCAAGCATCGTGAGATCGGTCACATTTCTCCCGAAATCAAAGGCGAATTGGGCAGGGAGCAGGCTGGCACGTCGCGTGCAGTACCAAAGGAGTCATGAGACGAACGGGTATCTATCTCCTTGTCATCCTATCGATCGTGGTCGGGGCTGCGCTGGTTACTGACGCCATCGTAGTCACCGACCGCGAGCGAATGGACGAGTTCATCGACTCGGTGACAGGACGTGTTTCCGGCGCCCGCATCGACAACGCGCTCAGCTATGCCGACCCCTCGAAGGTCACGATGGAGCTCGTGCACGAAGGGCGCAGGCGCCGCTACAGCCACCGAAACGCGGCGGCTCTCAAGCCCGACGCGCGCAAGGCCCTGGCCTCACTCGAAGGTTCCCGACTCCACCTGATTCAAGAGAGCGTGTCGCTCGAGGGCGAGCGCGCGCGCATCGCACTGCGGCTTCGCACCGATGCGGGTCTCGCCAACACGGTGTTCGATCTTCGTCGCGAAAACGACAAGTGGATCCTTCGCCGCGTCATCGTCAATTAGCTCTCATCGAAGCGAACGTCCGCAGCGCCCAGGCCGTGAATGCGCAGCACCTTGATGCGCGCGCGTTCACCGCGAACGATCTCGACATCGGACTTGGAAACCCCGAGCTCCTTTCCGAGAAGCTTCTTGAGCGCCTCGTTCGCAGCGCCATCGACCGGCGGCGCGGTGAGGGCAACTTTGAGGGCGCCATCTCGAACTCCGATGACTCGATTGCGACTCGCGCGGGGCGCAACGCGCACCTCGAATGTCACCGAACCATCCTGTTCCCGTATGCCTAGCTCGCTCATCGCCCAACCAAAGCCACTTGACCCCCGGCCCGAACCCGGCGAGATTCCCGCCCAATGCATCCGGTCTTATTCAGCATTCCGACGCCCTGGGGCGCGATTCCGATCTACTCCTACGGCGTGATGTTGGGAAGCAGCCTGCTCTTTGCTTGGTACTACATCATGTACATGGGCAAGAAGGTCGAGGGCTACAACCGGGAGTTGCTAGCGAGCTGCTTCACCTGGACCGCCGTCGGCGCCATCGTGGGCGCCCGCCTCCTCTACATCCTCACCAACTTGGACTCCTACGATAGCTTCGCGTCCTGGTTCGACCTGCGCTCGGGCGGTCTGGTGGCCTACGGCGGCTTCCTCGGCGGCTTCGTCACCGCCTTGACCTTCTGGCGAATCAAAAAGATTCCCCTCCTTCCTTTCGCCGACATCGCCGCTCCGACGCTTGCTTCCGGGCTCATGCTCACGCGCGTCGGCTGCTACCTCTACGGTTGCGACTACGGCCGTCCGTTTGAGGGCAAGGCACCCGGCTGGCTGCAGGCCGCCGGTACCTTTCCCAAATGGGACAGCGAAGCGTACCCGGCATTTGCCTGTGACCAGACCATCAACGGCTCGCCGGCCTATCAGCACCATCTTCAAGAGTATCCCGACCTGATGGTCGATCGCCTGAGCTCTCTGGCCGTGCATCCGACGCAGATCTACGAGTCCGCAGCCGGGATCCTCTTGTTCATCTTCGCGACCTGGTTGCTGACCCACCGCAAGTTCCGGGGCCAGGTCATCATCTCGGTTGCCGGGCTATACGGCCTTTGGCGCTTCGGCATCGAGTACCTGCGAGACGACCCCGAGCGCGGCTTTGCCTTTGGTTTTTCGACCTCGCAGCTGATTTCGCTCGCGCTCATTCCGATCTGCATCATCGCCTACATCCACCTCAGAAAGCGCGCCGAAGAAAAGGGCGACATCGAGCTTCCGCCCTGGGCGCTCGAGTCAGCAGGCGAGGCCGCGAGCGCAGGGGCGACGGGCGGCGAGAACCGGCCGGCGAAGTACAGGCCGAAGAAGATCAAAAAGAAGAAGTAAGCGCCCTCAGTCTTTGCCGGGCTGCTTGGCGCGATTGAAGGCCTCGAGCACGCGGGGCGAAGTGCGCACCGTGTCGAGCTCGAGGTTGGGCTGAAGGGCGAGCGCTGCGCGGAAGGATGCTTCGGCGAGGTCGAGCCGTTCGAGCGCGACGTAGGCCGCGGCCAGCTCTTTCTCGATGGTCACCACCTGTGTCGAGCTGAGAGACGGCGTTCCAAGCAGCCGGTTTCCGAGAGCCACCGCTTCGGCAAACTGCGCTTTCTCGACCTGTTGAATCAGCTGCGGAAGTGAGCTCTCGACCTCGTCTTGGGCTGACTTGGCGGCTCCGCCTCCGGCAGCGAGCATGAACGCCGCCGAAGCCTGGGTCTGACCTTCACCGGCGAGCCTCAGGTCGAACAAGGGAACCAAGACGACCTGCCCGCGCTCGATTCGCGCGCCGGCGTTGAACTTCCGAAGGCGCTTCAACGAAAGCGGGCTGTCCGGCATGTAAGTCTTGGCGATCTTCGCGATGGTCTCGCCTGGCGCCACGACATGGCGCAGCGGGTAGGGCACCAGAAGCTCGGTGCCCTCATCGGGCTCGACGCGACGGTTGCCATTGTTGGCTTCGACCAAGGTCGCCGAGCGTTCCGGCGTCCCGTAGAACCGCGTCGCGATCGACTGCCAGGTCTCGTCCCTGCCCACGCGGTAGAAGCTGACCATCGGGATGAAGAGCCAGCTCCCGGGCAACAGGCCGTTGCCCCCGGCCCCTTTCATGCGATTCGCCTCGCCCAGGACTGCCTCACGCGTCGGGTCTCCGTAGTAGCGCTGAGCAATCGAGGCGAGCGTGTCACCCTCTTGAACGGCATGCGTGTACACCGGCTGCGCGCTGCCGGCCGCCGTGAGCGCGCTACATGCCAAGAGGAGCACAGCCGCGACCAGCGCTTGCTTCATGGTGTCGCCTCGGGTTCTTCGGCGATCGCGATCGGCTCCGAAAGCGTCGCCCGGTCGTGCATCGTCTCGCCTTCTTCAATGATGACTTCGTGCTCGACCGGCGCAAAGTAGGGATTGCTGTACTTCACGTAGTGACGGCCCGGCTGCAAAGGAATCGCGCGCGCCGCCGGGGTGGTCAGCACATGGTCCCCGTCGACGTGCACGTGCGCCCAGGGGTCGGCGCTCACCGTCAGAAAACCGGCGTTCGCTGGGTTGAGCATCGCAGGGGCTCGACCGACGGGCGGGCCCGTCCAGCGGCCGCTTGCGGCTTGCACGCTGAGCCCCGAAATGGCGAGCACGGCCAGCGCAGCCGCTTGCCACTTGGCGACCTTCTTCAGGAAGTTGCCGTTCCGCCGCCCGCTCCGAAGCGCTCGGGGAGCCACAGCGGAGAGCACCTCGTCGGTCTGCTCACCCGTCATGACGCCGATCTCGTTCAGGAACATGACCAGGCGCGCGTTGTGGCTCATCTGAACCCGAGGCGCGAGAAATTCGGCGAGGTCATCGATGAGCGCCTGCGTGGTGGGATACCGGTTCGCGGGCATCTTTTGAAGACATCGCGCCATGATCCGCTCGAGCTTTCGCGGCACATCGACGCCGAGCTTCTTGGTCGCCTCGTAGCGGTCGAGCCGGATCTTCTGCATGACGGTGCGCGCCTCGTCCTCGACGAAGGGCTTGCGGCCGGTGAGCATTTGGTAGAGCACGATGCCAACCGAAAAGATGTCGCTGCGAAAGTCGAGCTTGTCTCCGAGAATCTGCTCCGGGCTCATGTAGCTCGGCGTGCCGAGCCCCGTTCCAGTTTCCGTCAAATCTCCGAAACGCTCGTGGCGCGCGATACCGAAGTCCATCACCTTCACGTCGCCCTGCATCGACACCATGATGTTCGCAGGCTTGATGTCGCGGTGGATGATCCCGCGGAAGTGCGCGTAGTCGAGGCCGCGAGCGAGCTGCAGGGTGATGATCGCGGCGATGTCGGCCGGCAGGCGTGGTGATCGATCGAGCAGGTCATAGAGATCGATCCCGTCGACGTACTCCATGATGATGAACATGGAGCGCCCGTCTTTCACGAAGTCGATGACGTGCAGGATGTTCTCGTGCTGAAGCGACGCCATGAAGTGCGCCTCTCGCTCGAAACGCTCAGCGAACTGGCTGTCGATCGCGATCGAAGGCTTGAGCGCCTTGATCGCGACGCGTCGGTTGAGCGGTTCCTGGATCGCTTCGTAAACGACGGCCATGCCACCGCTCCCGATTTCGCCCAGAACACGGCAAGTTCCGATTCGCTCCACCATCGCGATCCATCAAGCTAGGTGGGGGGTCGGGCAGTGTCAACGATCGCCAAAAGTTTGGAGAAAACCGACACTTAGGGCGGAGATTCGGCTGGCTGCGCCGGAAGGATGCAAAGGCCCCGTTCGCGCCAGTCCGTCCCGCCACGGCCGTCGCGAATCACGAAGGTGAACCGGACCAGCACGCCGTCTTCCGGGCACCGCGGAGAAGGGCTGCCACTGGGTCAGGATCGAGTTTGCCGGGTCGGTGATGAACGAGAAGGCGACCTCGAAGTCGCCGCCATCGGCAAGCCAGCTCACCTGGATCTCTTCGGTGAAGTCGACATCGTCGATGGCGTAAGACTGAAGGCTCTGTGGCGGGCACGACCTAGATTGATGCTCGAGGAGGTGTCGCTTCCCGCAACCGGATGTGTGGAGCGATCGTCTTCGCGTGAGCGCGTCGAGGTCATCGCTGCAGCCGGTCCACGGTGCGGTCCGCGGCACCTCCTCTGCGTAGGGTGGCGGCCACTCGCGCCCGTTCAGAAAGAGGTGCTGAGATCTCGGGATTCAGGTTCGGATTTTCGGCATCTCGCTCGATGGGTATCTGAACGGTGACGAACCGGCCCTCGTCGCTGGGCTGCCCGTCGGAGTCTTCACAAGGAACGAGATCGTCGGTCTCGCCCGAGGAGGAAGCGAGCAATCGCGTCGGCGGAAGGCGAGCCGTCGCCGCAAATCACCCCTTGGAGAAGCACGTCCTTGGCCTGCACGCTCGTCGAGCTTCGCTTCGGAAGGCACCTGAAAACCGATGACCGGAAAGGCGAGAGGGTCGCTCGGCGGTGGGCCATCGCAGCCGTCACAGGGCTCGATCAAGGTGCCGCAAATCGGCGGCCCGATGAGCGTCGCCGTGGGAACGCAGGCAGACGAATGCCCAGGTGCAAGCTCGGTGGCGTCAACGGCAGACTCTCTCGCTGGAGGCCTGCGCCCCCGAATCGATGACTAGGATCGAAACCTGCATGTCGTCCCCGGGCTCGGGCCTTGCACGCCCGGGCCGCCCGGACGTCGACCCGAGCGCCGACGACGCGTAGGTTGGTGACGGCCGAGGCCGGGACGAAGCTTTCGCTGCACGCGACCGGCAGGCACAGGAGAATCAGACCGAAGCGAGCGTCTCACAGCTCCCCCCTGATCCCGAGCGCGGGGATGATTGGAAGACCGAGCAGCGGGGTCTGCTGACTGAAGTCGTAGTTGTAGATGATGCCCTCTTGGTTTTGCTGATTGTACGCGTTGCGGATATCGAGAAACAACGCCAGCCGCCAGCCCTTGAACAGCCACTTCTTCTGGACGCGGACGTTGAGCTCGATGGAACAAGCGGGTTTCGCAAGGTGTTCACCCGGCCGTCGATCGGAATGTAGACGTCGTTCAGCGCGTCGTAGATCGATCCGATGACGGGGTGTCCGGGTTGCCGCTGACGAGTCGGAACGTGCCGCCGATCTCCCAGTTGCGCGGGAAGTTGTAGACGAACGCTGCAGTGAGAATGTGCGTCTGATCGAAATCGAAGAGTCGCCAAGGCTCGTTCGGGCCGTCCTTGCGCTCGCTTCGCGACAGCGTGTACGAAAGGTAGCCGAAGTACTGTCGCCCTGTTGCAGGGCGAAGGTTGATGCTGAACTCCGCCCCGTAGATCCGTCCGATGCCGCCGGTCACGATAGAACGGCGCTTCGCCGCTCAGGCGTCGGGATCGCGCGGTCCCAGAGGTACTTGTAGAAGCCTTCGACACCGAAGCGGAAGCCGGGGAACGCGTCGTACTCCCAGCCCGCCCCAGGTGAACCGCCTTGATCGGGTCGAGGTTCGGGGTTGCCGATGCTCGCGTCGGACTCCTGAAACTCGGGCGGCTGACTGAAGATGCCGACCCCGAGCTTCACCCGCATGTCCTCGGCGCACCGTGAAGATCGTGGTCAGGCGTGGGTCGACGGAGAACGCGTCGATGTCGCTGAAGTAGTCCATGCGAAGACCGAGGATGAGCTGGGTGAGCTTACCGAGACTGCATGTTGGATTCGAGGTAGACGCCCGGACGGAAGATCGTCGTGTCCACGTCGGCGAATACCTGGTCCTGACCGGCGAGCGACCCTGCTGAGCTGCCGGCCCCTTCCGCAGCCCCCGGCTGCGGACCGACGTACGCCAGATCGATCGGCGCCGTGTAGACGTCGAGGCCGGCGATGAGCCGAACCCTGTCGGTGATCTGATATCGCCACTCGCCGCGGCCGTAGGTCTGAATGAACGTACCTTCGAGCCTGAACTCGTCCCCGAGCCCGAAGTTGATCTTGGTCGGGCCGACGTTGAACGCCAGCTCTTGCTCGACCCTGTCCCCCACCCGGCGCGTCCAGTCGATCTGGTTGTTGTAGAACGCGGTGCTCGAAGCTCTGTGTTGCCCGCGGATGGCCGGGTCGTCGCCCCAGCTTCTTCGAGGATCAGCTCGAGCCGGTCGCTCGATCCGTACGCCGAGATACGGACGCGGTCTCGCTTGGTCGGCGCGAAGTTCAGCTTGAACTGGTAGTCGATGTAGACCGGCGCCTGCCGCACGCCCACGTCGTCGGGCAGCACCGATGGCAGGACGAGGTCGATGCAGGCTTCGCCGCAGACCTCCCGAGATGCTGATCTTGTCGGTGATCGGCGCTTCGATGGTGACGAAGGTATCGATGATCGAGATCTCGGCCACTCCGTGGATCTCGATCTTGGGCCGGGTCCCGGGTGGTGACCTCCAAGATGCCACCGGTGCGGCGGCCGTAGCGGACCGAGAAGTTGCCCGGGTAGAAGTCGATCTTCTCGAGCATGTAGGAGTTGTAGACGCTGGTGAGGCCGCCGAAGTGGTAGATCAGCGGCACCGGAATCCCGTCGATGAACGACTCGCTGTCCTGGGGGGCCGAGCCACGCACGATGAGCAAGCCGATGCCGAACGGAGGCCTGGCGACGCCCGGGAGGAGCTCGACCGCCCGAAGCGCGTCACCCCGGGTGCCGGGAATTCGGGTCAGCTCTTCCTTGTCGATGGTGCGCTTGATGACCTCGCGCGGCGGCGCGTCGATCACCGCGGTGGCCCCAAAGCCGCCGTACGCCGCCTTCTTCTTGGTGCCGAGGCGGTAGATCACCTGCGTCACCTCTGCGGCCACGAGCTCTTCTTCGACCTTCAGGTCGCCGTACTCGCCCCCCAAGATTCGAATCGTGTACTTGCCGGGTCGGAGATCCGTCGCGATGAACGTTCCGTCCGCTCCCGAAACCAAATCTCGAACCAGCTCGCCCTGCTGGTTGAGAATCTCGATCACCACCGAGCCTGCCGTGCTGTCGTCCTCGGCGAGGAGCACGGTGCCCTTGAGCCAGCCCGTCGTGATGGCCTCGGGCGGGGCCTTCAGCTCGAAGACGTAGCGGTAGCGAATCCGGGCTGCGATCGGCTCCCAGTCGGTGCGCGCCGGCTCGAAAACGAACTGACGCACGGCAGCCAGCGCAGCCTCGTCGAAGGCTTCCCCCGCCGACCTGGCCACGCTCGCCTCGGTGACCAGGCCATCCTTGCCCACCACGATGTCGAGCTCGACCGCGGTCTCCTCTGGCTGTTCACCCTCGGTCTCCGGGTAGTCGGCCTCGACGAAGCGAATGAGCTTGGGCGGCGTGACCAGGGGCTTGTTCCCCTCCTCGGGCTCGAGCTCGAAGCTCTTCTGCGCCTGCGCCCCATTCGACACAAATCCGGCGAGGAGCAGGGCAGCGACCAAGCGAAGCACCGCCCCAGCATACGAACGGCAACATCGCCACACAAACCGAATCAGTCGGCGCGGGGCGCGCCCTCTACAGCGAGCTCCGTTCGTTCCGGCGCAGCTCAAAAGGTTACAGTAACGTTACATGGGGAGCGGGCCGATCGCTGGTCCAGGGACTGTCCGTCATCTATCGTCACCCGATGACGAGATGGTTATCCATCGTTTCCATGACGCTGCTCGCGATGCTGTCTTGGACGGGCTGTGGCGACTCCCGCCCAGCCGGCACCGTCGGAAGCGACAGCTCCTTCGTCGGTGGTCCGTGCTTGGACAACATCGATTGCGATGAGCGCCTGTGCGAGACCGATGCTCGGTTGCCCGATGGCATTTGCACCATCTCCTGCGGCAACTCCGGTCACTGTCCTGAGGGCTCCTCCTGCGCGGAGCTGACGAGCGGCTGGGTCTGCCTGGTGAACTGCGTGAATTCTAACGACTGCAGAACGGGCTACGCCTGTGAACCCGTGACGGAAGCCGGTACGAACGGCGGCTCGACGGTGCCCCTGTGCATCGGCTCCTCCAGTTCTTCTTGAGCTCCTTCGGGACGAGTTGAAGTGTTTTCGGAGGCGTACATCGGTAAAACCTGTTTCCTCGTACTGTGCTTGCTAAGCGCCTGTAGGTCGGGTCCGTCTGCGAGCGGAACGGACGATGCGGGCGAGTCGAAGAGCTACGTCTTCAAGCACGAGGGGATCCTGCGAGACGTCGCGATCTTCGATCCTCGCGCGCGGGCAGGCGAGGGCCTGTCGCGGCCGCTGGTACTGGTGCTGCACGGCGGGCTAGGCGACGACGACGACACAGTCGCGCTGACCTTCGGAAAGCTCGACGAGCTTGCCGCAGCGGATGACTTCCTGGTCGTCTATCCGCAGGGCATCGGCGGTCACTGGAACGATGGGCGCAAGGTCGATCGCTACGTTGCGCAGCGCGAGCGCGTCAACGACGTCGGTTTCCTCACGACACTGATCGACGACCTCGCGCAGAAGCGCAACGTCGACCCCGAGGCGGTCTTTGTCCTCGGAGTGTCGGACGGCGCGATGATGACGCATCGCTTCGCCTGTGAGCGGACCAACAAGCTCCGGGGGTTCGCAGCGATCATCGGCGCCATGCCCTACGAGGTCGCACGCAGGCGCTGGCGTTGCGGCAAAGAACCCCTGTCAGCCCTGATGATCAACGGAACCGAGGACCCGATCGTGCCCTGGGACGGCGGGGCGGTGCAGTTCGGTGGTCAGAAGCTCGGGCGGGTGCTCTCGGCCGAGCGGACGTTCTCGTTTTGGAGCAACCATGACGGCTGCACGGACGTCGTCGTGTCGATGATCCCCGATTTCGTTCCCAGCGACGGAACCCGAATCGAGCGGCACAAGGCTACGGGCTGTGCGGGAGGCACCAAAGTCGAGCTCTTCGCGGTAGAGGGCGCGGGCCACACCTGGCCATCCGGCTGGCAATACCTACCCGAAAACATGATCGGACCGACCAGCCAAGACATCAACGCCGCGGTTGCGGCCTGGCGATTCTTTCAAAGCACGCTCTAATCGAGATCGCGATGAGGCGGCCGGGCGGTGGACCCGAAAAGCACGGCAAATACCTGCAACATTTTCGAAACGAACTGGGCAAGCGACATCGCGCGCCTTCGGTCTTGGGCTATCGTCTAGTCTCATGTCGACGCGTATCCTCGTCTTCCCCGGTCCGCTGACACTCGCCGCGGGCCTCATCGTCTTCCTGCTGCAGGGTTGTGGAGACGCGGGCCGCATCGATACGGCTTGCCGGTCTAACGACGACTGTGCCGCTACAGAGCTCTGCGCGACGGGCTTGTGCGAGGGCGGGATCGGCGTGTGCACCGAACGGCCAACCATGTGCCCCGACACCGATAGCCCGGTATGTGGTTGTGACGGCCAGACCTACCAGAACACCTGCTTTGCCGACATGGCCGGCGTTCGCCTCTCCCGCACCGGTCCCTGCCTCCCAGCCCCGAGCTAAGCGGCGCCCGCGAAAACTAAAGCGCCCCGACTGC
This sequence comes from uncultured delta proteobacterium, assembly GCA_963716775.1. Classification (GTDB taxonomy): domain Bacteria; phylum Myxococcota_A; class Polyangia; order Polyangiales; family Houyiibacteriaceae; genus SG8-38. Next base: position 180,965 of record CAVQUI010000004.1, read on the forward strand.
GCGCTCGCGCAGCCGGGGCTGGGTGTTGGATATGGTTGGCTCGCCCTCAATTTCAGGCAGATGCTTGGCCGAAGCGTGTCCCCCTCAAACGGAAACCGCCGCTCCCTGATGGGAGCGGCGGTTTCTCGTTGGTTGCCCGTGGGCGTTTGGATCAGTTCTCGGGGTATGAAGTCCAGTTGGTGGTCCAGTCGACCCCGTCGGGTGCGAACGCGCCGGCGCAGTTCTCGTTGCCGGCCGCGTAGTCGTTGTTCGCGGGGTCGGCCAGCTCTGGATCCTGGTCCGTCGTGTTGCCCAGCCCGTCCGCGAGCTCTGTGGGCTCATCGAAGTAGAGCGGCGGATCCGACGGGTCCTTCTCCGGGTCGTTCTCATCGACGGCGTAGTCCGGGTTGTTGTTCCAGAAGCAGGTATCCCTGACCGAGAACGTGGTCGGCCAAGCGCCGTCCCAGCCCGTGCCCTCGACGTCGATACCCGCGTCCGCAAAGCCGGTCACGATCAGCCCGCTCAGGGACCCGATGGTGCCGCGTCGCAGGTGCATGCCGAAGAGGGTGTTCGGTGCGCCGATCAGCGTGCCATTGGTGATCGTAGGATTCGAGCGCGGTTCTGCGTTGGGCCTGTCGCCCGAGTTGTCGGCCTCGATTCCGTTCGGATCTCCGCTCTTCGGAAGCTGGTGATCCACGATGAAGTTCGTGGCGCTGCCTCGCCAGCCCTGGTCCCAATCGAGGCCGTCATCCCCGGTGTTGGAGACGACGAGATGGCTGATGGAGACGGTCCCGCCGTAGAACTCGGCGCCGTCATCCTCTCCGAGATGGAGCTGGATGTAGTCGAGTGTGGTGTCGCTGCCGCATCCGCCCACGCTGAGGCTGTTCAGCTCGTTACCCTCACTGACCCGGAAGCCGGCAAACTCGATGCGGACGTACTTCATCGTCCCGCAGTCGTGGGTGTCGTCGCTCCCGCCAAACTTGCCGCGCTCTTCCTCGTCATCGATCCCCTCGATGCTGCCCTCGCAGACCACGCCGGTGTCGCCGCCACACTGGTTGTCACCCCAGCTGAGCACCGCGCTTCCCAGCAGGACGATTCCGCCCCAGTCCTGTGGCGCACGAGCTCCCTCTGGTGCGGAGGACGTGAACACGATCGGCTCGGCTTCGGTACCTTCGGCGTCGATCATGGCATCGCGCGTCACGACGAGCGCCGCGGCCGGGTCGCCGATGATCCTGGTGCCGGGTTCGATGGTCGTGGTGCCACCAGTTACATACGTCTTGTCGGAAAGCCTGTACGTACAGTCCGACGTGAGCGTGGCGTCCGATGAGATCTCCGAGGGCAACGTCACCGTCGAGCCCGGGGTGACACAAAGCGGGCCACCGGTACCCCCAGTGCCACCCGTCCCTGCGGTACCGCCGGAGCCGCCGTTACCCCCACCGCCGTCACTGTCACAGCCCGGTGCGAATGCGAACAGGGCGCCAAGGGCACCAACGAGAATTAATCCTGCGTGTTTGCTCATAACCTATCCTTCTCTTGTAGCGGGATGTCGAAGCCTCCCGTGAGCTTGTCAAGCGTTGTGTTCCTTGCTCAGTAGATGTACTCGGCCCCGATGCTGAACGAGGTGCCGCGATCTTCTCGGAGCACTAGCTGGTTTCCTTGTTCGTACTGCTTCTTGGCGAAGGCGATGTTTTTCCACTTGAAACCGAGCTTCACGTGCGCGGCTGGTTTCCATGTCACGATCAGGTCCAGCAAGTGCTGCTGTTTCTCGTACACATCCGGAAAGATGATGTCCGCCGCGGCCCCGCCTACTTCGACGATTCGTCGACCGAACGCGTTGTAGATCAGGCCGACCATCACGCCAGCATCAGGATCGTCAAATCGAAGTGACAGGTTCGTAACGTAAGGAGATTGATTGAAGAGCGGGCGCTCGGTCCGGCCGCTGCCGGCGGCATCCGCGGACAGCGTGGTCTTGGACTTCATGAATGCGACATTTCCGAGAAAGTAGAACCGGTCGAGCTTCTCGGAAAAGGTACCGAAGCCCAAGCGGAGCTCGATCTCTCCGCCCACGAGCCAAGCCTTGTCCGCGTTTTCGAAGGTTGCGGTCCTGTTGACGGGGCTCGTAATGACGAATTCGATCGGGTCTTTGAAGTTCTTGTAAAACGCCGTGGCCGAAACCAGGTTGCTCTCGCCGAAGTAATACTCGTAACGGGCTTCTACGTTCTGGATGCGCGAGCGCTGCAAGTTCCGGATTGCCGATGGTGAACCAACCTCTCAGGAAGTCGATGTAGGGATAGGGGGCGAGCTCGCGAATCGCCGGACGAATGACCGTCATGCCGTAGCCGATCTTGCACGAACATCTCGGGGTTGATCGTGAAGGCGAAGTTTGCCGACGGCATCGGATCGACGTCCCTTCGATCCGTGTTCTGCCGCACGAAGTCCGGGGGCGGCGGACCCTCGCCGGATCCTCGGCGAAGGGATCCTCGTTCTCGACACGTTGGTGGAACACTTCCATGCGCAGGAGTCCCAGGAACTTGAGCCAGCTCGTCATCGGGGTTTCCAACTGCAGAAAGCCGCCAAGCAGCGTGTTGTCCGCGCGATAGCCGTCGTTTCGAGTTGTGATCTCGTTGAGAAGGGTCAACGTGCCGAGGCCCTCCGGGCCGAAAACAGCCTCCGGGTCTCCGACGGGAATGCTCTGGCCCGTATACGGAGCGATGATGAAGCGCCGTGCGAGGAAGTCCCTCTTCTCGAAACCTGCATCGAACCCCACCGTTCCGTACGCCGTCCCATCGAATGCCTTCCAGAGCGGAAAGCGCAGATCGGTCGTGCCGCCGGTCGAGATCTGATTCAAGTCGAAGTTGGACCGCGTCGCGGTGGGTATTCTCTGTGTTTCGACGAACTGCTGAACGAAGCGTCTATCAGGCTGGTCGCGCTTCCCGAGGGCGGCGACACCATTCCAACGAAGCCGCAAGTTGGTCTTCCCCAGATTGCGGTGATCGCCTTGCAGCTGGTTGAAGAACATGGTTCGACCGATGAAGTCGAGGCTCGTTTGTGTTTGCGGCGCGAAGCTGATGTTGCCTTCCGCTCCGCCAAACTTGACCAAAGTTTCATCTTCCGCAGTGCGGCTGAAGAATGATGTCAGGTTGAGCGTGTTGTCCGGATCGAATTCGACGAAACCACTGCCGAATGCGCCCCAAAGAACCTCTTGGGAACCCTTCTTGAAGTCGAAGTCCTCGCGCGGAACGGTCGACTGCCCGTTTTCGTCGAAGTTGTATTGTCGATTGAAGCCGCTGCGAACGACTTCCTCGTACTCGTAGGTGAAGCTGAGCAAGTAGCCTCCCTTACGCCCTTCCCGCTTGAAACTGGCGCTGTCACCAAGGCTCACCTTTGCGCCGAGCTTGGGAATGGCTCGTTTCGTTCGAGCATTCCAAATCGGCTCGAAGGCGCGGCCCACATTGGAAAGTCTGGTCGAAGCTCTGGTAGCGTCCTGCGCCGACCCCGCTGCGGTCGATTCCCGAGTCCGTGCCGACTTGGTTGGGAAGCTGCCGAGTTCCATCGTCAAAGCCGATCCAAGTCGCGTTTGCCTCCAGAATAGGTCGGCATGTCCTGAAAGGTGCTCATCGTGTTTGCGCCGATGGATGCGCCGGCCTTGAGCATGAAATCTTGGGGAAAGCTGGAAGTCTCGATGAGGAGCAGTCCGCCTGCGAAGTTGCCGGGAAGGTCGGGGCGAGGGGTCTTGACCACAGCGAGATTGCTGACGATGTCCGAAGGAAAGATGTCGAGCTTCACGCTCGGGAAGTTCGGATCCACGCCGGGTATTGGAATGCCGTTGAACAATACGCGATTGTACTGACCGGCAAGGCCGCGAATGATCAGGCGATCGTCGTCGTCAATCGTTACACCGACGACTCGCGAGACTGCACCTTTGGCGGTGCTATCTCCGGCGCGCTTGATCTCTTGTGCGCTGATTGCGTCCTGAACACCCACAGCCTCCTTCCGGATATTGAGCTGCGCGGCTTCACTCGACGTGTCGGCGATGTAGACGATCTCTTGCTCTTCGACGCCAGCGTCCTTCTCGCTGATCGGGTCGAGGACGAAGTTGACTCGGCTGAACTTACCGCGGGTGACGACGATGTCGTCCCAGCGCGCGCCGTGGTAGAGGTCGTAGTACGAGCGAAGCGTGTACTTGCCCGGTGGCAGGTAGAGCCGATAGCGGCCGCGTTCGTCGGTGATGGTGCTTCGGAGCTTGCCGTCGGCCTTCCCTTTCGCGAGGACCGGCGCGTCCGGCAAGACCTTCTTCGGCTTCCCGGAAACGACCTGCCCTTGAACACCGGTTTGCTTGTCGGCACCTGGCTCGAGCGCGTTCGGGTCCTGGACATCGACGCTCTTGGAAACGACAGGCGGTGCAACCGCTTCGATCTCCTTGCCCTCCGCGTCCTTGACGCTGTCTTCCTGCATGTCCGGGCTCGGGGCGTACTCGATCACGACCTCGTCGACGTCGCCGATCTCGTCTTCCTCGGCCTCTTCTTCCGCGGCGCCCACATCCGGCGTGATCCACTCCTTGCCGTCGACATCGCGGCTGATGATCTCGTCATCGTTCTCTTCGGATGGCGGCTCTTCGGCGGGCGACGCGTCCTTCTTCTGGTCCGAAGGCGCCTCCTGCTGCAGGCGGCTCTCCTTCTTCGCGTCTGAAGGCGCCTCCTTGGCAGGCGGCTCCTTCTCGGCGGCCGGCGCGTCCTTCTTCTCGTCCGACGGCGGCTCCTGAGCCGGCGGCTTCTCCCCGGAAGGCGGTGCCTCGGACTCCTGGGCGGATAACTCCCCCGGAATCGACGCACAAATCCCCACGAGAAGGGCCAGTAGAAGCCCTTCTTTAGTCAGCCTGGACATTTCTCTCCTTCGACGAACCGGGCCAAGACGGCCCGACCTCAGATCGACATGCTCCTAGTCGTGCACGCTCTCCGTAAGGATTGCGATGTGTGCCGCTCCTCCTACGCGCGCCAAATCGAGCGCGCGCACGGCTCGTGAGTACGGCGCGTTGTCGGCCGCATCGAAAAACACTTTGCGCTCACCGCGCGCGATCAAAACGCGCCTGAGCTTCTCGGCGAACTCCGCGTCGGGGACGATCTCTTTGTTGATCTGGAAATGCCCTTCCGGATTCACGCTGATGACCAAGGGTTGCTTCTCGCTCGGGTCCGGAGGCGTCACCTCCTCAGATTCCGGCTTGTCCGGCACGTGCACCCAGAAGTGCGCCGGCATGAGCGGCATGATCACCATGAAGATGATCAGAAGCACCAAGACGACGTCCACCAGCGGCGTGACGTTCATCTCCGGTGTTGCTTTGCCCTTCTTGCCTCCCGAGGCGCCGACGTTCATTCCCATGAGATTCGTCCTTAGTTGATCGACTGCTTGGTCTTGCGAACGCTCTCGGCGAAAGCCGCCGCGTCATCCAAGGCCGCCTTGGTCGCCCGCAGCGCAACCCCTGGGAAGCCCACGTCCTGCACGATGGCCATGACATCGCGCACCTTGTCGTAGGTCAGTCTGTGGTCGCCGCGAAGCACGAGCTTCTTGCTCGGGTCGTTCGCGTTTGCCGCTCTGAGGTGAGCGTCGAGCTGGTCCCTAGTCACTCCGTAGTCGTCGAGATAGAGCCGTCCATCGACGTCGATCGAAAGAACATAGGGGTCAGGCTCGCCTTTGCGCTCCTCGTCCGGGTTCTCGAGCTTCACGAGCTCGAGGTTCTGGTCGCTCACTGCTGCCGGCAGGATCACCATGAAGATGATCAGAAGCACCAAGACGACGTCCACCAGCGGCGTGACGTTCATCTCCGGCTTTACTTTTTCGCGCTTCTTTCGTGAGAGACTGCTCATTGGATCGTCCGGTTAGAGGGTTTTGATCACTCGGCAGGGACGGGCGCCGCGTGATCGCCGTTCATCACCGTGCGCTCGCCGTTTTCGAGAATCGCCTCGGGGTCCCCGCCGAGAGCACCCGCCTCCAACTGGTCGACTAGCTCGCTCCCGGCGTTCGCGAGCCCGGCCTCGTACTTCGAGATCAAGCCGCTCAGCCAGTTGAAGAGCATCACCGACGGGATCGCGACCATCAGGCCGTACCCGGTGACATAGAGCGCTTCACCGATCAGAGGTCCGATCGTGCTGAGGCCACCACCGCCGTCTTGGCCGATGACCTTGAAGGCGCCGAGGATCCCGAACACCGTGCCGAGCAGCCCGACGAAGGGCGCGGTCGAGCCGGTGGTCGCCAGCACGCTCATCCCCTTGTTGAGGTTCGTGCTCAGGTTCTCGCCGGTGCGCTCGAGGCTCCGCTGCGTGAACTCGGCAGCGCGGTCGCGGCTGTGACCGAGCGCCAGGTTATCCTGAAAGACCTTGATCCCTTCGGCAATGAAGCGCGCGAGGTGGCTGCGTTTCTTGGCGTCGTTGGCGACCTGCATGACCGCGTTTGCGTCGCCGCGCTCCATCGGCTCGGACACGTCCTGCGCGAACTTACGCGAGCGCCTCTTCGACATGAACAGCATCAACAGCCGGTCGATGGTGACGGTGACACCCCAGATGCCCTGAATGGTGAGCACGACGACTGCGGTCTTCACGATCGGATTCATCGTGTGCCACATCTCGAGAATGTTGATTTCCATGGCTAGTACCTCTCTCTCAAATATTGGACGGCTTGAACGTGAACTGTCGCCGGTACGGGTACGGGACCGCTGTACCGTCGGGTAAGCGCGCGGGCTCGAATCGCTGAGCCAGGGCGCACTTCAAAATCGACTCGTCGGGAATGAGCGCGTGCGACGCTTCCATCTCGGCTTTCACCGGAACTCCATCGGGCATGATCAGAAGGCGGACGCGCACGCGAATCGTTTCTGCGCTCGTGCGGACTTCGAGCGGAACCTCGGGTGCGCGGCAGCCACTCAGGAACTTGGGCCGGCTGACGGTCTCGCGCCTCTGACGCGGGCCGCTCTTCTTCTTCCCCTTGCTGCCGCCTCCACCGATCATCTCGTCGATGTTGATCTCTTCGACCTCGGCAAGGCGCCCTTCGCTGGCCTCCTGAAGCTCTTCGTCGGGAATTTCCTGAGGCGCGCTGAGCCCGCGCTTCTGCCCCGGTTCGGCTTTGACTTCCTTGGGCGCTTCCTTCTTTTTGATCGGCTTGGGCTTGGGTTTGGGCCTCTCCTGCTCGACCGGTGTCGGAGCCGCGGCGAACTCCACGGCGACGTCCCGTTCCTGACGATCCACCACCACCTTCGCGGTCGCGACGGCCGCAGCGACTCCCAGTCCAGCAATGACATAGACCACCGACGACACCGCCAGCGAAAGGCCCATGCGTCCTCTCGACTCGTCGGACTCCGTCTTCTTCTTGTCGAAATCGCTAAACATCAGCTCGTCACTTCAGTCGGTATCCGACGCCGCGCACGGTTTCGATCTGGCGTCCGACCTCTCCGAGCTTTTCTCGAAGACGCTTCACGTGGGTGTCGACCGTACGGGTTTCGAGCGTGCCGGCGTGCTGCCAGACCGCCTCGAGCAAGCTCTCACGGCTGCGGACCAGTCCGCGGTGCCGAGCCAGGTCGACCAGCAACTTGAACTCCAGCGCGGTCAGCCCGACGACGTTCCCATCGACAGTGACCTCGTGCCCAGGGATGTCGATGCCGAGCCGGTCGATCTGAAAACGATCCGAGGGCTGGCTGGCTTGCGCCTGCGAGCGCCGAAGGACCGCCCGCAGGCGCAGTGCGAGCTCCCGGGGACTGTAGGGCTTGGCCACGAAATCGTCGGCGCCGAGCTCGAAGGCGAGAACGCGGTCGACCTCATCGTGACAGCCGGAGACCAGGATGACCGGCTTGCTTCGCGTCTCGGGCCGCTCCCGAACGCGTTTGAGCACTTCGGTCGCACGCATGTCGGCCAGCTGGTCTTCGACGATCAGGCCGGCGACACCCTGCTTGCTGAGCATCCGAATGGCGCTCTCCCCATCCCGGGCGGCCTCGAGGTCGGGTCCGCTCGGCCCCAGAGACTGCCTCAGAGCCGCAAAGAGCGAGCTGTCACCGGCTACGACGCAACGATCTATCGCCATCATCGCTGCAGAGCTTGGGCAGCCGCCGTGACAGACTTGCGGCGCGATCGTGTCGAGATGGTGATTCGTCCGTGGCAGTCCTGTGCCAGAATCGGCGCCCCAAAGGCGACGTCCAGGTGACGCGGGGTCGTCGCTAGGCTGTCACGCGGCTGTCACATAGGGGGCTCAGAGTCGGGGCGATTGGAGCGAATACATTGAGAAAAGCGTATCAAAATCATTGGGTTTTCTTGGTTCTCGCGGGAGCCCTTCTCGTGTCCTCATGCACCTCGGGAAAGAGCCGCCAAGCCGACGGCGACGCCCCCAAGGAGTCAGCTCAGACCCGACGGAGCTCGACGCTCACAATCAAGGGCTCCGACACGATGGTCATCTTGGCTCAGAACTGGGCGCAGGCCTTCATGGACGCTAATCCCGGCAAGGTCATCCAAGTCTCCGGCGGTGGCTCGGGCACCGGCGTCGCGGCCCTGATCAACGGCACCGCGAATCTCGCGAACGCGAGCCGACCGATCAAGGACAAGGAACGCAAGCAGCTCCGCAAGCACCGCGGCGCCGAGGCGCATGAGTACCGAGTCGCCCTGGACTCGCTCGCGGTCTACGTACCGGCAGCCAACAAGATCGAATCGCTGACGATTCCACAGCTCAAGAAGATCTTCCGTGGCGAAACGACCAACTGGAAAGACGTCGGCGGCGAAGACAAGCTCGATCGTCCTCTACAGCCGGGAGAACAACTCCGGCACGTACGCATACTTCAAGGAGCACGTCCTCGACGACGAGGACTTCGCAGCGACGGCACAGACCCTGCCCGGCACTGCTGCCGTGATCAACGCGGTCAGCAAGGATCCGGCTGGCATCGGTTACGGCGGCATCGCCTATGCCGAAGGTGTCCGCACGGTGAAGGTCGCGCCCGCCGACGGCGAACCTGTCGAGCCCACCATGGAGAACGCAACCAGCGGCAAGTACCCGCTCTCGCGCTTCCTCAACATCTACAGCGCGGGCGAAGCCACTGGAATCGCTAAAGAATACCTGGATTTCGTGCTCTCCGACGACGGCCAGAAGATCGTCGAAGGCGTCGGCTACTACCCGCTTCCAAAGCAAGCCGGCGCGGCAGCCGAGTGACCGAGCAGGCGCTCCAGGCAAGCGAACCGAGCGACGTCCCCGAGACCCGCCGGCGCTCCACCCTTCGTCCGCGACGCGCCAAATCGAAGCTGTCCAGCTCGTTTCGCACGCCGCTTTGGCATCGGGTGGCCGAGCGCATGATCGCCGTTTTTGCGCTGACCGCGGTTCTGGCGATCGCGCTCATCTTCGTCTTCATCGCGCGCGAAGCGATTCCAATGCTCTGGGAAGCGGAGTTCGCCGAGGAGGTGCAGCTTCGAGATCTGTTTTTCGCGAAGGAATGGAGAGGCTACGACGAGCCAGTCTTCATATGGCAACCCGTGGGTGAGCCGGCGAAGTACAACGTGGTGCCGCTCTTCGTCGGGTCGCTCAAAGTGACCCTGCTAGCAATGCTGATGAGCGTCCCGCTCGGCGTGGGCTGCGCGATGTTCGTCGCCCTCTACGCTCCCGCGCGCCGTTCGCGAGGTCGTCAAACCAGTGATCGAGCTTCTCGCCGGCATCCCATCGGTCGTACTCGGCTTCTTCGCGCTGATGGTGATCGCATCCTGGGCCCAGGCGACCTTTGGATTCCACTTCAGATTGAACGCGGTGGTGGCAGCCATCGGCCTGGCTCTCACCATCGTGCCGGTGATATTCACGATCTCCGAGGACGCGATCCAGAGCGTGCCGCACACCCTGACCGAGGCGGCCCTGGCTCTCGGAGCCCGCAAATACCAGGTCGCGCTGCGAGTCATCCTTCCCGCGGCGATACCCGGCATTGCGGCAGGCGTGGTCCTCGGGTTCGGCCGCGCGATCGGTGAAACCATGATCGTCCTCATGGCGTCCGGCAACGCCGCCATCATGGAGGTCTTCGACTTCAGCACCAGCGTGCGAACGGTGACTGCGACGATCGCCGCCGAGCTCGGTGAAGTCGCACAGGGCGATCCGCACTGGCGAGTCCTCTTCTTGCTCGGTGTCATGCTCTTCGCCGTGACGTTCGTCCTCAATGTTCTGGGTGACCTGTTCATCCAGCGACTGCAGAAGAAGCTGACGGCGTCATGAGGTACACCAAGAAAGACTGGCTGCTCGCAGGCCTGACCGGAATCTCATTGCTGGTCATTCTCCTGCTGCTCGCGGTGCTGCTCGGGCAGATCGTCTGGCACGGAGCGCCTGTCATCTCTGCCGAGTTCCTGACCCAGAGCCCAGGCGCGGACATGGTCAGCGGCGGAATCTGGCCGGCGGTCTACGGCACTGTCTTCATGACCCTCCTGATGACGATCGCAGGCGTGCCAGTCGGCATCGCGACCGCGATCTACCTGAGTGAGTACGCATCCCCCCGATCCCGAATCGCCAAGCTGGTGCGCATCGCGGTGAACAACCTGGCAGGCGTCCCTTCCATCGTGTTCGGGCTCTTTGGGCTTGGTTTCTTCATCATTTTCGTGGGCGGCAGCATGGACGCGCTCTTCTACGACGATCCGAGGCCGGTCTGGGGAAAGCCCTCGATTCTCTGGGCCTCGCTCACCCTCGCGGTGCTGACCCTGCCAGTGGTGATCGTGACCACCGAAGAGGCGCTCAGAACGGTCCCTCAGGAGTTCCGCGACGCCTCGCTCGCCCTGGGCGCCACGCGCTTCCAGACGGTCTACAAGATCGTCCTTCCCAACGCGAAGGGCGGCATCCTGACCGGCGTGATCTTGGCCGTGAGCCGAGGCGCGGGTGAAGTCGCGCCGATCATCTTCTGTGGCGCAGCAAACTTTCTGCCCTACCTGCCGACCGATCTTCGCGACATGTTCATGCACCTCGGCTACCACGTCTACGCCTTGGCGACGCAGTCTCCGAACGTCGACGCGGCGAGACCGACGCTATTCGGTACCGTGCTCGTCTTGCTCGTCCTCACGTTCTCGCTCAACCTGCTGGCGGTGATTATCCGAGCCCGTTCGCGCGCAGCCCTTCGATCATGAGCGAACCCAAAGACGCGGCCGCAGACGCACCTGACGAGGTGAAGATGGAGACGCGAAACGTCAACATCTTCTATGGCGACAATCACGCCATTCGGGACGTCGACTTCGACATCACCGACCGGAGCGTGACGGCGCTGATCGGACCCTCCGGCTGCGGCAAGAGCACCTATCTCCGCGCGCTCAATCGGATGAACGACACCATCGACAGCTGCCGCGTAGAGGGGCGCATTCTGCTCGACGGCGAGGACATCTACGACCGGAGCGTCGATCCGGTGGAGGTCCGCCGCAGAGTCGGCATGGTCTTCCAGAAGTCGAATCCGTTTCCGAAGTCGATCTTCGAGAACGTCGCCTTTGGACTGCGAATCGGCGGCGAGAAGGACAAGGACCTCCTCGCTCAACGCGTCGAGGAGTCCCTCAAGGGGGCGGCCCTCTGGGAAGAGGTCAAGGACCGTCTCCAGAGCTCGGCCCTCGGGCTCTCGGGCGGCCAGCAGCAGCGCCTCTGCATCGCCCGCTGTCTGGCGGTCTGGCCGGAGGTCATTCTCATGGACGAGCCCGCCTCGGCGCTCGACCCGATCGCCACGGCAAAAATTGAAGAGCTCATTCGCGAGCTGCGGGAGAAGTACACGATCGTGATCGTCACCCACTCGATGCAACAGGCCGCAAGAGTCAGCGATTTCACTGCGTTTTTCTACATGGGGAAGCTCATTGAGCACGGTAAGACAGGGGACATGTTCACCCGCCCCACCAAAAAGCGTACTGAGGAGTATATTTCCGGTAGGTTTGGATAATGGCGCGCCCTAGCCGACCGATGCTCACTCACACCCACCAGGAGTTCGAGGCGGAGCTGCGCAATCTCAAGGATCGGCTCCTCGCGATGGGGGGTCGGTGCGAACAGATGATCAGCAACGCGGTGCGCGCGTTCGAGGAACGCGACATGAGCCTGGCCCACCAGGTCATGGAGGCCGACCATCTGATGAACGAGGACGAGGTGGAGGTCGACGACCTCGCGGTGCGGATTCTGGCGCTGCGGCAGCCGGTCGGCCGTGACCTTCGCTTCGCGGTGGCCGCGGTCAAAGCCTCCACCGACCTCGAGCGTATCGGAGACGAGGCGGTCAACATCGCGGAACGCGCGATGGAAATGGAGCCCAGCGACCGTCTGAGCCCTCCGGGCGCCAGGCTTCCGGAGATGTCGCAGCGCGCCCGCGCCATGCTCCGCGATGCGCTCAACGCACTGGTCGAAGAGGACCCGACGCAGGCGCGCGATGTCTTCGAGCAAGACGACGCGGTCGACGACATCTACGGCGAAATCGTGCGGCTCAGCCTCGACTACATGCAGAACGACCCGTCTCGCATCCCCGATGGCATGCGGATCTCCAGCTGCGCGAAGTACCTCGAGCGCATCGCCGACCACGCGACCAACATCGCGGAGATGGTCGTCTTCATGGTCGATGGCCGCGACGTCCGCCACGGCGCCCACGGCGACTGAGCGTGAGCTCAGTCAGCGATAGCCGGTTGGCGGGTACACTTCGTCGGGCGGCGGACAGCTGAAGATCCTGCCGGTCACGACAGTGGTCATTCCGTCTTCGAGATCGGGATGCGCCGGTTCCAAAACAATGTGCGTCGCGCCACGCTCGGCGGCCTGCTCGAGCGCGTCTTTGCGGGCGTGCTGAGCGTTCCCGCCGATGCCTTCGACGACGCCGATCTTCTCGCAGCGCGGCATGGCGTTCACCACGCGAACGTCGGCCGCGGTTTGGCTGCTCGCGGGTTTGCAGGCCGCAAGCGCCAGGCAAGCAAGAAAGACGAGGAAGGCAAGGACCAGGCGGCTCAACTTAGAGCGACGCCTGGAGCTGCAGACGGAAGACTGTGGAGCCGTCCTTGAAGGCATCTTCCCAAAGCTGTGAGACATCGGCCTGAATCTTGAACGGATGTCGGGCGAAGTAGTAGCTGAGGGAGAAGGTCGTCCCGTAGCTGTCGTTCAGGCTGGTGGCCGACCGCTTCGAGTTGGCCTTGATGAGCGCCCCGCGAGCGGCGAATTCGAAGCGGGTGTTGGGAACGAGATAGCCGGCCTGAAGCATCCAGCCGAGCCGTTGCGCGGATTGGTGGGCGTGATCGGGTTGCCTTCGTCATCCTCCGTGATGTCGCCGATCTTGCGCGTGCCGGTTCGAAAGGCGAGCTCGGTCAGCGCCGAGAAGCCGCGAGCCTTGAACATCGCGTCCGCGTAGACGAAGTGGTAGTCGGCGGTGCCGCCGTCGGCGAAGGGCGCGCCAACCATGCCTCGGTCCTGGTTCGCATTGTCGAAGAACGAATAGGTCGCTCCGAGTGAAAGGCGCGGTTTCGTTCGGGCGAAATCCACCTCGCTGTAGTCTCGGAAGATGCCCATGGGCAGGTATTCGAAGCGCACCAGGTATACCATCGCGAAGTCGGTGAACTGCGGATTGTTGAGGCCGTTACCGGACGCCACGCCAAGCACGTAGCGCATCTTGTTCTTGCCGAGGAAGTCTCGCGAGCGAATGTCGATGCTCATGTCTCGATCGAGCGAGAACTCGGAGTTGACGCGGGAGCGGTCGACCATTTGCAGGTTGCCCGAGGAGATCACCCGCTGCCGGTTCGACGAAATCTTGTACTGGCCGACTCGAACTTGGATGTCTCTGTTCTTGGTGAAGTCCAGGTAGTAGTCGAGGACGACGTTGTCTTTGCGAAGTGGGTCGATCTCGAGCTTGTACTGATTGTGCTTGCCGAAGAACATGACCCTGAAAGACGAAACGCGCGCGCCGGAGCCGGAAGTCGTTCAGATTGGCTTCAGGTTCGTCGCCTTCATTGGTCCCCAGGTTCTCATCATGGACGTAGGTGTAGAGCATCTGCACGCGAACCCGGATGCGCAGCTGGAACTTGTCGTCCGCGCTGTTGATCTCGACGCCCTTGCCCGGCCGGAACTTGATGTCCCCGCGGTCGACGATGTGGTCGCCCATCAACTCGTCTTCGCCCTCGGGATGTAGCTGCTCGCCCGGGACGTCACGTCGAACCCGTTCTTCGGCTGCCGCCTCCTGGTCCGTCTCGCTGGCCGGGTCGTACTTCCGCATCTGCGCCTCGGGCGGCGGAACGACGATGACGGTCGTGCCTTCCGGCGTCTCGGCCTGCTCCAGTGCCTGCTCGACGGCTTCCTGCTGCTCGGCGGGAAGCTCCTGCTATCATCTCGCTCGAGGTGCGGCGACACCTGCGGGTTTTTCCTCGGTGAGCCGGGGCTTCTTCTGCGAAGGCGGGACGAACTACGCTCAGGGCAACCAGGGCGAGCAGAGCGTGACAAATGAAGCGTGTGGGTGTCATTTGCCCGGGTGTTACGAGCCGGATGTGTCAGCTTGGTGACACGCGTGTGTCGCTCTTGGGGCTATCGGCGCGGGGCAAGCAGAGTTGGAATCGGGTCCATCCGTCGCTGCTATCGACGTTGATCTCGCCGCCGATTTTCGCCACCAAATGCTTCACGATCGATAAGCCGAGGCCGGTGCCGCCGAGCTCCCGGGACCGGCCCGCGTCCACCCGATAGAAGCGTTCGAATACACGGGGAAGGTGCTTGCGCGGAATCCCGGGGCCGGTATTCGCAACCTCGATGAACACGTCCCCGCCCTCGGGCGCGATGTCCATCCGGACCTCACCGCCGCCGGGCGTGTACTTGACCGCGTTGTCCACGAGGTTGACCAAGACCTGTTCGAGCGCGCGCTGCTCCGCCAAAACCGGAGGGGCATCGTCCAGGCCCGAGCAGACGACCTTCAAGTCCTTGGCCTTCCACTTGGATTCCAGACCGCGAACGACTTGGTCGAGCAGCACAGCCACGTCGACGGGCCCAAGATCGAGCTCTAGCTCTTCGCCTTCGAAGCGGCTCAGGTCCGCCAGGTCGTCGACCAGGGCCTGCAAGCGCCGCGCGTGTCGGAGAATGACGTCGAGGAAGCCCTGGGCCGACTCCGGATCGTTGATCGCTCCGTCCCGAAGAGTCTCGGCAAAGCCGCGGATCGCGGTCAGCGGAGTGCGTAGCTCGTGACCTGCGTTCGCGACGAAGTCCCTTCGAACCTGGTCGGCGGCGCGCTCGGCGGTGACGTCGTGAAAGACCGCAACGACTCCTTGGTGATTGCGAAGCGGCGAAACCGAGGTCCGAAGGATGTGCCGTCCCCCTCCGTCCAGTCGATCCAGCTCGATCTCGAGCAGTCCCGAGAAGCCCTGCTGCGCGTCTTCGATCGCCCGATGAAAATCAGGATGGCGGATCGCTCCGACGGCGGTCTTTCCCTCTGGATCGAAGCCAATCAGGTCGGCGAGGACCTCGTTGCTGAGCGTGATGTGACCGCCGGAATCGGTCACCATGACCGCCTCGGCCATGGCGTCGAGGATGGTGCGCAGGCGATCCTTTCGGCTCAGTTTCTTCTTGTCACTCGTCGACAGCCCTTCGGCCAGGGCATCGAGGGAGCGCCCCAGCTGTCCGATGGAGTCACGGCGCAAGAGCCTAGCCCGGCTGCCATAGTCCCGCTCCCCGAGAGCGTCGACGAGCTGCTGAACGCGCCTCAAATCCCGGGAATCGGAGCACGCCGTCATCCAAGCCGCGAGGCAGCCAAGCGCGAGCCCGGCGAACAGCACAGCCCAGCCTGGCAAGTTCGGGGCCGCGCTTCGCCAAAGCGCATACAGAGCCGCCATCATCAGTGCGATGCCCCCGCCTAGCAGCGTGTAACGTCGAATCACGAAGGAACAATACGCGGGCTCGGGCCCATGACCAACCTAGGACTTCAGCGCCCGGTAGCCCACGCCTCGAACCGTCTCGATATGCGCGGCGCCCGCGCCAAGCTTCTCTCTGAGCCTTTTGACGTGGGTATCTACGGTACGGGTCTCGACGTTCGGCGAATAACCCCAAACCCGTTCGAGGAGGGCATCGCGCGACTGCACGCGCCCGGCACGGCTCGCGAGGTCGAGGAGCAGGCGGAACTCGAGCGCGGTCAGCAGAATCTCCTCGCCGTCGACCTCGACCCGGTGGGCCGGAACGTCGATGACGAGATTTCCGAGCGCGATCAACTGGGGGCCTTGCACTTCGGCGCTGGGGATCGTCCGGCGTAGAATCGCCTCGACTCGCAGGACGAGCTCGCGCGGGCTGAACGGCTTGGGCACGTAGTCGTCTGCGCCCACCTCGAAGCCAACCACACGATCGACCTCGTCGGTTCGAGCCGTCAGCATGATCACCGGGAGGCGAACCGTCTGCGGGCTTCGCCGGAGGCGCCGGCAGACCTCGATGCCGGAGATGTCGGGCAACATCACGTCGAGAACGAGCAAGTCCGGCTGGCCTCGTTGAATTTCGGCTAAGGCGGTGCTGCCGTCATGGGCAACCGTGACGTCGTGCCCTGCGCCTCGAAGGTTGAATGCCACCAACTCGGCCAGGTCGGTCTCGTCTTCGACGACTAGGATTCGCGAACCCATACTCAGTTGCCTGAAGCCTGCTCACTCCTTGTGACGTCTCTGTGACGGCAGCGTTCCAAGCGAGCAACCCCGAGTCTACACGCCGCGACCCGAGTCACAACGCGGATCGGGCCGAAAATCGCAGGGAATTCCGCCTGTTGGACTTATCGTTTGAGCCGAGATGGGGAGGGGTGAGAAGGTTGGCCCCGAGGTGCCATGAGAATACCACTTGCCAACCTGCTCGCGCGCAATCCCCTGCCCAAAGTGGGCGACCTGATGGGCGAGGTCATCCGGACCAGTGACAAGGTCCGGGAGCTGATCGAGCTTCTGGCCGCGGGCGACCAAACCGGGGTCGAACGGGTCGCCAAAGAGATCAGCACCTTGGAGGGCAAGGCCGACGACGCCAAGAACGCTGCCCGCTCCAAGATGCCCGTTCGCTTGCTCATGCCCGTGGATCGGCGAGACGTGCTGAAACTGATCAGCCAAATCGACGCCATCGCAGACTGCGCCGAAGACGTCGGGGTGCTTCTGACGATTCGCCCGCTGACCGTACCCGAGGGCATGAAGCCCGGTCTCGAGCTCTTCGTGGACCGGGCCCTCGAGACGATTCGCGAGGCAGCCAAGCTCATCGACCTCATCGACGACCTGGTCGAGTCTGGGTTCTCGGGGCCCCCTGCAGAGCAGGTGCTCGAGCAAGCAGCGATTCTCGGGCGCGCTGAGCACGAGGCCGACAAGATCCAAGATCAATGCGCCAAGGCGCTGTTCAAGGAAGAGGACTCGATGCCCCCGACGGCAGTGTTCATGTGGACCAAGGTCCTCAACAAGATCGGCGACATGGCCAATCACGCGGAGAACATTGGGGATCAGTTCAGGCTCTTCGTAGCCGGCTAGGCCAGTTTCCATGGAGCTAACGACGATCGTCCTGGCCGTTGCGGCCGTCGCGGGCCTCTACATGGCCTGGAACATCGGCGCCAACGACGTGGCCAACGCCATGGGCACCTCGGTCGGCTCGGGCGCGCTCACGATCCGGCGCGCGATCATCGTCGCCGCGATCTTCGAGTTTGGCGGCGCCATGCTGGTGGGCGGTACGGTGACGCAGACCATCCGCAAGGGCATCGTCGACCTCGACGCGCTCGGCGGAGATCCGATGGTGATCGCCATTGGAATGACCTGCTGCCTGCTCGCTGCGGCCATTTGGCTGAACATCGCGACCTATGCCGGCTGGCCCGTGTCGACGACGCACAGCATCGTCGGCGCGGTCGTCGGCTTCGGCTTGGTCGCCGGAGGCTTCAGCGCCGTCAACTGGCTGACGATGGGCAAGATCGCCGCAAGCTGGGTGGTCTCTCCGCTCCTCGGCGGCCTCTTGGGATTCCTCGGCTTCGTCTTCATCAAGCGGCGGATCTTGAACGTGGACCGACCCTTGCTGGCATTGCGGGGCTGGGGTCCGATCATGGTCTTTCCCATCTTCGCGATTCTCGCGCTCAGCGTCCTGTTCAAGGGGCTCAAGCCGCTGAAGCTCGATCTGGCCCTGGGACCGTCCCTCGGGATCGCCTTTGCGGCGGGGCTCGTGGCGAGCATCATATCGATTCCGCTTCTGCGACGAGCCACGCGCATCGCATCGACGGACCGAGGCGAGCACACCCACCGCGCCGAACGCGTCTTTCTGGTCCTGCAGGTGCTGACGGCCTGCTTCGTTGCCTTCGCGCACGGCAGCAACGACGTGGCCAACGCGGTTGGCCCGATGGCTGCGGTGTTTAGCGCCACCTCGGGCGATCTCGGAGCGAAGGTCGCGGTGCCTTACCGTGTTCTCTTGATCGGCGCCGTCGGCATCGTCATCGGCCTTGCTACCTACGGCTACAAGATCATGGCGACGATCGGCAAGAAGATCACCGAGCTCACCCCGTCGCGAGGCTTCGCCGCCGAGTTCGGGGCCGCGACCACGATCGTCGTGGCCAGCAAGTTGGGGCTGCCGGTGAGCACGACCCATACGCTGGTCGGCGCCGTGATCGGCGTCGGATTCGCCCGCGGCATCGGGGCCATCAACATGAAAGTCGTGAGCGGAATCGTGGCGAGCTGGTTCATCACCGTGCCCTTCACCGCCATCCTGGCGGCTTTCCTTTTCGTGATCGGCCGGCTCTGGCTGCCCTAGTGGCCGCCCCCACGCGCACGCGCTAAGCACGGCCCATGGCTCTGTCAGTCGGCATCGTCGGCCTGCCCAACGTCGGGAAATCCACCCTCTTCAATGCGCTTTCCGAGAAGGAAGCGGAAGCGGCAAACTATGCGTTTTGCACCATCGATCCGAACGTCGGGATCGTCCCGGTGCCCGACCCGCGCTTCGACAAGCTGGTCGCGCTGTACGGCCCGAAGAAGGTCGTCCCGGCGAGCGTAGAGTTCGTGGACATCGCCGGCCTGGTCAAGGGCGCCTCCAAGGGCGAGGGCAAGGGCAACGCCTTCTTGAGCAACATTCGGGACGCCGACGCCGTGGCCCACGTGGTCCGCTGCTTCGAAGACGAGAACATCCTGCACGTCGACAATCGCGTGGACCCCTTGGCCGACATCGAGACGATCGAAACCGAGCTCATCCTCAAGGACTTGGAGACGGTTCAGAAGCGACTCGACAAGGCCGAGCGCGCCGCCAAAGGGCAGGACGCGTTCGAGAAGAAGGCGCTCGCGCTCTGCCAGCGCCTCGCGGCATCCCTCGACGAAGGCAAGCCTGCCACCGCGGTCGAGCCACGTGACGAGGACGAGGCCCTGGTGATCCGCGACATGTTCCTGCTCACCAACAAGCCGTCGTTCTTCGTGGTCAACGTCAAAGACGATCAGCTCGCCGACCTCGACAACGACCCCCTGGTAGCCCAGGTCCAGAAGCTCGGCGCGGAGCGAGGCGTCCCGGTGGTCGTGATCAGCGCCGAGATCGAATCCGAAATCATGCAGCTTGCCGAAGAGGAGCGCGCCGAGTTCATCGAGTCGCTCGGCCTCGACGAGCCAGGCCTCCACAAGGTGATTCGCACCGGCTACGCCACCCTAGACCTGATCACTTACTTCACCGCGGGCGAGCCAGAGGTTCACGCCTGGACGATCGACCGGGGCACCAAGGCCCCACAGGCCGCCGGCAAGATCCACAGCGACTTCGAGCGCGGCTTCATCCGCGCCGAGGTCATGAAGTGCGAAGACCTGTTCGAGCTCGGCTCCGAGCAGGCCGTGAAGGCCGCCGGCAAGCTCTCGATCGAAGGCAAAGAGTACGTCGTGCACGATGGCGACATCATGCACTTTCGCTTCAACGTCTAGTTCGGCTGGTCCAGAGATTCAGGGCCCGTCGCTGTAGGCCTTGAAGCCGGTGATCGGACCGCAGTCGGTCTCGAATACGGCCATGCCGTCCTCGTCGACGCCCATGTCGCGGTTGTCGATGCCGCTTGCCCCGATTTTCAGATTCGAATCGGTGTAGGCGAGAAAGTCGCACATCTCCCCGTACTGAAGGCCGCGTCGAAGCGTCTCATCGGTGTTGTTGATGAAGCCGCACTCCGAACGCAGCTTCGACGCGCCATCGTTGTTCATCGGCGGGTCGATGATCGAACCGATCGGCTCGCCGATCTTGTTCTTGATGTCGAAAATGGTCTCGGTGCGCCCGTCATCGTGAACGAAGCTCAAGTTGAAGGCGTTGCCCCACTGGTGATAGTGGCCGAGCACGTAGTAGATGTTGTAGTCGACGGTGTCCTTGCCGAGGTACTGCTGAAACGGCTCTCTGAGGTCGCACATCATCGAAGTCCTGGACCTCGGTCGCCACACCATCGACAGCCGGCGGAATCGCAAGGTCCCCAATGGCAAAGCTGAACGGCGTGAGGCGAATCTCGACCTCCTCGGCCGGCACGGTCTCAACCTCCATCGTCATCGCGGTCTCCAAGGGCCCGGCGGTGATGTTCAACAAATGGGTGCTGCCCACAATCACGCTGCGCGCAGGAATCTCGAGCGCTGCGCCATCGGGAAATGCCTGAAGCTCCTCCAAAGTTTGGGTCGACTGGGCGAAGAAGACGCCACCGGCCGCTGCCGCCAGGTACTCGCGGAACAGTCGGTCGCTGCACTTCCAGGTTCCTTCGAGCTTGGCGTCGGGCCCCTCGACATCGTAGTTCGGTGCGTAGGCCGCCTCTGGCACGAAGAACCAGTTCGAGTGATGCCAGCCGCCGTCGTTGATCTGTCGAACTTTCGTTACGTAGATCGGCTCGTCATTGCCGAGCACCCAGCTCTGACAAACGTCCGAAGTCTCCTGGGCGCGATCGAGCATCTGCGGCTCGTATCTATGGCGGAGGGTGCTGGTGAACTCGCCGGTGCCGCCAGTGCCCCCGGTGCCAGCAGTGCCGCCGATTTCCGACGTGCTGCTGTCGCCACAACCGACGAGGAGATAGAGTCAAGATCGTTGATAGAGCTATCAGGCGCATGCGCATAAGGTTCCTTATCAGCTGTGTTCGGGCAAGCGGATGGTCGCAGCGTCCCCATCGGGAACGAACCGACCATCAAAGTCTCGTGATTCCGAGGGGCTAGAGGACGTTGACCTCGATCAGCATGTACTCGTTCGACCCGTGATTATCGACGTGGAAGAGCAGTGGCGTCCCCGCCGGGTAGTCTTTGGGCGCGGTCCAGGTCTCACTGGGGAACGCGAAGTCGGTCGGGATGGCGACGCTGTAGTCGAGCACCTGCTCATCGCCGATGACAAAGCCGATTGTGGCCGTTCCGGGAACCGGAGCGGTGAGCTGCGAGTGCCGGGCCCGAACCTCGACTTGATCGCCAGCTCGAATCGCGCGCAGCGAGGGCTGCTCGAGCGTGAGCCAGTTGCAGAGCGGAAGCCGATCGTCAGCCATCCGAGTGTAGACCGCGAGCACGGTGAAGGTGTCGAGGCATTCAGGCACGAAGGCGGTCAACGCAGGTCGAGGTCGGCTCGAAGTCTACGCAGTCATCCTCGGGCCAGGGAAACTCGGGACAGTCCATCGGCGTGGTCTCGCACACCGAGCCCTCGGGCGGAGCGCCGAAGAGCTCCTCGCCCCGATCCGACGGAACCCACTGTGTGTTGTCGACGAGGGGGCCCGGCTCGCTCACAGTCGCACTCATTGCTGCTCGAGCAGCTCGAAATCGCGCAGGAAAGGCACAAGACTAAGAACAGTCGGCTAAGCATCTTGGCTCCCAGGATACGTGCCGATTGCCGGCGTGACTAGCTTTCGCGCGGCACGCTGACGCGAACCTGCACGTCGGGCTTGACCTTCAAGGCCCCGAGCGCCGCCGTGAACGGCTTGATGCCGTAGTCCGGCTGGTGAATCGTCACCTCGGTCAGCCATCGATCGCCTTCGGCGCGAACACTGGTCTGGATGCTCCGCGACTTGCCGAACAGCTGCAGCGTGCCTTCGACCGCAAAGCCTTCGCCCCGTTCCACGACCTTGGTCGAGTCGAATCGAATCTCGGGATGCTTGCGCGTCTTCAGCACATCCTTGGTGACGTTGTCGTAGATCTTCTTCTTGTCGCCCTTGCTCAAAGTCGAGGGGTCGTCGCTGTCCATCGACCCGCGCGCAGACGACCTGAATGCTGCTCGGGTCGAACGTCGCCTTGATCTGACGGGTCTCCTCGTCGACCTCGATCGAAAAGCGTTCGACCTGCAGCTTCAAGTCGTGAGCCATCCGGGCCAGAAGCCCGTCTTTGAACGAGAACACGAGACATTCGGAGTTGTAGGCGTCGTACCTGGGCATCGTCGGCGATGTAGCGCACCGCCGAAGCAATGGGCCAGTTCGGTTACAGTACTATTACAGTCAGGGCGTCTTCACGTAGTATGAGCCCAGAAGAAGCAACATCTCTTCTTCCGTGGTGACACCACCGCCTGCCGGGCAGGCATCACAGACGCCGCCCGCGCCGCAGGCTGCGTCGTCACCGTTGCAGGCCAGGCCTTGATTCGGGCCGCCAAAGCAGGTGCGTTCCTCGGGCTCGCAGCCGCAAGCGTAAAGCTGGATACCTGCCGCTTGGGCGAAGCGAACGATGCCATCCACGAAATCGCAGGTCTCGGCCTCCGGCTTCATCGATTCACGGCGAACTTCCATCGGGTTGTTCTCACCGTTGTCGTAGAGGGCGCAGTATCTGAAGGTACGATCTTCGACGTTCGAACTGTCGAAGCTGAGGATGTCATCACCGATGAAGCGCTGATACAACGGATCTTCGTAGTCGAAGCTGCGGTAGTCGGGCTCGCGATCGACCGGGCCGCAGTCCGGGTCGTCCGTGTCGCAGACCCCGTTCGGCGGATACCAAATGCGGAACTCCTTGCCGAAGCGGTGCGTGTGCGAGCTGAGCGTGAGCAACTGCCCGTACTGTGGAATCGTGAAGGTCGTGCAGACTTCCTTCGACGAGTATGCTTCGATGCGGCCCATGCCGAAGAGGTCGTCTGCGTCGAAGATCTGATGACGCGGGTAGATGGTCTCGTTCGGCGGTCGCGAACTCGAGGTTCATCCACTGCTCGACCGAGGTGTCGCTGCTGGGTGAGATTGAACGCGTGGCTGTCCCAGATGACGAAGCCCGTGACGGGCATGAGCGAATACACGTTCGGCGGGTAGTCTTCACGGAAAGTCGCCTCCTGGGCGGTGGCCAGATTGAGCCTGGTCTCCGCGGCGCCGAAGAGCCCTGCAGCAGTGCCCATCTGATCGGGACCGTTCGGGTAGCCGATACAAGCGACGGTCGTCGTGGGCGTGGTCGCGCACTGTCCGCGATCACCGCACTCGTCGCTTCCGGGCGTGCAGCTCGTGCCAGCCTTCGGGCCGCCGAGGCAGTTCCAATTCTGCCAGTGCTCCTCGTTCATCGGGTCGTACTGGTCTTCTTCACCTTCCGGCGGGACGTAAAACTCGACGATGCTGTGGTGCGACTGCGGATCTTGCGCGAGCAACACGTTGTTGTAGGCGAAGCAATCCCGGTCCGGGCCGCCCTGTGGCTCGCCGCAAGGCACCTTGAGCTCGGCCGGAATGCGGTCCGAGTAGTCGTAGTAGGTGACGAAGCAAACCTCGCCCTCTTGTTCAGCAGGAACGTCCCAGCCGCCGGAGTAGAACTGCACGCCCTTGTCGACAGCCGGAGCCGGAAGCGGTTGAATCTTGTTCGGGGCGATGTCTCCCTCGAGCTGACAGGATGCGTACTCCTCGGAGCCTTCGACAATTCCGGTTTCGGGCGCGCCACCACGGATCCAGGTGCGCAGAAGTCCTAGGTCGTCCTCGCTCAGGACGCCGTCACCCGTCGGCATCTTGCCACCCGAGATACCAACTGGGCCGAGGTCGAACCCTTCGGTCTTCGCGGCGACTTTCTGGTAAAGCAAGCTCAGATCCTGCTCGGCAGGAAACACGCGGACGTAATCGCCGGACCGAGCCTCCACGTTGATCAAGTTCGCGTACGCATTCTCGGGACGAAGATCGAGATCGCCGGTCGCGCCTTCACCGTGGCAAGCCGATGCGGTGCATCCCTTGGCATCGAAGATCTGCTGCTGGACCTGAGCGAAGGTGCTGTCGGCATCGCACTTCGGCTTCGCCACGGACGAGCTGTCGGTTCCACATGCGGCGAGCGTCGCCATTGCGATCGCTGCGATCGCGTATTGAACGGGTTTCATTGGTCACTCCAAACGGGGAATTAAGCCTAAGTTGGTCCCGGATTCTTTCTGATTGAGCTATCGGCGCAAGCGAAAAATGTGAGCTGTGCTCAGAATAACAAGCCTCATCGCTGCTATCCAGCCTTTAGGGCTACGGCTCCGCAACGAAGTACGAGCCGAGCGGAATGAACATTTCGTCGTCGGTGGTGACACCACCGTAGAGCGGGCAAGCGTCGCAGGTACCGTCCGCGCCGCACGCTGAGTCGTCGCCGCCACAGGCCAGGCCCTGCTTGTCGCCCCCGAGACAGACACGCTGGCCCGCAGAGCAACCGCAGTTGGCGAACGGGAAGGAGCAGGTCGGGGTGTTGGGCTTGGTCGACTCGCGCTTCACCTCGAGCGGATCGTCCGCCCCATTGTCGTAAACCGCGCAAGCCTTGAGCGTGCGTTCCGCCTCGCTCGCCGAGCCGTAGTCGCGGGGCGGGTCGTAGTATGTGTACAGCGGGTCGTCGTAAAGCCTGTTCTCGTAGTCGGCGTCGGTCCCGGGTGGGACGCATCCGCTCGTTCCCGCGCAAGGCTCGTTGGGCGGCAACCAGATCCGGAAGAGCTCGCCGCGAACGTGCATGTGCGAGCTCAAGGACATGAGCTGCGCGTGCTGCGGCAGCGTCCAGGTCATGCAGACCTCTCGCTTCTCGAACGGCGCGACCGAGCTCATCGCGAAGATGTTGTCGGCTTCGAAGATCTGCTCGCGAACGAACTGGCGCTCCGATTCGGGCACGAAGCTGAGGTTCACCCACTGCTCGATGGAGGTCGCCTTCTTCGTCAGATTGAAGCCGTGACTGTTCCAGGAGACGAAGCCCTTGACCGGCAAGATCGAGTAGACACCTGGGGGCGGCACGTCGATCGAGGAAGATTCCTGCGCGCCTCCAAGCTGTATCTGTGTATTGCCCGCCGGGCCCGCGAATCCGCCGCCAAGGCCGAAGTCACGCGGAGCGTGGTCGTATCCAACGCAGGCAACCGAGGTCACCGCCGGGGTGGTGCACTGGCTGCGAGCGCCGCAGGCATCGGCCGCCGTCGGGTCGCAGCTTTCCCCTGCTCGGTCGCCACCGAGGCAGGTCCAAGGCCCCCATTGCTCGCCGAGTGGGTCGGAGTCGGGCGTGTAGACGCTGATGATGCTGTGGTGTGACTGGCCGTCCTGCGCGAGCTCGTTGCGGCCGAACGCAAAGCACTTCCGGCCCTCGCCGAACTGCTCGCAATCGACCTGGTACTCTGCCGGCACCGAATCGGTGAAGTCGTAGTAACTAGCAAAGCAAACTTCGTCTTCGGACTCGCCTTCGATATCCCATCCGCCGGCGTAGAACTGCACGCCCTTGTCCGATGGCGGAGCGGGAAGCGGATTGATCTTGTTGGGGTCCGCATCGAAGCTGCCGTCGCAACCAAGAAGCTCGAGCGTTCCTCCCACGATCGAATCCGAAGACGCGCCGCCGCGAATCCAAAGTCGCATGGCTTCGAGCTGATCGGCACTGAGCGGTTCCTGACCAACCGGCATCGCCTGACCGAGCGCGCCCAGGTCGGTGCCTTCGGTTCCGGCAGCCAGCTTGCGGTACAGCAGGCTGAGGTCCTGATCCGCGGGAAGGACGCGCTGCATCGAGGGAGCGATCGTGCTCGGCTGCCGAACCAGCGCATCGAACGATGCCCCCGCGCGCAGATCGAGGCCGCCCAGCACCGCCTCGCCGTGACAGGTGCTGGCCGTGCAGCCCTTTGCCTCGAAGATGGTCGCCTGAATTGCGTCGTAAGTGCTCGCGTAGTTGCAGTCTTTGAGCGAGGTGCTGCTGCTCGAATCCGAACCGCAAGCGGTCAGAAGCAGCGCGTAAAGCGCGACGAGAACAAGCAAAGCTGAGCTGGGTTTCGGCATTCGTCTGATCGTCCCGTTTGTTCTGGAGTTGAGAAACAGTTGGTCAACTGACTCTCAGTCAATTGACGGAGTGGGACGATTCGCGCAAGTCTTGCGCCTCTTTGGAGGATCCGCGATGCCGCTCGAAACTCTCTTCAAGGTCGCCAACTACGCGATCATTCCGTTTTGGCTGTTGCTAATCGTCGCACCGCGCTGGTCCTGGACACAGCGATTGGTGCACGGCCCGGTCGTTCTTCTGCTGCTCACGCCGATCTACGCCTACATGCTGTTCGGTTACGGGCCGGCACCCGAAGGCTTGGAGTTCCGTTCGCTCTACGGCGTGATGGTGGGCTTCTCGGTGCCGCACATCGTGGTCGCCGGCTGGATCCACTACCTGATCTTCGACTTGTTCGTCGGCGCTTGGATAACACGGGACTCGCAGCGGCGAGGCGTCTCGCATTTTCTGGTCGTCCCCTGCGTGATCGCGACTCTGATGATCGGCCCTGTCGGGCTCCTCTTCTATGTGCTGGTGCGCTTCTTCAGCAAGAGAGTTCTGGAGTTCGACGAGGCCGGAACCCTCTGAGGCGCGTGCACGACTGATGCCCGGCAGACGATTGCGAAGGACAATTAGATAGGGCCAGCGCCATCGATGGCGCCGGCCCTCGTTGATCCGGACTCCCACCAAGGGGGGGAGTTCGCCTAAGGGCTAACTCGCCCGCACCTCCGGTGCGAGTCCGATTCTAGAATTGCTTTCCATATGCGCATTCCTCCCCCGGCGAAGCCGGCGCTCTTGGGTCTCTGGGCACCATGCCCAGACCACGCGGAGCGTTCCTTGGTGGTTAGACCCACGGATATCGAGGGCCATTTCACGGCAGCGAGTTTCCTTTCGGAGTTCGCACCAGTGCGGGGCAATCTACCCAACCGCCGCCCGCGATGAGTGGCATCACAACCAAGTCGCCTCGCAAAATGGAGGCTCCTTCTCGGGGCAGCGCCACTCACCCTTTGAAGATACCGGCTACACCGAATCGAGCCAAGCTAAGAACTCGCTCAGAGGAGGAATTCGTC
Organism: uncultured delta proteobacterium; assembly: GCA_963716775.1. Taxonomy (GTDB): domain Bacteria; phylum Myxococcota_A; class Polyangia; order Polyangiales; family Houyiibacteriaceae; genus SG8-38. The sequence continues at coordinate 208,029 of CAVQUI010000004.1, forward strand.
TTCTAGCTGCAGGATCTGAAGATTACGCCCGCGAACCTTCGCAAGCTCCCGGAGCACTCTGGCCTCGAACGTGGGCTTGATGTGATAGAGCATGATTGGAAGAGCGTCACTTTGCGTCAGCTTATCGAGCTCGGACGCCAGCATCTGCGGCGTGAGATGCCGGGACGCCCAGGCCAGGTCGGCTTCGTCGTTCGGAAACGAGACTTCCATCATGAGCGCCTGAAGGTCATCGAGCGCGTTGATCTGTTCCCAGAGCTCTTCTGTCGGCCCAGTGTCTCCGCCGTACACGATGCTCTTGCCGTCTCGACGAATGATGAACGCGGAGGTGTCTACCGTGTGATTCACCAGCACGGGAGTGACCTCGTAACCGTCTACGTCCGTGACTTGATTTGGTTGCACTTCGACGAAGCGCACAGTCGGCCCGTCCTTCGCGTCGATGCGTGTGAAGTCCGGCCAGATCACGTCGTTGAAAAAGTGCTTTCGGAGCGCGTCGATCGTCTCCGGGATTCCGACGATCTCGAGTGTCGAGCCGCCCTGCTGACATCGGTTGTCCGCCAGCGTCGCCAGGTCACGGACGTGGTCCATGTGCGGATGACTCACGAGGACCGAGCGAATGAGCTCCTGCTCACGGAGCGAAAGAGAGCTGGTGATGGCGCCTGCGTCGATCGCAACGCTGTCGCCCACGATGAAGCTCGAGGTTCGATGCTTGGGTGTTTCGCCGCCGTGACAGCCGAGCACGCGGAGCTGCATCAGGAAGCCCCCGAACCGCGGATGAAGTCGAGGAACTCGACGAGCCGCTCACCGTTCTTGATCAGTACGAAGCCGCTCGACACCTCGACTACGCCGACGCGTGTGAGTCGACGCAAGGCCTTGCGAACTTCGTTCTTCTCGATGCCAAGCGCCAGCGCCAGGTCCGTGTCGGTGATGTCGGGCGCGCTCGATCCCTCCGCTCGTTCGAGGATCGCCTGAAGCTCCAGAATCACGCGCGCGGTCGTATCGTCTTCGAGAAGCAGATCGATGAACCGGTTCGCGTTCTCGATGCGTTCAGCGAGATGCCGAATCAATCGAATCGCGACTTCTGCGCTTCCCGCAACCATTTCTTGGAGCTTGTCCGCGGGGACTTTCAAGAGCTCCGCTTCTTCGAGCACTTCGGCGGTGGCGGTGCGAGGGCGACCGGTGACGACCGCCATCTCTCCGAAGAAGTCTCCGGGCCCGAGTGTCGTCACGACACGCTTCTTGCCACGAGCCTCCTTGAGGACGCGAACCTTCCCGGCGCGAATGACGTACATCGACCCCCCAGGGTCCCCTTGACGGAAAACCGTCGCACCCCCCGAGAGACGAACGCCAAATCTTTCAGTCAACGACTGAACCGTCATACCCCCCACCCAGATCAATGTACTCCGCTGCGAAGTCGACTGCCAGATTGATAAGGCCTAAGCTCGAAGGGGGGTTGGATGACGCTCGACTGGCAGCAAGTGCGGGAATTCGCGCCGGAGTTGAGTGTGGTGCTGAACGTCCTGGTGGCGCTGGCGGCTTCGTCGCACGTCATACTGAACAAGAGTGACAGCCGTTCGGCGACGGCCTGGGTGGGGCTGATTTGGCTGGTTCCGTTCCTCGGCTCCTTCCTCTACATCTTCCTCGGTATCAATCGGATCCAGCGGCGCGCGAAGCTGCTCATGTCCGGCACGACGGACTACAGCGTCCCCTTGGAGGACGCACCGCGCTCTCCGGCGGACCTGGATCGGGAGCTCGGCGCCGATCGTGCGCGATTGATCGAGCTCGCGCGGGTGGTCGGCAAAGTGACAGAACGGCCCTTGCTGGTCGGCAATCACCTCGATCGCCTCGTCGACGGCGACGAAGCCTACCCGGCCATGATCGCCGCGATACGTGATGCCGAGCAATCCATCTCGCTCATGAGCTACATCTTCGAAGCCGAGGGCGTGGGGGCGGAGCTGATCGACGCGCTCGTTGAGGCCGTCGTCCGTGGAGTCGAAGTCCGGGTCCTGGTCGACGATGTGGGAGTGCGATACGCGCTCCCGCGGATCCATCGTGTGCTCGCGAAGCGAGGCGTGCCGGTTGCGAACTTCCTGCCGGCCCTGCTGCCCCGCTCCGTCACCCATTTCAACTTGCGGAACCACTGCAAGGTCCTGGTGCTAGACGGACGCCTTGGATTCACGGGAGGCATGAACATCCGCCAAGACTTGCTGCTGGCTTCGAATCCGAAGCATCCGACGAAGGATCTTCATTTCCGGGTCCTCGGCCCGGTCGTGGCGCAGCTCCAGGAAGCATTTGCCCGGGATTGGGCTTTCACCACTGGCGAGCGCCTCGTCGGGCGACGCTGGTTTCCCGAGCTTTCTCCCGCCGGAGAGACCCTGGCCCGGTGCATCAACGACGGACCCGACCGGGACGTCGACGCGCTTCATTGGGTGTTCCTCGCTGCCATTGGGGCCGCCCGGCGCTCGATTCGGATCATGACGCCGTATTTCTTACCGGACCGGGTTCTGATGAAGGCGCTCCATCTTGCCGCACAGCGCGGCGTCGCAGTGGACATCATCGTCCCCGAAGTCGGTAACCTTCCGGTCGTGCGCTGGGCGATGTGGGGTCACTATCGCCAGGCGCTGCACGAAGGGCTTTGCCTCTGGCTCAGTCCGCCGCCCTTCGATCATTCCAAGTTGTTCGTCGTCGATGGCTACTGGTCGTCGATCGGCTCGGCAAACTGGGACCCGCGGAGCCTGCGATTGAACTTCGAGCTCAATCTGGAGTGCTACGACGAGGAGCTCGGGTCGAGTCTCGAAGATCACGTTCGGACGAGACTCAAAGACGCGCGGCTACTCACCGCCGAGGAGCTGGACGGCCGCTCGCTTTTTCGCAAGCTGCGGGACGGAACCGCGCGGCTGATGAAGCCCTATCTCTAGGCGCGATCGAGCTCGGCGATGCATTTCGAGGTCGCGGGAGCCACCGCCGCGTCGACCGAAAGATGGGCGCGCAGCACCGCCAGGTCTTCTGGTACGTCGATGTCGTACCAAGGTGGGAGGAGCGCAGGCTCCCCTGGGGCGTTCGCTGTGACGGTGTCTTGCAGTGCATTCTCGGTAGACCAGCGAACCCCTTCGAAGCCCGGCCGCACGCCCTTGGAGGCCCCGATCGCGTAGTAGCCGCCGTCATGGGCCGGGCCGAGCATGAACGAGCTCTTCTCCAGGGATTCGAAGGCGGCGCCGATGAGCTCGATCGGCAGGGTCGGCATGTCGCTGCCGATGACTACGACCCGCTCGTAGCGCCGAAGCCCCTCGTCGAAAGCAGCGGAGAGCCTTACCCCAAGGTCGCCCTCGGGCTGAAGCCGGGGCGAGGTCCCGAGGCGCCCCGCCCATTCGGAGACGATCGGAGCTGGGCCGGCGGACCAAAGCGCCACATCCACGCGCCCCGCGGCGCGAACACGAGCGCAGAGCGCGAGGGTGTCCTCGACGAAGGCCTGGTACAGCTGTGCGGCGCCGGCCTCACCAAAGCGCATGGCGAGCCGTGTCTTCACCGTTCCCGAGGTCGGCGGCCGTACGAAAACGGCAAGCTGGGCTAGCTCCATGCGTAGCGACCTAGCAGCCAGAGGATCTTCGCGCCCGCACCGAAGGAGCCGCGCAGCGTGCCGCTGACTTTCGAAACTCCGATTCGCTGCCGATAGGAGACCGGCACTTCGCGATAGGATATCCGCCGCTGTGCAGCCTTGATCTGCATCTCGACCGTCCAACCGTAGTTGCGGTCCTTCATGTGAAGGTCCTGCAGAGTCTGCCATCGGATCGCGCGAAACGGACCGAGGTCGCTGTAGCGGACGCCGTACAGGAGCCGGAGCGCAGTACAGGCGATCGCATTCCCGACACGTTGCTGCGGACTGAGCGCCCCTCGCTCTCTTGCCCCCCGCGCGCGCGAGCCGATCACCAGGTCGGCATCTCCGGCGAGGACTGGCCCGATCAAGACATCGAGCTCGCCTGGATGGTCGCTGTAGTCGCCATCGAGAAAGACGACGATCTCGGGCGGGTCGTCGCAAAGATGGGCAAGCGCCTTCAAACAGGCCGCCCCGTATCCGCGCTCGGCCTCGTAGACGACTTCGGCGCCGTTCTCTACGGCGAGCGCCGCTGTACGATCGGTCGAGCCGTTGTCGGCGACGATCACGCGCCGAACGAGCGGCCGCGGAATCTCCCGCAAGACGCAGGGAAGGGCGGCCTCCTCGTTCAGGGCCGGGATGATGACGTCAACGTTCTGCATGGAGTAGACGTACGTCGACGAAGCGGCACCGTTATGGCGGAGTGTAGACCTGTCGGCCCCACCCCGAGCGCGCGAGCGCCTGATTACAGTCGCTTCGAGTAGTACTCGATGACCAGGTCGATCTCGAGCGCGAAGGGCACCGAGTCGACCTTGGGCACGCCCTTGACCGTGGCGGTGTTCTTGGTCTCCTCGAACTCGATCCAGTCCGGGCGGGCGAGTCGCACATCTCCAAGAGATGCAGCGACGGTGGCCAGCTCCTGGCTGCGCTCGCGAAGGCTCACCACGTCGCCCTCACGCACGCGGTACGACGGAATGTCGAGACGCTTGCCGTTGACGAGGAAGTGGCCGTGACAGACGAGCTGACGCGCAGCGGGAATCGTCGGCGCGAAGCCGGCGCGGAACACGAAGTTGTCGAGACGCCGTTCGAGAAACTCGACGAGCTTCTCACCGGACGGGTCCTTGCTGTGCACCGCTTCGCGGTAGAGCCGTCGGAACTGTCCCTCGTTGAGGCCGTAGTTGAAACGCAGCTTCTGCTTTTCCAGAAGCTGCTTCTTGAAGTCGCTGATCTTTCGGCGACGAGCGGACTTGGGCCCGTGGACGCCGGGGGGGTACGGACGATCCCACATGGTCTTGCGCGAAAGGCCGGGAAGGTCGATGCCGAGCGCTCGCATGCGCTTTACCCGGGGTCCTGTGTATCGAGACATCTATAAGGCTCCTGGCGCGGAATCCCTGGGCTTTTACCCGGCCCGCGCGAGGCGGCCCTTATACGGCAATCTCGGGGGGAGGCAAATCGAGGTGGAAATCGGGGCCCCGAACCTGGCCAGCCGGGTAGCTATGGGCTGAATTTCCCAGTAATCAGCCGGGATGGGGGAGCCCCGGACCATACATTTCGTCTCGCTCGGGTGCGCGAAGAACCGCGTCGACACCGAAGTCATGCTCGGCGTGAGCGACCAGTCCGGCTTCGAGATCGTCGAGGACCCGGCCGATGCCCAGGTGATCGTGGTCAATACCTGCGGCTTCATCGGGCCCGCCAAGGAAGAGTCGGTAGACACGATCCTCGAGATGAGCGCCCACAAGGAAAGCGGCCGCTGCGAGAAGCTGGTCGTGGCCGGCTGTCTCTCGCAGCGCTACCCAGACGAGCTGTCCCAGGAGCTTCCGGAGGTCGACCACTTCCTCGGCTCGAGCGACATGCTGAAATTGAAGTCGGTGCTCGGCGGCACCAAGGAGCGCATGCTGGTCGGCAACCCGGCCCAGTACACCATGCGCGCCAGCGACCCGCGCGTCCTGACGGGCCAGACCCATCGCGCCTACATGAAGATCGCCGAAGGCTGCAACCGCGAGTGCAGCTTCTGTGCGATCCCCTCCTTTCGTGGCAAGCAACGCTCCCGCACGATCGAAGACCTCCTGCGCGAGGCCGCAATCCTCGCGGCCGCCGGCGTGGTCGAGCTCAACTTGATCAGCCAGGACACCATTGCCTACGGACGAGACCTTCCAGAGCGCGAGTCCTTGGCCGAGCTCCTTGCAGCGCTCGCCGAGGTGGATGGCATTCGCTGGGTGCGTGCTCACTATCTCTACCCGGAGAAGCTGAGCGATGCGCTCGTCGAGGTGATCGCGCAGCACGACAAGGTCCTCCCGTACATCGACATGCCGCTTCAACATGCATCGGATTCGATGCTGCGTGCGATGCGGCGAGGTCACGGCGGCGACCGCATGTACAAGGTCGTCGAGCGGCTACGCCGGGCCATGCCCGACCTGGTCTTCCGAACCACCTTCATCGTCGGACATCCCGGCGAAACCGAGAGCGACTTCGAGGAGCTGCGAAGCTTCGTCGAATGGGCGGAGTTCGATCACGTCGGGGTCTTCCTCTATTCGCCGGAGGAGGGCACCCGGAGCGGCGGGATGGACGACATGGTCGACGAAGAGGTCGCCAAGGCTCGGCACCAGGAGCTGATGAACGTGCAGCGACCGATCAGCCGCGAGCGCTTGGACCTGAGGGTCGGCACCGAGCTCGACGTTCTGGTCGAGGGCCTGAGCGACGAGAGCGACTTGTTGCTCCAAGGCCGATGGTGGGGTCAGGCGCCCGAAGTCGATGGAAGCGTGTATCTGGCCAACGGGACCGCTCGGGCAGGTGAAATCCGGCGCGTCCTGGTGACCGACGCAGCCGACTACGACCTGATGGCGGACTTCATCGATGCCCCGGGCGGCCGGGACGCACCGCCCGACGCAAAAGATCCCCGGCAAGCCAAAGTTAAGCTACGAACCGTACCGTGAAGTGGACTGGGCTCGCTCTGTTGCTCGCGTCGCTCGTGGCCCTCACCGGCTGTGCGACCGCGGTTCCAGCGATGAGCGGCGGTTCGACCACACCCAAGAACCGAACCGACCTCGGCTTGGGCGGGGCGGCGCGCGTTCCTCTGGGTGACCTGAGAGACCCAGCCGTGCTCGACCCGGGCGAGTCGCAGTACCGCTACGCAGCAGACGCGGGCGGTGTGGTTCCGATGGCATACGGCCGCTACGGGATCGCGCGAAACTGGGACCTAGGACTGATGGTCTCGGGTTCGACCGTCAAAGCCGAAGCGCGATACGAGAAGGTGCTCCAGGAGGGGACGACGCGATCGAGCCTGGTCGTGGGCCTTGCTCCCTACGGGGGTTGGATTCCCGACCGCGATCAATCCGGGCGCGGGGGACGCGTCGGCTTCGAAGTTCCGTTCGTGTACGGAGTCGACTTCGGCGGGATCTACGAGCTCTGGTTCGGTGCGCGTGGCAGTGGGGAATATGTCTTCGGCGACTTTCAGGTCTCGGGCTCCGAGCAGAAGGCCAGCGGAGCGGGCGTTCGGTTGGGGCCGGTGATCGGCATGGCGCTCGGCGTGCGCCGGGTTCACGCGCTGGTGGAGCTGACCGCGGCGTACGAATACTGGTTCATCGACCACGCCGGGGCCTCGCTCAACCGCGGCGGTTTCGTCTTGATTCCCGGCTTCGGGCTTCGCCTGCGGCTCTAGTCGGCCCTGGGCGCTCAGGCGGCCTTGGCCCGGCGCGACCGGCGTGGCTTCGAGCGCTTGTTCTTCGGCGCAGACTTCTCGTCGTCGCCTCGGAGCAAGTTGCCGACGAAGGCGCCCATCAGGGCCATCATCGTCGCCATCAGGGCGCCGAGCACGTAGGCGCCCGTCGAGAGTTGATAGACGTCCGCGATGCTCGACAGGAATACCATGACCGGGATCGCCGCCAGGAAACCGCCGACCGGCGGCTCGAGGAAGTTCTTGCCTGGCGAGAGGTAGTTGATCGCTCCGGCGCCAACGAACCAGAGGACGATGATGATGACGATCCCGGCAAAGCCCTGCGGGTCGTACGGCGGGATGACGAGAGGCAGCAGCGCCACGGCCAGCGCTGCCATCAACAAGAAGAGCCCGAACGAGATGAATACCCAGCGGAGCTCGAACTCGTCGGGCTGATGCCGACGGGCATAGAGTTCCTCTTCGCTGAGCTCGGACGCGAGCTCCGACAGGCGCGCTCCGCACGAGCGACAACGCTCCGAAACCCTGGGATTGCCCGCGCCACAAACGTGGCATTCGATCTCTTCGACAGCCATATCTCCCTCACTCGACAGCTAGCCTGTCCCCGAGCCGCATTGTCTACGGCGGACCGCCGGAGCGCAACTGCCTGTACATGCGGGGGAATCGGCGCGTACTTGACGACGGTGACCGGAAGGCTACCTTGCCGGACCGCCCGAAAAAACCGGGCTGAAGGAGGCCGAAAGTGGCCCGTTTTATCGACGAGCTCAAGCGTACGCATAGTTGTGGTGAACTGAGAGACGAGAACATCGATCAGGAGATCGTCCTCTTCGGCTGGGTGCAGAACCGGCGCGACCACGGCGGCTGCATCTTCATCGACTTGCGTGACCGCGACGGGCTGACCCAGGTGGTATTCGATCCCGAGACGACCGACAAAGCCGCCTTCGAGACCGCCAACAAGGCGCGGTCGGAGTGGGTGCTCGGTGTGCGCGGCAAGGTTCGCGACCGGGGCACCAAGGACGACGGCACCAGCCTTCGCAATCCACGACTCGCGACCGGAGCCATCGAGATCATCGCGCACGAAGCGACGGTCTTCAACAAGGCCGAGACGCCACCGTTCGAGATCGAAGACCAGATCACGACCGGCGAAGACAAGCGCCTCGAGTACCGCTATCTCGATCTGCGGCGCCCGACGCTGCAGAAGAACCTGATGATGCGGAGCAAGCTCAACCACGAGACCCGCAACTACTTCCACCAGAACGGCTTCGTCGAGGTCGAAACGCCGTTCATGGTGAAATACACGCCGGGCGGTGCGCGAAACTTCTTGGTTCCATCACGTCTCTACGGCGGCCACTTCTACGCGCTCGCGGAAAGCCCGCAGCTCTACAAGCAGCTGCTGATGTGCGCCGGCTACGACAAGTACTACCAAATCGTTCGCTGCTTCCGCGACGAGGACCTGCGCATCGACCGGCAGCCGGAGTTCACCCAGGTCGACATCGAGATGTCGTTCATCAATCAGGACGACCTGTTCAAGGTGCTCGAGGGCCTGGTTTTCCGACTCTGGAAAGAAGTGCTCGGAGTCGACCTGCTCGAGCGCTACCCGAGCGGCGAATTCCCACGGATTCCCTATGCAGAATCCATGGAGCGCTACGGCAACGACAAGCCGGACATGCGTTTCGAGATGGAGCATGTCGACCTGACAGACCTGACCGTCGAGCATGGTGGCGGCGGCATCAGCATGCTGGAGCCGATCGCGATGAAGTTCAGCGAAGGTGCGTACCGACGCGACCTTCCTGCCGAGATTGTCAAAGCGATGGTCGTTCCCGCCGGGCACGGCTTCTCCCGCAAAGATCTCGACGCGCTCGAGAAATTCGTGCGTCAGATGGGCGCAAAGGGTCTGGCGCGCGCGAAGGTCGACGGCGAGGGCAACTGGCTGCAAAGCCCGCTCGCCAAGATGGTCACGCCCGAGTTCCGAAAGGCCGTGAACGAGAAGGTTGGCGCAAAGGACGGAGACCTTATCTTCTTCCAGTTCGGGCCGACGGCGAAGACCCACACCGTGATGGCCAACCTCCGCCTGCACGTCGCGCGCAAGCTCGGCATGATTCCCGAAACCGGAAGCGCCGGGAACTGGAACTTCCTCTGGGTCGTCGACCCACCGCTGTTCGATCGCAACGAGGAGAAGAAGCGCTGGGAAGCCGCGCACCACGTGTTCACGCGCCCGCACGACGAATGCATCGACCTACTCGGCACAGACCCGGGCAACGTACTTTGCTATCGCTACGACCTGGTGCTCAACGGCTTCGAAATCGCCGGCGGCTCGATTCGACTGCACGACCCCGAAGTCCAGAAGAAGGTCTTCGAGGTGATCGGCCTGAGCGATGAAGAAGCCCGCGAGAAGTTCGGTTTCCTCCTGGACGCTCTGACCTACGGCGCCCCGCCCCACGGCGGCATCGCATTTGGCATGGATCGGGTGGCCATGCTGGCAGCAGAAACCGAGTCGATCCGCGACGTGATCGCCTTCCCGAAGACGCAGCGAGCGAACGATCTGATGACGTCTGCCCCTTCGCGGGTCGAGCCCGAGCAGCTGCTCGATCTGAAGATCAAGACGCTCGAGTAGCGAACCGGGGCACGGAACAAAGGCGCGATGTGGGGCTGCGTCGAACGGCTCGGCTTGCAAATCTGGTCGGATGCACTGGCGGGCTTGGACCAGGCAAGCCGAGCCTCGGAGCTCGCGCCAATCTGCGGTGGTTGCTGTCTTGCAGTTTGGCACTCACACGTCGACTCCGCCCCACATCGCGCCTTGGTTCCGCGCCCCTCCCTACGGATATATTCGAACCGCGTACATCCGTACGGTGCCATCAAGAGAAGTCCCCCACGCCGTCGCGCAAGACAGCAGCCCCCCCCGCGAGCCCGCAGGGCGAAGCCCGGCGCAAATGCGCCGGCAAGGCAGAGCGCAGCGACCGCCGCGCCAGGCACGCTGCTCACTCGCGTGAGAGTGAAACCAGGATTACGGGTGGGGGCGGGCGGGCGGTGTAATTAAACCATACCACGCAACCAACCCAACACCCCGACCACCCAAACCCCCGCGGCAGCACAAGCCGTACGCCGCCACCCAAGCCAAACGGCGCCACCCGTACCCCCCATCTTAACCCCCCCTTGAATACCCAAACTTGCACTGCGTCTGTAATACCGGACAATGGGAGTCACTATGAAAGCCGTCGTCGCCAGTTTGTTTACCGCCCTAGTCGTTCTCGCCACGGCCCTTCCCGCCCTAGGCGACGAAGGGGGTCAGGACGTGAAGAACTGTTACAACATTCACGGCGAGGCTCGCTACGGGGCGCTTGCGTACAAGCACGTCGTGATTGTGACCAATCGTTGCGAGGTGACTCTGCAGTGCGAGGTTTGGACCGACGTCGACCCCACGCCGCGCCATTCGGTCAGCGTCGAGGCCAGCGGCACTGCCGAGGTGCTCGTTCGCAACAACTCGCCGTCTCGCGCGTTCAAGGCGTTCGGCGAATGCAAGAAGTAGCGCCGGCTCAGTAGAGCGGGTTGTCATCGGTCTTCGCGAAGAAGCGTTCGAAGATCTCGTAGCCGTCTAGCAGCTTGTCGAGCTCGGTGTATTCGTTCGGCTGGTGCGCCTGCGCCGCCGTGCCTGGTCCCAGATTCACGCCGGGCACGCCGATCGCATCGAAGCGCGCCACGTCGGTCCAGGCCTGCTTGCTGCGGACGCCGTTGACCCCGCAGCGCATCAGGTGCTGGATGTAGGGATCGCTCGCGTGCGGATGGCCGGCGGGTGAAAGGTCGGTCGCCTGAATCTTGCAGTGCTCGCCGGCGAGCTCACGAAGCTCCGCAAAGGCTTCTTCGGGCGTGCGACCCGGGGCGAAACGATAGTTGACGTTGAGGTCGGCCTGCCCAGGAACGACGTTGCGCGGACCTCCTCCCTGAACGACGGTCGGGGTCATCACTTCGCGGAACAGATAGCCATCGAGCTCGACGTCGTGCGGTTCTCGCTGCTCGAGCTTGCTGATGAAATTTGCCGCCTTGTAGAGCGCATTGTCGCCCTGCCAGGGCCGGGCGCTGTGGGCGGTCCGTCCGAGGAAGGTCAGGGTGGCGTGGATCGAGCCCATCGCGCCGAGCTGCATCTGGTTGTCGCTCGGCTCGAGGCAGACCGCGAGGTCGAGCTCGTGGAGATCGGGGTGCGTATCGAGGATCGGTCCGAGCCGGTTCTCCTCGAACGGGCCCTCTTCGCGTTCGTAGAAGATCAGCGTGAGGTCGCAGGGAAGCGTCTTCAGGTCCAAGCGCTCGACCAACTCGATCATGATCGCCAGGCCGGACTTCATGTCGGCCGCGCCCGCGCCATAGAGCCGGTTGCCCTCGATGCGCGGCGGCCCGTCGTGTTGGGTGCGAACGGTATCCAGGTGTCCCGACTAGGGCAATGCGCGGCGCGTCTTCTCGTGGCGCCGCGTGCACGATCAGGCTGTCGTGAAAGCGCGTGATCGTCTCGGCGCCCAGGCTGCCGGCCAGTCGGTCCTCGACGTGGTCGCAAAGCGCCGCCTCTTCGCCGATCGGGCTTGGAATCCGAGTCAGGGCGAGCAGGGTGTCGCGGAGCGCGTGGGCCATTTCCGTCATCGTTCCGGAGCCTAGCAGGCAGCTCGCGCCAGGGCCTATCGAGGCAGGTCTTCGGGGCTGTCCCAGTCTTCGAGCGCCCGCCCGAGCTCGGCTGTGAGCGGCAGCGCCTCGACCTCGATCGTTGCGAACAGCTTCTGAAACGAGCGCTCGCCGTGGGAAATCGCTTCGGCGAGGGTATCGGTAAGCCGGAGGGCATCGTATCGAGCAAGCATGGGTTCCCAGGGCGCGTGCGGTGCCCGTTTCGGAGCGAGCACGATGGCGTCGCTTCGATGGTCACGAACCTGCTCCAGGGCTTCCGCAGTGACGTACGGCATGTCGCAGGCGATCGCGACGAGCCGCTCGCGGCCGGTTCTCAAAGCGTGGCGGAGGGCGGCATGAAGACCGGCGAGAGGGCCTGCGCCCTGGGGGTCGTCATCGAGGCGGAGCACGCCCTGCGCGAGCTCGGCATACGGCCTCGCTTCGCCGACGAGCACCGGATCGAAACCCGCGGCGCGGCCGCGGCGTACGAGCGCTTCGAGGATCGGTTCCTCACTACCTGGGAGCGTCAGGAGCCCTTTGTGCTCCCCCATTCGGCGCGACTTCCCTCCGACGAAGATGGCGAGAAGTGGAGGCGCCGGCATGACTCTCTAGACCGGAATCCCAGCGTCGCTCAGGAGGCGCGATTCGAGCTTCTCGACGACGCGATTGATTTGGTCTTGTTGAATGGCGCTCGTGACGAAGTTGGTGAAGAACGCCGTCGCGTACGAGGCGACGTCGAGGATGACGGCGATGATCGAGGTGTCCTGCACGGGGCCGAGGTCGTTGCGTTCCTCGAACTCCGCGATCTGCTGCGAGATCTGGTAGTCGACCCAGATTCCGTAGATGGCGGCGGTGAGGATCACGAACAGGAAGTCGAGCCAGAAACCGTGACCGGTTGGCGTGCGCCCATCGAGCGCTTTCAGGTCTTCGTAGATGCCGTGGTACCAGAAGGGCAGATAGAGCCCCAAGGTCACGATGCTGAGAACCAACACCAGGGCAGGTTCACGGCGATGGATGCTGGGAACTGTCATCGGAGGGTTCCTTCCCGCTCGCACGCGGCGCTGCGTGGGCTAAGTTTCGTCCCATGAACGATGGCGCTACGCAAGCGGCAACAATCGCTGTGATCGGTGATGTTCATCTCTTCTGGGACGACGCCGACGTCGCTTTCTTCAACCGCGGCGGATATGATCTCTTGCTCTTCGTGGGCGACCTGGCCGGGTATACGCAGCTACGCGGGCGCCGCGTCGCCCGTTCGCTTCGCAAGCTTCGCGTGCCGGCCATGTGCATCCCCGGAAACCACGACGGGCTCCACGCATTTCAGCTTGGGGCGGAGATCGCTCCCCGCGCGCACCGACTCCGAAACGCGTTTTGCCAAGGTCAGGCCCGTCGCTGCGCAAGCCTCGAGCGCACGCTCGGCGACGTCCAACTCCTCGGATACAGCCGACGCCGAATCGAACCGGCCGGAGTTCCATTGAACATCGTCGTGGGTCGGCCGCACTCGATCGGCGGGAGGCGCCTGGCCTGCCTTCGCTACCTCGAAAAGCAGTACGGCATCGACTCGATGGAAGCCTCGATCCGGCGATTGAAGTATCTCATCGACAGCTGCGACGACGCGCCGATCTTGTTTCTGGCGCACAACGGTCCTTCAGGTCTAGGCGACCGGGCGGACTCGATCTGGGGCTGTGACTTCCGCAAGAAGGAGGAGGACTGGGGCGACAGGGATCTCGAAGAGGCCGTGGGGTACGCGAAGAGCAACGGTCGAAAAGTACTGGCGACGGTCGCCGGCCACATGCACCGAAAGACCAAATCCGGAAAGCGCCGCCCCGCACAAATGCAGAAGGACGGAGTCCTCTACGTCAACGCGGCGGAGGTGCCCCGGCACCGCAAGCAGAACGGTCGGAAAACGCGGCACCACGTGAAGCTCACCATTAGCCCCGAAACCACCAAGGCCGAAGACCTCTGGATCTAGGACGCGTTCCCGATCCCATTCCCGGTCCCGATCCCGGTCCCGATCGCTGTCGCTGTCGCTGTCGCTGTCGCTGTCGCTGTCGCTGTCGCTGTCGCTGTCGCTGTCGCTGTCGCTGTCGCTGTCGCTGTCGCTGTCGCTGTCGCTGCTGCGATATGGAAAAGGCTCTCCTCTGTGCTCTCCGAACCGTATCGTCGTGCTCGGCCGCCTCAAGGGTCCGCGCTTCGCGCCGGCTTCGCCGCCCTTGACCCGGCCTGTGCGCGACGATGGGGAGGGAGTCTCAACAAAGGAGATTCTCATGAAGACTTACGAACTTGCTCTCGACACGGTGCGCGACATTGCTGCGATCAACCGAATCATAGCGAGAAGCGATCAAGATCTTGCTCGTCAACTACGGCGCTGCTCGATGAGCGTGCCGCTCAACATCAATGAAGGGATGTGCAGCCGTGGCAAGAACCGCGGCGCCCGACTCACAGACGCCATGGCGTCTGCCAAGGAGCGCATCACCGAGTGCCTCGAAGAGCTCGACCACCTGGTCGCCGCGCTTTGGAACATGATTCACCGGCCGTGGAGATAGAGGCGCATCGCCGTGGTCAGGCTCTTTCGTAGTGCCAGGCCCCGGTTCGCATCCACAGTCGATGTCGGCGACCTGGCACGCTTGGATCGCAGGTCTCGTAGCCAGCGTCCCCGTGGTAGAGGGACACGATGTCGTCGCCGAGCATCGACGGTCGCGGTACGAAACGCTCCAAGCGTTGCGTTTGCCCTGCCGACAGAGCGGCATCGACGGTGTCGAAGCGGCTCAGCCACCGGAGCGTAACGTATGTTGGCGGTGGCAGCGTAATCTCGCTTCGGGCTTGCGCCGAAAGCGCGTCGGCTGACGCGGTCCACCAGTGCTTGTCGATCTCCCCCTCGTCGACGACGACACGATCCACCGTGGGGCGCGCGAGAAAGAACCAGGTACTGAAGCGTCTCGGGCGACCGGGTGGCGTGGTCCAATGCGAGAGAGGCACCAAAGATTCCGAGGAGATCGTGATCGACGTCTCCTCTTGTGTTTCGCGAACCGCTGCGTTTCTACCTGACCGTTGATCGTACAAGTCCGCACCAGGAGCGGCGTCCTCTGGATCGACACGTCCACCGGGGAACGCCCATGCTGACCCGTAAAACACGAGCTCGCGGCTTCGCCGGACCAGCAGAATCTCCACGCCGTCCTTGCCATCGCGAAGACAGGCGGTGGTCGCCGCAGGGTGAATCGGTGTTTCCGAGCTCTCCATACTGAGTCCGTCTAGATCGAGGCACGCGCCAACGCTACCCTTTCCCGAACGCCGGCACTCTCACTGACACCCCTCTCTGTCACGCCCCCACGCCACCCGCGGCAGCGCGAGCCCGAAGGGCGAAGCCCGGCGCGAACGCGCCGCAAAGGCGGAGCGCAGCGACCGCCGCGCCAGGCCAGCACCCCAATCGCCCCCCCCCAAGCCCCCTGACCCACGACCTGCGTCCGGAACCGTTCTCCGCTTGGTGCCTCTTCAGCGAACTCGTGTCTTCGCCCCGGCTACTTTGAGCACCCTTTTGAAGTGCTTCTTGTCTACCGGCTGGACCGAGAGGCGGGAGCCTTTTTGGGTGACCAGCATGCCTTCTAGAGCGGGGTCGTCCTTCAAGGCCTGAAGCGGAATCTCCGCGGCGAACTTCTCGACGAACTCCATGTCGACCAGAGACCAGCGGGCGTCTTCTTTCTTAGACTTCGGGTCGTAGTACTTGCTCTTCTTGTCGAACTGGGTCGGGTCGGGGTAGGCCGCGCGGCCAATGCGGCCGATGCCTGCTGCGCCCGGGGGCTTCGCGTTGCTGTGGTAGAAGATGACGAGGTCGCCAACCGCCATCTCGCGCATGAAGTTCCGAGCCTGGTAGTTGCGCACGCCGTCCCAGGGCTCGCTGCCTTTGCGCGCGAGGTCGTCTATCGAGAAGGTCTCGGGTTCGCTCTTCATGAGCCAGAGCTTCATCGGGCGCGTCGGCATCGGCGGACTATGTCACAGATCCCTGGGACGGGTGTGCGGGGGAGCGGGTGGTGGATTGGTTGGCTGGTATGGTTTGATTGCACCGCCCGCCCACCCCCACCCGTAATCCTCCCTGCCGCGGCCTGCGCTTCGCTTGGCCTTGGCGGCGCGTTCGCGCCGGGCTTCGCCCTTCGGGCTCGCGCTGCTGCCTGCTGTCTCGAGGGTGGGTTTCTAGGAACTTCTCTTGATGTCTCCGGATGGAGGGGCGCGGAAAAAGGCACGACATGGGGTGGAGTCGGCGTGGAAGTGACAATCTCGGCGCCAGCGTGGGGGCGGCGGGGTGGGGATGAAGGGTTCACTCTCCCACGAAACACCTTTCGTTCGTCACCGTCACCAGCCGATAGCGGCACGCACGGACCCGCACTCCCCACCCCGCCGCCCCCACGCGAGCGCCTGAGCCGCCCCGTCCGGCGGAACCCCGTGTCGTGTTTGTCCGAGCCCCGGTGAACCTGTGAGCATGCCCGTCGCGCGCCGTTCTCCACTCTTATGGTTTTGGCCCGGAGATTTTGACCCAATTGGCCGTGTCAGCCGATCATGGCTGGGCTTTGCGTTCCAACTTGAACAAAGCCCTGTTGGCGGGCGTTGTGCCGCTCATTGCTTACCTGAGCACGGCGTCCGGCTACGCCCATTGGCTCGATAGCGGCGAGTTCGTGGCCGCAGCTGCGGACTTCGGGATCTCTCATCCGCCTGGTCATCCGCTGGCCTCGATCGTCCTTGGTGCCGCGAACCTGCTACCGATTGGCGCGCTTTCATTCCGTATCGCGATCATCTGCTCGGGGCTCCTTGCGATTGCCTCCGTCGCCTTGTGCTTTGCCTTCGAGAGCAGCTTGAAGGTGACGGACGCGATTGCTCCATCGCTGCGCTTCCCTCTCGCCCTAGCCGCGACCTGGTGGGTTGCCGGAAGCCAGGGCTGGTGGTTTCAAGCTGTGCGTCCCGAAGTATACGCGCTGCAAGCCGCGCTCCTGTGCATTGCGATGGAACGACTCCTTCGTGTTTCGGTCTCTGGCGAGAACGGCGACGTCCGACCTCTCTTCCAGGCTGCCCTGGCGCTCGGCCTGGCCCTCGCGAACCATCACTTCATCGCCCTGCTCGCGATCGTGCCTTCCCTCTGGCTGCTGGTCGGCGTCTGGAAGACTTGGGGATGGCGGCCCTTCGCATGGTCGACAGGTTTTGTGGGCGCCGGTTTGCTGACCTATCTCTACTTGCCCTTGCGTGCGATCCAAGAGCCGTTCTTGAATCTCGGCGATCCATCGAATCCCGGACGCTTCATTTGGGTCATCACTGCGCAAGCCTTTCAGAAGAGCATCTCTCCACAAGCCGTCGCTCCGTTCGGGGAGACCTTCGTCGACGTTCTGATCGCAACGGCGCGGGACCTGCACATCCTGATGCTCCTGGTGGCGCTGCTCGGCGCCTACCTCATGCTCCGGGTCCGTTCGTCCCGAAAATACGGCCTTTTCTGGCTAACCCTTTGGCTGGTGTACGTGCTCGGGCGCGCAACTCTCGGCTTTGTTCGTGGCAACCCCGACGCCATTGCCTACTTCATGGTGTCGTACGCGTCGCTCGCGATCTTCGCGGTCTTCGCCATCGGCGTCTTGGTGTCGGCTCTTGCCGAAGCAGTCCCCAGCAAGCCGAAGCTCGCGCCGGTGCTTGGGGCGCTAATCGCGCTCGGGGCTTCCTTTCAGTTCGTTCGATCGTCGGATGCGTCGACGCTCGCAAGCTTCGTCGATACCGATGTGTTCGATGACGGTCTGCGCCGTTCGCTACCCGCGCGTTCGATCATTCTGGTGCACAATCCACAAACGATCTTTCGCTACTGGGGCGGCGAAGCTGAAGAGCTCAACCGGCCCGACATCACCATGATCCCCCTTCCGCTGCTCAGCTATCCCAAGCTCGTCGACCGCTACCTGAGGGACGAACCGGAGCTCAAGCCGCTTCTTCGGAGCTATGTTCTCGACGGCGCGTTGAGCGCGCCGGAGCTACAGAGCCTTGCTGCGCTTCGACCTGTCTACGTCGAAATGGACGTGCGGGTGACCCAAGAGACGATGGACCTGCTGGTCCCCGAACAGCTGTACCACCGGGTGCTGACTGCGGACACCACCGACACCGATGAAGCGCGAGCGATGCATGAGCACGCAGCGCTTTGGGGCAACCTCTATCAGCGCATCGGGCAGCCGATCGACTCGCACAGCGAGGTCCAGTTGATTTGGCGTCACTACACGGATTCCCTCTATTTTGCTGGCGTTGGTGACACGAACGCTGCGCTTCGGACTGTGGCGGCAGGCCTTGCGCTCAATCCTCACCCCAGGGAATTGCTGATGTTGCAAGAGGCCTTGAAGAGCTCGTCCCCCGGCGAACGGATCGACGTCACACCGTTTACAATTCGCTGAGGGCGCCGCTCAGCGCGCCTTGCGCTCGGCCCGTCGAGCCCGGCGGTAGACCTCATAGAGGCCTTGTCGCACTTCCGCAGGCACACTCTTGCGAAGGTCGATCTTCCAGGCTCGATCCTGCTTGACCAGAACGATCGGTGCGAGCTCGACCGACGCGGATGCTGCGCGCACCTCCGCAAGCTCATCTTCGAGCTTGATCTCGAGCTCGTCCTTGCCCGCGACGAGCTGTCCGAAGACGAAACCGCCCAGAGCCTGATCGTGCTCTCCCTGCCAATCGGAAAAGCAGGTTCGGAAGAGGCTCGAATCGAGAAGCTCGAACCGCTCGTGCGCTTGAAGCCGGCGTCGCGCTTCTTGTTGAGACATGTCTTGCACGCCGTACGCGCGGAACAAGGAGTCAATCGTGGCGCTCGGCGACTCGAAACCGCTCGGCGGAGCTTCTCGCTTACAAGAGGCGAGCAGGAGGGCGGCAAGGACAGCAAGAGTCAGTACGCGCACGCCCCCGTTATTGCCTTGTTTCGGACCCCTGTCTAACTATTGACGCGTCCTTTGCCGTGCTTAACTTGCCCGCAAATGCGACTCGACAGACTCACCACGAAGACACGCGAAGCCCTGGTTGCTGCCCAACAAAACGCAGCGGATAGGGGCAATCCCGAAGTATATCCAGAGCACCTGTTGCTCGAGCTTCTCGCTCAGGCCGACGGCCTCGCGCCCGCCATTCTCGAAAAGGCAGGCGCCGATCTGCAAGGCCTGATCCGCGCTTTGGGCGCGATCCTCGACCGGATGCCGAAAGTTGCGGGCGGCGCAGAGCCCGGCCTTGCATCACGTCTGCGTGATCTTCTGAACAAGGCCTGGAAAGAGACCGAGGCGATCAAGGATGAGTACACCTCGGCGGAGCACGTGCTGCTCGCCGCGTACAACGACGGCCAGCTCAAGAAGGCGCTCTCCGCACAGGGTGTCGACCGCGCGAAACTGCTCCAGGCAGTGCAGGAGGTCAGGGGCAGCCAACGCGTGACCGACCCAGACCCCGAAGGGAAGTTCCAAGCGCTCGAGAAGTACACGCGCGACCTCACCGAGGCGGCGCGGCAGGGCAAGACCGACCCCGTGATCGGCCGTGACGAGGAGATCCGCCGCGTCATGCAAGTTCTGTCTCGACGCACCAAGAATAACCCAGTGCTGATCGGCGAGCCGGGCGTCGGGAAGACCGCGATCGCCGAAGGCATCGCGCACCGCATCATTCAGGGCGACGTGCCCGAAGGCCTGAAGAACAAGAAGTTGCTCGCCCTCGACCTGGGCGCACTGGTTGCCGGGTCGAAGTACCGCGGCGAGTTCGAAGAGCGGCTCAAGGCGGTGCTCAAGGAGATGGAGGACGCCAAGGGCGAGGTCATCCTGTTCATCGACGAGCTGCACACGCTCGTGGGCGCTGGCGCCGCCGAAGGCTCGATGGATGCGAGCAACATGCTCAAGCCAGCACTGGCACGGGGCGAGCTGCGATGCGTCGGCGCGACTACGCTCGACGAGTACCGCAAGCACATCGAAAAGGACGCTGCGCTCGCGCGAAGGTTCCAGCCTGTTTTCGCGGGTGAACCTTCGATTAGTGACACGATCGGCATTCTGCGTGGACTCAAGGAACGGTACGAGATTCACCACGGTATCCGAATTCAGGATTCCGCGATCGTCGCCGCGGCGACCTTGAGCGAGCGGTATATCACCGACCGGTTCCTGCCCGACAAGGCCATCGATCTCGTCGATGAAGCGGCCTCGCGTTTGAAAATGGAAATTGACTCTCTCCCTGCTCCGATCGACGACGTTCAGCGAAAGCTCACACAGCTCGAGATCGAGCGTGAGGCCCTCAAGAAAGAGAAAGACGACGCGAGCAAGAAGCGCCTCGATGATCTCGAAAAGGAGCTCTCGGACCTTCAAGAGCAGCGCGACACGATGCGGGCACAATGGCTCAGCGAGAAGGAGCTGATCACGGAAATCCGCGAGAAGAAGGAGCTCGTCGAGCGCCTCCGGCTCGACCTCGAACGCGCGGAACGAACCACCGAGTATGAGGAGGCCGCGCGTCTGCAATATGGCGAAATTCCCGCCGCTGAGTTGGCAGTCACCCAGGCGCAGCAAAGGCTTGCCGAGGTGCAAACCAACGCCTCGTTCTTGAAGGAAGAGGTGACCGACGAGGACATTGCGGAGGTGGTCTCCAAGTGGACCGGCATTCCGGTGAGCAAGATGCTCGAAGGCGAGAAAGACAAGCTGCTACACATGGAAGACCGTTTGCGAGAGCGGGTGATCGGACAAGATGAGGCCGTCGTTGCGGTGTCCAACGCCGTGCGGCGTTCACGCGCCGGCTTGAGCGAGCCGAACCGGCCGATCGGATCCTTCCTCTTTCTCGGGCCGACCGGCGTGGGCAAGACGGAGCTAGCCCGCTCGCTCGCCGATTTTCTCTTCGACGACGACAAGGCGATGATCCGGCTCGACATGAGCGAGTACATGGAAAAGCATGCCGTGGCCCGGCTCATCGGGGCGCCTCCCGGATACGTGGGCTACGAAGAAGGCGGTCAGCTGACCGAACCCGTGCGGCGACGTCCGTACGCCGTGCTTCTCTTCGACGAAGTCGAGAAGGCGCACCCCGACGTGTGGAATGTTCTTCTGCAGGTTCTGGACGACGGTCGACTGACGGACGGGCAGGGTCGCACGGTCGACTTCAAGAACGTCGTGATTATTCTCACGTCGAACGTCGGCTCGCATCACATCATGGCCCTCGATGACGAGGAGTCGATGCGGAAGGCCGTCATGGAGGACTTGCGCGACGCGTTTCGACCCGAGTTCCTGAACAGGCTCGACGAGACGATCATCTTCCACAGACTCGACCGCGCACAGCTTCGCAACATCGTCGACGTGCAGCTCAAGGGCTTCGAGAAGCGGCTTGCCCAGCGAGACCTGCAGCTCGAGATCAGCGACGACGCCAAGGACTTCTTGGCGAACGTCGGCTACGACCCGACCTACGGCGCCCGGCCGCTCAAGCGAGCCATTCAACGCTACCTCGAGAACGGCCTGGCCGAGGACATCCTCGCGGGGCGCTTCGCTGCCGGGGATCTAGTTCGAGTCGATGCGGGCGAGGGAAAGCTCGTTTTCGCCAAGGGAAACGCCTCGAGCAGCGCTGAAACGGGCCTCAGAGCCGAATAAATTGGTCGTTACGGGCAGTTACGGGCTCTCCCCCCGGAAAAACCGGGCTGCCTTGCGCCCCCGTGTACACTGTGTAAGCCTCCGGCGCTCTTAGAAGGAGCAGAAGCGTTCATGGTCGAAACCGTACAGTGCAAGCCTATCGAAGTTCACGTTGGTGAACGTGGACTCGAGCGTGCGGTCAAGCACCTCAAGCGCAAGATGGCCACCGAAGGCATCCTCAGGGAGCTCAAGCGTCGCCGTCACTACATGAAGCCTTCGATCAAGAAGCGTAAGAAAGCAGCGGAGGCCGCGCGCCGCCGCCGCAAGCGCGTTCGTCAAGTCGTCGAGCGCCCGTTCTGAGACAAAGCCTTCAGAGTTACTCTGAGGGCTTTTCGATTTCCGGTTCGAGACGCTGCCCTGGGCTCCAGGCGTGAAAGCGTCCCGTTTGAGCTTCGAGGAACCGAGCAAGACGGTGGAAGTCGCTTCCGCTCGGGATGAGACGCATCTCGGTCCGCAGTGTCTGCGGATTGATAAGTTTCGCGAACTCGACGTAGTGCAAGTCGAGCTGCCCGCTGACGCTCACCATGTGGCCGTCGAGCTCTTCTTCGAACAGCGCGCGGAAGGAACCAATGCCGAGCTGGCTCGCCAGCATGACGTCGAACGCATGCGGCGGTGAGCATCGCGACTCGTAGCCGAGCTGGATGTGCCGGACCTTCTTGCGTTTTCCCGTGCGTTCCTCGTAGCGGGTTTGGACGCGATCGGAGACCACTTTGGCCAAGTCGAAGGCGGCTAGGCGAATGTGACCATGCTCGTCGCGCGGCATTCCAACGAGGGAATTCTGTGGCAGCAGCTCGGCGAGGCCCTCCGCCAGGACGACCGTCCCGTAGAACTGATCGCGCCGTTCGCGTTCGATCATCATGTCGACGATCCGGTCGACCAGGGCGGTGATCGAAAGCCTGAGCTCCACCGTCTCGTCGCCAGTCACCGGATCGACACTGACTTCCTCGACCGCCAAGTCTCCCTGAACGTCCTCGGTCGAAAGAACCATGCTGGCCTCGCCAGCAATCGCAACGCCGTACGAAAGCCAACCGGCTTTGCGACCCATGGTCTCTACGATGAAGTAGCTGCTCGTCGCGATGCAATCGGCTCGCAGGTTCAAGAGCTCTTTCGCCATCACATCGACGGCTGTGAAGAAACCGAACGTGAAATCTATGCCGCGATAGTCATTGTCGATGGTTTTCGGCAAATGAACGATGCGAACGTGATTCTCCTCGGCGACCTGATGTCGCTGGTATTCGTAGAGGAAGTTCGCCGTCTTGAGGGTGTCGTCGCCACCAATCGAGATCAGCGCATCGACCCCGAGGTCCACCAGGGCGTGATGGATCTTGGCGAGACGCTCGGTCTTCTGGGGGTCGAGGAGGTCCGAAGGGATTTCGATCTGCGCGCCGGGATTGACTCGTGCGGTGCCGATGATGATGCCTCGGGTGTTGCGAATGCCGCGAATGTCCGCCGGCGCCAGCTGGCGGTAGTGCTCCAAGGCAACCATGGGATGGTTGACCGGGTCGTAGTCCTGCAGGTTGGTGTATCCATGGAAGATCCCGAGCACCTCGATGCCGGCCTCCAAGAATGAAGTCGCCGCCGCCGCGATGACCGCATTGGCCGCCGGGGCGGGACCGCCCGAAAAAAGGATCGCAACTCTCTTTAAGCTCTTGGTCACGCCGAACTCTAGACTTGGCGGCGCCGGATTGCCATCCTCGCCGACAGGCGCTCTACTCGGTCCGAACGAGATGGCCATCGACCCCGACAGCCTGGGCTACGAAACCCCGGCCATCCAATTCGAGTACAGCTGGCGCGATACGGTGATCTACGCGCTCGGCGTCGGAGCCTCGGCGGACGATGAGCTCGCGTATCTGTACGAAGGCCGGGGGCCCAGAGTTCTCCCGACGTATTGCACCATCCCGACCTTCGCCGCGTTCGACGCCCTCGTCGATCGGATCGGCTGTGACCGGCGCGGCATGGTCCACCACAGCCAGCAGATGGACCTGTTCCAGCCACTTCGCCCGAAGGGCCGGCTGCGGGTGATGGGCCGGGTGTCGGGCCTGTACGATTTGAAACGAATGGCGATGTCGGTGTTCTCGATCGAAGCGTTCGACGAAGACGATGCGCTGATCATCGGAGGCGAGGTCACCTTGCTCTTGCTGAAGGACGGAGGCTTTGGGGGCGCCCGTCCGCCGAAGACTGAGCGCATCGCGCTGCCGGATCGAGAACCGGATTTCGAAGCCCGCCAGAAGATCGCGCCGACGCAGGCGCTCCTCTACCGCTTGAGCGGCGACTACAACCCGCTGCACGCCGACCCCGAATTCGCGGCAGAGCTCGGGTTCGAACAGCCGATTCTGCACGGCCTGTGTACCTATGGCTACGCCGGCCGAGCCCTGGTTCGCGGCCCATGCGGCGGAGATCCGGACAAGCTCGCCACCCTCCGCGGCCAGTTCAGCAACCCGGTGTTCCCAGGCGAAACGCTGATCGTCCGAAGCTGGAACGAGGGCGATCGCGTGATTCTGGGCGCGAGCACCGAGGAGCGGCCCGAACGGCCCTGCTTGAGCAATGCGTTTGCCATCTTGCGCTGAAGGAACGCAGAACGTTTTCTTCTTGCCCAACGATTGATCCAAACACAGGGTTCCTTGGTGGCGCGCATCTCGTTTCCATTGTGTTTATCGATGATCGTCCTCTGGGCGGCGGCGGGCTGCTCCAGCACTGCGCCAGCCGCCACCGAAGCGCCGCCACCGCCGGTGCATGCAGCCACGATCGAGCCCGAGTCGGTGACTCCCACTTCGGTCGCAACTGCCGAAATCCTCGCGAACCGGCATTCGAACATGCGTTCGGAGACGGCAGGACGAGTTGTCGACGTGCTCGTCGAAGCCGGCGAACGAGTGAAAGAGGGACAAGTTCTACTCCGCCTCGATGTGGGACGCCCCGCCTCCGCTGTGCAAGCGGCGAGTGCAGCGGTCGCGCAAAGCGATGCGCGGCTGAGTCAGGCCGAGCGCGAGCTCGCGCGAACCAAGAAGCTGGTTCAAACCGGAGGGCTGCCGGAGCAACGCCTGGACGACGCCAAGGATGCGGTGCGCCTTGCTTCCGCGGCACGTGATGCGGCGCGCGCCGAGGCCCGCCTCGCGCGCCGCGGTCTCACCGACGCCGTCGTGCGCGCCCCCTTTGGAGGAACCGTGGTCGATCGAACGGTCGAGCTCGGCGAGTACCTGGCGCCTGGAAGCCCGATGTTGAGCTTGGCCGACACGAGTCGCTTGAAGGCCCGCGTGCTGCTCGACCCACGAGAAGCGATCGACGTGAAGGTCGGCTCCAAGGCGAGTATTACGGTCTACGCACGACCGGGGGAGGTCTTCAGCGGCAAGGTCGTCCGGGTCGGCGAAGTCATCGATCCGCGAACGCGACGGCTTCCGGTCGAGGTCGAGCTCGATGAGCACGTCGGGCGCCTGCGTCCCGGTTTGGTCGCCAGGTTCGAGGTCGTTACCGGCGAGCCGAACTTGGAGCTTCGCGTCCCTTTAGACGGGGTTTTCGAGCGATTTGGAAGCCAACACCTGTACGTCATCGAGGATGGGATCGCCCGACGGCGCGCGATCGAGCTAGGCTCCGTGGGTGCTGGCTTCGCTCAGGTCGTGCAGGGTCTGCAGGCCGGTGAGACGGTCGTCGTGAAGGGCGTGACTCGGGTCGTGGATGGCTCGAAAGTTCAAGTGGTGCCGGTCGAATCGGCGCGCGCATCGTCCAGCGAACAAACCGCAGAGCCATGAGCATCCCCGCCTTCTCAGTTCGCCAGCCTGTGCTCGTCAATCTCGTGGCGATCTCGGCGGTGCTGGTAGGCGCCATGGTGATGAGCATCATGCATCGCGAGTCCCTACCGACGCTGCCAACCGGTTGGGGAACGGTCACGACGATCTACGTCGGAGCCTCGCCCGAAGAGATGGAGCAGCTGGTCACGATCCCTGTCGAAAACGCTGTCGGCGATGTCGACAAGGTCGAAGAGATTTGGGGCGTGTCCAAGGAAGGAGTCTCCTACGTCAGTTTCCATTTGGATGACGACGTCGAAGACATCACCAGCGCGATCATGGAGATCTCGAACGAGATCAATCGCATCGACGATTTGCCGGTCGATGCTGAGCGCCCTGTCGTGCGCGAGGTGAAAGTCGATTTCCCCACCATCGCGGTTGCGATTCGAGGCGAGGTCTCCGAGGTCGCCCTGCGCCAGGTTGGCAAGGACATGGCGGACCGAATCGAGCGGCTGCCTGGGGTCTCGGGCACCTGGCGCAACGGCATTCGAGACCGAGAATTCCAGGTCGATGTCGATCCTGACCGACTTGCCGCCTACCAGCTCCCACTCACCGCGGTGAGCGATGCGCTTCGCTTCAGGGCCGCCAACGTACCCGCCGGGACGACCAAGGGCGAAGGCGATGCGCGACTGGTCCGCGGTATGACCCGTGTCGGCACCGTCGAGGAGCTCGCCGGCGTGGTGATCCGGCCGGACCCGGCTGGCGGCTCGGTGCGAGTGGGAGACGTCGCCGAGGTATCGGACACCTTTGCACCCGGAGATTTCAGCGGACGCGTGAATGGCGAGCCCGCCATCGTCCTCACGGTTCGCAAGGAAGAGCAGGCGGACAGCGTACTCATTAGCGAGGACGTGCGCGCCCTCGTCGAGCGAATGCGCCCGACGCTTCCGCCGGGAGTCGAGATCGACTTGTTCGGCGACGCCGCCGCCGAGGTGGAGCACTCGCTTGGCACGCTCTACACCAACGCCGCAGTGGGCCTCTTGCTCGTGCTGCTTCTTCTCTGGGTGTCGATCGGCGCGCGCAACGCCACGATGGCAGCAATCGGGCTGCCGGTCGCCCTGGCCGGCGCGGTCATCGCGATGCACATGATGGGCATCACCATCAACATGATGTCGCTCATGGCTTTGATCCTCTGCCTGGGCGTGGTGGTCGACGACGCGATCATCATCATCGAGAACATCTACCGACACATGGAGGAGGGCATGCCGAGGCGGAAAGCCGCCGTCATCGGTACCCAAGAAGTCTTCTGGCCGGTCGTCGCCTCGACGCTCACGAGCTGGGCCGCGTTTCTGCCCCTGCTCATGATGGAGGGCGTCCTCGGCGACGCCTTCGCAATCATTCCCAAGGTCGTCGTCGCCTCGCTCGCTGCATCGTTGGTCGAAGCGATGTTCATCCTGCCGAGCCACATGGCGGATTTCGGGAGGCTTTCGCACCCGAAGGCCACGGACTCCGGGCCCCCGAAGACCCGGCTGCAGCGGGCGGGTGTTCGCGTCTTGGGCAGCTACGAACGGATCCTCCGCTGGTCGCTTCAGCACCGGGCCACCGTCGTGTTCTCCACGTACGCCCTATGCGCCGTCATGATTGGCATCGCGTTCAACGTCAAAGACGTGATTCTTCTGACGGAGGGCGACCCGGACATGTTCGACGTTCGGATCCACATGCCGACCGACGCGTCCAAAGAGGAAACCGAAGCGCTGCTCGCCGAGCTGGATGCGCGCATCATGGCACTCGACAATCCGGACGTAGAGGCGACCGTGTCTGTGCGCGGCATGACCCGCACAGACATGGGCCTGAGCTCGGGCGACCACCTTGGCATGGTCACGGTCTTCGTCGTTCCGGTGACGGAACGGAGCAGCCTGCACGCCGGTCGTGACCTGGTCGCACAGGTCAGCGAGCTCTACGATGACGTCGTGGGGCCGGCCCGCCTGGAGATCGTGGAGGTGAGGGCAGGTCCCCCGCGTGGCGCTCCGGTGGCGGTACGAATCCGCGGTGAGGACCACGAGCGCCTGGTAGAGCTTGCCGAGCAGGTTCTTGCCGAAGTTCGCGTCACGCCAGGCACACGCAACTCGAGCCACGACTACGAGCTCGGCAAGCAGGAGCTGCAGATCAAAGTCGACGAACAGCGGGCGGCTCTTCACGGCCTCACCCCGGAGATGGTCAGCGGATGGCTGCGCAGCGCATTCGGAGCAACCCCTGCATCCACGCTCCGCGATGGCGACGACGAGATCGATATCGTCGTCCAGCTGCGGGAAGACGTGCAGCAGGACCCTGCTCGCATCGCCTCCCTTCAATTGATCGCGCCCAATGGCGATGAAGTCGCAATTCGCGAAATTGCGGAGGTTTCCCACGGTCGCGGCCCAGGTGTGATCCGACGCTACCAGCAGAAACGAGTCGTGAGCGTGCTCTCCGGAATCGACGAGGACGCGACCAACTCTGGAGAGGTCAATTCGACCCTCCAGAAGAACCTGGCGGCGCTCGAAGCGGCGAACCCGGACATCCGCTTCGAGTACGGAGGCCAGTTCGAGGAGACGCAGGAGTCGGTGGATTCGCTGTTCCGAGCGTTCATCGTCGCGATGCTGCTCATCTACACGATCCTTGCGACGCAGTTCCAGAGTTTCTCGCAGCCCCTGGTGGTGATGGCCGCGATTCCCTTGTCGTTCATCGGTGTGACCGGCGGCTTCCTACTGAGCTCCAACGCGATTGGCTTGATCGCTCTGGTCGGCGTGGTGGGGCTCACTGGAATCGTCGTCAACGACTCGCTGGTCCTCGTCGATTTCGTGAACAAACGGCGGGACCGTGGCATGGCGCTCGACGAGGCGATCGTGGAGTCCGGGAAGCTGCGCCTACGGCCGATCTTTCTGACCAGCATCACCACGATCGCAGGACTCTTTCCCTTGTCGCTAGCGACCGAAAGCCTTCCTCACCTGGCGCCGATGGCCCAGGTCATCGTCTATGGCCTGACTTTCTCGACGCTGCTTACGCTATTGGTGGTTCCCTGCCTCTACCGGCTCGATGTGGACCTGGCAACGCATCTCTCCCGTTGGTTCGCGCCCCTGACCCGCTGGGCTACCGACCCGGGCGCGGCGGCCGCAGACGACCCCGCAGACACGAGCGCGGGATAGCGAGCGACGGGCCGTGGCAAGCGGCTCGGGGAGCTGCTACGCGCAGATCATGGCCAAGCGTTTCGAAAACAAAGTCGTTTGGATCACTGGCGGGGGCAGTGGAATCGGCCGGGCACTGGCGTTGGCTTTCGCCAATGAGGGTGCCGCTGTAGCGGTGTCCGGAAGGCGTGAGGAGCGGCTTCACGAAGTGGTACAAGAGCTCGAATCACGGGGAGCCAAGGGTTTGGCGGTGCGTTGCGACGTCGCCGACGAGGCTTCGGTCGCCGAGGCGGTACAGAAAGTCGTCCGAACCCTGGGTGGCCTCGATGTCGCAGTCGCCAACGCCGGGTTTTCCGTTGCTGGACGGATTGAGAAGCTATCCGCAGCCGACTGGCGTCGACAGCTCGACGTGAATGTGATCGGCGCTGCCATGACGGCTCGCTACGCCATTCCGCACCTACGCGAACGCAAGGGCCGCCTCGCGCTGATCGGCAGTGTGTCTTCCATGATTACCACTCCTGGCGTGGGTGCCTACTCCGCGTCGAAGTACGCTGTGCGCGCAATCGGACAGGCGCTTGCGGTCGAGCTTCACGGCAGTGGCGTGAGCTGCACCACCATCCACCCGGGCTACATCGAAAGCGAAATCGCTCAGGTCGACAACCAGGGCCGGTTTGATCCGGCTCGAGAAGACCGACGCCCAAAGAACCTCATGTGGCCGGCCGATCGCGCCGCGCGCGTCATGGTCAACGCCATCGCAAGCCGGAAGCGCGAGTTCACCTTCACCGGGCACGGCAAGGCCGCCGCGTTTGCCGGTCGCCACATGCCCGGCGTCATCTACTTCGGCCTGACTCGAAACAAGAAGTCGCAGTAGCGCTTCGCTACTGTACGACGAAGCGCATCATGATGAGGAGGTAGGTCTCTTTGCGGCCCCGGATGTCTTGCCGGAGCGCCATTTCGGCCCCGATCTTGCCCTTGTTGAAGCCTGCGCCCGCGGTGATTTGGTTGAGGTCGCGGCCTTGGTCCCGACGGTAGCCAAAGCGTAGCGGAACCATCTCGCCGGCGACATAGCTCACGCCGGCTCCGGCGATCAGCTCGTTGTTCTCGAAGGTGGTGAAGTCGAAGAGGAGGTCACCGCCGATGGTGAAGCTCTCGATGGGGGTGAGGGCCACACTGCCTCCCGCCATTTGCGGGGCGAGAGAAGAATGCGTCTTGATCAGATTGTATCCCAGGCCGGCGAGCTTGAGCCACGGGATGGGTGTGATGGTCATGGACACGTCCATGGTAATGCCATCGAACGAGGGTCCAGTGCGCTGGCCTTCGTAGCGCTCCGAATCGATGTGACCCCATCGAAAACCCAGACCGATGGCAAGCTGCGGAATGGCTTGAACCCCGATGCCCGAGCGCCAATCCCAGCCGGAGTAACGCCGGTTCTCACCACTGAACACGCCACGGAAGCTCGTTCCCATGGCGATCTTCTTGCTGGTGGTCGAGTCGGTGACCGAGCTGCCAATCGTCCAGTACGTACCGCCATTGCTCTTGCTGCCAGGAATGAGCTGGCTGAACGCTTCGACATGGTACGTGCTGACCGCCGCCATGTTCGACGTGTTGTAAGCAAGCGCGGAGATCGCTGTAGCGCCGGCGCGGACGCCTGCACCCATGGCCAGGCCGTAGCTGGTTTCGAGCGTGTCCTCCGTGGGTACAAGCGCAGGATCAGCCAGTCCACCCGCACCCGAAGGCGCTTGTGTCTGCCCCAGCGCCGATTGCGCCGGGTACAAGGCGGACAGGAGACCGACGATCACCGCCGCCCGTAAAGCTTGTGTTTCCCCCATGGGTGCTACTCCCGCGGAAGCTAACAGCGATGGATCACCCTTCCAAATTGTCGACTCCGGCCGGACTAGGACATGAACACGCGGGCGCCGTGCATTCTTCCCAGCAGCGTTGCGGGGGAAGAGCAGAGCTTCAGGGGCTCACGATGCTGGAGTCGATGCTGGACATATCCGTGTAGAGCGGCCGAGGCCTCGAACCGGCTCTGATAGTGCTAGTGCTGAATGCTTGGAGCTTCGCTCTTTTTGCTCAGGCGTCATGCGAGCATTCTCGATACCTTGCTGCCTAAGTGTTCGTGCAACACCGTCATGATTCTCGAGCTCGCAACGTGCTCGCGCAGGAGCTCTCGTTCGATACTTGCATCGACGTCGTCGGCAAGGTCTCGCGGAGTTACTTTGAGGATCAATGCGTCCGCAGGCTCTGCACGCAGTCGGCAAAGCAAACGCACTCGTCAAAAACCCGCCCCGACACCGTGACTTGCTAGTGGATAAGTTGTGGAGGAGGCGCGGAACTCACGCCGTACGTGAGCGATCGCGGTGCTCAACAACTCTCAAGTGCTGTGGAAGAAACGCGCGTGGGAATGCGTCGGATGTTGCGCAAACGATAACAAGACGTAATTCGGAATGATTGCAACAGCTTGTCAACAGGCCAGCAACAAGACGCAAAGCAGGCGCACTCGCTGTCAAAAAAACTGCGTGCGAATCGTTCGCGATCACAAGTGGTTAGAAATTAGTTTGTCGATCCCCGTAGACGCTTCCGAAACTCGCTGCTAGTTTCGGCGCCCTTCAGTCGAATCACGCACGTCGGCGCCTGCCAAGGTCGGCGGAAATCGTTTGAAGGTGTCCGATTACTCGTCGCTGGCAAGCTGTGGATTGCCTGTGGACGTGGGTGCTGGCCTGCGCGTTTTTTGGGGGACAAGAGCTCGATGGAACAACTGTGGCAACAAGCGCTAGGCAGTCTCAAAGGGAGCCTCTCGGCTGAGAACTTCGAAACCTGGCTGCAGCCTGTTCAGTTCGGCGGCATCGAGAGCGATTCGATCATCCTCAGGATTCCGAACCAGTTCTTCGCCGAGTGGATTGCGGCGCACTATCTCGACATGATTCTCGACACCTTGCAGACCGAGGCCGGCGACACGCCCATGCCCAAGAAGGTCCGCTGGGAGCTCGACGAAACCCTGCGTGAGAAGGCTCAGGCTGCTCGCGACACGACCCCGCCGCCGGCACCTCGGGCAACACCGAAGCCTCCGGAGTCCGCGGACCTCAACCCGAAGTACCGTTTCAAGAACTTCGTCGTCGGCCCCGCCAATCAGCTTGCTCATGCCGCCAGCGTGGCCTGCGGCTCCGACCCCGGGCGACGTTACAACCCGCTCTTCATCTATGGAGGCGTCGGCCTCGGCAAGACACACCTGGTCAATGCCATTGGCCATGCGATCGTGCAGCGAAATCCTCGCGCGCGTACGCTTTACGTCTCGGCCGAACGCTTCACCAATGAGTTCATTTGGTCTCTCCAGAACCAAGAGATCAATGCTTTCCGGAAGCGCTATCGGACTCAATGCGACGTTCTCCTCATGGACGACATCCAGTTCCTCGCCGGCCGCGAGCAGACGCAAGAAGAGTTCTTTCACACCTTCAATGCGCTCTATCACTCCGACAAACAGATCGTCGTGACCTCAGATGTGTATCCGCACCAGATTTCGGAGATGCAGGAACGTTTGATCAGTCGCTTTCAGTCGGGCATGGTCGCGGACGTCCAGGCACCCGAGCTCGATACCCGGATCGCCATCTTGCAGAAGAAGGCCGAGAGCGAAAACATCGATCTCGATGGCGAGGTTGCGCTCTTTCTGGCGCAGGCGGTACGTAGCAACGTGCGCGAGCTCGAAGGTACCCTTTTGCGGATCGCCGTAAAGGCGGAGCTCCTGGGCCTCCCCATGAACCTCGAGCTAGCCAAGGAAACGATGCGAGCGGTGCTGCCCAATCAGGACACGGCCATGACCGTCGAAGAGATCCAGCGAATCGTGTGCGGCTACTTCGGCATTCGTTTGGCTGACATCAAGTCGCGGCGCCGGCACCGTGCAGTGAGCTTTCCTCGGATGATTGCCATGTACATTTGCCGGCAGCGCCTCGGGACGAGCTATCCCGAGCTCGGAGAGCGCTTTGGCGGCAAGGATCACACCACGGTCCTCAGCGCGGTTCGAAAGATTGGCGGGCTCATCGAGGACCAGGACGAACGAGTTCTTGGTGCCGTAGGTGCGATCGAGCGCAAGCTCGGTATCTGAGGATCAGGTCCAAGCTCCAATTGAGCAACGTTTCCGCGCCCCGGAGGCCCTGTGGGCGGGCCGCCGCCTGGCTGGGCTTTTCGCTGGATTTTAGTGTATACCAGCGCCTGTGCTCAGGCTGAGATCAAGCTGGGGATTGCCCATGTGGACTACTCAATCATCCGATTATCCCCAGTCGCCTCAGGAGCAACCCCCCGATCGAAAACCAGCCAAAGCCTAGTTCTTCCAACCGCTTACCCAGCTTCTTTCACAATTCACAGCTGTTAAGACGACTACGAATTTTTAAATTAAGAGAATTAACGCGGTGAGTAAACAGACACCGTTCTCTAGGGAGTGATCCAACACATGCAGCTCACGATCGATAAGCAGCAGTTCCTGCGTGGCCTCGCGCGCACCCACGGTGTAGCTGATCGCAAAAGCTCGATGCACATCTTGTCGAATGTGTTGCTCTCTGCTGAAGGGCCTGACCGCCTCCGTTTGTCCGCCACCGATTTGTATCTCGGTGTCACTGCAGTCGTTCCAGCGGCCATCAAGAAGGGTGGCACGATTGCCGTTGCGGCACGCACGCTCTTCGACATCGTCAAGAACCTTCCCGATGGTGAGGTGACCTGGAACCTCAGCGACAGCCACGCGGTCGAGCTCAGTTGCGGCAAGGTGCGCTATCGTATCCCCGCCATGCCGGGCGAAGACTTCCCGCCATTGCCGAATCCAGGCGATGCGGATTTCGCGCATCTCGATGCAGGACTGCTCTCGGAGCTAATCTCGCTCACCCAGTACTCGATGTCTCACGATGATACCCGGCCGCACCTGGCAGGCACCTTGTTCGAGGGCGACGGAAAGGTCGTCCGGATGGTGACCACCGACGGACATCGGTTATCGAAGGCCGAGCATAAAGTAGCCGGAAAGAGCGCGATGATGAACTTCAGCATGCTGGTGCCGCACAAGGGCATCAGCGAGCTCAAACGACTCCTGGACGACGTCAAAGGCAGCAAGGGTAAATCGGACGAGGCTTCGACGATAGGGATTGCCACGGCTGGAGGAAATGCGTTCTTTCTTCGGGAAGACCTCTGCCTGAACGTGAAGCTAGCGGACGAGAACTTCCCGCCGTACGACAAGGTCATTCCGAGCAAGCAAAGTCGGACAGTCATCGCAGCGCGCGGACCTTTGGTCGAAGCATTGAGGCGCATCAGTCTGGTCGCCAACGACAAGAGCGGCGGTGTGCAACTAACCATCGAGCCTGGCGTGTTGCGGCTGCAGAGCCAGAACCCCGAAGTGGGCGAGGGCAGCGAAGAGGTCGACGTCGACTACGCGGGTGATGAGCTGCGCATCGGTTTCAACGCACGCTACCTGCTCGATGCACTGAGTGCGCTGCCGCACGACGAGATCGCCATCGAGCTCAGCGGAGAGCGCGACCCCGGTGTGCTCAAGCCGGTCGGTGGCAACTCCGACTTCATCGGTGTCATCATGCCCATGCGTATCTAGTAGAACAGGGCAGGGCGTTGACCTCGGACTCGCGTAGCGCTGAAACCCCGACCCGGGTGACCGACATGCGTGCGCGTGGTTTTCGTAATCTACAATCCTTGGCATTCGACCCGGGCTCGCATTTCAACGTCATTCACGGTGACAACGGCGCGGGAAAGTCGAATCTTCTCGAGGCAATTCACTACCTGGGTGCACTCAAGAGCTTTCGCGGGGCAAAGACGGACGACCTGATTTCGCTCGGTGCAGACTCGGCGCTGCTCGAAGCCAGACTGGAAGCGGGGCCAGCGCCTCACAAGCTCCGGATCGAGATCGGCCGCTCGCAGCGAAGAAGCTTGCAGCTCGACGGCAAACGCCCACGTTCGACGAGCGCCTGGCACCAGACGGTTCGCATGGTGCTCTTTCACCCGGGGGATCTCGTTCTCGCGTCCGGTTCAGCAGACCGGCGGCGCGCGTTTCTCGATCGGATGCTCGAGCAGATGGACCCGATCTACGGTTCCACGCTTGCGAGCTACGAGAAGGCCCTTCGCAGCCGCAATCGCTTGCTGAAGGAAGAACGCATCGATCGGCGTTCGATTCGGGCCTACGATGCCCTCCTGAGCAAGGCAGGGGCCATCGTGGGGCAAGCCCGGCGGCGTCTCATCGAGGATCTGGCTCCGCGGGTCGTTCATGCGTTCTCGGAGGTGTTCGCTGGTGATACGCCGCTTGGCGTTCGCTACTTGCCTCGCGTCGAGCCAACAGAGGATGCAATCGCAGAAGCGCTCGAGCGCTCGTTCAACAAGGACCTCGCGCGCGGGTTCACGGCAGACGGCCCGCATGGGGACGACCTCGAGCTTCAACTCCACGAGGTGGGAGCGCGGCATCACGGCTCGCAAGGGCAGCACCGGACCATCGTACTGGCGCTCAAGACAGCGGAGCTCGATCTACTCAGCGAGCGCACTGGCAGGGTGCCGATCCTACTCTTGGACGACGTTTCAAGCGAGCTCGACCGGAGCCGAAACCGTAGGTTTTTCGAGGTGTTGAGTCAGACTGGCGGCCAGGTATTCCTGACGACCACCCATCCGGAGTTCATCCTCTTGGAGAACGACCGAGTCGATTTTCACGTCGAGGAC
The DNA here is from genome assembly GCA_963716775.1 of uncultured delta proteobacterium. Classification (GTDB taxonomy): domain Bacteria; phylum Myxococcota_A; class Polyangia; order Polyangiales; family Houyiibacteriaceae; genus SG8-38. The sequence goes on from CAVQUI010000004.1 coordinate 243,119, forward strand.
GGTCGCGTCACTCGATGATTCGGGCGTTCTTGATGTAGTCGAGCTTTGGGAAGCTCTCCTTGAGGTAGGCGTTGCCGGCCGTTTGCATCTGTCCTTGCGATGGTCCGCGACCACTGGGCGCGCCTTCTCCGTAGCCGTCGTACAAGGCGTCGACCGGTGCCATGTCCTTGACCTTACCAAAGGGTGCGAAGCCCATCGCGTCGAGACGTGAGTTGTCGCCGAAGTTGATGAAGAACTGCGTGGTTCGCGAATCGGGTCCGGAGGTCGCGAAGGTGACGGTGCCGCGCATGTTGCTCGCCTTGACCGGGTCGTCGGGGATTCTCTTCTCACGCCACTGCGCGTTGAGAGCAGGGTCGCCGCTGATACCAGCCTGCGCCATGAATCCACTGATGACCCGGAAGAAGGCGACATCGGTGAAGTAGCCGTTCTCTACGAGCTCGCGAAAGCGGTCAGCGCCCCTAGGGGCCCAATCGCGGCGTACCTCGATCACGATCGCGCCTTTCGTCGTATCGAGCTCGACCGTGTACCTGCCTTCGACGACATCCTTCGCTGGGGTCACCTTACTCGCCTCCGTTTGACTCGGCGCGGGGCTTTTCTCGCCTCGGCTCTTGGTCTGGGCTTCTTCTTCTTTGGGGCACCCAACGAGGAGTGCACCCGCTAGCATGAACAGAACTGCGGTTCGCATGGCCGTACCTTGGCAAGCCCATGCCGGAGCGCAAGCCCGCCGCTGCCTAGGAGTCGAACAAGCCGCGTAGCTTCTTGAGAAAGCTGGCTTGCTGCGGGTGGGCTTCGTCGCCAATCTCCTGGGCGAGCTCACTGATGAGCTTGCGTTGGCGTCGGCTGATCTCTTGGGGAACCTCGACCACGACCGTAACGAGCTGATCACCTTTGCCGTAGCCGCCGTAGACCGGAATTCCCTTGCCCCGGAGGCGGAACACCTTTCCGGACTGCGTGCCCGGAGGAACCTTCATGACGACTTTTCCGTCGAGCGTAGGCACGTCGATACTGGCGCCGAGCACGGCTTGGGGGAAGGAGATCGGAATCGAGACGAGTATGTCGGCGGCGTCGCGCTGAAAGAGCGTGTGGTCGGTGACTTTGATGTTGATGTGAAGGTCGCCATTGCCGTCGGCGCTCGCCTCGCCTGCGCCGCGCACGGTGCGGACCGCGCCGTCTTTGACGCCTGCCGGGATCTTCACGCTCATCGATTCGGAGCGCATCTTGCTGCCGCTGCCCTTGCAAGACTCGCATGGGGTCGGGATCTTCTTGCCGGTGCCGCGACAAGCATGACAGGGTCGCGCTGCTGCGAAGAGGCCGCGTTGATATTTCACCTGAGCGCGTCCCTGGCATACGTTGCACTTGTGTACCGGGGTGCCGGGCTTGGCGCCGCTGCCTTCGCAAGTTGCGCACATTGCGGGGCGGTTGACGTCGATCTTCTTTTCGACGCCAAGCGCTGCTTCGATGAACGAGATTTCCAAGTCGTAGTTTAGGTCCCGAGCGCTGCGACGCTTGCGGCGTCCGCCGCTGAACACTTCACCGAACAGGCCCTCGAGGATATCGCTCACCGCGCCGAAGTCGCCTGCTTCGAAGCCCGGGCCGCCGCTCTCGAATGCGCCGTGCCCATAGCGGTCATACTGTTGGCGCTTGTCCGCGTCGCTCAGAACGGCGTACGCCTCGGTTGCCTCTTTGAAGCAATCCTCAGCCGCGGGATCGTCGGGATTCCGGTCTGGGTGGTACTTCATTGCGAGCGCGCGATACGCTTGCTTTATCTCGTCGCCCGACGCGGTTCGGCTGACTTCGAGAATCACGTAGTAATCACGCTTGGTCACTGGTTTTTGGAGTGTAGACGCGGGGCCCGAGCGTGCAAACGGCATGGAAAGCCGGCCGATAGTGTGGGAGGTGAGGCAGGTGGCGGCGGTCGAGCTCGAGATTGGAGAGGATGAGACCGGGGTACGGATCGACGTGCTCCTCGCTCGCCGGGTTCCCGAGCTCAGCCGGGCTCGCGCCAAGCTGCTAATCGAAAAGGGCCAGGTTCGCGTCGACGGGAGGCGCGTCAAGAAGAGCTATGCTCTGCTACTCGGTGACAGGGTCACGCTCGAGAACCTGCCCGATCGAACCGACTTCCATGCGACGCCGGACGCGGACATGGCGCTCGAGGTCTTGCTCGAAACAGACGGCTACGTCGTGGTCGACAAGCCCGCCGGGGTTCCGAGCCATCCTTTGAAAGAAGGAGAGCGTGGAACTTTGGCAGGAGCTCTGGTCGCTCGATATCCCGAGATGCGCGGCGTAGGCTACAGCAAGCGCGAGCCGGGGATCCTACACCGACTCGACACCGACACCTCGGGTCTGATGCTTGCAGCCCGTGATCAAGAGACGTTCGACGAGCTTCGACGAATGCTGCAAGCCGGCGAGATCGAGAAGAGATACCTCGCGCGTTGCACCGGAATCGTTCCGGCGCCGATCGTCATCGACACGGCCATCGCGAACGATCCGCGCGACCGTCGCAAGGTTCGCGTCTGTATCGACCCGCGCGAAATCAAACGCCTCGGCGCCCTCGCCGCGAGAACGGAAGTTCTCAGCAGCACCCCCGCCGAACAAGGCTCCCTCATCGAAGTCCGTGCCGACAACGCCCGTCGCCACCAAATCCGCGTCCACCTCGCCTCCATAGGCCACCCCCTCCTAGGCGACCGCCTCTACGGCGGCCCCCCCCACATCCACCACCTCCTCCACGCCAGCTACCTCAAATTGGGGACACTCTCTACCATCACAAGTAGTTGGAATTACTGTAGTTCTGACCTAAAGATCGCAGCGACCAAGGCCTGAGCACCTGCGCCGAGGGAGGGAATGGCGCTGCGATCCGTGTCGGGAGATCCCAGTAGATTCGCGGGTTTGGAGGGGTAGAGAGTGTCCCCCTTTTAGAACGGGATGCGTAGGCCGGTTTGGGCCACGACTTGGTTGCCGAAGGCGTTTGTGTTCCAGCGGTAGTTGAAGCTGATGTCGAACTGGGCGCCGGCGATCGATCGGTGGGCTCGTCCTTCGAGGAAGGAGCCGAGGACTAGGAATTGTACGCCGAACTCGTTGACGTGGAAGGCACTCATCTTCGGGTCGTTACTCACGTACTCGTCGTCGAAGGTGTAGTCGTTCTGATTGCTCTTGTAGAAGAACGAAGCTGTTTGCGTGTAGTAGCGATAGCGTAGTCGCGTTTGAAAAAACGGGGACATCTCTTGATAGATGCGGAACTCTGGATTGACAGCGCCGACCTTCCAGCTATCGATGTACGATCGATAGAGAACCTGCAACGACGTTCGCGATCTAGGGATGTACCAAGCGAGTCGCGACATCAGCAGGTGACGGAAGCGCTGGTCCGGATGCACCTCGGGGCGCTGTCCGCCGAGCACCGAGCGATACGGGTTCGCGAGGAAGCCCCACTGGTAGGTGAAGTCGTATCCGACCTCGAGCAGCAAGGTGCGAGCAAGCACTTGCTCCCAACCCACCGCAACCGAGATCGCGTCCAGGGTTTCCCGGAACCGGTCGGCGCTCGTACCACCCATGTTTCCGGGCCGTTGCTGCGATCCACCACGCAAATTCTGCCCTATTTCGTCGTGGCGGTAGCTCATTCGACCTCGAAACATCGTCGCTCGATCAGCGAGCCAGATCGTGGGCTGAAACATGCTGGCGAAGGAGAAATAGTCTGGTTCGCGACTGAAACGAAAGCCTCCGAAAAGGTCCACCGGGTTCTTCCGTTCGACGAACTCGTGTCCACCTTTGAGGTCAACCTGGTGACGCACCTCGGTGAACCGAGTGTCTTCCAGCGCACCGGCTGCTTGGCTAGCACTCGTGATCGCATCCACCAGATAGTCGACGCGCATGCGGCTCCCCTGCGGGGCTTCCAACTGCGCGATGAACTCCGGCGCAAGTACACGAGTGCTTCGGTCCCAGTAGTAGTTTCCACGCACCTGGGCGTCGCCCGTCCAAGTTCCAGTCACCGCATCGGCGTTGGAGCTCCTCGGATGCACACCGAACAAGCCGATTCCAATTGCAAGACACAATCCGAGTAGCGGCCATCTCGATCTGCTATTGGCCGGGTCTAGTTGCACCCGCATCCCCCCCCGGCGGTGCCCATCCCTCCGGTGGCGCCCTCGCGAGCTTCGAGGACGTGGGTGTAGAACATGGCTTCGGTCGCCTCGCGTTGGACGTCCATGCTCGGCCGGGACAAATATTCGCGCTCGTACGGCTTGACTGTTGCGCAGCCAACGGCAGCACAAAGCGCGAAGATCAGAGCGAGCTTCAAGGCGTCGACGAGGCGGATTCGCCCGGGTTTTCCGGGGTCAAATGCCGGGCAAGCGCGACGAGAGGAGTGAGTAGTGCTCGGGTGGTGGTTCGCAGCCATGGGTGCTCGACAATGAGTGCGGCGGCGTACGGTCCGAGCGTGTAATACGCATGGACAAACGCACGGCCCGCGGGGTTGGTCATCAGGTAACGGTCACGAAAGCGCCGGAGCGCCCAAATCTCATCGGCCAGGGGAGAGCCATAGGCAGCCGTAGCGACGAAGCAAGGCGGCACGGTGGTGAAGTCGATGGGCGTCGTCTTGATGCCGACCGAGACAGACTCGCTTTGTTCCTGGCAGAGATCGATTGCCATGATCTCCAACTCGTACTGGGTTTCGTGCGCGTCGAAAGCCGTGTCGACTTCGATGATGTCACCCGGGTCGAGGCAGTCGCCGTCCGCGTCCAGGTCGAGTCCGTTTGGACATTCACCATCTTCGTTTGCGCGATACGGAGCGCAGAGCGTTTCAGATGCGACGCCAGCGCTGCATTCCGAATCCACCGGGATGTGCAAACCGTCTCCTTGGATCGGCTTGCCTGCGCTGGTGAGCTCGAGCGCGTGCGCGTCTTCGGTCACGACGCTGTTCGCGAGGATCTTGCTCGAGAGGACTTTGTACTGTCGGAGTTGGCGCTCGCTCTGAGGAACGGTGAATCGAATGCGGCCGACGACGTGGGACCATTTGGAGTTGGGGTGGTTCTGCACGCTGAAGTCCGCAATCGCCTCGGGGCGGGCGTCGACATCGCAAAGACCCATGCAGGTTCCATCATCGGCGCAGACGAAACCCGCGCCGCACTCCGCGTCGTTCAAGCATGTCGCTCCGCAAATTGCGGGCGGTTCGGGCTCATCGCAGATGTTCGTGGCGAGGACGAATACGTTGAAACGCGTCCCGCTGTCGTCTCGTCGCAGCCGGTCCGCGCCGCTGCCCGGAGCATTGCTGGGGTCGTCGCTAATCGACGAATCCATCGCGAAGACCTCGCTCGAGTCTCCGTGCAAGCTCCCGTAACCCACGGGCTCACTAGTTCTGTACTCGTCGATGATCGGCCCAATCGTGATGGGAACCGCGTAGAGAACGGATGGCTGGCCGCGATAAGGATAGCCGTAAGTCTCCGCCCAGAAGTCCCAACTCTCCGAAACTGGTGTGGGATAGGTCTCGTCATTGAAGACCTCGTTGTAATCGCCTTCGACGTTCACCTCGATCCAGGCGAGGTACTCGCCGTCCTCCCAGTCGCTCGGTGCAAGGTACTGGATGGTTCGCGGAACATCGCCGGCCGGCGTGGCCATGGTCACAGCATCGATCTCTGGCATCACTCGCCGGGCTTCCTGAACGAATCGACCCACGTCCGGATGGTCGTATTGACCCAGTCCGTCCACGTCGCGACGCGGAGGGTAGATCGAGCCCCTACTCAGTGGGCGCAAGCTTTCGGAGCCTGAATCGCTGACAAAAGGCTCGCCATATTGATTCCTGACGTCGTCGTCCGTCACGAAGCGACCCTTGTCGCTATTGAAGACGCTCGCGCAGGTCACCGCATCGAGCGCTTCACGGGTGGTCGTCGTCTGGTCGAACGAGAGGCAGAAATACGAATCCGCCGAAGCATCCACACTCGTTCGTGACGCAAAGCCCTCGGAGCTTCGATCCTGAAAGATGACCATCGGAAAAGTCTCAGCCCCCGGAGCGCCTGCGCGCCTGTGTCCCCAAACGGGCAAGATGCCTTCGCGGCGTCCGTACGGCCAACGAAATCCGCTGTTCATTTGAAGGGCGCCGGGCCGGTTTCCGACGCCACGAAGCGCGACCGATGAGGTCAGCGCCACGGTCCCCATGAAACGGCCGTCCGCGTTTTCGATCCAGATCGCAATCTGCGCGCGCCTGCTGGGCGTGAATCGAAACTCGAGCAGTCGGTCACTCTTCTGGGCGGATGCGCTCCCCAAAATCGCGAGCCAGGTCGCGAACATCCACCATCCAAGCAAACCAAAGCGCATTAGGGAAAGCAGCCTAGCGGGCACGCATTTTTGGCTCAAGGAAGCCTGAAGACATCCAGAAATCCTCAGAAATTACGGTGGTGTGGACGAGCTCTAGCGGCGCGGCCGCTGGGAACGTCGATCGGGCTTACGTTGGCTCTTGCCCGGCTGGAGCTTGGCGCGAAGCTGCTCGACCTGATCACGAAGCTCTGCCGCCTTTTCGAAATCGAGCTCCTCAGCAGCGAGCAGCATCTCACTTCGGAGCTCTTCGATCTGCGCCGGGATGTCGGCCGCGTCCGCGGAAGCCTCGCCCTTTCTCAGGATCGGAATCACGACGTAGTCCCCAGCTCCCGTGGACGGGTCCATTTCGAGGACTGCTTTGCTGACAGTCTGCGGGGTGATGCCGTGCTCTTCGTTGTACTCGGCTTGGCGCGCGCGCCGCCGTTCCGTTTCTTCGATCGCATAGCGCATCGCTTTGGTGATTCGGTCCGCGTACATGATCACCTCTCCGCGCGCGTTACGCGCCGCGCGACCGATCGTTTGGATCAGCGATCGCGCGGAGCGAAGAAAACCCTCCTTGTCCGCGTCGAGGATGCCGACCAAGGAGACCTCAGGTAGATCGAGTCCTTCCCTCAATAGGTTGATTCCAACCAGAACGTCGAACTCCCCACGCCGCAAATCTCTAAGAATATCAACACGTTCAAGCGTGTTCACGTCGCTGTGCAGGTAGCGAACGCGAACGCCGAGCTCCCCGTAGTACTCGGTTAGGTCTTCGGCCATGCGCTTGGTCAGCGTGGTCACCAAGGTGCGCTCGTTACGTGCAACGCGGTCGCGGATCTCTCCAAGCAAGTCATCGACCTGATGCTTTGTCGGACGAACGATCACCTGCGGGTCGAGCAGACCGGTGGGCCGAATGACTTGCTCGACGACGACACCATTGGTCTGCTCGACTTCCCAATCGCCGGGTGTCGCGCTCACGTGAATGACTTCGCCCACGCGCTCTTCCCATTCGGAGAAACGCAGCGGTCGGTTGTCGAGTGCACTCGGTAGACGAAACCCGTGGGCGACCAAAGTCTCTTTGCGCGATCGGTCGCCTCGGTACATCGCACCGATCTGCGGAACGGTGATGTGCGACTCGTCGAGGATCACGAGGAAGTCGTCGGGGAAGTAATCGAGCAAGGTCGGTGGCGGCTCACCTTCTTTGCGGCCGGAGAGATGCCGGCTGTAGTTCTCTATTCCGTGGCAGAAGCCCATCTGCTCGAGCATCTCGAGGTCGTACATGGTCCGCTGCTCGAGGCGCTGTTTTTCGAGCAATTTGCCCTCTTTTTCCAGCTCTGGAAGCCATTGCAGGAGCTCCTCCCGAATCGATTCGATGGCCCGCCTTCGATGCGCGTCGGGAGTCACGTAGTGGCTGCCAGGGTAGACCCCATACTGGTCGAGCTCCTCGAGGACTTTGCCGCGCATGGGGTCGATCTCGACGATGCGTTCGATCTCGTCGCCCCAGTACTCAATTCGGACAGCTAGGTTTTCGGAGTGTGCCGGGAAGATCTCGACAACGTCTCCACGGACGCGAAACGTGCCGCGATGAAAATCGATGTCGTTGCGTTGGTATTGGATGTCGACGAGGCGACGCAACAAGAGGTCGCGCCGAAACTCTTGACCGACCTCTAGGTTGATCAACATCTCCTGGTACCACTCCGAGGAGCCGATGCCGTAGATGCACGAGACGCTTGCGACGATGATCACGTCGCGCCTGGCGAGCAAGGAACGCGTCGCGCTGTGACGCATGCGGTCGACCTTGTCGTTTACGATCGCGTCCTTCTCGATGTACGTGTCGCTTGACGGGATGTACGCTTCGGGCTGGTAGTAGTCGTAGTAGCTGACGAAGTACTCGACCGCGTTGTTCGGAAAGAGCTCCCGCATCTCGCTGTAGAGTTGCGCGGCCAGTGTCTTGTTGGGTGCGATGATGAGCGTCGGGCGCTTGGTCGTAGCGATTACGTTCGCGACGGAGAAAGTCTTTCCACTGCCTGTAATTCCGAGGAGAACCTGGTGCCGATCGTGCCGGAAAAGCCCTTCCAATAGCTCGGAAATTGCCGCCGGCTGGTCCCCTTTGGGCCGCAAATCGGTGACCAGCTCGAGCTCCCGCGTCATCGGCCAAGGCTATCACCCCTTGAAAAAGGGGGCAGGTCCCTTAATGAACCAGGGATGAATCTCGCGCGCTTGTTCGATGTCAGCACCGCGACCGCTTCGAGCGCCGCACGCCCGAACTTCGGCAACGTCCACTACGAGCGGCTCAAGCAGCCCGAGCAGCCGCTCGAGATCTACGAGTTCGAGGTCTGCCCGTACTGCCGAATCGCGCGCGAGGCCCTTTCGGCGCTCAGCCTCGATCCTATCGTCTTCCCCTGTCCGCGGGGTGGCAGGCTCTTCCGAGAGAAAGTCAAACGAGAGGGCGGTCGCTACCAGTTTCCGTATCTCGTCGACCCCAACACCGGAGTCGGGGTGTACGAGTCCGCGGACATCGTCGAGTACCTCTTCCGCGAATACGGAAACGGCCAAGCGCCCTGGTTCTTGCGTCGGCGCGCGTTCGCGGTGTCGACTTCGATGCTCGCATCCGCGTTTCGTCCGGGCCGAGGTCGGCACGCGGTCGCCTCACGACAGCCCGTGAAGCTACTCGAGCTCTATTCCTACGAGGGCTCGCCCTTCTGCCGGATCGCGCGCGAAGCGCTCTGCGAGCTCGAGCTTCCGTACCGGCTTCACAACGTGCCCCGACGGAGCCCCGATCGGGCCGACTACGTCGCCATCTCAGGCAGGATGCAGGTACCCTTCCTGCTGGACCCGAACACCGGTGCGCAGATGTTCGAGTCGGCTGACATCCGCCGCTATCTGTACGAGACGTACGCCGTCGCTGCCGACTAGGCGTTTTTCTTAGCGAACGCCTTGGCGAAGTCGACGAACTTCTGGACGTCCGAAGGCTCCATGGCGTTGTAGATCGAGGTGCGGATACCGCCGACCGAGCGGTGGCCCTTGATGCCCACCATGCCGGCCGACGCCGCTTCGGCGATGAGCTTCTTTTCGAGGTCTTCGCTCGGAAGCCGGAAGACGGGATTCATCATCGAGCGGCACTCGACATCGACCGGGCAACGGTAGAAGCCGGAGCTCCCGTCGATCATGTCGTAGATGTAGCCGGCCTTCTCCCGGTTTCGTTTTTCCATGGCAGGAGCTCCGCCCTGGTCGCGCACCCAGCGGAGCACGTTCCGAACCATATAGACCGGGAAGGTAGGAATCGTGTTCTGCAGCGAGTCGCCGTCGAGGATGGTCTTATAGCGAAAGATCTTTGGAATGGTGCTCGGGCTACGGTCAGCCAAGTCTTTGCGGAGAATCAAGATCGTGATGCCCGAGGGGCCGAGGTTCTTCTGAGCTCCGGCGTAGATCAGTCCAAACTTGGACACGTCGATTGGGCGCCAGAGGATGTCGCTCGACATGTCGGCTACCAGGGGAACTTCGCCGCTGTCCGGGTAGTCGAAGAACTGCGTTCCCATGATCGTGTTGTTGGACGTGAAGTGGGCGTAAGCCGCCTTGGGATCGAGCGCGAGTTCGGACTGCTTTGGGATGCTCGTGTACTTGCCGTCGACCTTGCCGGTGCCCGCTTCACGCGCTTCACCGGTGACGAGGGCTTCGCCCATCGCCTTGTCGCTCCAAACGCCAGTGTTGATGTAGTCGGCCGACTGACCTGCGCTGCGGAGATTCATCGGAACCAGGGCGAACTGGCCGGAGGCACCGCCCTGCATGAAGAGCACCTCGTGGGTGTCGGGAATGTTCATGAGCTCGCGGAAGAGCGCCTTGGTCTCTTCGTGAACCTTCGCGTAGGCAGCGCCGCGATGGCTGTGCTCGATGAGCGACATCCCCGTACCTTCGTGGTCGAGGAACTCGTTGTGGGCATACTCGAGAACCGGCAACGGGAGGGTTGCGGGCCCCGCACTGAAGTTGATTACGCGAGCCATAGGCGCGGGAGCCTAGCCGCGCTTCGGGGCCGTGCAACTCGCTCCCCCTGCCAGTCTCAACCCTTGGAAAATGGTGGAGCTGAGGGGGATCGAACCCCTGACCTCCGCATTGCGAACGCGGCGCTCTCCCAACTGAGCTACAACCCCAAGGTCGGGCGTTCGTATAGCCGCGCCGTTTCTGCGTGCAACTCGAACCGCCTGGCCCGGCGCCCGAGGACCCGGAATTCCGCGAGGTTGCCGGATTTGCAGATCGGGGTTCCGCTCCCCTATCTTGAAGTCATGGGAGAGACTTGGGGGATCACCCTTCGCTGGGGGTGGGTTGCGGCGGTCGTGCTCGGCATGCTGTGCGCGGTGCCGGCGCTGGCGCAAGAGAACGCGGATGATGCTGCCGCGCGCGAGTATTTCGAACGCGGTCGCGGAGCGTTCGAGCAGGCCGACTACGAAGGCGCTTTGGTCTACTTCCGGCACGCATATCGGCTCAGCGGCAGGGCTGCGCTTCAATACAACATCGGCGTTGCAGCGGATCGACTGCAACGCGAGCAAGAGGCCTTGGACGCATTCGAGTACTATCTCGAAGAAACTGAGAACCCGAGTCGGGAAGCCGAAGTGCGCGGACGTATCGAAGCGCTTCGGATATCGATCGCCGAAAGGGAAGCTACGGAACGCGCGCTCGAGGAAGCTGCGATTCGCTATCAGACGATCGCACAAGAAGAAGAAATGCGTGACGGCGCACGCGTTTCAAAGTCCGCGATCATCGGTGGAACCGTTTTGGCAGCGGTCGGTGTTGCAGGTGTCGCAGCGATGAGTGTGGGTCTCGCGCAGAACGGATCGTGCAGCACTGAAGTTGCGGGACAGTGCACGGTGCAGAGCTCTGCGACGGCATGGACTTACGTGTACGGTGGCCTTGGGATCGCAGCTCTGGCAGGCAGCGCGACCTGGTTTGCGATCGGTGCGAAGCGGGCGAAGGAAAAGCGCAGCACACAGGTTTCGTTTTCGCCAACCGGGCTGATGGTATCAGGAAAGTTCTGAAGACAGTATCAAAAGAGATACCGGTCAAAAGCTTAGAAAACTCTATATTTGCAGGTTGTTGAGCACGGCCGACGCAATCTCGCCCAGGTCGCTCGGGCTCTGTGCGCGAGCTGCGCAGAGGACCGGGATGCTCGGGAAGTAGTCGGCCAGGACCTCGGCATTGGAGCCGCGACTCAAGTCGTGTTCGTCGCTTTTGTCGACGTTGCTGAGCACGATTGCGCGCACAGAGATCTCGCGCTTGCATAGCGCTTCGAGCGCGGTGAGCGTGTACGACAAAACGCCGAGTGCGTTCCGTGCAACGAGAACGGTTTGCATGTCGAGCAGCGCGGCAAAGTCCGCAATCGTGTGTTCGCGATCGAGTGGAACCAGGACACCGCCCGCGCCTTCGACGATTGCAAAGTCCGCGTTGGCTGCGAGCTCGCGAACACGATTTGCAAGAGCATGCACGGAGCCGATGCTCGGGCCTCCTCGCTTCTCGATCGCGAACGGTGCGAGTGGTTCTTTCGCCCGATACAAACCCGGCGCGTTCGCCAAGGAGTCATCTCCGCATGCACGCGCGAGAGCGAGTGCATCGACCGGATCTGGATCGACTCCGGTTTCAATGGGCTTGATTGCGGCGATACGCATCCCGCGATCTACGCAGGCGCGCGCAAGCGCAGTGGCGAGCCATGTCTTCCCAACTCCCGTGCCGGTTGCTGTGATGAACGCGCCCTTCATCGTAGGTCTCCTATCGTGCGTCGCCGAGCGATTCGAATGCCTTGATCGCGAACGCGATCTGTTCTGGCTGATGCGTAGCCATCGCGGTGAGCCGGAGCCTCGCGGTCCCTTCGGCAACCGTCGGCGGCCTGATCCCTTGAACGAAGACGCCTCGGTCGAGGAGCTCAGCCGAGAGCCGCATTGTACGCTCGTTTCCCCCGATCAAAACTGGGAGGATCTGACTCGAACCCGGAGGGACATCAAAACCGAGTCGCCGGAGTCCGGAGCGCAGGGCGTCGGCGTGGTCGAGCAATACTCGGCGGGCGTCATCTGCGTTTCGAACGAGCTCGAGTGCAGCGATTGCCGCGCGTGCGAGCATAGGGGGAGGTGCGGTTGAGTAGACGAAGCTCCGAGCCCGATTCCGGATGAGTGCCACTGCTTCCGCGCTTGCGGCCACGAAGGCGCCGGCGACCCCAAAGGACTTGCCAAGAGTACCGACGATGAGGTCCGGCTCCACGCCTTCCGCAGCAGCAAGGCCCCGGCCTTCCGGCCCAAAGACGCCGAGAGCGTGCGCTTCGTCGACGAGGAGCCCCGCGTCGTAGGAACGGGCTAAGCCAGCAACTTCTTTCAACGGAGCGCTGTCCCCATCCATCGAGAAGAGCGAGTCGGTTACGACGAGAGCGCGCTTGCCTGCGTGCCGATGTTGCCGGAGGAGGGACTCGAGATGGTCCGCGCTTCGGTGCGAGAAGACGTGGACTCGCGCGCGGGACAGGCGACATCCATCGATGAGGCTGGCGTGGTTGAGAGCATCGCTGAAGATCACATCGCCAGGGCCTACGACTGCTTGAACTGAGCCGACGTTCGCGGCGTAGCCGGTCGAGAAGAGGGCAGCGGCTGGCCTTCCGAGGAAGTCCGCAAAGGCTGACTCAGCTTGCCGGTGAGCGTCCATCGTACCGGTGATCAGACGGGAGGCGGCAGAGCCAACGCCGTCGATCCGGAGGGAGGCCTCGATCGCTGCCGCGATTGCCGGATGATTCGCCAGTCCGAGATAGTTGTTGGAGCAGAGGCAGAGGATAGGCCTGCCATCTATCGAGACCTCGGGACCTTGGGGACCAGAAATGCGAGGCGGATTTCGCAGGAGCCCAGAGCCTTCTAGCTCGGCGAGAGCTTGGCGGATTTCGCTCTCAAAGGGCATGGAAGGGATCTAAGCCCGGCGGTGCCTGGGGGCAAACACGCCTGCGCGCGGGGTGTTGCACGTGAAACACGCAGGCCCACGGTTCTCGGCTCTCTGGGTGTTGCACGTGAAACACCGACAGCCCTGAGACCCAGGTCTGACGGATGTTGCACGTGAAACCTCTAGAGCTCGAGCCCCTGGCGCGGGTCCGTTTCAAAGGCGTCCTGCACCGTCTTTAGGGCCTCTTCGACTTCCTCGTCTCGCCCCTTGGGTAGCACGATGTCGAGGTGGGCAATCAGATCGCCTCTCGGTTTGCCCTTCGGCTGAATTCCCTTGCCCTTCAGCCTGAGCTTGGTCCCGTTCTCGGATCCTGCGGGAATCGACAGCTGCACGCTTCCCTCCAGGGTTGGCACGTTGACCTTGGCCCCAGCGTAGGCCTCGAGAGGAGTCACCGGCACCCTCAGGTGTAGCTGCTTGCCGCGCATCGAGAAGTAGGGGTGCTTCCGGACCATCACTTGGAGAACCAAATCGCCGGGAGCTCCGCCCTCTATTCCTTGGCCTCCTTGGCCCCGAAGCCGGATCTTCCCCTCGTTTTGGACTCCAGCCGGAATTCGAACCTTCAGAGTGCGCTCCCCTTCGTTCGACCGGAGGCTCAGCTCCTTGGTGCAACCGAGGACCGCATCCCGAAAATCCACAGTCACTTCGGATTGGAGATCAGCTCCCCTCTGGGGAGATCGAACATAAGCGCCTCGGCCCGGCCGAACCCCACCCAGGAGATCCTCGAGATTGAACTCGAAGTGGCCGCCTCGGCCGCCGGGACGCTGACCTCGAGCAGCTGCCCCAAAGATGTCGCCGAAATCAAAGCCTCCGTACCCCGCGGCTCCCTGGGTCGCCGTCTGATACGCCTCCGGGTCAAAGCCCTCGCGCAGGCCCATCTCCCCAAACTGATCGTACAGCTTCCGCTTCTCCACGTCGGAAAGCACCCCGTACGCACCGGAAACGTCCTTGAAGCGCTCCTCCGCTTCCTTGTTGTCCGGGTTGCGATCCGGGTGCAGCTCCTTGGCAAGCTGGCGATATGCCTTCTTGATCTCGGCTTGGCTCGCATCTCTCGATACCCCCAAGACGCTATAGAAATCGCGTTCAGCCATGACTTCCTAACGTAACCACTCGGTGATGCCTTACAATGGTGCAGGAAGGAAAAACAAGACAAGCAGGCGCGATATCCGGCATTCGCATGCCATAATTGTCACTTACAAAGCGCATTAATGCCATTAAAGTCTCGCTCCTGGTTGTCATAGCCGTTCTTGCTGCCTTCCAAGTCACATGATACTCGCTCGCCATGGCCTTGGTCGATGTTAGCCGCCTTCCGCAGCATGTCGCGATCATCATGGACGGCAATGGGCGCTGGGCTCAAGCCAGGGGGAAGCCGCGCACGGCGGGCCACGAGCGCGGCGCCGATGCGGTGCGCGCGACCATGCGCGCTGCTCGACGGCTAGGCATCCCTGCGCTGACCTTGTACGCGTTCAGCGAACAGAATTGGGACCGGCCGGAAGCGGAGATCAACGCCTTGGTCGACTTGCTCTGCGAGTGTCTGGTGTCGGAACGTAACGAGCTGGTCGAGAACGAGATTCGCTTGTCCGCAATCGGCCGCTTGCACAAGTTGCCGCAACACGCGCAGTCGCGCTTGTCTTCACTCAGTTCCGAAACCGAGTCGTACGAGGGCATGACGCTCACGCTTGCGCTCTCCTACGGCGGACGAGAGGAGCTCATCGATGCAGCCTGCGCGCTTGCAGCCGAAGCGCGGAACGGTGACATCGACCCAGAAGAGATCGACGAAGCCGCGATCGATCACCACTTGCGGTCGATGGATGTTGGGCCGGTCGACTTGATGATTCGCACCGGCGGAGAGCAACGGATCAGCAACTTTCTCCTTTGGGGTTCCGCCTACGCAGAGTTCTATTTCACCGAGGAGCTCTGGCCGGATTTTGATGCAAATTCGCTATATTGCGCGATACAGGAGTATCAAGGCAGGGAACGTCGTTTCGGTTTGGTTCCTGGGGCCGACGACGAAACAACAGCTGGCAAAGCAGACCGAGAATTGGAACGCGCAGTATGAACGACGCGATCGAGCAGCCGCCCATGAAGAAGGGTTTGTCAGGTACCGCGCTTCGGGTCGCAACGGTCGTTCCACTCATTCCGATCATCCTGTGGATGATGTTCGCGGGGCCGCGTTGGCTTTGGCAAGCGTTCATCTTAACCGCAATCGCGATCGGCGGTTACGAGCTCATGTCGATGAAGGTTCCATCGTCGCGCGGGCTTCGCAGCTGGGGTTCGCTGACTTCCGTCTTGTTCGCCTGCACGATCATCCTCACGACGAGTGCGACCGCCGTGTACAGCGTCGTGCTGATCATCATTCTCGGGGCGATGGCCTGGAGTCTTTTGCAAGAGGATCCACTTCACAATGCGAGCGTGC
The DNA here is from genome assembly GCA_963716775.1 of uncultured delta proteobacterium. Lineage (GTDB taxonomy): Bacteria > Myxococcota_A > Polyangia > Polyangiales > Houyiibacteriaceae > SG8-38. The sequence goes on from CAVQUI010000004.1 coordinate 258,771, forward strand.
GTGTGGGTTGGTTGCTTGGCACACCGGTCTACGTCGGCGGCACCATGGCCTCGCTCGCGCTCGTGCGTGATTTCGATCCAACCGGGGCCTGGGTTCTGCTGACGATGGTCCTCGCCTGGGGAAGCGACACGTCGGCGTATTTCGTCGGCCGCAAATTTGGTAAGACCAAGCTCGCGCCTCGGATTTCGCCCAAGAAGACGCTCGAAGGATCGGCTGGTGGCCTCACCGCGTCGGTGGTCGGCGCCCTGGTCATGAGCTTCTTTCTTCCGGGCCTTGGCCAGGTCGACGCGATCGCGCTCGGTATTCTTGGCGGTGCCGCCGGGCAGGCGGGCGATCTGCTGATGTCGGTGCTCAAGCGAAGCAGCGGTGTCAAAGACAGCGGTGGCATCTTGCCGGGGCACGGAGGGATCCTCGACCGCGTGGATGCGCTCGCCTTCACCGCGCCGGCAACCTGGGCCTTCGGCCACTTCATCGCCGGCTTCTGATATCCTCGGCAAGTGTCCGAGCTCCAGTCAAGCCGGTGGGCTGTCTTGCATCGCGCAGCGCCGTTGCTTTCGGTTCTAGCTCTAGTCTTGCCGGCCTGTGATCGCGGCGACTCAGAACGGGCGGCGGCCGCAGAGCCGCCAGGCGCCAAGCACGCGACCCCGGATGATTCGACGCCCGAGCTGATCGACGCAGCCTGGGTCGCGTCCAAGTTCCAAGCCCCACCGCCTCCCGAGCGGAAGGACTGGCTTCGGGAAATCGAGAAAGACCCGATCGCCGCATTGAAGCAGATGGACCCGGCTGCTCTTCAGCCGAGCCGCGACCGTCCAGCGAGCTCGGCTGGCGCGGCGGCGCCGGATACCGAGCGAGCGCAGAAGAAGAGCGCAGAGTACCGGCCCGAGCAGCCCTTGAGCGGCTGGCCTCCGACCGTCGGTCAATTCTATCCGAACCTCGTCTTGAAGGACCAAATGGGGCAGGTCACCGCAATCGGCGACTTCCAAGGCAAAGTGATTCTCCTCGAGGTCGTCGGGCTGACTTGCAAGGCCTGTCATGCCTTCGCCGGTGGGAACGAGCCCGGCAAGAGCCGCTTCCGCGAAATCGAACCACAGCCGGGACTCGATTCCATCGAGCGCTACACGCTCGGTTACGCGAAGCTCTCACTCGAGCATCCGGACATCGTCTTCGTCCAACTGGTACTCTACGGGATGGACGGACGAAGCCCGCCCAGCGAAGAAGACGCACGGGCCTGGGCGAGCCATTTCGACATGGACCGTGGCCAGAACCAAGTGGTGCTGATCGGCGACCAGCGATTCATCGGCCCGGAAACCAGAAAGCTCATCCCCGGTTTCCATCTGATCGATCAGAACGGCATCCTGCGCGCGATGAGCAGTAACGATCCCAAGCACGATCGCTTGCACAGCTCGCTGCTCCCCAAGCTCGCGAACCTCGTGAACGGCGACTGAAGCTCAGCGTCCCGCGGCCTTCTTGATTGCGCCGAGATCGAGGATCGCTCCGCCCTCTCCGACGATGGTCGGCTGCTGGCCGTCCCACTTCTCGACTGCACGCAAATACACGATTTCAGCGCTAATTGTCTTCCTCAGCAGCTCCTGCGCCTTGGCCTCGGCTTCCGCTCTGGCGAGCATCGCGTTTGCCGTACCACGGGCCTTGGCCTCGTCCTGTTCGGCTTCGACCTTGATGCGCGCGAGGTCGTTCCTCGCTGTTAGAGCCCGCTGCTCTGCCACCTGTTTGGCTTCGACCGCCTGTTGGTACTCGGGGGCGAATTGGAAGTCCGTGATCGAAAGCTCGGTGACCAGGATATCGCTCTTAGCCAGGGTGACCTTGATGCTGTCACCCAGTGTCGCCTTAACTTCCTGACGCTTGGTGATCAGCTCTTCGGCGGTGTACTGCGCCGTCGCCTGCTTGAGCGATTCTTGAAGCGCGGGATCGATGATCGTACTTTCGACGATCATGCGCGTCCCGACGTTGCGGAAAACCTCGACGACCTGCGAGGCGTCGATTCGGTAGTTCAAGGCGATTTTCGTCGACACGACCTGGAGGTCTTTCGAAGACGCTGTCGCGCTGGCCTCCATCTTGTGCACGCGCGTCGAGATGTTGATGATCTGCGTCTTGACCGGTGTGCGGAAATGGATGCCCTCCTGAAGCGCAACATCCTGAATCTCGCCCCACTTCATGACAACGCCGAGGTTGCCCGCGTCCACCTGGGTACAGCCTGCAAGCCCAGAAAAAAGGAACCCAATGACGAGGGTTTTGAGCAATTTTTGTTCGAATTTCATCTGCATTTCCTCTTCTATAGCGCTCCGGCGTCGAATGTCGCCCCGGCTTCTTCACCAATCGAGGATCGCGACCATGACCCCAGTCGCCACGATGAGCGCCCCGGCCATGCTGTCGCCATAGCGCTCGATCCACTCGCCTTTGAAGAGTCGTGCGCCCGAGTGCGCGAGCGCAACCAAGGCGACCATCGAACCGACCGTCGCAACCTCATAGGCCACCACGATGGACACCGTCTCCACGGCAGACAAAGGCGCAGCGGCAAACAAGATTGGAATGACGGCGACGCAGGGGTCGGCGCAGTAGATCAAGAACAAGGACCAAGTCGACGCGCGTGAAGCGTCGTGGACATGGTCGTAGTGATGATGATGGTGACCGTGCAATCGGTGGGCAAACGCGCCTCTCAAACCCCAGATCGCATACGCGACGCCAAAGCCGATCAAGAGCAAGCCCGCCACTGACACCATACGCTCGCCGAACGACTGAAAGAGCTGCGCCCCGAACATGAGCGCGAGCAATCCGAGCAGAACCGAAACCGTCACGTGGCCAAGCCCGCAGATGAACGCGACCCGTGCTGCCCGTGCTCTCGACCAGTTCCGAGCCCGGGCCACGGCTGCGATCGGAACCCAGTGGTCCGGAGCCAAAGAGTGCAATGATCCTATGGTGATAGCGCCAGCTGCTAGAGACAGAAAAAGGCTAGTGCTGCTCATGCCGTGATCCGTCTGAGTGCTCGTGATGGTGGTGATGATGCGCGTTCGTCGGTCGCTCCACGGCCTCTGGTCGCCGTTCCTCGAGCCAGCGCAACCATTCGTCGATTCCTTCGCCGGTCTTCGCGGAGACTTTCAACATGCGCGCGTCCGGCATCACCCGGGCGAGGGCGTCTTCGACAGCGTCGACGTCGAAATCCAAGTGCGGGATGAGATCGATCTTGGTGAGCAGAACCAGATCCGCTTTCTGAAACATGACGGGATACTTGAGCGGTTTGTCTTCGCCTTCCGTCACCGAAAGCGTCACGACGTTCGCAGCCTGGCCGAGATCATAGATGGCCGGGCAAACCAGATTGCCGACGTTCTCGATGAAAAAGATGTCGCTCTCGTTCGATGGAAAATGGTGCAAGGCATGATGCACCAGACGCGCATCGAGGTGACAGGCGGAGCCCGTCGTGATCGTCGACGAGACGATTCCCGAGGCGTTGAGTCGATCGGCGTCTCGCTCGGTTGCCAAGTCCCCGCTCACCGCACCCAGCTTCAAGCGACCCGCTGCGGCCTTAGAGGTGGCCTCCAGCACGGCGGTCTTTCCGGCTCCGGGTGAGCCCATCAGATTGATCGCCAGGACACCTAAACTCTCGAAATGACTCCTGTTGTGACCGGCCTGAGCGTCGTTGTCGGAGAGTATCCGTTCCTTCACCTCGATCGGCACGATTTCCGGGTCACCGCATCCGCAGGTTTCACACATCGGGGGCCTCCATTTCAATCCGTTCCAAGATGATCTCGTCGCCCTGAACCATTCGGGCTGGCTTGCCGCAAGCGTCGCAACGCAGAATCGACCCTGGCGCAACAGCTCGCTCGCACGATGAACAGGCCCAAGCCACGGCGACCATATCGATCGCCAGCTCAGCGCCATCACAAATCGTTTGCTCGCGAAAGGTGTCGAAGGCGGTCTTCAACAAGTCGAGCTCCACGCCTGACTGCTCGCCGATCTTCACGTGCAAGCGATGCACGCGAGTGCCTCCGTGCAAAGCGGCTTCTTGCTGCACGCGGTCGATCAGGGAAGCGACGATGGAATACTCGTGCACCAGTTACTCGCTTTCGAACTCCGCTGACCGCTTGTCGAAGAAGGCTGTGATGCCTTCCGCGAAGTTCGGTCCGTCTGCGATTCGCGCAAGCTCGGTGAGCTCGGAGTCGAGATGGACGTCGAGTCGGTCCATGCCGGCCGCCTGGTTCAGAAGGCCCTTGGCAACACCGACTGCACTGGTCGGCGACTCCGCCAGCTGCGCGGCGATCTTCATGGCCTCGGAATCGAGAGAACCATCCGGAATTACTCGGTTAATTAGGCCCCAATTCAGGGCCTCTTGGGCGCTCAAACGCGGGTTCAGCAATACCAGCTCGAGGGCCTTTCGAAACCCCAGCAGGCGCGGCAAGAAGAAGGTCGAGCTTTCCGCGCCCGTGAGACCGGTCTTGAGGTACGCCCACTCGAACCATGCGCGCTCGGACGCGATGACCAGATCACAGCTCATCGCGATTCCGAAACCACCCGCGGCGGCAGGACCATCGACGGCGGCGATGAATGGTTTCGGCGCGCGGCGAATTTCCGAAATCGTGCTGTGGATGTACTCGAGAATCTGTTTGAAAATCTCGCCGTAACCTTCATCCGGTTTGCGGGTATCAGGTTGCAGGTAGCCGAGGTCATCTCGATCGCCGCCATCGCGGATGTATTTCAGATCTGCACCACTACAGAACACACCGCCCTCGCCTCGAATCAGTACGGCGCGGACCTCGCGATCGCGGGCAAGTTGAAGCCCAGCCCTGCGGAAGTCCTGTGCGGTTTCGACATCGAGCGAGTTCAGACGCTCGCGTCGAGCAATCGTCAAGATGCCCACCGCGCCCTCGCGCTCGACTCGGATGTGTTTCATCTGGCCCATCGCTCAGCAGATCCTCGGGAGGAGCTCGCCCTCCGCTTCGGCCAGCAGCCGGCTTCCAAAGCCCGTGTCGAGAATCACGAAACCGGGCCGTTCGGCCACGCATTCGCCGACAATTGCGGCGTTTCGGCCCAGAGGGTGGGAGCGGACTGCGTCGAGGACAGTCGCCGCAACCTCCGGCCGAAGGCCAAATACCGCCTTGCCTTCATTCGCCGATACCAGTGGGTCGATTCCCAGCAGCTCGCCCACGGCGCGCACTTCGTCTCGGAGCGGCACGGCCGTCTCGTCGATGATGATCCCGACGCCGCTCTTCTCTGCCATCTCGTGCAGCGCGCTCGACAGGCCGCCACGCGTCGGATCTTTGAGAGCCACCACGCCCTCCCCTCCTACTTCGAGCGCGCGTCGCACCATGGTGTGAATCGGGGCGACGTCAGACTCCAGAGTAGTCTCCAAGGCGAGCTCGTTGCGTGTCGCCATGATCGCAAGACCATGGTCACCCATCGTTCCGGTCACCAAGATCTTATCGCCTGCCTGCAAACCGCAATCGGTTACCAAGCGCCTAGTCAATGCGACACCGGTAGTGTTCAGCACCAGGCCATCGAGCTCGCCGTGCCCCATCACCTTCGTGTCGCCGGTCACGATCGTGGTTCCGGCCTCTTCACAGGTCGCGCGGATCGACTCCCAAATCCGCATCAAATCATCCCTCGGGAACCCGTCTTCGATGATCGCAGCGCAGGTCAAAGCCAGGGGCTCAGTCGCTCCCATCATTGCGAGATCATTGACAGTTCCGGAAATCGCCAATCGGCCGATGTCGCCTCCTGGAAACTCGATTGGCTGCACGACGTGCGAATCGGTTGCGATGACGAGATACTGGTCGCCGATGCGAATTGCCGCTCCGTCGTCCATGGCCGAAAGCCCTATCCCGTCTTCGACTTCACCCAAGCCCTTGGCGAAGACTTGCTCGATCAGCGCGCGCATCGCGCCACCGCCGGTTCCGTACTTTAGCGTGATTCGTTCGTCGACGAAGCGTGCGTTGCGCGTCATGCCGCCCCTCGCTTGATCGATCGAAGATCGGGGCGCCCGCCATACTGATGCCAGATCTTGCAGGTGCCTTCGGCACTCACCATGCACGCACCCACTGGAGTGTCGGGCGTGCACTCCTTTCCGAAGAGCTGACAGTCGGATGGAGACGCGATGCCGGCCATGATGTCACCGCATTGACACTGCTGGACGAGCTTGGGTGGCGCGTAACTCCAAAGCGCCGATGCGTCGATCGTGAATCGCTTCCTGGTGTCGTACTTGGCGTACTCGTCGCGCAGGCGCAGGTTTCCATTCGGGACGTGCGCAATGCCCCGCCAGCGGCCCCCTGTAGCCCGGAACACCCTCCAGAGAAGCTTCTGTGCATGCACGTTCCCTTCGCGCGTTACACAGCGAGGAAAGGCGTTTTCCACCCTTGGCTCGCCGCTGTTGATGACTTCCATGAGCTTGACTAGGCCTGCCATCACGTCGAGCGGTTCAAAACCGGCAATGACCACCGGCAAGCCGTGGCGTTCGACGAACTTCTCAAAGACGGCAGAACCGGTAATCGTGGCTGCGTGTCCCGCCGCTAGGAAGCCTTCGATCTTGGTCTCCGGCATCTCCGCGACGATCTCCATCACCGGCGGAATGTACTTGTGTGCCGAGAGTACGGAGAAGTTGTCTGGCGGATCGTCGACCAACACAGCTGCAGTAGCGACCGCCGTCGTTTCGAAACCCGACGCAAAGAACACGATGTCTTCATCGTGCTCGCGCGCCAACTCAACGGCCTGCGTCACGCTGTACACGACGTCGACCTTCGCGCCTTCGGCTTTCGCGTCCGCAAGCGACTGCGAGGTACCCGGAACCCGCAGCATGTCCCCGTACGAAGCGATGCGAACACCCTGCTTTGCGAGTGCCACCGCCTCATCCACCTCGGGCACGTCCGTGACGCACACTGGGCAGCCAGGGCCCATGATCACCTGCAAATCCTCGGGAAAAGCCGCTCGCAGCCCAAACTTCGCGATCGCCTGCTCATGGCTTCCACAGACGTGCATCACCGACACCGGTGTGTGGTCGGCTTGGCGCACGAGTCGATCCAGTGCGTCGCGAAGGCCGCGTGCGCGCTCCGGGTCGCGAAACCTCAGCTGTGCAAATGCTTCATTGGGATTCATCAGGTGTTCTCCCGGGGGAACCTGTCGCGTCCGGCGCGGCGGCGATCTCGGCGCGCACATCGGCCGTCATCAAGTCTTGTTCGTCGGCCAGCCGAAGCAGCTCGTCATACAGGGCCAAGGTCTCCGCGGCCTCTTCCGGCGGGATACGACGAATCGCGAAGCCCACGTGATTCAAGATGTAGTCGCCCGGATCGACCGGTGCGTCACAGACCTCGAGGCGGACTTGCTTCCTCACGCCCCAGAAGTCGACAGTCGCGATTTGGTTCTCGCGGTCGACTTCGACCACCTTGCCAGGCACACCTAAGCACATTGGAAAGCTCCTCGGGGCATCAACCCTTGTCTCCCAGAATGGCGTCCGCGATCAAGGCCTGACCGAGCGCAATTCCACCATCGCCAGGCGGAACTTGGCTATGTCGCAACACTCTGTTTTTATTCGACATTTTCTTCTCGATTCCGCCGGCGAGCCGCGCGTTCTGGAAAACCCCGCCCGTCAAGGCAATCGGAACGCGGCCCCGCGCTGCCAGAAGCTCCTCCAAGACCCCAACCGTGACCGCGATGACCGTGTTGTGAAATCGAGCCGAGATCTGCTCCGGAGGGACTTCCGATTGCAGGTCCGCGAACGCTTCGCGTACCGCCGGACGAAGATCCACCTCCAAGGGAGTGACAGATCGATCGAGGTCGAATGGATATGCGTCCGTAGTCGAAGTGCAGGCGAGCTGATCCCAGGCGATTGCGATCTGCCCTTCATGGTTGGATCGAGACCGGCCCATGGCGAGCGCTCCAAAGCCGTCGAAGTATCGTCCTAGGCCGCGAGCTAGTGGGGCGTTGAGTCCGCGCTCAATCATCTGTTTCACGACGCGAATCGATTCGGAAGAAACCTCGTCGAAGACTGGAAGCAAACCGCTGGGGGGCTCACCATCGAATGCGTCGTGCAAGAGCGCGTACGCGACTCTCCAAACCTCTCGCATCGCAAGATCGCTACCTGCCAGGCGCAGCGGACGAAAGGTTGCCAAGCGCTCGTATCGCTCCGCAAAACACAACAGAAACTCCGCGCCCCAGGATGTCTCATCCTCCCCATAGCCCGTGCCATCGTAGGCAACGCCCAGCACCGGCCCTTGCACCCCGTGCTCCGCCATCAAGCTCAGTACGTGCGCGTGATGGTGCTGCACGCCCACCAGGGTCGTGTCCGTGCGCGCCTTCGCGTATCTCGTTGAAAGATATCCGGGATGCAAATCATGGGCGACGACCTCTGGGCTCACCGAGAGAATCGTTTGCATCCTGTCGATCGCCTCCTCGAAGAACTCGAGTGCGGCGACGGTTTCCAAGTCGCCAATGTGCGGTCCGAAGTACGCGGTGTCACCCAACGCGATGCAGAACGTATTCTTGAGGTGTGCACCACAGGCGAGAACGGGACGGGCGACGGGCTGCCCCAAATGAAAAGGCCGTGGCACGAAGCCGCGAGACCTGCGCATGATCGTCGGGGTGCCGGCGATGACTCGTGCAACCGAATCGTCGCAGCGCATGGCGATGTCGCGATCGTGAAGCAAGATCAGGTCTGCGATTCCGTCGAGGCGCCGCCTCGCTTCGGCATTGTCCCTGCAAATCGGCTCGTCCGAGACATTGGCCGAGGTCATCACCAGCGGCCCTCCAACCTCGGCCAGCACTAGGTGGTGAAGCGGTGTATACGGCAAGAACAGTCCCAAAAGTGGCGTATCCGGGTTCACTGCGGGCGCCAGCCGACTGCTTCCCAAGGCCCGCAAGAGGACAATCGGACGCTCGGGTGCGGTCAGCAGGGCTTCTTCCTCTCCATCGATCTCCGCGAGCGCGCGTGCGGCATCGAGGTCGGACACCATCACTGCAAACGGTCTTTCATCTCTTTGCTTGCGCTCCCGAAGACGTACGATGGCTTCTTCGTCCGTCGCATCACATGCGAGATGAAACCCCCCCAGTCCCTTGATCGCAACGACGGCACCGCGCTTGAGTAGATCCGCGGCCCCCTCCAAGGGATTGCGGTCGGACAAGACCTCGCCATCGCATCGAATCAGGCTCAGCGCGGGTCCGCAATCCGGACAGGCATTGGGCTGCGCATGGAAGCGTCGATCTTCGACGTCGTCGTACTCGGCTTGGCAAGCCGCGCACATCTCGAACACCGACATCGTCGTCGCTGCGCGGTCGTATGGGATGCCCGTTGCGATCGTGAAGCGCGGACCGCAAGTCGTGCAGTTGGTAAACGCATATTCGAAGCGACGATCCTTGCAATCGAGGATCTCTGATCTGCAATCGTCACAAGTGGCCAAGTCGGGTGGAATCGAAAGCGCCTTGACGCCCCCGACTCCGCTCGACTCGATGACGAAAGCGTCGAGATCTTCCTCGGGAATCGACGCCGCGCTCAGCTGGTCAACCCGCGCCGACGCTGGCGTATCTATTCGTAATTCCTCGATGAAAAGGTCCAGCACTGCTTCGCTTGCGAAGGCTTCGACCCTTACTCCCGAGGGTTCGTTTCGCACTCGTCCAACGACGCCCAGTCGACGCGCGACCCGGTACACCCAGGGCCGAAAACCCACCCCTTGCACGGTGCCTCGAATGTCGATGCGACGCCCTGCCATCACGGTCCGCCCTCAGCGACGCTGAGGACATACGCAACGACGTCCCACTTCTCATCGTCGCTGAGCGTCGGCCAGGCAGGCATCGACGTCCCGCGCTTCCCTTCGCTCAGAGTTTGGAATACGCCTTGCGCTGTTGCAGTGCTTCGCCATTCGTCGCTGCGGAAGTTCGCAGGCTTCCCCGACAGGCCTTTGCTCCGAACGCCATTTCCGTCAGCGAGGTCGCCATGGCAGAGCGCGCACTTGGCCGCGAAAAGCAAGCGTCCACGTCTGCGAGCTTCATCGGAGGAAAGTCGGTCGAAGGGAACTTCGACTTCGCTGTAGTCGATCGCGGAGGATTGGTCTTTCGCGCTACACCCCAAGAGTGCGAGCGACATGAGCAGTGCTCCCATGGCCTTCATCGCGGCTCTCCGTGGATTGGACCGGCGGGTAACCTAGTGATGTGAGCTCTTCGACGACGCGCTGCGCGAGCTCGGGAATGCTTGCCTGTACGGCGGGTGTCCGTTCCAGACCGAGATCGATCGAGTCCGGAACCACGCCGAGGATGATCACGCGGTCTGGATAGCGATCTAGCAAGCTCGCGCCCGCCAGCAGGTCCGCGACCCCGATTTGATGTGGCGAAAGGCGCTCGTAGACGGCCGGAGCCACCTCGTCGCCTTCGATTCGAACCTGGGTTCCGGGCGGCCCGTCGGCCTTGATCGCGTCGACAAGAATCACCTGATCGGCGCTGTCGACCAGCGGCAGAAGCGAGAGCCCGAGCGTGCCGCCATCGAGCACGACGACACCCTCGGGGAACTCGTATTCGCGAATCAATTTGTGGATGGCGGCAATCCCAGCGCCGTCGTCCGTGCAGACGACGTTGCCGAGCCCCAGGACGAGGACCGGCGTGCGCTCAGTCATCCCGGTTGCGCCAGCTCTTTGGCAAGAACTTGTATCCGCTGAACAGCGAGTCGATCAAACCCATACCTTCGACGCGAGACACGAGCATTGCGCTCCAGATGTGGTGAGCAACGAAGCCGAGGAGGAACCACATCGCGATGTGGTGGATCCAGTGCGCCATCTGCAAACCACCGAAGAGCGGAACGAGGAACTCCCACATCTGCATGTAGCCCGTTGCGCTCACCGAGTACATGGCGAAGCCGGTGAGGATTAGCGTGAGATACAAGGCGAACACCAGCAGATAGGTCATCCCGGCCAAGGGGTTGTGACCGACGTTCATCGGTGGTTCTTTGCTGAGGAGTGAGTAGAACTTGAACATCCGGAGGACGTCGCCGCGTCGTCGCTTGCCCACGGGCACGAATTGATGCCAGCGCGCGTAGTACGACCCTACGAACATCCAGGCGATGCGAGATGCCACCGCGAGCGTGAAGATGATGGCCGTGTAGAAGTGCACGACCTTCACCGTCGCCATCACGAAGTGCTCGCCGGGCGGCCCCGAGGGGATCAAGTACGGCTTGCCGATGAACACCCCGGTAATCGCAAGGATGAACACCGACACCATGATGAGCCAGTGAGTCGATCGAACCAGCAGGTCCCAGACGTAGACCCGCTCGATCCCTTCTACATCGTGTGCACGATGGCTTACCTGGGGGCGTGCGCCACCTTTCGCCGTCGCTGCCGGCGGGGGGGGGTCATCGCACCTTCACGCGAGTGATCTCGCGCCCTCCAGGCTCGACGACGTGCACACCGCAGGCCATGCACGGATCGAAGGAATGGACCGTTCTGAGGATTTCGATCGGCTGCTCCGGGTCGGCGACCGGAGTCCCGACCAGGGCTGCCTCGTACGGACCCGGAATGCCACCGGAGTCACGCGGGCCAGCGTTCCAGGTGCTCGGAACGACACACTGGTAGCGCTCGATCTTCGCGTCCTTGACGTGGACCCAGTGTCCGAGCGAGCCGCGTGGCGCCTCGTGGAAACCGGCGCCCATGGAGTCAGCCGGCCAGCTCGACGGGTCCCACTTGCTGTTGTCGTGGATCCGAAGCTCGCCCTTGCCCATGTTGTCGGCGAGCTCGTCGACCCAGTCACCGATCTTGTCCACCAGCACTTGGGTTTCGATACCTCGCGCCGCAACGCGTCCGAGCGTGGAGAACAAAGCCTCCGGCCCGACACCGAGCGTCTTGAGGACGTGGTTGACGAGCCCTTGCACCTTCTCGTGACCGCGGACGTACGAGACGAGCATTCGTGACAGCGGACCAACCTCCATCGGCACGCCATCGTAGCGAGGCGACTTCAGCCAGGAGTACTTGGCCGAGGTGTCGAGTCGTTCGTAAGGTGGCTTCGGCCCGGTGTAGTTCGGCTTGGTTTCGCCCTGCGACGGATGAAGGGCTGCTTCCTCGCCGCCTTCGTAGTTGTACCAAGAGTGCGTGATCTGCTCGGTGATCTTCGAGGGATCAAACTCTTCGACCTTCGAAATGTCGCGGCCGCGAATGATTCCCGACGGAATGTAGAGATTGGGATTCGCTTCGTCGTCGAGCGGATACTCGCCGTACACCATGTAGTTTCCGACACCCGCGCCGTAACCGGCCCAGTCTTTGTAGAAGGACGCGACCGCGAGCAGGTCCGGGATGTACACCTTGCTCACGAACTCCTGCGCGCCGGCAATGAGCTTCTTGAACTGGGCGATCGTGTGGATGTTCAGTGAAGCCTGCTTGTCCGGATCGACCGGAGTCGCCATGCCGCCGACGAGGAAGCTCTGCAGATGCGGGTTCTTGCCGCCGAGGATGGCGTGCATCTTGATGAACTCCCGTTGCCACTCGAGGGCCTCGAGGTAGTGAGCCACCGCCATGAGGTTCGCTGCAGGCGGGAGCTTGTAGGAGGGATGCCCCCAGTATGCGTTGGCAAACGGTCCGAGTTGCCCACGTTCGACCAGGCCTTTGACCCGCGCCTGGATGCCGGCGAAGTACTTCGCGCTGGACTTGCCCCAGTCGGAAATCGACTGCGCAAGCGCTGCCGTTTCCGCCGGATCTGCTTCGAGCGCCGACACGATGTCGACCCAGTCGAGCGCGTGCAGGTGATAGAAGTGGATCACGTGGTCCTGGATGCACTGGGACGCGATGATCAGATTGCGTAGAATCCGTGCATTGGGGGGCGGCTTGGCGCCAATCGCGTCTTCAACCGCGCGAATTGATGCAATCGCATGTACCGTCGTGCAGACGCCGCAGATGCGCTGGCAAAACGCCCAGGCATCGCGCGGGTCGCGGCCTTGGAGGATGATCTCGATACCGCGGAACATGGTCGAGGAGGACCAAGCATCCGCGACCTTGCCTCCGTCGATCTCCGCCTCGATGCGCAAATGGCCTTCGATGCGGGTCACCGGGTCGACAACGATATGAGTCATTCTGCGCCTCCTTCATCGGTCCGCGTAGGCGGGCCGTCGGGTGGATGATCTGCTCCCGTTCCAACGAGCTTCTTTCCGAGATGCACCAGGGTGTGTCCGGCGAAAGCGGTGGTGACACCGATGCTCGCCCAGAAGCCGACCTTGTCGATGTTCGAGCCCTTGCCGAAACCGGGGAAGCCCGGAAGGTGCGCGTAGAACGGCGTCATCTTGTCCCAGAAGTCCGGTTCGGCGCAGCCGATGCAACCGTGGCCGCATGCGATCGGCCAACTCGTGTTGTCGTTCCAACCGACGTTCGGACAGTTCTGGAACGAGACAGGGCCCTTGCAGCCCATCTTGTACAGGCAGTGGCCGTCGCGGTGGGCTTCGTCGCCCCACTGCTCGACGTACTGTCCGGTGTCGTAGTGCGCGCGCCGCTCGCAGTTGTCGTGAATCGACTTTCCGTAGGCAAAAAGCGGGCGATTCAGCTTGTCGAGCGCCGGCAGCCTTCCATAGGTCAGGAAATATACCAGCGTCGCGGTGAGGTTCTGAGCGTTCACCGGACAGGCCGAGAGGTTGATCAAGTTCTTCACCCCAGGCACCGCATCGGAAACACCGAGCGCGCCTGTTGGATTGGGTGACGCCGCAGGGATGCCGCCAAATGATGCGCAGGTGCCGACCGCAATCGTCGCCAGCGCGCCACCGCAAACCTCGTTGGCGATGGCTTGTGCGGACTTACCACCAACGGTGCAGTACGCGCCGTTCGCGCCTGTCGGGATCGAGCCCTCGACGACTGCGAGATACTTGCCCTTTTGATTCGCGACGACGTTGTGAAGGTTCTCCTCCGCCTGGTGACCGGCGGCCGCCATGATCACTTCGTGATAGTCGATCGAGATCAGATCGAGGATCACCTCAGCTGCCGTCGGCTTGCTTGCGCGAAGGAATGACTCTGTGTTACCCGCGCAGTCCTGGAAGTTGAGCCAGACCAAGGTCGGCTTTGGTTTGTTTTCGATCGCGTCGGCGATCATGGCTGTCGCGCCTTTCGGCAAACCAAACATCACCGCCATCGCCGAGCAGAAGCCCATGAACTCGCGTCGTGATACGCCCCGCGCCTCTAACTCCCGCCGGAAGTCGCTTCCCGCTTTATCCATCGAATCCTCCTCGCTGTTCAAAAGCAAAGGCCGCGACATTAATAATCTTATCAGCCGCTGGTGAACCGAACTCTACTCCCGCGAAGCCCACGAAAACAAGGTTCTCGTAGCTCTTGAGAACCGTTTTCTATACGCCGCGCGCATCTTTCGTTTTCCCTCGATCACGCGCAGAATTTGCGCCGATTCTTGCTCAAGCAGAACCGTAGGCGCTAGCATGCCGGGCATGTCCACCGGTTCAAAGAGGTATCGGTTCTTCGAGGTTGTCCAAGGCTACATCGAGCAGGCTGCCGAGCTCACCAAGCTTCCGCCTCACGTCCAGAGCATCCTCGCCGAGCCGAAGAACGAGCTGATCGTCCATTTCCCGGTGCGAATGGACAGCGGTGAAACCCGCGTGTTCAAGGGTTATCGGATTCAGCACAACAACGTGCTGGGCCCCTACAAGGGCGGAATGCGGTATCACGAGCAGGTCACGCTCGACGAGCTCAAGGCATTAGCCACGCAGATGACATGGAAGTGCGCCTTGCTTGGGGTCCCATTTGGCGGCGGCAAAGGCGGGATAAAGTTCAATCCTCGTGAGCACTCGGTCGATGAGCTTCGACGCATCACGCGAAGATTCACCCACGCGTTAGGCAGCAATATCGGCCCCTCACACGACATTCCGGCGCCCGACATGGGAACCAACTCGCAGACGATGGTTTGGATGATGGACACGTACATCAACACGGGGCCGAACCACGAGAAGAGCGACCAGCGTGCAGTAGTGACCGGGAAGACCATCAATTCGGGCGGCTCCGAAGGCCGCGAGGCTGCGACCGGCCAGGGCGTGGTGCACTGCATCAAAGAATGGGCGCGCGAGAATCGTTTCGATCTCGAGGGCGCGACCGCCATCGTTCAGGGCTTCGGCAACGTAGGCTCCCACGCCGCAGCGATTCTCTCGAAGCTCGGGGTCTCGACCATCGCGACCGGGGATCACTCTGGCTATCTGCTGAACGAAGAGGGCTTCAACACACACAAGCTTCAGGACTACGTTCAGACCCACGGCTCGATCGCGGGGTACCCGCGCGGAGACGTGATCACGCGCGATGAGTTTTTCCAAACCAAGGCCGACCTCTTCATTCCAGCAGCGCTCGAAAATCAAGTAGGCGCCGACGAGGCAAGCAAGCTCGATGTGCGCTTGATCGCAGAAGGGGCAAACGGTCCAATCAATCCTGACGGAGCGGCGGTGCTCGCCGATCGGGGCATCCCCGTGATCCCCGACATCCTTGCGAACTCGGGTGGGGTGACCGTGAGTTATTACGAATGGGTCCAGAACCGGAACAGCGAGCACTGGGACTCTGAAGAAGTGCAGCGGCGCTTGCTTCACATGATGCGTCGCGCCTATCAGCGAACGATGTTCTACGCGACCGAAAAGAACGTCGATCCCCGCATCGCCGCTTATGCTCTGGCGCTCGAAAGCCTCGCGACTTCTTACGAAGAGCGTGGCATTTTTCCCTGAAGGATCTGGAAATTCTGGACCTTCGTGGGATCCCCTCCCGGGGGGCTAAACGCCTTGACATTTGGGGTCCCGGGAAGCACTTCAATCAGTCATGGCGGCCCAGGCGGTGTTTGAGGGAACGATCCCCGAGGAAGGCGTCGGAGCCTTGCTCGGCGGGCTCGAAGAGATCGGCACGACCGGTGTGCTGACCTTCGAGAGCGAGTCGGGTTCGGGCACCGTTCGCCTCGTGCAAGGGCAAGTCGCGGGTACCGAAACGACTAGCGACGAAGAACGCGCGCTCCAGGTCTTGCTGACGCTCCGCAACGGCGAGTTCGCCGTCTATCCCAAGCTTCCGCACCTTCCCGTTTCACGCGGCACCGACACCACACGCCGTGGGTCACTCGCTGTGCACCCGCCCGCCGATCTAATGCGCTACTGCGAGAGCGCGGGCCTCACCGGAAGGCTCTTGCTCGAGCATCGCGGTCGACTCGCGATCGGCTACTACGAGAAGGGGGAGCTCAACGACGTCAGCATTGACGCGGGGACGGCTGCGGACTTCGTGCAGGCGCTCGAATGGACCGAGGGGACCTTCCGCGTCGACGCCGTGCCACCGCCCCGGGAGACGCTGCCGCCGTCGCTTCGCGACAAGGCATCCGTAGCTCCTCCGAAGAACCCGACTGCGCTCCCCTTGCTCGAGGCCTTCGAAGAAGGTCTCGCCGAGCTTGGCCGCGTCGACGCAACCCCGGTCTCGGGGCTCGACCCGCGCATGGAAGAGCTCGACGAGGACGCGACGATTCGGATCATTCGCCGACCCGGGGAGGAGGATCTGCCCGAGCGTCCAGAGCCCTGGCAGGGTCTGGACTATTCTCCCTCCTTCACAACGGAATCTGCTACAACCAACCCCGTGAAGTCCAAGGACGACGGCAGGCCAATCGGCTTTTTACGCACGCTCGGATGGGTGGGCGCGGTTTTTCTCGTGGTGGCCGGGTGCCTATGGCTTCTCGCCTCGCTTCCGCCGCTGGAGTAGTCTGGCCCTCGTGAGCCCGCGCTTGCGACCGGGACGCTGGCTGCTCAGCCTGATCGCCTTCCTTCATCTGGTCTCGCTTCCGGGGATGACCTTGGCCGTCCCCGCGACCGCTGGAGCGCAGGATTCCGACCTCAAAGGCGAGCCCTATCGCCCTGGCGACGTCGTTCCCGCACCCGAGCAAGGCGAAGAGCCCGAGGAGCTTCGCGACCCGTACGGGGTAGCCAGCGAAGGACGGCATGCCGATCAAGTCTCATCGCAAGTGCGCTACGTGCTCGAGGGCATCGTCGTCATCGGCAACAAACGGACGAAAGCACAGCTCGTTCGCAAGTTCGTCCCGTTGAAGCAAGGCGACTTCCTCGACCCGGAATCGCCAGAGCTCTTGGAAACCGAATGGCGGCTGATGGGAACAGGCTGGTTCGACAGCGTCCGTCTTAGTCTAGAACGGGGGGCCGAACGTGGCTATGTGGTGCTCGTCGTCGAAGTGAAGGAGCGCAACACCTTCGTGATCGAGCAATTGGTTGCTGGCCTGTCGGAAGGTGTTCGGAAGACCACCGATAGCGGTCGAACCCTATTTCCCTGGCTCGGCTTCAAGATCACCGAGACCAACCTCGCGGGCCTCGGCATCCGCTTGTCCGGGACCGCCCTGGTAAGCGAGTTTCAGCAAGGTGGGCGCCTCGACCTTCACTACCCCAAGCTGATCAAGAGTGAGTACGGCATCCGCTTCGGCACGTTCTTTCTCAATGGTAGGGAGTTCTATGGGAATAGTCCGCTGGTCAGCGTCCCCTGCGGCGAGCCGACCTGTCTTGGCAGCTCGGAAGTCACCAACGCCGTAGTTCGCTATCGCCGTGGTGGCTTCATGGTCGGCACCGGCAAGGAGTTCACATCCAAGCTCCGCTACAGCCTCGATTGGATCGGCGAAATCGTGAGCGTTCTCGGTCGCCCCCAGGCGGCCAGCGAAACGGTCGGCAATGAGATCAAGCCGATCGACTTCGCGATTCAGGACGGCCGGAGCTTCGTATCTTCGTTGCGCTTCACCCTGACCTTCGACAAACGCGATGATCCCGGCATCACCAAGGAAGGCGTCCTTTTCGTCGGCGACGTCATGCTAGGCACGCGGGCGCTGGGCAGCGACTACGACTTCGTCAAGCTCGATGTCTGGGTCAGGCGCTGGTGGCGGCTTCCCTGGCGCCACACCATCCGGCTTGGTTTCTTCGGCGGCGCCGCTTTCGGGAATACGCCTTTCTTCTATCTCTTCCACATCTCGGACCTCACCGATTTGATCCCGTCGCGGTTCCTCGAGATGCAACTCGACGCCCGTCCGCCACCCAATCTTCTCGGTACCTCAATTGAAAACAACTACCTCGGCGAGCTCGCCTGGCGGCTCGACGTCGGATATGACGTGCCCGTCTTCGAGCGGGATCGCGAACGCGGGCTCCGCGAGGTCACGGTCTATGGGCTCGTGGGACTGCTTTCCTTGTCGGACTTGCGTGACCAGCGCACCGGTTTCGGAGGTCTGAGCGGGTACGAAGGCTTCTCTCGCTATCCGCTCGACCTGACCTTCGACTTCGGATTCCGATTCGATACGAGCGTCGGGGTTTTCCAAGTTGGATTCTCGACAGTGGTTGGGTTCATACGCCTGTGAGATTCGCGCTGGCAGCCTTGGTCCTGATGATTGCAGCGGTTGCGTACGGGCAGTCTCGGCTGCCATTGCGCGATCTCGGCGTGACCTGGTCACACGGCGCCGCCAAGGTCTCGTTCTCTGCCAAAGATCTCGCCAACGAGCGGGTTCGCCGGGAGTTGTCGAGCGGGCTTCGCAAACGCCTAGTCGTGACAGTGAGCGCACACCTCGGCGGGTCGAACTGGAAGATGGGGGTTCGGCAGTTCGGATGCGACGTGACCCGCGACCTCTGGGAGGACGGCTATCTCGTTCGCATCGGCGACCAAAGCGAGCGGCTCAAGACGCTCGAACAAGTCCTGGACCGCTGCCTGGTCGTCCAAGGCTTGTTCGTGGGCGAGCCGGCAAGCTACGAGCTGCAAAGAGGAAGAGACATCTACTTTGCTGTGAAGGCGGAGTTCAATCCGATCTCGAAGAAGCAGTGTAGCGAGCTCATTCGTCCAAGCTCTGGCGACGATCCGGTGGGCCCGATTAGCGTCAACATCGTCCGGCGCCGTATTTGCCGGGCCGAGCACAGCATCGAGTTCCGAGGCGCAGTCCTGAAGGTGCCGCAATGAACCGGTTCGAGCGAAAGATTCTCTTCGCGATCGGTCTGTCGGTGTTCCTGGCGCTCGGCGGTAGCATCTTCCTGGCTCAGGGTGCGTTGCGCGACGTGTACGCGGTGGGCGTGAACGAGCGCTTCGGCGCAGAGCTCGTCCACGGCGTCGAGGCGCGCCGGGGGCAGCTCATGGCGCTTCGCTCGGCGTCCGATCAGGTCGCCGACGCAGTCCAGTGGGCCATCGAAGCCCAGCTCACCAAAACTCGAAAGCGCTCCACGCTCGACGCCCTTCTGGTTGAGCTCCTCGAGCGCTACGAAATCGTGACGAGCATTCGAGTCATCGACGAGGCGGAGAAGGTTCTGGCGAGCGCATCTCGCGCACCCGACCCCCTGGGCGAAGAGGTGCGAACGACGACTCGCGATCGGGAGAGCGGCGTCGGAACGGACAGGCTGCGGATCGCGGTCGAGGTCTCGGTTCCCGAGGTCTACTTCGAGCGTCTGCAAGAAGCCGGCGAGGTCGCCGATGTGTACTCACGCCTGCAACGCCAAGGTGCGTCCGTGTCCGACGTGTACGCCTGGGTATTCGGCGTGCTCGCCTTCCTGGTCATCTTAGTTGCGTTCCTGATCGGAGCGATCGTGTCGCGTCGGGTCACGCGTCGCGTGACTGACTTGGCGGAAGCCTCTCGCAAGGTCGGCGCTGGTGATCTCACCGTCGCGCTGCCCACAGGTGCAAGGGACGAGATCGCCGAGCTCACCCAGGCATTCAACGAGATGGTTCGCGACCTTCGCGATTCACGCACGCGCATCGAATACCTGCAGCGCATCGGCGCCTGGCAGGACTTCGCTCGTCGTCTCGCCCATGAGATCAAGAATCCACTCACGCCGATCCAACTCGCCGCGCAGGAGATGGACGAAACCTACAGTGGCGAAGACACGGCGTATAGAAGAAGCTTGCGCACGCCCGGGCAATCATCGAGGAGGAGGTGGCCACCCTTCGGCGGCTCGTGGGCGAATTCAGCGCATTTGCCAAGCTCCCGGAGGCCGATTTGTCCCCATCCGACCTCTGCGAGCTCATGCACAGTATCGAAGATTCGATTCCCGCCGTTCTCGAGGATGTGGGTCATGGGACCGCGGCCCCAGTAGAAGTTCGACTGAGTTGTGGAACGGAACCCATCGCCGTGCGTATGGACCCCATGATGCTCAAGCGCGGTGTCGACAACATTCTTCGAAATGCGATTCAGGCGGTCTACCAAGCCCATCCGAAGGGCGGCGGCCGAGTCTTGGTCCGCGCGTACGAAAGCGAAGGCGTCGGCTTCGTCGAGATTCGCGACAACGGCCCGGGCATCGACGAGGAGAACTGGGAACGGGTATTCGATCCCTACTACACGACCAAAGCCGAGGGCACCGGGCTCGGCTTGGCGATCGTGAAGAAAGTGGTCTTGGAACACGGGGGTGAAGTCAGGCTCGATCGCGCACCCGAAGGCGGAGCGCGGTTCCGCATCGAGCTTCCATTGATGGAGCGGCGATGAACGAGCCGGAGAAGCCTCCGCAGCGCAGGTGGATTCACTGGCTGGTGACCGCAATGGTCTTCGTCGCTCTCTACGCCTGGATGACTCGCGGTAATGCGTCGCCCCTGATGGGGCAGCCCGCGCCGGACCTGAGCATGACGGTTGCCGCCGGAGCGGAGCCGGGAGGTCCACGCAAGGTCACCCTCGCCGAGCTGCGCGGCGAAGTCGTGGTACTCGACTTCTGGGCGAGCTGGTGCGGAGCCTGCAAACGAACAACTCCCGTTGCTCAACGACCTCCACGAGGAGTTCGCCGACAAGGGAGTCATCTTCTATGCGGTGAACGTCGAGCCCATCGACCGACAAACCCTGCAGGCGGCGCATGCCGCGTTCGGCACCAAGTTCCCGAGCTTGCACGACCGGACCGGCACGGTTCAAAGACGATACGCCATCAAGATGCTCCCCACGGTCATCGTTGTGGGCCCAGATGGGCTGGTTCGCTGGGCTTCCACCGGGGTTCCCAGCAAAATTCGGCTTCGTGGAGCGATTTCCGAAGCCCTGAACTAGCCGAATTCGGTCATGGTTGACGTCATGGGGCCCCGCTGATAGTTTCGCCGGCCGCGCGGAGCCCACAGTGTAGGTCGTCCGCGATTGGAGGAGATTCCTTGGTTCAAGCGCTTCAGGGTCCGAGCTTAGAAGAGCGAGTCGCCCAGCTTCAAGAGCTGCTCGATAATGCCGGCGCACAGGCGCGCCAGGAGTATCAAGAGCGCTTCGACATCGCCTGGATCTATCACGACAGCGCGCTCGAAGGCGTCGTCTACTCCATGGACGAGCTCAGAGCCGCCATATACGACGAGGTCGTCACCGACCCCTCTCTGATTCCGGTCTACGACGAGGTCCGCAATCACATGGGCGCGATCGAAATGATCCGCGAGATGTCGTCGCGCCGCCGCTTCACGGTCAACCTCGAGGTCATCAAGAAGCTCTTTGCGCAGCTAGCGCCCGAGGAGCTCGAAGGGAAGGGGCCACCCAAGTACCGCAAGGACATGCCGCTTCATCGGCTGTACTTCCACGAGATTTCGCAGCCAGACAAAATCAGCTACCGGATGCGCCAACTCGTCCAATGGCTTTCGGACCCGGAGACCAAGAAGACGATGCATCCGGTTCGCATGGCGAGTAAGGCGCACTACCAGCTCCTTCACATCTATCCCTTCCCGCGACACAGCGGCAAGGTTGCGCGACTGGTGATGAACCTCATTCTGATGCGCGCAGGTTTTCCACCGGTCGTGATTCACGCAACCGAGCGGCAGCGATACTACGAAGCGCTCCGCAGCGGCGAAGACGCAACGGCGAATCTGGTGAACCAGGCGCTCGGCGCTGCCATCGAGACTGCGATTCAGTACTTCGAAGATGTGAAGTGACGCTCTAAGGTGCGTCCCCGACGAAGCGCGGGAGAGCCGAAATCACGGCCAGGTAGCGCGCTCCGGCTCGAAGCGTTTCTTCCGCGTTTTCAGGGGTAATCCCGCCGATTGCGACCAGCGGGCGGGAGACGGCCTCTGCGACTTCGGCAAGCATCTGCAGGCCTACGACTGGGTCTGGGTTCTGTTTGGACCTGGTCTCGAACACCGGGCCGAATGCGATCATGTCCGCGCCCTCTGCCTCTGCACGGACGGCCTGCTCCAGGCTGTGTGTCGAGACCCCGATCTGCATGTCGCCGACCACACGCCGAGCGTCCTCGATCGAAACATCGTCTTGACCGAGGTGCACGCCGTCCGCCTCGACGAGCCGTGCGATGTCGGCGCGATCGTTGATGACGAAGGGAACTCTGGCGTGAGCACAGGCCGAGCGGACCCGCGTTGCGATCTTCAATAGGGACATGTCGTCGAGGCGCTTGGCGCGAAGCTGCACGATTGCGCAGCCTGCATTGAGCGCTCTGAACGTCAGCTCTAGCGGGCGCTCTGCGAGCTCTGGGTCCACGATCGCGTAGAGCGAATCAATCAACGGGTTCGTCTCCGGTTAGCCTCTCGTAGAGCTCGGGACGACGATCGCGGAAGAAGCCCCAGTTGGCGCGGTAGCGACGAAGTGCGTCGCGGTCGAACGAAGCGATGGCCACGCCTTCCTCGTCTCGTCCAAGCTCGGCGCGCAGCTCACCGCGTTGATCGCAGACGAAGGAGCTTCCGTAGAAGGTCAGAGCCGCTTCGGTGCCGATGCGGTTGGCCGCCGCGACCGGCATTGCGTTGGCTACCGCGTGACCGAGCATCACGCGTCGCCAGGGCGCCTGGCTGTCCTCGTCCGGCGCCTCGGGTTCGCTGCCGATCGCGGTCGGATAGAGCAAGACCTCGGCTCCCTGCAGGGCCATGCTCCGGGCGGCCTCGGGGAACCATTGATCCCAGCAGATGCCTACGCCAATGCATCCGTGGCGCGTTTCCCAGACCCGAAAACCGGTGTCACCGGGACGAAAGTAGAACTTCTCCTCGTAGCCCGGGCCGTCCGGAATGTGGCTCTTCCGGTACAAGCCAAGCTGCCTGCCGTCGGCGTCGATCGTCACCAGGCTGTTGTAATAGGTCTGCCCCGCGCGCTCGAAGAAGGAGACCGGAAGCACCACGCCGAGCTCCGCGGCGAGCGCTTGCATGCGCGCGACGGTGGGGTGCGCATCGAGCGGCGCGGCCAAGTCGAACGCACGCTCGTCTTCGGTTTGCGGAAAGTAGGGGCCTTCGAACAGCTCCGGCGTGAGGACGATCTTCGCGCCGCGTCTCGCAGCCTCGCGAACCAGGCCTTCGACGCGGGCGACGTTGGCGTCCAGCGCGTCGTCGAGGGCGCATTGGACGATACCGATCGAGAGTGGAGAGGAGGTCATGGCGTGCTTGGCTGAGCTTGGGTAACGCAGTGAAACGCTCCCCCTCCCCATAGCAGGTCTGCGGCCGGCAAGCCGACCACCTCGCGCCCCGGAAATGCGCTTGCGATCTCCGTGAGCGCGGCATGGTCTTCCGAACGCCATAGGTCGGAACGACTACCGCAGAGTTGGCGATGTAGAAGTTGCAGTAGCTGGCAGGCAGTGGCTCTCCATTGGGCGCGTGCAGCGCGGGCGGCGCCGGGATCGTGAGCACGTTCAAGCCAGCCGCTGCGCAGCCCCTGCTCGATCGACTCGAGGACCGCGGCATTGGGCGCCGCGGGGTTCGACTTCATGCAGATCGCTGTGTCGGGAGCCACGAAGCGCGCAATCATGTCGATGTGACCGTCGGTGTGGTCGTGCTCCAAGCCGGCCTCGATCCAGATCAGTCGATCGATCGACACCAGCTCGCCCAGGGCCTTTTCGAAGGCTTCGCGCGTCAGCCCCTCGTTCCGGTTCGGGTTGAGCGCGCAGGCGGCGGTCGTCAGGAACGTTCCCTGACCATTGGTGTCCAAGGCCCCTCCCTCCAAGACCAGAGAGGAGTCGAAGCGAGTAGCGTCGAGTCGCACTGTCAGCCAGCCGCTGACACCGGCGTCGAATGGCATCTCGTACTTGCCGCCCCAGCCATTGAACTCGAAGCAAAGAGCGCCAAGCGCGCCGTCCTCTCTGTGCCCAAAGAGCGGCGCGGTGTCGCGCAACCAGCAGTCCCCGTAGTCGGCCCTCACGTAACGAACGTTGCGCACGTCGCCGATCAACGATCGCGCGAGCGTTTCGAGCTCCTGGTTCCTCACGAGCAGCCGCACCGGCTCATTTCCCGGGCCGGCGATGGCGCGGCAAAGCGCCGCGATCGACGCTTGCGCCTCAGCGAGATTGTTGGGCCACTCGTCACGTAGATACGGAAAAGCGAGCCAGCAAGCGGTATGCGGTTCCCACTCAGCCGGAAGCCGAAGTCGTTCGTTCCATTCGCGAGATCTACCACGCAAATACGCGTGCCTCACCGAACCTCGCGACCATGGCGTCGACGTGCTCGAGGACCGCGCGGCGGCGCTGCTCGAGGCCGTCCAGTTGCTTTTCATTCAGGACGGGAGCGAGCGGATCCGTCAGCAAACGTGCAGCGAGACGCTCGATGTCGAGCTTGCGCACCGCCTCGATTGTTGACTTCCGGAAGCGCTGGAGTGCCTTGAGCCGGGCTTCCATCAAGCCCAAGCGTTGCTCTCCGAGCCAGAACCCTGCGCCATTGTCCAAGTAGATCAGAGGGCCGCCCTCTCCCCGCGATCGAACGTTGGTGAAGTCACCACCCCAGCGGTCGACGTTCTGCGTGAGGTAGTCGAAGACGATGAGATCCGAGAGCTCCGCGGGCCTTTGCTCGATGTCGGGAGTCTGCGCGATCGGGCGACTCGGGTCGGTCGCTTCGCGAACACCTGGGCGGCGGTTCAAGTCGGAGCGATAGTCCACCGGTCGCTGATATGGAGTAATCGGCAGCGACTTCTGAATCCGCAGCCAGCGCTCCCAGTTGCGGCCCATGCGAACGCGTTTGAGCGGCTCGGGGATCCACCAGACGAACGCGCCCTGCACAGTGCCGTCTTGCGCGATGCTCAGCTCGCCGACCCGCGGGTCGCTTCCGGCGGCCGCTTGGAGCTCGCTCCAACGAAACCTGCGACCGGTCGTCGGAGGGACGCGGCCGAGACCGAGCTCCCGATCCAAGTAGTACGCCGCCACCTCCGAATACCAATGCGCCGCGGAGAAAGTTTGCTTGGGCTTGAAGTAGCCGCGAGTTCCGTCCGCCAACGTGATCCGGAAGGCCAGGCTGCGACCCCCTTTGCCCTTTGCCACCTCGGAGATTTCCCCGGTCCGCAACGCCTCGATGCGCTTCGCATCGGGATGTCCGAGGAACGCGGCGCCCTCGCCCTGCGCCGCCCCTCGCGCCACCCAAAGAAGCGCCGCGAGGATCATGAATGAGGCCGTCCGTAACACCCGCGGGAGCCTACTTCCGGCCCGTCCAAAGCCCACAGTTTTGGGGTCAGCAGACCCCCAGACCGTGCTGCACATCCGTCCTACAATCTATTACTTTTCCCCTAAGCGGGTGAAAAAAGAGGCTTTTACCCTCCCCTCGGAGCCCCGACTTAACCCCTCTGGTTAGCGAAACACGAGGATCTGTCGCAATAATGATCCCGTATGAGCCGTGGGGGGACGATTTATACTATCCGGCAGCTCGTTTTCGCGAGCGCAATCATGCTGTTGGCGGCGTGTGAGGGCCTGATTGGCGATGCCGATGGCGGCGGTCCGGTGCGAGGCACCGAGGCCTTCGTTTGCCAGAATCCAAACGCGATCACGCTCGGCTCATCTCCCGTCCGACGCCTGACGAACTCCGAGTACGAGAACACCGTTCGCGATCTCCTCGGCGGAAGCATTCCGCAGCTTCCCGAGCAGCCGAGCGATGCAGTCTTGGAAGGCTCCTTCGAGAACGACGCGCAGTCACTCGGCCCGTCGGACGTTCGAATCGCGCGGTATGAAGACGCAGCCATGAGTCTCGGCGAGCATGCGGTCAACGATTCCAACGCCCGCGCGCGTGTTCTGCCTTGTGCAACGGCCGACGCAGACTGTGGTTGGCAGTTCGTAGAGAGCTTCGGCAAGCGGGCGTTTCGTCGGCCGCTCAGCGAGGACGAGCTCAACCGCTGGTTCAACTTCTTTGAATCGCAACGAACGTCCATCGACTTCGATGCCGCGGTTCAGCTGACGGTCGCCGCGATGCTGCAGACGCCGCAGTTCCTCTACCGCTTGGAGAGCGATGGCGACGCTGCCAACGCCGAGCAGCTCGAGCTGAGCCAACACGAGCTTGCGAGCCGGCTCTCGTACTTCCTCTGGGAAACCATGCCGGATGACGCGCTCCTCGCTGCGGCCGATGCCGGCGAGCTCGCGACCGCTGCGCAGTTGGAAGAACAGGCCCGGCGACTCCTCGGAGACGGACGCGCGCGGGAGGCCATTCGCAACTTCCATCGCCAGTGGCTCTATCTCGATCGCGTGCTCGATGAGGACAAGGTGTCCCAGCTCTTCCCGATGTGGGGCTCGCAGGCGCGCGCTTCGGCAAAGGAGGAAACCCTCCGTTTCATCGAGAACACCTTCTTCAACGGGGGTACCGTCGAGGATCTGTTCAAGAGTAATGTCGCCTACGTCGATAACGTGATGTCCGAGCTCTACGACGTCCCGGCGCCATCCGAGCCCTGGATGCAGGTCGAGCTCGATCCCACCGAGCGCGCAGGCCTTCTGAGCCGCGTAGCGTTTTTGGCTGGCTTCGCCCACGAAGCGAACGGTTCCCCTCCGCTTCGCGGCGTCTTCGTCATGGAGCGACTGCTCTGTGAGCCGCGGCCTTCGCCGCCGGCGAACGCCGACACCTCGGCACCGACGCCGGATCCCGATCAGGGCCCAATGACCAACCGCGACCTCTTCGAGGAACGCGTGGCGCCGTCAGCATGTCAGGGCTGTCATGTTCGAATCGATGGATTCGGCTTCGGCTTCGAGAACTACGATGCTGCAGGGATGTTCCGGAGCGAGGAGAACGGGCTGCCCGTCGACGCGTCCGGCTTCGCAAACGGCATCGGTAACGATGACGAGTACGAAGGCGCGGTCGAGCTGCAGAACCTTCTCGCCGAGAGCGAAGTCGTCCGCGATTGCGTCGCCGAGCAATGGTTCACCTACGCCAATGGCCGCCCGATGGAGCCAGCCGACACCTGCCAGGTCGAGGCGATCCAAGCCGAGTTCGAAGAGAACGGGGGCGACCTCGTCGAGCTGCTGGTCAGCATCGTGACTCGCCCCGAGTTCCGCCTCCGCAGCAAGGGGGAAAGCTGATCCCATGAGTCGAAACCCATTCATTCTCGATCGCCGCCGCTTCCTCGGAACGCTTGGATTGACCGCAGGGTCGCTGATGCTTCCCTCGTTTCCGGGGGGCCGTGCTTCTGCTCAGTCCGCGCCGAAGCGGATCGTGTTCTTCATCACGCCGCATGGAACCGTGCCCGGTCGTTGGCACATGCGCCAATCGGGACGCGACAACGAGGAATACGACTACCCGCTGGGAGGCTTGAGCGAATCCCAGTTCAGCCAGATTCTCCGGCCGCTCCACCGCCATCGTGACAACCTGCTCATCGTCGATGGTCTCGCGCGCATGGTGACCTATGCCGAGGAGTATCGGGTCGCGGACCTCGGCTACTCCGGCGACATCAATCGTCACCACATCAGTCAAGCGCACCTGCTGACGAGCAACTGGGCGTTTCAGGGCGCGGCCACCGCTCGTGGCGGCGCTCACTCCATCGACCAAGAGATCGGCAACGTAGTCGGTCAGCCCGGTCGCTGGAACAGCCGAGTGTACGGCTTCAATCATCAGCACGCGTACAACTATGTGGGCGCCAACCAGCCCGCTCCTCGCGAGCAGAATCCGCAGGTCGCCTTCAACGACGTACTCGGCCTTGCGCCCGCCCAGAGCGCGCCCAGCGAGCCGAGCCGCGCCGACATCCTGAACGCGGCGCGCGCCAGCGTCCTCGATATGGCAAGCGAGGAGTTCGCCACCGTACTGCCGAAGCTCAGCTCCGCCGACCGAGAGAAGCTCGAGCGGCACCGCGCACTGGTCAGGGACCTCGAAGTCGGCGTGAACATCACAGCTCCGCTTGGCTGCGACCCGTCTTTCGCGGCCCAGGGACACGTCATCGATCAGTTCTCTCGAGTTACTGCCATGGCTTTTGCATGCGACCTGACTCGCGTGGTGACGCTGGTGACCCAGGACATTCCGGGGAACGAATTCGGTGTGTCGACAGGGATCGACATGCACCAAGACATCGCGCATTCCTCGGATGAGAACAGCGGCAGCTCGCAGGGCATCGAAGGGATGACCGAGTACAACCGAGTGTATGCGGAGCACTTCGCGTACCTGCTCGATCAGCTCGATTCGGTGCAAGAAGGAGGCGGAACCCTGCTCGACAACACCGCAGTCGTCTGGCTCACCGAGCTCGGCACCGGCACTCACGAGGTTAGTCGCGTCCCGAACGTGATTGCGGGCGGCGGCGGCGGATACTTCAGGACTGGCCGTTACGTGCACTTCCCGCAGAATCCCATTACCGTCAGCTGGGGCAGTCAGGCGCAGGTCGGACCCGCGCACGAGCGGCTCAACGTCAGCTTGATGCATGCGATGGGCATGACCGACCGTAGCTCCTTCGGTCTCGATCAGGTCAACATCGGCGGCCAAAACATCTCGCTTCGCGACCCGCTGCCGCGCCTGACCTAGCCGCCTGCTTGCTCGCCGATGCCGACGAGATCGACCTGCTGGCCGATCGACTGCATGACTGCGCGGTCGTAGATCGCGCGGGCTAGGGAAACGTCCTGGATGGCGAGGCCCGTGGAGTCGAAGACCGTCGTGGTCGAAGGGTCCGGCCTGGGCAGCAGGCCTGCGACAAGCTCGCCCAGGGTTCCGGCAAGCTCATCGACCCCGAAGTCGCCGGCCGCGAGAGGGACGTTGATCTCGCCGCTTCCCGTCGCCTGATGGATGTCGTCGATGTAGACGGCCGCGCTCTTGAGCACTTCGGTCGCCAGCTCTTGCTTGCCTGGCGCATCCGCGCCCATCGCGTTGATGTGTGCTCCGCTTTGGATCCATTCCGCCTTCACGAAGGGGACACGCGATGGCGTTGCCGTGCAGACGATGTCCGCCCGGGCGGCCTCTTCCAAGGGGACTTGGCGGGCCCCAACCTGATCAGCGAAGGCTGCTGCGGTCGCTTCGTTGCGATCGTAGGCGAGACTTTCGAAATCTCTCGAAGACGACTCGATGCGTCCCGTGCAGCGTATAGGCCTGCGCTCCACAACCGATGAAAGCGATCGTCTTTGGATTGCGCTGAGCCAGATGTTTGGACGCGACGGCGCCTGCGGCTCCGGTGCGTAGCGAAGTGAGCAGGGTGCCGTCCATGACGGCGAGCGGGAAGGCGTTGGCCGGGTCGTTGAGCACGTAGACCGCCATGACCGTAGGCAGCCCAAAGCGCTTGCGGTTCTGCGGATGCACGTTCACCCACTTGATGCCGGCTGAGTCGCCGAGGCGCGAGGGCATCGCGCGGAAGTCACCTTCGTGATCTGCGATCTGCAGGTACACTTTCGGAGGCATGGTTGCCTCCCCGCGCCCAAATGCAGCGAACGCCAGCTCCACGGCAGAGACCGCCAGCTCCATCGTAGCGAGTCGTTCCACGTCGGATCGCGTCAGCACCAGCGTTTTCATGCGCTCACCCTTCCCGCAAAACCCTATCCGTCACACGGCGCCTTGGGTATAGTTCGGCCGGCCCACAGGAACTAGGAGATTGACGATGTCCCCCTCTGTACTTGCGCTCGTCGGCTATGTTGCATGGACGATCTTGCTGGCGACGACGATCGTGTTCTATCGAACCCTGCTCGTGCTCAAGAAGGAGCGCGCCGCAAACGACTTTCTCCCGAGCGGCGAAGACGTCTCTCCCTTCTCCAACCGGCTTTGCCGTGCCCACGCGAATTGCTATGAGAATCTGCCGGTTTTTGCGGCACTGATCCTTCTCGCGCTCGTCACCGGCACTGCGGGCATCACCGACCCGCTGGCGCGCTGGGTGCTGGTCGCAAGGGTGGCCCAGTCGACGGTGCACCTGATTTCCACGAGCGAGATGGCCGTGTCGCTTCGCGCGGTCTTTCTGCTCGTCCAGCTCGGCGTCGAGGCCTACTGGGTCGTTCAGCTCGGGCTCCTCGGATTCGGCTAGCCGAAAGCTCAGTGGAAGTCCCGGCTTCGGTGCGCGTGCTCGGCGAGTGAAATATCGGGTGCCCATAGCGATTTCGCGATCAGGTGAATGACGCCGTCGGCTTTTTGAATCTCGCCCGTCACGCCGAGCAAGGCAGCGGTTTTGGCAAGCGCAGCGTGGCGGTCGAAGACCTGCTTCCAGACGACCACGTTGACGAAGCCGGTTTCGTCTTCGAGCGTAAAGAAGGTGACGCCTGATGCCGTGCCAGGACGCTGACGGCAAATCACCATGCCGACGTACTCGAGCTCGTCTCCGTGCGCGCAGAGGTGGAAACGGCTTGCTTCGGGGATGCCTCGTGAACGAAGCGCATCGCGAAGACCCCGCATGGGATGGCCGCGCGTGCTGTGCTGGCTCGATCGATAGTCCCAGATCACCTCGTCGTCGTTCGCCAGGGACGCAAATGAGATCTGACTCGATGCCGGCTCGAGCGGCAAGGAATCCCGAGCGAAACGCGACAGACTGCGCACCTGCCAGATCGCGTCGCGCCGATTGAGCCCGAAGCACTCGAAAGCGCCCGCTTCGGCCAGCGCATGTAGGGCCCTCTTGTTGAGTCCCGTCCGGCGAACGAAGGTCGCGAGGTTCGGCTGTGGCGGCATGCTAGCCTCGATGCGCTCTCGTTCGAGGACTCCGAGCCCCTTCACGTATCGGAGCCCCATCCTCACCCCGTAAAGACGACCCTTTGTGTCGTCCATGGGGCTTGGCCCCTTCTTGCTGTCTATCGGGAAAAGGGTGCAATCCCATTGGCTTTTGTTGATGTCGACAGGCCGGACCTCGACGCCGTGCCGCTTGGCGTCTTCGACCAGGGTAGCTGGGCTGTAGAAACCCATCGGCTGGGCGTTCAGGAGCGCGCAAGTGAACACCTCGTGGTGGTGACGCCGGAGCCAGGCGGTTACGTAGGCGAGCAAGGCAAAGGACGCGGCATGACTTTCGGGAAAGCCGTACTCACCAAATCCGCGAATCTGAGAGAACACGCGCTCCGCAAACTCCTCGGGGATACCTTCCTCGAGCATTCGCGGGACCATGCGTGCGCGGTGCTTCTCGATGCGACCGGACTTGCGCCATGCCGCCATGTCACGACGCAACTGATCGGCTTCGCCCGCGGTGTAGCCAGCGGCTTCGACGGCTAGCTTCATGACCTGCTCTTGGAAGATCGGAACGCCGAGCGTCTTCTTCAAGATACGCTCCAACTTCGGGTGCGGATAGACGACCTCTTCTTCACCCTTCCGTCGACGCAGATACGGATGCACCATGTCGCCTTGGATCGGACCGGGACGCACGATCGCGACTTCGATTACCAAGTCGTAGAAAGTGCGTGGCTGAAGCCGTGGCAGCATCGCCATCTGCGCGCGGCTTTCAATTTGAAATACGCCGACTGTGTCGCCTTTGGACACCATCTCGTATGTGGCTTCGTCTTCTGCAGGGACCGTTGCGATCTCGAGGGACCGCCCCTTGTGCTCGCGGAGTAGGTCAAAGGCATGGTGGATGCAGCTGAGCGCTCCGAGACCCAAGAGGTCGACCTTGAACAGGGCGAGATTCTCGACATCGTACTTGTCCCACTGGATGACGGTGCGCGCTTCCATGCTGGCTGGCTCAATGGGGACGATCTCGTCGACAGGTCTGTGCCCGAGCAGGAACCCGCCCGGGTGAATCGATAAATGCCTAGGAAAATCCAGCACTTGAGTCGCCAGGGACCATAGTTGCCGAGTCGCCGGCGCGTCCTTGTCGAGGCCGGCTTCTCGAAGGAGCTCGGGGTTGAAGCTGTCGTCGCGATGTCTCAGCAGTCGCGTCGCGGTTTCCAGATCCGTTCGTGCCAAGCCCAGAACTTTGCCCACATCGCGAACCGCGGAACGAATCCGATAGCGAATGATGTTCGCAACCATTGCGGCATGGCGGCGCCCGTACTTCTGGTAAACGTGTTGAATGACTTCTTCGCGTCGTTCGTGCTCGATGTCGAGATCGATGTCCGGCGGTTCTGCGCGTTCGACGCTCAGGAAACGTTCGAACAACAAGTCCATGCGAACAGGATCGATTGCGGTGATGCCTAGACAAAAACACACGGCACTGTTCGCTGCGCTGCCGCGACCTTGGCACAAGATGTTTTGCTGCCGGCAGTACTGAACGATCTCGTACATCGTGAGAAAGTAGCCGCCATAGTCGAGCTTGCGAATGATCTGAAGCTCGCGTTCGATCTGTGTGCGAACGTCGGCAGGCACCTTGCCTTGGTAGCGCGTGCGAGCGCCGCGGAACGTGAGCTCGCGCAGCCAACCCTGCTCGCTCTGACCGGAAGGAAGATGCTCTTCTGGATATCGGTAACGAAGGTCGTCGAGACTGAAGGTGCACTGCTCGGCTATCTCGAGCGTACGACGAAGGCATGCAGGGTCATCCGCAAAGAGGCGTTCGAGCTCCTGGGCGGGTTTGAGGTCGTGCTCTGCATTCGAGCAAATCGTGTGCCCGGCCTCCGAAAGCACCTTTCCCCAACGAATACAGGATAAAACGTCTTGTAGCGGGCGCCGTAGCTTGTCGTGATAGAGGACTTCGTTGACGCCTACCGTCTGCACGCAGAGCTCTGTTGCCACAGAGCGCAAGGCTTTCTCTTTCGGCTTTTCGTGATCGCTTAGATGACGCGCGCAAAGGGCGAATACAGACGAAGGGCCATGACTCGCATGTAGGACACGCAGCGCTTCGGGTCTTGCAGAGAGAAAAAACAAGTCGCGCAGTGGATCGAGGTCTTCGCTGTGGATGAGAGAAACACCTTTCTCGCAACGGGCGTGACCAAGTGACAAGACTCTGCACAGATCAGCGTAGCCGCGCCGCGTTCTGGCGAGTGCCAGGACATGCTGTGCATGGCCTTCGATTTCGACGAGGAGCTGAGCTCCAGTCACGATGCGAATGCCTA
The DNA here is from genome assembly GCA_963716775.1 of uncultured delta proteobacterium. Lineage (GTDB taxonomy): Bacteria > Myxococcota_A > Polyangia > Polyangiales > Houyiibacteriaceae > SG8-38. The sequence goes on from CAVQUI010000004.1 coordinate 291,730, forward strand.
GCTCTTTGGCTCGCATATGCGCGCGTACCAGTCCGTACACTCCGTCACGGTCGGTCATTGCGATCGCAGGAAGACCAAGCGCATGTGCGCGCTCGACGAGCTCTTCAGGAAAGGAAGCGCCTTCCAAGAAACTGTGGTTGCTCTTGACCCACAACGGAACGTACGCGTTCATTCAATCGAGACGCCCGTGCAAGAACCAACGCTTACGCGGACGGTCGTAGAAGAGCCAGAGCAAGTCGCCGTGATCTGTTTCCGCGTAGTAGTAGTCGCGTTCGACCAGGCGTTTCCACCAGCCACCGCTTACGCGGTACGGACCGTACATGTGCTCGATCGCATGGTTTTCTGCGAGTGAAGGCCCAGCCTCCGGCTCCGTGGGGACACGGGAAGGGAGTGGCTTGGGGCGAGCATAGACCCTTCGAATCATTGATGAAATTGGGGTTGCTTCGCTTTGCTCGCCAAGCCGCGCATGTTGAATGGGCTCCCAGCGAAAGGAGGCTTCCGGCAAGTGCGCTTCGCGCAGACTGGCCTTGGTCACCGATTGTTCGCCGTACGCAGCACGAATGCGGTCGAGTGCGCGGTGTGCAGCTCTCATGTCGCGACGGGTTTGATGACCGGGGAGTGCAACTTGCTCCGCCTGCGAGCGCACCGTCTTGGCAAGGAGCTCCACTTCTTCGACGGCACCTTGCAAGCTCCCCTCGCCGAGGCGAAGACGAATGAGCTCGAGCAACAAGATCAGATCCAAGGTCGGCGATGCGGGCTCGATCTGTTCCTGGTGAAGCGGTGCACGTTCCAAATGGAGTGAAAGATCGAGGCCTTGGATAGATTCTCCGCGCGCGCGCACCTGATGCAGCAATGAGTGCAAGGCGCCTTTGATTGCAAACAGCAAACGGGTTTGATCCTTGTCGGGCGGCTCGACTTGAAAAGAGATGCGAGCTGGCTCGTCGAAGGCATGTGGCTGAATTGGCAACTGCATGCCATCAGCAAAAGAATCGTGAAACGCGCTTGCCTGGGCACCGAAACGACTCAGGAGCTCTCCTCCGGGCACCGCGAGAAAATCACCGAGCGTTTCGATGCCCAATGCGCCAAGGCTTTCGCAAAGCTCTCCTGGTAGATCGAATTCACGAAGCGCGGTTCGGTTCGAACGTTCGCGCTCCTCATCGAGGCTCTCCGAGATGCAGATCCCTCGGCACGCCATCGCGACCGCGAGCGCTCTCTGCCGATGAAAGCCCACTGCCACCGAGTTGCCCCAGTGCCGAGCCCGCAAATACCGGTGAATGGAGCTCGCCCAGTTGCGATAACCACCGTAAAGGCGCCGCAGGCCTTCAGGATCGAGCTGGAATGCGCCGGCCTGATCGAGCGCTTCGACCCGGGGCGAGAAGGTTTGAAGCGCCCTGATCAACTCCTGGCTGACTTCGTCGACTTCATTGGGCAACACGACGGCGGTGTGCAGGTTCGCAAGAAGATCGCGCGCGACGGTTTGACGCATGCCGATGCGAAGGCGGCTCTTCTTTGCAAGCGAGTTGAGATGCGTGATGCGACCGCCCGGGCCTTCGTCATCGACGACGGCAATGGGAGCAGCGCCCCAGTGCGGCTTTTTGCGCAAAAGAATTTGCAACGGAAGCATCGGCAAAAGAACGCAGCACACTCTCTTCATGACCCGCCTCGTAAACCGGCCGGAGCGATCGGTCTGATCGATGAGAGCTCGGCGGTAATGCCAACCTTGTCTTTGAGAACATGCGTGCGAACTTCGAAGCGATCGGCGTGAAGAGGGCCGCGTTGAGCTTCGACGCGCAAGCCAACCAAAGGACCCGAGGAAGGTTCTTCGTATGCGCTCGAAGTGAGCAAGAGAATGCGCCCGTCGTGCTGACGCAAGAGACCTTGAAGGCGACCTTGCCAGTTGACCGAAGAGCCGGGCGGGAGCGCATCACTGAGGTCGATGACCGTCAGACCGAACGCGCCGGAACGCGCAAGCCACTCGGCAGCCCGAACCAATGCGAATGGGCCTGCATGACGCGGCACGTGAATTACGATGAACGAATCGAGATCGACCCCGGCCGCATCGAGGTCGGGCGGAAACAAAGCGCCGTCCTTGGGCTGTACCCAGGCGACCAGCTCGGCGCGTGCCTGCGCTTGAATCACGCAGGACACCGCCGTTGTCGTCCGCGCGCATGCATGACGCCCCGAAACCTCGACCAGCCGCCCCCGAGGTAAGAGCTCCGAGAGCGGCAAAACTTTCGCTCTAACGCGCCGAGCCTCAAAATCGATGACAGTCCCGACAGACATGGGACCATCCAATATACTGAACAAAATAACAGTTACAAGGGGGACACTCTCCCCCCTCCCAACCCCCTGAAAACAAAAGGAAAATACGAGAAAGATCGCAATCAATTGTTGCGATCTTTGCCTGGGGAGCGCAGTGATCTCGGGGGGTTAGGGGGGTAGAGAGTGTCCCTGGTCGTTGCCGGTGGCGAGTCCTCGGAGGAAGGACATGGCCATGGCGAAGTGGTCTTCCAAGACCTCGAGGAGGAGCTCCAAATCGATGCGAAATGCGACCAGGTCTTCGACGACTTCGGCTCGGAACCAGCGGCGCTCGTCGGCCATGGCATCGATGGCGCCGACGGAGTCACCGGGACCCAGCTGGAACTGTTGATCCGGATCTGTGGCGCGACAATCCACGATGCCACGGAGCGGGAGCAGGAAGTAAGTGCTTCGATCGCCGACGTTCCAAAGAACTTCGCCCTTGGGAAGGTGAACCTCTTGCACATCGCGCGCGAGGTCGGCGATTGCGTCGATCTCACTGTCGCCAAACAAGAATGTCTTTCGGAGAAATGCCATTCGTTCGACCAGATCGAAAGGTCGATCCGGAACAGCAAACGGCTTGGCCACAGGTCCAAAGCCTGCGTTCTTGCCGAGCTTGCGCCGCGACTCGAGCACCTCGCGACTCGTTCCTCGAAGCACGCGCTTCAACAAGACAAAATGATCCTCGAAGATCTCTTGCGAGTCCTCGACCGTGATGGCGAGTGTCACCATGTCTTCGAGTGCAACGCAATCGCAACCGAGTTCTTCACCTGCAAGTACGCTCAGGCCCCCGACCACGCTGCGCGACCCCAGACGGCGTACCGCTCTTCCATTGCGGATGATCTCGCAATCACCGCTCACCACATACTGGATCTCCATCGCCGGGACCCCGGTTCGGTAGAGGTATTCACCCTTGGCAAAGAATCGCTCACGCGTGTTGGACGCGACCAGCTGGGTGACTTCCGCAGGCACCTCCGCGAGCGCCGGCATCGTCCGAAGGAACAAAAACCGCTGAAAACGGTCCATTTGTGTGCCTTCTTCAGACAAGACGCTGCATCTCCTCCGCCCCGCTCGATGTCTCGGGGCCGCCAAGCTCTGCTGCGTGGTGAGCTGCGATGCCGCGGACGACTTCACTCTGGTCCTGCATCATCTGCTCCAGTGCCTCCGCGCGGGACATCGGGCGAAGTGTCGTCCCGAGCGCTGCTGCTGCCATCCGAGCGCGTCGCGCAATCGGCTCTCCGTTGTCGACGATCACAAGCACCGCTTCACGAAAGGCGCCAGGCAGCGTCGCCTCCAGCACTTCGTGGCTCGCCGCTTGCAGCCTACTGTTCTCGCTCGTCACGCCTCGCCAAACCAAGGCGAAGTTCTCCTCGGGATGCCTGAGTCCCATCAGCGAGAACGCGCGCTCCAGGGTTGCCCGCTCCTTGTCTTGAAGCGCAACGCGCAAGAGCTCGGCGTCGGGTGTTTCGGCACGGTCATTGCTTTCGATCGCCGAGCGCCACTGAAGAAGTCGTACGACGCGCAACAAGCTCGCACGAAGTTGTTCCTGCAAGAGCGCATCGTCGAGAACAGTCGACGGATGGCTTGATTGCAAGCGGCCGAGCGCTCGCAGAATCCTCAAACGCACGCCTCCTTCCTGCTCCCGCTCCAACTGCCGAAGCAGGATGTAGGCGGCTTGCGGTGGATCGAAAAGGATGATCGTATGCGGGATGCGACGGCGTACCTTCCGGGGCGTCGATGGGTTCGAAAGCGCCTCTTGCAGCGCTACCAAGGCTTCGGGCCCAATCGCCAACACGGCCTTGCGCGCCTGCGCGCGCAGATTGGAGCTCCCCAAAAGCCGCAAGAGATGTGGAAAATATCGCGGGTCCGGGTTTCCTTCCATGGCCCGCAGGGTCTCGAAACGCACCGAGTCGTCATCGCTCGCGATGAGCTTGATCAGCGTTTCGTGAAAGACCGCGCCGCCTTCGTGTCGAATTGCCCGGGCGAGCGACGACTGCGCGTGCGGGTTCCCCGAGCCAATCCATTCATCCAATTTCGCAGCCGACACGCCGCTGCCGTTTCCCCGTCCATCGTTCAAGCCGAGCAAGCCGACCAGTGCCGTGGCTCGAACGATCGAAGCCTCGACGTCGAGCCTTTCTTCGAGGAGGCGTCGATCAGGATCAGCCGCGGTCAGCGCACGAAGTGCGGCCGCGCGGACGTCCGGATCCTCGTCCGAGAGCATACGCCGAGCGACCGGGACGAAACGCAAGTCCGATGCTTCGGCGAATGCTTCTAGGGCGCGGCTGCGCACTTCGACCGAGGGATGATAGAGGAGCAGCACCGGAATCGAGTCTGTTCTTCCGTGGCGATCAAAGATATCGATGGCCGCGAGAACCTCCGCATCCTGATCGCTGTTCAGGGAACTGAGCAGAACATCGAGAGAATGCCGATCCAGCTCTTCGAGCTCGAGCCGCATGTCGATGGCACCACGCCGAAGTCGCGCACGAAACTGATCCACGTACTGGCGACGCGTCGACATGATCGCTACGAGCCAGCCAAGGACGAGAAACAGAAGCGACAGCCCGAGCTGCGGGGTCGTCAGGCCAACCCCCACGGCCGCGATGATGAGCAAGGACGCCAGCGCTTGCCCCACGCGATGTCCAAACACCTCGATGAGACCCTTGGCCCGCTCGCGCCGTCTGCCGTCGAGCGGCAGGTAGAGCACCTCGACCGCGCTTCGATAGAGCGTGTGCCGCAGGGTTCCATCGACCGCCTTGAGCGCCACGGCAGAAGGCAGAATTGGTCCAAGGGCAAGGCCGAGGGCGCCGCCGAAGATCAAGACCGGTAACAGTGCGGAGCTCCGGTGGGCGCCGAACGCGCGCAAGAGCCAGCCCGCGCCGATGAGCTGCACCAGGAGCGCCACGCTGTTTAGGCCCAGGTAGAAACGCGCGAAGAACGGGCCGAGCCCTTCCAGCGGGATCTGTTCAGCCACCGTGCTCTTGAAGACGAAATCGACGATGGTGAGGGCGATCGTCCCCATCATGACGAACCCGAGGACGCGGGCGAGGTAACTGTCCCGAAGAAGCCAGCGCAGCGAAGGCCCCGGCTCGGCTCGAGGCTGATCTGCAGCGGCCGCGCTCGAGATCCTCCAAAGAAACGGCGTGACTCCAGCCAGCGCCAAGATCGCGGCCGCCGTGAAGACGAGCGCGACGGGCGGAGCCACTCGCATCACGCCTTCGGAAAGCAGGGAACCGAAAGTGGCGCCAGTCACACCGCCCGCCGCGATTGCAGGAAAAATTCGCTTCGCCTGCGTCACAGTCACCGCGTCGTCGAGCAAAAGCCAGAACTCGATCAACACGACGGTGATGAGCAACCCCGTCCAAACGTAGAATCCAAACGGCGCCCAGGCTCCAAGCGTGTCGAGCAGCGCCCAGAAGCCCAGCGTCACCAGCGCGCCGAACACGAGCGATGCGGACAAGAGTCGTCTTCGATCGCGCACGCGGCGAAGCACCTGCTCGTGGACTTTCAGCTCTAAGATCGCCAGCACCGCAATCGCCAGGTATGCGCGGGGCAGATGGTCAGCCGGCAAGCTCGTCAAGAACAAGGTGTCGCGGGCCGTCTCCATGACGGAATGCGCAGTCATGATCGCCAGCAAGCCGATGAAGCCCACGGCCAGGTTCCTTCGGTCCTCTCGGCGAACGGAAAAGCGCATGTTTCAGCCGCAACTTAGCGTCAAAACGATCACAAGCACATTTCTAGTGCGCTGAATGCGACGCACGAGGGAGCTAGCCGCGGCGCAGCGACTCCAGCTCTTCGATAGAGCGCGGCCAGTCGCCTTTGAGGAGTCTCGATAGCGCCCGATCGGCAAGAAGCTTGCCGCCCGTTTGGCAAGTAGCGCAGTAGTTGGTTTCGCGACTGGCAAAGACGATTCGCTGAATTGGATCTCCACATCTCGGGCATGGTTCGCCGTACTTGCCGTGCGCTGCCATCTCCGGCCGAAAGGCGGTCACCTTCTCTGGAAAGGCTTCATCGTGCTGCTCGATCAGGCGTGCCGACCATTCCGAAAGGACCTCGCGGGTTGCCTCGTGCAAGCGCTCGACTTGCTCTTCGGTCATTCGCGTCGTCCAGATGAGCGGGGAGAGCCGGGCCCGGTGCAGAATCTCATCCGAGTATGCGTTGCCGATCCCGCTGAATATCCGCGGGTCTGTCAGAGCGCGTTTCACGGTGTGGTTTCGCTCGAGCAGGGCAGCTTTGAAACCGGGGTAGTCGACCTGAAGCGGCTCGATTCCGCCGGGGTCCTGTTCGAGGAGACCTTCCTCGCCGCGGCAAAGGTGCAAGGCAGCGCGCTTCTTCTTGCTCGCTTCGGTCAGCAGAAGCGTTCCGTCTTCGAAGTCGAACGCCGCGAGGCCCAGTCGGCCGGGGATCTTCGCCCCCGGCGGTTTCCAGCGAAACCGGCCGGCGATCATCAAGTGAATCACGATGTAGAGCTCGGCTTCGAGGCCCAGCACGATCCGTTTTCCGAGTCGTCCCAAGCTGAGCACCCGCTTGCCGACGAGCTCGTCGACCGAGGGTTGCACGGTCCTCAGGAGAAATGGGGACGCGATCCGCACGCCGAGGAGTGACTGGCCGAGGACGCGCGGGCGCAGAGCGTGAAGGTAAAGCTCCATGTCGGGAAGCTCGGGCATCGCTATCGCAGTCGGGGATCGAGCCGATCTCGCAACCAGTCGCCGGTGAGATTGAAGCCCAGAACGGTGACCGCGATCGCACCGCCGGAGAAGAGGGCCACGTGTGGAAATCGGAGCAGCACGCTGGTCCCCTGGTCGAGCAGTGCGCCCCAGGACACGGCTTTTCCGGGACCTAGACCGAGAAACGAAAGCGTCGACTCCGCCAAGATCACCACCCCCAAGCCCGTCGTCGCCTGAATGACGAGCGGTCCGAGCAGGTTCGGAATCACGTGCCGGAGCAGAACCTGCTGAGTCGGCACTCCGAGCGCGCGTGCCGCTTCGACGAATTCGCGCTCTCTCAAGCTCAGTGTTTCGGCCCGAGCCAGTCGCGCGTATAGCACCCAGCCGTTGACCGCGAGCGCGACGATCAAGTGCATCAGGCCGGGCCTAGCGACCAGCGCGAGAACAGCGATGTTCAGCACGATGGCGGGGAAGGCCTGTACCAGGTCTGCGATCCCGGTGATCGTGTGGTCGGTTAGGCGCCCGGCATAGCCTGCCCAGGTGCCGAGCAAGGTGCCGATGATCACCGACACTCCGACGACGACGACCCCCACAATCGCAGCGAGCCGCGCGCCGTGAAGCAGAGCACTCAAGATGTCGATTCCGTTGTCCCCCGTGCCGAGCAAATGGGTCCAGGATGGCGGCTCGTACTCGTGCAAGAGGTCGATCGCGAGCGGGTCGTACGGTGCGACCCAAGGACCGATGAGACCTACGACGAAAAACGCCGCCACGATCGCCAAACCGACCGGCGTCTTTCGAAGGCGCGAACGGAGCTTGCTCACGAGAGCCTCACCCTGGGGTCGACCAGCCCGTAAGCCAGGTCGACGATCAGATTCACCCCGACGTAGATTACCGCAATGATCAGCACGCAACCCTGAACCACGGGGATGTCGCGCGCGAAGAAGGCATCGAGAAAGAGCGTCCCCAGCCCGGGTCGCTCGAATATCTTCTCCGTGACGACCGTTCCCGACAGCAGCGCACCGAGCTGGGCCGCACCGATGGTCATGACCGGCAGGAGCGCGTTTCGCAGCGCATGCCTGAGCAACAAGGCGACGGAAGGGACACCCCGAGCACGGGCCGCGGTGATGTACTGCTGGGCGAGCACCTCGATCATCGCAGCGCGGGTTTGGCGCGTGAGCACGGCGGCGAGCGCGGTTCCAATCGTAATGGCCGGCAGAATCAAAGCCTCGGGGCCGGCCAGGTCGTCTCCTGGCAAAGGCAGCCAACGCAGCTTCACGCCAAAGGCGAGAATCAGCAGCGGCCCCAACCAGATGTTGGGGATCGCCAAGCCTGCGACCGCGACCGTCGAGGCGATCTTGTCCCAACCCTTGCCAGCCTGCGCCGCAGCGATTGTGCCGAGTGGAATCGCCACGAACCAGGCCACGAGCAAGGCAGCGACCGCGAGCACGATCGTGTACGGCAAGACTTCGCTCATCATCGACCAAACCGAGCGATCCGGCCGACGAAACGAGGTCCCCATACTGCCGTCGGCCATGTCGCCGAGGAACGAAACGTACTGCTCGCCCACAGGTCGATCGAGATCGAGCGCGCGGCGCAACTCGGCCTTTTCCTCAGGGCCCGCCTGGTCGCCCAGGATCGCTTCGACCGGGTCGCCCGGAATCAGGCGCACCAGCAGGAAGACGATCGTCACCAGCCCGACGATGGTCAGCAGCGCGCGCAGAAGTCGGCCTGCGAGATACCGCAGGAGGCCCGGAGACAGCATCCGGGCCATAGTACGCGCAATCCCGGTCCCCGTCGGTTTCCTGTCGGGTGGGGCGCTACATGCCCGCGTCGAGCTCGGATGGCGCGGCGTCTGGGTCGATACCCTCGCTCAGAGCTACGCAAATCTTGGCTTCGGCCAACTCCCTGTTGAGGTCGATGATCCTAGCGACGCGGTCCTCGGGTGGAAGGTTCGGATCCTCTTGGCCGCTCTGTGTGATTTGGGATGGGAAAACGCAGGAGTACTCGCTGCGGTCGCAGTCCCCAGTGTTGCCGCAGATCCTCATGCACCAGGTTTCCGCGGTGCGGCTCGGGATGAACCGCCATTCGACGCAGGCGCCTTCGGGGCAGGTGTCAGGGTCGCAGGAAAAGACCGTGCAGTAGCCACCGGGCTGGGTGAGGTCGCACTGACGCTCCCCGGTGACTGAGCAATCGGTGGAATTCCCGCAGCCGTCTCCGATGTACATTTTGCAGCCGACCAGAGCCAGCAGGGCGAACAGAGCAGGGAATAAGATAGTCGCGCGTCGCATTGTCAGCGGCGGAGCATACGGGACCGGCACAGCGATCGCCAATCGCTCTGCGTCCGCGCCAATGAGTGTTAGATTCCCTCCGGATTGCGACGTTTTTGGCTGGGGTTGGGGTTCATATGGCTGCTCGGCGCTGCTGCGCTTGCCGAGGATGGACTCGAGCGCGTCGCGTCCCTGGTCCGTACCGGAGACGAGCGTGGAGCGCTGAGAGAGATCTCGCTCCTACCCGAACGCCGCAGTGACGATGACGATCTGCGCTACCTCGAAGGCCGTCTGCTCTTGGGCGTCGGCCGCTCCTGTGAGGCCATGGCGACGCTTGCGCGAACCCCGTCGACCTTGCCGGAATCGCTGCGCGCCGATTCGCTGCGCCGATGGGCTACCGCTGCTGCGCAATGTGGAAACTGCGCCGAAGCGCGTCCGCTGCTCCTGAGCGCAAGCTCGGCGAGCGTCGCGGTCAGCCGGCGAAATCGCGCCATCGCTGCCGACTGCGCGGTACAGCTCGGTGAGCTGGAGACGGCCGCCGAAGAGCTCTCGAGGCTCACCCGGTCGAAGAACGGTGTCAGCAATCGAGTCGCTCTACTTGCCGTCTTGTCGGACGTGTACGTCGAGCTCGGGCGCCCTGACGAAGCGCACGAGGCGGCACTCGAGGCGTGGAAGGTCGCTGTTCATCCGGGTCAGCAAGCTGCCGCTCGCAAGCTGGAGGCGCGCGCATCGCCAGGGCTCGCCGACCGAATCGAGCGCGCCGAAGGGATGGTCGAGGCGCTTCGTTTCGACAAGGCGGTCGAAGAGCTCGAAGCGATCGAGCTCGAAGCTGACTCCTCGCTTGCAGCGCGCTGGCACCACGTCTACGGGATGGCGCTCTTTCGTACCCGCAACCGCTACTTGGATGCGGCTCGCGTTCTCCACCGCTCGTCATTGCTCGGGGGACCCAACGAGATCGAAGACGCGTTCCATTCAGCCCGAGCCCTGTCGCGAGCCGATCAGGACGCCCGAGCAATCCGCGCGTATCGGCGTTTCGCTCAGCGCTATCCCCGCAACAAGCTCGCGGCCGAGGCTCGCTTCCTTGCGGCCTGGCTCGAGATTCGGCTCGGCCGCTCCAATGGTGAGAAGCAGATGGAGCGGCTGGTGCGCGGGAAGTCGCCGCTGCGCGGCCGGTGGCGTCGCTCCGCGCTTTGGGAGTTGGGATTTCGCGCCTTCGAAACGCGTCGATACGCTCGGGCAGCGAGGTTTCTCGGTGAGTACACCCCGCTCACGACGAGTGCGATGGACAAGGCGCGAGGCTTCTATTGGCTCGGTCGCGCCTACCGCCGTGGCCCCAAAGCCGTCGAAGCCTATCGCGAGGCGATCGGGGTCGAGCCCTTGCACTGGTATGCGGTCTTGGCCGCCCAGCGACTGAGGAAGCTCGCGGTCGAACCCCCCGGGCCTTTCGAAGATGCCATCTCGCCGAGCTCGGTCGAGGTTCCCGAAGATGCGCTTCCGCTGCCCGAAACCTTCGAAGTCTATCGCAGCCTCGGCCTCGACCTCGATGGTATCGTCTGGCTGAACGCGCACGAGAACGAGCTCCTGGCAGAGCAGCCCAAGCCGCAACGCATCCCGCTCCTGGCCGGGCTCTACCGCGACGCGGGTGCCTATCGAGAAGCACTTCTCGTTGCGCAACGACGCATGGTCTACCTCAGGAGCGATCCTGCCCAGCATCGCTGGTGGTGGGACGCCGCGTATCCAATGCCCTGGCGTTCGATCGTCGACGAGCACCGCGGAGAGCTGCCACGCGCGCTGATCTACGCGACCATGCGTCAGGAGAGTGGGTTTCGTCCCGAGGTCGTCAGTCGAGCCGGCGCGGTCGGTCTCATGCAGCTGATGCCGGAGCTTGCAAGCAAGCTGACCGGCAAGGCGGTCACCCGTCCGATGCTCCGCGTCCCCAGAACCAACATCGCGCTCGGGCTCCAAGAGATGGCCGCGCTCGCTGCGGACTTCAACGATGTGTATCCGCTCAGCATCGCGGCCTACAACGCAGGCCAGAGTCGAGTGAGGCGCTGGCTCAAAGAAAGCCGAAAGATGGAGCTCGACCGCTTCGTCGAGCGCATTCCTTTCAACGAGACACGCAACTACGTGCGGCGCGTCAGCAGTCACTACGCCCGCTACTCGTACCTGGACGATCCGGAATCGGGCTGGCCCGAGCTGCCTGCCTTCGTTAACCCCTGATTTGCCCCTGCTGCCTATTTCGATAGACTGTTTTCAACGATTTGGGTTGCCGGTGAGTGGGTCGAAGGCCAAGAGATGGTTAGATCTGCTGGCCGGGCGTGAGAACACGGATGAACTTCACTGCTGCAGGGCTCTCTGACGTCGGACTTCAGCGAGAGCACAACGAAGATAGCTACTGCATCTTGTCGGAGCATCGCTTGTTCGTGGTTGCCGATGGCATGGGAGGCCACCGCGCTGGCGACGTCGCGAGCCGCATGGCGACTTCGGAGATGACCGCCTTCTTCGATGCGACCGATGCGAATGGCCAGGGCGTCGATTGGCCGACGAAGGACGAGTCGCGAATGACGCCCGACCAAAGGCGTCTCGTGGCGTCAGTGAAGCTCGCGAACCAGCGAATCTTCCAAGCGTCGATTCGCAACCGCTCGGTTCAGGGCATGGGCACCACGGTCGTCGGTGTCTTGTACAACCGCGACGAACGCAAAATCAACGTTGCGCACGTCGGTGACAGCAGGGCCTATCGGGTTCGCGCTGGCAAGATCACACAGCTCACGCGGGACCATTCCCTCTTGAACGACTACTTGCTCGTCATGCCAAACCTGTCGGACGCGCAAAAAGAGCGCCTCCCCAGCAACGTGATCACGCGAGCTCTGGGTATGCAGCAGGCGGTTGCCGTAGACGTGTCCGTCGACGAGGTCGAGCCGGGTGATCTCTATCTTCTCTGCTCGGATGGCCTCAATGGGATGGTAAGCGACGAACGCATTCGTGACATCCTGCACGAAGCCGGCCCGGACGTTGAAGCAGCAGCGAAGACCTTAGTTTCTCAAGCCAATCAGAACGGAGGCGAGGACAACACCACAGTCGTCGTCGTCCGCATCACCGACTAGTCATGCCGAAGAATCTCGCGATCCGACAGCTTCTCGACTGCTCGGAACAAGACTTTTGGGACCGAATCTTCGGCAGCGAAGAATTCAATCACTACCTGTACGAGGGCCTCGGCTTCGAATACGAGCTTCAAGAATGGAACCCGGAGACCGGCTACCGGCGAGCCAGAGTCTGGCCGGCGCAGCAGATGCCGCGAGCGGTCGCAAGAGTTCTCGGAGATCGCTTCAGCTACATCGAAGAGGGCAACTTCGACTCGCTGACCGGGCGCTACGAGTTCGTCGTCATTCCTTCGACGATCGCCGATCGAATTCGGGTGACGGGGACCGTGAGCATCGAAGCGATTTCACCGCAGCAGTGCGAACGCCGCGTGTCGCTCGAAATCGGCGCCGACCTCTTGGGCTTGGGCCGGCTCATCGAAACGTATTTCGCCGCGACGACTCGGGCGCAGTACGCAAAGAATGCCGCCCTCGTGAACGACTACCTGGCAAGCGCTCGCTAACGGCCAGCAGGGCGCCCGCCCTTACGGGGGTCGCTCGCCGCTTGCAGCAGCCGCGCTGGAGCTCGTTCGATGTGGATCACTTGTACGTTGGCCACGTTGTGAATCGGCTCGAGCTCATGACCCAGGGTGACGAGCGCGTCCTGTAGTGCCGGGTCCAAGGGCGCAATCTGCTCCACGCGAAGCGTTTCGGGCACGCCCTGGTGGTGGATGCGAGGCGCCGACACGGCCTCTGCAGCGCTCATGCCATGCAGCAAGATGTTCATCGCCACCTGCTGGGTGGCGGTCACGATCCGGCTTCCGCCTGACGCGCCCACACAGAGCGCTGGTTCGTCATTTGTGAGCACTATTGTAGGCGACATGGTCGATACCGGTCGCTTCCACGGCCCAGGCAGGTTCCGGGCGCCTCCAACGAGACCGAACGCGTTGGCCTTGCCGATGCCACTGGCAAAGTCGTCCATCTCGTCGTTCATGACGATACCACCGCCCGTGAAGCGGGCTCCGAAGGGGAGGTTCACCGTCGTGGTGACCGATGCCACGTTTCCTTCGACGTCCACGACGCAAAGGTGCGAGGTGCCGGCGTTGTCCGGCGCGGCGACCTCCGCCCGGGTCCACTCGATCGGAAGATCGTAGTCGGCGCTCGGATGGGCCTTGCCATCCGCGGCGAGCTTTGCGCGCGCGCTGATTCGACGTTCGCTCATCATTTCGTCGAGCGGCAAGATCACCTGATCGGGGTCGCCGAAGTAGCGCTGCCGATCGAGGAAAGGCCCCTTCCAGGACTCGGCCATCGCATGCAGTAGCGGCGCGCCAGAGCCGGGCTTTGGGCCGACCGCCTGCTCGAGAATCGCGAGGCTCTGAATCATCGTGAATCCGCCGGCGCTCGGAGGAGGCGCCGTCACCCAGCGGTGTCCAAAGGCATTCGTTTCAAGCGGCTCCCGGGTCCTGACGCGGTAGGCGTACAGATCCTGCAAGGTCATGATGCCGCCCCGTTTCTGAACCGAAGCGGCGATCTCCTGGCCGATGACGCCCCCGTAGATGACTGCGGCGCCCTTCTCGGCGAACGCTCGCAGGACACGCGCCAGTCCAGGACGGACCAAGATGTTACCGGGCCGGAGATCCCAGCTCGCCATGATCGGATCCTTGCGTAGCTGGACGTCGAAGGCGCCTCCCATGGCGCCCAGCGCCTTGCTCACCTCGAAGCCCTGCTCGGCGAGGCGGAGCGCTGGTCCGATGACCTCGCGTAAGGAGAGCTTTCCGAAGCGCTGAACAAGGGCCTCGATTCCGGCCGGCTCTCCAGGAACGCCTGCTGCGAGACCGCCTAGCTGTGAGGGAGAGCTCGCGGGGCCGTCAGCTCGCTCACCCTCGAGCTCGAACATCGTTCGGCTCGCAGCGCGAGGGGCCCGCTCGCGGAAGTCGAGAAAGGTCAGCGAATGGTCTTTTGCGCGGTAGTAGAGAGCGAAGCCGCCACCGCCCAGGCCGCTGCTAGCAGGGTTGACCACGCCAAGGGCGAGCATGGTGGCGGCGGCTGCATCCGCGGCGTTTCCACCCGCCGCGAGAATTTCGGCCCCCGCCTTCGATGCTTCCGCGTGGTCGGCCGCGACCGCTTCGCGCGTGAAGACGGCGGCATGCTCGGTCGGGACGCCGATGCTCAGGCCGGTGATCAGCAGCGCCGAAACGCAGCAAAGCACGATTGAAAGCGAGCGCTTCATCGGTCCCAGCTTGCCTCCAAACCGGCTCGGATGCTACCGGAGGGTCTCATGCATTTCGTGTTTGCCATGGACCCGGTCTCGACGGTCATCGTCGATGAAGACACCAGCTTCGCCTTGATGTTGGAGGCGCAGGGCCGAGGCCATCGCGTCGATCACTGCTTGGCGAGCGATATAGGGCTGCGCGGCCGCAGAGTCGTGGCGCGTGTTCGCCAGGCGACGATGCAGCTCGATCCAAACGAACCGATCCGCCTCGGTGCGGCCGAAGACATCGACCTGCTGGATGTCGACGCCGTCTTCATTCGTAAGGACCCGCCGTTCACCGATGCGTATCTCTGGCTGACGCTGGTTCTGGACCATCTCGAGGGGCACACCTTGGTGGTCAACAATCCGCGAGGCCTGCGTGAGGCGAACGAGAAGCTCTACGCTCACCACTTCCCGGATATCGTCCCGCCGACGATCATGACGAGTCACAAGGACGAGGTCCTTCGATTCCTTAGCGACGTCGGCGGCAAGGCCGTGATCAAGCCGATCGACGGTCACGGCGGCGAAGGCGTTTTTCTACTCAGCCAGGGGGATAGCAACCTCAATGGCCTGATCGAATCGGTGACCCATTTAGGGTCGAGGAATGCGATCGTGCAGGCCCTGATTCCCGAAGTGTACGAAGAAGGGGACAAGCGAATTCTGCTCGTCGACGGCGAGCTTCTCGGGGTCGTCGGAAGAGTCCCGAGCAAAGGGGACCTCCGGAGCAACGTGCACGTCGGCGGCTCCGCGGCGCCCGCTGAGGTCAGCGATGCGGATCTGAAAATCATCGAAACGATCGCCCCGCACTTGCGCGCCGATGGGCTGTTTTTCGTTGGCCTCGACGTGATCGGCGGCAAGCTCATCGAGGTGAACGTCACAAGCCCGACGCTGATTCAGCAGATGTCACGGCTCGTCGGCGAGAACCTTTCTGCGATCGTGATCGATCGGCTCGAAGAGAAGGTCCGCTCGTTCCCGAGCTGAGGTTCGGGCTCAGTTAGAGGCGATCCGAACCGCCGCGGAGGCTCCAGCGCCAGCGACCGCTCCGACGGCCACCGCCACGATGAGCGAGACTGCTGGGCTCATCAGATCCAGGCCGTCGACGATGAGCCCTGTCATGCCGAAGAACGAAACGAAGAAGGTCCAGAACCTTCGCGAGCGCACGGTCCGCGCGAAGTAGTCACCACCTGCCACGCCGTCGAGCTGACCGAACTGACTTGCACGCGTCGTGTCGTCGTGCGCGCGGGTTTGATCGTCGGCATCAACCGTCTTTTCGCCGAGGAAGAGCGCCGCGCCCAGGAGGACGGCGCCGAGCACCAGCGAGAGGATGTAGAGATTGATCAGCATTCGAAGGCTCCTCCCGTCAACAGGCCCGCACGCCGCTTGCACCCCAGGAGACGTCGATAGGATGCAGCCCTTCGCCTTTGCAGGCCAGCTCAAAGCGGTTCGCGGCTTCCGGGTCGACGAAGAACGCGATCCCGACGTCTCCGCCACCTGCTCCACAAGGCTTCGCACTCCCCGAAAACCCCGCGGCAAGCTCGGCGGCGCGCCGCAGACGTGCCTCGAGAATTGGCGCACCAGCCGCCTCCCCGAGCGATTCCATTGCATCGCAATACGAAGCCGCCTCGGCGACGACAGTCGGCGCATTTCCAAGCTCGAAGGAAGCGGCAAATCGCGTCGAGAGCTCGGCCAGACGCTCCATACACGCCCGGTAGCGGCCTGAGTCGTTGCGTCTGAGCGCCTTCACCTTTGCGACGAGCTCGCTGGTTCGCGCGGCGTGACCCGTCCAGACTAGGCGAATGTGTAGCTCGTCCGGTCGCCGGAGCGCGCGCGTTTCCACGCGATCGCCCGTGCGCTCGAACCGCAGAAAACCGCCGAAGGTCGAGGCTGCCACGTCGACTCCACTTCCCTCTGGCGCGATGGAGGCGTGACCCTCGAACGCAGAAGCAAAGACCTGCCGCAACGTGTCCGGATCAGCGAGATCGGCCCCGTGCGAAGCGAAGACGGCGGCGGCGGTCGCTGCTGCCGCTGCTGCGGACGAGCCCAGGCCGAGCTTGATGCGGTCCTGATGCAGATCGCTCGCATCCAAACGCAATGACCGACCGACGGGTCCGAGCGCGGCTTGAGCGAGGGCCAGGGTGGCCTCGACCTCCGGCGGCATCGCCCCTGGATCATCGGTCCAGGCGACCGTGACGCGCCGATCGACAGCCGCCACGACGGCCGCCGCGCCTTCGAGCACCGCATACTCCCCGCAGAGGAGCGCCTTGCCAGGGGCGCTCGCTCCCGTCGGCGTCACTGATGCACCTCGACATCGGGTCCGGGCTTGGCGACCCAGCTCCGCGTTACGCCCTCGGTTCGGTCGAGGGCCTGCCGAACGCGGCTTGCGTCGCTGGCCGCGCAAAGCGCCTTCACGTGCGGTCCGGCATCCATGGTCGCCCAGACCGAAACCCCGCGCTCCCGAAGTCCGCGAACGGTGGCTAGCGCGGCCAGAGTCGCCGGCGCCCAATAGACGATTGGCGGGTCTGACGTGATCGCGCAGCAGTGAAAGGCGAACGTGCTCTGCTCCATCGCCGCGCCGAGTGTATCGAGCTCGCGCTCCTTGATCGCGCGTTTGATCTTTCGAGACCATTTGGGCGCCTGCTCTAGCCAGGCCTGGTAGTAGGGCGAGGTCTTGCGCGACCGCTCCATCCCTTCGGTCGAACCGACTTTCTTCTTGCCGGGCTCGGTCAGCGCCACGACCAACCTTAGATTCCAATGCTCAGGAGGCGCGACCTGCCGGGCGGCCAGGTCGACATCGCCCCGGCTGCCCGCCGGGAGCTCGACGAATCCGCCGTAGATCGAACGAGCCGCCGACGCGCTAGACGCCCGGGCCAAGGCGCTCAGGCGGCGTGCATTGAAGTCGATTCCAGCCGCCGCCGAAGCTGCCGCAGCAAGCGCGGCAAAGCCGGAGGCGCTCGAGGCCAGGCCTGCGGCGGTTGGAAAGTGATTGTGGCTGCTAACGCGAGCCTTCACGCGAAGTCGCGCTTCACGCCGAACACGGTCCAGCATCGCGATGACCCGGTCGGCCTCGGCCTCGGTCGCGGGTCTGCCGTCCAGCCTGACCAAGTCCGAACAAAGGGACCGGTCGAACCGAACTCGGGTCTCGGTCACGAGCTGGTCCAGGGTCAGAGAGACGCTTGGCACCGCGGGGACGTTTCGCTTCACGTCGGCTTTCCCCCAGTACTTTGCCAGTGCGATGTTTGCGCAGGCCCGCGCGCTCGCTTCCATGGGACGCTCAATCACGCGCTCACCTCCGCTACGAACGCGTCTTGTCCGAGCACCTCGCACAGGCGTAGCGCTTCGTCGTGCTCGGGGGCCAGCGCAAACATGCAGCCGCCACCGCCAGCGCCGGTCATCTTGGCGCCGAGCGCTCCGGCCCGCCTTGCGGCCTGACACATCTCTTCGAGCTTGCTGGTGCAGAGCATCAAGGAGCTGAGGATCGTGTGATTCAAGTCGAGCAACTGGCCGAGCGCGACGTGATCGCCGGCTTCGATGGCGAGCTTCGCGTTGCGCACCAGCACCTCGATGCCTTCGAAGGACTTGCTCACACGCCCATGGTCGTTTTGGAGCTGACGGGCTACCGAGGCGACCATCTCCTTGGTGCTCGAGGACTCGCCGCTGTAGCCGATGACCAGGTGAAGAGGTTTGTTCGAGCGCAGCGGCTCAAGCGGCTCGCCCTTGCGGTAGAGCGCCACACCACCGATTGCCGACATGGTGTTGTCGATCCCCGAGGGGTTACCGTGAAAGATCCTCTCCCAGGCGAGCGCCGCATCTGCCAGTTCCGTTCTGGAACGCTCGATGCCCAAGGTCTCGTCGATCGCATCGAGCACGGCTACGCCGATCGCCGCAGAGCAACCAAGCCCCGCTCCAGCCGGAAGCTCGACCTGCGCGCTCAGCTCGAGCGCCGGACGTTCCTGGTACAGCTCGAGCGCCGCCGCGAACGCGCGTTCGAGGGGCTCGCTACCTCGCGGATCGGGCCTGAGCGCCATGTCCCAGGGCGCGAGCCGCAGAAGATCACGCTCCGCGACTTTGGCCTGGGCGCTGACGCCCCGTTCGATTCCGACCGCGATAGCTGGGCAGCCATGAACGACCGCGTGCTCGCCGAGCAGAATGACCTTGCCTCTGCCAAAACCCATCAACTTCCTCGGTCCGTGAGCCGCCGCGTGACTTCCCCGAGCATCTGCCGGGCCTCGTCGTCGAACGGGCTTGCGGCCAGTGCGGTTCGGGCTTGGTCCGCCAGCAAGCCCAGTCGCTCCTCTACCTCGACCTTGGCGGGGGCGAGTATTTCGGCAGCAGCCGCGATCTCGTCATCGCTTGCGTCCGCCCGGCCCCAGACCCGGTCGAGCAAGGCGCAGTCCGCGTCGTTCGGTCCGAGCCTCCGAAACGCCGCCACGACGGCATTGTGCTTGCCGTGACGCAAGTCGTCGCCGGGCTTTCCGGTTTCGTGGACGCTCCCAAAGGTACCGAGCAGGTCGTCCCGAAGTTGAAACGCAACACCGAGCGGCGCCGACCATTCGCGAAGAGCCGCCATGCCAGCTTCGTCCGCATTGGCGAGAATGCCTCCGAGCTCCGCAGGTCCGCGCGTCGTGTAGCTACCGGTCTTCAAGTCGTGCATCCGCTCGACGTCGCCGTCGGTCATGAGGTCGAGTTGTTGCCCGGCGAAGACTTCCTTTTGGATCCTAACGAAGAGCGCCAGGCCTTCGTCCCGCCGGCCTTCGGGAAAGCGGCCGCCGAGAAAGAGCTCCCATCCGAAGGTCGAAGCCAGATCCCCCGCGAGGATGCCGAGGCTCGCTCCGAGGTGGTCATGGCCATGCTTCTTCTGAAACGCGTAGTGGACGGCGGGCCCGCCCCTGCGTTCACGGTCCTCGTCCATCCAGTCGTCGTGAATCAGCAAATAGGTTTGCAGAAGCTCCAGCGCGGCGCCGACTTCGAAGGTCGGGCCGAGGTCCCTGACTCCACTGGCCGCCCGGAAGGCCGCAGCGGTGACGATCGGTCTCAGTCGTTTTCCGCCGCGCATGGTGAGATCGCGCACCTCGGTGACCAGCTCGATCGCCGCGGGGGAAAGCTCAATCGCTTCGTTGCACTTCGACTCGAAAAAACGTTCGAGGATGGCGTCGACGCGCTGCCGGATGCCCCCCATCCAGGACTCGAGATCCATTTGCCCTTGCGCCACGGTGTCAGTGTCCTTATTCCGAGCTACGTACACGGCGGAACGCTGCCGAGCAAGCAACGCGATGAGCACAGACATTGAGCAGAGAAAGGCCGATCATCTCGATCTGTGCGCGACCGACGAGGTCGCGTTTCGGCAACGCACGACGCTTCTCGAATGCGTGCGGCTCGTGCATCAGTCGCTCCCCGAGGCGAGCTTCGACTCCATCGACACGCGCGTTCGCTTGCTCGGGAAGGAGCTGCGCGCGCCGCTCCTGATTGCCGCCATGACCGGCGGCCACGAGCGCGCCGCCGAGATCAACCAGGGTCTGGCCTCGATTGCCAACGAGCTCGGCTACGCCTTCGGCCTGGGAAGTCAGCGCGCCATGCAGAAGCGTCCCGAGACGAGCTGGACTTATCAGGTGCGAGATCACGCGCCGGACGCACTCCTCTTCGGTAACGTCGGAGTGGTACAGGCGCGCGACCTGTCCACCGAGGCAATCGGGAGGATGCTGTCAGAGGTCGGCGCGGACGCCCTATGCGTCCACATGAACCCCGCGATGGAGTTGGTCCAGTCAGATGGCGATCGGGACTTCAGCCGATGCCTCGAAACCTTCCAGCGCCTTTGGGCGGAGCTGGGTGTGCCGGTGATCGCAAAGGAAACCGGCAATGGGATTAGCCGGGAGGTCGCGGCCCGATTGCGGGCGGTTGGTATTCGTCACGCAGACACTTCGGGAGCGGGCGGCACCTCCTGGGTCGGCGTCGAAACCTTGCGTGCCGAGGGCGACGGCCGGGCGCTCGGCGAGGCGCTGTGGGATTGGGGGGTTCCGACTGCCGCGTCAGTTCGGTACTGCGTCGAGGCAGGGATGACCACAATCGCCACCGGAGGCATCCGAACCGGCATGGATGTCGCGCGCGCAATCGTGCTCGGTGCAAGCTGTGCAGGCATCGCCCGAAACGTTTACCAGGCCTTCATCGAAGGAGGTGCGGATGGCGCCCGCGCGTTCCTGCTGCGCGTCGAGCGCGAGCTCCGCGCAATCATGCTGCTCTGCGGCGCCAAGACGATCGAAGATCTGCAACAGGCGCCCCGGGTCGTGACCGGCGAGCTTCGCGACTGGATCGGCTAGCGATTCTAGGGTGCGCCGACGTTCGGCCGGTCAGCCTTCGACTTGGTCCTCGCTCGGGACGGATTTAGGCTCTTCAGGTGGCGGTTGGTAGCGCAGCAAGTCCTCGACCCGTTCGAGCAGTTCGCCTTCGAAGTGCAGCGAAAAGCGCGGCTCGAGCAGCTTCATTCGAACACGCCAGACGACCGGATCGGCAGGATCTCGCAGAACGACCGGCGTGGCTCCTGCGAGCACCCAGGGCGAGCTCAGAATTGCGTCCGTGAGCGCCATGCGCACCTTGCCGGCGTTCTCGTAGCCTTCGAGCCGTACCACCACTTCATGCTCAGCGTCGGAGCCGGCGTCGTACACCATCGGCGCACCAACCATCGCGCGGTTCGGAACGGTGAGGCGGTGCCCCTGTCCGTCGCGCAGCCAGGTCGCGCGGAGCGTCCTGCCTTCGACCGTCCCCTGAAATCCATCGCCAGAGACCCACATCCCCTTCTTCACGCGCCGTTCGACGGCGAGAATTGCACCGGCAACCAGGTCGGCGAACAGATCGCGGACCGACCATCCGATGACCAGGGCGAGAACGGCCAGTGTCCAGAGCATCCAACTCTGGTCGTTTGGGACCAATTCGAAAACAACCGCTAGAAGCAGACAAAACGCTGCGATGCGAAGACCGAACACGAGTCCGCCGAGCACGCGCCGCAGCGGAATGTTCGTGGTGATCCAATTGCGGGTGCGCTCGGCCAGGAACAGCAGCAGACCCACGGCAAGCAGCCAGAGGAATAGGACGAGCAGCGGATCGCGTTCCTGCGTCCTGGGCGACTCCTCGCCGGCGTCGCCGGGGGGCTGCGTCCGAGCGATCGAGCTCGGCGGATTTTGAGAGGGGCTTTGCGCAGAGGTCTGCTCTTGCTCGAGGGCCGGGCGCTCATCCGTTCGTTTCTTGGCTGGAGCCGGCTTGGCTGCTGTCCTGCTTGTCTTCGATTCCGCCCGGGTTTCCTCTCGAGCATCCTGCTGGTTCTGCGATTCGTCGGTCCGGTCGAAAAGCTGCGCCCCAGCGGGAGCCGCGATAGAGGCGATCAGCAGAAACGACAAGCAAGAGCGTTGGAGCTTCGAAATCACAGTACCCAGCCCCGTTCTGCAAATACGCGGCCGAGCACCCCGCGTAGATGTACCGCGATGACGAACGCACCTTCGCGCTCCTCCAGCAAACCCAGGTGCGCCAAGCGGCTCAGCTGCGCCTGTGCGGTGTTCACGTCCAGTCTGAACAATCTTGCCTGGCCGGCGGCGTCTATCCAGCCCCCGCGGGCGATTTGGTAGAGGTTGACCTGGACGTCATCCGGAAGGCGTCGCACCCGTGCGTACGACGAAGCCGGGATCGGTCCAACATGCACGATGTCGTCCTGGATGCCGCGGATCGAAGCGAGCCAAAGTCGAAGTGAATCGCGCACCAGGCCCCCGGTCGCATCGTGCAGCTCGTGGAAGTACTGGTCGTACGGCCTTCGAATCCGCGTGGCGCTTCTCGCGAACAAGCCCTCGATCGGTGAGCCATCTCCTCGGTCGAAGGAGTGCTCGAATCCGCTCAACCGGTGCCGCGCAATGACGGCGGCCTGCAGCTCCTCCTCGCTCAAGGGCTCGAGTCGAACCAGCTCGGGGAATGCATCGCGGAGCGGCGCCACCGTCGAGGCGAAGTTCCAAAAGAGCACTGCGCCGTGCGCCAGCCAGCGTCGACGCCCGCCCTCCTCGATGATGCCTTTGACGAAACGTCGAAGTGGGTCGAAGCCACCAGGAGCCATCGAGAGCATCCAGTGGAGCCCGTCCACGACCACCAACTGGCCTTCAGGCGAGTCCTGGAAAATCGCCTCGACGTCTTCCACCGTCACCGGTGCGGTGAAGACCACTCGCTTAACGTTCTTCCAGCGGCGGCTTCGCACGATCGCGCTCGAGACGGCCGCCTTTCCGACGCCATCGACTCCGACCAGTGCGACCGAGCGCAAGCGTCCTTTGATCTCCGTTGAAAGCACAGCCTCTGCGCGGCGGATCTCCTGGTCTCGGCCGGTGAGTACGTCGCCGGCCTCCATCGTGTCCGCCGCGAACAGACGCCGGTAAACCAGCGGGAGGTTCGTCGCTACGTCCGGCGCGGCAAAGGCGCCTGCAGAGAGCTCCTCGGTCGGAAGGGCTCGCGTCAAGCCGAGACGCTCACTCCAGCGCTCCAGTCGTTCCTCGCCGAACAAGGCGCGAAGACCACCACGGAGCTGGCCCTTGAGCCGTTTCATCCGGGGGACGCGCTCCGCCTTGTTCATGATTCGAAGTCCGCTGGCGGCGCGACGCATCGCCTCGAGACGCGACCTGCTGAAGGAGCCCTCGGCAAGCTCACCCCGGAGCGTTTCGAGTGTGCCGAGCGCGGCGTCACGCATCTCGCGGTCGATGATCGCCGGCCACCCCTGCGCATCGGCGCGAATCTCTTCGAGCGAATTGTAGCTTCGCTCGAGCTGGCCGTAGACCATGTCGCGAAGAAGCGTGTGCATCTCTTCGGGGATCGGCTCGTCGTGCACGACCTCGAGCTCAGCAGTCGCTAGCTCGACGTTGAATGCCACGACGCGCTCGAGCTCCTGAAGCAGGTTGGCCAGGGGCTGAACACGCTCGGCCAGGTCCTGTCGAGTCGCCAGCAGCTTCGGGGCCACACGGCTATCGATGTACGTGAGCACCACCTCTCGGAACGGCACTTCGACCTCGGGGAGCGCGGCAGGCAAGCGCCACTCGCCGGTCTGTCGCTGGCCCACGGTCACTCGGTAGCGCGGGGTGAGGGCGCGGCAGGCGTCCACCAAGGCGTCGAGGAGTGGGGCGATCTTCGTGTCGTCGCTCAAGTGGGAGTAGAGCTCCGAGGTCACTCGCGCCGCTTCGCCTGTGGCCCTGCTCGTCGCCTCAGTCGACTTGCGTAGTGCGGCAGCCAGCTCTTCTCCGGAGTAGTCCGCTTCCAGCTCTTTGTTCAGCTTCAGCAGCGATTTCTGAAGCGTTTCGCTGACTCGCTCGACTTGAGACGTCGCCCGGCGCTTGACCGTATTGGTGAGCCGAAGAACGTACTCGGCGACGTTGTCCTTGATTCGCGCTTCCAGGCCGAGCAGCTCGAGCTCCATAGCCAGCGACGAGTACTCCGCCGAGCTCGCTTTTCGGAGGTTCGATACGTCCTTGGTGAGCGTCTCCATCGCTCGCATGCGATTTGCGAAGCGGCGGCTCGTGCGGCGGTCGCCGGTACGCAAGTCGAGGGTTCCAAAGGTCGGCAGGTCTTCTTTCATGTGAACGAAACCGGTCGCCAGAGCGCTAGCGGCGCGATGGGTGCCATCTCCGGTGATACGCACCGTTTCGTCGAGCGCCAGAGCGAGCTCTTCCTCGACGTCGTGCCGAAGCCGAACGAGTTGTCCTTCTAGATCGGAGTCCGGGTTCGCCGAGATGTCTACGATGTCGTCGTAACCGGCGATCACACCGTCGAAGAGACTTCGCGTGCGAGCTGCGAGGTGCCGATCAGCTTCGACGAAGAGAGCCGCCAAGGCTTCCAGGCGCGCTGGCGCATCATAGGAAAGATGGAAGCGACCTAGAGCACGCAGCCGGACGTCGCGGCTTGGCTCGCTCTGACCAAGGGTCTTGCGCCAGCCCCGTCTCAGTCGAAGCCCGCCCCGCCGGATCCGTTTCCAGATCGAATCATCTTCCTTGGTCTGGTAGCTGACGTCTTCGTACGGCGCCGTGACGACCAAGGGAAGCTCGTCGACGAGCCCGTCGACGGTCTCGAGCATGACCTCCGGCGTCCAGGTGAGCTTGGCGAGCGTAACCGACCTGCCAAGGACGATTCCGCGCCAGTGCGCTGCGAGGTCGGACTGAGCGGAGCGCAGCATCGTCACCAGCTCATCCCGTTCGGCGCCGTCTTCGGCCCGAGCTTGAACGGTCAAGCGCCGGTGATGGCGTAGAAACTCGCGCCGAAGATCCCGCAAGTACTTTCCCGCGTCGACTTGGAATTCCCGGAGCGGGCCGGTCGAAACTTCGCGAACGATGCTCTGCAGATCGCCCGCCAGGTCTTGGACGCTACTGTTGATCTCAGGGCTCTTCAACTGTAGCGGGTCGCCCCAGAGGTTCTTCGCGCCCACGTGCTCGGGCCAGGGCTCGAGTTGTCTGGCGGCCCCATCCTCGCCGTCGGGTCGCATCGAAGGCGGCTTCACCGATAGGTGCCGTGCCGGGCCGAGCGACTTGCGGCTGGAGCTGGTTTCACCGGCCAGGCTCAGGCCTAGCTTGAACATCACGGGACCGACCAGCTCGTTGATCGCGACGCCGCCGATGATCAAGGTTTCGAGCGAACGTCCGAGCTCGCCGAACTCCCTCCCGATGATGGCAGCCAGCAAGATCGAGACACCAGCCTGGGAAACGAAGCCCATCCAGCCGAAGTCCCGAGTCGCTTCGTCTGCCTTGCCGAAGCGGGCGCCGATCTTCGTCCCCGAGAAGATCGCAAAGCCGCGTACGACCGCCAGAGCCAGAGCGAACAGGGCGACCTGCTGCAACTGGTCGAGGTGGAGCTTGGCGCCAGCGAGCGTAAAGAAGACGACGTAGACTGGCAATGACAGGCGCTCGACGGTTTCGATGAGCAGGTGTCCCGCCTTCGAGAAGTTCGAAACACCAAACCCAGCGGCGAGGAAGACCAGCACTGGGTCCCAGCCAAGCTGATCCGAGATGAAGGCGACGAGGTACACGACGCCGACGACGAATATCAGAAGCTCCTGATTGACGTAACGGATGTAGAGCGCCATCAAACCGCCCACGACGACTGCTCCGAAGAGGATCGAAATGACGATGTGTTGCAGCAGGTAAGCTGCGATTCCGCCTTCCAGGGCGCCCATGCCGACCTGCTGAGCGACGACGACCTGGGCGACCGCGAACGCGACGACGACGATGACGTCCTTCAGAACCACGGCTGAAAGCACGTTCCGGGTCATTGGGCCGGCGGCCCTCGACTCCATGATGACCGCGATCGTGGCGGCTGGAGAGGTTGCCAAAGATACCGAGGCCACCATCCCGCCCACGGCAAGGGCGGCGGCCATGGGAAGTCCTGCGACCCCGGGCAAGCCAATGTAGGGCACGGCGCCCGAGATCAGCCAGAAGAAGCCGGTCACCAGGACGCCGATCGACACGATCTGCGCAACCAGGATGGAGCTGATCGCGCGGAGCCCTTTCTTGAGGCCTTCGAGCTTGAGCTCGCCGCCAGCAGTGAGGGCGATCAACGCTACGGCAAGGGTGTCGAAGAGGCTGAGTTGTTCGATCACCTCGTCGTTGAGAATGCCCTTGTCGAACGGAGGTGGAAGACCTAGCCCGCTCAAGACCTTGGCCAGTGAAGGGCCGAATACCAGACCTGCGATCAGGTATCCAGTGATGTGAGGCAAGCGGATCTGGCCGACGAGCCCGCCGATCGTATAGCTCGCCAGGACGACGAACCCGAAAGCGAGCATCCCGCTCGGGTCGAAGGGATGCTGGGCGAACTGCTCGAACTGGTAGAGCGCCACCATACCGAACAGAAGCAGCACGATGACGGTGATCTGCCGCCGGGCATGGGTCTCTTCGCCAGGTGGAGGCATGCTGTACGCGCCGGTCATCAACGCCTCCAGAACCCTGGCACGATGAGCGCGAAGAGCGTGAAGAACTCGAGTCGCCCGAGCAGCATGGCCATCGAGAAGAACAACTTGCTACCCGCCGAGTATCCCGCGAAGTTGTCCGGCCCCACGTGGAAGGGTGCGGGCCCCATGTTGGACAGGCAAGTCAGCATCGCCCCGAAGGCCGTGGGAATGGGAATGCCCTCGACCAAGGTGAGGAAGAGCAGGCCGAATCCGATACATCCCATGTAGATCAGAAAAAAGGACGCGACGTCGGAGAGGACCTGGTCGCTGATCGCGGCTCTGCCCATGCGCACGAGTTGCACGGTGGCGGGGCGAAAGCTCTTTTGGATCTGCGCGACTGCCTGCTTGCCCATCAGGACCGCACGCTCGATCTTGATGCCGCCGGCGGTCGATCCGGAGCATCCTCCGACGAACATCACAAGGATCACGATTGTGAGGGCTGTCGAGCTGTATGCGCTGTAGTCGTCGGTGCCGTATCCGGTCGACGAGATCGTGGTCGCGACCATGAAGAAGGAGTATCGGAAGGAGGTGAGCAACTCGTCGTGCACGCTGAGGTTGAGAATCGTCAACACAACCACCGAGCCCGCGACGATCGCGATGTACCATCGGAACTCGATGTTGCGCACGAGCGACCTCCAATTGCCTGTCCGCAATAGGCCGTAGTAGAGCCCGTAGTTCACGCTACCGATGAGCATGAAACAGGCGATCACGTATTCGACGGCGGCGCTGTCGAAGCCGCCCACCGAGCTATCGAGCGTCGAGAAACCGCCCGTCGACATGGTGGTGAACGCGTGACAGACGGCGTCGAACAGATCGAGGCCGAGGATCTTCAGTAAGGCGATCTCGATGATCGTGAGGGCGCCATAGAGCTTCCACAGAGCGAATGAGGTCTCGGCAATTCGGGGTCGCAAACCCTCCGCGGTCGTTCCGGGTACCTCTCCGCGAAACAGATGCTTGCCGCCCGCACCGAGGTTCGGAAACACCGCGACGAACAGGACGACGATGCCCATGCCGCCCAGCCATTGAATCAAGGAACGCCAAAGCAAGAGCGGCCGCGACAAGCGCCCTTCGATATCTCCGATGACCGTAGCGCCGGTCGTCGTCAGGCCGCTGACCGACTCGAAGAATGAATCGGCGGCCGACATGCCGGCCCCGAGCATGAACGGAACCGCGCCACAGGCACCCGCGGCGATCCAAATCAAGCTGACTGCAAGGAGCGCTTCACGCCTCGAGATCCTCTCCGTGATGAAGCGATTACCGTAGAGAAACGCGCTCAAGCCGAGGACCGAGACGATGATCGCCGAAAGCGCCATCTCCGCGGCGCCCCCCTGCGGCCGACTGGGATCGGGCGCGAACTGGTCCCAGAGCATGCCGACCCCTGCGCAAAGCGCAATCATCACGCCGATCGCGAGCACGACGACTCCGACGGGTCGGATCACGCCACGAAAGTCTCTCGATTGCGTGCTCACTCGCCCCTCGGTCGAAAAAGCCGCTCGACGGTCGCCCGCGCGTCCTTGGTGGTCATCAGGATGACCCGGTCGCCGGGATACACGACGTCCTTGCCGTGCGGAATGATGACGTCGTCGCCGTGTACGATCGCGGCCAACAGCGAGCCACGAGGCAGATTCATCCGGTGCAAGGGCTTGTTCACGGCGCGGCACTTCGGGCTTGCGGTGAGCTCGACGACCTCTGCTTGGCCGTCTTCGAGCACCGTCAAGCTATGAAGGCCGCCCCCTCGCGAGAAGCGAAGGATCTGATCCGAGGCCACGGTGCGGGGCGACAAAACGATATCGATGCCGAGCTGACGATAAATCGAGGCGTAGTCGGCCCGCTGCACGATCGTGGCGGTTCGCTTGCAGCCGGCACGCTGCGCGAGGAGGGCCGCCATGAGATTGATCTCGTCCTGTTTGGTGACCGCCGCGAACAAGTCGTAGGTTCCAACCTCCTCCTCCGCGAGGAGCGCCCCGTCGGTGCCGTCGCCATGCACCACCTCGATGCCCTGGAACTCGGCGCTGATCTCCTCGGCTGTCGCGAGGTCACTTTCGATCATCATGATCGTGGCCTGCTGCTGAAGGAGATCGCGCGCGAGCCCCTTGCCGACCACGCCGCCCCCGACGATACAGACTCGGCGCGCTTCGCGTTCCTTGCTGAATAGTCGCTCTGCGGCGAGCACGCCGTCGGGCCGGCCAATCAAGTACACGCGATCGCCTTTGACCAGAACGTCGGCACCGCCCGGAACGAACAGATCCCCATCACGGACTACCGCGCTCACCAGCGTATGTGGAGGCAGCTCGACGGAAGAAAGCGGCTTGTTGAGCACGCGGGATTCGTCGAGGTCGATCTGCACGAGCTCGACTCGGTCCTGGGCGAGGTCCACGACGTCCGAGGCCCCGTAGGACCGAGCGATGCGGCTGAGCTCTTGTGCGACGAGCACACGTGGATTGATCACGACATCGACGCCGAGCAAGCCATAGCGGATGCCCTCGGTCCATTCGGACCAGGCCGTGCCCTGAACGCGAGCCACCACGTGCTTTGCGCCGAGTTGCTTGGCCGCAAGGGCGGCGATCAAGTTCATCTCATCGTGGTTGGTCACCGCAACGACGAGATCGGCCCGGCCCACGCCGGCGATCTTCAGCAGAGTTTCGCTTGCGCCGTAGCCGATGATCGACGCCACGTCGTAGTGCTCCTCGGCGTACTGCACCGCCTTGGGATTCGAATCGACCGCGATGATGTCGTGCCCTTCCTTGTCGAGCACGCTCAGCAAGTGACGACCGACCTCGCCCAAACCTATGACGACGATGTTCATTTGGCACCCACCTCGATCGATGTTTGGGAATCTCTGCCCTTGAGCTCGCGTTGAATCTCGCCTTCGTCGACGAGCAAGCCACGAAGCAAGCGCGGTGCGATCAGGTCGTTGACGATGACCGAGCCCAGGACGACCGAATAGGCGACGTTAGCAGCCGGACCTTCGTAGACGAGGCGAAACGAGACCGCCATGGCCAGCGTGACGTCACCATGCGCCAAGAGTCCGCGGAACAAGTCTTTGCGGAGCGTCGTCCCCCAGCCAGCGATCACGCTCGCGATCCATTTGGCGCCGGTGCGGGCAGCGAGGAATCCCCCAAGGGCGACCAGAGTTGGCACCAGAGGCGTGGGCTCCCAGAGCGCGCCGGCGAATATCAGGAGCACGATCGCCATGGGGCGTTCGGTCGATTCGAGCGTCGTATGTAAGAGCTGGCCGCCGCGCGCGAAATTCACCAGGACGAAGCCCATAGAAAGATTCACCGCCAAGGGCGACAGCTCGAGGAAATAGGCGCCGCCCGATGCGAAGGCAATGATTCCGACCAGCGCCAAGAATCGGGAGTTGTCCGATTCGTCGCCAGCCAAGAAGAGCGAAAACAAGAAGCCCAGTGCAGCGCCGAGCAACACCGTGACCCAGGCCCACAGGGCGGGCGAGTAGTCCTGCGCTTGCGGTGCGTTCTCGTGGAACACACAGAAGATTAGGCCGAACGCCAGGATGACCGCGATGTCACCGAGGCGTGTGCCGTTACGCAAGAGCGACGCGAGCCGTCCGCTGATCTCATAGCGCCTTGCGAGGAGGTCGAACGGCTCGGTCGAGTCCGCGGCCGCAAAGCAGGCCAAGGCTGCAGCGCTTAGCGCCGCGCCGCGCGTGCTCGTCTCGATCCACTCTCCTTCGGTGAAGAAGAAGTATGCGCCAAATCCAACGGCGAGGCCTGGAAGGAGGTGATGCAGAAAGACGACGCGCCAGGTTGCCGGGTCGAGCTTCTGCAGACTGGTGAAGTCGAAGTCCGTGCCGCGCAGCAGGCCGACCCATCCGGCCGCGAGCGCGATGATCGGCAGCAAGCCGGTCACGTTGTCGAAGGCGTGGAGCGCAGGGAAGGCCGGACCGAGTAGGAATCCCAGCAGGAGGTATTCGGCGCCGCTCACCACGAGGAAGCGACGTTGCAAGCGCTCCACGACGTTGTGGGCAAGCACGTAGGCCACGCCGATCACGATCACCAAGAGGACCACCGTGCCGAGCTCGCCTGCGCTGCTCGGCGCAGCGGATCCGCTGGCCGCGTGTGCAACGCCCGGCAGTGCCGCCCAGACGAGCGCCACTGCGGTCAAGATCATGCTCCCCGCCATGTCCGCCTAATTGTGAAGAAGAAGCTCCCGGAACGGTAGTTTCGGGCTGGACGGCTGTTTAGCCCATCCGGGCTGCGCTAGCGACGCAGGCCTTCGAGCACGATCGAGATCAGGCTCTTGGTGGTTTCAACTGGATCCAGCGTCACTTGCTTGCGCACCGAAGCAAGCGCCAGAGCCTCGACCGCTCCGAGGACTGCCAGCGCGCTGACCCGTGGATCGGAAACCGACACGAAATCCCGGTCCGCCGCGACCTGGCTCAGGGTCATGGCCCGCTCGTCGAGCTCGTTCGCCAAATCGGAGATGGCCTGACGCGCGATCGTCGCCGGAGCTCGGCGCTCCTGGAGATAAAGGCACATCGCATCCGGATACAGGGCGAGGGCACCGACTAGCCTATTGCCGAGTTGCCCGTATGCAGCGACCGCTTGTTCACGACCATCCGCCTGGCGCAGTTGGGTGTCGCAATCCTGGATTGCCTCACGTGTGGTGCTGGCGACCGGAGCAATGACCGCCTCGACCAGATCAGCCTTGTCCCGGAAATAACGGTAGAAATTGCCCTTCGCCATGCCGGCTTCACGAGCGACTTCGTCGATCGTGACCGCCTCGATTCCTCGCTCCAAAAAGAGCGAAAGCCCGGCATTGATCAGGTCGTCGACGCGCTTGCGCCGGTTGAGATCTCGCTTGCCACCAAAAGCGCCGGGTCTTTCAACGGGGCCGGCGCGTCTCGGCCTTCTTTCGTCGTCCATCCAGTTGCTCCTCAGGGGTCATGGGCCGCTACGACGGTCCATTATGGGGCACGCATGGCCCACGTAAAGGGTGATTCGCGAAAATATTGCGTCTGATTCGGCTGGATTTCAGAATATTGCGCCGAAGCGGAGAAACCCTCACAATTCGTAGAGTTAGGCGCGATTGACAGGGGGGGGGCAGCCCTCTAAGAGCTTGGCTTAGGACCCACTGGAGCATCGGATGACCTTGCCAGCTCGCAAACCTGATTGGCTTCGCGTGCGGCTCCCCGCGGGGCAGCAGCAGGAGGAATTCCGCGACCTGAAGGCCCGATTGCATGGTCGAGGCCTGCACACCGTTTGCGAAGAGGCCCGCTGCCCGAACATTTTCGAATGTTGGGGGCAGGGCACCGCGACGGTGATGATTCTTGGAGAGACCTGTACGCGCGGCTGTCGCTTCTGTTCGGTTCAGACCGGAAAGCCAGGCGGCGCCGTGGATGCGAACGAACCCGAGAACACGGCCATCTCGCTTGCCGAGATGGGGCTCGCCTACGTGGTGCTCACTATGGTCGATCGCGACGACCTCAGTGACGGTGGCGCCGCCCATGTGGCTAGAACGGTGCGGCGCATCAAGCATCACAGCCCCGGGCTGCGCGTCGAAACCCTGGTCGGAGATTTTCTGGGGCAGCAGGATGACATTCGCGTGGTCGTGCAGGTTGGGCGCCCCGACGTCTTCGCGCACAACGTGGAAGTCGTGCCGCGCTTGCAGCGGAGCATTCGAGACGTGCGTTGTTCCTGGGAACGTTCGGTCGATACCCTGGTCGCCGCCAAGGAGCTGGGCGCTTCGATCACCAAGACCTCGCTCATGGTGGGCCTCGGGGAAGAGCGCGAGGAGGTGCTCGAGGCGATGCAGCTCCTGAGGGACTCGGATATCGATGTGCTCACCATCGGGCAGTACCTGCGGCCGACCAAGCGACATGCCCCAGTGCAGCGCTACGTCGAACCGTCGGAGTTCGAGGCCTACGAGAGGGCCGGGCTCGGGATGGGGTTCCGTTTCGTTGCCTCCGGGCCCCTGGTGCGCTCGAGTTATCGGGCCGCGGAAGTCTTTCTCACTGGAGAGCTCGCGGCGGGGGCCCAAGACGGAGCGGCGCCCGCGATGAATCGTTACGGAAAGAAACGAAAGCTGGACGTGCTCGGCTGAGGGGAATATGCGGGTCATTCGGGACGACGGAAGCCTCGATCCAAAGCTCGACCCGGGCTTGTCGATCGGCGATCTCGTCGCGCTCTACAAGGCGATGGTTCGGACCCGCATCGTCGATGACCGGCTCGAAAGGATTCAGCGGCAGGGACGTGTCGCGTTTCACGTCGGCTCGCTCGGTGAAGAGGCCGCCATCATCGGCGCGGCTGCCGCTCTTCGCGATCGGGATTGGATTGTCCCCTGCTATCGGGAGGTGGGCGCTTTGCTCTGGCGTGGCTACCCCTTGCAGCAGTACATGGACCACATGTACGGGAATGCGGGCGACCCGGTGCATGGCCGACAGATGCCGGACCACACCTTCAGTCGCGCGCATCGCTACCTCGCGGTGAGCGCGCCGATCGGCACACAGATACCGCACGCCGTCGGTGTCGCCATGGCGGCCAAGAAGCGCGGCCTCGACGAATGTGTAGGCGTCTTTTTCGGCGACGGAGCAACGAGCTCCAACGACTTCCACGCCGCGATGAACTTCGCCGGAGTGTATCAGTCGCCGGTGCTCTTTCTTTGTCGAAACAACGGATACGCGATCAGCTTGCCTGTCGCGCAGCAGACAGCATCCCGCACCATTGCCGAAAAGGCGGCTGGGTACGGGATTACGGCATCGCGGGTCGATGGCAATGACGTGCTCGCGGTTTACTACGCCGTACGTGAAGGCGTGCAGCGCGCGGCCGGGGGCGGCGGGCCGACGTTCATCGAGCTCCTGACCTATCGTGTCGGCGGTCATTCCACCTCGGATGACCCCCGGATCTACCGAGCTGAGGGGGAGGTCGACGCCTGGCGTGAAGCCGATCCCATCGCGCGGCTCCGCAAGCACATGGAGCAGCGCAGCGCCTGGAACGAGGAGCTCGATACCGACTGGCGCACGATCTGTGATCTCGAGGTCAAAGACTGCGTTCGGCGCGCCGAGGCAAAGCCAGCCCCCGAGCTCGCTGACATGTTCACCGACGTGTATGCCGAGCAGCCCTGGCATCTTCGCGAGCAGCAAGGGCAGTCGCTTGGCGGTCCCCGCGCCGAGGCCGAGGAGGACGAGCGGTGACTCAGATGAATCTCGTTCAGGCGATCAACAGTGCGCTTCGGGCTGCGCTGCAAGAGGACGAGACCGTTCTGCTCATTGGCGAGGACATCGGATCGCTCGGGGGTGTCTTTCGCGTCACTCAAGGTTTGCGAGAAGAGTTTGGTGCCGATCGGGTCCTCGACACGCCGCTTTCGGAAACCGGGATCCTCGGGACGGCCATTGGGATGGCGCTTCACGGCCTGAGGCCGGTGTCGGAAATTCAGTTCGCAGACTTCATCTATCCGGGCTTCGACCAGCTAGTGAGCGAAGCTGCGAAATATCGCTATCGAACGGCCGGAGAGTTCCACGTGCCGATGGTAGTTCGGACGCCGTACGGCGGCGGCATTCGCGGCGGCCAGTATCATTCGCAATCGCCGGAGGCCTTGTTCATTCACACCCCGGGACTCAAAGTCGTCTGCCCCTCGAATCCCTACGACGCGAAGGGACTCCTGCTCGAGGCGATTCGCGACGAGGATCCTGTCGTCTTTTTCGAGCCGAAGCGCGTGTACCGGGCGGTGAAGATGGACGTTCCGGGCGCGTCGTACACGCTGCCTCTCGGCGAGGCAAAGGTCGTTCGGCTCGGAGAGCAAGTGACCTGCCTGGCCTGGGGGGCGATGCTGTACGAAGCGTTCACTGCAGCCGAAGAGGCGGCCAAGGAGGGGGTCGAGGTCGAAGTGATCGATCTCAGAACCCTTTGGCCTCTCGACATCGACACGATCGTGTCGAGCGTGAAGAAGACGGGCCGCCTGGTGATCGTCCACGAGGCGCCTCGGACTTGCGGCTTTGGAAGTGAGCTCGTGGCCTCGATCACCGAGCGTGCATTCTTGCACCTCGAAGCCCCACCTCTTCGCGTGACCGGCTGGGATACACCCTTCCCCTTGACGCACGAGCGCGAATACCTTCCGCTGGCGCACCGGATCGTTCCTGCGCTGCTCGAAACGGCGAGGTACTGAGCGATGGCACGGCTGGACTTCAAGCTTCCGGACATCGGGGAGGGCGTCACCGAAGGCGAGATCGTTCAATGGTTCGTGGCTGCGGGCGACGCTGTCGCGGAGGACGGGCCGATGGTGGAGGTCATGACCGACAAGGCGACGGTTACCATCGGCGCGCCCTGCGACGCACGCGTCGAGCGGCTCTGCGTCGACGTCGGCGCCGTCGCCCAGGTGGGGCAGGTTCTCCTCACGCTGGAGTCGGCATGCGCGTCGAACGTGGAGGGCACGCCGCGATCTTCGAGACCGGCGGCTAGCGCCGTGGGGGAGATTCGGAATCGGGTGCCGGGGGCGAAGCTTTTTGGTGCCGGGACCGGGACCGAGACCGAGGACCGAGGCCGGGGTTCCGGGACCGAGACCGGGAAGGGGACCGGGACCGAGACGGGGACGGGGACCGGGAACCGGGGGCGGGGGTCCGGGAACCGGGGGCGGGGGTCCGGGAGCGAGATCGCGTACTTCGAGGCGAAGCCCTTGGCCACCCCGGCGACGCGGAGTCTCGCGAATGAGCTGGGGGTCGATCTTCGACGGGTTCGTCCCGGCGCTGCGGACGGGCGAGTGAGCGACGCGGACGTTCGTGCGACGGCGACTGGGGACCGAGCGCTTGGTACGCTCGAAGAGCGAGAACCGATCGTTGGGATGAGACGGACGATCGCCGAGCGGATGCACCGCTCCAAGATGACAGCGGCGCACTTCACCTTTGTGGAGGAGTGCGATGCGTCACACCTCGTCGAGCTGCGGCAGCGGCTCTTGCCGGATGCGGAGCGCCAAGGGATCCCACTCAGCATCCTGCCCTTCATCGTCAAGGCGGTTGCCGACTCGCTGCCCAGGCATCCCATCTTGAACGCCTCAGTCGACGAGCAGAGCAAGGAGCTGGTCTACAAGAAGTACTACAACATCGGCATCGCGACCGCGACCGAGGCCGGACTCATGGTCCCGGTGGTGAAGAACGCAGACCAGCTTTCGCTTTTCGAGCTCGCAAGTCGCATCGAGAGCCTTGCGCGTTCGGCAAGAGACGGAACCATCGCCGCCGGTGATCTGCGGGGCTCGACCTTCACGGTGACCTCCCTCGGAAAGCAAGGCGGCCTTCTTGCGACCCCCATCCTGAATCATCCTGAGCTCGGTATCCTCGGGGTGCACCGAATCAAGGAAAAGCCCATCGTGCGCGACGGAGAAATCGTCATTGGCAAGGTGATGCTGCTTTCGCTTTCGCTCGATCACCGCATCGTCGACGGGCACGTTGGCGCGGCCTTCGCCTATGATCTGATCGAAACCCTGGAGAACCCAGAGCGCTTGTTCCGCGAGTTCATTTGATGACTGCGATTCGGCAGAAGCTGCTCGGCTGGTACGATCAAGCGGCCCGCGACCTTCCCTGGCGCCACACCCGCGACCCCTATGCGATCTGGGTGTCCGAGGTCATGCTTCAACAGACGCGCGTCGAGACGGTCATCCCATACTACGAGCGTTTTCTGGCCAGCTTTCCGAGCCCAAGCGCCTTGGCAGAGGCTGATGAAGACGCGGTGCTCTCGCATTGGAGCGGCCTCGGCTACTACCGGCGCGCGCGTTTGCTTCAGGCCGGGGTCCGCGAAGTGGTCGCGCAGTATGGCGGAGAGGTTCCCGAAGACCCTGAGGCGCGCCGCTCGCTCCCAGGGGTGGGTCGCTACACAGCGGGTGCCATTGGCAGCATTGCCTTCGAGAAGGAAGAGGCGATCGTCGATGGAAACGTGACCCGTGTTCTGGCGCGCCTGTTCCGAATCGATACGCCGGTCGGCTCGTCGGTGACGAGCAAACGTCTCTGGGAAGAAGCCGGGCGTCTGGTTACCGGCGCGCGCCCTGGCGCGTTCAATCAGGCGCTGATGGAGCTTGGCGCGACGGTCTGCACGCCCAAGCAACCGCGCTGTGAAACTTGCCCCGTAGCCGAGAACTGCCAAGCCTATGCAAGCAACGAAGTCGACACGCTTCCCGTTCCGCGCGCTCGCAAGGCACCGACGGAAGTCGAGCTCACCGCCGTGATGGCCACGCGCGGCCGCGGGGCGGGACGACTCGTTTGGCTGCTGCGTGGTGAGCAAAACATGTTCGCTGGATTGTGGGGCTTGCCGATGGCCGCTGCAAACGCCTCCGACGGGAGCGACGCCCGTGCGGCGCTTCGGGACGCCGGTATTTCCGCAAGATTGGAACCGGAGCCGACCGCGCAGCTCAAGCACGTTCTCACGCACCGGCGAATGCGGATCGAGCTGTTCAGGGCCAGGGGGGCAAGCGCGCAAGAGTCGGAGAACCGAAGGCTCTTCAGCACGGATCAGCTCGCGAAGGTTGGGATCTCCACCCTCACCAGGAAGCTTTTGGCCGCGGCGCTCGAGGGGTAACGCGGGGACCGCGAGCAGCAGCCACCGTCACGGATTGGCCCCCACGGCCCCCCAGCCGATACACTGCCCCCGTGGGGGTTCTTGTCTATCGCGGCGTGTCCAAGCGATTTGGGCAGCACAGTGCGCTCGACCGGGTCTCGCTCGAGGTCGCGCAAGGGGAGGTGTTTGGCCTTCTCGGTCCGAACGGTGCTGGCAAGACGACGCTCATCCGTATTGGTCTCGACATTCTTCGCCCCGACGAAGGTGAAGTGTCGCTCTTCGGTGCTGCACCGACCCCGCAGATGCTCGACCGCACAGCCTATCTTCCAGAGGAACGCGGGGTGTATCGCCGCGCAAAGGTGCGCGATCTTCTTGTGTATCTCGGGCGGCTCAAGGGAATGAAGCGGGCTGCGGCCGCCGCCGCGGCGGACCATTGGCTCGAGCGGGTGAGCCTGAGTCGGGTCGCGGACCAGCGGGTCGAAAGCCTTTCGAAAGGCATGACG
Source organism: uncultured delta proteobacterium (assembly GCA_963716775.1). Classification (GTDB taxonomy): domain Bacteria; phylum Myxococcota_A; class Polyangia; order Polyangiales; family Houyiibacteriaceae; genus SG8-38. The sequence continues at coordinate 329,233 of CAVQUI010000004.1, forward strand.
CAGAAGGTTCAGATCGCTGCCTGCCTGATGAGCGACCCGGAGCTCTGCGTTCTGGACGAACCGTTTTCGGGCTTGGACCCGGTCAATGTCGCGCTTGTCATCGAACTGATCGAAGAGCGTCGGCGCAGCGGACGAACCACCGTCTTGTCCACCCACATGATGCACCAAGTCGAGGCGCTCTGTGATCGAGTTGCGCTCATTCATCGTGGCAAGTTGGTGGTGTACGGGCACCTCGATGAGATTCGCCGGCGCTATTCGCCGCACGAGGTGATCATCTGGACTGAGATGGACCTGCTCGCACTCGGTGTAGAGGCCACGGCGTACAAGGCCGGGGGCTGGCGTGTCGAGCTGCCTCCGAGCGCCACTGCGTCGGGGTATCTGAACGAGCTCGTCCGAAACGGCGTCCTGGTCGAGCGCTACGAGCCGCTGGTCGCTCGCATGGACGAGATTTTCGTCCATCTCGTGAGCGGGGAGCACTGAGCCATGCGCATCGGACGGATTGCCGCAGTGGCACGCTTCGAGCTTCTATCGGTCGTCAAACGTTGGTCGTACTTGTTGGCCACGTTCGGCTTGCCGCTATTCCTGGCCGCTATTTCCGGCATCGTCATCGGCGTGCAAACGTACTTCTTCTCTCAGCGCGCCGAAAAGAGCTCGCAATTCGGCCTCGTCGACGAGGCAAAGGTCCTCGATCGTTCGCTGTTCGTAAACCAGGACGGCGAGCTGCTGTGGAAGGCGAGCGAAGGCGCCGGTGAAGTGCTGCTCTACGACAGTCGCGAGGAGGCGAGCAGGGACCTCGAATCAGGTCGCCTTCGAGCCATGTACGTCATCGAGCAGGACTATCTCGCAAGCGGCCAGGTGCGCGCCGTCGAATCCGAGAAGACACCGCTCCTGAGCATGCGCGGCACCCAGATCGAGCCATTGCTGCGCAAGCTATTGAGGAAGTCCCTCGTCCAAGGGCGTCTCGATGGTGAACTGAAGGAGCGTGTGCTTTCCCCGGCATTCTTCCTGCGTAGTCGGCTCGGCCCCGAAGGCGATGAAGTGGTCGACGCGGATGAGGCCCTCGATCTTCTCGTGCGCACGACCATTCCGCTCTTTCTGGGAATACTGCTACTGACAGCTCTGCTCAGCGCTTCGGGCTACCTCGTGCAAACGGTGTCGACCGACAAGGAGAGCAAGATCGTCGAAGTCCTTCTGTCCTCGGTGACGCCCGAAGAGATTCTCGCCGGCAAGCTCTTCGGCCTCGGCGCGGCTGGGCTCGTTCAGTTCGCGGTCTGGTCGTCGATGGTCGTTTTCGTGGCGGTTTCGGCCTCAGCCGCGCTTGCCGGCGTCGTGTCGATCCCCTGGGGAGCCCTGGCCCTAGCCCCGGTCTTTTTCGTCCTCGGCTACTTGTTCCTCGGAAGCCTGATGCTCGCAACGGCCGCGCTTGGGGCCAACGCCGCCGAAAGCCAGAAGCTCACCATGGGCTGGGCCATGCTCGCGATCCTGCCCTTGATGGTTCCGGTGATCCTACTCGAGGAGCCAAACGGTATTCTCGGCCAGGTGATGACTTGGATTCCGTTCACGTCGCCGCTCACCGTCATCGTCCGGCTCGCCGTGGACTCCTCAGGCATCGCCTGGTGGGAGGTCGGCGGCTCGATGCTCGTCCTTCTGATCTCGACCTGGCTGTCGATTCGGATCGGCGCGCGCCTGTTTCGCGTGGGGTTCCTACTGACCGGCACGATGCCGTCGCTGGCGGAGCTCTGGCGGCAAGCGCGCTAGGAGCAAGCGGGGCCCGTGTCGCGTGCCCCCGGGCCCCAGTACGCCGTCCTACTCGACCGGTCCTGGCATCGGTAGCTCGACTTCTTCGATTAGCTGGCCCGCGGTATCTTTGGCGGCTGAGTAGGCCGAGACCCGCATGGCTTCGAAGTCCACGACCGTGAACGACTGCTCGTCCTTTCGGTGAATCGTGCCGGCGTTGATGACCGTGAGCCCCGGGAACACGCGGACCATTCGTTCGTGCGTGTGTCCGCCAATCATGAATTGGATTTCTTCGTCGAGCATCAGCTCGCGCAGAGCGGGGATGTCTTGGAGGGCATAGCCTCGGGTGTCCGGGAGGAGCCAGGCTTCGTCGTCTTCACCGACCCCGTGGCAGAGAAGGGCGTTGCCGTTCGGCGTAGCGTAGCTCCGAGTTCGAGGAAGCGCCTCGATGAACCCCCGAGACGCATCGCTGATCTCAGGCGTCGCGTTCTCCAGTGACCGCTGCTCTCCGGCGAGGAACCATCGTTCGTGGTTGCCGGCGACACATTGCACCGCGCGCGCTTCCAGAATGCCGAGTGCCGCGTCCGCATCGCCTGGCCCGTCGACCAAGTCACCGACACAGAGAACCGCCTCGACGTCCATTCGGTCCAAGGCATCGAGCGCTCGCTCGAGCGTTTCGGACTCGCAGTGAATGTCGCCGATCACCCCCAACCGGCGGAGCATGCCCGTGTCGCTCACTGTCTCAATCTAGGAGGTTTTGCACGCGGCGCAAAGAGGTACGCGACTGGTGCTCCTGGGCCTCCTGTTGTAGACCCGCTCCCATGCTGGACCTGCGCCATGTGAGCGAGAATTTGCCCGAAGTGAAGGCGGGCCTGACGCGACGAGGATTCGCGGATGCCGAGCTGCTCGATCGGCTCGGGTCCCTGGCCGAAGAGCGGCGCTCCGTCATCACGGGGGTCGAGGCCCTGCGGCAGGAGCGGAACGAAGCCAGCCAGGCGATGGCAAAGGTGGCCGATAAGAACTCCGATGAGTTTCAGGCCAAGCGCGAGCAGCTCCGAAGCTTGGGCGACCAGATCAAATCGGGCGAGTCCCGGCAAGCCGAGGTGGAGACCGAGCTCGAAGTCATTTTGTTGAACCTTCCGAACCTTCCTCACTTCAGTACGCCAGACGGACTCAGCGAAAGTGACAACGTCGAGGTCCGCGTCTGGGGGGATAGGCCCGCTTTGGACTTCGACGTCGTCGACCATGTCGAGGTCGGCACCAAGCTCAACATCCTCGACTTCGAACGCGCCGCCAAGATCAGCGGCTCGCGTTTCGTCGTGCTCAAGGGCCTCGGCTCACGCCTGAACCGCGCGCTCATGCAGTTCATGCTCGACGTGCACAGCACCGAACACGGTTACGAGGAAGTCTGGCCGCCGGTGCTCGTCAAAGACAGCGCCATGCTCGGCACAGGCCAGCTTCCGAAGTTCGCGAAGGACGCGTTTCGGATGGCAAAAGACGAAGATTGGGAAGAGCAGGCCCAGGCACAGGGGCACGACCTCTATCTCGTGCCGACTGCAGAAGTTCCTCTCACCAATCTTCACGCGAACGAGATCCTCGCCGGGGCCGATTTGCCCATTGCGTACACCGGATACACCGCCTGCTTCCGAAGCGAGGCGGGAAGCTACGGCAAAGACACGCGTGGCATGATTCGCGTTCATCAGTTCGACAAGGTCGAACTGGTCCGCTTCTGCCATCCCGAGCAGGGTGAGAACCAACTCGAAGTGCTCACCCATCACGCCGAGGCCATCTTGCAGAAACTCGGCCTTCACCATCGCGTCGTCCAGCTTTGCGCGGGGGACATGGGGTTCGCTGCGCAGAAGTCGTACGACCTAGAGGTCTGGCTGCCGGCGCAGAACGCCTATCGTGAGATTTCGAGCTGTTCCTGGTTTGGTGACTTCCAAGCACGACGCATGAAGGCTCGCTTCAGGCCCGAAGAGAAGGCCAAGCCGCGCTTCCTTCACACCCTGAATGGTTCCGGTCTCGCGATCGGCCGCACGCTGGTCGCGATTCTGGAGCAGAATCAGCAGGCCGATGGAACTGTGGTCATCCCCGAAGCGTTGCGTCCTTACATGGGCGGCCTCGAAAGAATCTCAGCGCCCTAGATGACCAGCGAATGACCCAGGGATGACGACGCTCGAGATTCAGCGCAACGTTCCGCTCGCTCCGCTCACCAGCTTGGAGCTCGGCGGGCCTGCGAAGCATTTCGTGCGCGCGAGCGACGAGGAGATCCTGGTCGACTCGCTCCGTTGGGCCGCCGACGAAGGCTTGCCGTCGGCCATTCTGGGTGGAGGCTCGAACCTCATCGTGCCCGATGCCGGCTACCAGGGGCTGGTCATTCAAATGGCGATCGGCGAGCTCGATTTCCGTGGCGGAGGAGCGGTGATTGCCGGCGCCGGCGTCCCCTGGGAGAGCGTCGTGGATGGCGCGGTTGCCCGCGACTGGGCAGGGCTCGAATGTCTTGCGGGTATTCCCGGCTCGACAGGTGCAACGCCGATCCAGAACGTCGGCGCCTACGGTGCGGAAGTCGCCGAGGTGATCGCACAGGTTCGTGTTCTTCGTCGCGACACTCTTACCTTCGAAGAGCTCGCCCCCGAGGACTGCGGCTTCGCGTACCGCGATAGCCTCTTCAAACGCGAGCCCGATCGCTTCGTCGTCTCCGCGGTCCGGTTCGCGCTGCGTCCGAACGGCGTTGGAACGATTCGCTACGCCGAGCTCGAGAAGAGCGTCAGCCGCGACGCGACCCTCGACGAGATCCGGCGCAGTGTACGGGCGCTCCGTCGCCGCAAGTCCATGCTGATCGATCCACGCGATCCCAATCGCCGCAGCGCGGGCTCTTTCTTCCTCAACCCGGTCGTTTCGCTGGAGGATGCCGAGCGTCTGGTCGAACAGGCCATTCGGGAGAACCTAGTCGCCACGGCCGACGAGGTTCCACGCTACCCAGCGCCCGGCGCCAAGGTGAAGCTCGCGGCCGGCTGGCTCATCGAAAAGGCCGGCATCGAGAAAGGCAGCCGGCGCGGCGCGATCGGGGTGTCGAGCCAGCACGCTCTGGCGCTCGTCCACCATGGCGGCGGCACGACCGCCGAGCTGCTTGCTTTCGCCGAGGAGATCCGGGCGCGCGTTAGCGACCGTTTCGGGGTCACCCTCGAACGTGAGCCGCGACTGCTGGCCTGAGTCACTCCGCGAACGGGTCGCTGAACGCCGGGTTGTTGAGCAGGTTCTCGTCGGTCAGCGTGCGAAGAAACGCGATCAGGTCTTGCTTTTCCTGCTCGGTGATCTCGAAGCCATTGAGGAAGCTGCTCTTGTTGGGGTTGTCGAAGCCGTCCCCCGCGTTGGGCCCGCTTTCGATCGAGCGACCGCCGCGCGCGTAGTGATCCACCACCTCTTCGAGTGTGGCGATCGAGCCGTCATGCATGTAGGGCGCCGTGACCGCGACGTTGCGGAGACTCGGTGGCTTGAATTTCCCCTTGTCTGCGGGGTCGTTCGTGATGTCGAAAAGCCCCTCGTTGCCTTCCGGGTAGCTGCCATCGGAGTCCAGATTGTAGAGGCCGTTGTTGATGAAGGTCTGCTGATTGAACTCGCTGCCGTCGTGATCGACCGCCTGCGAAAGCAGGAAGCCTCCGTGGCAGTGGAAGCATTCCAGCGCGTCCGGCACCCCGGCCTCGGTGGTGCCACCGAAGAAGAGCGCCTTTCCGCGCTGCTCCGACAAAGTGAGCGCGCTCGAGCCCTGGTCGTGCTTGGACTTGAAGCTGGTCAACGCCCTCTGAAACGAAGCGATCGCCTTAGTGATGCTATCCAAGTCGATGGAGTCCGTCTTCTCCGGAAACGCTTCTGCGAACATGGCCGGATAGCGCTCGTCGTCGCGCATCCGGCGGAGAAGCTCCTCTTCCATGTTGGCCATCCCGAGCTCCACCGGGTCCTCGCCGAACATCGGCACCAAGGCTTGCTCTTCGAGTTGCACCACGGCCGGATTCGCCCAGTTGAGCGATGCTGCGTAGCCCGAATTGACCACGCTCATCGCGCTGCGCGGATGAATCTCGCCGGTCGAGCCCTCGGCCTGCGCCAGCCCATCTGTGAAGGCCAGCTCTTGCAAGTGGCAAGTTCCGCAAGCCTGGGTTTGGTTTCCGGAGAGCTTCGTGTCGTAGAAGAGGAAACGCCCCAACTCGACCTTGGCCTCGGACATCGGGTTGTCTTCGGGAACCCGAGGCGGCGGAATGGTGTCCGGAAGGTCCCAGACCCATGCCCCGGACGTGGATGCGGCGTCGCTGTCGCCGCACCCAGTCCATAGGAGCACTGGCAATAAGATAAGAGCGTGTGAGAGGTGTTTCATTTGGAGGTGTGATTAAGGCTAATGTTTGCGTCGAGCAATTGCTTTACTCGGCGGAAAAGAACTGCTGCGTTCCGGCAGGGGATTCCCCGAAGGCCAGACCCAGGTTGGCGAACAGCGGACCGCAGTCCGTGTCTGCCGGCTTCGACATGCAGCCTGCGTCGGCCGCCGCATCCTCATCGAGAGCCGCACCCTCGACGAGAGCCGCGTAGTCGGCCACGACGGTGTTCGCGCTCGCATCGAAAGCGTCAAACTCGACCTCGACTCGGTTGCCGTTGGCGCACTCGGTTACGCCGCCCGCCATGGGATCCCCTACGCAGCCCGTGCTGCCGAGGTGCATTCGCCAGTCGGTTTCACTGAACTGTCCCGAGTCGATCCGCAGGAACTTGTAACCGACCTGCCAGTCCCAGAAGAGCGAGGTGAGGTTCATGGGGCTCGGCGCCGTCGCGTGATTCACGTGGTTCATCTCGAAAGGCACGCCCATTTTGAATCGAAGACCGTCGTATTCCCCAGCCGGAACCGTGCCGACGACGCTGTCGTTGAGCTCCGGGTTGCCAAGCTCGCCGCAGCCATCTTCGAAGTCGAGCAACGCGACGCCGCTCGTCTGAAAAATGTTGTCGTCTAGCTGCACCGGCACCCAAATGCCCGCCGCGTCTTTCAGCTCGACGTCTTGCACGTAGAAGCGGAAGTCGCTGAGCACGAGTGAGCTATCGTTGGCACCGAGGTTGTCATAGGTGTCGCCGCAGACGAAGGTCTCGGTCCCGACCATGGCCGCGAATTCGATCGTCACGGCCTGTCCACCGCTGCCGCCTTCGCCACCCGCGCCCCCGGTTCCGTTCGAGCTGCTGTCACATCCCATGCCCGCCAAAGCAAGCGCCGCTACAAGAATCGTAAACTGCTTCATTCTCTTCTCCGTGGTCGTCAGAAACCATCTTCCAGCAGCGGAAGGGTGGCTCTCAACGACAACCGTACGTTTTCGGTTATCTGTCGTTGCACCGAGGTTGAGTCCTGCAGTGCAAAATCAATGCCATCGAACCAGCTCGTGTGGTCGATTTGGATGGAGACGCTCTCGAGGACCGGGCCGTCGAAAATCAGCGGCCGGTCGAACGTCATCTCGCAGGGGAGGATCTCCCAGATGCGGGTGAGCAGGGCAGATTGGTCGACTCCCTCGGCGTCCTCGACGCGGCCCGCAATGAGGACGCTGTGCTCCATCATGTCGAGGTTTTCGTCGGTTAAGCCCTCGGCATCCTGGTCGGCTGGCATCCCGATCACGCGAATGCCGCAGTACCGGCCTGGAGGCGGCCGTAGGGTCCCGGCGAAGAGCGGTACTCCAGCGCTCTCCATGAGATCGATCACCAGCGGCACACCCAAGCTCGTCGGCGATGAGAACTCGTGGGCCTTCGCTCTCGGAACGCTGACGAGTTTCCAAAGATCCAGGACAAAATTGTCACAGCGGATCAGCTCGACTCTGCCGACTGCGATCATCGCTCGCTCGAGACGGACTCGGTAGCCCATGTCGGTGCGAACCGCTGCCGGCGTCGCGGCGGGCTGGTAGGCGACGTCCACCTCGATGCCATCGGTCACTCGCATGCAGCTTGGAAGCGACGCCAGGCTGAGGAGCACCGTTGCAATGAGCAGACTAAATCTCATAGACCAGTCCTGCAGTGATCGCGAGACCTTCCACGTGGCTTCCGTCGAGCCGCTGAATCAGTGGCACCGCCGTGGTCAGGTGAAGCAACACCTTCTGGTGTGGCAAGCCGATCAAGCCCAACGTTCCGTAGGTGATGTGGCCGCCTGTGTTTGGGTCACGAACGCCAGCGATGTAGCTCGGCTGGTCGAATCTGAACTCAGCTCCCAGCTGAAAGGCGAGAAAGTGCCAGGGCTGAAGTTGCGCGAGCGCTGTTTGTCGAAAGCTGATCCCGACGTTCGTATCCGCAGGGCCCTGCGTCGGGAAGATCCCAACCGAGGAAATGTAGAGCGACCAGGGATCTGAGAACATCGTGTACGAAGCGCCGGCGATTGGATCCCATGAGCCGGTGCCAGCCTGAAACTCGAGGGGAAGCGGCACGCCTTGCGCATCGCGCTCGATCGAGCTGGTCGGGAACTCGAGGCCGCCGATCAGGCTCAGCAAGTGACGTGGCGCGAACTTACGATCGCGCCAGACGACGGCGCGCGCGCGAAACTCCAAATCGCCCGGGGCCCAAATGTCCGCCTCGGCAAGGTTGACCGCGCTTACCAGGCGATGAACCAGCGGCATCATCAAGGACAGCGTCCATCGGTCCGTCGGCGAGTACGCGCCCGCGAGCTCCATGCGCTGCTCGGACAGCCTGAGCTCGTCCACCTGAGCCTCTCCGATCCGATCATTCCGATGCCGGATGGTTCCCGAGGTTCGCACCCGCTGGCTCTTCGGTTGCTCGAAACCGACGATGGTCAGGGTCGGATCTCCAACGGCGCAGGTTCCGCACGCAGAAACCTCCGCTGCAATCGAAAACGGCGCGAGCAGCGCCGCGATCACCCAACAACCCTTCACCGGCCAGAGCTTAGGGATGGAAGGCCCTTGCTTGTACGTGGCAAATCGTCGCAGTAGCTCAGCGCGGCATTGGGAACTTCGACAGCTTGCGCTGAAGTGAGCGCCGGTGAATCCCTAGTCTTTCCGCAGCCTTAGTGATGTTGCCACCGCAGTCGGTAAGCACCCGCTGTATGTGCTCCCACTCGACCCGGGCCAGGGACGGCGTTTCGGGTGCCTCGCTTTCGGTCGGAGCGGCTTCCGGGTCGGTTGGCCAATCCCCTCGCTCGAACGAGCTGATGACCTCATCGACGTCCGCTGGCTTGGTCAGGTAGTGCGTAGCGCCGAGCCGTACGGCCTCGAGCGCCGTCGCGATGCTTCCATAACCGGTGAGCACGACAATTCTGGTCGCCGGGTCGATTCGGTGCAGCTCGCGCACCAGCTCCAAGCCGGACTTGCCGGGCATACGGAGATCAACGACGGCATACTCTGTGCTTTCCTGTTCGGCGACTGCGACCGCGGCGTCGTAGCCATCGGCCTGCTGCGCTTCGTAGCCGCGCTCCTCGAATGCACGAGCCATACGTGAACGAAGCCGCTCATCGTCGTCGACCAGCAGGATTGATGGCTTAGGGCTGCTGCGGTCTTGTGCGTCGGTCATCGGCCTTGTGGAAGCACGACGCGGATGGTCGTCCCCTGGTCGCTCGCCGACTCGATCGCGAGTCGGCCACCCAGCGAGTCTACGAGTGTCCGCGCCAAGAACAAACCCAGGCCCATTCGGTCGCCGGTGTTCTTCGTCGTGAAGAAGGGGTCGGTCGCGCGTTTCGCCGTCTGTTCGTCCATCCCGTGCCCTTCGTCGACGAAGCAAAGCTCGATGCCCGCCTCGATTCGGCTCACCCGGAGTGAAACACGCCCTGCGTCGCAAGCGTCAAAGCCATTGCGCGCGATGTTCTCGACCATCTGCACCAGGGCGTCCTCCGGCGCTTCGATCCTGGCGACGGTAGTCTCGGTGACCCAGCGTTCGGCTTGCTCGGGGCTCAGCCGCGAGCGCACCTCTTCGAAAAGCGCCTCGATCGACACCGAGCTCAGCGCTTCACCGACGTGCTCGCCTCCGGCAGCCGCCATTCGGTCGAGCACCACGCGACATCGCTCGAGCTCTTCGCGGATCAGCTCCGCGTCTTCGACGAGTCCCTCGCCGCCCGGGACCTTCCGCGCCTGACGCTCCATCTCCTTGGCCGCGACCGCAATCGTGCCCAGAGGCGTTCCGAGCTCATGTGCAGCGCCAGCCGCCAAGGTTGCGATCGAGGCCAGCTTTCCCCAGCGGTGCGTCCTTTCTTCGGCCTCGGCGAGCGCTCGTTCGCGTCTCCGAAGCTCCAGTGACAACTGGCTCACGAAATACGTAATGAGCGCGACGGCTAGAACCAAGGCGATGAACATCCCGTACAGATGGGTTTGAAACCCCTCGTCATGCCCAGAGTGGCCGAGATGCTCGCTGGGCACGTGAACCAAGAACAGGGTGGCGAACGACACGATGGAGAGCGCAGCGATCGTCCAGGTCCACTTCGGCGCGAGCATCACTGCAGACATCGCGATGTAGACGACGTAGATGATGCTGAACGGATTGGTCGGGCCGCCCGAGAGGTACAGCAGCCCAGAGAGCAGCGCGACGTCCAGAACGAGGAACGCCCCGAGGTGACCGGCGTCAGCCTTGCGGGACGCCAGCCAGAAGTTGGAAAGCGCCCCTGCGGCTACCAGGGACCACATGGGAACGAGGGGCAGAGCCACGTCGAGGCCCTGGGTTGCGATCAGAATGGCCGCCGCCTGGATGGCCAGGGCGCCCCAGCGCATGCGCGCCAGCCATTCCGCGCCAGTCGCCGAGGCTCGTTCCTCGGGGCTCACGAATCGGACTGAGCGTCTCCGGTCGAGTCGAGGTCGACCGTGCCGTACATCGCTTCGGCGATCTTGTAGGCGCTCAGCTCTAGCGTCTCGAGCCCGTCCTTGATTGCGATCGCGTCGCCCTCGTTGACGGAGAAGTGCAGGGCCTCGATGTCGGCTTCCACTTGAGCCACGACCTCTTCGGGGACGAGCTCACGGCATTCCGCGACCGCCCGCTCGCTCGTGTAGAGAAGGGCTTCGGCCGCATTGCGTAGCTCGGCGAGCTCACGGCGCTTCTGGTCGGTCGTCTTGTAAGCGTCGGCTTCTCCGATAATGCGTTCGATGTCTCCCTCGGTCAGACCGCTCGAGGCGACGACGCGAATGTTTTGCTCTCGGTTCGTTCCGAGGTCCTTGGCGCTCACGTTGACCACGCCGTCGGCGTCGATGTCGAAGGTCACCTCGATCTCCGGAACGCCTCGCGGCGCTGGAACAATCGGCGCAAGCTCGAACTTGGCCAAGGACTTGTTGTCCGCGGCCATCTCGCGTTCGCCCTGCAAGACGTGAATCGGCACGAAGGACTGGTTGTCCACGCTGGTCGTGAAGATCTCCTTGGAGCGCGTGGGCACCGTCGTGTTGCGCGGGATCAGCTTGTGGAACACGCCGCCGCCAGTTTCGACCCCCAGGCTCAACGGCGTGACGTCGAGAAGAAGCACCTCTTGAACCTCGCCAGCCAGCGCAGCGCCTTGAAGGGCAGCTCCCATCGCCACCACTTCGTCCGGATTCACACCCTTGTAGGGAGCCTTTCCAAAGAAGTCCTGGACCTTCGACTGGACCATCGGCATGCGTGTTTGGCCCCCCACAAGCAGGATTTCGTCGATATCCTCCTTCTTGAGGTGGGCGTCATCCAGGGCCTGTTTGCAAGGCCCCAGTGTGCGGTCGATGATCTCGGAGACCAGGATTTCGAGCTCGCTCCGCTTGAGCTTGGTTTCGAGATGCTTGGGGCCCGTTTCATCGGATGCGATGAATGGAAGGTTGATCTCCGTCTCGAACGAAGAGGACAGCTCGTGCTTGGCCTTCTCGGCCTGTTCCTTGAGGCGTTGGAGCGCAACACGATCTTCGTGCAGATCGATCCCGCTGCTTTCTTTGAAGCGCCGAGCAAGCTCCTCGACCAGGGCGTTGTCCAAATCTTCGCCGCCGAGGTGGGTGTCTCCAGCGGTCGACTTCACGCTGAAAACGCCGTCGGAGATTTCCAGGATGGAGATATCGAACGTGCCGCCGCCCAAGTCGTACACCGCGATGCGCTTGCCTTCTTTCTCTTCGAAACCGTATGCAAGCGCTGCCGCCGTGGGTTCGTTGATGATGCGTCGCACTTCGAGGCCGGCGATCTTGCCTGCAGCAATCGTGGCAGAACGCTGCGCGTCGTTGAAATACGCAGGGACGGTCACGATCGCCTCTTCGACATTTTCACCGAGGAACGACTCGGCGACCTCTCGCATCTTTTCGAGCACCATGGCCGAGACTTCGGGCGGCGAGTATCGATGCCCCTGCGCCTGAATCCAGGCGTCACCGAGCTCGTTCTCGACGACCTCGTACGGCACCGCGCGCTTGTGCCTCTGCGCCGGCTCAGCGTCGAACGGCAGTCCCATCAAGCGCTTGATGGCGAAGATCGTGCTCTCGGGGTTGGTCACTCCTTGGCGTTTGGCCACGCTGCCCACGCGGCGCTCGCCGTCCTTGGCAAAGGAGACGACCGAGGGCGTGGTGCGGCTGCCTTCCGCATTTGGAATGACCTGCGGCTCCCCGTTGTCGACGAATGCGACACAGGAGTTCGTCGTCCCCAGATCGATCCCGATGATCTTCCCCATTTCTCTCCTAATCCCCTTATACTCTCAGCTGGAGTCCTGTCGCTGCAAAGGTGTGACTAGTCATCGCTGTCCGGATCATCCGTGCTGGTTACGGGTTTGGCGACGACCACCATGGCCGGCCGTAGCAGGCGCTCCCCCAGGAAGTAGCCCGGCACGACCTCTCCGACGATGGTGCCCGGCGCATGTTCATTGGTCTCCGTCTGCTGCATGGCGTCATGGCAGGTTGGATCGAACAGATTTCCGACGGTCGGAACGCGCCTGAGGTCTAGGCGATTGGCGATGTCTTCGAAGCCTCGCAGCACCATGTGCACGCCGTCAGCGACAGCCGAAACGTCCGTCGCGCCCGCCATGGCGCCGGCTGCCCGCTCGAGATTGTCGACGATCGGCAGAACCTCGCGAAGCGTGTCCTCGATCGCCCGTCGGCGAACTTCTTCGATTTCCTTGCGTGATCGCTTCCGAAAATTGTCGAAATCGGCCGCAATGCGAAGGAGCTGATCACGCATACGATCGCGTTCCGCATGCGCCCTTTCGAGATCGCTCGGCTCGGCTTCCGCCTCCTCCTCGCCCTCTTCCTCCGGAAAGATGACGTCTTCCTCTTCAGCCCCGCCGTCGGCTTCCTCGACGTCCGGCTTTTCCCCCGCGTGTTCGCTCATTCTCCGTAACCGTCTTTCTTCAGGATCTCTTCGATCTGCCCGGCAGCCGTCCGTCGAGTACGTCGCTTAGCACATCGGCGGCAAATCCTACCAAGGGCACGTAATTCTTGTAGTCCATGCGCGTTGGGCCCACGATTCCAAACGAGCCGACCCGGGCGCCATCCCTGCGGTATGGACTCGAAATGACGCTGATGTCGTTCACGTCGTCGAGCGCTGCCTCGGAGCCGATGAAGACCTGAACGCCATCGGCGAGTAAGGTTTGCTCGAGTAGCTCCAGAAGCTTCTGCTTCTCCTCAAAGGCGTTGAGGTATCGGCGAATCTTCTCCGCATCGCCGAATTCGGGCCGATCGAATAGGGCGCCCTGCCCTTCGATGACGACTCGGGCGCGCTCCATCCGGCCCTCGACCGTGGCCTCGACCATCTGCTGTGCCTGCTTTCGCAGGAGTTGATACTGTCCTTGTTCGGTCGCGAGGCGCACCGCGAGCAGATCTCGGACCGCCTCGAGCGTCCGGCCCCCGACCAGCTCGGCCAGGTAGTTGTTCACTCGCTCGAGACTGTGATCGTCCACCACGACTTCGGCGACGACGACCCGGTTTTCGACAGCGCCGCTGCGCGTGACCAGGACCGCGAGCGTCCGGCCCTCGGAAAGACGCATGAACCGCAACTGATCGAGTCTAGCTTCCGACACCGTCGGCTCCGCGATGATCGTCGCTGTCCCCGTGAGGCGACTCAGGAGCTGACCGGTCGCCCGCACTGCGTCGGCGCCTGGCTCCAAGTCTTGAAGGCGCCGAATCAGCTCGGTTCGGTGAGCGTCGGAGATTTCACCGGCCGTGGCCATCGCGTCGACGAAGCAACGAAAGCCGGCGTCGGTCGGGACGCGGCCTGCGCTCGTGTGCGGCTGGTGGAGAAACTCGGCCTCTTCCAGATCAGCGAGGACGTTTCGAATCGTCGCAGGCGACAGCTTGATTCCATAGCGCTTCGCGATACGCCGCGAGCTCACAGCCTTTCCCGAGGCGATGTACTCGGTCACGACCGCGAACAGGATTCGGCGATGCCGCTCGTCCAATGTCACTGTCACGCTTTAAAGAAAGTAGAAGCTAAGGGGGTTCTGTCAAGCCCGCGAAACTGGGCAGAAAATTGCGCCCGGGCCCTTCATTGCGGCAGGCTCGGCCTGTGAGACCCAGCGCAGCGCTTCTTCCGTTCGCCCTGATGGTGATGGCGGTCATGACGGTCCCCACACTGGTCCTCGATGAGCAGGGCCTGCCCCGCTACCGGCACCTGCGCGAAGAACTGCAGGAGCTTCGCGCTTCCAACGAGGAGCTGGGTCGCGAGATCGCCACGCTCAAGAGTGAGATCGACGCCCTCCGGAGCGACCCCAACTATGTCGAACGGATCGCCAGGGACGAGCTCGGAATGGTTCGCGCCGAGGAGTTCGTGTTCCAGTTCCCGCCCCCCTAGGTAGGCGTGTTGCACACACTCGGGCCGATTTCTTGCTGAACAGATGGTTCGGGGCGTAACACCGCACGGGTATGACGGCCCTCGTCCAGGCAGCGCTTCGCGTGAGGCGCACAGCGCGGTCGATGTGGGGATCGGCGGCCGCGTTCTTGCTCGCGGCGTTCCTGCTCGCCGGTTTCTTCCTTCCGGGAAACGGCGGATTGGGATGGGGTCATCTGGCCTGGCTCGCGGGCTGGTCGGCGCTCTTTGGCTATCGGGCCTGGAACGCCTATCGAGACGGCGCTGACCCGGCGTCCGCATTCGAGCTTGGCGTCCTGCTGCTCGTCGGCGTGCACGCCTTGATTCAATTCCGCGGCGGGGTCGGCAGCGAGCTCTACCCCGTCAGCTACATCGCTGTGGCGCTGGTCGCCTCGTTTGCCGCGGGGCGCGCAGGTATTGGTGTCGTCGTTTTTGCGTCCGTGCTGGGATTCGCCATCGCCTTGCTCGGGGAGCAAGTTCACGATCCGCTGGTCCTCGGCTCGAACGCGCTCTTCACAGTCGGGTTTGGGGTGCTCAGCTACGTGTTCACGCGTGCCGAGATCCTCCGGGTGCGCCACAAGTCGGTGCTCGAGCTCGAAGCCCAGAAGGAAAGGGTGCGTGACGACACGCGGCTCTTTCGTTTGGTCGCGCCTTCATCGGGCGGAGCGAGGGACGAGGAGCGCCTCTACGAGACCAGCGTTCAGGAGGTTCGTCAGGCGCTCTACCACGCGCTGCAGCTGCTGCATCAGACTTTGGACCTTCACACCTGCGCACTCCTGATGCCGACCGCCGAAGCCGAGCAGCTACGAATCGTCGAGTTGGTGTCGAAAAGCGACGACCTGGCCGATGGCCCGTTTTCCCTTGGCGCGGGCGCCGTCGGGGCGGCGGTCCGCCGACAACTGACGACGAATCTCCAGCAAATTCGGCCCGGATATACGGGCATTTGCTACTATCGCGGTCCCGCGAGCGTGAGCTCATTCATCGCGGTTCCAGTTCTCGAGCGTGGTCATCTCCGTGCTGTCCTCTGCGCCGATCGCCTCCAAGGCGACGCCTTTAGCCCCGAGGAGGAGGAGCTTCTTCGTGACAGCACCTCGCACATCCTCCGCGCCTTCGAGAACGAACGGGTCTTCATGCAGCTCGAGCGCAGCAAGCTCGAGCAGGAGATCCTCTACCAGGTATCTCAGGATCTCAGCATGGCGCGGACCCAGGACGCGGTCATGGAAGTGGGCTTGAACGCGGCGAAGCAAATCGCCCCACACGACTTCGCCGCGATCACCGACTATCAGCCGGAGGGTCGGCGCCACACCGTTCGGCGTGCTTCAGGCGAGCGAGCGCTCGACTTCCAAGGCCTGCGCTTCCGGGACAACGCCTCACTCACCGCCATGGTCGTCAAGAACCGGCACTACTTGCCGTATCGCGGGGAGTTCGATTCGCAACAGCAGGTGCTGTTCACCAAGAAGGCCAAGCTCAAGGGGATGGAGTCGCTTCTGGTCTTGCCTCTGGTGGTTCGCGAGGAACCGATCGGAACCTTGATCGTCGCTGCGAAGGCGCCCGGAGCTTTCGGAACGCCGGTGCGCGCCACGCTCCAGGCGCTTTCGAACCATCTCGCGGTCGCGATGGCGAACGCGCGCCTGGTCCGTCAACTCGAAGAGCTCGCCACCACCGATGGCCTGACCGGCTGCTTGAACAAGCGCGCGTTTCTCGACCAGATGGAGCAGAAGCTTCTCGCGGCGCAGCGATTCGGCCGAAAGCTCTCGGTTATCGTCACCGACCTCGACCATTTCAAGGCCGTCAACGACACTTACGGGCACGCGGCAGGCGATCGGGTTCTGCGAGAGCTCGGACAGGTGCTCAGGCGTGTGAAGCGGGAAACCGACCTCGTAGCTCGATTTGGCGGCGAAGAGTTCTGTGTTCTCTGCGAAGAAACTGACTCCCATGGTGCTCAGCTACTCGCGGAGCGTGTGCGAGAGGAGCTCGAGAGCACGGAGCTCCAGACCGAGCTCGGGCCACTGAGGGTGACGGCTTCACTCGGGGTTGCGACCTTCCCGGACCACGCGTCGAGCGCGCCGGATCTCTTCGTCCAAGGCGACAAGGCGCTGTACGAAGCGAAGAGCCGCGGCCGAAATCAGGTCTGTACTGTCTAGCTGAACTCGAAAGCGGCGCCTCAAGCCCGCTTGCGCTCGAGCGTGTGGGGGTCGAGCATCCACTGGAAGCAACCCTGTCCGCCTTCGATGCTGAGCAAGCAGGCCGCGGCGGGTTGAAAGGAGGGAGCCGTAGCGAGCTGGCCGAGATGCGCCGCGAGGACGCCGACCTTGGGCATGTGGGTCACCATGACGATGAGCTCGTCATCGCGTGCATGCTCCAGCGGTTCCAGAGCCTGCGCGGTGCTCCCTTCTTCGGTCGAGAGCGTGCTCAGCACTTCGACGGGACCCTGAAAATCCGGCTGGCTGGAGGCCAGAATCTCCGCCGTTTGGACCGCGCGGACCAGCGGGCTCGTGTAGATGCGCGAGTATCGCAGCTCCCATTTCACGAGCGCCTTGCCCACCAGAAACATCGTTTGCCGACCCTCGCTGGTCAGCCAGCGATCGTAGTCGGACTGCGCGGAGCGCATGTCAACCGCCTCTGCATGTCGCACGAGCAGAACCTGCATGGCCGGAGCTTGGCACGTTGGCTAAGGCTCGTCCCGCGAATCGTGCGCCGCAAGGGCGAAAGACTCCTCGGGCGCCAGTACGAGGCGGCGCCGCGCGTAGACCCCGAACCAAAGAAGCCCCAGGCCGTACCAAACCGCGGCGCCTATGACGACCTTTTGGTAGATCGGGTCGGTGACGAAGAGGGCGACGAGGGTCACCAGTGCGATGAGCAGTGCCAGCACGGCGCCCGGGACACCGAGCGGGCTGCGGTAGGGGCGTGCGATGTCGGGCAGGCGAACGCGCAAGAGAATGAACGACAGCATCTGCAGCGCATAGGCGATGACCGCACCGAAGACCGCCATGTTCAGAAGCACGGCGCCGACTGGATGCTCGGGGCCGAGCGCGTGGATGCCGTAGGCGACGAGATAGCCGAGCAGGGCGCCTGCGAGGAGCGCGATGTGTGGGGTCTTGCGGCGGCGGTGCGTGCGCGAGAGCCAGCGTGGGAAGTAGCCCGCGCGCGAGAGGGAGAAGATCTGCCGGCCGTAGGCGAAGATGATGCTGTGAAAGCTCGCGATGAGACCGGTCACTGCGACGAGGGCCAGAAGCTTCGCGCCGAGGCCCTCGCCGAAGATCGTCTTGAAGCCTTCGAAGAGCGGCTCGGCCGATGAGCTCAGCGCCGCCGAGCCGGGCGCGATCCCGGCGTTCAAAAAGAGCGTGAGAAAGGCGGCCACGATCAAAGTGAGCAAGCCGTAGAGCAGGCCACGGGGCAAATCGCGGGCCGGCGCGTGCGCTTCTTCTGCTGCAAGAGGGAGTTGCTCGATCGCCAGGAAGAACCAGATCGCGAACGGCAGCGCCGAAAGGACACCGGCGCCCCCATGAGGGAGCCAGAGGCTATGACCAGGCTCGGGCTCGATGTTGAGCGCCCAGTCGAGGTCGAAGTGGGGAATCGCCGCGACCCAGAACACGACGAGCACCCCTAGGGCGAGGGCGGTGATCACGACGGTGAATCGGAAGGTCGTCTCGACGCCGGCGACGTTGAGGCCGACGAAGCAGGCGTAGGCCGCGAGCCACCAGAGGGGTTCCATACTCGATGGCGTTCCGAAGATCGCACCGAGGTAGCCGCCGATGCCGACCACGATGACGGCAGGGGTCAGGATGTACTCCATGTTCTCGGCGAGCCCGGTGATGTACGCGCCCCAGGGACCCATGGCGGAGCGGGCAAATGAGTACGCGCCTCCGGTGTGCGGGAGCGCCGCTGCCATCTCGGCGATGCTGAAGCATAGGCCGGCATACATGACCGTGATGATCAGGGTGGCGATGAGAAGGCCGCCGAAGCCGCCGGAGGCCAGGCCGAAGTTCCAGCCAAAGAAGTCCCCGGAAATCACGGCTCCGACGCCTAGCGCCCATAGCGACCAGACGCCGGCATAGCGTCGCAACCCACGGTCCGCGAAGTACTCGTCGGCGACGCGATCGTAGCCGACCCCCTGGCCCTTCTTCTCCATGGCGCGGAGTGTAGCGGTTTGTCGGGACTGGCGATAAGGTTCCGCGCATGTTGCCGATCGATCTTTCGGGGAAGCGAGCGTTCGTTGCGGGCGTGGCGGACGATGGTGGCTTTGGCTTTGCGATCGCCAAGGCGCTTGCCGTGGCAGGGGCTTCGGTTTGCGTGGGCACCTGGCCGCCTGCGCTCGGGATCTTCGAGACGCTGCTTCGTCGAGGGAAGCTCGATGCGTCTTTGCAGATGCCCGACGGCACTCAGCTCGAGCTCGAAAAGATCTACGCGCTCGACGCCGAGTACGATTCACTGGAGGATGCGCCGGAGGAGCTTCGCGCCCAGAAGCGTTACCGAGACCGGGGCGACTTCAGCATCGACGGTGTGGCGGCCAAGCTCCGAGACGACTTCGGCGACTCCTGCCTCGATATCGTGATTCACAGCCTGGCCAACGGACCCGAGGTGAACAAACCCTTGATGCAGACCAGTCGCAAAGGGTATCTCGCGGCGCACGGGGCCAGCGCGTATTCGTTTGTCTCGCTGGCGCAGCGATTGCAGCCCTTGATGCGCGAGGAGGGAGCCTTTCTGGGGCTCTCGTATCTAGCGAGCCAGGGTGTAGTCGCGGACTACGGTGGCGGGATGGCGTCCGCCAAAGCTGCGCTCGAAGCCGATGCGCGAATGCTGGCACTCGAGCTTGGGCGTGACGGGGGGCACCGGGTCAACTTGATTTCAGCGGGCCCCTATGCCTCGCGCGCCGCCTCGGCGATCGGTTTCATACACAAGATGATCAAGTACTACGAGATGAACGCGCCCCTCCCGCACGCGCTTCGCGCCGAAGAGGTCGGAAACGCGGCGGCGTTCCTCTGCAGCCCGCTTGCCAGTGGCATCACCGGGACGGTCTTGTACGTCGACAAGGGCTACCACGCGATGGCGGCGCCTGCGGACGTTGGCGCTTTGATCGACGCGCTCGGTGCAAGCGGCGGGGCAGACTAGGCGGCGACCATCTCGTGTCGCGCGGTCGGCCGGATGCTGCTGGTGTCCGCGGCGACGTGCAGAGTCGCGGCAAGGGCGCGCTCGGTCTGGATGCGGTCCACGAGCCATGGGTCGAGCGCTCGCATCAGGGCACGTGCAGAAGGGTAGCGAGTCGCTGGTGTCCGGCTCAGGAGCTTCGCGACCAGACCATCCATCTGCTCGTCGACGTAGGGTGACAGGTACCGAGCCCGTGGCGCGTCTTCACGAATGATGCGTCGGAGGACCGCCGTCACGTCGGCCCCGGTGAACGGGAGCTTGCCGGTGAGCGCCTCGAACATCGTGATGCCGACACCAAAAAGGTCGGCTCGTGCGTCGACGTACGGGTTGCCAGCTGCCTGCTCGGGTGAGGAATAGCTCGGGGTGCCGTAGACGCGGCCGCGCTCCCTGGCGCGCTCGTCTGGGGGCGCGGATTCCGCTGCGCACACTCCAAAGTCGAGCAGGTGTACGTCGAGCTCGCCGTATCCACCGCGATTGAGCAGGATATGCTCGGGCTTGATGTCCCGATGCACATAGCCGTGCCGGTGCACGCTGTGCAGGATCGACGCGAGCCGTGCGATGATCACCGAAATCTGGCGGCCGTTGAGCGGGCCGCAACGCCGCAAGTAAGACGAGAGGCTTTCGGAGCGCATGTGCTTCATCACCAGGTACGGCGACTCGTCGTGGAGCGTGCCGTGGTCGATGACCGGAACGATGCCTGGGTGAAACACCCGCCGAGCGACCTCGATCTCGCGCCGCACTCGGCTCATCAGGTCGGGATTGCCCGAATGCGTCGGCCGGAGCATCTTGATGACCACCCGCTCGAGGGTCGCCAAGCGCTCAGCTTCGAAGACGATCCCGGTGCCGCCCATCCCGATCGCGTTTCCAATTCGATAGCGGCCATCGAGAATCTGCCCCCGAAGCTCGCTGCGCTCAGCCGATGCCGACATTCCGTGGACGATCGGATAACGGGACCGCTTGCGTCAAAAAAGGTGCAAATTTCGGGGGGGGAGGGGGCGTGACTGCTTGGCCTGGGCGGCACCGTACCGCTTGTGCTGCCGCGGGTGCTGTTTGGCGGGTCGGTGAGCGGGGGAGCGAACGTCGCCGTACGGCTTGTGCTGCCGCGGGTGTTCTGGGGTGGGGTCGGTGGACTGGTGAGCTGGTTAGGTTTAGTAACACCGCCCGCCCGGACGCCTTCGGCGGTCGGTTGGTCCCGCCCCACCGCCCCCACACTATCGCCTACCCCCACCCGTAGTTTTGGTATCACTCTCACGCGAGTGGGCAGCGTGCCTGGCGCGGCATTCGCTCATTGATGTTGAGCGGCACGCTCATCGAGCAGCGTCGTAGCTGGCGAGCGAGGTCTTGATCGTTTCGCGCGATGATTCGGTTGATCACCGCAATGTCGCGCACCGTATTGAGAGCAAGTTCGTAAGTCTTCATTGGAGTCTCCTTTGCTGAGACTCCCTCCCCATCGTCGTGCACAGGCCGGGTCAAGGCTCGCCGTAGGCGACCGCGAAGCGGCTCGGCCTTGAGGCGGCCGAGCACGACGATACGGTCCAGGGAGCACAGAGGAGAGCGCTTCCCCATATCGCGTTCGCGTTCGGAATCGGGAATGGGATCTAGATCGCGTTCGAGATCCCGTTCACCTTGCCGTGCGGAAGCTGTTGATCGTCTCTCGCTCGTCGTACTGATACGTGAACCGCGTCGCGCGTCGAAACGGGTCGCTGTCGACGACGATGGGGTACTTCAAATGATCGATCGCGCCGGGGGGAAGGTGTGGGAGCCCCAGGCGGCCTAGGCCGAGCTTGAATACCATCTCGGGGACGGGAAGCGGGCGGCGACCGGCAGCGCGGACGATGGTCGAGAGCGGCACCGGCGTTGGGCCGGAGACGTTGTAGATGCCGTGGAGCTTGTGGGCGAGCGCGCAGACGATAGCCTCGGCTGCGTCTTCCTCATGAATGAACTGGAACAGAGGGTCGAAGCCCATGATCAGGGGCACGTTCGGGCCATGCATGAACGCGGCGAGAGTTCCGTGTTTGCTCGGGCCGAGCGTGTAGACGATTCGCAGGACCGAAGTTGCGATTTCGGGATAGCGCCACAGGGACGAGACGGCGTACAAGTCGGCAGCGACCAGATCGGCGAGCTCGGGGAAGGAGTGCGTCGACATCGGCGGCTCGTCTTCGGTGTGGTAGAGCGGAGAGTCGGCCGCGGCGCCGTAGAAGGTGTGACGTCCAGCAAAGACCGCCTGTCTTACGCCGTAGCTCTGGCAGTGATGGATGAAGGCGCGGGTGCCGTACAGGTTCACACGCATCCGATCGGGGCTCTGCTTCACGAGGTGCGTGACCGTGGCCATGTGGATCGCGGCGTCCGGCCGCTGAGTGCGGAACACGTCCTCGGCGGGCCGCTTTCGGATGTCGGCTTGGAAGAGCTCGATCTCTTCGGGGGCGTCGGGCCAGGGGCGTCGGTCAATCCCGATCACCTCGTATCCGTGTCGGAGCAGCTTTAGCGCGGTCAGGCGCCCGAGCGTCCCCGCGATTCCTGTCACCAAAACCTTCATCACAGCACCAGCTCGTCTTCCGAGATCTCCTTTTCCCGGAGCAGGCGTCCTTGTCGAATCAAATCGGCAATCCGTTCCTTCACCTGCTCGACCTTCTCGCCGACCAGTTCGTCAGGCTCGTGGCCGGTGCCTTCGAAGAACATCGGCTTCCCATAGAGCAACTGGAAGCGCGTGGGCTTTGGGATGAGCAGGCCCCACTTGGTCACCGGCACGTACGGAACGCCGAAGAGCCGGCCGAGGCGTTTGAGGTTCGCAATCGTGGGCAGCGCCTCTCCGCCTCCGACGAAGCCGAACGGCACGATGGGGCTCTTGGTCTCGAGGGCGAGTCGCATGAAACCCGTGCCGAAACCGACCAGCGAATCCGCATCTTTTGCGAGCTTTGCGGTTCCGCGGGCCCCTTCGGGGAAGGCCAGGATGAGCCGCTCGGCGTTCAGAAGGCGTTTGGCTTGATCAGGGTTGCCGGTGAACTGCCCCGTGCGGCTCATGAACTGCGACGCCCCGGGGAACTGGTGAATGAACTTGTCGAGCATTGCATGGGGAAGCCGCGGCGGCTCTGCGTCGAGCAGCATCGAGCCCATGACCATCGCGCCATCGATCGCAACGCCACCCGAGTGGTTTCCAACGAGCACGGCTCTTCCTCTTGGCGGCACGTTGTCGAGCCCGAACACGTCTACCTTGAAGTAGAACCGATAGATCCAGGCAAAGGCCGACACGAATCGGATCAAGTCGTTCTTGTCGATCCCGTACGGGTCGATCCCGAACTTGTTGAATTGGAGATCGAGCGCCTCGATTCGGGCAGCGACTTCGGGATCGATGGGGAGCAGGTTATCGAGCAACTTGGCCTCGGCTGGTCCCGCGATCTGTATGCGGCCGGGGCGGAGAACGCAATCTCACTCTGATCCGGGCTTGCGGATTCCGAGGGCGCGCATCTTCTTGTAGAGGTGGCTGCGCTCCAGGCCGAGGTCGGCGGCGGTCTTGGTCACGTGACCGTCCCGGAGCTCGAGGGCCCGCAGGATCAGGTCTCGCTCGGCCGTCTCGAGCATCTCGCGAAGCGGCGTTTCCGGTCGGAAATAGCTGCCAGAAGCCGCAGCCGAGCCAATGGGAAGCAATGCCCGAGCCTCTGCCTCCGTCACGGTTTCCCCCGGTGTCAGGATCACAAGGCGCTCCACCAGATTTCGTAGCTCCCTGACGTTTCCGGGATATGCATACGCTTTGAGCGTCTGCATGGCCCCGGACGTGATCCGCTTTCCTGGACGGTCATGGGCTTCACAGGCCAAGGCGAGGAAGTGCTCCACTAGAAGTGGAATGTCGTCGACTCGCTCCACGAGCGCCGGCACCCTCAGAGGCACGACGTTTAGCCGGTCGAAGAGGTCTGCGCGGAATCTTCCCGCTTCGATCTCGGTTTCGAGCGACTTGTTGGTTGCTGCGACGACCCGCACGTCGACCTCGACGATCGACGACGCGCCAACGCGTTCGACCTCGCCTTCTTGCAGCACCCGCAAGAGCTTTGCCTGCATTTGCGGCGGCATGTCGCCAACCTCGTCGAGGAAGAGCGTGCCCGCGTGCGCCCGTTCGAACTTGCCGCGCCGTTGCTTGGTGGCGCCGGTGAATGCGCCGGCTTCATGTCCGAAGAGCTCGCTTTCGATGAGGCCTTCGGGGACCGCGGCGCAGTTGAGCTTCTCAAACGGCCCGCCAGCTCGCGCTGAGCCGCCGTGAATCGCCGCGGCCACCAGCTCCTTGCCCGTGCCTCGTTCTCCGAGAACCAGCACCGGCGCCGTCGAGCGTGCGGCCAGCTCGATCTGCTCCCGAAGCCTGGCCATGGATGGGCTCTGCCCGAGCAAGGATTCCCCCGGCCCATACCGCCGCCGGAGCTCTCGGTTCTCGTGCTGAAGCTCACGCAGCTCGAGGCTTCGTTTGAGCGACAGCATCAGGCGGTCGCTACCGATCGGTTTCTCGATGAAGTCATCGGCGCCGCGCCGGGTCGCCTCCAAGGCGACCTCGATGGTCGCGTGCCCGCTCATCATGATCACAGGAGTCGTGATTTCCCGATCGCGCAGCTCGTCGAGCATCGCGAGCCCGTCGATTCCCGGAAGCTGCACATCCAGCAAGATCGCATCGAAGCTCTGGGTGGCGAGCTTCTCGAGAGCGATTTCAGCGCTGCCGGCGACCTCGACCCCGTACCCTTCGAGCCCGAGCGCGCGCGAAACCGTGGTCAGGATGTTTCGCTCGTCGTCGACGACGAGAATCGTCGCGGCCACCATGACGCTACGCTAGCACACCGAGCGCGGCGCTCAGCTGCCGGCCCCGTCGCCCATCCTCTTGATGGGAATCGACCGCATGTAGGTCCCCGATGAGCGCCGATTGGCCTGAAGCCACGGCGTTAGATCCGCCGGCGATTCCGGTCGTGCGTACAGGTAGCCCTGCGCGATGTCGCAGCCATGCTCTTGCATGTACTGGAGCTGCCCTTCGGTCTCGACGCCTTCGGCGATCACCTCGAGGCCGAGGTTCTGTCCCAGGCCGATGATCATGTTCGAGATCGGTCCGCCTCGGTCGTTCGATTCGACGCTTTGCACGAAGCTCTTGTCGATCTTCAGCGCATTGAGCGGGAACTCATTGAGGTAGGTGAGCGAGGAGTAGCCCGTGCCAAAGTCGTCGATCGCGATCCGCACACCCACGTCCCGAATGTCGCGAAGGAGCGCCCCTGCCTGGGCCGGGTCGCTCATCAGGCAGCTCTCGGTCAGCTCGAGCTCCAGGAATTCTGGCGAGAGATTGGTCTCGGCGAGCGCAGATCGGACTTTGTCGATCAGCAAGGGATCTTCGAACTGCTGTGCCGAGACGTTCACACTCATCCGCATCGGCTGCAGCTCCATTGCGTGCCACTGCCGAATCTGTTCGCAGGCGGTCTGCAACACCCATTCGCCAACTTCATTGATCAACCCGAACTCCTCGAGCGCGCCGATGAAGTGATACGGAGTGAGCAGGCCTCGCGTCGGATGCATCCAGCGGATCAGGGCTTCGACACCGATCACCCCTTCGGTCCGGAGACAAATCTGCGGTTGATAGACCAGCTGGAATTCGTTGGCCTCGACCGCACGCCGCAGGGCCCATTCGAGCGCACGCCGTGTCTGGGCCTCTTCCTGCATGGCGTCGGCGAAGAACTGGTAGCAAGCGCGTCCGGCGGACTTCGCCTGGTACATCGCTAGGTCGGCCGCTCGGAGGAGCTCGGACAGATTGTTCCCATTTTCCGGGTACATCGCGATTCCGATGCTGCTCGATGTGTTGACCTCGTGGCCGTCGATGGTGGTGACCTGGCGCAGGCTGTCCACGATGCGTTCGATGACCGGCAGCACCTCTTTCGCCTCATGCACGTCTTCGAGCACGACCGCGAACTCGTCGCCTCCGAGTCGAGCAACCGTGTCCTGGTCACGAACGTTCCCGCGGATTCTCTTCGCGGCTTCGATCAGCAGCTTGTCGCCAACCTCGTGGCCCAGCATGTCGTTGATCTCTTTGAAGCGATCCATGTCGAGGATCAGCGTGGCGACGCCCGAGCCGGACCGCATCGCCCGAGCCAGGGCGCGGTTGACACGCTCGCGTAGCAAGGTTCGGTTTGGTAGCCCGGTGAGCTGATCGAACTGAGCGAGCCGAACCAACTCGAGCTCCGTTCGCTTGCGTTCGATCGCGTAGCGAATGACTCGGTGCAGATTGGCGCCGTCGATGTGACCCTTGACCAGGTAGTCCTGCGCGCCGGCCTTCACCGAGCGAAGCGAGACCGCCTCGTCTTCCCAGGCGCTGACGATCACGAGCGGGATGTCCGGGTATGCGGTCTGCAAGCTTGCGACCGTATGGGTTCCCCTCGAGTCCGGCAGATTGAGGTCGGCGAGGATCACGTCTGGCGTGAGCTCTTCGGTCGACAGCAGGGCGTCCTTCAAGGTCCGCACGTGTGTGATGCGGTAGTACGACGCCGAGACCCGCCGCAGCAGTCTTCGAATCAGCTGTGCGTCGATCCGGTTGTCCTCGACGAGGAGAACCTCTCGTACCTCCCGCTCTTCCTCGCCCTTACCGAGCATCCAGCATCACCAAAAACACAGAAATACCGTTCCCATTGACCTATTACAGTGCTATGGTTTTGAAGAGGCGTCAAGAGTGATCCGCGCCTGCTTCGACCATGCAACTTAACAAACCGGAAACAGCTGCGATCGAGGGAGCGGAAAGGATCCGTGTCCTCATCGCTTCGGCGAATCCAGAGCGGATTGTGCTCGTCCGCGAGGGTCTCCGCGCTTGGCCAGACCAGATGGCCTACCGGGTGGCGGCCAATCGCGAAGACGCGATCATCCAGATTGAAAGCCATGACCCTCAGGTCGTCTTTTGGGACACGCGTCTGGGTGCGGAGCTTCCTGCGACTGCGCGGGGGATCTGCACGCTGCTGCTCGGCGAGGAGCTCTGCACGGCGCCCGAGGAAGAGCACACGGACGCCGTGCTCCCCGAATCGTACGTCGCGGGCCTGCAGCAGTCCGTCAATCGAGAGTACGAGCTCCGTCGCCTTCTGGTGCAGCTCCGCGAGGCTCATGGCGTCGAGACGCAGCGCCGATTGCTGCTCGCGCGCGCAACCGACGGCATCGTCGTCGTCGACAAGGCTTGCCGCGTGCTCTTCGCCAATGCGGCCGCCGGGACGCTGCTCGGCGTTGACCAAGAGTTGCTGATCGGCGAGCCCTTCGAGCACGCGATTCCGGAAGAGGGCAAACCAGTCACGTATCGAATACAGCAACCGAGCGGCGCCGTGTCCCCGCTCACCGCGAACGCGATCGTGTCGATCTGGGATGGCCGCGACGGAACCATCATTCAGATGCAGCCCTCGTTCCGCCCGAGCCTCGTCCCCGGCGCGTCGTCGAGTGCGCCGCCGGCCATGCCCGGGCCGCGCGTCTCCGAAGACCGTCTTCGCACCGTTGGACGGCTTGCAGCCGGCCTGGCACACGACGTGAACAATCCGCTCACCTTCGTGCTTGCCAACCTCGAGAGCCTCCGCGAATCCCACCAAACCATTCGTCGCTTCATCCGGAAATTGCGAGTCGACTTGTCTACCCGAGAGGCGATCACCCCGCAGTCCTTCGAGCAAATCAGCGCTGACGCGAATCTGCAGGAGGTGATCGACGACGCTGCTGACATGCTCACCGACTGCTACAAGGGCATGCACCGAATACAAGACATCGCGCGCAGCCTCGGCACCTTCTCCCGCGCCGACGAAAGTCATGCCGAGATGCTCGACATCACTCGCGTCGTCGACGACGCCTGCGCGATGGTCTTCAACCAGATCCGCTATCGAGCACGGCTGGTGAAACGCTTCGAGCCGATTCCCATGATCGCCGCGTACCCTGGACGGGTCGTTCAAGCCCTGGTCAACATGCTGACGAACGCGGCCGAGGCCATCGAGGGCGGAGCCTACAACAAACACCGCATCGTGGTTTCCACGCGGGTCGTGGCAGAACACGTCGTCGTCTCGGTGAGCGACACCGGGGCCGGTGTTGACGCCGAGCATCGCGAGCAGATCTTCACGCCGGGCTTCACAACCAAGGCGCATGCGGGCGGACTGGGCCTAGGCCTCAGCGCGTGTCAGCGCGTGGCGGACGAGCACGGTGGGCGGCTCGACGTGCACCATCTTCCAGATGGCGGGACCTGCTTCGAGTTGGTCTTTCCCTTCGACACCGGGCTGACCGTCGTCGACCAACGTCGCGAGAGCCGACCAATCTCGGACGCTCCGCTCCAGCGATCTCGGCTTCTGATCGTCGACGACGACGCCATGGTGCTTTCGGCGCTCCGCAGACGCTTGCAGGGCCGCTACGATGTGGTGACGGTCCTAGGCGGTGTCGAAGCGCTTGCGCATCTGTCCGAAGATGCCTCGTTCGACTCGATCATCTGCGACCTGATGATGCCGGAGGTCGACGGGAAGGCCTTCTACGACGCGGTCTTGAAGAAACATTCGGAGCTCGCCGGCCGGATCGTGTTCATGAGCGGTGGCGCGTTCACACCACGACTGCGTAAGTTCGCCGCTGCTGTGTCCAATCCGGTCTTGCAAAAGCCTGTGAGCCGCGAAGACCTCGAGGCGATGCTCTTCCCGCCCCGCGACGAGGCGGCGGGCGAATGACGCTCAGTCGTTTCTGAGGCCGAGCTCTTTCATCTTGTTCTGGAGGCTCTTGCGCGAAATCTTCAGGAGTCGCGCGGTGTGAGTCACGTTGCCGCCCGTTTGATCGAGCGCCCGCCCGATGAACTCGCGTTCGAGCTTGACCGTGGCTTCCCGAACCGCTTCCTTGAGACCGGTTTTCCCAGGCGTTGCCGCTATATCGGCCAGGGAGCCGGAGCCTAGCTCATCCTCGGCGTCTAGAATCTCGGGCGGAAGATGCGGTGCGCCGACCTGGCCATCTTCGGCGAAGATCATGCATCGCTCGACGACGTTCTCGAGCTCTCGGATGTTCCCCGGCCAGGAGTAGTCGAGCAGGCGCTTCAGCGCGTCGTCATCGAAGCCCGTGACGGAGCGGTCGAGCTTGTCATTGAACTTGCGGACGAAGTGCTCGAGCAGCAGCGGAATGTCACTGGGCCGGTCCCGCAAGGGCGGCAGATGCACGTGGACCACATTCAGCCGGTAGTACAGATCCTCCCGAAATCCGCCTTCGGCGATCATCTCCTTTAGATTGCGGTTCGTCGCTGCAACGAGGCGACTGTCGACGGTGATTGTCTTGATGCCGCCGACTCGTTCGAACTGCTGCTCCTGCAGCGCGCGCAAGAGCTTCACCTGCATGCTGACCGGAATCTCTCCGATTTCGTCTAGAAACAGGGTACCGCCGTGCGCGAGCTCGAAGCGGCCCGGCTTGCTCGTGACGGCCCCGGTGAAGGCGCCTCTCTCGTAGCCGAACAGCTCACTCTCGAGCAGGTCAGGCGGGATGGCGGCACAGTTCACGCTGACGAATGGCTTGCGCTTGCGAGAGCTGTTTTCGTGGAGTGCCCGCGCGATCAGTTCCTTGCCCGTCCCGCTTTCCCCGGTAATGAGGACGGTGCTGGGTGTGTTCGCGACCTTTTCGATCACTTCGTACACGCCGTGCATCGGTTCGGACTCTCCGATGATCCTGTAGCGCCCGCGTTCGTTCGGATCTCCGCTCACGTGCTTCTGGGAGAGCTCCCGTGTGCGTGCTGCCTTGGCGACGACCGCCCGAAACTCAGCCCGATCGAAAGGCTTAGTCACGTAGTCGAACGCCCCGAGCTTGAGTGCCTCGACCGCCGTGTCGACGGTCCCGTGCGCGGTAATCATGATCACCGGCACATTTGGGAAACGCGCGCCGACCGCCTTGAGCACTTCCATGCCGTCGAGCTTCGGCATGCGCAGGTCGCTGATCAGTACATCGATGTGATGCTCCGACAAGGCCTTGAGGACGGCCTCCCCGTCGGCAACGCAGTGGACCTCATAGCCGTCGTGCTGAAGTTGCGCCCTCAGGACGCGGCGCAAGTTGTCCTCGTCGTCAGCAACGAGGACCTGTTTGGTTTCGCCCACGGCCGCAGTGTAGTGCAGCCCGGTCCACTGTACAGATGCTTCGTCCGACCTCAGCTAGCGACGCTCAGGCGCTGCTTTGCGGCCCGAATGACGGTCGCGCGCTTCTTCCGCGCCCGCTCGTATTCCAAAACAGCAACCGCTTGAGGCCCCGAAAGTCTCTGAACTCGGTTCACGACGTCTTTGGCGGTCAGCTTGTCGTAGTTGCGCAGCGGAGCGTCTTCTGCCTTGGCCGCGGCTCTGGCCGGCCTTGGTTTCGCTGCCCTGGGCTTCTTTGAGGCTTTGACGGCCACGGGCTTCGCGGGTTTGGACGCCTGCTCGAGCCGTTCGTCAACCCGGCTTTGCGCGATTTCGAGCAGGCCCTTGGCCGACTCGAGTACCGTTGCTTCCACCGCTTCAGGCTTGAGCGCCTCCCGCGTGCTCAGGGCTTGCCGCTCCGCACGGACGAAGCGATCTCTGAGCGCGGCCACATAGGCTTCCCGGGTTTGAATCACGAGCCGCTGCCAATCGAGGGCCTCTTTGCGCAGAGCCTTGCGAAGCGCATTCGCTGATTGGCTGGTGGTCCCGGCAAGCTTGTTGCCTGCGGCCCCTAGATCCCGCACGAACGTGACACCCGCATCCTGTGATTCCGCGAGAAAGGTCTCGCCGGCACCCCGGGTTTGCTGCAAGAAGAGCACTCCCTGCTTTTGAAGCCGGGTGCTGCTCCGACGAAGTTGGTCTCTGCGAGTCATGTCTATACCCTCCCCTGGATGACGCGGCGCGTTATCCAGCTTTACGATAGCCACGAAGCTGCCCGCGTCAAGATCGTCTCGAAACCATGAACCTTTTCCCCAATTCGCATAGACTTTAGGGCTAGTGACCGCTGTCCCACTGCGAACCCTGGTCGTGGATGATTCGAGCTCCGTCCGGAAGCTCCTGACCGAGCTCCTGCGCGAGCGAGGTCACGAGGTGACCATGCTGGGGACCGCCGAGGAGGCCTTGGAGGCGCACGAGCGCCAAGCATTTCAGCTCATGCTGGTCGACTGGACCTTGCCAGGGATGTCCGGGCTCGAGCTTTGCCGCGCGGTGCGCAGCCGGCCGGGCGGCGACCATGTGCTCATTCTCGTCATCACCGGCCGCAATCGCGCCGAGGATCTCCACTCGGTCCTCGACGCCGGCGCGTCGGACTATCTTTCGAAGCCTATCGATCCGGAGATTCTCGGGACTCGGCTCCTGATCGCCGAACGTGCGATCGCAGAAGGAGATCGTCACGCGGCGGAGCGACACGAGATGGAATCTCGCCTCGCGTTTGCAGATCGGATGGCTTCTGTCGGCACCTTGACGGCAGGCGTTGCACACGAGCTCAACAACCCATTGATGTACGTGCTTTCCAATCTGCGCCTGACGCGAGAAGAGATCGACGCGCACGCCGACAGCGACTCACTCGAGCTCGCGCGGCAGCAGCTGGACGAAGCCATTCACGGCGCGATTCGCATGCAGAACATCGTTCGCGATCTCAAGACGTTCTCGCGCGTCGATGACGAACAGCAGGGCAATGTCGATGTGCAAAGCGTGCTCGAATCCTCGATCAACATCTGCTGGAACGAGATCCGCCACCGCGCAACGCTCGACCGAGATTTCGGCGC
Source organism: uncultured delta proteobacterium (assembly GCA_963716775.1). Classification (GTDB taxonomy): domain Bacteria; phylum Myxococcota_A; class Polyangia; order Polyangiales; family Houyiibacteriaceae; genus SG8-38. Next base: position 360,545 of record CAVQUI010000004.1, read on the forward strand.
GACACCTGCGGTCGACGTCAACGAGTCACGGCTCGGACAGGTGTTTCTCAATCTACTGATCAACGCCGCCCAGGCGATGCCCGAGCGCGCGGTCACGGAAAACCGCATCACCGTCCGTAGCTATACCGACGAAGAAGGCTGGGCCCTGGTCGAAGTCAGCGACAACGGGACAGGCATCGAGCCGGACCGGATGAGTCACGTCTTCGAGCCATTCTTCACGACCAAGGGCATTTCCGAGGGCACCGGTCTCGGATTGTCGATCTGCAGGAACATCATCCGAGAGGCGGGCGGCACGATCGAGGCGCGGAGCGAGCCCGGCCGCGGCAGCACGTTCGTAGTGCGACTGCCTGCATCCGTTCGTATGGACGTCCGAGAACGAACGCAGGCACCGCCGACCGCCACCGCCGGCTCGAGCGCATCGGTGGTGGTCGTCGACGACGAACCCTTGGTCGGCCGCTCGATCCGGCGCGCGCTTCGCGATCACCGGGTGGAGGTCTTTTCCAGCGGCAAAGAAGCGATTGCACGCCTCTGCTCCGGAGAGCCCTTCGACGTCGTGTTCTGCGACTTGATGATGCCCGAGGTCAGCGGGATGGAAGTGTTCAGCCAGGTGTCGAGCCAGCGCCCCGAGCTTGCCTCGCGCTTCGTCTTCATGACAGGCGGTGCCTTCACTGCTCCGGCCAGGACGTTCCTAGAGCAAACACAGTTGCCCTGTCTCGAAAAGCCCTTCGAGCTTGGTCAGATCCGTGATTTGGTCAGGGAGCGCGCAGAAGGCGCGGCTTCCAACCTGGTGGCGATGGGTGGACTCGAACCACCGACCTAGCGCGTATGAAACGCCCGCTCTAACCACCTGAGCTACATCGCCAGAGGGGCGCGAGTATAGGCATGTGCGTGCCGCGCGCAATGTGGGCTCTTGCTTGGCCCCGGGTTCGGTGCTTGGCAGGGCGCTGGGATTGGTTTATGGCCCGGGTCGTGTGTAGAAGCTTCTGTTTTGTCGCGGTTCTCAGCCTTGCCTTGCTCGCACAGCCGGCCGCTATCTCAGCCCAGTCCGGCGGCTGGGGTGAGCCCATCGCATCGCCCAGCAAGCCCGAGCCAGCCCCCGTCGAACCGGAACCTGCGCCCGAGACGCGGCAGGAGCCCGAGCCCCTAGAGCGCGCCGAGCCCGAGCAAAGGGAGCCGGCCAATCCGGAATGGGCCGATGCGCCTCCGACCGAATACGAGCAGCGTTCGCAGCAGAACCCCGACTGGGTCGAGGAGGCGGTGCCGCCCGCCATCGAGAACACGAAGCGCCGCGCGTCGGAGTTCTACGACCTTCGATATGCGAACCGGAATCTCACTATGCCCCGCGGCATGATGCGAGGCACCTTCGACACCGTCGTCGGCCGCCGGACGGGGGACGCGTCCGGAATGTCTCAGTCCTTCGGCCCCACGGGCACGATCTCCACGATGAACTTCGGCGTGGCGATGAGCCTTGCCCAGGACTTCGAGCTCGGCTTCTCCCGATATCGAACCGGTTCCTTCCCCGGGGTCAGCGTTTTCCCGACGTTTGGATTCGGCGGTGAGGGGCTGATCACCTTCAGCATGTCTCCCGATGCCAAGTTCGGCGACATCCCGGTCTACGGCCGCTTCGAAGTGCTTTCAAAGGAGCACGCGAAGCTCGCCATCGACGCTGTCTTCCGCATTCCGATCCGCACTGAGTTTGGTTTCCTCGGCGGCATTCCGATGCGCTTCATCATCCAAGAGCAGTTCTCGTTCGATACGGGCCTCGAGTTCACGTTCGACCAAGACCCCGCAGGCCCATCGCTCTGGTCGCTCAACATCCCGTTGACCTTCGTGGCCAACGCAAGCGATCAGCTGTTCTTGAAGCTTCATACTGGCATGAACCTCTTCGACCTCACTCACACGATCCGCAGCTTGACCTCGGGACTCGTCAATGGCCCCTTCTACTTCATCCCGCTCGGCCTCGCCGCGGGGTACACCGTCGAAGCGAAGAGCACCATGATGGACATCTTCGCAAGCTTCCGCTTTCCGACATTCTACGGATTCACCAGTCGTGATTCTCAACTGAACGCGGAGACCTGGCAGGTCACGATCGGGCTCAACATCTACTCACCTGTCTTGTTCAAGGGCAGCGCGCTCTGATGATCTACCGACTCGGCGAGCTGCGAGTGCAGATCGAAGGCGAAGTTTACGTGGCGCCCTCGGCGGATGTGATCGGCTCGGTCGTCTTGAAAGACAAGTGCAGCGTCTGGTTCAACGCCGTGCTGCGCGGCGATTCGGACGAGCTCATCGTCGGCGAGGAGACCAACATTCAGGACTCCGCCGTCCTTCATACTGATCCGGGCATTCGTCTCGTCCTCGGCCGGGGCGTGACGATCGGTCATCACGCCATGGTGCACGGCTGTGAGGTTGGTGACTTCAGCCTCATCGGCATCAACGCGGTCGTGCTCAACAACGCGAAGATAGGCAAATACTGCACCATTGGCGCAAACGCGCTGATCACCCAGGGGCAGGAAATCCCGGACTATTCGGTGGTTCTCGGCTCGCCGGGTAAGGTGGTTCGCCAGCTCGACCCGAGCAAAGGCGCGAACCTCGAGAAGAGCGCGGCGGGCTATGTGAGCCGCGCGCGCGAGTATCTGACCGCGCTCCGAGCCGACGAGCGATTCGTCTGATCAAATTCGATCGAGCAGCGTTCGCTCGCCGAGCTCTTCGCAGAGCTTTGCGAGGGCGGCGCGGTCCGGCCCTTGCCAGCGAAGCTCTTCCAAGGACTCCTTGATCGGAACGTCGGTGCGCAATGTCGCGAGCCTCCGATAGAGCATCGCGTCTTCGCGATTCTCGCGGAGGTTCTGTGCAAGCGTCGGCGCGCCGCGGACCTTCAGATCCCAGTCGCCGTGATCGTCTGGGATTTCTTCCAGGTGAGCGAACCTGCCGAGGACCGCTGCTGCACTCTTCGCGCCCCAGCGCGCGATGCCGGGAATCCCATCGGCCGCGTCGCCGACCAAGGCCAAGTAGTCGGGGATTGATTCCGGCGACACGCCGAACTTCTCTCGGACGCCGTCTGCATCCAAGACAATCTCTCTGCGCCGGTCGAGCGTCACCACTTCCTTGGCACGCACGCACTGACAAAGATCTTTGTCCGGCGAGCAAATCACCACCTGCTCGACCTCGGGCTCGTCGCCGAACCTGGCGGCGCCAGTGGCTAGCGCATCGTCGGCCTCGAAGTCCACCATGGGCCAGGTCACCATCCCCAGTGCCCGGCTGGCGCGCTCGGCGAGCTCGAACTGAGCGAAGAGCTCCGGCTCCAAACCTTCGCCCGTCTTGTAGCCATCGAAGAGCTGATTGCGGAAAGACTCGACCGTCTGGTCGAAAGCGCACCCCGGGTGGGTGACCTCCGCGCTCCTGAGCAAGGCCGTCATCGAGCGCAGAAAGCCTCGGGTCGCGCCCACTTCCTGCCCAGCCGGTGACTTCGCCCCCGGCGCCCCGAACCAGGACCGGAAGAGCTCATAGGTTCCGTCGATCAGGTGGACCTTCATGATCCGCTCTTATCGCAGTTCCGCACAGCGGCACGACGCAGTCGTCAGAAGGACTCGCATTACGGGGACTTGCGGAACGATCTTGAAGGTGTAGCCGAGGGCGGGATGTCCCGATGCGTGGGTGGGGGCATCGCGCCTGAAGTCGGTTGTCCACCCACATGAAGCCCCCAAATATTGCGGTTTTCTTCTCGCGCACCCCAACATCTAGTAGCATGCAATTTATTACCATACATGGGTTGTCATCTAATGCGATCTGAACCGAGAGTTTTTATGACGCAGTGCGAAACGGCGGAATTAACCCCTGTTCAGAGCTCTCAATCGCTTGATATCACAAGCGAAAAGAACAAAGCACAGAAGGCTGATCGTTTCTGCTTGACTGGCCCTGTCCCGCGGAGCTACTTCGCAGGCTCGCCCCAAGCGGTTGTGGTGGCCAGGAGGCTGCCAGCGCAACCTATTGTGGGGCAATTGTGGATAGTGGGTGGTTTGCCTGGGGATCAAGGGTGAATTCCACCTGGATGGATCGTTGCGTCTGGTTGGAGGTATGCTGTGGCATTGGATACGAGGGGAATGACTAGCAATTTGGAGATCGAGGGCGCCCGGCGCGCCGAAGTTTCGCAGACAGCGGGCGGTCTTTCGATGGAACGCAAGCTGACCAAGGCCGGCACCGACCCGCTCGACGCAGTCGAATACGTCCTTCGAGACAGCCAGATCACCAACTCCGACGGCTCGGTCGTGTTCGAGCTCAAGGGGGCGCAGGTTCCAGAGGGCTGGAGCCAGCTCGCGACCGACATCGCGGTTTCCAAGTACTTTCGCAAGGCTGGCATCAACGGCGACAAGAACCTGGGCGAGCGTAGCGTCCGCCAGCTGGTCTACCGTGTAGCCCACTCGCTCCGCGAGGCTGGCGACAAGTTCGGCGGCTACTTCGCTAACGAGGAGGCCGCGAACACCTTCGAGGCTGAGCTCTCTCATTTGCTCATTCATCAGAAGGCCGCCTTCAACTCCCCCGTGTGGTTCAACTGCGGCCTCTACCAGCGCTACGGCATCGAAGGCTCCGGCGGAAACTACGCCTGGGACCCGGAGCAGGACGTCATCTTTCGAAACCAGCACGGCGTACGAGAACCCGCAGTGCTCCGCCTGCTTCATCCAGGCCGTCAACGACGACCTGATGGCGATCTACGAGCTGATTAAGAACGAAGCGCGACTCTTCAAGTACGGCTCGGGCACCGGCACCAACTTCTCGAAGGTCCGTGGCAAGCAAGAGAAGCTCTCCGGCGGCGGCACTTCGAGCGGCCTCATGAGCTTCCTCGAGGTTCTCGACCGCGCAGCGGGCGCCACCAAGTCCGGTGGCACCACACGCCGCGCCGCGAAGATGGTCTGCCTCGACATGGATCACCCCGAGATCGTCGACTTCATCGAGTGGAAGGTCCGCGAGGAGAAGAAGGCGCGGGCGCTGATCGAAGCCGGTTACGAGTCCGACTTCAACGGCGAGGCCTATCATACGGTCTCTGGCCAGAACTCGAACAACTCGCTTCGCGTCACCGACGAATTCATGAAGGCCGTCGAAACCGACGGTGAGTGGAAGACGACGCTGCGCACCAGTGGCGAAGTTTGCGACACGTACCGCGCGCGCGACATCTGGCGCAAGGTCGCTCAGGCGGCATGGGCCTGCGCCGATCCCGGGGTCCAGTACGACACCACGATCAACGACTGGCACACCTGCCCGAACACCGACCGCATCAACGCGTCGAACCCGTGCTCGGAGTACATGTTCCTCGACAACTCGGCCTGTAACCTGGCCTCGATCAACCTGTCGAAGTTCCTCGACGAAGAGGGCCGCTTCGACATTGAAGGCTACCGACAGGCGATTCGCGTCCTGATCACCGCTATGGACATCGCGGTGGATTTCGCGAGCTACCCGACCCAGGAAATCGCCAAGAACAGCCATAATTTCAGGCCTCTAGGCCTGGGCTACGCCAACCTAGGCACCCTGCTGATGCAGCTCGGTATCCCCTACGACAGCGACGAGGGCCGGTCGATCTGCGCCGCGCTCACCTCGATGCTCTGCGGTCACGCCTACGCGACGTCCTCGGAAATCGCTGCGAGCAAGGGCCCGTTCGCTGGGCTTCCAGCGCAACCGTCAGCCGATGCTTCGCGTCATGGGCAAGCACCGTGAAGCAGCCTACCGCATCAACGAAGCCAATGGTCCTGGGATGACCGACGAAGAGCCTACTGCTTGTCCGCCCGAACTGATCCAGGCCGCGCAGGAGGATTGGGATCTCGCCTGCAAGCTCGGCGAGCTCTACGGCTACCGCAACTCGCAGACCACGGTGCTCGCTCCGACCGGGACCATCGGCCTTCTGATGGACTGCGACACCACCGGGATCGAGCCGGATTTCGCGCTGGTGAAGTTCAAGAAGCTTGCCGGCGGCGGCTACTTCAAGATCGTCAACCAGAGCGTGCCGAATGCCCTCAAGCGACTCGGCTACACCGAAGCACAGCTCGCGGACATCGTTTCCTACGTGACCGGCACCAACACCTTCACGGGTGCGCCGCACTGCGGCCGCAAGGCCTTGCTCGAGAACGGGCTGAGCAGAGCGCGAAATCGAGAAAGCCGAAGCCGCACTTCGCGGAGTATTCGATGTCGGTGCAGCGCTGGCGCCTTGGGTCATCGGCACCGAAGCGTACGAGCGACTCGGCATCGAGGCGGCCACCTACAACAGGCCGGGCTTCCACCTGCTTCGTTTCTGGGGTCACAGCGACAAAGAGATCGGGGAGATCAACGACGTCGTCATCGGTCGCATGACGGTTGAAGGGGCGCCGCACCTCAGGGCCGAGCACCTGCCGGTCTTCGACTGTGCAAACCGCTGCGGCAAGATCGGCGAGCGTTTCATCGATCCCATGGCGCACGTGCACATGATGGCCGCGGCCCAGCCGTTCCTTTCGGGCGCGATCTCCAAGACGGTCAACCTTCCGAAGGAAGCGACCATCGAGGATGTCGAGGAGATCTACGAAGAGGGCTGGAAGCTCGGTCTCAAGGCGATTGCTCTCTACCGGGATGGCTCGAAGTCCTCGCAGCCGCTCAACACCAAGGACGACTCCAAGGAGGAGTCCAAGGAAGAAGCCACCGAGGCAAAGGCCACCGAACCCGTAGTCGAGACTCCGGTGCAGGAGTGGCTCACGCCACCGACCACCCGACGCCACCGTCTTCCGAAGAAGCGCAGCGGCTTCACGCAGGAAGCGCGCATAGGCGGGCACAAGGTCTTCCTTCGCACGGGCGAGTATGTGGATGGCTCGCTCGGCGAAATCTTCGTCGACATGCACAAGGAAGGCGCTGCGTTCCGCTCGCTGATGAACTGCTTCGCGATCAGCGTCTCGATGGGACTTCAGCACGGTGTGCCGCTCGACGCCTACGTTCGGCAGTTCACCTTCACACGCTTCGAGCCACAGGGCATCGTCGAAGGTCATCCGAACATCAAGTTCTCCACATCGATCATCGACTACGTTTTCCGCGTGCTCGGCGTCGAGTACCTCAAGCAATACGACTTCGCGCAGGTGCCGCCAAAGGAGGAGCAGGAAGAGCTCCAGAACCCAACCGACGTCGCCGCCGTGCACCGTTTGGAAGGGACGCAGCCGAGCGAGCCGCCACCGGCCATCGAGCCGGCCGAGCAGGTCACTTTTGGTTTCGACGACAGCGCTCATCACGGGAACGCACTCGACCAGCAGCTCGGAGAGATGATGGGCGATGCACCGATGTGCGATAAGTGCGGGCACATCACCGTGCGCAATGGGGCTTGTTATCGCTGCCTGAACTGCGGCAACTCCATGGGCTGCAGCTGAAGAGTCTGAGTCACGCCGTTCGGCGGCTTACCTCCTCGGGGCTCCGCTGCGGAATACGGACGTATTCCTCACTGCGCCCCTGTGGGGGCGCTCGCCGACCGTCACAACTCAGACTCTTCAGCAGCTGACGGGGCGAGGCGCCGGCATCTGTCGGCTTACGTCCTCGAACCTTCGCTGCGAAATACTGTCGTATTCCTCGCTACGGTTCTCCGGGCGCGCTCGACAGCTGACGACGCCTCACCCCGTCAGCTAGGGGCTAGCGTGGGGCGACGGGGTGGGGATGAAGGGCTCACCCCCGCTTCTACGTCGTGTTCAGTCGACGTAAAAGCACTCCAATCCAAACCTGCGTCGACGTCAGCCTGGCAGGCCGGTGATGAGCAAGAAGCCGAGCGCCCAGACGCAGAGCACTGCAATCAAAGAACGCATCTCAATCTCCTGTTCTAGGGAGCCCCTATTTGGAGCCCATATCAAGACCCTAGGGTCTTTTTATCGGCTTTGCCATACGTAATTCTTATCTTTTTCGGACGCGAAGAGGGATGCGTGCCGCCTGTACAAAAGATGACGGATTAGTGGTGTTTTTCTGTTGCTAGCGCGCTGCGGGCGCAATCTCTGCGCGTCGATTTCTTCTGGAACAGTGCCAGTGTCGCTGCTTTGCCGCGGCGGGCCCGGAGCCTTAGAACCCTTCCCGGATGCTCCTGCCCTTCTACAAATACGAAGGTCTCGGAAACGACTTCCTCATCGTCGAGAAGGAAGCGCTTGGCGGTGTTCTGCTCACGACCGATCAGGCGATCGCGCTCTGTGATCGGCATCGCGGAGTAGGGGGCGACGGGGTCCTCGTCCTCGATGTCGCCACGCCTTCGATGCACGTGATCAACTCCGATGGCTCTGTGCCCGAGATGTGCGGCAACGGGCTTCGCTGTGCGGCGCTGCACCTTGCGCGTCGCGCGGGCAAGGCGGCGCTCGAGGTGATCGTCGCCACCCTGGCAGGGCCGCATCCCTGTGTCGTAACCAACCGGCCGGGCGCTGAATCCGTGGCCGTGCAGATGGCGCCGCCGTCTCTGCTGCCGGCCGACCTGCCGCTTAGCTCCGCCACGCCCTGGCTCGATCATCCGCTTCAGGTCGACGGACGGACGCTTCGCCTCAGCGCCGTGTCGATGGGAAACCCGCACGCGGTGACCTTCGACGAGCTGGGCGATGCTCGCTTCGAGCTTGGTCCTGAGATTCAAGGCGACCCCCATTTCCCCGAAGGCGTCAATGTGGGCTTCGTTTCGGAACGCGAGGGCAGCGCGATGCGCCTCGACGTGCTCGAGCGTGGCGCAGGTTGGACACAGGCATGCGGAACTGGCGCCTGCGCTGCAGCGGTCGCAGCTGTTGAGACCGGTCGCGCTCAGCGAGACGAAGAGCTGAGCATCCGACTCCCTGGCGGAACGCTCTTGATCACGGTGCGCGCGCCCGGCGACAGCGTGCTCATGGAAGGCCCTGCGCGCTTCGTCTACTCGGGCGAAATCGAAATCTAAGCCGTCGATTGCAATATCGGCCGCTTCCGTTAGGTTTACGCGATGCCCCGTAACTTACTTCGAGCGTTTTGCGCGCTCGCGATCGCGGTCTCATCTCTCGGCTGCGGCAAGGACGAGAACACCAGCACCACGGACGAGCTCGGACGCTGCGCCGATTTCGACCCGCTTCGCCAGGTCTACTGGGGCGACACACACATCCACACCGAGCTCTCGTTCGACGCCAACATGCAGGGCACCCGAACGAGCCAGGACGACGCATATTCATTCGCCCGAGGCGAGACGATCGCGCTCCAGCCCTACACCGAGGACGGATCTCCGAGTCGAATGGCCAGCATCGATCGGCCTTTGGATTTCGTCATGTTGAGCGATCACGCCGAGTTCCTCGGCACCTTGAAGGTCTGCCAAGATCCCCAGTCGCCCGGGTACGACGCGGAGCAGTGCGTCGACTATCGCGCTGCGCAGGAATTCGAACCCGAAGAAGACCCCGTCTTCGTCTTCATCGAGATCAACGGCCTCACTGCGTTCGAGCCACAGGACGCGCACTATCCCCGGCTCTGCGGTCCGGCTGACGCCTACTGCCTGGAAGCCGGGATGGATGTCTGGCGCGGGGTCGTCAACGATGCGGAGGCTGCCTATGACCGCAGTGACAGCTGTCAGTTCACGACCTTTCCCGGGTACGAGTGGAGTGGCGGGCCCATGGGAAAAAACCTCCATCGCAACGTGATGTTCAAGAACGAGAACGTGACGCAGCTCCCCTACAACTACTTCGACGAGCCCTACGCCGAGGGCCTCTGGGAGCGGCTTCGCGAAGAATGCACAGAAACGACCACCGGCTGCGATGTGCTGACCATTCCGCACAACAGCAACCTGTCCGAGGGCGACTACTTCAAAAACGAGATGGCCAATGGCGAGCCGTTCACCCAGGAGTACGTCGTCGCGCGCAACGCGATGGAGCCAGTCATCGAGATCTATCAGCACAAGGGCACTTCAGAGTGCCTGCCGGGCTCCGCGACCTCGGACGAGCTCTGCGGCTTCGAGATCCTGCCGTTCTCGAACCTCGGGACCACACAGCAAGAACGGTTCACGCCTCCCGACCCCAAGGGCTTCCTGCGCATCGCCTACGGCGAAGGCCTCAAGCTCGAAGCCAGTCTCGGAACCAACCCTTTCCAATACGGAATCACCGCCGCGACCGACACGCACATCTCAGCACCGGGATTCGTCGCCGAGAACGACTTCAAAGGGCACGGCGGTGCAGGCCAACCGAACCGCTTCCTGCCTCCTCCCGAGGGCTTCCCAGACGTCGAGTACTTAAGCCCCGGCGGCCTGACCGCCGTATGGGCCGAAGAAAATGCGCGTGAAGCGATCTTCAATGCATTTCGTCGCAAAGAGACCTTCGGCACCAGCGGCCCTCGAATTCTGGTTCGCATGTTCGGTGGCTGGAACTACCCGACCGACCTCTGCGATGCAGATGACTTGGCGGCCCAGGGCGATGCGGGTGGCGTTCCCATGGGCGGAACCCTGAACCCGCAGCCCGGTTCGACCGGTCCGATGTTCGTCGTGTCGGCCAAACAGGACGTCCAGGGCGCTCCGCTTCAGCGCATCCAGATCGTGAAGGGCTCGCTCAATGGCGACGAGTACGAAGTGGAGGTCTTCGACGTGGCCGGGGACGCGAACAACGGCGCGAGCGTCGATCTCGACAGCTGTGAGACGCAGGGCTCGGACTCGGCTGACCTTTGCACTGTCTGGACCGACCCGAGCTTCGATTCCACGCAGCGCGCCTACTACTACGCTCGCGTGCTCGAGAACCCGACTTGCCGCTGGACGACGCTTCAATGCTCGCAAGCACAGTACGACTGCAACGACTATGACTTTGAAGCGTGCGAGAAGCTCACTGACGACCCAGACGATCCCCGCGACTGGGCCACGCCGCAGAGCAACTACAGCTGTGACTGCTGCGATCCAGCCGTAGGTCTGAACCAGGACCTCTGCGAGGGCGTCAGCTGCGATGACCCGGGCGCGCTGACCGAGCTCGAAGAGCGTTGTTGCTACCAGGTGGAGCCTGTCATCCAGGAACGCGCCTGGACCTCGCCGATCTGGTACCAGCCACCCGGCTGATGCTGCGTCCGCTCTTACACTTCTTTCTCATCGGCGGCCTACTCTTCAGCGCCAAGGCAATCCACGAACAGAGCCGGGTCGAGGGGCCCGAGATCACGGTTTTGGTAAAGGCGGACGCCACGGATGCAGAGGTCGAAACCGCCGTCCTCGATGCGATTCTACTCCACGAGGCGCGGCGATATCGCTGGGACCGAACCGACCCGATCGTGTACACGCACTTGGTTCGCAATATGCGTTTCATCGAACCGGACTCGCCGGACGATGACCTGGCGCTCTTCCAGCGCGCGATCGAGATGAACATGCAGGCGCACGATCCGGTCGTCCGGGCGAGGTTGCTCTATCGCGCCCGGGAGGCGCTCGAGCTCGTCCCCGAAGATCGAATGCCGAGCCGCGCAGACCTGGAGGAGCACCGCAAGACGCACGGTGAGCGTTTCGAGCGCCAGGGACGCGTGCGCCTTCAACACGTCTTTTTGAGTCGTTCGAAGCGCGGCGAAACGTTGAGCGCCGATGCGCGGGACATGCGGAAGCAATTGTCAGAGCTGGGCGACTCGGTCCCTTCGGGCCTCGGGGATCCTTTGCCTGGCCTTCGTCCTGAGCAGTCTGCGACGCCGTCCGGGGTTAGACAGGACTACGGGCAGGAGCTGGCGGAGATCGTCGAGGAGCCAGTCATCGGTACCTGGCGGGGCCCGGTTTCATCGGTGTACGGCCTTCACTTCATCAAAGTCATCGCAGCCGAGCCGGCCTACGTGCCCGCACTCGACATCATCGGGGCCGAGGTCCGCGCCGATCGACTCGGGGAGATCCGCAAGGAGCTCCGCAAGGAGCGCATGACCGCGCTTCGCGAAGCCTACCGAGTTCAGATCGAGAGGGCACCCTGATGCGGCTCTTCTTGCTCGTCACCGTTGCGGCGCTGCTGTGCAGCACTCCAAAGAAGGTGAGTGCCCATCCACTTGCACCCGCGGTGCTCACATTCGAGCAGCAGGCCGAAGGGACGGTCAGCATGCGCTGGCGAGTTCCGGTGAAGCGTCCGACCGGGCAATCGCTGCGGCCGCAGATCCCCGAGTCCTGTGCGCAGCTTGGTCCGCCGAAGCTGCAGAAGACCGACGACGAGACTGCCATCATCGAGACGACCGAGCTTCGCTGTGAGGCGCCGGACATGCTCGGTGCCGTCGTCCGAGTGGAGGGCTTCGAGGACTCGAGCGTCAACGTCGTCGTTCGCATCGTCCGCGCCGACGGCGATGTGCACCATGCAATCCTCGACACCGGCACTCCTGCGCTGACCATCGTCGCGCAGCAAGACGAGTCGCACTCCTTGTTCGAGTACTTCATGCTCGGCGTCGGGCACCTGCTCACGGGCTGGGATCATTTGACCTTCGTTCTCGGGCTCCTCGTCCTTTTTGGCTGGCACCGCAGGCTCATCGCTGCAGTCACCGCCTTCACTGTAGGTCACAGCCTCACGCTCGCTCTTTCGGTGCTTGGGATCGTGTCTCTGCCCACCTTGCTCGTCGAAGCCCTGATCGCGCTGACGATCGTCGTGCTCGCGTTGGAAATCCAATCAGGGGAGCAGGGACCCGTCTGGCGACACCCCTGGGCGCTCCCTGGCGCGCTCGGTCTTCTTCACGGCCTCGGCTTCGCGTCGGTCCTCTTTGATGCGGGCCTACCAAGAGACGAGATCCCTCTCGCGCTCCTTGGTTTCAACCTCGGCCTCGAAGTCGCGCAGCTCGGGGTGATCGCGGTCGCATGGCTGAGCTTCGCAGTCTTGCGTTCGGCGCTTCCGTCGACTTGGCGAAGCAACCGAACCATTCCTGCCTACATCATCGGCTCGCTCGCCGCGTTCTGGGTCATCGAACGAACGCTCGCCGCGTTCGGCATCCTGGTCTAGAAACGGCTCTGCCGGATGGCGGCGAGGTAGTCGCGAAGCTCAGCGGCCGCCTTGGTCTTGTCGAAAGCTCCGCCGGGCGAATGTGGGATCTCGGTTAGCGCATGGTCGAGGTGCTCGAGGAAGAGCGTGCATTCGTCTGCGGCAAGCGCGAGCTTGGCAGCGTCGAGCCTGCCGCATTCTCTCAGCTCGCTCACCGCTCGCGTGAGTGGGCCCCGGCGCCCGTACTCGGTGCCCCGACTCAAACGCAGCCCGAACAAGCGGAAATGTCGTAGAAACTCGCTGGCGAAATCGAGCTCGTCGCCATCGCTCGAGTCAGGCGCCTTCAGCAAGGCGACGGACGCTTTCGCAATGAATGCCTGCAAGATGAAGCGAAATGCCCAGATGTCCTGGTGCAGGTTCCGCTGGACACGCTCGCTCTTGCGTTCCTCCGGTTCTATCCGCGTCGGCCGACCCATGCCGTGAAGCTGCTTGGCGGCATCTTTCACGGTGGCCCGAAGCTCGTGAATTCGATCATGCATCCGCTCCGCTGCAAGTGCATGGCCTCCCAGCGCGTCGAGCTCGGGAAGGGGGTCATCGAGCAGGGAGCGCGACTTCGCGTGGATTTCCGTCGCGATCGCCTCGACCGAGAGAAGCCTCGTTTCGAGCTCCTGGGCAGAGGTTTCCACTCCCTGCACCAAGAGAAAGCGACTCAGCACGCGAAGCTCCCGGCGGATGGCCGCCGCCACGATGTGCGCGCAGTAGACACCTTCGTACTCATGGAGCTGACGGTCGGCAATGCCGAGGAAACGATGATCGCGAAGCAAGGAGAGGAACGAGACCATGCTCGCTGTTCTCGCGGCATCGCCTTCCCAGGACTCGAGCTCGGGTGTCAGGTCTTCGAGATGCAGTAGCTCAGCTGCATTGGAGAACTCTAGCGGCTCGGGTGGCCGGAAGAAGCGATTGCGCCCGAGCTCACGGACGAAGAGGTCGCAACTCGCCTGAAAGGCGCCGAGATCGACCAAGGGTAGCCCGAGGAGCTGCTCGTTGACCTGAAGCGCATCACGCAACGATCGTGCGAGCGCGCGCAAAGACAGCTCCGGTTCGCCGAGGGTCGCGCCGACGAGCGCCGAATGTGAGGCGCCGTTGCCCTGCAATCGAGCGACCAGCTGCAGTGCCCAGTCGTAGCCCACCCGCACTGCGTGAAGTTCTGGATGAAAGCTGCTGACCGAGGTTGAGTGCGGATGGTTCTCCAAATGACGAAACGCAACGAGCCCCGAGAGCACGGCCTGAAGCGGCAACAAGGCGTCTGAGCGTTGCTCGTCCGTGAGCGACCCACGCCAGCGTCCCCAGAGCTCCGCATCGCTTGGCGTCCAGCGCTCGGCAGACGAAAGAAGGCCCTCGCCGGCCCGGCTTGGGTTGGAATTCATTGGGGGAACAGGACTCTAACAGCACCCCTCGAAGAGGTGCGGATTCTCAGACAGCAGTTTCAGAACAGGCCGGCCTGCGACTTGGCGGGTGGCTCTTTTCCGAGGTGCTCGAAGGCATGCCGGGTCGCCACACGTCCCCTCGCCGTGCGCGCCAACAAGCCTTTCTGAAGCAGGTAGGGCTCGTATACGTCTTCGAGCGTATCGCGCGGCTCGCTCAGCGCAGCCGCCAAAGTCTCGATGCCGACCGGACCGCCGTCGTAGTGGTCGATGATCACGGACAGGTAGCGACGGTCCATTTGATCGAGACCCGCCGCATCGACATCGAGGCGCTCGAGCGCTTCGCGCGCCGACTCTGCATCTACCTTGCCGTCCGACAGGACCTCCGCGAAGTCGCGCGAACGGCGAAGCAGGCGATTTGCGATGCGAGGAGTGCCTCGCGAACGCCGAGCAAGCTCCTGTGCGGCCTCAGCACTGACCGCGAGCGCGAGCAAACGCGCGCTTCGCTCGATGATCGATCGCAGGGCGTCGTCCGGGTAGTAATCGAGGCGCGCCACGTATCCGAAGCGCGATCGCATCGGATTGGTGAGCAGGCCGGTTCGCGTCGTCGCGCCAACCAAAGTGAACGGGCTCAAGGGAAGCTGCAGCGTCTGCGCGTACGCGCCGTCGCCGTTGACGATGTCGATGCGGAAGTCTTCCACCGCCGTGTAGAGGTTCTCTTCGACAGTCGCGTTGAGGCGATGGATCTCGTCGATGAACAGCACGTCGTTCGGCTCAAGCTTGGTCAGAAGTGCGGCGAGTTGCCCCTTGTGCTCAATCGCCGGTCCTGAGGCCGAATGCAGCGTCACACCACGCTCAGCCGCCAAAATCAGGGCCAAGGTCGTCTTTCCGAGCCCGGGCGGGCCGCAGAACAAGGTGTGATCGACCGGCTCGCCCCGGCGCCTTGCAGCCTCGACGAAGACTCGGAGGTTGTCTTTGATTCGATCCTGGCCGACGAAATCGTCGAACTGCGAGGGGCGCAAGCTTCGGTCGAACACGCGGTCCTCCGCCTGCTCGTCAATGCTCAGGTTCTCGTTTGCTCTGGCTTCAACTTCAGTCATGACAAGGCCGACAGCGCGGCGCGCAACAGTCCTTCGATGTTCTCGTCGCTCGAAGCGCCCATTGCCGCTCCGACCGCGGCCTCTGCCTCGCTTCGTTTGTATCCCATCTGCACCAAGGCACCAACGACAGTGTCACCGGACGAGTCAGCTGGGCTCGGAACCGCTCGAAGCCGTACCCCGGTCGTGCCGCTCGCCGCGAAGTCGAGCTTCCCCTCCAAATCGAGGAGGATTCGTTCGACAGTTCTCTTACCGACGCCGCTGATCCCTTTGAAGGCCGTCTTGTCTTGTCGCGCAATAGCGTCCTGGAGCTCGCTCGCGTTCATGACGCCGATGATTGCAAGCGCGAGCTTCGGCCCGATGCTGCTCACCTTGAGGAGGGCGCGAAAGGCCGCACGGTCTTCAGTCGTGGCAAAGCCATAAAGAGTCATCGCGTCTTCGCGAACGTGAGTGTGAATCTGAAGGACGACCGGCTGCCCAGGCTCTGAACCAAGCCGCCCCCCCGTCCCCAAGGGCAGGAACACCTCGTACCCGACGCCATTGACATCGACGATGACCGACCCGTCCGTCTCCCGATGCGCAATCGTCCCACTGAGTCTGCCAATCACGGGGAGGAGGGTAGCAGGTTACTGAACAGGTGTGTACATTTGTGGGGACTGGGTCTAGTTACACCGCCCGCCCGCCCCCACCCGTAGTCCTGGTATCACTCTCACGCGAGTGAGCAGCGTGCCTGGCGCGGCATTCGCTTCGGTCTGCCTTGCCGGCGCATTCGCGCCCGGCTTCGCCCTTCGGGCTCGCGGGGGGGCTGCTGTCTTGGGGGCTCTCGGTGGTTAGGGTTTGCGGCCCAGACACCAGGTGATGGCGCACACCTCGTCGAGCTTCTTGTCGAGGTGATTCGCGGTCTGGGTTTCGATGTAGCCCCAGTCGGTTGCGACGTTGAGTGCCGCGCGAACTTCCTTGGCGGAGCCGCAGGCGGTTGAGAATCGCGCGCGTGCATTGCCGGCGTCATTCCCGCGCGCCTCCGCGATATTCAGGATCAACTTTGCGCAGCTCGCTTGAGCTGATCGGCCAGCGACTTATCCTGCTCGCGAATCGCGTGGAGAAGTGGAGCGAGCTCTCGCACCACGCTTCGTGCTCTGTCGTAAACATTCCTTCTTTGCATCAGCGACTCCTTGGATTGGGTTTGGGGCCTCACTTCAGTGCGGCCCCAAACCCAATCCAAGGACAAGCGATAGCCAAGTCTGAATTCGGGCCAGCGCCAGCGCCAGCGTCAGCGTCAGCGACCGTGCCAGGAGCGGCGCGTGGCCCTTAGCGGCCGACGCCTTTGGATCGGCTTGCTTGGATGTGGGTGATGGCCACGGCCAGGGCGTCGGCGGCGTCTTCTTCGGGTGGGGCCTTCAGTCCGAGTACGGCTGTAACCAAGCGGCCCACCTGTACCTTGTCCGCCGCGCCGCGGCCGACTACTGTGCGCTTCACGACCGCCGGCGGGTATTCGTGGATCTCGAGCCCGGACTGCGCCGCCACCAGCAGGGCTACGCCGCGGGCGTGGCCAAGCTTCAAGGCTGCGTTTGGGTACTTTGCGAAGAAGATCTCTTCGATGGCAACCGCTTCGGGCTGATGCTCGCGGACCACCTGCTCGAGGCCCTGGTGGATCAGGAGCAGACGTTTTGCGAGCGCGAGCTTCTCCGGGACGGCGATGGTTCCCGCTCCAATGTGATGAAGCCTCGTTCCTTCGAGCTGCACCACGCCCCAGCCGGTGCGCCGGCTGCCGGGGTCGATGCCGAGGATGCGCATGTTCTGGTCAGGCCATTTCGGCGAGCGCTTGCTCGCTGAGCTCGAAGTCGGAATACACGTTCTGCACGTCGTCGTGGTCTTCGAGCGCTTCGAAGAGCTGAACCAGCTTCGCGGCCTCGCTGCTTTCCACGACCTTCGGGCTGTTCGGGATGTACTCGAGCGCAGCTTCGCGAACGGTGATGTCTGCGCTTAGAATCGCATCGCGAACGACGTCGAGATCGTTGCGCGGGGTGGTGACGACCCATTCATCGCCGACCAGCTCCAAGTTCTCGGCCCCGCCGCCCACTGCGGCCTCGAAGAGCCGTTCTTCGCTCGCAGCGTCTTTGTCGACTCGGATGATCCCACGCTGCTCGAAGGCCCAGAGCGCGGACCCGCTGCTGCTGATCTGCCCGTGGTTCTTGTCGAACAGCTTTCGAACCTCCGCGATCGTGCGGTTGCGGTTGTCGGTCACGACCTCGCAAACGAACAAAGTGCCATCGGGGCCGACGCCTTCGTAGAGAAGCTCCTCGTACTGGACGCCTTCGAGCTCGCCGGTGCCCTTCTTGATCGCCCGCGACACGTTCTCGGCCGGCATGTTCACACTGCGCGCGAGGTCGACCGCTCGCCGTAGCCGCGCGTTCCCATCCGGATCACCGCCACCGGAACGAGCCGCGATCGTGATCTCCTTGATGACTTTGGTGAACAATTTCCCGCGCTTGGCGTCCTGGGCACCCTTGCGTCGTTTGATTGTCGACCATTTGCTGTGGCCACTCATACCGTCCCCTTATTCAACGGAATTGCTCGCTTTTCAAGCGAATCCTCTGAGTGAATAAGCCCCCAGCCGCCGCGTCGAACCTCCCATGAAACGCTTTGGGATTCTCATCATCGCACTATTCGGGGTCGCCGGCTGTGACAGGGACTCCCGATACTTCTGTATCTCCGACGGACCCTTGAGCGAACGCGGTTGCTTCCTTTGCCGAGGTGACGAATGCGACCCTCAACCTGCGCCGCAGCGGGACTTGTGCGTAGCGGACGCGGACTGCGGCGTCGGTGAGCTCTGCACGACGCTTGGCTGTGTCGGCGAATGCCAGGAGGAATACGACTGCCCCCTCGGCACGACCTGCGCGCAAAACGGTCTGTGTCTCAATCCGCTCGAAGAGAGTCCCGAGCCTGCGGCGTTCCGATGTCAGTTCAACTTCGAGTGCGGCGACGATCGTATTTGCATCGACGGCGAATGTCTCATCACCTGCCTGGACGAGCCCTGTCCCGAAACGCAGCAGTGCGTAGCGGGAGCGTGCCGCCCTTGCACCGACGCGAGCTGTCTCAGCAACTGCACCGACGACGCGAACTGCGCCGAGCACGAGTATTGCAGCTCGTTCCAGTGCATCCCCGACACGCGTCCGGAGCAGTTCTGTCCCGAGAACGAATGTCAGCCCGACCGCGTCTGCGTTCGTGGGCAATGTCGCACGCCTTGCGAGACGGACGACGAATGCGCCCGCATCGACACGACGATTCGATTCTGCGCGCCAGTCGAAGAGCTGAACCTCTGTGTTCGCAGCAGCGAAGTGCTCGCCGACTGTCAGCTCAACATCGACTGCGGGCTTGGTGAAGAATGCGTGGACGGCGCCTGTGTCGTGACCTCCGCCTCGCCCTGACCGAGCCAGAGTAGCTCGCGAAGGCTGGCGATGGCGACCCAGGTGAATCCACCGCAAAACAGGAGCAAGAAGGGCACACTGGCCCAGCTCTGGGTCGCGATCGCAATGGCCAAGCTCGCCATACAGTGAGCGCCAGGCCGAGCTCGACCGTGTTGTGCCAGGACCAGCGGCCTCGGTAGCCCCGGGGGCCTGAGCCGGGCTTGCCATCGAGGCTGCCACGCTTCGGGGTCCGAACGAACTCGACGTCGCGGCCGAACAAGCCTTCGACAGCTGCGCGTCCGTTGTTGATCGAAAGGCCGATGCCGAGCGCCATCATGGCAGGCAGCCGTTTGATCGCGTCCCATCGCCCAGCGTAGAGATCTTGATGCGCGACGACGTAAAACGCCGCTACCGATCCGCATGTCGCCAAGAACAAGGGCAGGTCCAGCATCAAGAGCTCTGGCTGCTCCATCTGGCGCCGGATCAGCATATTGGGAAGTTGGAGCAGAGTCAGCACGAGCAGAAACAAGTAAGCTAGGTTGTTGCTCAGGTGAAACAGAGCTTCTGTTTTCACCTTCCAGCTGACCGGTGCGCGGAAGATCGTGCCAAGCAGTTTGCGCGCGGTTTGGACCGAGCCCTTGGCCCATCGATACTGCTGCCCCTTGAAGCTGTTCATGTCCGACGGCAGCTCAGCGGGCACGCTCAGTTGTGGCGCGTAGACGAACTTCCAACCGGCGAGCTGAGCCCGGTAGCTCAGGTCCATGTCTTCGGTGATCGTGTCGTGCTGCCAGCCCCCGGCCTCGATGATGGCAGATTTGCGCCACATGCCGGCGGTGCCGTTGAAGTTGAAGAAGCGCCCGAACGGTTGCGCGCGCTGTGCTCGATGACGAAGTGCCCATCGAGCAGCATCGCCTGGCAGCGAGTCAGCAGCGACAGATCACGGTTCAGGTGGGCCCATCGCGCCTGCACCATGCCGACGGATGGGTCGGAGAAGAAGTCGATCAGCTCACGTAGGATTGCCGACCCCGGAACGAAGTCGGCATCGAACACCAAGATCAAATCGCCCTTAGCGAGCTTCATGCCCGCTTCGAGCGCGCCGGCCTTGTATCCATGCCGGTTCTCGCGATGAAGATAGACGACGTCGAGCCCCTGGGCGCGCAGCGCCTTGCACTTTGTGCGCGCGATGGACGACGTTGCGTCGGTCGAGTCGTCGAGCACCTGAATCTCGAGCCGTTCAGCCGGATAGTCGATACGCGCCACCGCGTCGATCAATCGGTCTGCGACGAACATCTCGTTGAACATCGGAAGTTGAACCGTGATCAGAGGTAGGTTCACTTCATCGAAACGTGATTCAGGGACGGTGTGCTCGCGGCGATGGCGAAGGTACGAGAAGAGCAGCGCACTTCGATGGAGCCCGTAGAGCGCGAGTACTCCGAGGGTGACTAAGTAAAGTGCGATGAACAGGGTTTGCACGTCAGATTCCACGAGTATGGGAAATGCACCGCGATGTTACGCGGATGGCATCTCCGCAGCGGCTGCGATTTCGGCGCCAACACGCAGGCGCGTCAGAGTTCGTTCTTTGCCGAGCACTTCCATCACCTCGAAGAGGCCCGGACTACGTGTTCGGCCCGTCATTGCCACGCGCGCTGGTTGCGCGACCAGTTTCATCGGAAGCTCGTTCTCTTCGAGCCAGGCTTTGACGGCTTGCTCGACCGGCTCTTTCCCAAACGGCTCGACGCCTTCCACCAGGTCGGCCAGTCGTCGGAGATTCTCCGCGTAGGTGGGGACGAGGAATTTCCGTTTTCCTTTGGCTTCGAATTCGACGTCTCTAAAGAAGTAGTCAACCGCCTCGGCTACGTCGACGAAGGTCTCTGCTCGCGGCCTCACGTAGGGAATCGTCCTCAGGAGGACCGGATCGTCCCCCTCGACCTCGATCCCGATCTTTCGCGAGAAAAGGCACGGTCCCTCGCGCAATCGCGTCGTCGGAGAGCATCCGCAGGTGCTCGGCCTGGACGTGTACGAACTTCTTTCCGTCGTAGCGACCCGCCGTCGAGCCGACCTTGTCCCAGCTGAACTTCTCGATCAGCTCCCGCCGGGTGAAAATCTCCTGGTCGCCGTGCGACCAGCCGAGGCGCGCCAGGTAGTTGAGCACCGCGTCGGGCAGGTAGCCCATGTCGCGGTACTCGAGGACACCGACCGCAGCATGACGTTTCGAGAGCTTCTCCCCGTTCGGCGCGAGAACCATCGGCATGTGTGCGAAGTTCGGAACGGTCGCGCCCAGTGCTTCATAGAGAAGAATTTGAGGCGCGGTGTTGATCATGTGATCGTCACCTCGGGCGACCAGGGTGACCCCCATCGTTAGATCGTCGACCACGCAGCCGAAGTTGTAGAGCGGCATCCCATCGGGTCGCAGCAAGATCGAGTCTTGGAGCGTCGCGTTCAGGATGTCGATCTTGCCTTTGACCTCGTCGACCCAGCTCGTCGTTCCCTCTTCGGGCGCTCGGAAGCGAATCACATGGCGCGCGTTCGAGTCCGAGGGCGCATCGCTGCGATCGCGCCAAGGACTTCGGAAGCGGAAGCCATCCTTGGTGCCGGTCTTCTGATGCGCTTCGCGCGCCGTGGCGATCTCTTCTTTGGTCGCGTAGCAGCGATAGGCGTGCCCCGTTTCGATGAGCTTCTCGGCGTAGGCCGCATAGATGTTGAGACGTTCGCTCTGAACGTAGGGTCCGTGATCTCCGCCGACTTCCGGGCCTTCGTCCCAGTCTAGGCCGAGCCAACGCATCGACTCGAGCACGATCTGAATGCTCTGCTCGGTGCTGCGCTCGCGATCGGTGTCCTCGATGCGAAGGATGAACGTGCCCTGATTTCGGCGCGCCCACAGCCAGCTGTACAGCGCCGTTCGCACACCGCCGATGTGCAGGTACCCCGTGGGCGACGGAGCGAACCGAACGCGAACTTCCGACATGGCGAGAGAGCTACCTGCCGCCCGTGACCGGGTCAAGCGAAGCGGTGGCTACCCATGGCCCCTGGGCTTGGGGTTGGCTTGCAGGACGCCACCGAACGAGTTGCGGTACGCCCGACAAGCCAAATCCATTCATCTTGCGGCGCACAATCGTCTTGACCCCGACTGGCTCCGTGATCAGGCTCACGCGTTGATGGGAGCGCCTGAGGACCTGATAGAGCGGCTCAACCGCGGCGTCCGCAAGCGCAACGCGCGCTGGACGTTTCTGAGCGAAAGGCCCTTCGGTGATTCGCTGAGGCTTCGGCGTTTTAGTTTGGGCAACGGGCTAACCGTATTGACCTTGGTCGATCGGTCCGCTCCTACTGTCAGCTACCACAGCTGGTTTCGTGTGGGCTCACGGCACGAGCGACCGGGCAAGACGGGACTGGCGCATCTGTTCGAGCACTTGATGTTCAACGAGACGCGCTGCCATCCGCCAGGCGACTTCGACCGTTTGATGGAGGGCGCCGGTGCCGAGGCAAACGCCGCGACCTGGACCGACTGGACCTACTACTACGAGAACGCACCCCGCCGATGCTTTGCGGCTACCGATCGAGCTCGAAAGCGATCGCATGGCGAATCTGGTTCTCCGTGTGCCGCAAGTCAGCTCGGAGAAGGAAGTCGTGGCCAACGAACGCAAGCTTCGCGTGGACGACGACGTGGAAGGCAAGGCGCTCGAGCTACTCTATGAGAACGCCTTTCGTCGCCATCCTTATCGCTGGCCGACGATTGGTTCGATGAACGACATCCGCGGCTTCAACGTCAAGGATTGCCGTGAGTTCTATCGAACGCACTACGCGCCCAGCAACGCAACCATCGTGATCGCGGGCGATTTCGCCGAATCGAGAACTCTTTTACTGGTTCAAAAGAACTACGGCGATTTGCCCGGCGCGCGCGTCGCGCAGACTCGCAAGCCTTCGAAGGAGCCGGCACAGCGTGCGGAGCGCGTTTGCCGGACTCGCCGCGCCGACGCCGACCGAGAAGCTTCTTCTGGGATACCGAGCGCCTTCGTTCTTGGATGCAGACACCCCGGCACTCGTCATTGCGAACGAAGTCATGTTTGGCGGTCAAAGCTCGCGACTGCATCGCCTGTTCTGCCTCGACGAAGAGATCGCGCTTTCCGTACGAGGCTCGATTTCGCCCTTTGTCGACCCAGGTCTGTTCGAGATGTGGATCTTTCTCCGAGAAGGAAAGACCAGAGCAGAGGCGCTGGCCTTGCTCGATCGGGAGATCAGTCGGCTCGGTTCCGAGGGTCCGAGCGAGGTCGAGCTTGAAAAAGCGATTAGCCAACTGGAGCTTTCGTTCCTGCACAGCATGGAAACCGCTGGTGGCAAGGCTGAGCAGATCGGTTTCTACGAAATCGTTGCCAATGACGGCGCCGCCGTGTTCGAGCGGCTTGCGGCCTACCGCGATGTCTCGGCCGCTGACGTGAAACGCGCAGTCGCCAGATTCCTCCGCCCTTCGCGCCGAACCCGAGTCGAGATCGAGCGGAAACCGTCATGAGCATCCTGGTCGAATCGAGTGACATACTTCCGCTGGTAGACGTTGAAGTCGCGTTCGCGGTGGGCAGCCTGAAGGACCCTGCAGGGCGCGAGGGCCTCGCCCAGCTCTCCGGCCACCTGATGCGGCGGGGGCCGCGGGGGCTTTCTCGCAGCGATCGAGGATCGTCTCGCGAGCCTTGGAGCCGCGTATCGGTCCAGGTCTCCATGCGCTCGACTAGAGTTCGCGCCACCGTGCTTCGCCGTAGCTTGGAGCCCTTGCTCGAGCTTCTGGCCGATATGATATGGCGGCCCGCGCTCCGCTCGAGCGACTTCGGGAAGCTCAAGCGCCAGGCCCAGGCTGGTCTCATTGCGCGGCTAGATGACGACGAAGCCCTGGGCGCAATCTGTTTCGCGAAGCGATTTTCGGCGAGCATCCGTACGGCCGAAGCCGAGCGGGCATGCCGACAGCCTGGCGCGGGATCGGGGTCCAGGACGTAGAGAGCTTCTACGCGCGGAACATCGCCAAGGGCGGCTTCTCGTTGGGGTCGCGGGCGACGTGAGTGATACCGAGGCCCGCGCCTTGATCGCATCGAACTTCCCAAGCGCGAAACGCGCCAAGCACAAAGACGCCATGGTACCGGCGACCCGGGTGCGCCCTGGCCGCCACGTGGTCATCGTGGACAAGCCAGAGCGAACCCAGACCCAGCTCTTCATTGGCACGCTTGGCGCCCGCACGCGCGACCGGAATCTGTTTCCGCTCATCGTGTCGAACACCGCGTTCGGCGGCACCTTTTCTGGTCCGCTCATGCAAGAGGTTCGAGCCGCCCGTGGCTGGAGCTATGGTGCGTACAGCCGCTTGCTTCACGCGAAGCAGCGTGATGCCTGGTACATGGCGACCGCGCCGGCGGCGGAGTACTCGGCCGATTGTGCCGCGCTTCAGCTCGAATTGCTCGAACGCTGGGTCGACCGAGGGATCAACAAAGCGCAGCTCAAGTTCGCGCAGCGCTACCTGATCAACAGCCACTGCTTCGACCGCGACACGCCTTCCAAGCGACTCGAATCCCGCCTCGATGTCGAGCTCCTCGGCATCCCCCGAAGCTACGTCGAGAAGTACGATGAGCTCGTGGCATGTGTCAGCCGAGAGGAAGCCAACGATGCGACCCGCGCTCGGATCTCCAGCCGTGATCTCACGATCGTCGTGGTCGCCACCGCAACCGAGGTGGCTGCTGCGTTCGAGCGGCTCCCTGGTGTCAAGTCCTTGGAAATCGTGCCCTTCGACCGAGGCTAGTTGCTCAGGGCGCGTCGCAGCTCGGAACGGCTCCAGACGCGCGGTACCCTGACTTGCGGCAGCTTTGCAAGGCGTTTGGCCTGCTCGTGGAGCGTTCCGTCGGGCTCGGGCAGGATGATCGTTCGCAGGTCTTCGGACCTGGTGAAGAACTCAACGACTTCCATCGACCGCGCATCGTGGCTTGCCGAGTGGATGATCAGTCCTGCGTACTCGGTCTCGTCGCCCTCGAGCTCGCGAACGGCCTCTTCGAGCGAATCTACGGCTGACACCGGGAAGCCAAAGCTGCGAATCTCGGCCTCGATCTCTTCGCGCACGCGTCGGCGAGGCTCGAAGACCAGCAGCGGAAGCCGTGCTGTGATGGCCTCGCGACGAACCAGCGCGCGAAGCACGGCATTGTGAATCGTGTCCTCTTGATCGGCCGAGAGGATGGGGAACGAAATCGCCAAAGCGACGCCATTGCTCTCATCGCGCACGCGCCGAACCGAGCCGGTTAGACTCATCGTTTCCCCGCCTGCATCCAGATCGATGAGCAAGTGCACGAGATGACCGGGGCGCAAGTTGCGATCGCCCGAAACCATGGCGCCGCCAGCAGAGATGTTTTCCAGGGTGTACTGCCCGACGCGATCGCCCCGCTGAAACAGGACTGCGCGGCCGTCGAGATCAACTCTGTGATTCGAGCGTCGATCCATTTGTGCCCTGGCATGCCCCATCCTGCTTTCAGAATGCCGATCTGTCCGCCGAAAAGCTAGTCCACAGGGGGTGATAACCCGATCATTTGTTTTCGATTTTACAGTTTATTTTTTGCTGTCCTCAATCGCTCGAATGATTGTATCATCGGTGGAAACCGAGGGCTGCCAATGATCCACACACGAATACGCGACATTCTCCGACGGAAGGGGGAAGACGTATACACCATTGGCCCAGTTGCAACCGTGATCGACGCCGTGAACACGATGAATGATCACCATGTCGGTTCGGTGCTGGTGGTCGAAGCCGGCTATCCCGTGGGCATCTTCTCCGAACGCGATGTACTGGTTCGCGTAGTCGCTGCGAATCGCGATCCGCGTCAAACGCTCGTGCGAGACGTCATGACGACGCATCTCCACACCGCAACGCCGGACGACACCCTGATGGACGTCATGCACTTGATGACCGAGCGCCGCTGCCGCCATGTGCCCGTAATGGAAGGCGAAGCTCTTCGCGGCCTCGTATCGATCGGTGACCTAAGCAAGGCCAGTCAATACGAGCTCAGCCAAGAGGTCCGCCAGCTATCGACCTACATCGGAGGCCCATACCTCAGCTAAGACGCGGGCCGGTCTGCGATCGCATAGTTGGGATTTGACGTTCCGGTGACATGCGAATTGGCGTTGATATAGTGCCGGCCTTATGCCGAGCCTCAAGTGGATGGTGCAGCAGGGTCGGCCCCGCGTGTTTGGGATCTACAAGCGCGTGACGTCGATTGGACGGGCCGGGGCCAATGACGTGGCGATCGATTCGGGGACCTTGGAAGCGCATCATGCGCAGCTGGTATTCGATGGGGCGGGACTTCGCCGTAGCGCCGGTCGATGCGGGCGCGACGGTCGAGGTCAATGGCAAGAAGAAGAAAAAGTCGAAGGTCTTCCACAACGACAAGCTGACCCTCGGAGACGTCGAGCTGGTGTTTTCGCTTTACGACGAGACCGGCTCTCGCGATCCGGATGTCGAGGGTCGGAGCTCTCAGACCTCGGAGATCGAAGGCATGCTCAAGCTGAGCGACTTCAATCGCCGGCTGCTCGAGATTCGCACCATTCCAGACCAAATCGAAGCGCTCCTCGACGCTGTGATTGACATCGTTCACGCGAACAAGGGGTTCGTCATCTTGCTTCGCGACGGAGATCCCGAAATCGCCGCCGCACGCAACGTCGATCGAGAGACGATTCCCGACGCGGTGACCCAGCTCTCGGACAGCATTCTTCGCCGCTGCATCGACACACGTCAGCCGCTGATTGTCAGCGACGCCCTCAACGACACGATGTTCAACTCGAGCGAGAGCGTGATGGACTTGCAGCTCAGCTCAGTCATGGTCGCGCCGCTGATCGCGCAAGGTCAGCTCCTCGGATTGATTTACGTTGGGAACGACAACGTGGTGAACCTCTTCGAGCAGAGCAGCCTCGAAGTGCTCACGGTGTTCGCGGGCCAGGCATCGCTGATTTTGCAGAACGCCATCTTGCTCAATCAGCTCACGACCGATCGCGACCGCATCGCCGAGGAGCTCGAATCGCAGAAGTTCGGCGGGATCATTGGAAGTTGTCCGAGCTTGCAAGAGGTCTTTCGCAGAGTGGAGAAGGTCGCAGCGGCGGACATCAACGTCCTCATTACCGGCGAAACAGGCACCGGAAAAGAGCTGTTCGCCCGCGAGCTGCACCGCCGTTCCAATCGCACCGACGGTCCCTTCATCGTCGTCAATTGCGGGGCCATTCCGGAGAACCTCATGGAGTCCGAGCTCTTCGGTCACGTGCGCGGGGCGTTCACCGGTGCGGTGTCCACCCGACAAGGCAGCTTCCAAGCCGCCGATGGGGGCACGCTCTTCCTCGACGAGATTGGCGAGATGCCGCTGGCGCTCCAGGTCAAGCTTCTACGCGCTCTTCAGGAACGGGTTGTCGTGAAGGTCGGTGACACCAAGCCTCAGTCCGTCGATATCCGGGTGCTCGCGGCGACCAACCGCGACCTCGAGGCTTCGATTAAGAAGGGCACGTTTCGCGAAGACCTCTACTATCGCTTGAACGTGATAAACCTTCACCTGCCGCCGCTTCGAGAGCGCGGCGACGACATCACGATTCTAGCGAAGTTTCTACTCAACAAGTACGCAGCGGAGTTCGGCGCGACGGTCAATGGGTTCACTCCCAAGGCGCTCGAAGCAATGCACAACTACGACTGGCCCGGGAATGTTCGCCAGTTGGAGAACCGCATCAAGAAGGCGATCGTGCTTGCGGACAAGACGCTGATTGGGCCGGACGACTTGGACTTGGGTGGAGAGCAACGGCGGGCAGTCATTCCGCTCACGCAGGCTCGAGAGGAATTCACGCGGACGTACATCCTCGAGGTGCTCGAACGCAACGGCGGCAATCGGACACGAACTGCCCGCGATTTGGGCGTCGATCCCCGCACCATCTTCCGCTACCTCGAGCGCGAGCCCGATGCCCCAGAGCCAGGCGGGGCGGCAGAGGGCTGACATTAATGTCATAGGTACGCTCCGAAATTCATGTGAGAATGTCAGAAACCCAAGGTTTTTCGGGTTCGGAACTACGGCATGGCCTTTGCTTCTAAATTCACCGGGATGCTTTGCCTGGCTTCATATGTAGCGGTGCTGGCCCTCGCCTCGAACGGCGGCTGCATTGCGGCCACGACGATCGAGTTCGAGTCGCCGGAGAACTTCCCGCCGTCGATCGTCAGCGAGCCGAACGCCGAGTTTCCACTCAACCGAATCGGGCAGATCAATCTCGACGATCCGGTCGAGACCCCGGAAATGCCGCTCGAGGTCATCATTCGCGATCCGAACTTCGACCAGACGCTCGACTACCGCATTTTTCTCGACGCTCCCGACCCACCCACGGCCGAGATCGAGATCCAGGACGGTGAGATCGAGCCAAGTGGTTTTCTAGAACGACCACGAACCTTCACGATTTCCTACAACGAGCTCGACCCCGGCGAGTGTCACAGGATTGAGCTGGTCGTCGTGGGCGCATTCGCCAGCAACGTCGAAAAGCGCCGACC
Organism: uncultured delta proteobacterium; assembly: GCA_963716775.1. GTDB lineage: Bacteria > Myxococcota_A > Polyangia > Polyangiales > Houyiibacteriaceae > SG8-38. Next base: position 388,856 of record CAVQUI010000004.1, read on the forward strand.
AGTCGATGAGGGCGATATCGACGAAGCGACCTGGTGGGTCGAAGTCGTAGACGCCGACAATCCCGTCATCAACGAGCAGTGCCGATGAAGCGCTTGACGCTCCTATCGCTCTTGGCGCTCGTGGGATGCAGCTTCGATTCCGAGCTGATGCTTCCCACGATCGACAACTCCTGCGGCGGCAGCTCGGACTGCTCCGAGGGGGTCTGCGACGCAAACATCTGCATCGACGATTCGGGCGCATCGGTGGACCTAGCCATCGAGGTTTTGCGCGGCTCGACCGACCCGGAGGTCGTCACCCCCGCGAGCTGGGCCTTTGCTGGCGAATCGGCATCGGGCGCGAGCAGCCGCGACCTCGTCCTGCCGGCGACCCGGCAAGTCCTGGGAACGGTCCGCTGGGCCGGCGCCCGCGTTCCGGCAACGCTTCGTTTCGTTCGTCGCATGAATGACGAGGTCTCGTCGCTGGCGCCCGTCGCGATCGAGGTGGAAACCTTGCGCGAGCCCGCCGAGGGATACGACTTCAACGCCGTCTTGGTAGCGGGCGCGACCTACGACCTGGTCGTGATGCCCAGCAGCGACATGGTCATGCTGTTCGGCCAGGAGCCAGCGCCCGCGATTCGGGCCTTACCCCCGTCCTACATGGTGCTTCAAGTCGATGACAGCGATACGAGCGAGCCCTTTCGCTTCGACGTCTCGTTTCCGATCTCGCTTGCAATCGACTGCACCGACAGCCGCGATGTCGGCTGCACCCTCCACGCAGATGTCTACAGCCGCGACGACGACAACCAGGTCGAGCTTCCCCAAGCGGGTCTGCAGGTTCGCGCCATCGACAAACAGAGCGGCCGCGTCGTTTCTTCGATCGCGGAGACCGACGCCACTGGGCATTTCGCCATTCGAGTCAGTGATGAGGCATCCGACTACTTGATCCGAGTGACCTCGAGCTCCGGCGGCGCTCCCTTCCCATCGGTCTCCGTCGATCCGGACCTGGTCTTCCTGAACAATCCAGTCGACAAGGTCATCTACATCCCGCGGCTCGAACCCATTCAGTTCACCGGCCAGGTGCACGACAAGCTGGGCAGGGCGGTACCAGGTGCCACCGTGCGTTTCCTGTCCACCGGCATCTTTGGAGGGAGCCAGCTCGGGCTTGCGGGATCGTTCAACGGATCTGCGATGACGAACGACGACGGCAGCTTCAGCGCAGAGCTTCTAACCGGCTTCTATTCGATCTCGGTCACGCCGCCCGAAGACATCCAGAACAATTGGGGAGTCCTTTCTGCCGATGCGGCGGTCGGCGAAGAGCTCACGACTCTAGGTACCTTGATCGTCCCTTCACGGATCGGCCTTGGCGGCACGGTTTCGACTTTCCGTGACGAGCCAGCGGCGGGGGTGACGGTTTTGGCCCGAGCGCGCTCCACGACCGATCCGGGCGCCGTCCACAGGTCTCGGGAGGCGGTGTCGAGCGACCTTGGCGACTTCGCGATGAGCGTCGATGTCGGCCTCTACGACATGCAGGTGAAGGTGCCGGCGGAATCGGGCTTTTCCTGGCTGGTCGAGCCGGAGTTGGCGATGAGCCTCAACACCGGTGACTTGCGCAAAGAGTATCGCTTGCAGCCTCCTGTCGCTGTCTATGGGGTCATCCAAAGCAGCGACGGAAAAGCCGTTCAGAACGCGCTGGTCCGGGGCTATGTTTTCGACGGTGGCGCCAGCGCTACGGACCGGCCGCTCCAGGTCGCAGAGGCTCTGTCCGGCGAAGATGGCAGCTATCGGCTGCTCATCGCCCCGCGTTTCGGCGGCGAATGAAGAGGAGAACGATGGCTGCGAGGCCGAGCCAGCCGGGCCAGTCCCCGAAGCGCGCGTAGAGCGTCTCGCTCTCGAGCATCCGCACATCGTAGCGCAGGTTCTCGCGACTCAGCAGGTCGGTTTGCGCCACGACTCGCCCGAGCGGATCGATCACGGCGCTGATGCCGCTGTTGGTCGAGCGCACCAAGTACCGACGGTGCTCGATCGCTCGATACTGGGACAGGACGAGGTGGATCCACGGCTCCTGCGTGTCACCGAACCAGGCGTCGTTGGTGAGGTTGATCAGCACGTGAGGATTTGCCGCGCGCACCATCTTTCGCGTGAAGCGCGCAAGCACGTCTTCGTAGCAAACCGGAGTCGAGATTCGCCATGGCCCGAGCGTCAAGGGGCGAACGTGGGTGCCGGCGGTGAACCGTCCGCTGTTGGGTGAAAGATCGTAGAGGATTGGGAAGACGTCGCCGAAGGGGAGGTACTCGCCGAACATCAGCAGGTAAGTCTTGTCATAGGTGGAGCGCACCGTGCCTTCGTCATCGGTCAGGAAGACGGTGTTGTAGATCTTGCGCTTGCCATCGACCCGCTCGGTCGACACGCCTCCGAATAGGATCGGGGTCTTCAAGTCCTGACGGACCCGATCCGCCGAGAAAGGCAATTTGCGTGGAAGGCCGTCGACGAACGCCGATTCGGGCCAGACGATCAAGTCGAGCTCGCCTTGCTCCTCTAGCTGGCGGCTTTGCTCGAGGTGGCGGCGATGGCCTTCGATGGCCTCGGTTCGCTTCTCGAAGATACCCATGTTCACCTGCACGATGCCTAAGCGGAGAATCGGGGCCTCTTCGAGCTCCGCTTCGACCTGGGCAATACGAACGGTTCCGTAGATAGCGCTCGAGGCGATCGCCGCAGAGGTGAGCCCAAAGAGCAGCCAGGGCGCAGCCCGGTTCGCGCGCCTCCACCGCCATGCCTCGAAAACGGAGAGGTTGAACAATGCCATCACGACGGTGACGAGCATCGGACCGCCGAGGTCCGCGATCTGGACGACGTGGTTTGCGCGTAGAGGCTATTGGAAAGATAAGTCGGAAAGAGCGAGGGGTAGAGCCATTCGATCAGCAGCAGCGTCGGGATTGCGACGAAGCTCGTGCTCCAGCCGCGCTTGCGAAGCGCGCGGTAGACCAAGCCGTAGACCGCGAAGTTGAAGCCGAGGTACGCGGAAAACAACAACCAGAACAGAGCGCTCGCCGCGTAGCCGTACCCTGAAAACACATCCAGAAATTCGACGAGCCAATGGTAGCCACCGGCGCATGTGACGGTTCCGTAGAGCCAGGCGACCGCGAGGCTGTGGCGCCAGGTTCGCTTCAAGCCGAGCTCGAGCGCGCCCCAGAGGGGAACCAGGCAGATTAAGGAGAGAGGCCACAAACCAAAGCCCGCCCAACCAAGGAAATAGAACGCGCCACCAAGAACCGCGAGGCCATATGCCTGATAGCGCGGCGCAGGGCTCGCCTGGGTGGAGCTGCTCTCGGTCACTGGGCGCTTCGTAGCACGCGTTCGGTCGATTCGTGCACGATGTCGAGCAAGCGCTCGAGGTCGGCGTCCTCGATGTTGAGTGGCGGCACGAGGTACACCGTGTTGCCGAGAGGACGGAGATGCGCTCCGAGCCCGAGCGCCAGTTCGGAAATCTGCCAGCCGATCATGCCCATGTAGCCGCGCGCGCCAACATCGAACGCCGCGCACATTCCGAGCGCGCGAGGAGACGACACTCCCGGGATCTTCCGCATGTCCTCGGTTCGTTTCGCAAGCCTTGCCGCCTTGGGCTTCGCCTCTTCGAGGACCTGCTCGTCATGGTAAATCGCCAGCACCTCACGCGCGACCCCCGCCCCGAGCGGATTGCCGCAGAAGGTGTGTCCGTGCATGAGCGCGCGGCTCTTGTCCCCACGAAAGCCGTCATAGATCCGTTCGCTCGCCAGGGTGGCCGCGAAGGGAAGCACGCCGCCCGAGAGGCCCTTTGCCGTGCACAGGAGGTCAGGAGCAATGCCTGCCTGGTCGCAGGCCCACATGGGGCCCGTTCGGCCAAAGCCCGTGAAGACCTCGTCCGCGATCAAGAAAGTATCGGCCCGCTCGGTTTCCTCTCGCAGCGCAGCGAGCAGCTCGGCGGGGTACATACGCATACCTGCCGCCCCTTGAACGAGCGGCTCGACGATGACCGCGGCGATCTCGTCGGAATCGCGGCGAAGCATTCTGAACAGCTCCTCGAATACCCGCTCCCAATCCTGTTCGACGAAGTTTGACGGCCTTTCCACGTCAAAGAGAAGTGGACGAAAGCAGGCGGTGAACTCGTCGACCGCGCTCGCGCTCATCGCGCCCAGGGTGTCGCCATGATAAGCGCCGGGAAGGGCGAGGAAGCGACGGCGTTCCGGGCGACCGTTCTGCTGCCAGTACTGAAACGCCATCTTGAGTGCGACCTCGACCGCGGTGGAGCCGTTGTCGCTGTAGAAGACGCGCTCGAGGCCATCGGGCGCGAGCGCCGCCAGCTCCGCCGAAAGGCGCGCGGCCGGCTCGTGCGTCGCCGCGGCCAGGGTGCAGTGCATCATCCGCTCGGACTGCCTCGCAATGGCGGCGCGAAGGCGCGGATGCCCGTGACCCAAGTTGTTGCACCACCAAGACCCACTCGCATCGAGAACCCGCCGCCCATCGGCCGCGATCAACCAGGGCCCCTCGGCCCGATCGACGACGAGCAAGGGACGCGTTTCGTGATCTTCGCTCGACGTGTAGGGGCGCCAAAGGTGTGCCCGATCGAGGGCGATCAGCTCGTCGTCGGGGGACATCTGGCTGACTGTGCGATGGGCTAACGAGAGATGTCAAACCGGGGCACGGTGTACACGACGGACGGGGGTCACTGTTTGGCTTGGACGTCAGCGTTCGGCTTGTGCTGCCGCGGGTGTGGTGGGGGTGGGGTGTTGGGTTGGTTGCGTAGTTAGGCTTAATTACACCGCCCGCCCACCCCCACCCGTAGTCCTCCCTGGCGCGGCGGTCGCTGCGCTCCGCCTTGCCGGCGCGTTCGCGCCGGGCTTCGCCCTTCGGGCTCGCGCTGCCGCCTGCGGTCTTGGGGGTCCGTGTCCGTGTCCGTGCCAGCGCCCGTGCCAGTGCCAGCGTGGTGATCGTGATCGCGACCGTGTCCGCGCTACATCGGCCCGACGAGCACTTCTCGCCGCCCGCCGGCCTTCGAGCTTGGCGGTCCGACGACGCCTTGCTGTTCCATCTGCTCGACCAGCTTTGCGGCCTTGTTGTAGCCGACGCTGAGCTGACGCTGGACGTGGCTGATCGAGCAGTAGCCTGCGTTGGCCACGACGGCGACGGCCTTGTCGTAGAGCGGGTCGTCGCTCTCTGCGTCGAAGCCTTCGTCCTCGCGCGGTTTCAGGATCTCTTCCTGGTATTCGGGGTCGCCTTGCTCGCGTAGGTAGTCGCAGACGGCTTTGACTTCGTCTTCGCTGACGTACGCCGCGTGCACGCGCTTTAGGTCGCCGGAGCCTGGCGGGATCATCAGCATGTCGCCCATGCCGAGGAGATGCTCGGCGCCGGAGCGGCCGAGGATGGTCATCGAGTCCTGGCGCTGCGCGACCTTGAATGCGACTCGAGCCGGGAAGTTCGCTTTGATCATACCGGTGATGACGTCGACGCTGGGCCGCTGGGTTGCGAGGATCACGTGGATACCCGCGGCTCGCGCCTTCTGCGCAAGCCGGGCGATACAGGCTTCGACATCTTTGGCGGCGACCATCATCAGGTCGGCGAACTCGTCGACCACGACCACCACCGACGGCAGCTTCTCCGGCTCGAAGTTCTCCGCGTCTGCGACCTCGCCGTCCGCGGGGTCGAGGAGGATCTCCTGGCCGTTGGCGTCCTGAGCGCTGACCTTGCCTTTGCGCTTGGGCATGAACTTCTCGATCGAAAGTTCTCCGCGCAGGACGCGGTCGACCCGCCGGTTGTAGGTGTCGATGTTCCGGGTACCAGCGTCAGCGAACACCTGGTAGCGCCGCTCCATCTCGTCGACCGCCCATCGAAGCGCGAGCGCGGCCTTCTTCATGTCGGTCACGACCGGCAGCAGCATGTGCGGGATGCCGTCGAAGACCTGCAGCTCGACGACCTTGGGGTCGATCATCAGCATCCGGACCTCTTCTGGCGTCTTCTTGGCGAGGATCGACGTCAGCATCACGTTGAGCGCGACGCTCTTACCGGAGCCGGTCGCGCCCGCGACGAGCAAGTGCGGCATCCGCGCGAGGTCGACGTAGACGGGCTGCCCGCCGATGTCCTTGCCGAGCGCCATCGGAAGCGCGCCACCCTGCTGCTCCCAGCGGCGATCTTCGATGATTTCGCGCAGGTGAACCGTCTGCCGGATGTCGTTTGGAAGCTCGAAGCCGACGCGCGCCTTACCCGCGATCGGAGCGACGATGCGCACCTTCTGAGCCGCCAGAGCCATCGCGAGGTCATCGGCCAGGCCGGCAATCTTCGAGACCTTCGTGCCGCTCTGCGGCTCGAACTCGTACATCGTCACGACCGGGCCGGGATGGATCTCGTCCACGCGACCGCGTACGCCATAGGCCGCGAGCTTCTCGGTGAGGAGCTCCGCGTTTTCGCGAAGTGCGTCCGCGTCGACGTGGATTTCGGAACCATCCGGCTCGTCGAGGAGACTGCTTGGGGGCAGATGGAAGTCACGGTGGCTCCGCTTGGGACGCGTCGAGATCGCCAAGGGCTTCTGCTTGGTTTCTTTCGGGGCGACGATCTTCGGGGCCCCGACCGGGCTGGACGCGGGCGTCTCAGCTCTCGGCAACGGAGCCGGCGTGACGACGGTCGCGGGCGGAACGCTCTGCATCTGCTCGCGGTCGTAGTGCATGCCCATGATGCGCGGCTGACTCGCGCGAATCTCTTCGTCGTGGATCTCGCGCGCCTCGGTCCAGGCCTCCCGCAGTGCGACGACGATGCCTCGGACCTTCGCCCATGCGGCATGACCGAGTCGCGCAAGCGCTTGCGCGACCTCTTCGAGCGTCCAAGGGGTCCGCAAGATGACGGCCGTCCCCAGGATCGCGAATCCGATGATCACGGTTCCATAGAATCCAAGCAAAGAGCGAAGCACTTCGCCGAGCAGCTCCCCGACCGCTCCCCCAGGTGATGCCCCCCACACCGCCTTCGGTTCGATCAGCAAGTGTCCGAGCGCTGCGCCCATCACGACGAGCACGAGCGTCGATCCCATCGTCGCCAAGCCAAGCATCGCGGAACGCCTTCGAAACAGGCGCCATGTCAGCAGGCCGCCTTCGAGCGGCAAGAACCAGGCGACGAGGCCGAACGCAAGCATCAGCGCTCGGGCGAAGCGGTGCCCAACCGGACCCACCAGGTTCGCCGCGCCGTTTCGCGCGTCGTAGGAGATCAGTGCCAGGGTCAACAGTACGGTCGCGGTCAGGGCCAGGATCGCAAGAACGTCCTGCCGCCTGCCCTCCGGCGCCACCAGGTCGCCCGAAGAGGTGGTTTCATGTGCGCTCAAGTAAGACGCCTCCTACATCCGGACCCTATGCGCGCGCGGCTTGGTTGGTCAAGAAATCACGGCGCTCCGCGCTTCTTGAAAGCCGGACGGAATCCTCTATTATCTTGCCGGGTTGCATGCTCGGGGGGGATGATTTCGCAAGTCGAATGGGTTGGACGACAAAGATCATGGTTCTTTGCTCGATCGCCGGCGTCATGCTGGCCGGGTGCAAGGTTGATAGCGACGACGTCCAGCAATGGAAAGAAACCGTCAAAGGTCCGGCCAGGCTGAGCGCTGTGATCGGCAGCGACCGGTACAGTCCCGAGCTACGGACGGAAGCGGCGCTCGCTATCGTCGAGATGGATCGCAGCGACGTCGATGCGCTTTCGCTTCTCGAGAAATCCTTCGATGATCTTCGCCGCCAGGATCGCGCAACGAGCGAAACGATCGTAGGCGGAATGATCCCACGCCTCCAAGGACTTCTGTCGGCGGACCCCGACCCTGAAGCGAAAGGCCCCGACCCGGTGCAAGTGCGCGCCAAGGACGCGGCGTACATGGTGATTCCGTATGCGCCGGAGAGCTCCCGGAACGAGCTGATTCGTGCGGTCGTAGGCTGGTACTCCGCCGACTTCGAAGGACGTAGTCTCGCAGGGGACTACAGCGCCGAGCAGGTGACTCGCGCGCTCGGTGCAGAGGCAGCTGGCATGCTCGTCGACGCCCTACACGAGAAGATGCCCCCGCAAGCGATGATCAAAATCGCTGAAATTATCGGGGAAGACGGCGACGAGCAGACGAAGAAGCGGGCTGGCGCGCGGCTCGTGACCATCGAAAAAGAAATGGAGAAATCCAGTTTCGTGAAGTGGCTTGCCGATCAGATCCGCGAGTCGATCGAAGCCTCGGGAGAGAAGGCGGACGACGCGCGAGTGACCTCGTTGGCGCTCTACAACCGGGAGAACTACATCAATCAGGGCGCGCTCCCAGCCATGCGGTACCTCGGCGAGCAGGCACTGGTTTCGAGCCGGCTACTCGCAATCGCCGATACCAAGCCCGGCGCCGAGGATCCACAAGCCTGGGCTGAGCGCCTCAACGCGCGGCGAGCGACAGCGCTCAAGGCGCTCGAAGGCCACGTGACTCGCACCCACCTCAACCGCTTGCTGTCGATCGCGCTCGATTCGAGCAACCCGGTCGAGGTTCGGGACTACGCATTCGATCGCGTCGGGGATATCCGAAGCGGCGATGCGATCCCCAAGCTCTGGCCGCTCGTCGAGCGTCCGGGATGCACCGCCAGCTCCTGCACGGCATCGGACAAGCTCGCCAAGCGCCTGCGCTGGCGCGCGGGCGAGCTGGTGTCTGTCGCTGGGCGGCTCCAGCACCATCGAGCCGTTTTCGCAACGATTACCAGCAGCTGCGGGGATTCAGTATGAGCCCGAAGAGCTGGAAGGCTATGCCACGCGCATGAGCCAAATGACACCTCCGCCTACATCTACCGTCACGGCGCTGCTCAATTCGCAACAGTGGTGGAATCGTGTGGTCGCATTGCGCTATCTTGAACGCAGGGGCGGGGAATCAGATGTCCCCGCGATGAAGCAATTGATGTCGGACGCTGGGACAGTTGCGGGGCAAGGTTGGTCGGAGCTGAATCCACCCGTCACGACGGTGGGCCAGGTCGCGGATGCCGCCATCAAGGCGCTTCGGACACGGGAGCAAGGTGACAAGAAGTGAGTAGTCGAAGCGATGGCTGATCAGGGCGACAGGAAAACAGTGCGAGCCTTTCAGTGCCGCGACTATCTCTTCGAGATTTTCGACCGTCTGAGCACTGAGCATCAGTGTTCGGTCGACTACCTGATCAACGAGGCCATGCGAGAGTATGCGAACGCGCGTGAGCAATCCGTCGCTGCCCTCGGCGTGCAGTCCCAAGACCGCGTCAACTCTGCCGTGGCAGGTGCACCAGCGATGTCCACGCCGTCCGTCGACCCGCGGCGGCCGCCCATGCTGACGCCGGTTCCCTCGCGTCGCCCGACCGTGCAACCCGCGGTCAATCCGCTGATGGCGGTGACCGTGCCCCCTCCTCTGCCCGGACGCCGCCCATCGGACGTGGCAAGCCGCCGAGTTCTGATGCTTCAATTCAATGGCGAAACCTTTCCAGTCGAGAAAGACGAGTTCATCATCGGGCGAGGCGTGCGCACCACCGATCTCGCGATTCGCGACGGGAATATTTCACGCAAGCATGCGGCGGTCGTGTTTCACGATGGCGCGTACTTCATGAAAGACTTGGGCAGCACGAATGGAATCGAGTTCGCGGGTCAACGTGTCGAATCCAAGCGCATCGAAGAAGGCGACGTGTATCGCATCTGCGATTACGAGTTTCGCTTCTCGTATCAATGAGCGGAGCTGGGCGCGCTTCGCGTGCGCCGGTTTCATCGTGCTCGGGCTCGTCTGCGCCCTTCGTGCCTCTTCGGGATCTAGCAGAGCAGGCGAGCGCGGAGACGCAGGCCGCACAGCTTCAGCACCGGCTCGGCCAGCTCGAAGCACGCGAAGACGCCAAGTACGCCAAAGGGGCGCTCGAGCAAGCGCGCCAGGCCTTGCGGACCGCTTCGGCTCCGAGCAGCGATCCGGGCGCAGTCGAACGAGCCCGAAAGATCGCCGAGGCCGCCATGGCGATGGCCGACCGCCAGCTCGCGCGTCGGAGCGCCCAGGCCGAGCTTTTCGCAACCCAACGCCGCCTGAGTGCGACGCGTGAGCGCGCGAGCGCGCAGAGACGGGCGCTCGAGGCGCTGATGAGAGATCGCGCAGCGCTCGCGCGCGAGGGAGAGCGCCCGTGAGCTCGCGCGGATTACTGCTTCTGTGCTGTGTCTCGATTCTGGCCTGCGCAGGGTCGCAAACCGCGCGAACCTCGGATGCCCTCTTCGCGACGCCTGCCGCCGAGCTGGCGCGCGACTACGCTCCCGATCTCTACGGCCAGGCAGAGTCGGCCTGGGCCGATGCCAGCGCCGCCGAACGGCGAAAGGACGAGCAGGCGGCCGACGACTACCGGACCGAGGCCCGGCTCTGGTTGGCGGCCGGCGCCGCAGAAGCCGAGCGCGTGCAATTGGATCGTCGCCGTGCGGAGCTTCGACGCGAGGAGGAACACTGGGCCAAGCAGCTGGCTCGCGATCAGGAAGCCTCAGCGGTCGTCGCCCAAGACATCTCTCGCTACGAGGCGCAGGCCGTCGCGCTTCTGGAGGTGGAGCGGCTCGCGGCATTGACCGAGACGCGGACGGTGAGCGACGCGACGCTCGACGCCGTGCTGACCCGAGTGCGCCTCAATCTCGCTCTTGCCGAGGCCCTCGGGGCGACCGACGAACAGGTTCGGCCCCTTCGCGACCAGGCTGACTTCATCGCGCGCAAGCGGCCCAGCTCCGCCAAGGTCGCCGAGGCGCTCTTGCTCGAAAGCGAGGCGGTGATCGGCAAGACGCGCACTGCCTGGCCGGAACCGCGTCCCGGCGCTTCGACCGAGCTGGTCGAAACCGCCCAGGTGCTGGGTTTCGCCGCCGATCGCCTCGGAAGCGCCGTGCTGCTGCGCTCCGGGCGTTTCTTTCAGTCCAACGGGCAGGTGTCGAGCGCCACGGTCAAGCGATTCGCGGCGCTTCTGGAGGCGTTTCCGCACGGTCCGGTGGCCTGCCAGGTCGCGGTGCCCGAGCTCGACAGCCGTGCCTGGGCACGACGCGTCGCACAGCTCATCGAACGTCTCGGCCGCATGGACGATCCGGCGCGCGTCTCCACCAGCATGGTCGTTACCGAATCGCTGGGCCCGGGGACGGTGCAGTGTACCTTCGCGGCCTATCGAGAGCCCTGAAGCGCTGCGCGCAGCTCAGTCGAGCATGCGGAACGCCTCTTTGGCGGCCGCCTTGGTTCGATCGACGCTTGGGACGTGCTCCGGTGGTGGTGGAGGCGGAAGCTCCAGCACCGAGATCAGCGTCTTGTTGGTGCCCAGCTCGAGGATGGTGACGTCGACCTTGGTCGGGTTGACCTCTGCGCCACGGACGCTCGCCCGCTTGTAGATGGCGCCCTTGCCTCGACGTTCCACGCTGCCCGTGATCATCATCGGCCCGATGTAGGCGAGCACCTTGGCGATGGGCGCGCGGATTTGATAGACATGCGTCAGTCCATCTTCGCGGTACAGCTCGGCACCTCGGGGGAGGCGGATCCCGACGATGTAGTCATCCGAAGGGATGAGACGGCCGTCGGCATCGAACTTTCGTTCGACGGGCGCGCGCTTTTCGGTGTCGGTCTTCGCTTGCTCCTGGGCGGCCTCGCCTGCGCCGCTCCCGGCGTCCCGCTCGGGCTTCGAGCTGCAGCCGGCGAGCGCGGCCAAGACAGCCAAGACGAGGAGCCATGGGCCGATCATCGGTTTTGGATGTATCACTGCGCCACCGATCATTCCACCGTGTCGGCCATGCCGGTCACGACCGTGAAGCCTTCGGGCGCCGAGATCGCTTGCTCGAGGATGTTGACGGACAGCTGGTTCACGGGGATGCCAGCCGAGCCGCTGAGGTGACCCATCAACTGGAACTCTCGCCCGCTCGTCGTGTAGGGCATGGCCAGGGTCGCCGCGCCCGTGAACGGATCGATGATCGGGACCGACACCGTCACGACGCAGACCGGCGCCTGGGCGACCTGCAGACCGACGAGCAGGGCGTTCTCGAGCTCGGGGAGGGTGCTCTGATCGATGACATGGGTGGGCCCGCCGTCATCGAGCAAGGGATCGTAGTCTCCCGGGCTGCCCGGTTTGTCCAAGTATCTCAGTCCGAAGATACGGCTGCCGCCCAAGGGGCAGGCGTCGATCGCCGTCCCGCTGGCCGACTTGAAGGTCCCGAAGAAGACCTGACCCGCGAAGAGCTCGATCGGCCCGGTCATCTGCTCGCCGGGGTTCAGCTCGATCTCCCAGTTGAGCCGTCCGTCGACGTCGGTGATCGCCCCGAGTCCATTGAAGGTGAGCTTCTCGGTGATCGAGACCACCTTGTTGACGGCCGTGGCGTCGTCGAGCACGTCGATGTTGCCGGTTCCGGTCAGGATGACGATTCTGCCCCTGTTGTCGGTGCTGAGCGCCGGCGGGTAGAAAGTCGGCTCGGCCACGTCGCCGGCCTTGTCGTAGTACAAGTCGTGGAGCGGGACCGCGTCCCAGTCGTCGGGGTTGAGCTTGGACATGTCGATGCGCCAGAGCACGCCGTCGGCGTCCACCGTATAAGCCGAGCTGGCCACGGTTCCCGTATCGCCCTGGTACACCGAAATCGCGCCGTTGAGGGGCGCCGGAAAGGTGGTGTCGTCCAGCTTCCTGATGAGCGAGCCCGTGATCATGTCGATGAAGTAGAGCATTCGACCGTGCCGTACCTCCGCTGGGGCCGTGGTCTCGTCTCGCCAGCAACGCCCGTTGGTACGGGGGATGATCAAGGTGCTGTCGTCGGCTTGGACCATCTCCCCGGGGGGAGCCCCGATCGGACAAGCGCCGCCGTCCTCGACGCCTTGTCCGCCGGGGAGCAGGATCACGCCGCGCGACTGGCTCGGTGAAAAGACTTCCGAGCCACTGCCGTTGTCCCCGCCCTTGACGAAGACCTGGGCGGCGGTGGGCTGTCCGTAGGTGTTGCCGAGGTTGCGGTCGGTGAACTGCCAGAGAAACTCCGGCTTGCAAGGGTTGGTGACGTCCAGCGCCACCATCCCGCTTCCGCCGTTTCGGAAGCTGAGGAAGAGGACCGTGCGCCAGACATTGGTCGCGCCACCCTGCTCCGCAGCGAACTGGCGAACGTCATAGAGGTTACGGACCTGAATGCTGCCGTCCCCGTACCATTGCTTGCTGCCGCCGGCGAGCATGTCATCGAGGTCATCGAGGAACATCGGTGGAATGAACCCCCAGAGCTCGGTGCCGGCGTCCTTGCCATCGGCGCAGGCGAACTCCTCTAGGTTCTTGCCCATCGTGAAGGTGCTGGAAGCGTAGTCATCGGCTAGGAAGGCATGAAGGACACCGTCGTTCGATGACGCGTAGATCACCCGAGGGCGTTCGCTGAGTTGCCAGCCCGGCCCGGGGTTATCCGCGGCATCGGGGCTCTGTTGAAAGCCCATGCCGATTCGCCAGTCGTTGTACGAGCCGTCGTCGATGTCGTCGACCAGCGGACCCACGAGGGCGGGGGTCGAGTGGTAGATGTCGCCGAGTCGCTGATCCTCGCGTCCGCTCCCGGCCGCGCCGTGAACCCATTCGACTACCGTATCTCGCAAGGCGGTGTCCGAGCTACCGACGCCGAAGAGGTACTCCGGGTCGATCACCTTGTTGAACTCGCCGACGGGCTGTTCAACGATTGCGGTGTCCGGCGCGGGCACATCGAGGCTGGCCGTGGTGAGCTTGGCCCTTCCGCTGCCGGTCAGGTGCGAGTTGATGTCCGCGGGATCGTCGGGCAGCACGGTCCAGAGGTTTCGCGGGAAGCCTCCGACGAAGCTGACGCTCGAGGTCGAGCCGCCCCAGGGCTCGACGCCCGTTGGGCGGGTGACCTGCTCGTTGAGCACCTTGTGGAAGCGGTCTGAGTCCTCCACGTCTTGGGCTTCGGGGATTCCATCGATGCACAAGATGCGCCTACGCTCCAGGACCCCGTCCCAGGGGTCGTTCGCGTCCAAGGGACGCATTGAACCCCGAAATGAACTGCGATTCGATCAGGCCTGGCGAGGCGCCGGTGAGCACCGGTGCGGTTCGACTGGTCGTGCCGGAGTTCTGCTCGTTGAAAATGAAGCTCAGGGCCTCGACCAGCTCGGCGCGATCGGCGACCAGCTGGGCGCTGTCCGTGTCGCCTACCAAAGCGATGTAGTCCAGAAGGGCGGTGACCGCAGTCACGGTGGCGGGGTCACCGTCGAGCGCGAAGCCGATCACGTAGAACTTGTCCAGGTCGCCGCTCGAGATCATGTCGGCGACCGTGGTGGCGACTTCCTCGAAGGGACAGCCGGTTGCACCCACGGGGTTGCCCAAGTCCTGGCAGTTCACCGGATTGCCCCGCATGTCGCCGTTCGGGAAGCCGTCGGTGATCAGCACGGCGCTCCGCTGGCGACAGCCGTAGTAGGCATCGCCCGGTCCCGGATCAGCCGTCTTCTGCAGAACGTCGGCGTCGGTTTGGAGGAAGTACTGCAGGTCGGTGACGAGCCCGGCAGTCGGCGTAGCGCCGAAGGGGCGCAGGGGGTTTTTACCGAGCCCGCTGTCTCCGAGAACCGTTGCCTGAATAGCAGCGTTCGTGGTGGCCATCGATGCCGTGCTGTCGGCGCCGACGGAGACCAAGCCGCCTTCGGGCGCGGTCGCAGAGCGGGCTCCGCTGTTGAGCATGAAGGTCGTCAGAGCGCCCGGGAACGAAAAGGGCCTGTCGTCGGCGTACGAGTACATGCCCTTGGTCCCTATCGACTCGGTCGGGAAGGGCGCGAGCAGGAAGTCGGCCTGGCTGACCAGCGGAGGCCTGTCGTTCAAGGTGCCGATCGAGTCGAAGGTCATCAAGCCGAACTTGATTCGTTCGATATACGTATCGAGGACGCCGTTCGAGCCCTGCGTCCCGCCATAGCCCGGAATCTCCTGCGGCAGCTGAATGTGCGGGAGGAAGTAGCCTTCGTCGTACTGACCGCTGTAGATGCCGCCGATTCGCAGGTCGGCGTTGCACTCGTATGGACTGAACTCGCCGGTCAGCGCCTGGGCCACGACGGACCAGCGGTTCTGCTCGTAGTTGCCTGGCGCGCAGACGGGAAGGCACTCGAGACATGCCGGCGTCGTGCACAGGCAGTTCGGCTTTCGCTCCATCGAGCCCGAGGTGTCGACCAGGAGCACCACGTGTGGCCGGATGTTTCGAATGTCGGGGGCCTGCGCCGAGACCTTCGCGCCGGGACCGACGGTGAGGGCCAGCAGGCCGAGCAAGACCGTGTGAAGCCAGAATCTCATTGTTGTGACCCCGAAAGAAATGGCCCGCTAACGATGTAGGCGCGCATGTCGGCGCCTGCCTCGTTCCATTGGCGTCCACCCTCCTCGGGGACGGGTTCGGCGTAGTCGGCGACTGCCCCCACCTGCGCGCGGCCGCGAGCCGTCATGGTCGTGCGCATGTACTTGAACTTGGTGCCACCTTGCGCAGCCGCGCCTGGCGGAAGCTTGTTCACGATGTGCTCGTCATAGAGGTCGACGACCACCACTGGCGTGTACGCCGAACCGGGGCCGAAGACCGAATCCCCATCGACGGGCATGTTCTGAAGGGGGCCGGAGCCGTCGGCCTCGATCAGCTGCTCGAAGTGCTGCTCGTAGAGTCGGTAGGCCCGGCGGTTGTTTGGCAAGGGAGGTTCCGGGTAGCAGCTCACCGGTGCGCTCGCCGTGCACTCGAAGGGGACTCCGCCCCCGGTCTGCAAGATTTCGCGGACGGTCGTCGGGCCGAAGATGTCTATCCACTCGAGCCCACCGATGAGGGCAGCGCGGGCGGCGTATCGGGTTTGCATGTGCTGCCGGGCAAAGCCGGTGCCGCGGACCTCGTGCGACACCGTCGTGGCCGAGAACAAGGCGCTTGCCGTGCCGACCATCACGATCATCAAGACGACGAAAAGCACGGCCCCTTCTTGTTTGCGAGGATGCTTCATTAGAGGTTCTTTCTGGCTATGCTCATCACGGGGATTTCGATGCGGATGTGGCGCACGCGTGCGGAGCCGACCTCATCGGGGTTCACCTCGAAGCGAGTTCCGGACGTTGGGCTCGCCGCGTATGGAAGCGCCGGGTCCTCGAGGGGGCTGCGGATTCCCAAGTCGATGAGGACCGCGCGGACGTCCTCTGGGGCCCCGTTGATCGTCCCTTCGTCCGTTTCGGGTACGATATCGGGAGGCAGATTCCTTGCCGTCTTTTCATCGACGAGGAACGACACCTCGAAATTGCTGACGAACTCGGCCACGACCTGCGTGCTGCCGGGCTTCACGCTGCCGTCTGCTGGGTTCAAGATGCGCCGCACCAACATGACGTTGCCCTGCTCGCGAAGCGCGCTGTCGTCGGCGTTTCCGAAATCCTCCAAGGGGTTCGCTGCGTCGAGGTCGACGAAGAAGATCTGGTCGAAATCCATGAAATCGGCGCCGACCGCGCCGTCATCGAATGGGTTGACCAGCGCGTACTCGACCCATTGCAGAGGGGCGATGCTGGAGCCCTGACCCGCTCCCGGAAGACAGGCGGTCGAGACGGGCAGTGCTGGGTCCACGACCAACCGCACTTGATTCTGGGTGTTGTCCGCTTTGGAAAAGTTCGTCCGAAAAAAGTGCTGCCCGGCGGGCGATTCCATGTGAAGGACCGAGCCGGTCTGGAAGGCGCGGGCTCCTTTCTGGCCGATGCCGTTCCAGCTCGCGGTCTCCCCCGCCCAGGCGGCGTCCCAGTCGAGATCGCCGTCTAGGTAGTCCGGCGCGACGCCGGTGAACGGACCCGAGGCCTGGCCCCAGGCGAAGGTCCGCTGATACGCCTGATTGCCGCTGTCCAGGATGATGTGCGTCCCCTCGGGGCTCACCGCGTCGACCAGAAGCTGGTCGGTGAGAAAGAGACTCGTGAGAACGCGAAGCCGGTCGCCGCGTACATTGGCGCTGACGTTGTCGCCGTCGGGGTCGAGGACGCCGAGGTCGTAGTCGCGGTAGTACTGAAATGCGCCCATGGGCAGGGGGCCGCCTCCGAGCTGGGGGAGAGTGGGCACGGCGGCCTCGCAGCGCGGTTCGCTTCCCGCATTGGGCGTGCCAAAGAGAGCTGCGCGCGAGATGTCTCGGCGAAGCTCCATGATCGCGGCGCGGGATGAGCCCTGCGTCGTCGCGGTGCGCTGCTCTTCGTAGAACTGACGGCTCATCGACGAGCCGAGGGTGTACACAGAGGTGATCGCGGTGAGGCCGACGACCATCGCCACCATCAGCTCGATGAGCGTGAAGCCTTGTTTCCTCACGTTCCCTCCCTAACCAGCCAGGTCACTACGGTTGATGCGAAGACCACGTCGATGTTTGGCGGGGGATTGTCCTCGTCGGCGAGGCCCCAGCCGTCCGCCGTCGCGGCGTCGCAATCCGCGCCCCGAAAAGCGGCGCCATCCACCCAGTTCGGGTGCGTCGCGGTGCCGACCATGTGGCCCTCGCGGAACCAGAAGGTGCGGATGTCGACCCGGGCCGAGTTCCCCTGTCTGAGCCAGCTCATGCGAAGATTGGTACAGTATTTCGCCGGATCACCGGGGTCCACGTCATCGCCGAAGTGGTCGAAGCCGTAGGATTCGCCGTCCACGACGACCGTCGTGTTTAGGTTCGGCGTGAACCAATCGGTCGGGTTGACCTCGCCGGCCAGCGCCTCGAGGTACTGGGTCCCGTTGAGCGATGCGGTATTGAGGCCCCGCTCCGTCCAGGAGAGGGAGTCCCGCTCCAGGCGCTCGATCCAGCGCTCGGTGATCGCCAGGGCGGTGTTCATCTCGAGCGCGGTTCGGTTCGCACGGCTCACCGCCTGGTGCATCGCGAGGATGCCGAGGGAGCCGACGGTCATGATGCCGATCGCGATCATGACCTCGATGAGGGTGAAGCCTGATGTTGCCTTGTTGCGCGGCTGGCTCATCGCAGTATCCGTGGGGTTCCGGTTCCCGAAGGGATCAGCACTTTTCGCGTGACGCCCTCGGCGGTGCCGTTGAGCTGGCGGTAGACCAGGAATCCAAAGCCGGACGGCACGGGGTTCACCTGCCAGTTCGAAAACAAGACCGTGTCGATGAACACCTGGTTGTTCGAGCCGGCCTCGTAGCAGAAGGTGCTGTCGTTCCACCCGTCGACGCGAATCAAATCTGCGTCGCCGGGGTCTGTGTCGTAGGTGTCGGGGTAGAGGTTGTCGACGCAGCGCCAGTTGGACCCGCAGTCCATGTCTCCGAGCACTGTGCCGCCGGCGTTCTCGAAGCTGGTCAACGCGCAGCCCGCGCTCGTGCCGCGCAGCGTCTCGAAGGCCCAGGGGTTCGAGCCAGCGAGGCCGGTCCCCCCGTCATTCTCGTAGACCACTTGGTGTGCGCGGCCGTGAGCCATCGACAGGTACCGAGCGCGCTGAAACAGCGACACCACATCCCGCGCGACCATCGCCACCCGCCGGTCGGCAAAGCCATCGCCGATATTCGGCAGAGCCGCACTCACCAGGACACCCATGACCGCCAACACGACCATGAGCTCCACCAGCGTCAGCCCCTCACGCCCTTTTCTAGAATTCCCAACCACATCCGCTCTGGATGCAACTCCCATACCGAGTTCTAGAAAGAGCTAAGTACTTGAAATCAAAGAAAACGACTCAAGCCAAGAGCCCCGCAGCTATAAAGAACATGCGGGCTCTATGAAAAGATTGCAGACCCTCGGGCGGCCACGACGGCAGCCGTAGAGGCAATCAGCCCACCTGTTCACTCGACCCAGCGCGCGGATTAAGAGAGGACTCGCGTGTGACTGGAATACGGCGAAGTCGGAGTGGACAAAGTCCACGGAGCTGCCGGATTCCCGGCGCAGTACGCAGGCCCCTAGAAGGGGCCGAGTACACCGTCGGTTCGATGTCCTCGTAGATACACTAGTGGCAATTACAAGGCGCTGGGTGCGGAAGAGAGGACTCGAACCTCCACGTCCTTGCGGACACATGAACCTGAATCATGCGCGTCTGCCAATTCCGCCACTTCCGCTGAAGAGAGGGCGAGATACTGTTTGGGTCCCAGCCTGTCAAGGCAGGTCAAGCGGCGAACGACTGTCGGGAGAGCTTCTGGGCGCCGTGCATAGAGACAGCGAGCACCAGACCTTGCATCGAGAGTCGGCAACGCGCCTGATCGAGCAGGCCCTGCGCATCGAGCCCCCGAAGGAGCTCCTGAACGCGGGTCTCCGGAACATCGAGCCAGTTCGCCAGCACCGCGGGGCTTGCCGGGATGTCGGCTCGGCCCAGCTCGTACAGCGTCTCGAGAAGACGCCAGCCTAGTTTTTCATCATGATTTTCCATCGGATCCAGAGGATCGCCCAGTACTGAAAATTGGTCCAGTTTTTGGTGTTCAGTACGTCCGAAACCTACAAGCGAGTGAATTCTATCCTGTTTTCGGATCAGATCTCAAGCTCGACCAGCAGGAACTTGTTGTTGTCCCGTTTGCTCGACAGTTCCCGAATCTCCCGCTCCGGCACGAGGTCTCGGAATTTCTCGAGCCGCTTGTGCTCGAGAACGAAATAGGCTGTCCGGCCCCGGTTCTCTTCGAGCCATTCGCGAATCCGTTCGTTGTCGGTCTCGGCGAAGACGTAGACGCGATTGCCGGTGTAGAAGTTCTCGCCCTTCCAGTTCATCTGCCAGGCGACCAGCGGCTCGTCCGCGCTTTGCCGGAGTTCGTAGTAGCGCTGGGTCAGATCGCGAATCCCCCAATGGTCGGAGAGGTCGACCATGTAGACGTTCAAGCCCCAGGCGCAAAATAGGAGCGCCACCGCGACCAGGGCACGCGTCGCGACCGGACGCCAGTAGCGAAAGGCCGCCGCCGCCGTCGTCAGGCCCGCCGCGATCGCGAAGCCCGTCAAGATGGCGCGGTAGTCCAGGTGCTCCGGCCAAAGCCGGCTGTAGTTGTAGACGAACAAATGGATCAGCCGCTCGTTCCCCTGCGGCCGCGCCGAAGTCGCCCAGCTCAGGTCACGTCCAACGAAGGCGACCAGACATGCTCCGAGGACAAAGGCGACACCGACGCCTGCGCTCCAGCGTGAAGGCGCCAGCTTGGTTTCGGCGCGCGCGATATCCCAGCGCGCGAAGGCCGCGAGCAGGGCGCCGAGAACGAGCAGGGCGCCGGCCTTCAAGGGCTGCGATTGCCGGAGCACCCAGTCTTCGACTTCAGCTGCGCCGGCAGGCACGACGCCGCGGGGATCTCCAGCGAGCCAAGCAAAGCCCAGAATCGTGCAGAGGGCAGCGGCAGCCGCAAGCGCGGTCGCCGCCGGTCTCTTCGGACCCCAAAGATATCCCAGGGCAATTCCGACGAGAATCCCCGCGGGGACGATCGTGGGGAGAATGTAGTGGTGAAACTTGGTGACCATCGCGCTGAAGAGCACGAACGAGGACAGGAGCCACATCGCGAAGAAGAGCAGCGTTTCACTCCGTGCATCGCGCTCCGAACCTGAACGAATCCAAAGACCGACCATCAGCGCCGCGGGGAGTAGGGCTATCCAGGGAAAGGTGGCGTAGCCGAGCTGGCCGACGAAGTATGCGATCGTTCCAGTGTCGCCGTGCACTCCGCTGGCTAGCCTGTTGATGTGATCGTGGATCAGGAGCCGGTTTGTGAAGGCGGTGCCGTGCCGGACGTACATCGCGAGGTACCAGGGCATGCTGACCGCCATGACGATCAAGATGCCGCTCGAGACGCGAAGCTCGCCCTTCGTGAGCAGCGACCAACGCCGGGAGGCGAGCAAATAGAAGAGGGCGACCGCACCTGGAATCGCGATCCCCAGCAGGCCCTTGGCCATGAAGGCGATCGCGGTGAAGAAGTAGAACGCGTACATCAGGAGCGGGCGCACCCGCCGCTCTTTGCGGACGATCAGCGCCAAGCCGGCCAGGAGTGCGAGCCAAAGGGCGCCCTGCAGAAACGGCTGGCCAGCGATGCCTCCGAACGCCGGGGTCTGGTCGCGCGGGTTCGGGTTGCCGGGGACGTCGACGTTGCCCGCCGAGCCATAGAGGAAGCGGTCGACGTGGGCGACGAGACCGTGCCCCTCCACCCAGGAGAGGTTGCGAGAGATCAGATACAGCGCTTGGGGAAGAACGAGGAGGAAGATCGCCAGTAGCAGCACGTGCTGAAACGAGAGCCGCCAGGGGCCGAGCTCGAACACGCGGGCCTCGCGCTCCGGGTCTTCTTCGATGGCGGTGAGCAGGCAGCAGGCCGCGATCGTGATGGCGGCGACCAAGGGCAGGTCGGTGATCGCCTGGTGCGAGATGAAGAAGAACTGCGGCATGGTCGCGACCACGAGGGTGGCGAGGACGCCGGCACGCGGACCGAATGAGCGCCGCACTGTTGCGTAGATCGCCGCCAGCGCGGCCAAGGTCATGAGCAGGGTTGGCAGGCGGATCGCCCACTCGGGGTGTGCCGGATTGGCGTCGGGCATGAAGTCTACGCCGAGCAAGCCCATGCTCAGGGCTTCCATCCAGAAGAGCAGAACGGGCTTCGACCAGAACCACTTGTCCTGCGCCCACCAGAGACTGATCCAGTCGTTCCGTGCGAGGATCTCTCTCGCGACTTCTCCGTAGTGGGTCTCCCAGGGGTCCCACAGGCCCGTCGTGCCGAGCAGCGGCAAGTAGACGGCGCAGATCGCGATCATCACGAGGAGGCCAGGCCGCCGCAGGCCCGCGGGCACCAGGCAGAGCAGGGCCAGCGCAATGGTGATCGGCAGCCGATCGTACCCACCGATCGCCGTTCCCAAGATCAGCACCGTCAGCGCCACGCCTGCCGACGCCAGCAGAGACAGGCGCTCGCCGGGCTTCGCGCCGATCGTCGTCTCGCGCCAGGGGATCGCCGCCGCTCGGGGCGCCGGAACCAGCCAAGCCACCCAGGCCGACGCGGCGACTAAGGTGATCAACGCGCCCCAGATGGGACCAAAGGCGAACGGCTCGCGGTTGGCCATCCACAGGACCAGCCCCAGCGACGCGGCCAGCCCGGTGATCAGACGGATGCGGTTCTTCGGCAGCCGCGTCATTCTGACCGCTCGGCCGTTTCTTTCAGATCGAAGCGGGTGAGCTCCTCGGAGGGGACCTGCAGCCGCCGGTGCCGCTCAATCCCCTGCCCATTCGCCGAATAGAGGGTAATTCGCAGCTCGTACTCACCGGGTTGCAGCCGAACGGTGTGCCGGATGACGGTGCTTTTCGCGTCCGACTGTTTGAATCGGACGCTGGCGACTGCGTCTCCCCCCTGAAGGTAGTCGACGTCGACCTCGGCCACAGCAGGGTCGATCGCATAAGCGACTTCCACGTCTCGAGGCCAGATGCTTGCCAAGTGATTCCCGACGACGAGCGCACCGATGACCGCAATCACCGTCGCGATCCTTCGCTTCATTGACGATGGCCCTATGTTTGTTCCCAAGTCCGACATGCAATTCGCTCAACCCCAAGCAGCAGAAGCGCCACAACCTTGGCACCAATTGGAGACGGTGTTAAATTGTGGTTTGCCCTGTTAGCCCGCCACTATGGTCCGCCTCACCAATATTCTTGAAAAGGTGAAGGGATACCATCCCCGAGCGGATACCGATCTGATCAACAAGGCATACGTGTATGCCTCGCGGATGCACGACGGGCAGATGCGCAAGTCGGGGGACGACTACTTCATCCATCCCGTTTCGGTGGCGGACATCATCGCCGACATGCGGCTCGATGCCTCCAGTGTTTGTGCCGCCTTGCTGCATGACGTCGTCGAAGATTGTGAAGTCAGTCTTCCTGAAGTCGAGACGGTGTTCGGTGAAGAGGTTGCCTTCCTCGTCGATGGAGTGACCAAGCTCGGTAAGGTGAACTTCGCCTCGCGCGAGGACCGCCAAGCTGAAAGCTTCCGAAAGATGCTCGTCGCGATGGCGCGCGACATTCGCGTGCTCTTGGTGAAGCTAGCCGATCGCCTCGACAACATGCGGACGCTCGAGCACATGAGCGAGTCGTCTCAGGAGCGCATTGCCAGGGAGACGATCGAGATTTACGCGCCGCTCGCCGGTCGCTTGGGGATTCAATGGCTCAAGGCCGAGCTCGAGGACCTGAGCTTCAAGCATCTGGAGCCAGAGGCCTATGCCTTCCTCGACGAGCAGGTTCGTACGGTCGCCAAGAGCACCGATCATTACATCAGCGACGTCACGAACAAGCTCAAGAAGATGCTGCTCACCCGCGGCTTCTCCGTGAAGGTGAGCGGGCGCCGTAAGCATCTCTATTCGCTCCATCGCAAGATGAAGGCGAGCGGGATCGGCTTCGAGCAGGTGCACGACTTCGTAGCATTTCGGGTGATTACCGAGAGCGTCGCCGATTGCTACGCCACGCTCGGTGTCATCCACTCGGAGTGGACCCCCGTGCCGGGGCGCTTCAAGGATTACATCGCGCTGCCGAAGTCCAACATGTACCAGTCGCTGCACACGACGGTCATCGGGCCGGGCAACCGGCGCGTGGAAATTCAGATTCGCACCCACGAAATGCACCGGACGGCCGACTACGGCATCGCCGCGCACTGGCAATACAAAGAGCACGGTGGCGGCATCGACCCGAAGGACGCGGCCCGCTTCGTTTGGCTCCGTCAGCTGATGGAGTTCCAAAAGGACGTCGTCGACCCCGAAGAGTTCTACGAGAGCGTGAAGGTCGACCTGTTCCCGGAGGACGTCTACGTCTTCACGCCGAAGGGGGACGTCATGACGTTCCCGCGGGGCGCTACGCCGGTCGACTTTGCCTACGCGGTTCACTCCGAGGTCGGTCATCGTTGTTCGGGCGCCCGGGTCAACGGCGCGATCGTTCCTCTGCGTCACAAGCTGCAAAACGGTGACGTCATCGAGATCATGACGAGCAAGAATCACCACCCCAGCAAGGACTGGCTGGAGTTCGTGATCACCAGCCGAGCTCGTTCGCGCATTCGCCTGTATCTCCGGGCCGAGGAACGGAAGCACGCTGTGAAGCTCGGCAAGGAGCTCCTCGAAAAGGAGATGCGAAAGAACAAGGTGTCGCTTTCGCGATTCCTGAAGAGCAAGCGGGCGAAGGAAGTGCTTTCGCGATTCCACGCGGGCTCCGAAGACGAGCTCTACGCGCGGATCGGCATCGGGAAGCTGGCGCTGCCGAGCGTGATGGAAGAGGTGGTTCCGCAGGAGGATACCGAGCGGGACAGCCTCCGGCCGGGCTTCCTCGAGCGCGCGGTTCAGCGTGTGGCGGGCGACGAGGATGGGGCCGGCATCCGCATCCAGGGCATGGACAACATGCTCGTTCGCTTCGCCCAGTGCTGCAATCCCGTTCCCGGCGACCCGGTTACGGGCTGGATCACGCGCGGTCGCGGGGTTTCGGTGCATCGAAGGGGCTGCCCTCGCGTCCTCGAGCTCGATCCAGAGCGGCGCGTGACGGTCAGCTGGGCCGATCACGTCGATGTCGACCTTCCGGTTTCACTTCGCGTCATGACCGACGATCGCGCCGGGGTTCTCGCATCGGTTTCGTCCGTGTTCTCGACCAACGGCGTCAGCATCAGCGAAGCATCCTGCCTGTCCAAAGACGGCCGGGCGGAAAACATGTTCCACTTCCGGGTTGGCGACATCGACCTGCTCCGCGAAATCATGCGCGGCGTCGCCAAAGTCAAGGGCGTCATCGACGTCGAACGCGTCTGACTGCGAGTTGCTCAGCCAGCCTCGTCCCGGGTCGCGCGCCAAACCGTCGAGAGCGCGGCCATGACTCCCGCGATCGCCAGCAACAAGACCCAGCCGCTGATGTGTTCGACATGCTGGCTCAGCGTGTTGAAACCTTCGACTCGGACCAGGGTTGCGGGAAGCAACAAGGGCAGGGCGTTGACCCCTGCGTGCATCGCGATGCTCGCCAGCGTCGACTTCGTTCGCAAGGCCAGCGCGCCGAGCACCAAGCCCCCGACTGTTGCGTAGACCACGGCCGACACACCTCCGCCCGCGTGAACCGCGCCAAAGAGCATCGAGCTCCAGACCAGTGCCGGAGCTTTGCCATAGGGCTCCAGCAGATCCTGGAGCAGCCAACCACGAAACAAGAGCTCCTCGGTCAAGGGCGCGACGAGGACCAGCGCGATCAAGATCGAAATCCCCGCCCACCAAGAAGTCGGATTGACCAGCCGGTGCCGCCGCGCCAGCTCGTCAAAGCTGAGCGGCCAGACCTCTTGGCCGAGGTTCCCAAGCTCGGCGAGCGGAAGCTGCATGAACAAGCCGGCGAGGAAGCACAGGGCGACGATTCCGCCGAGCAACGGCCGGACATGAATCGATTCTAGTAAGCCGCCCTCGCGCCGCTGGTACGGAAAGGCCACGATGAAAAGGACCCCGACGGCCGCTGCCTGGGCAAGTGCAAGGTTGAGCGGTGCCTGAGCCGCAGCCCCTATCGCCTCTCCAAGAGGCACCGACCAGCTTCGAAGTTGGAGAAAGCCCGCAAGCACCAAGAACAGCTGCATCAGGAGCGGGAATGCTAGTGCGATCAGCAGAGCTTTCAGATATCGGCCCAATGGAAGTCGTAGCCTGCCACGTACTCCCCGGTCGTGGGCAAGATATGAGCCTTCCCTGTTCGTCCGACCCTGCTATAGCGGCTGAACAGCATGAGGATCCGCTTCCTGTTCATCGTTGGCTTGCTGAGCCTCAGCGTCGCCTGTGCGCATTCAACATCAACCGGCGTGACCGCCCGGGTGAAGGGCGCAGAGCCGATTCCTCGGGCAGAGTATCCCGACGAGACCCGGCGCTACCTCATGATGTCGGTGGACAATCCGGAGCGCCTCCGGCTTCGGGATCGCCTCGTCGCCTCGGTGCTTGCACAAGCGCAGAGCCTGGCCGACGTGGGTGACTACGACGGCGTCGTGCTCGAGATGAGTCGTCTGACCTCGTTTCTGTCGCCGTCCGACTACGCGGCCGGCGTGCTTCCGGCGCAGGTCGAGCCGATCGCGAAGTACATCAGCGACAGTGGAGGGCCGCTCGGCGAGGAAGGCTACGTGCTCGCCGCCAACTTCATGTTGGAGCGTTTGACGGGCGACAGAGTCTACCGGAAGCGCTACGACGAAGTTGCGAATTGGGGACGGGAAGCGCGATCGAACCTCGATACGGTCTCGGAGCAATACGCGGGCCTGATTTCGGTCTGGACCGATCACGCGGACTTGACGCCTGCGCCCGAAGTCCTCGACACGCTTGCCGACCTGCACATCGCCGGGCGCGATGCGGTGTCGGCCGAATCCGTCGAAGACCGCCATCGACTCGGAATTGGAGGAGAGCGTCAGCTCAGGCTGGCGCCCTTGAATGTTGCAGCGGTCTACCTCGCGCACGGGGACATCAAGTCGGCGATCAGCAAGGTCGAGTCGATGGATTCGGGCGGCGAGCTTCAACGTCGCCTGCTCGACCTGCTGCGGGCGGCCCAAAGCCCCGGTGATGCCGGGGCTGCCTCGACGTTCGAGCTCGTCGAGGGCTACCGGGTGGCCCGGCCCGACGTTGCCGCGGGCCTTTGCCAGGCGACCCTGGTTCGATTCCCAAGCGACTATCGCTTCCCGACCTGCATGGCCCGGGTAGCGGCCGATTCACAGCAATTTGCGGATGCAACGGCCTGGTACGTGATCGCGATCGAGCTCGCACCCGAGATGATCGAGCTCTATGACGAGGCGCTCGGCCAGCTCGATGAGTTCATCGAGACCCGGCTCAGCGACCCCCACCCCGAGCGCTCTAGCTCGCTGGCCCGCGGTGCCGAAACGATTCTCGCCGAGCGACAGAAGCGATGGCCGGATTCGACGCCGCCTATCGCGCCCGATCACCTCGAATTCCTCATCGGTATGTTGGAGATGAACGCCGGTCACGCGGCCGAAGCCCAACGACGTTTCGAGCAGAGCCTCGAACAGGACGAAAACGTCGAGGCGCTGATGCAGCTCGGACTGCTGCTCGAACGAACCGGTCGACCTGCCGAAGCCGAGCAGCGATTCCGCCGGGCCTTCGACCTCAGCCCTTCGGCGACGCTTGCCGATGACGTGCGCCGCGCCGAGATCCTCGAGAACCTAGGCAACACCTCCCGCGCACAGGGCAAGACCAGCGAGATGAAGGCGCAGTACAAGGCGGCGCTCGAAGCCTGGACGGAGGCTCGCGACCAAGTCGAAGGAGCGACCGGCGCGATCGTCGAGATGCGGCGCGGGGTGCTACTCGATCAACTCGGCCGCCACGAGCTAGCGGCCGATGCGTTCGAAAGTGCGATGACTTTCGCGCCGCAATGGCGAGACGTCTACGCTGGGATCCTCGCCCACCTCGTATCGGCCCCGGTCGACATCGAGCTGGCATCTTCGGTCTGGCGAAGGTCGCAGCTGCATCTGAGTCTCGCGCCCGAGTGGAAGGTCTACTTCACGCTCTGGATTCAATTCATCACCGCGCGGGCCGGAAATCCGCCGGTTGCAGAGCACAGCGATCTCCTCCGCACCCTCGGGGGCAGCTCCAGCTGGTGGGGCAAGCTCGCGAGCTTCGGTGCAGGAGATCTCGACTATGCCGGCCTGATGAGCGTGGCCTCGAGCCTGGGTGAGCGGACCGAGGCGCTCTACTACGAAGGCACCCGGCTCTTCATCGAGGGCGACCAGCAGGGTGCGCGCAAGCAGCTCCAGGAAGTCCTCGACACGAACATGGTGAGCTTCTTCGAGTTCGAGATGGCGCGGAAGCTGCTCCTCGAAGAGGAGCTATCCGGAGCTGCGAAGCCGTGATCGACTTCGAGAAGCTCGGAAAGCTCTATCTCGGCAGAGAGCTCGACCCCGGCAGCGGCGAGCCCAACGACATCCCAGTTCTCTACGATTCGAAAGACCTCACCACGCACGCGGTCTGCGTCGGAATGACCGGTAGCGGCAAGACCGGGCTCTGTCTGACGCTGCTCGAAGAAGCGGCGATCGACGGCATTCCGGCCCTGTGCATCGATCCGAAAGGCGACCTCGGAAACCTCTTGCTCACCTTTCCGGAGCTTCGGCCGAGCGACTTCGAGCCCTGGATCGATCCGGCTGAAGCCGAACGAAAAGGGCGGACCGTGAGCGAGCAGGCCGAAGCGGTGTCTGAGCTCTGGCGCAAAGGTCTTGCGAAATGGGGGCAGGACGGTGCGCGAATCGCTCGTTTCCGAGACTCGGTCGAGATCGGCATCTACACGCCGGGGAGCTCCGCCGGCCGGGCGCTTCGCGTCCTGGAGTCCTTCGACCCGCCAGGCGACGATGCTGACGAAGATCAGCGCCGCGACCAGATCATGGGTGCGGTTTCGAGCCTCCTCGCGCTGCTCGGCATCGACCCCGATCCGGTCAACAGCAAGGAGCACATCTTGCTGTCGAATCTGCTGTCACAGGCCTGGTCCAGCGGGGAGTCCCTGCAGCTTGGCGACCTCGTTCGTTTGATTTCCGATCCTCCGTTCGACCGAATTGGCGTGATGGATTTGGAGACCTTCTATCCGGCCTCCGGGCGGCAGAAGCTCGCCATGCAGATCAACGGCCTCCTAGCGTCTCCCGGCTTTTCCGCCTGGTTGGACGGCGAGCCGCTCGACATTCAGCGGCTGCTCTGGACCGAAGACGGCAAGCCGCGAATCACGATTCTCTCGATCGCGCACCTGAGCGAGGCCGAGCGCATGTTCTTCGTGAGCACGCTGCTCAACCGGGTCGTGTCCTGGGTGCGTAGCCAGTCCGGCACCTCCAGTCTTCGCGCGCTCCTCTACATGGATGAGGTCTTCGGGTTTCTTCCGCCGGTCTCCGAACCGCCATCGAAGCGGCCGCTACTCACCTTGCTCAAGCAGGCGCGCGCATACGGATTCGGCATCGTCCTTGCGACCCAGAATCCGGTCGACCTCGATTACAAGGCTCTTTCGAATTGCGGCACCTGGTTTCTGGGGCGTCTCCAAACCGAGCGCGACGTGGCTCGCGTCGTCGACGGGCTCGAGAGCGCATCCTCTGCTGCCGGCAACGCGCTCGATCGGGGCGCGATCGAACGCTTGCTCGCCGGCCTTCGCAGCCGCGTCTTCTTGTTGCACAACGCGCACGACGAAGGCGACACCCTGTTTCACACGCGCTGGGCCATGTCGTATCTTCGCGGGCCGCTCACACGCAGCCAGATCAAACGCCTGAGCCCGCCCAGCGACCAAACCCAGCCTCTGGCCCCGCAAAAAACGAAGCCGAAGCGAGACGGAAGGTCCGTCGAAGGGGCTCGGCCGGTACTGGCAGCCGGTATCGACGAGGCGTTTCTGAGCGACGAGCCGGGGACTTATCGCCCTCATTTGCTGGCCTCGGTTTCGCTTCACTACAGTCTGGCGTCTCAAGGTCTAGACGAATGGGAGGAGCACCTGATGCTCGCGCCGCTCGACGAAGACTCGCCATGGGAATCTGCAGAGCTCTTGGCCCCGGACGCCCTCGAGGTGGATCACGACGCGCCTGCCGAAGCCGAGTTCGTCGCCCCACCCTCGGGCTCGGTCAGCAAGGCTCGCTTCCGGACCTACGGCAAGGAGATCAAGAGCCATCTCTATCAGAGCCGTCTGAAGATCCTCTGGCGAAACAGGGCGCTGAAGCTCCAGTCGAAACCGGATGAGAGCAAGGCCGAGTTCTCTGCGAGGCTGCAACTTGCACGGCGCGAAAAGCGGGACGCGGCCGCCGAGAAACTTCGCGAGCAGTTCGCCAAGAAGGTCAAGAGTATGCAGGCTCGTGTCGGCCGGGCAGAGGACAAAGTCGACCGCGAGCAGAGCCAGTACGATCAGCAGAAGCTGCAGACCGGCATTTCGATGGGCGCCACCGTCTTAGGCGCGATCTTCGGGAGCCGCGGCATGGGACGTGCAACCACTGCAGCGCGAGGCGCGGGCAGAGTCGCTCGCGAGCGCGAAGACGTTCAGCGTGCCGAAGAGGACCTGCGAGAGCTCCAAGACGCGCTCCGGGCGCTCGAGATCGAGGCCGAAGAAGAGGTCAAGGCCCTCGACGCCGAGATGGAACGTGAAGCGCCCGAGCTCGAAGAGGTGATCGTCCGTCCGAAGAAAGCGGACATCCGGGTTTCGGACCTCAGGCTTGCTTGGAAGCCTGACTGATCTTCTCGAACGCCTCTCGCACCGCGGCGGGAGCCTCGACGAGCTCGATCAGCACCCCTTCACCGCCAATGGGCGCTGCCTCGTTGCCCTTGGGGTGGATGAAACAGACGCGATGACCCGCGGCTCCGGGACGAATGCCGCCGGGCGTGAATCGCACGCCCTGATCGCCCAGCCATTGCACCGCCACCTCGATGTCGTCGACCCAGAGACCGATGTGGTTGAGGGCAGGGGTGTCCACCCGCGGCTTCTTCTCGGGGTCGATCGGCTGCATCAGGTCGACTTCGACCGTGAAAGGGCCCGCGCCCATCGTCACGATGTCTTCGTCGACGTTTTCCTTCTCGCTCCGGTAGTTCCCGTGCGGAGTCAGCCCAAGGGTGTCGACCCAGAGCCGGCTCAGAGCGCTCTTGTCGGCGGCGCCGATAGCGACCTGTTGCATTCCCAAAACTTTGAACGGACGACTTGTCATGCTTCCTCTTTTCGAGCGCCCGAACATACCCCGGTTGCCGCCCATGTCCACTTGGGACAGTCTCTCGCCCCGTGAAGACCTCACTGACCGGCATCAAGCCCACGCACCATCCGCACCTGGGAAATTACCTGGGCGCGATTCGGCCTGCGCTCTCCTTGGTCGACCAGTACCGGACGCTCTACTTCATCGCCGACTATCACGCGCTCACCACGGTTCGGGAAGCGGACGCGCTTCGCGGATACATTCGTGATGTCGCGGCGACTTGGCTGGCCTGTGGGCTCGACCCCGAACGCACCTTGCTCTACCGGCAGTCCGACGTCCCTGAAGTGTTCGAGCTCACCTGGGTGCTGAGTTGTCTTCTGGCGACCGGCCAGCTCGAGCGCGGTCATGCGTACAAAGACGCCTTGGCTCGCGGAGAGTCCCCGAACGCGGGCATTTTCAACTATCCGGTGCTCATGGCGGCCGACATCCTCCTCTACGACACGGACGTGGTTCCGATCGGCAAGGACCAGAAGCAGCACCTCGAGCTGACGCGCGATGTCGCTGCGCGGCTCAATCACGCGTACGGCGAAGACACGCTGGTCGTTCCTGAGGCCTTGATCAGCGAGGCCCCGCTCGTCCCCGGCACCGATGGCGAGAAGATGAGCAAGAGCAAGGGCAACGGCATCCCACTGTTCGAGTCTCCGAAGAAGCTCCGCAAAGTGATCATGGGCATCAAGACCAGCTCGGAGTCGCTCGAGGATCCAAAGGTTGCCGAGGGCTCGACCGTCTACGAGCTCTACTCTCTGCTTGCCCCGGGCCAGGCTCCCGAGATGAAGCGGAAGCTCGAAGCGGGCGGCTACGGCTGGGGCCACGCCAAAGAAGAGCTCTTCCAGGCCGTCGAGGCGGAGATCGGTCCCAAGCGGGACGCGTACCTATCGATTCGCGCCGACGAAGCGCAGCTCGACGCGATCCTTCATGCTGGGGCTGACAAGGCGCGTGAGATCGCGCATGCGACGATTCAGCGAGTACGGAGCGCAGTCGGCATCGACTGAGTCAGTAGACGCTGCTCCACTGCGAGTCGTCCTCGAAGTTCTCGTATTCGTCGGGCCTGTTTTGAGGTTGCGTTTGCCGCGGGCCCTCGGGGATCTCCAGCAGGCCGGGATGGCCGCTTTCGACCGACTCGTTCGTGAGAATGAAGGTCTGCTTGTGCTTCTGCCAGGTCTGTCGAATCACCGTGTTCGCCAGGACCATCGTGCTCTGGTCGTACCAGCGAACGGCCACGCGTGAGAAAGCGCCCTCGCCTTCCTCGTCGGTTTCGGGGTTCATGCCGAGTATCTCGGAATCCGCGATCTGAACATCGCGGCCCCAGCGCATGTGCGAGAGCTTGTACTGATTGCGAAACGGCGCAGCGACGTGTCCGCTCGCGACGTCCATACGGCCCCAGCGTGCGCCTTCGTTGAGCTCGATCACCGCATCGCGCATTCGCGTTTCAGGGCTCAGATTCTGGATCAGGCAACCGCTCATCCCAATAAGGACAGCGGCCAAGCAAATTCGTCTCGCCATGGCCTGACGCTAGGCCCGAGGCCGCGTGCGGGGCAACTAATTGGTGACGCGGTCGGCGACCCCGGCCAGACGAGCCTTGGCGGTCCGGTTCTCCGGTTCGAGCGATAGGGCTTTACGCCAGGCTTTGCGGGCGGCGTCGGTGTCGCCCTGGAGCTGGAGCGCATCGCCATAGAGCACCTGATACTCTGCCCGACGTGAGCGCTTTCGAACCGCTTTCTTGGCCCATTTGGTCGCCCGCTCCGGGTCTTTCTTGGCGATGAACAGGGCCGCGTAGCCGGCCATGGCCTGCGGGTTCTTCGGGTCGAGCTCCCAGGCTCGATCGAGGGTGGCTTCGCCCAGACGAAGCCGACCGCTTCGGATCAGCGGCAGGGCGCGATGGACGAGCACGTCCGAGGCCTTCGCCGGATCGCGTGGCAAGTTCTGAGTCGGGATCGCGAGGGCGGCCGATTCCGGAGCGCGCGGCTTCGTATCCGTCTCGGGCTTCGCTGCGGCCTTCGGCTCGGGTTTCGGCTCAGGCTTCGGCTCGGCTTTCGCCTCGGCTTTGGGTTCAGTCCGGGCCTTCTCGACCTTGGTTTCGGCCGGCTCTTCTTCCTCGAGCTCGCCTTCATCGAACGCCATGGCCGCTTCTTCGCTATCGGCTTCGTGGACTCCATTGAGCGGTCCCGTGATCGGGCCCTTCCTGCCTTCGGTTTCGGCCTCGTTGTCGGACTTGGCTTCTGTGGACTCGGGCGCGGCCGAGTCGCTGTTCACCCAGAGCTGCCAGCCGAGCACGCCGACGCCTGCGAGCAAGGCCGTCAGCAACAAGGCTTGAATCCAAGCCGGTGAGCCGCCGGAGGTCTGGGCCGGCGCGACGATCGTGGTGCCTTCCAGCTTTCGAGCCAGCTCCGGCTCGAAGAGGGTATCCGGCCCAAACATGGGTTTGACGTCCGGCTTTCTGCTCTCGATCGGCGGCGGCGGCGGAGTCGGTTTCCGAGGGACGGGAACCGTCATCTGCGCATCGAGCTCTTCCTGCGGCAGCATCTCGAACGCCGGCGCCAGTCCCAGGGCGGTCGCTTTTGGTTTGCGAGGGCTCTCGTGCGCATGATCGACGTGATTGCTGGCGTCGTGGTGCTCCTGCACCTCGCGCGTGACGGGAACGGTGCGTTGCTGCGTCTCTACACGTCCGAGCAGCCGCCCAAGCTTGTTCGTAGGGCTCTCCTCCTCCGCAAACGGCTGGGGGGGTGGTCCGCCGACCGCGGCTTGCAGGTGAGCGAAGCGCGCGGGCGCCATCGTGTGGGAGTCCTCGAGCGAGTAGGGAGTCTGCGCCTGGGGCGGATCGGTCGCGTGCTCTTCGGCTTCGGGCGTTTCCGGCGGGATCGTCGGAGCGTTGACCTCGATACCGATATCTCCGTCAGCGAATCCGAGCTGGTGTGACACCACGCCGAGCGCCTCGTCCACCGGCATCATGATGTTCGCGACCGAAGGCAGGTCCTGCTCGCGAACCGACACACGGCCAGCGTTCATGCCCCACAGAGACAGGAGCGCCGGGATGCCTTGCAGGGTCTGCTTGGTGCCTTCGTGCAGCGTGGCGTAGGCGCCGACAATCGAGTTGTCGGCGACATCGACGTCGACGTTCCGTTTGGCTCCGCTGACCGACACGCGTCGGACACCGGGCACGGAGCCGAGCGCGCGTAGCAGGCGCCCTGGGCCGATGAGCTCCAGCCTGGTGTCGAAATCGACTTCGTCCTCGGCTCGGCGCGCCTGCTCGGCGTCTTGGTCGATCATCGGAAGCAGCCGGCTAGCGAGTTGGGGTAGGTCCGGCTCCGCATCGGTTTCAGAGGTCGGCCAGAAGTCTTCCCAGCGGACGACCAGCATCGAGGCCCAGCGAAGTTGTGGGTCCTTTCGCATCGCGCGCACGAAGTCGACGCCCTCGCCGCCGACTGCGCTCGAGTCCAAAACGACCACCTGCGGATCGACTTCGCGAATTCGCGGGATCACCGCGGTCGAGAAGTCCGCTGCTGCGATCCGGACGCCACGCGACAGAAGGACGTTCGCGAGCTTTTCCGCGCGAAGTTGGTCGGAATCGAGGACGACAACCCGTGCACCTCGTAGGCGGCTCAGGTCTACGCTCTCTGAAGGCGCCGCAACCGGCAGCGTGGATAGCCGTCCCCCGGTGGTTTCGTGAAACTCGTACTCGAGTGGAGTTTCGCCGGCGACCGCCCTACGCAGCAGGTCGAGAATCTGCTCCGTGCGGTGTGCTGAGCTCCGTTCGGTTTCGACGACGACCGGCATGCCGTCGAGCACACCTTTCGGAGAGCGAACACTCAGGATGCCCGTCTTCGACTCGTCTGAGACCAGGTCGAGCAGCTCTTGAAGGTTGCCCTGGTTCAAGGCACCGACCACGACCCCCGGTCGTCTCGGGACCTCATCGGCGAGCTCCGCCAGCCTGCGCGCGATGTTGTCCGCACCTGCGCCGCGAGGAACGACCGCGACGGCACCCGATCGGAAGTCTCGTGCTTCGTCTTTGAGGACCGCGTCGTTCGAGACTACGGCAATGGGCAGCACATCGGTCGCCCGATTGTCTGCCATGCGTCGCACGACACTCTCGCCCCCGCGGATGGCCGCGTCCCCGATGAGGACGACCATATCGGGTGCATAAACGCGAACTGCTTGTTCGAGCTCCGCAGTTGCAGACGCGGCGACGGAAATCCCATGGCGCCGAAGCGCTTCCCCCAACGCTGTCTGCATCGGCTCGCCCTGGCCCACCATCAGGATAGTAGGCCGGTGCTCCTGATCCGACATCGTTGTAATCTTGTCTGATCCTGAGGGATTTAGCCAGCTTGAGGTGAGGCATTCCTTCGCTATGCTCCGCGCCGAATGAGCACTTCAGCAATCGAGTTCCTTCGGGAGAGCTTTCCCAAGCTCTTCGACCGAGGGGTGACAGTCCTTCAGAGCCGAGCGGCCGGTGGCGATGAGCGTGCCCAGCGCATCCTCGATGACGTGAGAGGGGTCACCGGCGCGGCGAGCCTTCAGATCGACGATGAGCCGCCCGTCGTGCTTTCGGCCAAGGAGGGGACGCTGAGCTCCGGCGGCGCTCCAGCCGAAGGGGTTCCCATCAAGATCGCGGCAGCACTTCCGGGTGACGGCGCGACCCTGTTGTTAGGAGAAGCCGCTAAATCCGGTGCTCTCGACAATGACGAGGTGGCCATCGGAGCCGCCCAGACCGCGTCCAAGCGATTCGAGGACGTGCTCGCGGGCCGGCCCCTGACCTGTCATGTCACGCTGCGTGGGGTGCCGGAGCTGGGTGACGTCAAGGTTCGCCTAGGCTTCAACGTGGAAGAGCCCCCTCAGGACCCCGGTTTCACCACCGAGCTCCAGTTTTCGGATCTGGAGCTGGTGCAGCGAGGTGAGCTCACGGCTCAGGATCTGTTCTTGGGCGGCAAGCTCAAGATGGAGGGGGATTACTCCCTCGCGCTGCAGATCGCGATGCAGTTGCTGACCAACCCTCTCTGAACGGACGATCCCTAGTCGATCAGCCGCAACGACGGTGGAACTTGCCGGTCACTGCCCGGGTTGGATACCCTGAACCTCAGCTACGGGGGGTTATGTTTCGGGCAATCGCCAAGAGTCGCTATCTAGTGCCGGGCTTCATGTGCTTCGCGCTCGCGTTCGTCGTCGGACCGATTGGTGTCGCGTCGGGCGCGCTGGTGGGAGCGCAGGCAGCATCGATTGCAGGCGTCGTTTCTGCAGCTCTTGGATTGCTCGGGCTCGCGATCATCGCGTCGGGGCTGCCGGCCTCGATCGAGGTCGAAGTCGTCGACGCACAACTACGCACGATTTATCGGGAAATCGAAGAGGTCGAAGGCGTCATTGGCGACAACGTCAAGGAGCTTTCTAGCGGTCTCGGTGAGCAAATGGTGGCCGTCGAGGAAACGGCGCGCTCGATCAAGTCGATGGCGATCTCCCTGCAGGCGATCAGCGATCGGGTCGAAGCCCTGTCGTCGAGCACCGAAGAGAGCGCCTCGAGCATCCTGCAAATGACGGCGACGAATCACGAGGTCGCCGAGAACATGGGCAACCTCGGATCGAGCGTTCGAGAGACGGCCTCGTCGATCGAGGAGATGACCTACAGCATCAAGGAAGTCGCGCGGAACGTGGACGCTCTGGCCCAGACCGCCGACGAGACATCTTCCTCGATGAACGAGATGGACGTGTCGATCGACCAGGTTCAGTCGAACGCCAACGAGACGGCGCGGCTATCCGCCGAGGTTGCTAGCGACGCGGAAACCGGCGCCGAATCGCTGCTCAAGATCAGCGAGGAGATCAACCGAATCAAGTCTTCTTCGCTCGAGGCGGTGAGCACGATTTCCAACCTGGGCGACCGTATCGAGGCGATCGGCGACATCCTGAACGTCATCGACGAGGTGGCCGAGCAGACCAACCTGCTGGCCTTGAACGCTGCGATTATCGCGGCGCAGGCCGGAGAGCATGGCAAGGGCTTTGCGGTGGTCGCCGATGAAATCAAAGATCTCGCCGAGCGCGCGGGCGCGTCCACCAAGGAAATAGCCGAGCTGATCAAGACGATTCAGGCGGAGACCAAGAACGCGATCGAAGCCGTCGAGCGGGGCGCCAGCACAGTCGACCGGGGCGTGACCGTGAGCGTGGAGGCCGAGCGCGCGCTCAAGAAGATTCTCGAGTCGTCCAAGCAGTCGACCGCCATGGTTCGTGGAATCGCACAGGCGACGGTCGAGCAGGCCCGAGGCTCCAGGCAGGTGACCGACGCGATTGGCCGCATCGCAGAGACGGTCCAGCAGATCGCTGCGGCAACGGCGGAGCAGGCGCGAGGCTCCGAGCTCATCATGAAGAGCGCGGACAACATGCGCTTGATTACCCAGCAGATGGAGCGAAGCAGTCAGGAGCAGGCCGAAGGCGGCCGTCAGATGAGCGGGTCCATCGAGAATATCTCCGAAATGGTCCTACAGCTCCACCAGTCTCATCGGAAACACACGGACAGCTCCGAGCAGACCCTGGCAGCGGCCAACCGAATCCAGGAACTGACGCGCGACTACGAGAATCGGGTTCGCGCGATGCACCGGGCGGTCGATCGCCTCCGCCAAATACGATTCCAGTCGTGATGCCCGCCAATACGGGGCGCTTGTTCTGCCGACTGCACGCGAACCGCATCTGGTTGCCTTCCGGGGGTGCAAGGATTCATCTTAGGGGCCCATGTTTGGCATCGGACCAACAGAGTTAGCTTTCTTCCTGGTGATCGTCTTGCTGGCCGTAGGCCCGGAGAAGTTGCCTACGTTCATGCGCACCGTGGGCAAAGGCGTTCGCCAGGTTCGAAACGCCAGCCGTGAGTTCAAGGAGGCGATTGGGCTCGAAGAGCTGATGCGTGAAGGAGATCCGTTTCGCGCTCCGCCGATTCGCCCGCCAAGAGCGCGCCCCGTGCCCGTGACGGAGGAAACAGCGGAGGCGTCGCAGCCGGACGCAAGTGGGGCAGAGGATCCAGCAAGTCCAGCGAGTCCCCAACCGCCCGCTCCGCCGCCGATCCCAGCCGCGGCAGCCGATGCACCCGAGCCTGCCGCAGAGGCGGAGGACCCGTCCGAGGTGAAGCGTCCATGACCTCGACCGAGATTCAAGTCCCCGAGCCCGAGCCGGCGAGGTTTGCTGAACAAGATCAGGAGATGACCTTCTTTCAGCATCTCGGCGAGCTCCGGAGCCGTTTGCTGCGCGCCATTCTCGGACTGATTCCAGCCGTCGCGGTGGGCTGGATCTTCAAAAAGGAGATCAAGGACTTCCTCGTCGCGCCGCTTCAACCGGCCTGGGAGAAGCTCAATCTACCGGGTCAGGCTGTGCTGCGATTCTCCGGGCCGGCGGACGCCTTCATGATGTACATGAAGAACGCGCTGATCGCTGGCGTGCTCCTCGCCTCGCCGTGGATCTTCTGGCAGCTCTGGATGTTCATCGCGCCGGGGCTGTACAAGAAGGAAAAGGCGATGGCGGTTCCGTTCATCTTCTTTTCGACGCTCTGCTTCGCTGGCGGAGCGGTTTTCGGGTACAAGTTCGTCTTTCCCGAAGCGTTCACCGTCCTACTCGGCTTCAGCGACGAAACCCTGGTCGCGACGATGTTCGTCAAGGACTACATGCCGTTCTTCCGCCGGATGCTCCTCGCCTTCGGCATCGTCTTCGAGGTGCCCGTCATCGTGACCTTCTTGGCTGGCGCCGGCATCGTCACCTGGCAGCAGCTCCTGAAGTTCTCGCGCTGGTGGATCGTCTGCGCGGCGTTCATCTCGATGCTGCTCACGCCGCAGGACGTCTACACGATGGTGATGATGCTGATCCCGCTCGTCGTGCTTTATTTCGTCGGTGTCGGCTGCGCGTACCTAATCACCGTCTTCCGGAAGACGCCCAGCGCCTAGCCACGCGCGGGCACCGGGTAGGGAGGGTACTTCGGTACATCTTCGGGGAGGAACCACTGCTCGCCCCAGATGCTCGCGCCGCCGTCGATGTAGAAAGTCTGCCCCGCCACGAAATCCGCGTAGCGTGACGCGAGATAGGTGATCAGATGAGACACTTCCTCCGCCGTGCCTAGCCGTTTCAAGGGGTTGGCCTTCTCCGCGTTCTGCAGGAGCTCCGGTGGGTACTGCTTGGTGCCGCTGGTGACGATCACCCCGGGCGCGATCGCGTTGACTCGAATGCCGTGAAGCGCCCACTCGACCGCAAGCGTCTTGGTCATGTTGTCCACGCCTGCGCGCGCCGCCCCAGTGTGCACCATGCCCGGAAAGCCGCGAATGATCTGAGCGATGACGTTGACGATTCGTCCCCGCTTCTGAGGGATCATCGCCTTGGTGGCCACGGCGTGCGTCATGGTCCAGGTGCCGATCAGATTGTTGCGCACGACCGCGGCGAAGCCTCTTGGAGATAGCGCTTCTGCGGTCGTTGGAAACTGTCCGCCCGCATTGTTGATCAGCACGTCGATGTGGCCGAAGCGCTCGAGCACCGAGTCGACGAAAGCCGCAATCGCCTCGGGCTCACGGATGTCGCAGGGAGCGCCGAATGCTTCGATGCCTTTTGCCTCGAGCTGGGCCACCGCGTTCTTCAAAGGTTCCGGGCGCCGCCCGCAGATTGCCACCTTGGCTCCCAAGAGACCCATTTCCGTGGCCGCGACCAGTCCGATTCCCGTACCGCCACCTGTGATGAGCACGACTTCGCCAGTGAACAATCCATCCGCGTACAGCTGATCCATGTCGCGCCTCATACCACGCGAGGCGCGATCGGACGATTCGAGTTTCAGCTCGCGAAGACCGTTTCGCGGTTCCTGGTCAGCGAAGTCACCAGCTCCCGCAAGTCCTCGGCGAAAAAGGGCTTTGCTAGGGATGCCTCGACGTCCAGGCGGCGCGCGATCTCGTTTCGCGCGGTGCTGGCGCTCAGAAGGATCACCGGCACTTCGTCCTGTCTCCAGCGGCGGCGAAATTCGAGCAAGAACATCTCGCCATCCTGGATGGGCAGCATCAGGTCGACGATCATCAAGTCGGGCAGTTGCACCGCACATTGTGCCAACGCCGAACGAACATCTGCAGACACGACGACCTTGTGCCCGTCCTGCTCCAGCACTACTTGAAGCATGCGCCGCACAGAAGGGTCGTCGTCGAGAACGAGAATCATCTTCGGCGCAGCCACCGAAGCATCCTATCAGGAGCCTGGCCCATCGCGAATATGCGCTCACTGCCTACATCGGAGCTGCTAGGCTCACTTGTATGACTTCGACCGTCCGTTTCACAGCGGCAGCCCTCGTACTGGCGGCTGCTTGCGCTTCGAGAACGCCCCCCGTGTCACCGATTCGCATCGAACCGACAGACCTCTTTCCGCTAGAAACCGGCAATGCATGGTCGTACGACGTCGATACCGGTGAGCCTTCGACCACCTTGGCCGTCTCGCGTGTCGAAACATTCGACGGGCGCTTTGCTGAAGTGCGCACCGCGCGCACCGTGTTCCGTTACGAAGTGCTCGAGGAGGGCATTCGACTGCCGCCGGGAGACGAGTGGGTCCTTCGCGCGCCGCTCGAACGAGGCGCGACCTGGCTCGGCCGCGGCGGCCGCATCGCTCTTCTGGTCTCGATGGGAATGCGCGTCGAGACGCGCGCGGGCATCTTCGAAGATTGCATCTTGGTTTCGGAAACCGGCGGCAAGCTCGAGTTGGAAGTGCGCACGGTGTACTGCCCGGGTGTCGGTCCGGTCTCGGTCGACTCGACCATGCGCTCGAACCTGGGTGACCGTACGCTGACGGTGTCCGCGAGGCTGCGCGGCTACGAAGTCAGTCCGTCTTCTTCTTCGCGCCCCTAGGCGAGACTTCCACTTCGACGAACTGGGTTCGAAGCTCTACGACCAACGAGAGCGACCCTTCGCCGAGGAACACCTGGCGCCAAATCCGGCCTTCGGCGTCGGTTACCTCCAGAGCGTGTCTGGTGCCCGGCGCGACCCCGAAGACCGTGTTGTCGATCTTTTTGCCGTCGAGGAGGACCTCAGCGTTGGGCGGCACGCCGAGCAGCTCGATGGTTGCCATGGGCGGCGCGACTCCGGGCGCGGTGTCCGGCCGGGCACGCGGGTCGCTATCCAACAAGGCCCAGGCGATCGCCACCAAAACGGCTAGGACGGCAAACGCCATCATCCAGCGGCTGTCCAGCACGCGTCCGACGCTGTGCAAGGGAGTTGGGTTCTCGTGCTCGTTGGGATTCACCATTGCTGCTTTGGATTGCCACGGTTTTGTGCCGTGCGCGATCTGGCTGCCATTGTAGGATGCCCACCCGGGCCCCGTCACGTTCCGGGATGGATTCAGCATGACGACAGCAATTCTCGAAACGCGCAGCCTGACGAAGAGTTACGGCGGGCGCCTGGTCGTCGATCATCATCTCGACCTGAGCTGCCGCCAGGGCACGGTCCTCGGCCTTCTGGGCCCCAATGGCGCTGGAAAGACGACCACGCTCCGAATGCTCTACGGCTTCGTACCGCCCGATGAAGGCACAATTCAGTATGCGGGCGCGCGGTTCTCGGAGAATCGCGCCGCAGCCAAGCGCATGATCGGCGTGTGCGCTCAGGACGATTCGCTCGACTACGATTCCACCGTTGCCCAGAATCTGCGGATCTACACGAGCTACTTCCGCCCGAGAGTCGAAGATCTCCAAGACCGAGCTCGCTGAGCTGCTCGATCGCTTCGAGCTCACCTCGTTCGCGGATGCCTCCCCTCACGTGCTCTCCGGCGGCTTCGTCCAGCGGCTTCTGATCGCCCGTTCGATCGTGCACCGGCCGAGTGTCTTGTTCCTAGACGAACCGAC
The DNA here is from genome assembly GCA_963716775.1 of uncultured delta proteobacterium. Classification (GTDB taxonomy): domain Bacteria; phylum Myxococcota_A; class Polyangia; order Polyangiales; family Houyiibacteriaceae; genus SG8-38. The sequence continues at coordinate 430,182 of CAVQUI010000004.1, forward strand.
GACAGGCCTCGACCCCAGCGCGCGGCTCGACGTCTGGGAGCTGATCGACGAGCTGCTGGTCATTCACGAGGGTCGCAAGGTCGCGCACGGCGAACCGCCGTGATTCCGCCTGCCATGGAGCCGGTGATCTTCTTCATCGCTTTCGGTATCGGTTTCGGTGGCTACATCGAGGACCTCAGCTACCGGGGAACCGCGATCAACTACGCGACCTACGTTGCGCCGGGCCTGATCGCCTATACCGGTTTCGGCACGTACCGGTTTCGGCACGCCCTACTACGAAGCGCTCTACTCGGCGTACGTTCGCATGTTCTACCAAAAGACTTGGGACGGGATTCTCGTAACCCAAGTCGAGGTGCCCTGCGTCGTCTGGGGGGAAATCCTCTGGGCGCTGATGCAGATCAATCCGGTCTACCAACTCGCCGAGTGCGCGCGCGGTCTGCTCCTTCTCGGAGACCCTGGTCCGCACCTGCTTGGCTTGCTCGGATCGACCGCACTTTTTCTCGTTCCTTGCACCCTTCTTTCGGTCCGATTGACCCGCCGAAGAGTGCTGGGAGACTGAGCTTCCGCGACCTAGAAATTCATTTGTCAGATCAATGGGTTAGAGGCTGCATCAGTCCTTGCATCGGCCCTCCTTCAAGGCTAGAAACCCAGTCATGGCTGAACCTCCGATCGCCGAACCGAGCCCTGCCGCGCCAGGCTACGATCAAAGCGCAATTCAGGTGCTCGAAGGGCTCGAGGCGGTGCGGAAGCGGCCGGGCATGTACATTGGTGATCCGCACGACGGGACGGGCCTGCACCACCTGGTCTGGGAAGCCGTAGACAACGCGGTCGACGAGCACTTGGCAGGTCACTGCGATCACGTTCAAGTGATCATTAACTCCGGCGGGTCGGTCACCGTCATCGACAACGGACGAGGCATCCCTGTCGGCATGCACGACATGGGCGTCAGTGCGGCCGAGGTCGTGATGACGCAACTTCATGCAGGCGGGAAGTTCAACAGCGATAGCTACGCGGTTTCGGCCGGCCTGCACGGCGTTGGCGTGAGCGCAGTCAATGCGGTGAGCGAATGGCTCAAGATGGAAATCCGTCGCGAGGATAGGCTCTGGTTCCAAGAGTACGAACGCGGCGTTCCAAAGGCACCACTCGAAGCGATCGGCACTAGCAAGAAGACGGGGACCAAGGTAACGTTCAAGCCCGACCCCGAGATCTTCACCATGACCGAATTCAGCTTCGAGGTGCTGAACAACCGGCTGCGTGAGATCTCGTTTCTAAACGCCGGCCTCGAGGTTACGCTCGAAGACGAACGTGGTGACGGCAAGAAGGTCACGCACAAGTACGAAGGCGGGATTCGGGAGTTCGTCGAATCGCTCAACAAGAAGAAGACCCCGCTGCACGACGACGTCATCTACCTCCATGCGGTCAAGGACGGTGTCGACATCGAGATCGCGATGCAATGGAGCGACTCCTACAACGAGTCGATTTTTCCTTACACGAACAACGTCTACAACCGCGATGGCGGCACCCACATGACGGGTCTCCGCACTGCGCTGACCCGGGTGATCAATCAGTACGGGTCGCGCGAAAAACTCCTGAAAGACCTGAAGAACCCGCTCAGCGGCGAGGATGTACGGGAAGGGCTGACCGCGATCATTTCGGTCAAGCACCCGGACCCGGCGTTCTCGTCCCAGACCAAAGACAAGCTGGTTTCGAGCGAAGTCAAGGGCATAGTCGAGAGCGTTCTCAACGAGAAGCTCAACGAGTACCTCGAAGAGGAGCCAAAAGCTGGAAAGCGCATCGTCGAAAAGACGGTTCTGGCTGCGCGTGCACGGGAAGCCGCGCGCCGCGCGCGAGAGATGGTCCAGCGCAAAGGCGTCCTCGATGCGAGCACGCTTCCCGGCAAGCTCGCAGACTGCCAGAGCAAGGATCCAGCTGAGAGCGAAATCTACATCGTCGAGGGTGACTCTGCGGGTGGAAGTGCGAAGCAGGGCCGCGATCGGCGATTCCAAGCGATTCTTCCGCTGCGCGGGAAGATCCTGAACGTCGAGCGGGCGCGTTTCGAGAAGATGATCTCGAGCGCAGAGATCGGCACGCTGATTACGGCGCTAGGGTGCGGCATCGAAGGCGGCGAGAACTTCAACATCGAGAAGCTTCGCTACCACCAGGTCATCATCATGACGGATGCGGACGTCGACGGATCCCACATTCGCACGCTTCTTTTGACCCTTTTCTACCGTCAGATGCCGCAGCTCATCGACAAAGGCTATCTGTACATCGCGCAGCCGCCTCTCTACAAAGTGAAGAAGGGCAAGAAGCTCCGCTATCTCCAAGACAACGATGAATTGAACCGGTATCTGATCGAGATTGGAACCGACGGAATTCGACTCAGCATGACGAGTGGCAGCACTCAGCTCAGTGGGGAACCGCTGCGGAATCTGCTCAAGGACGTGACTCGTTTCCGCCTGCTCCTGGAGAACATAGGACACAGAGTGGACCCGTTCGTCGTGGAGGCGCTGGTCACCGCGACCGACTTGAAAGTCCAGGACCTCGCGGACCGGGCGAAGGTCGAGGCGGCAATCGCTTCTCTCGAAGAGCGCGTTCTGGCCAAGCGCGACGGCGACTTCGAAGCCAGCATCGAGCATGACGAGGAGCACGACCGGCACCGGGTCATCATTGCGACCCAAGATGGCGGAACTCAGCGCCTCACGACCATCGACTTCGATTTCCTTTCCGCAGGCAACATCTCGGAGCTCCGGCGGATCTACCAGGGCATTCGAGCGCTGGGCGAGCCGCCGTTCGTGCTGAGTGCGGTCGACAAAGACGGTAAGCCGGCTGGGGAGCCTACCGAGGTCGGCGACCTGGAGGAGCTCTGGACCGTCCTCGACTCGCGTGCGCGAAAGGGCCTGGGTATCCAGCGCTACAAGGGACTTGGCGAGATGAACCCGGACGAGCTCTGGGAGACCACCATGGACCCGGAGACGCGGACGCTGCTCCAGGTGCGCATCGAAGACGCCCTAGAGGCCGAGGAGCTCTTCAGCGTGCTGATGGGCGATCAGGTCGAGCCTCGGCGCGCGTTCATCGAGAGCAACGCTCTCAACGTGACCAACCTCGACATCTAGTCGGGACTCAGCTGGCGCGGCGCGGACGACTCAATAGCCCTTGCACTGCTGCCGCAACGCGCGGCACTTCCTGCTCGGCGATCTCAAGGAGACTCCTGGCACCGTCGACGCTGGCTTCAGCCTCGATGGCGCCTAGAAGCTCGCCGATTCGCGTTGCGCCGATTTGCTTGCTCGCCCCCTTGACCGTGTGGGCGCTGAGGCGAGCGGTTTCCAGGTCGCCGGCGTCCAGCGCTGCCGAGATTTCCTTCATGCTGTCCCGAAGCTGATCGACATAGCCCAGCAAGACATCCTGGATGAAGTCGTCGTCTTCACCGTCGAGCGAGACGAGCTGGCGCACCATACCGAGGTCGAGCGCTGGCGGCGGTGGCAGAGTGGACACGGACTTGCTCGGCCGATCCCCGTTCAGGGGGACCCAGCGCTCCAAGGCCTTCGCGAGCATCGAGGTCCGAACCGGCTTGCACACCACATCGTTCATGCCGGCATCGAGACAGCGGAGTCGGTCTTCCTCGGCAACACTTGCCGTGAGCGCGACGATCGGCAGATCCGCTTCGCCCTTGGACTGCCGTAGGCGAGCGGTGGCCTGAAAGCCATCGATAAGCGGCATGTGACAGTCCATGAACACGATGTCGTAGTCGTTGGCTTTCGCCTTCTGCAGGGCCTCCCGGCCGTCGGTCGCGATGTCGACGGTGCAGGAGAGCTTCTTCAAGAGCGCTTCGGTCACCATCCGGCTGGTGGGGTCGTCCTCCGCGACTAGCACCAGCGCGCCCTCACGTATCAGAACCTGGCTCCCGCCTTCGGCGTTGACGACGCGCAAGGTGGTTTCCGGCCCGAGCCCGAGGTCGATTTCGGCCCAGAAGCAGGTGCCTTCGTCGAGCGTGCTGCTGACTCCCAACTCGCCATTCATCAGATCAACCAACTGCTTGCTGATCGCCAAACCCAAGCCGTTGCCCGCGGCGCTTCGGTTCGAGCCGGGGTTGCTCCGTTGGTAGCGCGTGAAGATTTCCTCGAGCGACTCCCGAGGAATGCCGATTCCGGTGTCGCGCACCGACAGGCGAATTCGAGCCTTTTCGGAGCGCTGGATGACTTCGGCCCGGATATGGACCGAGCCCGAATCGGTGAATTTGATCGCGTTGTTGACCAGGTTGAGGAGCACTTGTCGAATGCGCCCGCTGTCTCCCATGAACCGCTGGCTGGTAACCCCGGTGGTCTCCGACTCGAGGAGAAGGCCCTTGGCTTCCGCGCGCGGCTGCATGAGGGCGACGACTCCGTCGATGAGCGCGCGCAGGTCGAACGGCGCGCTGACGAGCTCTATTTGTCCCTTCTGAAGCCGTGAAAAATCGAGGATCTCGTCGACGACTCCGACCAGCGCTTCAGCAGACTCCCGGATCGCGGTGATCATCTTCTCTTGCTTCTCGTCGAGATCGGTATCGAGGAGCAGCGCGCTGAGGCCGAGGACGCCGTTCATCGGTGTGCGGACCTCGTGGCTGACGTTGGCGAGTAGCTCGGTCTTTGCTTGCGACGCACGCTCGGCGGCGAGCCGGAGCTCTTCGAGTTTGACCAGAACGCGGCCCCGCGCGGAGTTGAGCCCCAGGGCAAGGGCCGAAAACCCCAGCAGGTATCCGATGCTGCGCGTCCAGTTCACGCCATCGACCCAGAGCGAAGTGATCCCCCAGCTGAGGTCTCCCACGATCAAGATCGCAAGGAGCCACCTGCGATCTTGAGCTACTGCGCCGGCTATGATCTGAACCAGGATGAAGAGATAGAAGTCCGAGGGATCGCCACCTAGGACGTAGGCCAGAGCAACCGTCGCGGTGACGACCAGGAACGCGGAACCGCCAATGTGAGGCGACCAGAGCAGCGGCAGGGGATGGTGCTTGGCGCGCCAGCCGAACGCGAGCATCGCGAACCCCGCAAGCCCGTAGATCGTCATCAACTTCAGGTCGGTTTGGTTCGCGCCGGCAGACCAGTGTCCGAGCGAGAGCCCGAGATAGGCCACGCCGGCGCACATGAACATCGTCGGCACGTACTGCCGGGAGACCGAGCTCACCATCCGCCAGTGCTCTTCGGCGCTCAACGGCACGCGCGCAGCCAGCGTCTCCGCCGAGCACGCAGATCCGGGTTCCCAGACCTGCTCCCCCTCCGCTTCGATCCCCATCCCATTCAGTCTACCGGTCCCGCCGGCCGGTTTCACGACTAGTCGGAAGGGAGTTTGTGACGTGCCTCACGAATCGTGCGAACGGCCGCTTCGTGAAGCAAGCCATTGGAGGCCACCAGTCTTCCACTGCGAGGGTCGGCTGTGGCGCCTTCGTAGGTGGAGAGTCGGCCGCCCGCTTCTTGGACGAGCAAGGCGCCCGCGCACATGTCCCATGCGTTCAGCCCCTGCTCCCAGTAGACGTCGTAGGTGCCGTCGGCGACTAGACAAAGATCGATCGATGCCGCGCCGCAACGCCGGATACCCCTCGCGCGTTTCAAGAAGAGCGCTAGCTCCGCGTGATTGTCGTCGGCGGTCGACCAGCGGTCGTAGGGAAAGCCCGTCGCGCAGACGGCTTCGTCGAGTTGTTCGCGGGGCGATACGGAGCAGGGTTTTCCATTGCGAAACGCACCCATGCCCTTGGCCGCTTTCCAGGTGACCCCGAGCGCCGGTGCGTGCACCAGGCCGGCCAGACCCTCCGAGCCGCGGTACAGAGCAATCGAGACGCCAAAGAAGAAGTGCCCGTGCGCGAAGTTGGTGGTGCCGTCGATCGGATCGACGTACCAGACCAAATCGCCCGCGCCGGTTTCCGCGCCTTCCTCGCCGACGATCCGGTGATCCGGGAACTCGCGCGAGAGCTCCGCTCGGATCAGCCGCTCGCTTTGCAGGTCGTACTTGGTCAGCAGGTCGAAGCGCCCCTTGCGTGAGACCTCCGCGCCGGCACGCCAGCCCTTCATCACGAGCTCGCCAGCTTGCAGAGCTATGCGCTCAGCGGCCTCGAGGGCGCGCTGATTGTCTTCTTCGATAGGCATGAATTCCCCCATTTTCGCGGATCTCGGGGTCTGCGCCATCGGCATCTGCACATCTGGGGGGTGTTCGCTGGCATTTCGACCCTAAAACCCGTACAAGGCCGTGCGCTGCGAAGCCCGTTTCCTGGGCGCCGCCCGATGTAGGCAAATGTAGTTATGCCCGACAAGGACACTGTGACGCCAAGCATTCGGAATCCGTTTGAAACGGATGCCGAAGATAGTTCTTCCGACGCTGTGACAACGGGAGGTGGGCCCTACGACGAAGCAGTTCGCGAGGGCGAGCTTCTTCGTGCGCGCCCGCGCTTGGCTGCTGGCCCCGTTCCGATCGGAAGGCAGCACGCCAAGCGGCGAATGACGGTCTGGGAGCGCATGGACGTGCTCCGCGATCCGGGAACCGAGCCGACGATTCTCTATCAGAACTGGGGTCCGAATCTCGATGGCGCTTCGATCGTGACGGCGGTCGTTCAGATCGGTGGTCGCGAGGTCGCGGTCTATGGTCACGACTTCACGGTTCGCGCCGGGTCGATGGACGCCACCAACGGCACCAAGCTCGCGAACGTCATTCGCTTGGCCGGTCGGCAGGGGATGCCTCTGGTCGGCATGAACGACAGCGCCGGCGCGTTCGTGCCCGCGGGCATCGGTGGTTTGGACGGCTACGCAGAGGCGTTCACTGCGCTTCGCAAGATCAGCGGCGTGGTGCCGAGCATCATGTGCATGTTCGGCTACAACGCGGGCGGCGGATCGTACTTGCCGCGGCAGGGTAGCTTCATGATTCAGCCTGCCAACACCTTCTTCGGGCTAACCGGGCCAGGCGTGGTGAAGTCGGTGCTCGGTGAAGACGTAACTGCGGACGAGCTCGGCGGCCCGGGCGTACACGGACAGAGCGGCGTGACGGACCTCACCGTGCGCGACGAGGTTGGCGCCCTGCGAACCGCTCAGCGCTTGCTGAGCTACCTGCCCGGAAACAACCACGAATTCGCTCCTTACCAAGAGACTTCGGACCCGATCGACCGGCCGACCGGTGAAATCGACACTTTGCTTCGCAAGGCGTTCAACTCGCCGACCGGCTTCAATACGCCGATCGACGTCAGCATCATCCTTCAGCAGATCTGCGACCACGGCGATTACTTCGAGCTTCAGCCGCAGCGTGCGCGAAACACGATCACGGCGTTCGGGCGTCTCGGCGGGCACGTCGTCGGTTTCGTTTGCAACAACAGCGCGGTGGCGTCGGGGCAAATCGACGTCGACGCGGCGTTCAAGAACTCGCGCTTCATTCGCTTCTGCAACCTCTACAACATCCCGGTGATCTTCATGGAGGACACCACCGGCTTTCTGCCCGGTCGCGACCAGGAAAGCCGCGGTATCGTGCAGGCGGGGAGGGCGATGCTCGATTCGATCATCGATCTGCGGACGCCGCGTCTTCTGCTCATCATTCGCAACGCGTTCGGCGGCGCGTACGCGGCGTTCAACTGCTACGCCACCGGCGCGGACCACGTCATGGCGCTTCCAACGACGCGCGTCGCTGTCATGGGCCCGGCCGGCAAGGAGTTCGTGTACAAGAACGAGATGCGCGAAATGCGCAGCCAGGCCAAGGCGCGCATGGAAGAAGCGCTCGCCGCTGGGGCTTCCAAAGAGGACGCCGAAGCAGAGGTGGCCGCCTGGATCAAGGCGCAGGACGCCGCGTTCGGCGCCCGCTACGAGAAAGAGCTCATGAACCCGAAGGAGGCACTGAGCCTCGGTTCGATCTCCGAGATCGTTCCGCCAACCGCCGTGAGAGCGTCGCTGGCCAAGAACCTGGACTTTTACCTGTCCCACTACAGCCCAGAACCGCTCCAAGCGGTTCAGCGTGAGTTTCACTGATGGCTTCCACCGGATACATGCACAACCCACTCATTCACCGGGACCGCCGCCTCGGACAGTCCGAGTCTGAATGGGTGCGGTCGTTCGGCTGTGAGGACATGACCGTCCTCATCGTTTGCCGTGGCCCGATTCGGCGAGAGGCACTCGATATTTTCGAGGAAATGGGGATGACGAGGGTTGGGATCCTTCTTTCGGAGAAGGACTCGATCGTCTACCCGCGCGCGCTAGCTCCGGAGCTTCGGCGCTTGGATCCATCCCGGGTTCACTCGGTGTCCGACTACACGGGCGCGAGCAAGGAGGAGCGCGCCGAGCGAATCCAGCAGATCATCGGCATCGCCAAGGACCAGGGCTACGATTACATCTTCGCCGGCTACGGCTTCATGGCGGAGGACGAGGAGTTCGTTCGCAGCATCGAAGAGGCTGGACTTCGCTTCATCGGCCCCTGCTCGCACACCGTGCAAGCCGCCGGTTTCAAGGACGAGGCCAAGCGCACGGCTGAGCGCGTTGATGTCAGTGTCACACCGGGCATCAACAACGCGACGGCGCGGCTCAGTTCTCAAGAACCACCCCGACCGCAAGGCCCTCGCCAAGCTCGCCAAGAAGCACGACCTCGAGGTTCCTGAGCTCGGCGACGACGAAGATCGAGCTCGAAACGCTGGCGGATGCGGTCCTCGGCGCCTCCTACGACGCGCACATCGATCTCTACACGGTGGATGAGCTCGCCGAGCAGATTCAAATCGAGGTCGCCAACATCCTCGAGAAGTACGAGGGCAGCCGCATTCGTCTCAAGGCGATCGGTGGTGGTGGTGGCAAGGGGCAACGCATCGTTGGCAGCGCCAAGCAGGCGCCCGCCATGGTTCGTGAAATTCTGAGCGAGGTGAAGGCGCTCGGCGTAGGCGACAACAAGAACATTCTCGTCGAGCTCAACATCGAGACGACCCGCCACAACGAAATCCAGCTGCTTGGCAATGGCGAGTGGACTGTCTCACTCGGCGGTCGCGATTGCTCTCTGCAGATGCACGAGCAGAAGCTCCTCGAGGTTTCAATCACGCAGGAGACGCTTGCCGCTGCGGTCGAGCGTGAGCGCGCCGCCGGCAACGAAATCCACGCCTCGGCCATCGAGCAGGACCTGAACATCCTCAGGCGCATGGAAGAAGAAGCCGAGCGCTTCGGCGAGGCCGTGAAGCTCGACTCCGCGTCGACCTTCGAGTGCATCGTCGATGGACCTCGCCACTACTTCATGGAAGTCAACACGCGCATCCAGGTAGAGCATCGGGTCTCCGAGCTGTGCTACGCGCTCCGCTTCCGCAACCCCGGCGACGTGGAGGATTTCTTCGACGTGCACTCGCTCGTCGAAGCCATGGCCTTGCTCGCCAAGCACAAGGCCAGACTACCCCGGCCCGAGCGAGTTCAACGCGACGCGGCCGCGGTCGAAGCACGTCTCAATGCCACCGACCAGTCGCTTTCGCCCCACGCTGGAGGCGAGATCATGAGCTGGTCGGACCCGATCGAAGGCGAGGTTCGCGACGATCAGGGCATCTGCTTCAAGAACCCCGATACCAATCTTTTCATGCGCTACAAGCTGGCCGGCGCGTACGATAGCAACATCGCGCTTCTGGTGACCACCGGTGACGATCGCCGCCACAGCTACGAGCGTTTGCGTGAGGTGCTCCGCTGCACCGTCCTTCGAGGCCCCGATCTTCAGACGAACCTGCAGTTCCACTACGGGCTCGTTCACTGGTTCCTCGCGAACGGCGTTGACGCGAAGCCGACCACTCGCTTCGTCGTTCCCTACCTCACGCTGCTCGGCGAGCTGCTGAACGAGGCGAACGAGATTGACGCGGACTACGCGTACGAACGCCTGTGCGCTCAGTACTTGAAGGCCGCTTCGGGCGACCCGGGTGCCGCAAAAGCCACCAACGACCTTTGCATCCTGAAAAAGACCATTCTCGGCCGTCCGCTCGGGCGCATCTTGCGACAGCCGCATCTTCTTTCGGCCTGGCTCAGCTCGAACAAGAGCAACTTCGAGGTGAAACACGGCCGCGTCACCTGGCTGCGCAATCCCCTGCTCGTCCTGTCCGATACCTACCATCTGCTTCACATGGATGCCGAGGTGAATCTGCCGGCCGCCCATCGCATTTGGGAACAGGACCAGGCCGTGCTCCGAGACGGCGCCGCTTTCTACGCGGCGGTGCAGGAGCGACTGGGTGAGCTCACTTGGCCGGAGCTCGACGAGGCGCTGAAGGCCAACAAGGCCCCCAAGGGCTTCGCGGGTGCGAAATGGGAAGATGTGCGTGAAGCGCATCTCGGCTTCCAGCTCGGTATGGAGCTCTACAGCTTGCTGCCTTTGATCGGGCACAAGGTCGGCTTCTTCGACCTCCGCGTGAACGAGGACCTGACGATCAGCATTCCCGAGCGGCTTTTTGATGCCGATCACCAGCTCAAGATGAAGAAGGTGCTCGTCCCGCCGCCGGTCAACAAGGCCGACGAAATCGTCTCCGTGAGCGGCGGGATGTACTACGCGCAGGAAGCGCCGGGAATGCCCTGCTTCATCGAAGAGGGGCAGCACTTCGATATAGGCGATCCCCTGTACATCATCGAAGTCATGAAGATGTTCAACAAGGTGTACGCGCCATTTGCGGGCACCGTCGACAAGATCCTGGTCGATACGAACGGAATGATCGTGTCGAAGGGCCAGCCGCTCTTCAAGGTCACGCCTGACGAGAAGTTCGTCGAACTGGACCCGGTCGAGGTTCGGGCTCGCATCCAGTCGAACACCGAGAAGTATCTGTCGGTGGTCGCCTGAGCGATTCCCTCAGAGCCGGTCGTCGCGGCCGGTGGCCAGCACGACCCGATTGCGGCCCGCAGCCTTGGCGCGAAAGAGCGCACGGTCTGCGGTCGTCATGAGGCGTGCCTTGACGTCGTTCGATGGCTGGCCGTTGAGCTTGCGCAGGCCGTTGAGCATGGCTACGCCGACCGAAACGGTGATCGTTGGTAGCGTTCCGCCCGGGCGCATCGGCCCTGCGGTGCTCGCCGCGACGTGGCTTCGCAAGTGATTCGCGAGCGACCGGGCGCTTTCTTTCGAGGCGCGCTTCTGGACTACGATGAACTCGTCGCCGCCGAAACGAAACACCTCGCCAACGCCGGCGGCGGCCTCGTGTAGCGCCTTGCCCGTGCGCTTCAATGCTTCGCTGCCGGCCGCGTGGCCGAATTTGCTGTTCACGCGCTTCAGATGGTCGACGTCTACGAACATGATCGCCATGTCGCGCTCACCTCTTCGCGCGGAAGTCACGGCCTTGGTCAGCTCACTATTGAGCTTCCTGACGTTCCGCAGCCCCGTCAGCGGATCATGCGCGGCCAATCCCTCCTGCCGCCGAAGCGACGAGGTTTGGATCAGTGATGTCGTGATGTAGCTGGACAGTCCTGCGACTACCTTCCTGTCGCGACTCGTGAACTGCGCGGGCGCCTTCGGGTTGACCAGTTGCAGAATTCCAAGGGGCCGGGTTCCGTCGTGCAAAGGCGCGACTAAAGCCACTCGAGTTTGCTGCGACGAGCGCGCCGAGAACTGTGAATCCACCGAAGGTGATGACGCAATGAAAGGTGTTTGCCTTTCGAGCACGCGCTTGGCCCAGTCGGAGTGAAGAACCGTCCCTCGCTCGAGGAGGTGCTTGCTGTCCGGACCGCAAGCGGCGACACAGAAAAGCGACTCTGGCGTTTGTCCGAGGTAGAGCGCGCCGCCGGTCGCACGAACCGCGAGCGCAGCTGCCCCGAGCCCTTCTTCGAGCACCCGCATGACAGGCCGCGCCCGGGAGCTAGATGCCCCGAGCACGGATTCCTCGAGTTTTACCCCCCTCAAGGTGTGAATCCGCACGATCAAATCGTAGGCAGTTCAGACACGATACGCCAATCGGGTGCTCCTCTGTGCGGCCTTGTAGGTATGTGCCGAGGTCGATGCAACGCACAATGCGCGACGCTCGGCTCCGGAGGGCCTCGGTGGCAAGCGCGGGCTCGATAGCCTTAGTTCTGCTTACGATCCTCGCTTCCGCTGGCTTCTCCGGAGGCTGCGGAAAGGAGCAGCCGTCGGTCAATCGGGTGGGCATGAACGGGGTCGCAAAGGATCTCTTCCGGGATTCTTCCTGGTACTTCGGCCGCACCGTCATCGACGACAGGCGGACGCAGACGCACGAGGAGTTTGACCGCTTTGGCGTCTATCGGACGCTGCAGCGCACCTATCTGCGAGCCGACCAGGACGAGGTCACACGCCGCTGCGATCGAAACATCGACTGCGGCATCGGCGGCTATTGTGACCTCGACAAACACGTCTGCGCCGGAGGCCTCGGCGAAGACTACGGAGAGACCGACGCGCTTGCGTTTCTGCGTCCGCGGCACAATCTGTTCGAGCGGTCTTTGACCGATCAGGCCTGCCGCGTGGACTGGGACTGCGACGGCCGCTTCGAGGATACGCCGGGGGTTGGCGGCTCGGTCTGCGATCGCGCCGCAAAGAAGTGTACGATTCCCATGCGGGACCGCGTTCCGCGACGGCTCGAAGGCGGGCCGGGCGCCGTGGTCTATCATCTCAATGAGGGTTTCCCAAAGCACCTGGTTCATCCCGCGATGGAGGTCATGGGGCACTGGAACGAAGTCTTCATGCGTGGCTGGCGCGCTTCCCGTGACCTTGCGCTTCCAAGCTACGAGCAAGTTCGAGTCGACTGCCAGCACGTCGATCCCACTCGCTATTGTTTCTGCGGCTCACCGGATGAACGCGGGGGAACCTGCCGTGGCAAGTACGACTCCTTCGTCAGCGCTGACGAATGGGCTGCGCTCGGCGTCAGCGACCCGTATCGATGCCAGATCGAGAACAGGGAGTTCGCCGAGCCCGAAGCGCCGAGCTCCTACGACGAGTACCCGCTTCCCCAAGCCTATCGATATAGCTACAGAGGCGACGAGTGTCTTTTCGTCCTTCGCGCAAATAGCTGCGACTGGGAGCGGACGGACGCTTCGCAGAGCTGTGACGAGGTTACGGACGAAAAAGGCGAGCCGATTGTCTGGGAGCAGCTCGGCGACATCCGCTATCAGTTCGTCAACTACATCGACCAGGTGAACACGGGCTTCAATGGCGTGGCCTATCCGATGCTGGACCCGACCACCGGAGAGCTGGTCGTGTCCAACTCGAACATCACCGCCGGTGGAATCGAGGCGATGGCGACCCAGGCGCTCGAGTTCTTTCCTGTCTTGCGTTGCGCCGATCCGAAGCTCGGATGCGAAGCCGGGGACGAGACCGCTGCCGAGCAGTACTTCAGCGGAGAGAACCTCCGGGGATATTTCTCGCGCCTCGGCCGAACCGAGCACCCGCAAGGACTCGCCGCCTCGGGCTCAGACGGGTTCAGCGTCGACGACTCGAGCCGGCCGGCCCTTCCGGTAAATGTGAACGGGACGCTGCACGCCGCGATGGAGCGCGCGCAGGGTCGCGTCGAGCGACTGCACGGGCAAGAGGGGCGAGCCCAGATCCTGAGCGATCGGATGCGACGCTTGGCGGGCACGTCGATCGAGAGGAAGCTCATGGGCTCGCTGGGCGTGGGCGGCGCGGATGCGCTCAATCGCCACTTCGACCACGGGCAGGATTTCGTCTTTGGTCTGACGCCGCAGGCCAGCATCTACGACGAGGACATCCTCGATCAGGTTTCGCCATTCCGAGGCTCGGGATTCATGCGCACACTCGCATCGAGCGTGACTGCAGAGCAGGAGCTCTCTGCGCGAAGCATCTGCGTATTGGACCAGTCCATCTTTCAGTCGCGCTATCTCGAGTACTGGGCCGAGGCGTTTCGAGGCCGAGAGCCTGCCGAGACGTCGATCCGAATGCAGCAGTTGCACATGCGCATCGTGCAGCAGCATGAGATCGGTCATTCGGTGGGCCTTCGGCACAACTTTGCCGCGAGCCTCGACCGGGACAACTACGGGAACGGTTACTTCAACGTCGTGCTCGGCGATTCGGAGGATGTGGGCGACGACCTGCCGCTGCCCTCGATCCAAGACTACGACCTCGACAGTGACGGCTTCGTCGCCGGCACGGAGCTCGACCAGTATCTGGACACCCTTCGCGGGCGTCGGAACGTGCGGGCTCGCCAGGGGGCGCACAACTACACGAACAGCTCGGCGATGGACTACAGCGGTGACATGGCCGACGCCCAGGCCTCGGGCGCTACGACGTGGCCACGACCGTCTGGAACTAGTTCGACCTCCGAGAGGCCTATGACCTACGCGGCCTGAGCGATGGGCTGCGAACCAGGTTCGACGGTCCGTTCCAAGGCCTGGCGCGTTCGCACGAAGTCGAGCGTGTCTGGTGGCGCTCCTACCGCGGCGGTGAGAGCTGCTTGCTCGACGCAGACTGCCCCGCTTCGTCAGAGTCCGAAGTGCTTCGGGGCGGGCAAGCCGTCTACCAGCGCTGCGTCCAGAATCCGCGGAAGGTATTCCCTCAGGAGCAATGCAGTGGCCAGTCGGACTGCGTCTGTTCGAGCTTCGATTCGGATCTCCAAGACTACGCCGACTTCGCCGCCTATTTCGAAGGCGCCAGCACCGATCGGAACTACGCTCCGGTGAGCTACTTGTTCTGCCCTGATGATCGCACGAACGACATCAGCTGGTGCAATCGATTCGACGCTGGTGAGAGCTTCCGCGAGGTGATCGACCATTACCGGCGCCTCTGGGAGGAGCGGTACCCGGAAACCTACTACCGGCGATTCCGACGCGATGGCGCCCGATCGGGTGGCACGATTTGGATGGTTCAGGATGCCGCCAAGATCTACCAGCACTTGTTCTTCCGCTTCAACTTCGAGCCAGGGTTCTCGCTGAACACGGGCCCTTTGGGCTTCGACGATCAGTTCTTCGCCTCCATCGACGCGATGAACTGGTTCATCGAGATCGTGAACCTTCCCGACGAGGGCTCGTACCAACACGACGCCGGACAAAACGCGTACCGCTGGCTCGGCGAGTCCGTCGACATACCGGGCGCGGACCTCAGGCTCTTGCCAGGCCAGGGCTTCGGGATGTGGACGAAGTACCAGGACGGGTACTTCGGCTTCTTCCGACCCGAGCGCGCGGGGGTCTTCTATGACAAGTTCTTCGCGCTGCGAGCGCTTGCGATTCGGGACTGGGGCCTGAGCTTCACGCTCGACGAGCGGTACTTCATCAACTTCTACGACCTCTTCCCAACCGAGATGACCGAGCTCTTCGGCGGCATCATTTTGCAGGACGAGACTTGGTTCGCTCCGCGCTTGCGAATGGAGGACGGCGAACCGGTCGTGGAGCACATGAGCTGGTACCGAGGTTTGGCGCTCGGGGAGTGCAGTCAGGATGGCAGGAGCGTGCCGTGTCGCGGAAGCCAGCCGGAGGTGTACCCCGGCCCAGTGCTCGAAGGCACCAGCAACGAAGTGCTCCGAAGCTGGGCGGCGATTCTCGCGCTCGCGCAGTTTCCCGTCTACTACGACACTAGCTTCGAGCAGCGGCTGCTCGTCTTCAAGGCTGGCAGCGGAGCAGGGTTCAACATCCCGGACATCCAGGCTGATGGCAGCCCGAGCTGCGTGTACGGGACCGATGGCCTCGGGGCCGGCCACATCGTCGTGAACCCCGATGTTCCGAACGATTGCGACAGCCCTGAAGACGCTGACTATGTCGTCTTTGAATCGAAACGCCTTCGAACTCCTTACGTGGCAGTCAAGGTTCGACCGAGCCTGGAATTGAACCTCGAGGAAGAGCAGCTGGGCTTTCAGCTGCTCAGGCGCTTGGTCGACCTGCAAAACGAGGTGAATACACTCGTTCCGGGCGACTCTGCACGTGCGGGCAAGCTTCGGGACCTACAGCAGGGTGAGTCGTTTCTCGAATACCTGATCGAGCTTCAAACTGCATAGGGCATCAGCAACTTCTTCTGGTGGCGGCTCGCTGCGGGTACACTAGGGTTTCTACAGGGGGTGTAGTTGCCGAACCAAGAGGATCTTCTTCGACAGTATCGAACGATGATGGTGATCCGGCGCTTCGAAGAAGAAGCGGCGCGCAACTATGCCAAGGGCAAGATCGGCGGCTTCCTTCATCTGTACATCGGGCAGGAGGCGATCGCCGTCGCCGCCGCCGAAGTCCTCGAAGAGCGCGACTACATCTTTCAGACCTATCGAGATCACGGCATCGCCCTCGCGCGAGGAATGTCCGCCGACGCGGGCATGGCGGAGCTCTTCGGTAAAGACACCGGCTGCTCTCGAGGCCTCGGGGGATCGATGCACTTCTTCGACGTCGAGCGGGGCTTTCTCGGCGGCTGGGCGATCGTAGGCGGTCACTTGGCGCTGGCTGCAGGCACGGCATTCAAGTCCAAGTACGCAGGGGAAGACAGCGTCACCATGTGCTTCTTTGGTGACGGCTCGACCAACATCGGTGGCTTTCACGAGGCCATGAGCCTGGCGGGCCTCTGGAAGCTGCCAGTCGTCTTCGTTTGTGAGAACAACCAGTACGCCATGGGCACTCCGCTCGAGCGCACCAGCCCACTCAAAGACTTGTCGATCAAGGCCAAGGGCTACGGCATGATAGGCGACCGCTTCGATGGTCACGATGTCGAAGTCGTGCAGGAGCGACTCGGCGAAGCCGTAGAACGCGCGCGCACGGGGGATGGCCCGACCTTCATCGAGATTCTGACGTATCGATTTCGTGGTCACTCGATGAGCGACCCGGCAAAGTACCGAACCAGGACCGAGCTCGAGCAGCGCAAACAGCAGGACCCGATCACCGTGGTCCGCGACAGGCTGATGGGGCTCGGGGTCGAAGAGAGCAAGCTCGACGACATCGATCTGGAAGTCGACCAAGAGATCGATGCGGCCGTGCGTTTCGCCGAAGAGTCGCCTCCTGCGCGCGAGGACCTGATGATGAGCACCGTGCTAGCCGCGGAGGGTGAGTCATGAGGGAGCTACGCTATCGAGAAGCGCTTCGAGAAGCGATGCTCGAGGAGATGGAGCGCGACGAGCGCATTTTCCTGATGGGCGAAGAAGTGGGTCACTATCAGGGCGCGTACAAGGTCTCCGAAGGGCTTCTCGAGAAGTTTGGGGAGCGGCGCGTCATCGACACGCCCATCGCGGAAGCTGGCTTTGCGGGCGTCGGTATCGGAGCGGCGATGGCGGGCCTTCGGCCGATCATCGAGTTCATGACCTGGAATTTTTCGTTCGTCGCCTTCGATCAGATCATCAGCAACGCGGCAAAGGTGCACCAGATGAGCGCCGGCGCGATTCAGGTGCCGATCGTGTTTCGCGGACCCAACGGCGCGGCCAAGCAAGTCGCGTCGCAGCACAGCCACAGCTGCGCGCCGTTCTACACCAACATCCCGGGCCTCTACGTCATTCAGCCCAGCACTCCGCGGGATGCGAAAGGGCTCCTCAAGAGCGCGATTCGCAGCAACAATCCGGTCGTCTTTCTCGAAGGCGAAACACTGTATGGCGTGAAAGGCGAAGTGCCGGACGAGGGCGCGGAGGAGCTCATCCCGATCGGGCAGAGTAGCCTCGCTCGCCCCGGGACGGACTGTACCATCGTTACCTGGGGGCGTCCGTACTACACGGTCCTTGCTGCCGCCGAGAAGCTCGAGGCGGAAGGCATCAGCTGCGAGGTCATCGACCCGCGCACCCTTCGTCCGCTCGACACCAGCTTGATGGTGCAAAGCGTAAAGAAGACCAATCGCTGCGTCGTGGTGCACGAACACTGGCCGTACGGCGGACCCGGGGCTGAAATCGTCGACCGAGTCCAGCGTGAGGCTTTCGACTACCTCGACGCGCCGATCGAGCGGGTGACTGGGCTCGACGTGCCGATGCCCTATGCGTTGAATCTAGAGGACAAGGTCCTTCCAACCGAGGAGCGGGTGATCGACGCGGTGAAGCGCGTCGCTTACGCGAGCTGAGCAATGGCCAAGATCATCGGACTCCCCAAGCTTTCGCCCACGATGGAAGAGGGTACCCTCGTCGCCTGGATCAAGAAGGAAGGTGAGCCGGTCGAGGTCGATGATGTTCTGGCCGAGGTTGAAACGGACAAGGCCACGATGGAGTTTCGGTCCTTCGACCGCGGCGTCTTGTTGAAGATACTGGTGCCGGAGGGTGAAACGTTGGAGCCGGATGTGCCGGTGGCGATCATCGGGAAGGCCGGGGAAGATATCGCGGACTTGATTGCGGAGGCTGAGGCGGGGAGGGGCTCGGGGGCAGCGGCAGCGGCAGCGGCAGCAGGCAGTGTCAGGGCCAGTGCCAGCGGCGAGTGCCAGCGGCAGCGCCAGTGCCAGCGTCAGTGCCGGTGCCAGCGTCAGTGCCAGCGGGAGCGACGGTGCCGGCGCCTGGGGTCGAGACCCGGGATCTGGGCGCGACTTCCGAGCGTGTTCTGTCCTCTCCCCTAGTCCGCCGGATGGCTCGTGAGCGGAGTATCGACCTGCGCGACGTTCAGGGGAGCGGGCCTCGTGGGCGCATCGTCAAGCGCGATATCGATTCGTACGAGGTCGGGGTGGCGCCCTCCCTTGCTTCCCCGGGTGAACGCCTGCCGCCTCGTGTCGCGAAGGCCAGCAGCATGCGGAGGACGATTGCGCGTCGACTCACGGAGTCGATGCAAACGATTCCACACTACTATCTGACGATCGATGTCGACATCGCGCCGCTCGCCGATGCGCGCGAAACGATGAACGCAGAGCTCGAAGCGGCGGGCAAGAAGGTCTCGCTCAACGACTTGATCATCAAGGCCGCAGCGGCGGCCCTTCGCAGAGTCCCCGAAGTCAATGCTTCCTGGATGGACAAAGAGATTCACTACCATCAGGTCGTCGACATCTCGATTGCCGTCGCCGTCGACGACGGCTTGATGACGCCGGTCCTTCGGGACGCAGACCGAAAGGGCGTTGCCCAGATCGCCGACGAAGTTCGCAACCTCGCCGAGCGCGCCAGAGCACGAAAGCTCCAGCCTGAAGACATGAGCAATGGAACGTTCTCGATCTCGAACCTCGGCATGTTTGGTATCGAAGAGTTCACCGCGGTGATCAACCCGCCGGAGGGCGCGATCCTCGCCGTCGGTACCATCCGCAGCGAGCCCGTCGTCCAAGGTGGCGCGATCGTTCCCGGCCGCCGTATGCGCTTCACCATGAGCTGCGACCACCGCATCATCGATGGGGCCACTGGGGCGAAGTTCATGGCAGCGCTTAAGCGCATCGTGGAATCGCCGGTGAGCATGCTGCTCTAGCCTCTGAGTTTGGTCGCCAACCGGGGCGCGGACCGAGGCGCGAGATGGGGCTGCGCCGAACGGCTCGGCTTGCAGATCTGGTCGGATGCACTGGCGGGCTTGGACCAGGCAAGCCGAGCCTCGGAGCTCGCGCCCAATCGGTGGTGGTTGCTGTCTTGCCGATTGTCACTCGCTACGTCGACTCCGCCCCATCTCGCGCCTCGGTCCGCGCCCCGGTTAGCACGCCCCGTGGAAGCGCTTTGCGTCGGCGGGGAAGATTTTACCGGGGTTCAGGATGTGCTTTGGGTCGAAGACGTCTTTGATCTTCTCTTGCAGGGCGATCAGCGCCGGAGACTGTTCCATCGGAAGATACGGGGCCTTCAAGACGCCGATTCCGTGCTCACCGCTCAGGGTGCCTCGCAGTTCGATCGTGCGCTGGAACAAGGACCTGATGGCCTGGTCGACGCGGACCTTATCGTCGGGATCGTTCCACAGGAAGTTCACGTGCAGGTTGCCGTCGCCGGCGTGGCCGTAGGTTGGAACGACGAGCTCATGCTGTTCGAGCGAGCTGTGCGCAGTAGCCGAGGAGGTCGGCCATCTTGGTGCGCGGCACGACGATGTCTTCGGAAAGCTTGTTCTTCGCTTGCCGTTTCAAGCTGTGACTGAGCTCGCGGCGTGACGCCCAAAGGCGATCACGCTCGCTGCTGTTCTGTGCAACCAGAACTTCGAGCGCGTCCAGGTCGAACAGGATGTTGCCCGTTCGTTCCAGCTCGGTTTCGAGCTGCGCCTGTTCGCCGTCGAGCTCGATCAAGAGCATCGCCTTCGTTTCTTCGGGGATCGTCAGTCCAGCTTCGGGACGCACGATGCGGATCGCTTCTTCGTCGAGGAGCTCGATGCACGCAGGGAGCTGACCCTGCGCGAGCAGGGCAGATACGACAGGGGCGACCTCGTCCAGGTTGGAGAAGCAGGCCATGGCCGTGACGGTCGCTTCGGGTTTCGGGATCAAGCGCAGGGTCGTTTCGGTCACGATCCCGAGCGTGCCCTCGCTGCCGACCATCAGGGCCGTCAGGTCGTAGCCGGTCACGCCCTTCTTGGTTTCGCGGCCGAGCTTGAGGATCGTTCCGTCCGCCATGACGACTTCCATCCCCATGACGTACTCGCGAGTCACCCCGTACTTGAATGCCCTCGGACCGCCAGCGTTGGCCGCCAGGTTGCCGCCAATCGCGCAGGAGTCACGTGAGTTCGGATCGGGTGGATAGTAGAGCTGTTCGTCTTCAGTGATGCGTTTGAGCTCGCCGGTGATCAAGCCGGGCTGCACCGTGGTCGTCAGCTCGGCCTTGTCGATCCCCTTGATCGCGTTCATCTTTTCGAACGCCAACACGATGCCACCTGGCACCGGCACTGCGCCGCCGACCCGGCCCGTGCCGCCGCCTCTGGGTGTGACCGGAATCTCGTGCTCGTACGCAGCCTTCATGACCGCCGAGACGTCCGCCGTGCTCGTTGCCCGCACGACGGCTTCCGGCATGCAAGGCTCGACCTCGCTTTCGTCCTGGGCGTAGCTTTCGAGCATGCTCGGGTCGCGAATCACGGAACCGCTCCCGCACGCGCGCTCGATTGCGACCAAAGCGCTGTCCAATGACGACATACTTTGAGCCTTGGGGCGGTAGTGGCCGACGGTCAAGGCCCCTCGGGCCGGGGGATGCGACACAGGGTCGGACGCGCTAAGCTTCGCCGCGAACGGCCGCTCGTTTCGACGACCGCGCCCAACCTTAGACCATGCGACTCCTTGCTTACTTCGTGCTGACCGCTGCGGTCGCGGCCGGTTGCGGTGACTCGGCCGCCCCCACGGGTCCCCAAGATGCCTCCGTCGATCCGGACTGCGGCCTTTTGCTTCCGGACTGCGGCGTCGATGCCGGTGCCGACGGCGGTGTCGACGGCGGTGTCGACGGTGGTGCCGACGGCGGCGTCGACGGTGGCGTCGATGGAGGTGTCGACGGTGGTGTCGATGGCGGTGGCTCCTGGTGCGAGACCAGCGCGCTCTGCCCCAGCTGTCCGGATATGGACGCCCTGTGTGACTCCGAGAACCCGTGTCCGGCCGGTGAAGTTTGCCTTCTTACCGGCTGCGAAGACCTCTCCCGTTGTTTCGTCACAGGCGGTGGCGCCTGTCAGGACGACGAAGACTGCGGAAACCCTGCCTACACATGCGACCTGAGCATCCACCGCTGTCTCCGCATCGACTCCGGCTGCGATGATTCCAACGATTGCGTCGCCGGGTTTGCTTGCGAAGGTGGCGCATGTGCCGACCGCCGCGTTCCCTGCGGGACCGGGGCCGACTGCCCGCATGGGTACACCTGTTTCTTTGCCGCGCCCGACCAACGATTCTGCCGTCGCATCACGCGCCCTTGCGACAACGATGTCGATTGCCTCACGCTGGGCGTCCCATGCGGTGACGCCGATGGGGACGGGGCCCAGGAATGCATGCCGTCGCTCATGCCGAACGTCGCCGATCCCGTGTCTTGCAACACGCTGCAATGCACCGAGGACGACCCGCCGGTCTGTGAGACGAGCGTCGAAGGGACGGTCGCGTTCTGCGGCGAGTTCGGGTTGTGCGCGTCGGCGGACGATTGCGCGCTCGGTTTCGACTGCCGGGACCTTTGGGGTGATGGACGCAAGGAGTGCGTACTGCCGACAGGATCCTGTGTAGATTCAAGCGTGTGCGCAGCTCGTGAGGTTTGCGGGTCCCCCCGAACGGATGCCCCACCGCAGTGTATCGCAGGTGCTGCGAACTAGGGCTTACGCAAGACCGCGATCTGCGGTAATGTGGTTTTCCCCAAATGTAAGCAATTTCACAATGATATCCCCCCTACAGACCGTTCGACTTTGGATGATTTGCGCGATGCTGGTTGTGGTCACCGCCTGTGGCGAGACCCAGGCCGTCGTCGATAGCGAGAACGCGATCATCGATCCGCCGACGCAGTGTTCTCCCGATCGTCCCGACTGTTCGATCAGTCAAGACTTCCCCGTGGGAACTGATCTCACTGCCGAGAACTCGGCGGGCATTCGCTACTCCAATGAGACGGACTCGCTGGTCATCGACCGCGTGACCTCATTGCCCGACGCCGATGGCGACGGCGTTCCGGACGACGCGGACGATTGCCCTGGCACACCCGACTGGATCAGTTGCGACGACGACCCCACGAACGACGGGCTCTACCAGACCGTGTTCTTCGATTCCAACGGTTCGCAGGAAGTGGTTCGGACGTCGACGGTAGACGTCGTCGCCGACATCCCGGAAGTCGACGTCTACTTCTTGATCGACGCGACACCCACGCTCGTCGAAGAAATTGCGGTTCTCCAGGCCGAGATACTCAACATCATCAGCGACGTTCGTACGAGCTTCCCCAACGCACAGTTTGGTCTCGGCCTCTATCGCGAGTACCCACTCGCTCCGCTCGCTGCAGCGCACAGCCAGGCGCCCTATCATCACATTCTAGACTTCACCGATGATGAGGTTCTGGTGCAGACCGCGGTCAGCACGCTCAACACGGTGCAGAACGCGACGCTTGCGTCAGCTGCGACCCAGGCGCTGTACTCGGTGGCGTCCGGGCTCGGTCTTGGGGACATGGTTCCGAATCGCGGCTCCTGTCCGAACGGTCCGGGCGCTGACATCGGTTACCCCTGCTTTCGTGATGGCGCCTTGCACCTGGTCATGAACATCAGTGATTCCGAGGTCTACAACGGACCGATCCCCTCCGGAGCTCAGTACGGCGATCCGCCGTTCGCGCCGGGAGTTGGCGACGGCGTCATGACAGTGCCGCCAGTGGAGATGTTTCCTGAGCTCTTGGCCGCCGATACGGCCGCCCTGGCGCTCGATCTCGGTGATCTTTCCAGCCAATCGCTAACCCTGATGGGAATGAGCACGCTTCTGAGCGATCAGGTCAACACGGCTGCTTCACTAGGCTGCGACACGATGTCCGGAATGCCGCCAGGCGCTGACATGGATGGCAAGGACGTCGTCCTCGTGCTGCGTTTCGACTCCTCGGTGCCGGGAGTGGACGTGTTCGCGAACAACACGCATTGGCCCGGCGCAAACGTCGCGCTCTTCGACAACGCGCTGCTCGACCCGGCCATGGCTCTGTCCTGCGACGGCGGCACCGTGGGTGTTGGGCTCTGGGGCTCCATCAACTGGACCCCCGTGACATCGCAGCAGTACTACCTCGTGGCCGACGGCATCATTCCGGCTGCTGACCCGGGCCACATGCCCGAAGGGGCCTTCAGCCTTTCGATCGTCCACAGCGGCGATCCTGCCAATGCCGCCTGGCAAACCACGGATGCGCCCGTGGCTTGGGGCGACGTCGAGGCCGCTTTGCTCGCAGGTCACATTCGCGTGGCCAGCGTGGTGACCTTGCGAGACGCGATGAGCATGACGAGCGATGGCACAGCCGACGCGCAGGCGATCGCCTTGGCAACCGACGCGCGCACGAGATTTGGCGGTCCATGGCTCACCGAGCTGTCCTCGTCGATCGGCGAGGGCCTCGACGCGGCGATCAGCAACACCATCGCCCTTGCCAAGACGGCGTCGGTCTACGATTTCTCGACGATCGACGTGGACAACGCTGCGACCAGCGTCGACGAAACAGAGTTCATCGCGTCGATTCGTCAAGAGAGCTGCGCCGAGGGTCAGCCGCTTGGCTGCGAGTCCGGGACGTTCGATGAGTGCGTCCGTTGCGAGCTAGGTGCTGCGCTGCAGTACGAGGTAGTCTTCGCGAACCGAACGGTGTCGCCGACCGGCAGTTCTCAGGTCTTCGACTTCGAGCTCGTCGTCTGGTCCGATGATGTCTTGGAGGTCGAGAGGATTCCGGTTCGCGTCATGGTGCCAGACGCCGCGTCCCATGTGTTTGATGACGCCCCCGCCGCTGCCTTCTATCGCAACGTCTACGACAGCACCGAGCGCTGCGTGACTCCGCCGGAGCATCCGAAGTGGGGCGAGCTTTCTTGGGAGGGCAGCACACCAGGGGATTCCAGCATCGACTTCCAGATTCGCACCGCGAACAGCCTCGACGACCTGGCGACCGCGATTCCGGTCACCGTCTCCATCACGGGCAGCGCGGAAAGCGGCACCTTCGACATCCGAGAGGAGCTCATCGCGGGCGGTCAGACCGTCGGCCTGCCCTACATTCAGATCACCGCGCTCCTGACCCCCTCGAACAGCCCTCCGACGACACCAGCGCTGCTGGGCTGGTCCTTCGAGTTCTTCTGCGAAGCTGCGCAATGATCTGAGCCCTGCTAGCATCGGGCCGGCGTGGCTGAAGCAGGGAGAAACCCGGGCCTCGCTGCCTGGGTCTGGGTGTTGGTCGCCGCTCTGGCGGTGTTCGAGCTCGTAGCGCATCCGATGATCCGCGCTGCGATTCCAAGCGACGAGTCCTGGGAGGCGGCGGCAGCGTTCGTTCGCGAGCGCTACCGGGCTTCGGACCGCATCGTCGCCGCGCCGGCCTGGGCAGACCCAATCGTTCGGAGCCAGCTCGGAGACCTTCTTTCGCTGCGCATGGCCGCGCCGCCCGATCCCGCCGGCATCGAACGCGTCTGGGAGCTCAGCATTCGCGGGGCAAGCAGCCGTGATGATCCTGCGACGCTCGAACAGGACTTCCATGGACTGCGTGTCCGAATGTGGTCCACGCCGAACGACGAGCTGATCTACGACTTCGTCGACGAGATCGCGGCGGCGGGGGTGGAGCTCGTCGACTCCAACGGTTCTCGGCCTTGCCCCTGGCGGGCCGCTCCGCAAGCTCGTGGAGGGCTCGAAACCGGACCGATGACTCCGCGTGAGCGCTTCGTGTGCGATGCGCGGCGCCCCTGGCTCTGGGTGGGGGCGACGGTTCTGTCGGACCTCGAGCTCCAGGCGCGGCGTTGTATTTGGCAGCATCCTGCCGGTCCCGACCCGGTCCGGGTCACCTTCGCCGACGTGCCGCTCGGCGATCGCATCTTGCTTCGCGGAGGCATCGACTATCAAGCGGAACGCAGACGCGTACACGCTCCGGTCACCCTGCGGGTCTGGATCAACGAGCGGCTGGCGGCCGAGCTCGTCCACGAAGACGGCGACGGCTGGGCGGGCCTCGAGATCGACACCCGCGACGCCGGCTCGGAGCGGGCCACTGTCCGCTTCGAAACCACGGCAGACAATCCGGACGCGCGTCTCTTCTGCTGGTCCGCATCGAGCGTGAGGGTGACCGATGAATGATGCCAGGGCGTTGAGCGCTCGTGATCATCTCATCGGGGCGGCCCTGTGCGTCGGGTACCTGCTGCTCCTCGTCGGGACGGCATCGGACCTGGCGATGTCACGCGACGAGAGCTTCTACGTCCACGCCGCCAAGAGCTCCGCGAGCTGGATCGGTCAGGTCTTCACCGATCCCTCATCGGCATTGGAGCGCGAGAGCATCGACAGGGCCTGGCAGTACAACTGGGAGCATCCGGCCTGGATGAAGCTGAGCTTCGCTTGGAGTTGGATCGGGCACAAGCAGCTCGGTCTGTTTCCGAACGAGTCGCTCGCCTTTCGTTTTCCCGGCATGCTCAGCGCCGGCCTACTGATTTGGCTGATCTACGCCTGGGGTGCTTCGGTCATGCGTCGAGCGGGGGCGCTCTTTGCAGCCCTGGCATTCGCGTCGATGCCTCGAGTCTTTTATCATAGCCATCTCGCCTGCTTCGACATCCCGATCGCGTTCTTCGTCACGCTCACCGCGTACGCGTATTGGCGATCGCTGGCCGACTACAGATGGATTCCCTGGCTCGGACTCTCATTCGGCCTCGCGCTAGCCACGAAACACAACAGTTGGATCTTGCCCGGGATCTTTCTGATCCACTTCGCGTGGATTCGGTTCGATCAGAGGCGCGCCGGGCGAAGCGATCGCGCCTCGATCGCCTGGCTCCCTTCGATGCTGCTCATCGGCCCGCTGGTGCTCATCGGAACCTGGCCGTGGCTCTGGCACGACACCGGGCGCCGCTTGCTGGCCTACGTGACCTTCCACCTGCGACACGTCCACTACACCTACCAGTACCTGGGCATCAACTACTTCGAACCGCCGTTGCCCATCTCGGTGCCGTTCGTGATGACGCTTTTCACCGTGTCACTCACTGTGCTCGCGCTGTCCTTGCTCGGCCTCTACGCCCGTCGGGCGGCGCTCCGTCCTCCACGGCTGACCGAAGCGAACGCGGCGACGAACCGCAGAACGGAAGTGCTCTGGCTCGGTTGCATGCTAGCGCCTCTCGTCTTGATCGCGCTTCCGAGCTCGCCGATCTTCGGCGGTACCAAGCATTGGCTCACGGCCTATCCCTTCTTGGTGCTCTTCGCCGCCTGGGGCTTTTCGGCCGTCGTCGAGAGAGCGGAGCTCTCGTTCTGGCTCGGGCGACGCTGGCCGACTTGGGCCTTCGCGTTGCTTTGCCTCTTGCCCGGATCGGTGGAAACGGCGCACAGTCATCCCTTCGGCCTGTCGCACTACACGCCGCTGGCCGGTGGAGTGCCCGGGGCCGCCGATCTCGGAATGAACCGGCAGTTCTGGGGTTTCACCAGTGGCAGTCTTGCCGACTGGATCGCTCAGAAGCTTCCGAATGGCGGCTCGGTCTGGACCTGCGACACGACCCACGGAGCCTGGAACATGATGCAGCGGGACGGCCTGATCCCTTCGAATATCCGCGCGTCCGCATCGATGGCAGCCGCCGACCTGGTTCTCGTGCACCACGAGCCGCATTTCGCCGAAGTCGACTATCAAGCCTGGGTCGCCTTCGGCAGCGTGCAGCCCGTCTACGTCCTGCGCTACGACGGTGTTCCCATCATCTCGGTGTACGAGAACCCTAGGGGCCGCTAGGCCGAGCGCTGGCTTGCCTTGTCGATGCCGGCACGGGCCTTGTTCATCAGCACGATGAGGCTCTCGACGATGCCGATGATCACGTATGCGGCGAGCAGCCAAACCAGCGCCATCGACGGGTGAATCGTCAAGGCGATCCAGACTGTGACGCCGAGGGCCACCGAGATGAACAGCACGGTGCGCAAGTTGAGGCGCAGATCTTTGAAGGAGCGGAACGGCATCGCGCTCACCATGAAGACCGAGAGCGCGAGCACGAGAAACGAAATCAAGTACGGGGAAAACGGCAGCTTCCCCGTGAGATGGTTGGCGACCACGAT
This sequence comes from uncultured delta proteobacterium, assembly GCA_963716775.1. GTDB lineage: Bacteria > Myxococcota_A > Polyangia > Polyangiales > Houyiibacteriaceae > SG8-38. Next base: position 457,545 of record CAVQUI010000004.1, read on the forward strand.
CGAGATGAGGATGCCGGCCGCTGCTGGAATCGGCAGGCCTTGGGTGTACTTGCCGGGACGCTCGGGCTGCCCATCATCTCCGGTCGAAGTTACATTGAAGCGAGCGAGTCGGACTGCGCCGGCGGCCACGTACAGGAAGCCGATGAACATGCCGGCCGTGCCGAGCTCGAAGAGCGACCAGTGATACACGAGGATCGCGGGCGCGATGCCGAAGGAGATCACGTCCGCCAAGGAATCGAGCTGAACCCCGATGGCCGACTGCGTTCTCGTCAGGCGTGCGACCCGACCGTCGATGCCGTCGAAAAAGAGCGCGAAGACGATCAGCAGGGCCGCGCGATAGAAGTCGTCGGAGGTCGGCTGGTCCGAGAGGATCAAGATGGCGTTGTAACCGCAGAGCACACTCGAGAGAGTGAAGAGGTTCGGAAGGATGAATAGGCTCTTTTTGAGGTCGACTTTCACGCCAGTCTCGACTCCATCCGCGGCTGCGGGTTCACCAGGTTACGAGAACGGGAATTTCGTGTCCACTCCGAGGGTCGTATCATGGTGACCCCGGATGCAAAAGGCTGGCATTCAGCACGCCCAGCGAGAAATTGCGCAAACGCAGCTGCCCGCTCGCTTCGTAGAGCTCGTTCAAGGACTTCGACGCTCGAGCGGGATGACCATCGAGCACGGCGAAAAGAGCTTCCGCCTCTTGGGTACCAAAGCCTCCTGCGCCACGGAACGCGAGCAAGGCTTCCTTTCGTTGAGGGAGCGGCGTGCCCCAGCCGTGCAGCGCGAGCCAGCCCCAGTACGCCTGGCTCTCGATCGGAGAAAAGCTTTCCCCGAGCGGCCGTCGATGGACTGCGTTCCAGCGTGCCTTGTAGAAGACGCGCAGGGTCAGCGGCGGCGCGATGAACACGCCCTCGCGCAGCGCGCCATACCGCTTCAGCACTTCCATGAAGCCGCCGACGATGCCTTCCTCGTCTGTGTTCCCTGCCTCGCCTCCGCCATCGTCAAGCAAGCGCATGAAGTCCTCGACGGCAGCGGCCCTCATGGCCTCGAACGCCGGCGCTCCATGCTTCTCCGTCAGAGCTCGGATCGCACGGTAGATCTCGGCTTGGCGTCGATCGTACTCGCGTCGCTCGTACGGGGGGTTGGCTTCCGATCGACAGTGATCGGCGAAGAGCGAGCGCAAGTCACGAGCCTCCTCGCTATCAGGCGCTTCCCTTGCGAGGGTTTCGTCGAGCTCGATGGCGTCCGACACGGCGGCCCGGTCGAGCACGAGGCTCGGCATCTCCCAGGGGTCTACCGGTTGCGGCATCGCGAGCATTGCCCCCGCCAGGCTCGCGGCAATCAGCCACGAAATCAGCTTGAATCCAGACTCGCTCACCTGGATCGAACTCTAACACAGCAGGCCGGACTGCTCGCATTTCGACGCCTGCTAGACTTCGCGGGTCTGATGAAGGTCGATGTTCACTTCTACGCTGCGGCGAAGGAGCTCGCCGGATGCGCGAGCTCGACCTTCGAGATCGGATCGCAAAGCCTGCCGCAGGAAGAGCTACGTCGCCTGGTGGGCGATCGTTTTCCATCCCTGGCAGCGTTCCTCGAGCGCATGCGATTGGCAGTCAATGGTGATTTCGTCGACGCCTCCGAGGCGATCGGTGACGGCGATCGGGTGGACGTTCTTCCGCCAGTTGCCGGCGGCTCCCCGATCGCTCTTTGCCAAGTGAGCGCTGAGGCGATTTCGCTCGACGAAGTTCGGAGAGCCGTCGAGCACTCCGGAGCCGGCGGGATTTGTATCTTCCACGGCGTCGTCCGCGATCACGCCGATGGGAAGCAAGTGTCCAGGCTCGACTACGAAGCTCACGAGAACTTGGCGCACAGGGAGATGATGCGCGTGCTCGAACGCGTCATCGAGGAACATCCCGGTGTCCGAATCGCAGCCGTCCATCGGGTTGGCAAGCTCGGCATCGGCGACGTTGCGGTTTGCGTGGCGGCGAGCGCAGCGCACCGAGACGACGCGTTCACGGCCTGCCGAAAGGCGATCGATCGAATCAAAGAGACCGTCCCAGTTTGGAAGAAGGAGTGGGGGCCCGACGGGCAGGCTCACTGGGTGAACCTCGACGACTAGAGTCCGGCCAGGCCGCGAAGGTCGGAGAGGAGATCTTCGTCCAAGACGCCCACGCAAGTCAGATTCGCGTCTTTCGAATTCAGATAGCGTTGCGCGGCCTGCTGGATGTCCTCGGCCGTCACGCGCTCGACTCGCTCGGCGACCGTTCCCACTCGCCCGGGAAGACCGAAGAGCGCGCTCGTCCCGACGAAATGAGCCGCGCCCTCGGTGTCGTCCTGCAGCGTCCGCAGGTTCCAGAGGTAGCGACGTTTCGCCTTGTCGACTTCCTCGTCTGTTGGCGCCTGCTGCTGAAGCTCGGAGATGAGCTCGAGCACGGCTTCCAGGAGGTAGGGCGCCTTCTTGTGTTCGACCGAGGCTCCGAAGTCGAACACGCCGCAATCCTCGAGTACGTCGTTCCCAGCGAAAGCCTCATAGGCTAGCCCGCGCTCTTCGCAGATCGTTTGATGGATGCGCGTGCTCAGGCCGTCGTCGAGCAAGCGGTCGAGCAAGAGCAGGGTGGGCGCTTCTGAGCTGGAAATGCCTGGTGTGTGGAAGGAGAGCCGTACGTCGGTCTGGCTGCCATGCTCGTTCACATAGGAGAAGCGCTCCGCCGCGGCTTGGCTGGGGGATGAGCTGGGAGCAATCGCCTCACCGGCTGGCATTCGCTCGAACTCAGAGCGAATCGCTTTCTCGATTTCTCGAGGGTCGAATGCGCCCGTGACGCAGAGGACCGAGTTCAGAGCGCTGTAGTGACTGCGGTGATGCCACCGAAGATCCGCCGTTTCAAAGCGATCCAGGTTGTCGAGAGGGCCCAGGATCGAAAAGCCTAGGGGGTGGTCGGGGTAGAGCAGTCGCCGCGAGACGTTGTCCACGTCGATCTGCTCGCCTTCTTCGTTGAGATCTTCGAGGATCTCTTCACGAATGATCTGCTTTTCCGTGCGGAGCTCGGTCAACAGCGGCTGTTGCAGCACTTCGGCGAGTAGCTCGATGCCTTGCGAGATGGTCTCGGGCGGCAGGCTGAGATCGTAGCTCGTGAAGTCCACGTGTGTGGCCGCGTCGAGGGTCCCACCAAGGCGCTCGATCGCGAGATTGAGCTCATGTGCCGCCGGGTGCGCCGCCGTGCCCCGATACAACATGTGCTCGAGGAAGTGGCTCAAGCCGTTGGTGTTGACGGTTTCGTACCGGGAGCCGACCCGAACGAAGAACGAGGCGGTCGCCGACTGCAGGTGAGGAAGTGGAACGAGGCGTACCCGAAGGCCATTACCGAGCGTCAGCGACTCGGTTGGGAGCTCGGGAAGACTCGAAGTCTTAGCTACGGCCATCCGGGGCTTGGAGCTGGTTGACGCGCAGGGCCTTGTCGGCCGTCGCCTTCGCGCGGAGCTGCTGAATGTAGAGGTCGACGGTCTCTCGCTTCTTGAGCGTCTGAAGAACTTCGCGGCCCGACTCGCGGACGGCGTCGGTGAACGCTGCTTCGTCCGGGCGCTGCCGATCGATGAGACGGAAGATCAGCCACTCGCGGCCGAGCTTCACCGGCTCGCTCGGAAATGCCTCGCCTTCGGGCAGGGAGAACACCGCATCGAGCAGCGCCGCAGTCGAAACGCCCGGCACGGGAGTGTCCGAACGACCGAAGTCGACCGTTTCGTCGAGCGTCGGTGTGAGGGCAGACTCGCCACTTTGTGAGGCCGCAGCCTCGAGCTTTCGCGCAACCGCGTCGTCATCCTGGTTCGCTCGCCACGACGCGAGGGTGCTTGCCGCCGCGTCGCGGGCCCGCGCTTCGAGCCAGTCTGCTCGGTAGAGGCCTTCGGCGAGCTCCTGCTTGGCCTCGTCCACCGGCACGTCGCCTTCCCGGACGGCGACCGCCTTGATCACGTGAAAGCCATACGGGGTTTCCACGACTTCGGAAATCTGGTCGACCTCCATCGAGAAGAGAACGTCGTCGAACGACTCTGGCATCGTTCCCTTACGAAGAAAGCCGATGTCGCCGCCCTTTTTGGCCGTTACCTGGTCGTCGCTGTTCTCGCTGGCGAGCTTCGCGAAATCCTCGCCCTTGGCGGCGCGCTTCTGTAGCGCCTCGGCTCGTTTCCGTGCCTCGGCCTTTTGCTCGTCGCTCGCGTACGACCCTGCCTTGATCAGGACGTGGCGGGCGCGAACCTGCTTCTCGAGGTTCGTGTACCGGTGCTTGTTGACCTCGTACTCGGCGCTCAGGCGGTCTTCGTTGTCTGCAATCCAGGCTGCGAGCGCCGCATCGGAAGTCGGCGGCTTCTGTTGGAGGTAGTACGCCGGGGAGAAGCGGACGTACTTGATCTTCGCGCTGTCGTTCTCGCGGACGTAGTCGTCCCAGACTTCAGCTTCGCTGACGCTGACCGTCGAAGCAACGAGCTCACGCATCCGCGCGGCCAGGTATTCGTCCACCTGTGCATCCGCGAACTCGCCCACACTTCGGCGAAGCCCGTTCTGGATGTAGCGCTCGGCGAGGTCCTTGTTGAAGGCGCCGTCCTTGTCGGTAAACGAAACCGGAATCTCGCCCTGGGGAAGCATCGGCGGGGCTCCGACCCCGAGTGACAGCAAGATGATGCCTTCGTTGACGAAGCGCGCCATGACTTCATCTTGGCTAACCTCGAAACCGACCTTGCGTGCCTCGCGCGCGAGCAGGGTGCGGTCGATGAGCCCATCGAGGACAAGCTGGGGCAGGCGCATCGAGCGTTGCGTCTCCTCGGGGAGTCTCCCGAAGTTCGCGACCGAGTACGCGGCCTCGAAGTCACCCCTGCTCAGCGTCTGGTCATAGACCCGCGCTAGATATGTGCTGCCGCCCGCTGCACAGCCTTCGGCCTGACCACCCCCAAATTGAAGGGCGAACACCGCCGAAAGCAGCACCACGAGAAGAACTAGAAAGAAGCCTTTGAACTTATCAACCATCGCCAATTGCCGTTAAAGAGGCCGAACCATAGAGGAGAGGTCGCCTCGCGGCAAACAGTGGTTTTTCGGACCCTACTTGGCTCGGGAGTTGGCGTGATCGTTCAAGGAATCTACACTCCGGTCTCGGGTGCGCGGAGCGCCTTCTGCTGGGGAAAGTGAGGGGCATGTGACCCAGGGCTCGAGCCTACCGCCACTGAAGAAGAACGATAGCAAGTACGGCATCATCGCCTTGGCCCTTCTGCTGATTGCCGGAGCCATCTGGTTCTTCGTCAGGGGCTGTGAATCCCCCCCGAGGCGGAGCCCGTCGAAGCCGTGCCGGAAGCCCCCGCTCGAGAGCAGTTCGCCGCCGAGATCGAAATCCCGGAGGAGGATGCCGGAGTCGATGCTGGCGAAGAAGAGCCGGCAGGCGAAAAGCCCAAGCAGGCCACGCAGAGCCGCCCGTCGGATTGGGTCTGCGACGGCACGCTTCAGCCGGCCCAACTCAGCTCAGTCATCCGGGGACAGCCGAGCAAGCAAGTGCAGACCTGCTATGAGCGCGCCCTGAAGGACAACAACATGCTTCAGGGGTCGATGAAGGTCCTACTCACCATCGGCGCGACCGGAAGCGTACGAGCCGTCTCGGTCTCTGGTTCACTCGATGACCAGCAGGTTTACAACTGTGTCAAGCGCGTCGCGAAGACCTGGAAGTTCCCGAAGCCGGAAAACGGTTGCGTGCGCACCGAGGTGCCTTTCCAAATGACACCGAAGCTCTGAGGAGCTCAGGCGTTCGCGAATCGCAGCACGTCCGCGACGTCGTCCGTGCTTCCCATGAATACGGGCGTTCGCTGATGGAGCTCTTCGGGCTGGATGGTGAGGATCCGCCTCGTGCCATCCGAAGCGGCGCCGCCAGCGGCTTCGACGAGAAACGCCATCGGTGAGGCTTCGTAGAGGAGTCGAAGCTTGCCCTTCTCGTTCTTCACGTCCGGCGGATAGACGAAGACACCGCCGCGAAGCAGGGTCCTGTGCAGGTCGGCAACCATCGCGCCGATGTAGCGCAAGCGGTAGGCCTTCTTGCCGTCGGAGGGGGTCTTGATCCAGTCGACCCAGCGCTGAATGCCCTCGTGCCAGCTGTGGTAGTTGCCCTCGTTGATCGAGTAGATGCCGCCGCGCTGGGGAACCTTGATGTTCGGGTGCGACAGGAAGAACTCGCCCACGCCTGGGTCGTATGTGAAACCGTCGACTTGGTCGCCGGTCGAGTAGACCAGCATGTTGGACGAGCCGTAGATCACGTAGCCGGCGGCCACGATGTCGCTTCCAGGCTGCAAGAGATCCTTCAAGGTTCCTGGCCCGCCGTCCGGTGTGAGGCGACGATGAATTGAAAAGATCGTTCCGATCGATGCGTTGATGTCGATGTTGCCCGAGCCGTCCAGAGGATCGAATTGCAGGACGTACTTGCCTTGCGGGTACTGCGAGGGGATCTGAATGGGCTCTTCGACCTCTTCGCTCCCCATCACGCAGACGTGCCCGCCTGCCTCGACCGTGCTCACGATCACGCTGTTGGCAAAGTCGTCGAGCTTCTGGACCTGCTCGCCCTGGACATTTGTCGTCCCGGTTCGTCCGAGGATCCCCGAAAGCCCGGCTTTGCTGACTCGGCTGCCGATGATTTTGGCTGCCAGGCTGATTTGCTGGAAAAGCCCTGTGAAATCACCGGTTGCCTCGGGCATGCGCCGCTGGCGATCGAGCAGGTGCCGCTCTAGGGTCGTTCCAATGGGGCTGACTTGGGCCGGGCCGATCGACGGTGCACTGTTCATGGGTGCGGGGCATACCAGAGGCCCTCGGAGCGCGCCAGGAGCCCCAAAACGAGGGTGGCCGTTCATGGTTGCGATGCTGTAAACTTACCGTGGTGGGGCACGAGTGACGAACTTTCGCAATTGGTTGAAGAACACCCAAGAGCGCCGCGCCGGGACACCCCGGCTCAGAACGATGCAGGGTCTCCCCGACGTGCTCACGCTCGGCAACCTCAGCGTGGTGTATCAGCCGATCGTTTCGCTCAGCACGATGGAGCCATTCGCCCACGAGGCACTGGTTCGAAGCAACTCGCCGCACTGGGTCAACCCGCCGAAGCTCTTCGACGAGGCGATTCAGTCTAGGTGCGTGGGCGCCTTGGGCCGCGCGATTCGCGAGCTCTCCATTGCGCATTGCCCTGGGATGCCGCTGTTTCTCAACGTGCACCCCAACGAGTTCGACGAGTCTTGGCTCGTGCAGCCGGACGACCCCATCTTCACTCACGATTCGCCGATCTATCTCGAGGTGACCGAGTCGGTTCCGCTAACCCATTTCGCATACTGCCACAGTGTTCTTCGCGAGATTCGGGGCAAGGGGGTTGCGCTTGCGGTCGACGACCTGGGCGCCGGCTACTCGAACTTGAAGTACATCGCCGACCTCAGGCCCGAGGTGGTCAAGCTCGATCGGACCTTAGTCGCCGACCTTGCCGACGATCGCCGTGCGCAGGTCTTGGTTCGTCACATCGTGCAGCTTTGTCACGAGCTCGGGGCGCGCGTCGTCGCCGAGGGCATCGAGCTCGAAAGCGAAATGAAGGTCGTCATCGATTGCGGCGCAGACTACGGTCAAGGCTACTACTTTGCGCGCCCGGCGTACCCTGCGCCTGGCGTCAGTGAAGCGCCGCTCGAAGTCATCCGGAAGCTCGCCTAGCCAGCGCGTTTCAGAATGGGACGGACTGGTAGCTGACGTCCCCGGCTTCGTGGCCTTGGACTTCGAGGATCGCGCTCACGCGCTGCCCTTCGGGCCCACGCTGCATCGAGACGACGATGTCGACCGCGCTGGCGAGCAGTTGCGCGACGTAGGTTCGGTCCGCTCCGGCGGAGCCCACGGCTAGCATGAGACCCTCGATGGCGTCTTTGGTGCTCCAGCAATGCACCCCGAGCAGGTGTCCCGGCTCACGCCCGAGCACCGCGGTCAGTGCGCTCATCGTGTCCGGCCCGCAGAGGTCGTTGATCACGAGATGCTCCGCGTGCAGTCGCGCTCCGTGCCCGATCGCTTCGCTCAGCGGGATGCCCGAGTCGGCGGCGGTTAGGGAGATCAGCCAGTCTCGATCGATGTCGAGCTCGGGAATGGTCTCGATGGCGACCGTATTGTCGCTCGATGGAAGCTCGCGGACCAATGCGGACATGAGCTTGGTCACCCCCGAGCCGCGGGGCCCGGCGACGACGATGTTGCGGCACTCCGCGACAGCCTTCGCCAGGTAGGTCGCTGCATCGGTGCTCATCCAGCCCTTCTCGGAGAGTTGCTCGAGCGAGTTCGCGTCGTGCATTCGCAACTCGATGACGCAGGCGTTCATGACCAGCGGCGGCTGCAGGATCGTCAGGCTCGGGCCAAACGAGAGCCGTCCGTGAAGTACCGATCGACCTTCGAGCGCTTGACCGCTTTCCGCCGCGAGGCGCCGCGCGACCCTGTGCAGGGCGCTCTCGGAAGAGAACTTCAACGGTGCGGCTTCGAGCCCTTCGCCCTTGTCCACGAATATGTTTTCGGGTCCGTTGACGACGATGGTGCGCACCGATTCGTCGGAGAGCAGATCATCGAGAGCGCCCAAACCCACCGCTTCGTGCAGTGCTGCATGCGCCACATCGCGCATGTCCAATTCGGCGTGAACCAAGCCGTCGGTTTGCATCGCGAGGAACGTCTCGGCGATTGCCGCGCGCGCAGCCGACCAACGCTCCTGATTCTTCATTGACGCTGGATCGATGTCGTCCATATCCATGCGCTCGGCGAGACGGCTCAACAAGGTGTTCAGCGGATCGCCGATCGAAATTCCGGTTTCGGTCTTCGCACGGGCTCGGGGCAGGCTGGTCTCTCTTCGCGGAAGCGGCAGGCTGGTTTCTCTACGTGGAATACGAGGAGGCGCTGCAGTGACCGCTACGTCGGGTTTGAGCGCGGTCAAGCTCGAGCCTCCTGGCGTCGCTCGCCGCGCGGCCGTGGAGCGCCTCATCGGTACCGAGCTCGCCGCGGGCATCACGGACTTGTCGGGCAAGGGAGGCGGTTCGGACACCCGCGGCATCGAACCCGCCGTCTCCGAGCGTTCGTCCACTGTTTCGAGCGTAATGATGAAGTCGGCGATGTAGATCTTGTCGCCCTGCTTCAGCGGCTGAGCCGAGGTGATTTTGCGGCCGTTGACCCAGGTGCCATTCGTGCTGTTTAGATCGACGACTACCGGCTGTTCGTCCTGTAGCGTGAGGCGCGCATGCTGCTTGGACACGTTGCGCTTCGACAAGACGATGTCGTTACCCTGGACGCGACCCAGCGTCAGCTCCGGCTTTGAAAAATCAAGCCTGCGCCGGACGCCCCCCTCATCGGTGATCACAACCGCGTACATCCCGTTCATCCATTCAAGATGGGGAGGAGCCTGGCGTCAAGTCAGCGCCAATTCTCGCCCCAGCGGATGAGGCCAGACCAGCGCACCCCCTTGCCGCCTCAGGCCGATAAATATCTGAGATCACTGTATTTTAGCGACTGCGATGCTCCGCTTTCACTGCCTTAGGGTTAAAAAACGGCACCCCCTGGCCGGAATCGGTTCCACCGAAGGGGTCAACTGGGTTAGCTTACGCGGCATGCCGGGAGGGTTTTTGATTGTCGAGGATGAGCCGACACTGGCTCGGACCCTCGCACGTACGTTTGGGCGTCACGGTCCGGTCGAGGTCGTGCACAGCATGGGCGCGGCCCGTGAACAGCTGAAGAACCACGAGGAGTGGACCGGCGTCGTGCTGGACCTGATCTTGCCCGATGGATACGGCTTGGACCTGCTTGCCGAGATCCGGCAGGTACATGGCGCGCTGCCAGTGCTCGTTCTCACGGGTGAGCTCAATCGTGATGTAGTTAACAAAGTTCAGACCATGCGCGGCGAGTATGTGTGTAAGCCCGCATCGGCGGACAACCTCAATCCGTTCATTCAGCGCGCGCTGGCCCAGGAGCGCGTCGACGACGCAGCCATCGGGCAACGCATCGAGCACTTGGCCCGCCAACTCAAGCTCACGCGTCGCGAAACCGAGCTTCTCACGCTTTCGGTCGATGGTCTGTCGCGCAAGGAGCTCGCCGACTCGCTCGGGGTCGCGGAGAACACCGTCAAGGCCCAGATTCGCTCGCTCTTGAAAAAGAGTGGTGCGCGGAGCCTCGCAACCCTGGCGCAGAAGGTCATCAAAGGGGCGACGCGCGACACCGTCCCGCCCGGGGCGCCCGCGGACCTCAGCGACTGAGCTGGACTTCCACCAGGGCTAGGTCTTGCTCAATGTGCGCACGGCTTTCGGGGGGCGCGCTTGCCGCTCGTCCGCCGATGAGCAACTTGACGCGTTTCGGAATCGCGCTTTCGATCTCAGCGATTTCTCTTTGGGAATCCTTGGGCTTCAAGTTGGTGATCGACAACATGAGAAGCTCGGCGTTCGTGTCGGTCACCGCGTAGGCGATCTCTTCGGCCGGTAGGTCAGGGCCGAGGTAGAGCACGCTCCATCCGTGCATCGCCGCCAACATCGCCACCATGAGCGCACCGAGCTCGTGATTCTCTTTGGCGGGCGTCGCAATGACCGCCCGGCGTCTCGAGTCGTTCACGGGATAGAGGCGCATCAGCGAGAAGAGTAGGCCGCGCATGATCGTCGAGCAGGCGTGCTCGTGTGCGATGCGAAGCTCACCGCGTTGCCAGCGGTCACCAATCTCGACGAGGATTGGTGCGACCAAGGTCTTCAAGAACTCGCTGGGCTCGGTGCTCAAGGCAGCTCGTGAGAGCATCTGTTCGGCCTCTTCGATGTGAAGCTCCTCGATCGCCGTCATCACGCGCGCTCGAAGCTCTGGTAGATGTTGCAGCGCCGGCGGACTCGATGTCTGCGGGAACGAGGCCGCCATGTGTCGAAGATCGACATTCGGTAACTTCGCGATCCCGCCGATCGAATGACCGCTCTCGACGAGCTTCTGCAACAGCCGAAGCCTTTCGACGTCTGCATCGGTGTAGAGGCGTCCGCCAGCCTCGGTCCGCTTGGGCACGACCGCCGCGTAGCGCTTCTCCCACATGCGCAGGGCGTGGGTGGAGAGCCCCGTCATCTTCGAGACCATGCCCACCCGGTATTTTGCTTCGTCCGCCACTTCCAGCCTCTGGGCCGGTCGAAAACCGACTCCGTTCAGAATTTGTCTAGGGATTGTCTATATCCTGCAATCTCCGAAATCAAGCAGGAAGCAAAAAAAGTGAAGCTCTACGCTTGACTCAGAAATGAATGTCCGTATAAAACTCAACAAGACCTAGACATGACTTAGACAGGTCGGAGGAATAGACAATGAATCGAAAAAGCATTTGGTTGGGATTTGCAGCGGCGATAGCTTTCGGGCTCGTCGGGTGTGGGGACGACACTGGTAGCTCGGGCGGTACCGCCGGATCGGGTGGAAGCGGTGGCTCAGGCAGCGAAATGGCGATGATCCGCGTCGCCCACCTCGCGCCTGAGATTCCCTCAGCCGAGAATACTGGCGTGGACATCCTGGTTAACGGAGAGGCTTCGGGCATCGAAGACCTACAGTTCGGCAACAGCACAGCATACGTCGAGCTACCCGCAGGCGACTACACGTTCGGAATCGCGCCCACTGGCTCGACCGACTCCGTTCTCGATGTGCCTGCCACACTTCCGGCAGGTGGCATCTTCACCGTGGTGGCATACCGCGACGCAGCGGCCGCCGTTCCGGTCAAGGTCTTGCTCTTTGACGACAGCCCCGACGGCCTCGCCTCCGGTACTGGTCGCATTCTGGTTGGCCATGGTGCGGACGACAGCCTTCTCAATCCGGTCACCGTCGTGAACACCGACACCGACTCGCCGATCGTGGAGGACTTCGTTTTTGGCACGACGGCCGGCCCGCTCGACCTACCTGCGGGCAACGTGAATATCGGCTTCGACCTGACGGGGGATGGAGTGTCGGAGACGCCGCCCTTGCAGGCGCCAATCACCTCGGACGTGGTGACTACCCTGGTTGCGGTCGACACCGACACCGCGGACGAGTCGCTCGCTCCAGCCGTGTACGCACTCGTTCCAACGACCAGCGGCGCAATCCCAACGCTGGGCGCGCCTCCCGCGCCGGCCCGGATTCGCGTTGCGCACTTGGCTCCCGAAGTGCCGAGCGCAGCTGACACGGGCGTTGCGATTCTCGTCAATGGCGAAGCCTCCGGGATCGACAATTTGGAGTTCGGCAATGTGACCGACTACGTCGAGCTTCCCGCCGGTGAATACGATTTCGGAATCGCGCCTGCCGGCACGACCGATTCGGTCTTCGATGTAGAGAACGTCGCGCTCGACGCGGGCGGCACCTACACCGTGGCTGCATACCGCGACAGCGCGGCCATGGTCCCGGTCAGCGTCTTACTCTTCGACGAGAACGCAGATGGCCTGGCTTCAGGTGAAGGGCGTCTGCTAGTCGGCCATGGCGCGGACGCTACGGCTGTGGACCCAGTCGACATCGTGACCGATGGCGATGCAGTGCGTTGTCGATGAGCTTGCCTTCGGCACCGTGGCCGGTCCGCTCGACCTCGCGGCGGGGCCCGTCAACATTGGCTTCGATGTCGACACTGCGGCTGCTGGCGGAGGGACCGACGCCAACGACATGCTGGACGTGGGGCCGCTCGAAGCGCCGGTCACGGCCAATGTCGTCACCCTTCTCATCGCCGTCGACACCGACACGGGTGTTGGTTTGGCGCCGGCAGTCTACGCGCTTCTACCGACCAGCAGCGGCAGTATATCGACCCTTTCCTCTCCTTAGGTCTCTTCCCAACACGGACATATGCGGTAGAAGCGCGGGGCCGCTCCTCCATAGGGGGCGGCCCCATTTTATTGTGTGGTTGACGGGTCGTGCTCGCTGCGGCTAGGACGGCCGACACGGTGGTTGAATCGAATCAATCAGGCCTGTGCGCCAGGGGGCTCGTCGCTTCGCTGCTGGCGCTCGCCTCCTGCACCGAAGAGGTCGAGACGGCCACGCCCGCGCCGGTCGCACCCGCCCGGGCACAAGCTACGGCGCGAGACCCCTACCAGCACTCACCCTCGCGCTTCGGCGTCGTGCCCTTGCATGCCGGCTTCAGCCCAGACCCCCGTCTCGTGGCTGGCAGCGCCGTGGGCGAAGTGCAGGCCAGGTCGATTCACCGCAAGTGCAAGGGGTGGATTTCCGAAACCCCGGACTACCTTCTCGACGCCGATACCGCGTTCTTCCAACTTCACGTTCTCGGCTCGTTCAAGCTCCGATGTCGTGCTCGTCGTACGCAAGCCCGATGGAGCTGTTCGTTGCAACGACAACCGCAACGGCACCAAAGACCCGATGCTCCGTTCCAACTTCCCCATCGGCACGACACAGGTCTGGGTCGGCGTGCAGGAGCAAGGTGCAACGGCTGACTACCGACTCGGATTCTCCGAGGTGAAGTGGCGCTCGTCTTCGATTCCTCTGCCCGATGCGGACTAAGATTCGCGGCGTCGCCAAAGCGCCAGGCGCTCGCGGCCTTCGCGCCCCGGATGCGTCTGCTCCATCTCGGTGGTCTCGAGCTGCTCGAAGGCGTCTTCGATGAAGCTGCGGACCAGACCTGTATTGATGGGCCAAGGGGGCCCTTGGCGTTCCGAAATCGGGTCTTCGAACGGAAAGAGCAAGGTCGCGAGCAGGCCTGCCGGCTTCACCAGGCGTCGCATGGCGTCGCTCCAGCCGCCTCGCTGCTCGGGATCGAGCGCGCAGAAGAAGGTGTAGTCCCAGACGAAGTCGAAACCCTCAGCCGGCTGATACGAAAAGAAATCGCCGACCTCGTAGGAGACAGTGCCGGGTAGGTCTCCGTGCGCCGTCAGGAATGCTGAGCGCGCCTCGTCGGAAAGGTCGAGCCCGACGACTTCGCGATCCGCCTGTGCCAGGGTGGCCAAGTCGTAACCAGTCCCGCAGCCGGGAACGAACACCCGGCCTGATGGAACCTGGCCGCGCTCGAGCAAGCCACGAAGCGCCGGAGGTGAAGCGCCCGCGTCCCAAGGGGTCGTCCCAGTCTTCCAAGCCTGTTGCCAATCCACCGGTGCCATCGCGCGTCTCTATCGAATCAGTCCTATGGAGCGCGCAGCCTCTTGAGCAACCGGGAGCACAGCGTCGTATGCCGCCGCGTTGCAGGCGAGAATGCCCTTTCGATTGCGCATGTCGGTTCCGCCATACAGGTACGGATTGCCTTCGAGGTCGGTGAAACGCCCACCGGCTGCCTTGAGAATCGCTTCAGGGCCGCAGGCATCCCACATGCTCGAGCGGTCCGAGATGTGCACGTAGAAGTCGGCTTGCCGTTCGGCGATGAGGCCGGTCTTGAGCCCCACCGAGCCACTGGTCGTCTCTTGTCGGATGCCAAGCCGGGAGACGACTTCGGCGACGGCGCGGTTTCGGTGCGACCGAGAAACCACGAGCTTCAACTCAGTCGCCGCGGCCACCTCGCTGACCTTCAGCTGACGGCGCGCGCCTTGCTCCTCGAGGAAGGCACCGTCGCCGACGACTCCCGAATAGAGCTTGTCTGTGACTGGCTGGTACACGACCCCCGCCGTCGAATCGCCATCGATCGCCAGGCCGAGCATCACCGAGAACTCACCGTTCCTCGCGACGAACTCCCGGGTGCCGTCGAGAGGATCGACGTACCAGCAGCGTCCTGGCAGTAGCGCATCGCTGTTGTCTTCGTTCTCTTCAGCGACGATGCCGTCTTCGGGAAATGCCATTTGGAGCTCGCCGACGATGTAGGCATTGGCCCTGGTGTCGGCTTCGGTCACCGGGTCCGCTTCGGCTTTGTAAGCAACGCTGAACTCGGTCGCGTAGACCTCCATCAAGATTGCGCCAGCCCGTCGCGCGATGCGTGCGGCCTCTGCGATTTCTCGATCCAGCATGTCGGGCCTCTACCACGGGACCGTACCGGCGCCACCGCTCAGGCAGCGATACGGTCGGCCAATCGCCGGAGGAGCTCGGCCATTTCGTCCACGTTTCGGAGCAGCATAGCCGACGCCGGCGGAGTGCCCTGCTGCTCGTCCGAACAAACGAACGCACCGACGCCGTGCAGCGCCGCGAAGTCGATGGCGGGGAAGTCGGTGAGATCGTCTCCAGCGAAGAACACGGACCTGGCGCCCGAGCGCTCGAAGATCTCTCGAAGCGCGCTGCCCTTGTCGTAGGGCTCGACCTCCGCTTCGCGTAGAGCCTTGCCCCGCCGAACATGAAGGCCGAGGTCTTTGCGCGAGCTCGTCGGCCTCTCGAAGCAGTTGCTCGGCCCGGGCCGGATCATCGGCGGCGATTGCCCGAACGTGCACTGCGATCGCCTGTGGCTTGTGTTCGATGAACGCGTCTCGGGCGCGGCTGTCGACCCAGTGTCTGGAAGCGATCGAGCGCAGCGCGCTGTTCGGTCGTCAGCTTGCGCTCTGCTGGAGCTTGCCCCGGTGCGACGACCAGGCCTCCGTGCTCCACCGCGCGCCAGATCCCTTCGAGCCGTTCCATTCGTTCGAGCGAGCCGAGCGCGCGGCCGGTGACCAGTGCGAGCTCGATGCCGGGCGCCCGGGCAAGCGCCGCCAGTGTGCCGAGCGTCGCCGCGGGGATCTCGGCCAGGTCGGGGTCGCGGACGATCGGGGAGATCGTTCCGTCGACGTCCAGCGCCAGCAGCAAGGGGCGTTCGAGGTCGAGAAGAGCTTCGAGCAGGGCCTCGACGCGACTCACTTGCCCTCCAAGGCGTCCAGATAGCGGTCGGCCCAGCGGTGCACGTCGAGACGCATCACCTCGGCGCGCATGGAGCGCATTCGCTTGCGCTTTTCGCTGGGTTTCATCGTGAGCGCTTGGTGAATCGCGTTGGTGGTAGACTCGACGTCGTAAGGGTTCACCAGGACTGCGCCCTTGAGATGCTTCGCCGCGCCCGCAAACTCGCTCAAGATCAGCACGCCATCTTCGTCTGTCCTGGCCGCCGCGTACTCGTGCGCCACGAGATTCATGCCGTCACGCAAAGGCGTGACGACGGCCACGTCGGCGGCTCGGTAGTGCGCGAAGATCGCGCGCTGACTCAGGTTTCGGTAGACGTAGTGAATGGGAACGCAGCCGGTTTCTGCGTAGCGGCCGTTGATGTCGCCGACCATGCGATCGATCTCTGCTTTGAGGTCGGCATACGCTTGCACGTCGGTGCGGCTCGGCACCATGACCTGGATGAGCGCGCACCGTCGGCGCGCGTTCTTGTCTCGACGAAGCAGGCGCTCGAAGGCGGCAAGGCGTTCAGGGATACCCTTTGTGTAGTCGAGGCGGTCGACGCCGAGAATCAACTTGCGGTTTGAAGTCGCTTGCCGAATCCGATCGACCTCACGCCCGAGGTCCGGGTCGATTGCGAGCGCCTGCAGCTCTTCGACCGGGATTCCAATCGGAGCGGCGATCGTCTTCACCTTTCGGCCGCGATAGTGAATCGTACCGCGCGAGACCTGATGGGAGGTGAAACGCGCGACGCAGTCACGGAAATGCTCGGCGTACTCGGGTAGATGAAAGCCAAGGACGTTGGCGCCGAGCAAGCCTTCGAGGATCTCCTCGCGCCAGGGCAGGATGCTGAAGGTGTCCGGCGGTGGCCAGGGGATGTGGCAGAACCAGCCGATTCTCGCCTTGCTTCGTGCGGCGCGGAGCATGCCGGGGACGAGCATGAGGTGGTAGTCCTGAATCCAGACCAGATCGCTCGGCCCGCTCGTCGCAACAGTGGTGTCCGCGAAGGCCTGGTTTGCGCCCACGTAGCTCGACCAGGGGGCATCGCCTACGTGAATCGTGGGCTCGAAGCCATGGAGCAAGGGCCAGAGCACCGCATTGGAAATGCCTTCGTAGAAACCGCGCTGCTCGCCGCGCTTGAGCGCGACGTGCGCGAGGTCGTACTCGAGGTGAGGCGCCGGAACCGTGACAGAGTCGAAGTCTTTGGCCGGTTTTGCGCTGACCCAGACGCCGCCGCGCTTCTGCAATACGGGATCGAGCGCTGTCACCAAGCCGCCCGCCGCTCGGACCCAGCGCTCGCGTCCCCGGCTGGCTTCGTGCCGATAGGGGCCGCGGTTCGATACGACCACGAGCTTTCGGCTCTTTCTCACCATCGAGCGACATTGTAGTCTGCCCGAGGACATGGACCCAGCACAGTTTCTAGACGGACGCAGCCGAGAGACCGAGATCCGTCGCGACGCGCGAGGACGTTGGTTCAACGGCGAGGACGAGATCAGCCATCCGATTCTGGTTCGCTCATTCGACGGCTGGGTCGACCGCGCCGAGGACGGGCGCTTCTGTCTGCGCAACTCGATCAACTGGGCATACGTCGAAATTGAAGGACCGGCGTACTCGGTGAGAGACGTGGAGCCGGGTCCGGACGGCATCGGTCTGCTCCTTTCTGGCGACCTCCGCGAGCCGCTCGACCCGGCCACGCTTTGCCAAGGGCCCGAGGGGGCGCTCTGGTGTGCCGTGCGAGAAGGCCGCTGCCCGGCTCGCTTCGACAATCATGCGGTCAGCAAGCTGAGCGATTGGATTGGCGAGGACGATGACGGCGTGTACGTTCGAATTGGCCGGCAAAAGGTGCGCCCTCCGGAGTCGAGCGATCCACTTTCGCTCGGTCTCGAAAGGCGCTAAGGCTCCGGCGTGTCTCGACGTGAAGTCCTCGCCACCATCATCGTAGCCGCGATTGCGTTTCCCCTGGTATTCATCTTCACCGGCGCCGTGGTGGATGCGCAGAACCGCGCGCGCGAGGCTCCGTTCCGGGCGCTCCTCGGCAATGCTCGCTTCGAGCAGTTGATGGATGGCCGCGGCGGCGTTCCCCACTATCTGGGCGCCTCGCTGCTCGCTCCGGACTTCAGCCTTCCCCAGCAGGGCGGTGGCGAATGGAAGATGTCCGAGCAGCGCGGGAAGGTCATCGTCATGAACTTCTGGACGGTCACCTGCCGGCCTTGCATCCAGGAGATGCCGACGATCGAGCTTCTGGCCGAGATGACCGAGGACTGGGGCGACGTCGAAGTGGTGGCGGTCTCTACCGACCGAACCTGGGCAGAAGTCGAGACGATCATTCCTCGCACCTCGCGCATCACGAGCCTGCTCGACGCAGACCGGAAGGTCGTGACCGAGCAGTTTGGGACCAAGCTCTTTCCCGAGACCTGGATCATCGACGCCGACGGCCTGGTGCGCTTTCGTTTTGACGGGGCGCTCGACTGGTCGGACCCGGTCGCCTTGGACCTGATTCGCGCGTATCGCTGAGCGCTCAGGTTTCCGCGAGAAGATGGCGCGACATCCAGACGCCGAAGCCGACGAACAGGATGTCGAAGGCGGCCAGGATTCGGATCCAGCCGATGACCTCGGGGATGCTGGCGCCAGCGAAGAGCTCGCGCGTCGCGACTGCGGAGGCGAGAAGGGCGGGGGCGACCAGGGGGAAGACCAGGACGCTCAGCATCAGGTCACGGGCGCGCGTGCGAATGCCGACCGCAGAAAATAGCGAGGCGGTCGAGACGAACCCCACCGAGCCGAGGAATACCAAGGCGAGGAGGGGCAGCAAGATCGCGCTTCCATCGATTTGGAAGAAGACCAGACAAAGCGGGACGAGCAAGAACTCGATCACGAACAGCAAGACCAGAGCGCTGATGGTTTTGCCGATGTAGATCGACGGCCGGGGAATTGGCGCGAGCAGAAGGGCGAACACAGCGTCGTTCTCGCGCTCCAGCGCCCAGCTTCGGCCGATGAGAAGAATCCCGCAGAAGAGGATCGAAATCCAAAGCACGCCTGGTGCGACGTTCGGAGAGCTGACCGGATCGGTGTAGAAGGCCAGCGAGCCGAGCGTGACGACCAGCACGGCAAAGAGCCCCGTCGAGGTGAGGATCTCTTTGGTGCGCATCTCGAGCTGCAGGTCTTTGAGGGCGACCAGCCATGCGGCGCGGAGGGTGTTCATGATTCCTGCTCCACAATCCGGCCGCGGTCCATGTGCAGAACGCGATCGGCCACCGAGGCCGCGAACTTCGCTTCATGGGTCACGATGAGGACGATCGCGCCTTCACGCTTCTGCTCTTCGATGAGCTCGATGAACGCAGCGGTGGACTTCACGTCGAGGCCGGTTGCAGGCTCGTCCATCAGGAGCAAGCGCGGCTGGTGAAGCAGGGCGCGGGCGATCGAGACGCGCTGGGCTTGGCCTCGAGAATAGGTGCGGACGGGTCGCTTCCAATACTCGCCGAGCGAGAGCGATTCGCAGAGATCGGCGGCGCGCTTCTCCGCGTAGGAGATGCCTTGCAGCTTGGCGGCGAGCACGAGGTTTTCATGGCCGCTGAGTCCGGGGTAGAGCTGGAGCTGGTGGGCGACGAAGCCGATGCGACCTCGGAGCTCGTCTGCCCGTGAAACGCCATAGCGGCCGTAGCGGATCTCGCCTCGCGTCGGGTAGGCGAGCATCGCGAGGAGCCAGAGGAGCGTCGACTTCCCGGAGCCGTTCGAGCCCTGGATGACGGTCACCGTCCCCGCCGCGAAGCTCAGGTCTACGCCGGCCAGCGCCAGAGTCGGCCCGTAGGACTTGGCCAGGCCAGCGACCGAGACTTCTTCAAAATCGAGCTTCACCGGTCCGCACTCTAGAACAAGTCTCGCACAATGCCGTCAAGTTTCAGCCAGCGATCGATGGGGACGCGGAGCCAGTCTCCGTCCTGTACGAGATTGCCCCGTTCGATGGCGCGTTCGATTTCGCGTTCCCTGCCTTCTCTCGGCTCCCGACCAGCGCGCCGTTCGGTTGCGGCGAGATTCATGCCGTCGACCGTGCGCAAGGCCGAGCATCAGGGCTTCGCGAATGATCTCATCGGGGCCGAGCTGTTCGACCTCGGCTTCGAGGGTTTGCTGGCGCAGGTATCGCTGGGGGTTTGGATCGTTTCGCCATCGCGCGCGCGGCCCGGCCCTTCGATCGAGGCAGCCGACCGCCGCAGCGCCGAGCCCGACGTACGCGCCGCCGCGCCAGTAGTGAAGATTGTGCCGGGACTCTCTTCGTCGGGCGCCGCATAGTTGGACACTTCGTAGTGGGTCCAGCCCAGGTCGCTGAAGCAGCGCTCGGCGTGTTCGAAGAGCTCGGCGTACTGCTCTTCGGGGGCGACTCGAAGCTTCCCGGCGCGGTGCAGCGAGCCGAACGTCGTCTTTTCTTCGATGGTCAGCGCGTAAGCGGACACGTGCTGGATGCCGGGCTCTGCGATTTGCGCGATGTCTTCGGCGAGCTCGTCGAGCGTTTGGTCGGGCATCCCGAACATCAGGTCGGCGCTCACGCGCGGCATTTCGCTTGCGGCGTTGCCCAGCGCTTCGAGTGCGCGTTCCGCGATCGTGCAGGCGGCCGAGAAAGCGTAGGTGCGGGTCGCGCAGGGACTGGACGCCGATCGAGAGGCGATTGACGCCGGCTTCGCGAAGGCGGGCGATCTGGTCGCGTTCGAGTGAGCTCGGGTTGCACTCGACGGTGATCTCGGCGTCGTCGGCGACTCGGTCGAAGGCGTTGCGGATGTGCTCGAGGGAGCGATCGAGGGCGGTGGGCTCCCAGAGGGATGGGGTGCCGCCGCCGAAGAAGATCGACTTGAGCGATCGGCCGCGGAGGCTCTCGCGTCGCAGGTCGAGCTCGCGGAGGAGCGCGTCGGTGTACGCTTCGTGGGGCAGCTCGCTTGCGCGAATCGGCTCGGTGGCGAAGTCGCAGTACGGGCACTTGCGCGCGCACCAGGGGAAGTGGACGTAAACGCTGGTTTCTGTGGGTTCGTTTGACATGCGGCGTGTTGGTCCGCAGGTATACTCCGCTTTTTGGAGCTGTCGCAGATGACGTTGCCCGTGTTTCCCTCACTACGTATTACGGCCGACGCGCTCGTTCCCGAGGGCGCGTTCGCCGAGGCTCAGGCGACGTTCTTGAAGCCGGACCCGGAGCTGGTGATGGAGCTGACGACGCTTCTTCGTCAGAAGAACGTCGGCGTCGTGGCGCACTTCTACATGGACCCGGAGCTTCAGGGCGTGCTCTCGGCGTGCGACTGGCCTCACATCCATGTTTCGGATTCGCTTGCGATGGCGGACCGGGCAATCGCGATGGCGGAGCAGGGGGTGAGCACGATCGCCGTGCTCGGCGTCGACTTCATGAGCGAGAACGTCCGGGCGATGCTCGACGCTTCGGGGTACGCCGACATCCCGGTGTACCGGGTGGCGATGGACCCGATCGGTTGCTCGCTTGCGGAGTCAGCCGAGGCCGAGGCTTACGGGGCGTACCTCACGACCGCAGCGGAGACGCCGAGCTCGCTGCACGTCGTGTACATCAACACGAGCCTGGTCACGAAGGCCAAGGCGCACGCGCTGGTTCCGACGATCACCTGCACTTCTTCAAACGTCGTGCGGACGGTGCTCCAGGCGGCGGCGCAGGTGCCGGACATTCACATCTGGTTCGGGCCGGACACGTACATGGGCGATAACCTCGCGCACATGTTCGCGAGCCTCGCCGAGATGCCGGACGAGCAGATCCGGCAGCTTCACCCGGCGCACGATCAGGCCTCGGTTCGCTCGCTTTTACCCCGTTTTCACTTCTTCGAGCAGGGCACGTGCATCGTGCACCACATGTTCGGTCGCGAGGTCGTCGACCTGGTTCGCGAGCACTACGCCGATGTGTTCGTCACGGCGCACCTCGAAGTGCCCGGCGAGATGTTCGAGCTCGGCTTGCAGGCACAGCGCGAGGGGAACGGTGTCGTCGGGTCTACGTCGAACATCCTCGCGTTCATCTTGGGCAAGGTCGACGAGGCGATCGTACGCGGAGAGCCTGCGAACATGCGCTTCATTCTCGGGACGGAAGCTGGGATGATCACGCCTATCGTTCGGCAGGTGCAGGCGATGCTTCGGGACTACGCCTCCGAAGGCGGCGCGGCGATCTCGGTCGAGATCGTTTTTCCGGTCGCGAGCGAGGCGATTGCGCAGGATACGGAGAGCGGGCTCGGGATCATGCCGGGCGTCGCCGGCGGCGAAGGCTGCTCGACGGCCGGTGGTTGTGCGACCTGCCCGTACATGAAGATGAACTCGCTCCAGGCCTTGTTGGGGCTGCTCGAGCGAATCGACGTCGGGCCCCGGTCGAGCCTGATCCCCTTCGAACCGCGCAAGTACGTACAAGAGATCCGGGGGCGGACGGCCTCTGATCTCGGCGGCGAGCCGATCCTGCACATGCGGGCGTTTCAGCGCTCGGGGGAGCTTCCGGAGGCGCTGGTGAGCGACGTGATCGGGCGCGCCGCGGAGCGGGCAGGGTCGTAGGGAACCCGAGAGCCCCAGAAAAACGAGGGGAAAGCACCGGCCTTGACCGCTGTGCCAACATCCTTATCTTGCGCCTGCCCCTCATTGTCCGGAGCCCATGTCGAAGCCTGATTACTACGAAGTTCTCGAAGTCCACCGTGAAGTCACCACGGTCGAGCTCAAGAAGGCGTACCGGAAGAAAGCGCTCGAGTTTCACCCGGACCGCAATCCGGATAACCCCGAGGCCGAAGAGGAGTTCAAGATCTGCGCCGAGGCGTATTCTGTCTTGAGCGACCCGCAGAAGCGGCAGGTGTACGACCGCTACGGTCATGCGGGCTTGGGCGGAGGCGCGCAGGGCTTTGGTGACATCGGCGACGTGTTCAGCCAGTTCCAAGACATCTTCGGCGATCTGTTCGGCGGCGGAGGCGGCTTTGGCTTTGGAGGCTTCGGCCGGCGGCAACGAGACCCGAACGGGCCGGCGCGCGGCGCGGACATCCGCACCGATGTGGTCCTCTCGCTTCGTGAAGCGGCGTTTGGCGCTACGCGAGAGATTGACCTTTCGCATCCTTCCCCTTGCGAGGCCTGTCACGGGACTGGTGCCGAGGGCGGCGAGCTCGAGACCTGCGAGACCTGCGGCGGCCGAGGCCAGGTCGCGCGCGCTCAGGGAGCCTTCGTGATGACCACGAGCTGTCCGACCTGCCGCGGCCGGGGATCGCGGGCCAAGGACGCTTGCGGCGAATGCGATGGCGCCGGGCAGGTCGATGTCGAGCGCGTCGTGAAAGTGAACGTGCCGGGCGGCGTCGACACTGGTCAGAGCCTTCGCCTCAGCGGAAAAGGCCAGGAAGGCACGCGAGGCGGCCCGGCGGGCGACCTTTACGTCACCGTGCACGTCGAGCGCGACGAGGAGTTCGAGCGCGAGGGCGCGGAGCTGATCTACCGGCTCAACGTCACGTACCCGCAAGCGGCGCTCGGGGCGAAAATCGAGGCGCCGGCCTTCGAAGAGGAACAGGACGCGACCCAGACGATCAAGGTGCCCTCTGGGACCCAGCCCGGTGAGACCATCATGGTGCGCGGGGGCGGAGTGCCTCGGCTGAACGGCCGCGGGCGTGGGGATCTGGTGTGCGTGGTCGAGGTCGATGTTCCGAAAAAGCTCTCGCGAGAGCAGAAGCGGCTGCTGAAGGACCTGGACCGTAGTTTCGGCGAGTCCTGATAAGCGCTGGAGATCAGGTCGCTCTGGGGTGTAGGCTAGTCGTCTGCCTTTGGGCCTGCGCCCACGGAGATGATTGATGCAGCCTCTTTCCGGACTCGACTCTTCCTTCCTCTTCCTCGAGGACGCCCACCAGCCGATGCACGTCGGCAGCGTGCTCGTCTTCGAGGGCTCGATGGACTTCGAAAGCTTTCGCCAGACGATGGCGTCGCGTGTTCATCTGGTGCCACGGCTTCGGCAGCGGCTCGCCATGGTGCCCTTTGGCATCGGTAAGCCCTACTGGGTGGACGACCCGGCTTTCAACCTCGACATGCACTTGCAGCACGTCGCGCTTCCGAGCCCCGGAAGCTGGAAAGAGCTCCGGGGACTCGCCGCGCGAATCTTCAGCGTGCCGCTCGACCGGAGCCGGCCGCTTTGGGAGATGACTTTCGTCGAAGGGCTCGACGAGATTCCGCAGGTGCCGCCCGGCTCGGTCGCGGTGATCAACAAGATCCATCACGCGGCCATCGACGGGGTTTCCGGCGCGGACATGATGGGCGTCCTGCTCGACATGACCAAGGAGCCGAGGACTTTCAGTCCGCCGCCGCCGCGCGCAATTCCGCCCGTCCCCAATGAGCTCGAAGTGCTTTCGCACACCGCCCGAAAGATCATGGGCAAGCCGAGCGAAATCAAACGAGTGGCGGGCGAGCTTGGTGAAGCCCTCCGCGCCGCAGCCAAGGTAAAGGACAAGGGAGTCGAAGCGCCGCCGATTCCGATGACCGCGCCGACGACCTCCATCAATCATACGATCACCGGTCAGCGAATCTGGAACACGGCGCTGCTCGAGCTCGATCGCGTAAAGGCGATTCGAAAGATCACCGGCTGCACTTTGAACGACGTGGTGCTCGCGATCTGTGCCGGAGCGCTTCGCCGCTATTTCGATGAGAAGGGTGAGCTTCCGGACAAGCCTTTGATTGCGATGGTTCCGGTTTCGACGCGCGCCGAAGATGAGCGCGGCAAGATGGGCAACAAGGTCTCGGCGATGTTTCTCGACATGGCGACCGACGTGGCCGATCCGGTCGAGCGCCTCAAGGTCATCCAGCAGCACACGCAGGGCGGCAAGGCGTTCGAAAAGGCGGGTGCGACGCGTGCCTTCGTCGACCTCTGGGATTTCGTTCCATTTGGATTGGCCAATCGCGTGCTCCGGCTCTACTCACGCTTCCGCGTTTCGGAGCTGCACAATCCGGTTTTCAACTGCGTCATCACCAACGTGCCTGGGCCGCAGATGGACATGTACATGGCGGGGCACAAGCTCTTGGCGAGCATGGGCATGGCGCCGCTGGTCGACGGTATGGGCCTGCTGATCACCGTGCTCAGCTACAACGGCGTCCTGTCGATCAGCCCGACGTCTTCGCCCTCGGTGATGCCGGACCTCGACCAGTTCACTCGTTACCTCCGTGAGTCGGCAAACGAGCTCGAGGCTGCAGTGGTGCCGCACTCGATTCCCTATGCGGCTGCCGGAGACCCTCATGCCCAGGCTGTGGCCGAGATGACCGCCGCCTTCGTCGAGCAGATGAGGTCGACACTCGAGCAGGCGCCCGATGATCGCTCGCTCGGGGAGGGCAGGTTTCACCTTCGAATCACCGGTGCCGGCGAGCAGAGCTGGATGATCGACATGGACGACCGAAGCGTCACCGAGGGCAACGGCCGCCCGGCGGACGCCACGCTCACGATCCGTGACGCGCATCTCGCCGAAATTCTCAATGGCAACCTCGACCCGCAGATCGCCTTCGTGCAGGGCAAGCTCCGCGTCGACGGGGACATCAACAAGGCGATCGAGTTCGGCAGCTTCTTGCCGAAAGTGATCGCCTAGGGCGCGCTACTGAAGGGCGCTGAAGCGCTGTGGCTGGCCGGTGCCGGGCAGCTTGGCGCGCAGCTCTGGGAGCTGCTCGTCGGCGAGCCACTGGTATACGCCGTAGGTCTGCAAGACGCGGCGGGTGTAGCGTCGTGTTTCGTCGTAAGGGATCTCTTCGATGAATACGTCGAGCGGGCGTGCGGCGTCTTCTTGGAGCCAGCGGCGAACCGCGCCTTCACCGGCGTTGTACGCAGACGGCACGAGCGCCGGGTTCTCGTTCAAGCGATTCCATAGCCAGGCCATGTACCGCGCGCCGATCTTGAGATTGACCTCAGGCTTTCGGAGTGTGCGCGGCGTGGCTTTCACACCAAGCTCCGTCGCGAAGCGCTTGGCCGTTGGCATGATCAACTGCACCAGGCCGTAGGCCTTGGCCCAGGACACCGCCTCCGGGTCGAAGGAGCTCTCTTCGCGGGCGATCGCGCGCACGAAGGACGCCGGAATCCCCTCGTCTTCGGCGATGTTTTCGATCAAGGGCGAGAAGGCCTGCGGGTAGGTCGCCTCCCAAATCAACTTGCCCTCGCCTTTGGGGAGCAGCCCTTCGAAGTCTTCGAAATGCGCGCGGATCACTCGACTCAGCTTCGTCTCGGCGCCTGCATGCTGAAGCAGAACGGCGCCGACGACCGCCATCTCGGGGTCGACGTCGTCGCCGAGCATGTGAAGGGACGACATCTCGGAGGAGGCGTAGGTGACTTCGTTGACGAGTAGGAGCTCGACCATGCGGTCGAAGGCCGGCTCGGCGAACTCGTCGCGCCAAGCAAAGACCATGCGCGTCGGTTCGTGCACTTGCGCGCATCTCCTGCACCACGGCCTTGGCTCGCTCCGGGACGATTTCGCCGAGACGCCAGAGCGCCTGTTGCGCGTAGTAACGAAGCGGCCATCGCTTGACGATCTCTTCGTAGGCATCTGCCGCGTCAATCCGCCGCCCCATCCTGTAGAGCGCCTGCGCGCGCCAGTAGTTCGCCCGGCCCGTGATGCCTTCTTGACGCTCGTCGCCACCGCGTTTTACGAGCTCGTCGAAGCGGTCGTACGCGCCCTGGTACTTGCCTTCGCGAAGTTGGAGCCAGCCGAGCTTGAACAGGGCGCGCGGCCACATGTCGCCGTCTGGGTAGAGCTTCGGGATCGAGGACAAGCGCAGCACCGAGGCCTTTTGCCTGCCGTTTTCGAGCTCGGCGAGAGCGGCCCGGTAGCTGGCATCGTCTGCGAGACTGTGGTCCGGGGCTTCGGCTTCGAGCTTTTCGAACTGGCGGATCGACTCGTCCCAGCGGCCGATCCGGCCGTAGGCGCGCGCGGCGTAGTAGCGAGCCCAAGTGCGCATGTCGCGGTCGACTCTGGCGCATTTGTCGGCCACCTCGCGCATCACCGGAGCGCCCCGGGTGCGCTCGCGGTCTTGTAGAAGCGCGCGGCCCTGCTTGTAGCGGGTGTCACACCAGACCGGGCCGCCGGTGTCGAGGTGCCTGACGAGCTTTGCGTAAATCCGCTCGGCGTCACGGTAGCGTTTGTCGTTGTAGAGAGACTCGGCCTTGTCGAGGCTCTGTTGCATCCGTGGCCGAACGTTTTGCTTTGTTTCCGCCTTCGGGGCGCTGGCTGGAGCGGCGGTGGGGAGCGAGCCGTCCAGACGGAGCTCGAGATACGCGCCGGACTCGCCCGTGCCCTTGGTGCGGGCTTCGATCGTTCGTGCGCGTTCGCCGCCTGCCCAGTCGTCCGTCAATGAAGCAGCGAGCCGCGCCGCGGTCACCGGATCTTTGCGCTCGAGAAGCGAGGCGCGCTTCAGCTTTGCCCAGCGCGAGAGCGGATGGTTGAAGGTGCCGAGCGTATCGAGATGGGCCAGGGCGATCTCTTTGTAGCCCTCGGCGAGCGCAGCTGTGGCAGCCAGCCAGTGAAGTCGGCCCTTGTCCTTGGCGCCGGCGCTCGGAAGCGAGGCCTCGGCCAGCTCTCGGGCTCTTCCCGAGTTGCCCTTGTCGAGTTGCTTGCGGACCTGCATGACCGGCGACTTGTCCGGCAGCTCTACGATGACCGGGTCGAGGACCTTGGCCGGCGGCTCTGGCGGCGCCGGCGCGGCGGCGGCGACGGGCTCCGGCTCAATGGTCGGCGGCCAGACTTCGCGGCGCACGTTTTGCTGCTGATGGCACGCCAACAGCAGACCCATGCAAATCGCAAAGGGCCAAATTCGGTTCATCTAGCGAACCCTAGTGAGTCCGCCCCCGGCGGGCAAGTTCCCCCCCGCAAAGTCGAAGCTTCCCGCCGACCACGGGGCTCCTGCCCCACGATCGTGTGATCGCCGGATGGGAGCGTCCGTGATAGGGGAACGCAGCGTGAGCTACGCCTTTCAGATTGGTGCGCGTTATCTTCGGTCGAGGAAGCGCGCGACGGTTTCGATGATCACCCTGATTTCGATCATCGGCGTCGCCCTGGGCGTGGCTGCCCTCTTGGCCGTTCTGTCGATCACCACGGGCTTCGAGAAAGCCTTTCGCGACAAGGTGCTCGGGGTGAACGCGCACGTGCTGGTTCTGAAGTACGGGCGCGAGTTCCGCGACTACCGCGATGTCCTTGCCACGGTCGGTGACATGCCGGAGGTTGCCGGGATTGCGCCCTTCTCGATCAACGAGATGATGCTCACCAAGGGCGAGCGCCGCGGCGTCGTCTTGGTCAAGGGCGTCACCCCCGAGGGTGTCAGCACCGTCCTGGACCTCCCGCAGCAAATGGTTGCTGGTGGTCTTGAAGGCCTGCGCCGCCCCGGCTCTGCGCCCACCCTCAGCGCCTTGCCCAAGGCCGACGACGACTGGCAATGGCTTCGCGACATCCGCGATGGCAGGACTGAAACCCCGCCAAGCGAGGCGAAGAAGAAGGCACGAAGCCCGAGCAGCGAAGGCCCGGCTCGCCGAAAAACCTTCTGGGAGGAAGAAAAGGAGCGTCGCGAAGGGCAGCGGGAGGCCGAACGGCGCGCACGCCGGCCCCGAATTGGAGCGGTGGCCGAGCCTGGCGAGATCGAAACGCTGCTCGGCGAGCTCGATGACCAGGACTTCGAGCTTCCCGATGACCCCGCCTGGGAGGCCGGCCTTTCTCATGGTCAGGCGCAGGAGCCGGTTGAGACGCTCCCGGGGATCGTGGTCGGCAAGACCCTGGCCGAGAACCTGAGCTTGGAAGTCGGCGACCGGGTACGATTGATTTCACCGCTGGCCGCGCTGGGCCTGGCCTTGTCGGAGCCCCGTGGCTCTGCGACCCGTTCGCGGGAGTTTCGAGTCATCGGCGTATTCCAAGCGGGCTTCCAAGAGTACGATTCGGGCCTGGTCTACACGGACCTGTTCGAAGCCCAGCGGCTCTTCGACGAAGGCGACAACGTCACGGGCGTCGAACTCCGAGTTCACGACCTCGGCACATCGTTCGAGCTCGCCCGAAAGATCGAGCAGAACCTCGGTGGAGCTTTTCACTCCCTCGACTGGTCCGAGCTCAACCGGAACCTCTTCACCGCGCTCGAAGTGCAGAAGATCGCGCTCACCCTGGTCATCGCGACCATCATTTTCGTCGCGGCCTTCAACGTGATCGCGACGCTGATCATGGTCGTGCTAGAGAAGAAGCGCGAGATCGCGATTCTGAAAGCGATGGGCGCGACCGACTCTACAATCCTCGGGATCTTCATGCTGCAGGGCGTCGTCGTCGGCGTAATAGGGACGTTTGCGGGCGTCCTAGTGGGCGGCGGCCTCGTCGCGTACCTCGACAAGATTCGTTTCCCGCTCGATCCCAAGGTCTACCTGATCGACCATCTGCCGGTGGTGCTCAATCCGAGCGTCTTCTTGATCACAATCGCGATCGCGCTGCTGATTTGCACGCTCTCGACCATCGCGCCGTCCTGGTGGGCGGCCCGCATGCTTCCGGTCGATGGGCTTCGGTACGAGTAGAAATCGGACTAGTCCTAGCTCAAAGCTGCTAGTATCGGCGACCATGATTTGCGCTTGGCGTTCGGTGCTTCTGTGCTTTGGGTTTGGCGTTTGGTTGATGGGATGCAGCAGCGACGGCGGCTCGCAGGCCTCGGCCGGGACCGTGAGCCTCGGCTGCAGCGCTGGGACGCTCGATTCGAGCACGACGCATCTCGAGCTAGAGCACGATGGTGCGACCCGGAGCTATGAGATTCACCTCCCGCCTGGTTACGATGGAGAGACCCCGCTGCCACTGGTGCTGAGCTTCCACGGCTTCACCTCGAGCGGTCTCGGCCAGCAAGAACTGACGAACATGGACGTCACTGCGGACAGCGAAGGCTTCCTGGTCGCCTACCCGAACGGCCTCGACCAATCGTGGAATGCGGGCGCCTGCTGCGGACTGTCGGCAACGAAGGCCGTGGATGACGTAGGGTTCACGCGAGCTGTCATCGACGACATCGCTGAGCGAGGCTGCATCAACCCATCGCGCGTGTACGCGACCGGCATGTCGAATGGCGGCTTCTTTTCGCACCGCTTGGCTTGCGAGGCAGCGGATGTGATCGCGGCGGTGGCGCCGGTGGCGGGTGTGCTTGGGATCGACGAGGCGGACTGCAGGCCGGCGCGTCCGATCCCGATCATTCATTTGCACGGCACCGGCGACCCGCTCGTCCCGTACGATGGCGGCGGCCTTGCAGGCTCACAGAGCGTCGAGGACTCGACTGCCGGTTGGATCGCGCGAAACGGCTGCGCTGGGGAGCCGAGCGTCACATTCGAGAATGGATCGGCGACCTGCGAGACCAGTGACGACTGTGACGGCGATGCCAGCGTCGTCCTGTGCACCATCGAAGGCGCTGGACACTGCTGGCCCGGCCAACCTTGCGGCTCGCTCGGAGGCCTTGGCGAAAGCACAATGGACATCGATGCCAATGAGGCCATGTGGGAGCTGTTTTCGAGGGTGAAATTGCCCTGATCTGAAGATCACGGGCGTCAGCGCGAAGGCTTGCCGGGAGCTTGACGCCCAGCCCCGGCCGCGCTACCAATGGCGTCCTTTTGCGGGAATAACTCAGCGGTAGAGTGCAACCTTGCCAAGGTTGAAGTCGTGAGTTCGAATCTCATTTCCCGCTCCAAAATTGGCTAATCGTTACGAGTGTTTTCACGATGGCCAGAGTTCGGAGGGTCGCTAGCGGCCCCCGAACCTTCCACTTTTTCTTCCACTTTGGGACCGTCGACCAACGCGAGGGCGCGTTCGACGGCACTGTGCTTCTCGTCACGCTCGATGTGCGAGTAGTGAAGGAACATCTCTTCCGTCTCGTGGCCGATCATCGATTGCGTGATCGCGCTCGATGACACTTGCCGGAGCAGGTTGTTCCAGGTGCGGCGAAAGCCGTGAAGGGTGAAGCGGTCGTCGATGCCGGCCGCTTGTAGAGCTCGCTCGAGAGGCTTCCGGAGCGAGGCGTTTCGTCGATAGGTCCCAACGCGACTCGGAAAGACCAGGCCCTCGGAGAGCCCTGGGGCCTGGTTTCTGATGAGTCGCTGCCGGTGTTGTTTCAGGACCGCCTTCAGCGGCGGCGGGAGAGGGACGTCTCGGACCTTGCCGGTCTTCGTCGTGCCCACGCGCCCCTGCCACTGAGAGCGCCGGATCCAGATCACGCCGGCATCTTCGTCGATGTCGTCCCATTGCAGCGCTGAGACCTCGCCGAAGCGAGCGCCCGTGAGCGCCATCGTCAGGAACAGCGGGTACCAGTCCGGCTCTTGCTCTCGAAGGTAGGCCAAGACCCGCTGCAGGTCGTCTGGCTTTCAGCCGGTTCCCGACCGGGGGTTTCTCCGGAAGCGTCCGGACCCGAGCACAGGGGTCCCGGAGCAGCCCGAGATCGGCCTGAGCGTCCCGGAGCAAGGCCCGGAGCACTCTCAGCCGCGAGTTGACCGTGCTGGCCTTCCCGCCCTGGGCATCCCGCCAGAGGATCACGTCCTGCGGCGAGATGGCATCTACGTAGTGGTCCCCCAAGGCAGGCAAGATGTGGTGGTCGAGCATGCTCGCGTACTTGTCCCGCGTTGAGGGCTTAAGAGTGGGAATCTTCCCACGCATCCACGAGCTCGCGTATTCGCCAAGGCGAAGCCGCTGTCGTGGGGTCGTGCCGCTCGTAGGCAACTCGGCACGAAGCAATTCCCTCTGGGAGTTGGCTTCGGCCATGCTGACGGCGGCGATCACTTTCTTCTGATCCTTCCTCTTGCCCGTCTTCGGATCGATCCAGGTCACTCTCACTTGATAGCGACCCGGCGACAGGCGTTGGATTCCCGGATACCGAGATTTGCTCATTGGCTCCTCCCGTCCCGGACGTTGCGTACCGATGCGCAGCATACCGCCGACACCCGTCGCTGAGCCAGCGGTCGAGCGTAGAGCGGCGAAACATCAGCGTTCGCCGGGGACCGCGACCGTCGGGCGTCAGGACCCCGCGGCTGACGAGAGAGCGGACACCCGACGGTGTCAGCCCGAGGAATGCTGCGGCCTTGCGGCAGTCGAACCATGTGTCGTCGTCCCATGGCTCCGTCATCGCGGCTTGTAGTTCGAGATGTCTGTTGTGCTCACATCCCTAGTTATCGGTTTTGCCCCCCAAAAAGTTGCGCGAGACTCGGCAAGCGAGGTCACGGGAACGTCTGCTTCTGGCCCTCGGCGGCAGGAATCGCGCCTGCGCGTTGCATGGTGTTGCCCGTTCTTGCGCGAAGTGGCGCGACCCGGGCGGCCGATTGCACAATCGGTCCGATTGTTGCGCTCCGTTGCGTACGGTTGCGCCACGTGCACCGATGTTGACGCAGTGGGGCAGGGCAGGATGTGGGATTGTAGGGCATCGAAGATCCCGATCCCCGCTTGCCGCGCTCAACGCCTTCGGCTTATTCGCAGCGGTGCCCGCACAGATGAGGGCGCGAACATCGGCCTATGCCATTCCAGGAATCGGGAGCTAGCTTGAAACTCTCGAACAAAGGGAACTGATGGAGCCTTGCTGGCGGGGCTATTGCCACGATTTGATGTGGGATGCGGACTTCTCCGTTCGCGCGAACGATTTGGAGACACTTATCGGGACGGCCACTCCTGAGTCGTGGGAAACCTCGGACTCGCCGCGGTCAAGGCACCGCGATTTTGTTGGCCAGGTGGCTGAAGTGGGTGTCGGTCTCGAAGCCGACCTCTCCACGCGATGTGTCCCACGACGATGCCAAGGTCCGTTCTCGCCGCGCTCCGCGAGGCGTGGGCGCGTGGCTCGAGGGCCAGATCCAGGGATAGGCGGCCGCCTGATCTCGAGCGTTTTACAGAGCGGAAGACGCCAAGCGACCTGAGGAAAAGCCTCCCGAATTCTGCTTGGCGACGTTCGAGACGAGCTCGCGCATGCCGTTCTTGATTTTTAAATATTGGATGGCGATACTAGGCTAAGAAATAGAGTCCAAATGAGCGGCGACAAAGCGGTCCTTTGACTGCGCGGAATTTCAGTTGGAGTCGCTCGCGTTCCGCGCACGCGAATAAGCCGAAGGCGTTGAGCGCGCCCTTCACGGCCGAGCTCGGGGCGAAGACCCGGGGCGAGAGCCGTGCAGTTTTGTTTAACAAAACTCCACCTTGCCCGAACAAGTCGGGACCTTTTTGGCGCACAATGAACAACTGTGGAGCCTGCTGCGGAAGTCTGAAGCAAAGCGACTCGTATTGCCTCGTAATGACGCAATCTGCATCAGAGTGAGGTCAGACCGAACTACTTCTGCGCAAAAGGATGCAGAGTTATCCAGAAAAGAGCAGGACGAGCCAGGTCCGACCCAGGGTGGGAATGAGACTGAAGCGGAGCCTGGACGGGTACGCACACTGGGCATAACCTAGCTTGAATGGGGACCCGGTCCGATATTCATGCGTTGATCGATGCGCTGGACGACGAGGAGCTCGACGCGGTGCGTGCGGTTCTGAACGCCGTTCGCGCCAAGGATGGCTTTGAGAGCCTGAGCGAAGATGACCTGGAAAGACTGCGGGCATCGGTGAGGCGTGGGCTGGGAGACGAAGCGAGTCGCAGGGCAGCCAGAGAGCTCGCGCGAATGGCCCAGGAAGACGAGCTCGGATACGAGTAGCTC
Source organism: uncultured delta proteobacterium (assembly GCA_963716775.1). Taxonomy (GTDB): domain Bacteria; phylum Myxococcota_A; class Polyangia; order Polyangiales; family Houyiibacteriaceae; genus SG8-38. The sequence goes on from CAVQUI010000004.1 coordinate 490,898, forward strand.
GTGTCCGGAACCGCTGGCTGCCCGGAAAGTAGGGGATACGGTCAGCTAAGAAAGAAATCTTTACTTTGCGCTCGCGTTGGTAAAGAATCCTTTCTTAGAGGCAGATGGCAAGAGTTACCGGGAGATACGAGCGTACGGCGGTCGCCGGCGAGGAGGTCAGGGCCTTCGTGCCGCGGCCCCTGCCTCCGGCCGACCCGCCGCTGAGCCTCGACTCCGAGGCCCTCGCGCTTCTCGGTCGTGCCGAGCGGGAGCTCAGTCGCCTCGAGCTCGCCGGCGAGATGGTCCCTTCGGTCGACTGGTTCATCTACGGGTTCGTCCGGAAGGAAGCCGTGATCTCGTCTCAGATCGAGGGAACGCAAGCCACGTTGATCGACCTGCTGACATTCGAGGCGCAGCGCGAAGACGATTCGGCGCCGGGACCGGACGTCCAGGAAGTGTGCAACTACGTAGACGCACTCGCGTACGCGAGAGAACAACTTCGCCGTCGAAAAGGGCTGCCACTCTCGATGCGACTGCTCAATCAAACGCACGCGCGTTTGATGAGAGGCGCGCGAGGTGCGGACAAACAGCCAGGGAAGGTCCGGCGCACCCAAAACTGGATCGGCGGCACGCGTCCGGGGAACGCCGTCTTCGTTCCACCGCCGCCAAACTTGCTCGACGGGCTCTTGAGCGATTTCGAGCGCTACATCCACGCGGACGATGGGCTGCCGCCCTTGGTTCGGGCAGGGCTCTTGCACCTACAGTTTGAAACCATCCATCCCTATCTCGATGGCAATGGAAGGATCGGGCGTCTTCTCGTCACCTTGCTGCTCGAGGAGTGGAACCTGCTCTCGCAGCCGCTTCTCTACTTGAGCCTTTTCTTCAAGCGAGAACCGAGAGGACTACTATCGCCTACTCAACGCCGTGCGCACCGAGGGCGATTGGGAAGGCTGGATCCGCTTCTTCTTGGAAGGCGTCGCGTCGATCGCAAAGGAAGCGACCGATACGGCGCGCGACCTTTTCGCCCTGGTGAGTGCCGATCGAGCGCGCGCGTTGGCGGCCCCCGCGAGCTCGGTCATGGCCGTTCGTCTTTTCGAGGCACTGGGACAGCACCCCATCGTGACGATCGCGCGCGTGACGGAGCTCCTCGAGATCACGAAGCCAACGGCGACCAAAGCGGTCAACACGCTGGTGGACGCAGGCATCTTGACGGAGACCAGTGGCCGGCGCCGGGATCGCACCTACAGCTATGCGGCCTACCTCGATCGTCTACGGGTCGGCACCGAGCTCGAGGGTTGAGACCCTCGAAGGGATCGGTCTTCGATCTCACTCGTTGCTCGCCGATAGGGGTGGGGCTGCCCAAGCTCCACAAATCGGGCTTTCTCTTGTAGCTTCGTGAGCGGTGCTCGAGCCCGAATACACGTATCGAATACCCCGCGCCACGCGAGGCCTGCTCGCGGTACTCCTGTTCGCACCTCTGGTCGCGTTTGCAATCGCCGTGGGGATTCTGGATCATTGAGCTGGCTGCTAGCAACCGGCATCGGGTTGCTGTTTCTTCTGCAAGCTGCGGCCACTCTGTGGCTCTGGTCGAAGGCCGTGATAGTTATCGACGCTGAGAAAATCCGCTGGCCGCTCAAGCGTACCGAGCTGCGTTGGGACGACGTCGCCACCAGCACGATCGAGAGGTTCCTTGGGACCGAGTACGCCCGGGTCGAAACCAAGCAAGGAAACGTCAGACGGATCGTGCTCAACCGCGTCGGCGGGCAGGAGTACCGGGCGCGGGTGCTCGCTAAACTTGGTCTGGACTAGTCGTCGGGACTTCAACCCTCCGAGAGTTGCAGCCAAAAGTTCCACGAATTCTTCCACATTCCACAGGACACCTCGGGACAAGTCGGGACGGCACGCAACGTCGCGGGACTCTATGTGGTTGAGGTTGTTGAAATTCCCGAATGGTGTTCAGGGCCCCGAAAGGGTTGCCAAGGTTGAAGTCGTGAGTTCGAATCTCATTTCCCGCTCCAAATGGCGATGACGGCTCCGCTTTGCGGGGCCGTTTTTCGTTTTCGCGCTGGCCCTCATCGACTCGTGCCACGCGGACTCCGCGCTTATCGGTCAGAGAGCCGACGCGGTTACGTGACATTCCGACTTTCTGGTCAACCTCGGTCAGATCTTCTGCGCCACGTGACATTCCGACTTTCTGGTCAACCTCGGTCAGATCTTCTGCGCCAACGAAAGGCTAGAATTTCACCGTTGCGAGCACCTGGAAGTGAATGGGCCAGCCTGGAGTGAAGTGCACGTCTTCGCATCCTACGAACGCGCCGTCGGGCTCTGTGACGGGGCGGGTGCCGCTCGGGCAGTCGGCGGGAGAGTCTTCACCGGGAAGCCGCCCGGTGGTCGCGAATTGGGCTTGGCGCCAGCGTGTGTTGAACAGGTTCAGGAGCTGCGCTTGGATGCCGAAGCGCTCGTTGTCCCAGCCAAACGAAGCATCGACGCGCACGAAGCCCTCCGCGGTCAGGAAACGGTCCTCGGTTGCCGGCCGGTCGGCGATGTAGAACACGCCCAATCGGCCAGAGAGGCCCGTACGCTCGTCGCGCGCCGTGAGGCCGCCGCTCAACAAGAGCTCCGGCGCCAGCGCCACAGCGTTCGCGTTACCGGGGTTATTTACGAATTCCGCGCGCACCCAGGTGACATCGAGGTCCGCGAGGAGCCACGGCATGATTTGAAGCCGAAACTGCGTTTCGATGCCGATCCTTCGCGTTTCTCCGTTCGGCTCTGTCGTTCCCTCGTCACCCACCCACACGAGCTCGCTGTCGAGCTTGAGCCAGAAGAACACCGCAGAAAGCTCAAGCCGCTCCCAGGCAATGACGCGTGCCCCGAGCTCCCACCCGAGGGCCGCCGTGAGCGGCGTCACAGGGTTCGTGCCGAGCACCACCCCGCGCGCGTCATTCGAATGAAAGCCGCGGCCAAAATTGAAAAAGAGCTCGAGCGGCTCGACGGGCTGGGTGATGAGGCTCGCCTTCGGCAAAACGATCCCCTGCGCGCGCTCCCCGCTAGTTTTCGTGCCGCGCGTGCTCGTGTCTTCGAGCCTGTCGTCGACGTTGAACCCGAAGTAGTCGAAGCGAAGCCCACCAATGAGACGCAGCCACTTCCAGCTCAGCTCTTCTTCGGCAAAGACGCCGACGCTCCCCTCGCCGACCTCAGCGTCCGCTCGCGTATTCGTGACCTCACGCGCAGGCGCGTCTTGGAGCGTGTTGTCGATCGCATCGAATCGGAAGTTCGCGCCAAACCTGGACTTCAGCGAAACCCGATTGAATCGATGCACGAATCCGTATTTGGTCCGAAGCCCAAACGTCGTACGGTTGTCTCCTTGGCGAATCATGTCGCCGTCGACCGGGTCGTTCGCGAAGAAGGTGAAGTTCGAGTAGAGCGCAAAGCGCGAATGGGTGACCCAGCCGACGAGGCTCAGGCCTTCCCCGCCGACCGATCGCTTCCCCGCCGCGCCCGCTTTCGCAGGCGAGTCGATGCTCATATAGAGGCTGTAGCGCTGACTTTGGCCGCCCTCGTTGGGGTCGATGCTTCCAAAGCGGTCGAGGTTTCCGCTTTGCACTTCGCGAAGCGGAATCTGTCCGGACGCGTTCCAGTCGTTGATGTAGGCCGTGCCGGTGAGCGAGAGCTTCGTCCTGCCCCGAAGGTCGAAGCTCGTTCTGGCGAAGACGTTCACGCGAAGCAGGTCTTCCGGATTTTGAAAAGGACCGTCCGTGCCAAACACCTCGACCGCGATCAGCGGTTCCACGCGGTCGGTCTTCGGGCTCAAGATCGTGAGCCCGCGAAACGTTCGGTAGGTGCCGCCGCCGAGACTTAGGGAGTTGTGCGGCTTCTCGCTGTCGAGCACGAGATTGACGGCGCCCGCCGTCGCAAAGTCTCCGTACTCGCCATAGTAGGGCCCCTTGCGCACCTCCATGCGCTGAATCAGCTCGGGGATCACGAAGTGAAGGTCGGTGTACCCCTGCCCGTGGCCGTGGGTCACGGCATTGACCGGCACCCCGTCCACGAAGAACGCCACATCGGTGCCGTGATCGGCGTCAAACCCACGGAGGAAGTACTGATTGGCCTTGCCGCCGCCGGCGTGCTGAATCGAGAAGAATCCCGGGGCCGCATTGAGAAGGTCGCCCGTCGAGATGTAGGGGCGAAGACGCATCTCCTCTCCGGTGAGATCGATCGCCGATGCCGAGATGTCGTTCGGCGCGACCACCGCGGTGGCGCTAAAGGGTACTGACGAGCGTTCCGAAGCGTCTCCTTGGGCGGCTTCATCATCGTGCGTAGGTGCGGCATCTTCGTGATGGTGCGGCGGGTGTGGCTCAGCCGCTTCGACATGCTCGTGGTCCGGTGGATCAAAGAAGACCTCGAAGCGCACCATCGCGGGGACGGGCTCGCCGTCTCGCGTCGCCGGCTCGAACGTGAGCCCCTGCAAGTACTGAAGAGCGAGCTCCGAGAAGCGCGCAGCTCGCTCGCCCTCCCGGTCCACCGAAAGCACCGTGGCCTCCCGCACGCGGCCACCCGCATCAATGGTGATTTGGAGCAACACCCGCGCGGGCTCGCCGTCCCCGTCGGCCGGATACGGTGGATGCATGTGGGTATCCGGCCGAAGCGAGGGAGCCTTGAGCACCGGCGCTTCCATGACCTCTTCTTCCTCCTGTTCATCCTGCGCGCGCACCGATCCATGCGCGGCGAGGCACGCCGCAAGCGCAACCAAGGCTGTTCGGAGGACACGCATGACGAATGGACGGCCGAGCGGCGCCCGAAGACCCGCGGCCTAGGTGAAGAGGTGGAACGACAGGAGCGCGGCTCAGGCCGCAACCGTTGGCGGGGCTCGCGCTCGGATCGTTCGCGGCTGCCGGTCGGTCGGCCGCTCGTCGTGGAAAGAAAGGGGAGGCGCAGCCCATGCGAGGAGTGCCTCGAGAACTTCGGGGACTCCCGGCGCCGGCGCGTTCGCAGCCAAATCGCGGTGCGCGACGCTGCCTTCCCCGTGCTCGGCGGGGGAGCGGTCCTTTTCTTCGTGGTCGCGTGGATGCGCGTGCTCGTGATGGTGCCCGTGATGGTGCTCCTCGAGCGCATCGTGAAACACCAGGTGGGCAAGCGGAACGATATCGAAGCCCAGCAGCCAAAGCGCACAGGCAAGCACCGCCCAGTACGCTCTTCCTCGGGATACGCTCACTTGCCTACCTCTCGCCCATGGTGCGGTATCGACCTTACCGTACGCGGCAGGCACCCCCAGTCGGGCGCCATGCCCGCACCAGTCAAACCCCCGCAGACCAAGACGATCGCAAGGTCGACGAGAAGTTCCTTCGTGCTTACTTCGTCTTCGTCCATTGGCGTCGGCGCAGATCTTCCACCCAACCTTCCACTTCCTGCGGGACACCTCGGGACGGCACGCGACGTCGCGGGACTCTATGTGATTGAGGTTGTTGAATTTCCCGAATGGTGTTCGAGGCCACGGAAAGGTTGCCAAGGTTGAAGTCGTTAGTGTACTCGGCTTCGCCTGCGTACTGCTCCCGTACTCGTGCGGCACGCTGCACTCGTCCAGTCACGAGCGAATCTCATTTCCCGCTCCATTTTGCGATGACGGCTCCGTTTTGCGGGGTCGTTTTCATTGTGGCGTTCGCCATCGTTTGCCGCAGCTACCAGGCCGCCGTGCTTGTCGGTCAACGAGCCCACGCAGTTGCGTGATCCGACCCCGCGCAAATACTGCGCTTCAGTCTAGAACCACCGAGTGATAGCATCGCCACTCCGAACCGGAGGCGCATATGCAACTGAATGCAGAAGGGCTCTACCGTCAAATGTACAAGAGCCGGCGCTTCGAGGAGGCGGTCTCGCGCTCTGGCACGACGGCCGGATCTCGGCGGAGATGCATCTCAGCATCGGCGAGGAGGCCATCGTCGCCGGCGTGGTCGATCATCTTGAGCGACGGCGATGCGATGGCGCTGGATCATCGCGACCGCGCCGCTGGTCATGCGCGGCGTCGACCTCTCGTTGCTGATCAAGGGAAGTTCATGGGGCTCGAGGATGGGCTGTGCCACGGGATGGGCGGGCGTATGCACCTGTTCTCGCTCCGGACATCCTCGCCTCGTCCTCTGGGATCGTCGGCGCGTCAGGGGGCCTGCCGCCTGCGGCTTCGCCTGCTCGGCACAGCTTCTGCGGCCCGGCAAGGTCGCGGTCGCGTTCTTCGGCGAGTCGCGATGAACCAGGGCATGTTGATGGAGTCGATCAATCTCGCCTCGGCGTGGTCTCTGCCAGTCGTCTTCGTCTGCAAGGACAACGGCATGGCGGTCACGACGCCGTCGGCGGAGGTGACCGGGGGCGACCTGGTCGAGCGCTCGGCGGGTCTCGGCGCGTACACGGCGTCGGTCGACGGGTCCGATGTCGACGAGGTCTGGCGCGCGGCCGCGATGCGTTCCTTCGCGCGCGCGACGGCGATGGTCCCACGTACCTGCATGCGACGTGCGTCCGGCCCGAGGGGCATTTGCTCGGCGACGCGCTGATGCGGATCGTCCGTCGGCCGGTCCGCGAGATCAAGACGCATCGTTGCTCCCCTGATGAAGGCGGGCACTACGGCTGGCTCGTCGCTCTCTGAGAGAGCCGCGAGCCTCGGGTCCATCGCCGGGATGTTGGGAAGAGCGCAGAAGCACAAAAGCAAGCGGCCAACGATCCAGTCGAACGGCAGCGCCAACGATTGTCCATTTCGGATCCAGAACGCGGCGAAGCTCGAACGGGCTATCGACGACGAGGTAGAAACAGCGGTGGCCGCAGCCTTGCGTAGCCTGGAGGCGCGATCATGAAAACGATGACCTTCGCAGGCGCAATCGAGGATGCGCTGACGAAAGCAATGAGCGAGGATCCTCGCATCGTGGTCTTCGGAGAAGACGTGCATGCCCTTCGGATGAACCTCTACGCAAAATTCGGTGAGATGCGGGTCCGACCGACGCCGATCAGCGAGTCGGCATTTCTCGGGGCGGCGGTCACGGCCGCAATGGCGGGGCTGCGCCCCGTCGTCGAAATCATGATGATCGACTTTGTGGCGGTGGCGGCAGACGCGCTGGTTAACCAAGCGGCGAAGCTCGAGGTGTTCTCTGGAGGCCGATGGAACGCGCCGATGGTGGTGCGCGCCTCGTGTGGCGGCGGTTATGGCGACGGTGGCCAGCATGAGCAGAGTCTTTGGGGGTGGCTCGCGCAGGTGCCCGGCATGAAGGTTGTGGTGCCTTCGAATCCCGCCGACGCCGGTGGATTGATGTTGTCGGCGATCGAAGACGAGGGGCCCGTCGTTTTCATGGAGCACAAGCTTCTTCGCCGACTATTGGGTCGACGGCGTGGCCGATGGCGGTCGAACGAACTTCGACTACGACATCCCCCGAAGCCGGCGCGCGCGGAGAGGTCCCGAAGACCTGGGAGCCCATTCCCATCGGCGAAGCCAAAGAGCTCCGCAATGGCGACGACCTGACCATCGTCAGCCTCGGCGTGTCCCGGTGCATCGATGTCTGCAAGCCGCTGAACAGCTAGCGAAAGACGGTATCCACGCGGGGGTGATCGATCTGCGCAGCGTCGTGCCGCTCGACGCGAACGCGGTTCGCCAGGCGGTCGGCAAGACCGGGCGGCTCTTGGTCGTCGACGAGGACTACAAACACTTCGGCCTGTCCGGTGAGCTTGCCGCGGATGATTTTGGAGGCTGGCATGGGCGCCAAATTCGCTCGTGTGTGCGTCGGAGCACGATTCCCTTCGACCGGCGACGGGAAGCACAAGCGTTGCCGAACGTGCAGCGCGTCGTTGAAGCGGCCTGGAAGCTCGTCAGCCAGTAGGGGCACTGCCGCGAGGGACGACTACTGACTTTCCACCCAACCTCCCACTTTCCACGGGACACCGCGCAACTTTTGCGCCGACGAAACGAGTAAAGAATTATAGCCAGAGGTTCGATGGCGACCCAGCTTGCAACGCATGACTGGCCTGAAGTCGGGTCGGCCAACTCGGGAGGTCGTCATGCGTTACTCACTCGGATTTCTATGTGCCTGCGCATTTGCCGTGGTTCCGCTGGTTGGGTGCAGTGGTGGTGGTGGCGACGGCGGCAGCGGCGGCTCGGGCGGTCTCGCGGGACGGGCGGAACGGCCGGTACTGGCGGCACCGCTGGCTCGGGGGGAACGGCTGGCACCGGTGGTTCGGAACCATCCGGCTGGGCAGCGCAGACCAGCGGCCCCACGAACCGATCTCTTCGGCGTGTCGTTCACCGATGCGAACACCGGCACGGCCGTGGGCGATGGCGGGATCATCGTGCGCACGACGGACGGCGGCACGACGTGGGCGAACCAGAGCAGCGGCACCACGGACGAGCTCTTGTGGCGTGTCGTTCACCGATGCGAACACCGGCACGGTCGTGGGCGACGGCGGGACCATCTTGCGGACGACGGACGGAGGCACGACGTGGGTGGCGCAGACCAGCGGCACCACGAGTCGCTCTATGGCGTGTCGTTTACCGATGCGAACACGGGCACGGCCGTGGGCGAAGGCGGGACCATCTTGCGGACGACCGACGGGGCGACGACGTGGGCGGCGCAGACCAGCGGCACCACGAGCCGCCTCATGGCGTGTCGTTCACCGATGCGAACACCGGGACGGTCGTCGGCGACGGCGGGATCATCTTGCGGACGACGGACGGCGGGACGACGTGGACGACGCAGACCAGCGGCACCGCGACGGCTCTTCTGGCGTGTCGTTCACCGATGCGAACACCGGGACGGCCGTGGGCGACGACGGGACCATCTTGCGGACGACGGACGGGGGGACGACGTGGGCGCCGCAGAGGAGCGGCACCACGCGACCCTCTCTAGGGCGTGTCGTTCACCGATGCGAACACTGGGACGGTCGTAGGCGACGGCGGGACCATCTTGCGGACGACCGACGGGGGCGTGACCTGGTCGACACAGGACAGCGGCATCATCAACATCACCCTTTTCGGCGTGTCGTTTACCGATGCGAACACCGGGACCGCGGTGGGCGAAGGCGGGACTATCCTGCGGACGACCGGGGGTGGTGGCTAAGCGTTGCGAGCCGCCGCTCCTCCCACCCAACTTTCCGCTTTCCAGGCGACACCACGGGACGGCACGCAACGCCACGGGACACTATGCGGTTGATCTTGTTGAATTTCCCGAATGGTGTTGGGGGCTAGGCGAATATTGCCAAGGTTGAAGTCGAGCGTGTACTCGGCTTCGCCTGCGTGCTGCTCCCGTACTCGTACAGCGCGCTGCACTGGTACCCGCGCAAGCGGATCTCATCTCCCGCTCCGTCTGGCGATGGTGCCTCGGCTATACGGGTCGTTCTTAGTGACAGCCCAGGCCCGGTCGGTAGAGCTCTCGCCAGGTGTCGACGGTGGCCTGCATGGCGTCGATGACCCGGCCGATTTCGTTCGGCGCCGCCTCGGACGGTGAGGTTGAGGCCCAACATGAAGGTCATGAAGAGATCGGTTCGTTGGTCGGTAATGCGCTTGCCGGCGGTTCCCTCGGGCTCGGCTTGACAGATGAGCGCTCGTAGTCGTTCGCGCAGTGCTTTGCGAAACTCGACACCGAAGTCTTCGAAGCCGGGCGCGGTCCCGCAAGGCTCGGATGAGGTGTCGACCAGGAGACAGCCATGTTGGCTTCTGTCCGAGACGAGGTCGCTTCGTAGGAGCTGAGGAAGGCGTGGATTCCGTCGACCCCTGGCCCGGCGCGATCGACGAGCGCGGACATCGCGTCCATGCGGCCGGCGAAGTAGCGGCGGAGGATTTTGGCGAACAGCTCCTCCTTGGTGCCGAAGGTGCTGTAGAGGCTCGATTTGTGGACGCCGCTGGCGTCGACGAGATCGGTCATCGAGGTCTGGGAGTAGCCCTTTCGCCAGAAAAGCTCGGTGAATTCATCCAAGACGGCGTCTTCATCGAAGAGCCGTGGCCGGCCTCGGGACCGCGTATTCGTGCCGCTCATACCCATACTGTAGACACATTACACAATATTGGAACCCTCGGTAGCAAAATGGCTTGACATTTTACTACCGATCGTTAGTTAATCTCTCAACGCCCCAGCTCGAGGCAAATACTCAGCTTGGGAGCTTCGGGAGATTCGCCGTGGACAACACCCCCCAAACCCTTCGACGTACGACGCTGCAAATCGCTCTGGCCGGGGCCCTGCTCTCGGCTTCGAGCCTCGGTCTGATGCCAAGCCACGCCGCAGCCGTGGAAGCGCACGTGGAAAACGCTGGGATATTCACCGCGCAGATCCCCGTGCAAGGCTCAAATATCGCGACGGGCCAGGCGGTGATCGTGGTCGATAGACCGATCGAGGAGGTGCTTCCGATCGTGCTCGACTACGCCAACTACGTGCGGTTCATGCCCAACTTCACCAAGTCCGAGGTGCTCGCGCAGCGCGGGAGCCGGGCCATGGTCTATATGGAAGTCAGCGTCGCCAAGGGCATGTACACGCTTTATGGGCAGCTCAACCTCGCCGAGCGTCCCCAGGACGGGGTCTCGCGAGTCGTCGAAGGCAGCCTGATGGACGGCAACATCGATGCCTTCGATGCGACCTTCAAGCTCACCCCGACCGATGACGGCGCAGGCACGGAGATCGACTTCCGGATCTACGTGGACCCCGACCTGCCACTGCCGTCTTCCGTCTTCAGTCGAGAGAACGAGCGAGCTGCGGGCCGAACGGTTCGGGCTTTGCGCGCGCGGGTTGCCGAAACGCCTGGTGGTTCGACCTGAGCCCCGCTCCGGCAGAATTAATACTCGAGTATTCGATCAAGAACAGCGTTTCGCTCACCGATTCAGCATCAAAGAAGGACCAAGATTCATGTCACGTTTCGATAACAAAGTTGCGCTCGTAACCGGTGGAGGAACCGGTATCGGTCGAGCGGTAGCCAAAGCCCTAGTCGCCGAAGGGGCCAAGGTGGTCGTCACTGGCCGTCGCGAAGAGCCTCTCAAGCAACTCGCCGGCGAGCACCCGGACGCGGTGCGCTACATCACCACGGACGTCACCGAGAAAGGCGCTCCGGCCAATGCCGTTCGTTTTGTCATCGAGCAGTTCGACCGCCTGGACGTTCTGGTCAACAACGCCGGCCTCGGTAATTTGGCGCCCTTGGTCGAGCTCGACGACGAGGCGCTCGAACAGACTCTCGCGGTGAATGTACGAGGTCTTCTGGTCACGACGCGCGAGGCGATTCCGCATCTGTCCAAGAGCGGCGGGGCCGTGGTCAACATCTCGTCGACCCTTGCCCAGGCGTCGATGCCGGGTGCCGCGGCGTACTCGGGTGCGAAGGCGGCGGTCGAGCGCATTACCTCGGCCTTGGCCGTGGAGCTCGGACCGCAAGGCATTCGCCTCAACTCGGTCGCCCCTGGCATCACGGAAACAGACATGAGCGCTGGCGTACCGCAGGAAATGCTCGACGGTATGGTTGCTCAAACGCCTCTCGGTCGCATCGGCCGGCCCGAGGATATCGCCAGAGCGGTGGCGTTCTTGGCAAGCGACGATGCTTCGTGGATCACCGGCCAGGTGCTGCAAAGCAGTGGTGGCCTGATGCTCTAGGGGTCGCACACTCCAACGAGCCGAGAAGGCGAGATCTTCGGCCCAACCTTCCCATTTTTTAACCGAATACCTTGGGACGGCACGCAACGCCACCGGACAGGTTGTGTTTGATGTTCTCGATGCACCGGGACTCAATGGCGTCACCGTGCGCGGCGCGGCCGTGACCCGTTCTAGGTCGAGGGCTGCGGGTTGGCTTCCAGCACACCGCTGAACGAGCCGCGGTATGCCCAGGCCAAGAACAGTTGCAGGACGATGATGAAGATCGCCATCGGCAAACTCTTGGGATCCAGGAAGACATGAAACAAGAGTATGTGAACGGAGACCGGAGCCAAGAGGATGAGGCCGAGCGGAAGGAAACGACCCGTCAAAATCATCAGGCCCGCCAAGACTTCGACGAGCTTCACGACAATCATGAAGTAACCCGTCGCGACGAGGGCGCCCATGAGCGAGCCCGCAGCTTCGGCCATTTCAGGCGTCGGAATGAAATGGAAGAAACCGTTCAACCCGAAAACCACGAATACCAATCCTAGAAACACGCGCGCCCCGATGATTGCAAACTTCATTTCACGCTCCTATCCTGAGTCTCTTAACACGCTTCCCGCGCAGAGAGGGCCCGCGGGCTGCTAACGTAAGCGATGAGAGGTCTATTTAGATGAATTGGTACCGGATTAAGACTGCGCTCATCGGACTCAAGCGATTGGCGGAGCTGTCGGACGAGGACAAGCAAGCTTGCATCGATGCGTACAAGTTCCTGCAAAGGATGCAGGATGGTGAGCCGACCGAGACGGCGGACGAAACGAAAGCCGTCGCGGACTACTACAAAGTCCTGAACAACATGCTCTCGGTGTTCGACCTGGAGAAGCTCTACATCCCGCCGCAGCTCGACGAATCCCAGGGGCTTTTCGGGAATCAGCTCTTGGTCGAGAAGGATGTACTGAAGGAGCTCGATCTAAAAGCCCCGAACAGCTCGCATCTGTTAGACATGGGCTGCGGGCGGGGGAGGATCTCGTATCACTTCGCCACGCTGACCGGCGGTCAGGTGTCTGGATACAACATCGACCCCAATCAGATTGAGAGCGCGATGGACTGGGCGGCGGAATGCCGAATGAGTGATCGGCTGCACTTCAAGGTGGGCAACCATCACGAGCCGCTCGAGTATGAGTCGGAAACCTTCGACGGCTGCTTTTCGTTTCAAGCGGTCTGGCCGTTCTTCAAGAAAGAAGAGCTCGATGACCACGCAGCAGAGATGTACCGGGTGTTGAAGCCCGGGGCACGATACGCGTGTTCCGAGTATCTGTTGACCCCGCATTTCGACTGGAACAACGCAGAGCATGTGAGCCTGCACAAGTCGTTTCTGCCAACGCTCGCGGCCACTCAATCCATGTACCCTGCCGATGTTTGCGCCGCCTTGGAAAGGGCGGGTTTTGAGATTGTTCTTTCCGCTCCTTCGAGGGGCGCGGCCTGGCCGATTTGTGAGCAGAAGCGAGATTTGATTCTCGGGGGCCGAAAGGTCATCAGGGCGCTCGAGGCGGTTCGCATTCTGCCGCCCTGGGTCGAGGAGTCGCTCGACCTCCTTCAGAGCGGCGGTGAGTCATGGACACTTGCGGAAAAGGCCAAGATCGCCGATCTGAACTGGAGAATCGTGGCGGAGAAGCCGCTGGCCTAATCTGCTTTGGATTTCGGGCCGATTCTGCCTCGTCGCGCAACTGGTCTATGCTGCGGTCCGAGTCGCGAGCTTTCTCCGAGAAGCAGGGACGGTGATTGGCGACCTATGGAACCTCTACCTCGATATTTTCCACTCGAACGGGTAATCGCTTTCAGTGACGGCGTCTTCGCCGTCGTGATTACCATCCTGGTTCTCGGCATCGAGGTGCCCTCCAATGTCGCGCTCGACGCGGCTGTGATTGCATTGGAGCGCGAGAAGTTCTTGCACCAGGTGCTCGTGTACGTTGTGGCTTTCGGACTGATCGCGATGTACTGGACGCACCACAGCCTCCTCTATGCTGGTTTGCAACACGTGGACCGAAGGCTCGTAGTGCTCAATCTACTGTTTCTGTTGCCGGTGACACTTCTGCCTTTCGTCTCCCAGCTCGCGGCTGCAACACGAGATGACTGGAGGTCGGTGCTCGTGTTTGCCGGGACGAATCTTGTCGCTGCGTGGTTCTTAGGGCGGCAGTGGGCACACGTCTTTGCTCTGCCCGAGATGCACAAGGGCCCCGACACAGTGAGGCTCGCCCGGCGGCTGGTCTGGGTGACTCGTTTCTTCTCCTTGGTTCTGTTCGCGGGCGTGCTCATCTCACTGCTCGACGTCAAGGCCGGCCTCGCCGTCATTCTCGTCATGCCGCTCGTCTTCTTCGCGAACTTCGTTCGAACTACGAAGCGACGACCCTCGGACGACGCGTCTGCCGATGACACCGACCCCGAGGGGCCGTCGTAAGCAGAGCACCGAATCCGCACCGTGAGGCTGGGGGGCACCTTCGCGCAAACTCTGCGCGACAATATTCGCTGGTTTGAAACGGTTTGCTGTGGTGGAATTTCGCGGCCGCGTCTAGAGTGGCATCGTGTTCGCTTTCGAGCCTGCAGCTCTCCCTCACCCAGCCGGTCGCCGGGCGGATTTCGAAGGTGACGATCGCAGCAAAATAGGCCGCGAATCATGAGACTCTCCCTTAGAGCAATCAGCTGGATCTTCGTGACGGGTCTCGTCGCATGTGGTGGGGTGGGGGAGTACCGGCAGACGGGGGGCACGTATGCGGCCCGAGGTCCCGCCTGTGAATACCGAGTCATCCGAAATCGCATCGTCGAGCCCTACGAAGAGCTAGGCGTCATCGACCTAGATGCATTTTCGATGAAGCAGTTGCCCGACAACGAGGAACGCTTCCGCAAGGTGGTGGGCCCCGTGGTGTGCGCCTCAGGCGGCCATGCCGTGATCCCAGCGCTCAGTCTGAACGGCCGATGGGTCCACGGAACGATCATCCGCTTCAATCCGGCGGAATGTGACCGCTGTCGAACGGACGGCATCATGACAAAGGGAGGATCCTAGCCGATGTTGACCGCGCTCATCGTGACGCTGATGAACGCTGCGGGCGTCGCGCCGACCCCTGCACAGCTTCAAAAGTACCAGCTCGACTCCCACGAGCGAATGCATCACGTGCATATCGACTTCTCCGGTACTCGAACCGCCTTCAGACAGAAAAACATCACCGTCGGCCTCGGGTACGAGTACCACATCGATCGTCAGTTCAATGGGGTCTCGTTCGAGGTGCTCGGCCAGAAGCTCGGCCGTCTCCTCTTTCGGGGGCCACAGAACTGGTGGGTCGGCGGGGGCATCGGTTGGTGGCCGATCCGCACCGTCAAAGTCTTCATGCAAGCAGGGGCGCTCTTCGACGAGGCCGGGCACGCCACACAGGGTCGGGTCGGCGTCGGCTACAGCCTCAGGTTGTTCATGATCGGCATCATGCCCTACGTCTACGTTCAAACCACGGATCGCCCGCGAGAGGCGAATGGACAGTTGCGCGGATTCACCTGGTGTATCGGCGCACGGATTCAGTACTGAGAGGCCATGGACCAAATCCGAAAAGCGCTGTGGATTCTCATCGCCCTGGCGATGGTGGCGCCGGGCTTGCTCGGCTGCAAAGGGCGCCCACCCACGAATTCAGGCGCGATCGCCCGGGAGCCCAATCGGCTCCTCTGGGGGGATACGCACGTCCACACTAGCTTCTCGGCGGACGCTCATCGCCTGGGCAATCGCTCGGCTGATCCGAACACCGCCTACCGGTGGGCCAAAGGGCTTCCCGTGGTCGATCCCTACACCCAGGCGAGGGTTCAACTCCGGGCGCCGCTCCATTTCGCGATTGTGGCCGACCACGCCGAAGGGCTCGAGAAGGCGGCATGGGCAGGCACCATCGAGGCGGCGGAGCGTCACTACGCACCCTGCGCCTTTACTACATTCGTCGGCTGGGAATGGACCTCGGAGCTCGGCGGCCACAAGCTTCATCGAGTCGTATTCATGAACCAAGGCGCGGAACAGGCGCAGCAGCTGGTTCCTTTCAGCGCGCTTGACGGCTCGCGGCCTGAGCAGCTCTGGAGCTGGCTCGAGCAAACCAGCACTCGACTAGGGACGGACTTCATCGCGATTCCAAGCAACCCGAACCTCAGCGGCGGCAAGATGTACCCCGAGGTCGATAGTGAAGGGCTGCCGATTACCGCTGCGTATGCGCAGACGCGCATGCGATGGGAACCGCTGGCCGAGGTCACACAAATCAAAGGCGACTCCGAAACGCACCCGTCGCTATCCCCCGATGACGAGTTTGCGGGCTTCGAGACGTTTGCGAGCGCGTCGAAGCAAGGTGAAGCGCAGGCGACGATCAGCGAGGGTGCGTACGCCCGCACGGCTTTGCTGCGCGGGCTTCAAATCAGCCAATCGCTTGGAGCCAACCCTTTCCAATTCGGGATGATCGGCTCTACCGGCTCCCATACGGGTCTCGCCTCTGCGGAGGAGGCGCATTTTTGGGGCGCAGGCCCTTCGGAGCTCGGCACGGTGAGTGCACAAGGCCTCATCGCCGTATGGGCAGAAGAGAACACACGGACTTCGATCTTTGACGCCTTCAAGCGCAAAGAGGTCTATGCGACCACGGGGCCCCGAATCCGGGTGCGCTTCTTTGGAGGTTGGAACTTCGAGGCCAAACAAGCTCGCAAGGCGAACATGGTCAGCATCGGGTACACGTTCGGGCACCCGATGGGGAGCGACTTGAAGAAGGCGCCCGAAGGCAAGGCGCCCAGCTTCTTGATGTATGCCGTGAAGGACTCCGAAGGCGCCAATCTCGATCGCATTCAACTGGTCAAGGGCTGGGTGGATGACAATGGGAAGACACAGGAGAAAATCTATGACGTCGCGTGGTCCGGCGGCCGTGAGCGCTGGCCCGACGGGAAGCTTCCGCAAGTGAAGAACAAGGTCGACCTTGCGACAGCGACGTACGTGGATGTGGACGGTGCGCCTTCGCTCTACGGCTTTTGGTCCGACCCGGAGTTCGATCCCGAGCAACCGGCTTTCTACTACCTGCGCGTCCTGCAGGTTCCTACCCCAAGGCATACCCTCTACGATGCGGTGGCCCGCGGAACCGACCCCGACGAGACCGGACAACCGCCAACGATTCAGGAGCGCGCGTACACCTCGCCCATCTGGTACGCGCCCTGAGCGACGCGGCTCTGCGCGCGTGAAATGCTGTAAGCAGTTCGATTGAGCTAGGCGATCCGAGGTGAAGTTTTCCAGATTTTCCAATGCGCCGAAAAGTTGCGCAGAGCGTCAGCGTGCGCATATCTGCGATTATGGAAAGCAACAACATCAAGGCCGCATCCCGGTCCCAGTCGAAGCGGTCAAAGAACCGCAAAGCAGCAAGCAGCACGGCGACAGCCGGCTCGACGTCGAAGCGAGCGGACGCAAAGACAGTCCGGCGTACCAAGAGCACGAAGACTGCCGCCAAGCGAGCGCCGGCCAGGCAAGGCGCGGCGCTCAGCGCACAGCAGCGGGCCCAGCGCATCGCCGAAGCCGCCTACTTCCTCGCTGAGCAGCGCGCCTTCGCCCCAAATCACGAGCTCGACGATTGGCTTAGCGCTGAACGAAGCCTTTAGGTCTCGCTAGGAGCAGACCGGGCTGCAATTGCGGTTCACGCAGAGCCAGCTCTGGCAGCCGCCGGGCAGGCTCAATCCGTCGCAGTCCGTACTCAGTTCGCAGTCGTAGTCCCCGCAGTCCGACGGGCACCCTGTCGCTGCCTCACCGGCTAGGACATCGCAGCTCCCGTCTCCGCAAGTGACGTCCTCGCAGACGGCCTCGCAGGCACCGGCAGGAAGCCTGCACTCCCAATGCCCACCGCTCGGGCAATCGTTCTCGTACCAGCGCGCGCCGAGGCAGTCGGTGGCCAAGGCACAGGGCCCGCCAAGGCAGTCTCGGAAGCAAGAATCTGCCGTCTCGCCCAATGCGGCGTCGCAGGTCCCGTTGCTGCAACCGTTGCTTTCGCAGGTCTGCTGACAGTCGCCCAAGAAGCAGGTGTACCGGCCCTGGCAGATCTGCGTCCAGTCAGCGTGCACGCAGTCGGTGGGCCACTGGCAGGTGCTCAGGCAGTCGGGGATGCAACTGCTGGCGTCTTCTCCGTTGGTCGCGATGCATTCACCGTCACCGCAGGTGGAGTAGTCGCACAGCGGCGTGCACGCGCTGAGCTCGCAAGTCCAGCGTCCGAAGCAGGGTTGTTCCCACTCACCGCTGTCTACACAATCGGCGGCGACGCTGCAGGGCTCCAAGCAGTCGGCCGGGCAGGACGCTTCGGTCTCGCCCACGGCAGCATCACACGTGGCGTCGCCGCAGCCGACCGGGTCGCAGGCTTCCTCGCACAGGCCCTGGATGCAATCCCAGTTGCCCCCGCAGCTCGCTTCCCAGTTGAAGGACTCGCAGTCGGCGTCTAGGTTACACTCTAGGTTGCATAGCGGAACGCATTCGCCAGCGACGCATTCCCAGTGGCCCTCCGCCTCGTAGCAGTCGATCTCTCCCCCGATCTCCGGCCAAGTGAAGCCCTCGCAGTCGGCGTAGACCACGCAGTCGGCGCCAGCGTCGGCGCCAGCGTCGGTGCCAGCGTCGGTGCCAGCGTCGGTGCCAGCGTCCGTGCCAGCGTCGGTGCCAGCGTCGGTGCCAGCGTCGGTGCCAGCGTCCGTGCCAGGTGGTGCGGGCGGCCCACAACCGGCGCTCCAGACGGCGAACCCAGGCAACAGCAGCGACACAAGCACTATCGGAAAGATTTGCACTCTGGCTGATGCCGCAAGATCCGCACCACGGGCATGTGCCTCGTATCAGCTCCGATGTTCACCGTAGCAGTCGCATTGTTTGCGTCGCGCACCGTGAATGCGCATTTCATGCGTTTAGTGGCGCCGCGATTGTATGACCCTAAGCGAAGTGGAAGACGAGAGGGAGGAGGTTGAGATGCTTGGCTCGAAGGCAATCGTTCACAACCGGGTGTTAGGCCTGGGCTTGATGGCTGCATTGATGGGCGCCTGTGGGTCGGGCAGCGACCTAGGCACCTGCGTCATCATGACGACAGGCGACGACGTCGTGATTGAAAACATCTCGCTCGAGGAGTGCCAAGAGCGCGGCCTCGACGTCCCGGGAGCCAGGGGCCTCGAGTGGACGCCTAACCGATAGCCGCCACAAACGGGCTCAGCTCAGCATCGCCCGGCACGCTGCAGCGCAGCGCAAGCACGAAGCAGCGCAGGCTGCGCACTCGGGGTGATGGCCCACGTGGGGACGACAGGCGGCTTCGCAGTCCTCGCAGACGGCAGCGCAGACTTCTAAGAGTGCGCGCAGACGCGGCGCGTCGGCCGCGGCGAGCGCAGGTACGGCGCCACAGACGGCGAGCATTTGCTGCACCCCTTTGCTGCAGTCCGCCATGGAGGTGTCGCCCTTGCCCAGGAGCCGCAGGCATTGCGCCAGGCACACTTCGCCGTCTCGAAGGCATTCGCTAGTCGCGACCATCACTTCTGCGCGTTGGTCCGCGTGTTTGCCCACGAGCGCGGCGGGTGTGGTGGCCTTCGCCGCTTGCCCCTGCGCCCCGCAGCCCATCACCGTGGTTACACCATGGGCAAGCGCAGTGCTCGCCCCAACCATCATCAACTCTCGTCGCTTCATGGCGGGTATCCTACACCAAGGGGCTGTCGCAGCCGAAACGATGTGCGGCGGAACTGCCGCCAAGCTGCAGCACGCTCGGTGCTCGCCCTCTCGGGTCAGCTCGAGTGCGTCTTGACGGCCATCGAGGGGTCGCTACATCGAGACCCTTGTTTCCCTTCGACAATAGCTACGCGCGACTCCCCGAACGTTTCTTCGCACGCATTGCGCCAACCGCGGTGGCCGCACCTGGGCTGATTCGTGTGAACGAGAGCCTCGCTCGTCAGCTGGGACTCGACCCCGAGCGCTTGGTCACACTCGAGGGAATCGAAGTGCTCGCCGGGAATCGACTCCCCGAAGGCGCCGAGCCGCTGGCCATGGCGTACGCGGGGTTTCAGTTTGGGAGCTGGGTGCCGCAGTTGGGTGATGGCCGGGCGATTCTGCTTGGGGAGCTCATCGACCGAGATGGTCTGCGCCGCGATGTTCAGCTCAAGGGTGCAGGCCCTACGCCCTTCTCTCGCAACGGCGATGGGCGCGCGGGGCTCGGTCCGGTCATGCGCGAGTACATCGTCGCCGAGGCGATGGCGGCATTGGGCATCCCGACTACGCGTTCGCTCGCCGCGGTGACTACGGGTGAGCAGATTGCGCGCGAGACCTATCAGCCGGGCGCGGTCCTGACACGGGTCGCGCAGAGTCACATCAGGGTAGGGACGTTCCAGTTTTTCGCCGGCCGGCGTGACGAAGCGGCACTCCGGGTGCTCGCCGATCATGTCATCGCGCGTCACTACCCGCGGCGGCTGAGGCAGAGCACCCCGTACTCGCCTTGCTCGCTTCGGTCATCGAGCGGCAGGCCGAGCTGATCGCCCGCTGGCAGCTCGTCGGGTTCATTCATGGCGTCATGAACACCGACAACATGTCGATTGCCGGAGAGACGATCGACTACGGCCCCTGTGCGTTCATGGACAGCTACCATCCTGATACGGTCTACAGCTCCATCGATCAGTGGGGCCGATACGCGTTCGCGCAGCAACCATCGATTGCGCACTGGAATCTCGTGGGACTTGCGAACGCCCTCTTGCCGCTGATTGCGGACGAGCAAGAAGCTGCAGTCGCTCTCGCCACGGAGGTCATTCGAACCTTTCCGGATCGATTCGAGCGTTTTTATCGAGCCGGCTTGCAGCGAAAGCTCGGGCTGGGCGAGACTCGGGAGGGCGACGCGGCACTCGCCGACGATCTGCTGAGCAGGATGGCGGAGAACGCCGCCGACTTCACGCTGACCTTCCGCAGGCTCAGCGACCTCGTCGACCCGAGCTCGCAAGACGACGGCTCGGTAAGCGGCCTCTTCGATGATCCTGCGGCCTTCGAACAATGGGCGCTGCGTTGGCGACGTCGCCTCGCTAGTGAAACACGATCCGCCGAGGAGCGTCGGAACGACATGCGCTCCGTCAGTCCGGCCTTCATTCCCCGAAATCACCGGGTCGAAGAGGCCATCCAAGCTGCGGTTCTAGATGCCGATCTCGAGCCATTCGAGCAACTCGTCGAAGTGCTGTCGTCACCCTACGAGGATCAGCCGTCGCAGGAACAGTACGCCGCGCCACCGCGGCCCGATCAGGTCGTTCGACAGACATTCTGCGGAACCTGAGCTTCGGGCGCCCGCGAAAGCACAGCGACCCCGACCTTCGATGGACCATGCCAGCTCTGCTGGCGCTCACCGACGAGTTGAGGTCGGTGGAGTTGTTGGCATCACTGGGCCACCTGCCGTTGCAAACGCTCGCGTCTCCCCGTTTCGCAATACGTATCGATCCAATCGGTACGCCGTCCGTCTTTGGACCAGAGGATGGGGAAGTAGCTCTCGTCGAGCGTTGGATCGCCGGTGCGTTGGTAGCGCCGATAGATGTAGCCGCCGGGCCGATCCGAGAACTGCGCATCCACTGGCACCATGTGGACGCCGATCGAACGACGCGTCGTATCGCCCGTCACGTTTGGGCCGGAGCCGTGCCAAATCTCGCCGGAATGAAACACGCACGATCCGGCGGGCACCTCGATGGGCAGGGGCTCTGGATCTTCACTGCCCGCGCCCAGGGCTGCGTGTTTCATCAAACCGCGATGGTCTTGCGGCGCATGAAACCCCTCTGGGATTCGTGTCAGCGGCCAGCGATGAGAACCCGGCACATACTCGAGCGTTCCTGCATCGCGATGGGTTTGGTCGAGCACCACCCAGCAGGTGATGGTCTTGGGTGGATCGAGGAAATCCATGTACGAAGAATCCTGATGGAACGAAACGGCCTTGCTCTTCGGCGGTTTCCACCAAATCGTATCCTGCCCCATTCGCGCACCGCTCCAGCCAGTGAGCTCCGTTGCAGCCCGTCCGATGTCCCGTGACAGAGCGAGCTTGGCCACCGTGAGGTCCGCCTTCCAGGCGTTGGCCATGTGCCGTGTCACGTCGGGTAGGCTCATGCCCTCGCGCCAGTACCACTCGTCGGGGTAGACGCCCGTATCGAAGTCGCCGGCGAAGAGCCGTGGAAAGCTGGCTCGCAGGGCTTCGATTTGCTCTTCGCTGATTGCATTCTCGACGACGAGAAAACCGTCCTCAGCGAAGCGTTCGACCGCGCTTGCTCCGAGCGCCCTCAGCGGCGGAATCACGTAGGGCATGGGCTCTGCATATCATCGACCGGCGGATGCTCATACTCCAATTCAAACGGGCCAAATCATTCCTGCGATGAAGCGCTTCCCCGGATGGCGCACCCTCGTTTTCGGCCCGATGACCGAATTTCGAATCGAGCTCGCCGCCGGCGCCCGCCGACCCCAAGGCAGGCGCGGGTCATCTCGAAAAAGCCCGGGCGCTGCCGCTTCGCTGAGGTCGTGATATGCTTACGACCTTCAACACGCTTCGCGACCCGACCGGATTCGGTCGCCGAGAAAGGAATCGCCTGGTGAAAATGTTCAAGCTCGTGGCAGCGCTCCTGCCGGCCCTCGCGCTATTCGGTTGTAGTGACGATTCTTCAGGTGGTCTGACTGGCGAAAGAAGCGGATGCATCACCAATTGGCAAGATCCAACGGGCCAGTCCATGTGTCCGGAAGGCACCACGGTATCCTGCAATCAGGCGACTCAATGCTGGGCTACGGTCGACGAATGCGAAGCTTCTGGCCAATGCACCTCAACCAACCCGAACCCCGGCACCTGCGACCCCAATTGGCAAGATCCCACCGGCCAGGCCGAGTGTCCGCAAGGCGCGCCTGTGTCCTGCAATGCTGCCAACCAATGCTGGCCCACAGTCGACGAATGCCAAGCCTCCGGGCAGTGTAACTAGGCGCGCCACCATCCGTTTCGGATTCGCGTCCTGAGCTGCGTTACTTGTCGCCCTTCATCGGTGCGCAGTCCTTTGCGCGATCAATCGATGGCGAAGCAGTAGAATCGGCCAGCGCCCCGCCGTTCCGCGAGCCCCGGCTCGGTGCAGCTCACGGTGTCATGCGCCGAGTTCCACGACTGGACGTCCACTCCCTCGATCTCGAAGCCCGGTGGCGCGATGTCGCTGTGGCCGACCTGCGCGACTTCGTCTTCGCTGGCCGACGTCCAGTCGAGGCAGGTCCGCCCTTCGGCAACCGTCCCCTCCATCGTGCTCCCGGTGACGATGTCGTGCTCAGTCAGAGGAACCAGCTCGCCGTTCTCGTCGATGAGCAAGCCCTCTGCGGCTGGATCTTCGTCCACGCCCCAGAGCAAGCGCGGGATCTCGTCTCTGTGAAGCGCCTCGACGTCGGCTGCGATCTCCTGGAGTCGCACATTGTACCAGGGGCCGGTCCCGATCCTGTCCCGCGCGTCTTCGTTCGAGGTGCTCAAGTAAGCATGCCAGGTCCGGCCGCCCGCCCCGACGTCGGCGGCGAGGTCTCTGGCAGAACTCGTCAGCGCCCGAGCGAGTCCACCCACATTTCCCCCGATCGACCCGGTCCCCACGCTCGTGACGAAGAAGGACAAGCTAGGTTCGGTCGAGCCGCCCGACGCAGGCTCGTCATCCCCGCATCCAGTGACGCCAGCGATTGTAAGAAGAAAAAGAATGGTCCCGCGCAAGAGCGCAAGCCGACCCACGTTGGCGTCCGTCATCGAGGCCGAGCGTACCCGCCAAGCAGGAACGTGCAAAGTCCTTCTTTGCCAGGTCCCCGAAGGGCTGTCGCCCGCTATTCCACGCAGATGATCGTGACGTCGTCGGAGTTGTTTTCGTCGTTGCACTCGGTGGTTGTGCGGCCGCCTTGACCGTCGTCGTTGACCACCATGGTGATCTTGCCTTGGATATCGACGTCGATGACGCAGGAGACTTCGAGACAGCCCCCAACCGGCACTGGGCCTTCGGTGAACGAAACACACAAGAGGTTCTCGTCGGCCGGGTCGCCCACATAGAACGTGGCCGGCATCGAAGCGCCGACGGTGCGTGTGCCCCGGTTGCACACAGTCGCGGTGAGCAGGCGTTCTTCGCCCGAGGTTTGACAGACGCTTTCGTCGACGTCTCCTGTGATGTCGGGCTGACTGCCGGGCGCGGCCCCGCCCTGTACGTTCTGACGGAAGTTGTTGAGGTCCGGGTCAGAGAAGTTGGCCAGCCACTCGGAGGTCATGGGGACGGTGCCGTCGTCATGGATGTTGGTCACCGAGTAGGTGTGCTGGTTCCACATCGGGCGCGACGAAACCCAGCGATCGAGCGCATCACGAAGAACTCGGAGCCCCACTTGGCCGACCCCTGGTGGATGCTCCGCTCGGCATGTATCGCCGGTTCCCGGGGTTCCAGAGATCGGCGTCTCGCACGAGTATCCTTCGCGGCACTCCGAATCGTCCGCGCAACGACAGAAGCCGGCGTCGCAGAGTCCGGAAAGGCAATCGGTCCCAGCTTCGCAGCGATTGCCACGATGAATCGGGTCAATCGCTGCACAGGTCGGATTGCAGTTCGCGTTCGAGCCGATGAGGATTTCGGTGTTGGAGTCACCGTCGGGGTCCGCGATGACCGGGTTCTCGAACCAGGTGCAGGAGGTGCGGAATGCGGAGTACAGAACCTCTCCCGTCGAGCCCTCATAGATGCGTGTGAAGCATTCGTCTGCGTACACCGCCTCCGCAGCGCCGTCGCCTTCAAAATCGAAAACCGAAGATCCAGTCCGATTGGAGGAGAGGTCCTGGGATGATGCCGACCAGCGGATCTCCGTCGTCAGGCATGCTGAATCGGTCGCGCAATCGAGATCGAACAGCCGGTAGAAGTTTCCGCCTGCCGAGGCAAACTCGGGGCGTCCGTCGTCGTCGAAGTCACCGACCGTCGGGGGACCCCCGCCGAGAATGCCCGAGCTCACGTCGAGGAGTACCTGGCCCGAGAGGGTCATGAGGCGTGCCTTGCCATTGCCGGTGGATACGATCTCGGCGACCCCGTCAAAGCTGTTGGCGTCGAACTCCGCCGCCGTGGCGCCCGGCGTTCCGAAATCCGCAACCGCCCAAAACTGCGCGTCATGGCCGAGCGGGTAGGCGAGGTCCCATTGATCGCTGTCCGCGTTCCAACGATAGATGTCGCGCGCGGTGATCTCGACCTCGCCGTCCGCGTCGACGTCCGCGACAGCCGGAACGCTCATCCCCCCGGCGCTCGTCAACACCTGGCCCGCGTTCAGTCGGTTGCCCGTCGGCCCGTCGTAGACTTCACTGGCCGAGAGCACCTCGGGAACGCCATCGTCGTCCAAATCGTGCAGGGCGATCCCATCCCAGCGCTGCCCGGTGATGTCGTTGCCCAGGGCCACCCAAAGACCGGTATAGGTCTCGGCCGGCGCGTTCCAGCCGTACGCGATGAGACCGCCCAAAGCTCGATGCGTGACGATGTCCGGAAGGCCGTCGCCATTGATGTCTCCGATGGCAGGAGGCGAAGCCGCAATCACCCGGTTCGCAGGGTCGTCGAGGTTCACGATCTGCTCACAGGTCTGACCGTTCAAGATTCGAATCACTCCAAAGCGAGTCGGGTCCGTGCCCTCCGCGGCTGCCGAGCCACCGTCCAGGCCGTTGTACGTCACGATCACGATCTCTTTGGCGACACCCGAGTCGAAGGGAAGGTCGGCGACCAACGGGGTCGTGAGAACCTGAACGTGATTGGGGAAGGGGTCGCCGGGCGGAGGTCCTGTCCACTCGCATTGAACGTCCGCTTGAAAGAGGCCGATCGTGATGTCGCCAAGACAGAGCTCGTTCACATCTCCACGCGGGCCCGTGCCATATGCGATGCAGGTGGGCGGGTCGTTGGGGTCCGATAGGCAATCGGCTCCGCAGCAATAGGTGTCGCCGCCGCAGTCGTCGTCGCTGCTGCACTCGCCCTTTTCGGCGAGACAGACGTCTTGAACACAGACTTCCCCGGACGGGCAGGGGCAAGCGAGGGGATCGTTCCCGCCCGAACCGCCGATGCCCGCGTCGCCTCCGCCAAAACCGCCGCTGCCCGAGCGGGGATTGGACCCCGACGAACAGGCCGCCATCAGTATCACAACGAAGCACAGGCACAGCGAGGAGCTGTGCCTAAGAAATCTGCTCTCCCCCATGCAATACAGAGTAGCGAGCGCCGCCGCGTCCCGCAGCACAACTGCGAGACAGCACACAAAGAAGCCGCCGGCGTTCTAGCCGCAGCTATGGCGCAGAGGGCGCGGCAAGCGCCCAGTCGGGTACGACCCCCGGCTCGATTCCGAAAAGGAAAGTTCCGAGGAAGTAGAACACGAGCGTGATGACGACGGCGCCGATCACGTTCAGCGCCAGGCCCACCCGCGCCATCTCCGGGATGGTCACGCGTTGACTTCCAAACACGACGGCGTTCGGAGGAGTCGCCACCGGCATCATGAATGCGCAAGACGCCGATAGTGTGGCGGGCACCATGAGGAGCAGAGGGTGAATGCCCGTGGCCACGGCAATCGAGGCCAGCACCGGAAGGACCATCTCGGTGGTCGCGGTGTTGGACGTGAGCTCCGTCAGGAAGGTCAGGCCGAGACAGGTCGCAAAGATGATGAGCAGTGGGGGAACTCCCGCGAGCCCGGTGAACTGCTCACCGATGAACGCGGCAAGGCCGGTGACCTGAAACCCCTGCGCCAGGGCGAACCCGCCCCCAAAGAGCAGGACGATGTTCCATGGGAGTCGCCGCACCACGTCGGGTCCCATGATCGTCGCGGACTCCGCCCCCGGGGACCGCGTGGGGACTAGGAACAAGATCGAGGCCATGCAGATGGCGATCGTCGCGTCGTCCAAGAGCTCTCCGTAGGGCAGGAGCAGCGACCATCCAGGCACGGTGATGGACCCGAGCACCAGGGGCGCCCGGAACAGCCAGAGCAAGGCCGTCGACACGAAGATCGCGAGAACGATGCGCTCCTCGTAGCCCATCGACCCGAGCTTCTCGGCTTCCTCCTCGACGACCGATCGATCCACCGTCACCTCGCTCGGGATTCGGTAGAACACGCGCGTGAGCAGAAGCCAGGCCAGCAAGAGTAAAAAGATGCTGATCGGAAGGGCCATCATGAACCAGAGCCCGAAACCAATTGGAGGCGCATCCGGAAACGTGATCTGAAAGATGCGCTGCAGGGACAGGTTCGGCGGTGTCCCGACCAAGGTCGCGATGCCGCCCACCGAGCAGGAGTAGGCGATCGCCAGCATCACGGCCACGGAAAACGCATGGGTCTTCTCCCGGCCGAAGTCCTCTTCCATGCGGAGCACGATCGCGAGCCCGATCGGGATCATCATGATCGCCGTCGCCGTGTTCGAGATCCACATGGAAAGGAACGCGCCGGCCAACATGAAGCCGAGAATGATGCGATCGGCCCCGCCTCCCACATTGCGAATGATCCAGAGTGCGATCCGGCGGTGCAGATTCCACTTCTCCATGGTCAGGGCGATCATGAAGCCCCCGAGGAACAGAACGATGGTGCTGTTGAAGTAGACCGGAGCCGTGTCGCCCGTACGCCCGATGCCGAGCAGCGGATACAAAATGAGGGGCAGGAGCGCCGTGGCGAAAAGCGGGATCGCGTCGGTGATCCACCAGGTCGCCATGAGCAGTGCAATCGCCGCCATTCGCGTCACCTCGGGGTGGCCCGGGTCGAGCTCGAAAAGCAGCAAGAGCGCGAAGAGCGCAGGACCGAGGAAGAGGCCAATGCGCTGAGCCCTGGTGCGCGTGCCTCGTGTGGGAAGCCCGCCGTGGTCACGCTCCGGTGGCAGCAAATCTCGCGAAGGCGGCTTCATGCGGCGATCCCGTTCACGCCGCTTCGACCACAACGCCCCTGTGGTTCGTCCGACGCCTAGTCCGCATACTCGAACGTCGCTTGAAAAGCCACCGCCACTGAGAGGTAGGCGGCGTACCGCCCCCCGTCGAGGCCGGAAGTCCCCTCTTGCCAAGGGCCCCCTAGCCGGGTGACTGTTGGGCCGATGCGACCCGTGCTCATAGGCTTGCTGCTCTTCGGGCTCAGTGCGTGCGACCAGAGCAGCGCATTCGACGAGATCAACCCGACGCTAAGCCACGCGTTCGAGCCGATCATGGTGGACGCTGCCGAGGAAGTCAGCGGCACCTGTCAAAGCTGGACGCTGAACAACGACGAACCGCTCTACGTATCCAAGGTACGACAGCGCAACGACGGCGCCTGGCATCATTCCAACTGGTTCTTCGTGCCCGAGGGCACCTACCCAGGGCCCGACGGAACCTGGCGCTGTGACGACCGTGGCTTCCACGACGTCACCGCTGCGCTCGAGGGCGGAGCCTTTTTCGCTCAGTCGACGCAAGCACTCTCGGAGCTGCAGGCCTTCCAAGAAGGAGCGGTCCTCGAGATTCCGCCACGGCACAAGATCGTTGGTGGGGTCCATCTCGTGAACATCACCGCGGGCCCGCTAGAAACTGCGCTGAGCTTCGACATCGAAACCGTCCCCGAGGAGCAAGTTCAGGTCCGGCTCCGACCCATCGCGTTCACCAACACCGCGCTCGACATCGAACCGCAGGCGGAGTCGCGTTACGCGATGACCTGCGACCTCGGGCGAGAGTTCGAAAGGCAGCTCGGCGGAGTCCCCGAGTACAACATCTACTATGTCTTGGCGCACTACCACGAGTGGGGGAACTACTTCCGACTCAGCTTTGTCGACGATGCAGGCGGGGAGCGGACGATCTTCGAGCTCGCGGGCTCGATCGGACAGCCGCTAGGAATCACACTCGACCCGCCGATTGCGTCGCAGGGCGCCGGTCGCCTCCGGGTCGAATGCGGCTACATCAACAACACCGACGAGCGGATCAGCTATGGCCTCGCCGGCAAAGAGATGTGCGTCTTTCTCGCGTACAGCGACGCCGACCTGATCATCGGCGCTACCTCGGGTGCCAACACGCCGATGGGCCAAGACGATCGCGACATCTTCATGAACGAGACGGCCTGCGGGCCAGTTCTGACGATTCCGGCAGACTGAGCTCGGAGCGTAGCCTCGCCGCAAAGTGCGTTCCAGCGCTGTGCGCCCAAGCCGCCCGGGGGGCCGAGCCGTCGGCGGCTCGAGATCGTGTCCACGCGGAAGTAGGCATCGGCTTGCCGTGCGTCCGAAGTGGGCGGCGCATTGGGCGCCGGTAGGAAGGCAATTCAATATGATCGAGTTTCGCTCCAAGTGGGCACGGCTGGCCGTGACTTTAATTTTCTCTGGCTTCATCGCCATGGGGTGCAGCAGCTCCGACGACGATGGCCAGGCTGGTTCTGGCGGCACTGCCGGGACAGGCGGTACGGCTGGCGTTGGCGGCATGGGTGGCGACGGCGGTATGGGCGGCATGGGTGGTACGCCGGGTCCTGAAGCCCGGGTCATCGTGGCACATGGTCGAACCGTACGTCTCCTGGACGTTTCCGGAAGCACCATCGTCGAGGTCGCCTCGGCCGAGATCCCCGCGGCAGGCCTGCTCGCGGGTCATCAGATCTTCGGAGCCATTCAACAGGCCGGGCAGCAGCGCATCTACGTGGGCTCAGCCAACGATTGCTCCAACGGTGACGACTGGTGCTGGGGCAACGGCCGCATCGATCGCTTCACCTTTACGAAGACAGGCATCGCCTACGACGGGCTTGCCTACGAAATGAACGATGCGGCCTTCCAGGCAGACGGCATCTCCTGCGCGGAGGGCGATGAAGTCGCAACCGGCTACACTGGCCAGGAAGGCGAATGTGCACCCGGCGGTTTGGCGTTCTCGCCCGACGGCACTCGATTCTATGTCGATGACGACGAGCTCGATGGCGTCGAGATCTTTTCGGTCGACGCTGGCACGGGCGACCTATCGTTCATCTCCGAGGGTGGCGACACAAGCGTCCATGGACTTGGCGCGCATCCGAACGGAACCTACCTCTACAACGCCACGAACATCTACGACATCACGGGTGACATGGTGGTGCAACTCGCGGACACGAGCGGCGGAAACGACACTGAAGTCGTTCTTGCTGCGGACAGCGTCGCGACGACCGACTTGCTCGTGACCACCAGCAACACCGATGGCCTAGCGATCTACGATCTCACCGATCCGGTGTCACCGGTGGAGATCGACACGATCGACTTCATGAGCGACTACCCCGTTCGTGCTCAGGCCCACAACGCCGACTACAGCCGATTCGTCGTGGTCGGCAAGGACGAAGTTCGGACGGTGTCGTTCGACGGAACCACGTTGACCCTCGAAGATGAAGTCATCGCCGTGGTCGTGGACCCTATCCAGAACCGTGACGTGGCCGTGACCGGCGACGACGGCGAGCTCGCGGTCGTGGTCTACTTCGGTGGTGGAGACGGCGACCCCGTGGAAGCCGGCGGCGCCGTGCTCTATGGAATCAACGCTGCGGACGGCGCGCTCACTGAGCTCGACACCGCAAGCTACGCATCCGGCCCAGGCCGTGTCGCGCTGAGCGTCATCGCCGAGTAGTTCCATGCCGTAGTACATGAGAACGGCCCCGTTTTGCGGGGCCGTTTCTTCTTAAGCAACCTGCAGCTATGCCGGGCTCCTAGGGCCCGAGCACGAGATCGCCGGCCGGCCGCACGAGGACGCTGCCCCAGAGCATGGCGCGGTCGTCGTCCGCTCGGTTTGCAGGCGAGCTGGCGTCTGCGTCGCCGAAGCTGCGGAGGACGGTGACTGCGTCCGGCGTGGCCGCGCGCTTCACGGCGGCGAAGAGCCGCTGCTGGTAGGCCTGGTCGGTGCCATCCAAGATGTTCGAGAGCGTGAAGCCCTCGAAGCTCCCGGCCGGCTGGCTTTCGAGAAAGCTCGCTGCGTCGGCATGGACGAGCTGAACGTCTTTGGCCTGTGGCGCGGGCGGCTCGGAAGAAAGCTCACCCAGCAGCAGCGAACGGGCGTACGGGTTGTCGCGGTTTGGGTGCCGCGCGAAGCAGCGTTCCATCCGCCCGCGCATGACCGAGCCCAGCCGCTTCGGCAGGAAGTCCAAAAAACGCGGCGCGTAAACCGAACGCAGCGCCGTCACCGAAAAGAGCCCATCGACCGCTGCGCGAAAACGCCAGGTGTTGAGCTCTCGTTCCCAGTAAAGCATTTGCTCGGCCGGATCGTCGAGCTCGACGAAGGCCCGCACTTTGGACGGCCACCAGCCAGCCAGCGGTCCGAAGAAGCGCATGAAATCCATGATGCGCTCCGCCCGGCCGCGGACACCCGGATCGCCATCGAAGCGACGCTCGGCGTAAGCGAGCTGCACTGGGTTGATGTCGACCGCGACGACCTCGTGATGAGGCGCGAGCTTCATCGCCGTGCAGCCCGCCGAGGCAATACAAAGCACACGGCTGCCCCGGCGAAACGCTCCGAGCTCGATGCTCGGATCCTCGTACATGCGACCAAAGAGCACCTGCCTCGGACCGACCCGCGCATCGAGCCGCCCCCGCTCCCAGATGGTCACCGCCGTGCTCGAGCTCATGGCCACGCCGCGCCGGGAACGCTCGCGGCGACCCAGGCTAGAACCAGGAAGGCGAAGTTCTTCACCAGCATCCCGCGTGGATCGTGAATGAGATGCCTCGACCAGATCCAGCCGTTCGCGTTCAGCGAAACGAGCAGCACGGTTTGCGCGAGCGCGCAGAGCAACGGAGCCAGGCCGGTCAGCACCCAGAGCCCGATCGTGACTTCCACGGCTCCCAAGGTCAGCAGAAACGGGACCCCAAACTTCTCGCCGTAGCGCGGCACGGCCTTGACGACCTCGAACTCGCGCGGCTCGCCGCGGAGCAATTTGCACCAGAGTCCTTCGTAGAACCAGACCGCGGCGACTGCGGCGCGAATCAACCAGTAAGGCGGCATCAGCTCAGGCACTTCGAACCTTCACCCAGCTTCGATCTGGCGTCGCATCGTGCTCAGCAGGTAGCGGTGGAACCAATGGCAGACCATCTTCTCGAGCGGTTTCCAGAACCAGCGCGGCCACTTGCGGCTGAGGTAGCGGGTTTCGATGGAGACTTCGGTCTGACCGTCGGGCAGCCCGCGCAAGGTGTATCGACCACCGGAGAGGCGCATGCCTCCGCCCACGGACAGTGCCTGCTCGGCGACTTCGAACTCGTAGAGGTCGCCCTTTTCGATCTTCGTGATGCGCTTGAGTAGGTGTCCGCCCTCATAGAGACAGGTCGCCTCGTCGCCGACCTCCGACACCTTCCCCACGTTGCGAATCGGGACCGGCAGGAGCAGGCGCAGATGCACGGGCGGCCGCCCGCCCAGCTCCTCGTAGAAGACCAAACCCTTCCACACGCGATCGGGTGGAGCGGAAAAAATCATCCGAGTCACGACAGACACCGGCTGCACGGCTGCATCGGTCGCGCTGCCGAGCTCCTGAGCTGCAGCGGCCTTGATTTCCTGAGTCATAGATTCGCTCCTTAACGGACTTTGATAGGGGCAACAAGCAGCCAGGGCAGCCCACAATCTGGCACCCCATGGCGTGCGGATGCCCCGCGTACTAGAAACGCCCGATGGGCATGCTCGACCAACTCGATCTCGATTCCGTGAAGCGGCTCTACCGGGCCGACCTGCCCTTGCCCGTGGACGTGCTCAATCTCATCCACTTCAAGGACGAGGAAGCGTACAAATGGTACGGCCTGCTCACGATTCCGCTCTTGAAGGCGGTGGGCGCCGAGCTTGGTTGGATGGGAGCCCACGTCGCGTCGTTCCTCGGCGAATCTCGGGCCGAGGAGCTTCTGGTCGTCCGTTATCCCAATCAGCGGCGCTTCTTCGGCTTGGCGCTCAATCCCTACTACATGCTGGTCGCAAATCCCCAGCGCATGAAGGCCGTGCGCAAGTTCGAGGCCTCGTTCACGCATTCGCCCGACTCACTGAAAGCGCTGCGACGATCCAAGTGGCTGCTCGCCGTGCACTTCCACGAAGCGCCCGAGGCCGTTCAGAGCATCGTTGAATCGGCCGGCGGCCAGCTCGTGTACCAGAGCCACGAAACCGCAGCCATCGTGATCAGCAAGCGCCCACATCCAGCGAACACCAATCCGCTCGTGTTCAAGCGCACAGCCCTCTTTCGCTTCGAGGACCAGGCCAGCTGCGAGGCAGCCATGCAAGCGCAGATTCTGAGCCGGCTCCAGCAGACTGGCGGTGACGCATCGGTCCAGCTCTACGAGCGAGTCCGGCGCAGCAAGGCCCTGCCTGCCGCGATCGGCAAGCTGCTCCGCTAGCGAATCGCCTGAAGTTGCGTCGGCAAACGCAACTCCTTATCGTGACGATCGCGTGTCTGACGGTCGGCCCAGCGTTTCAATCGGCGTTCCCGTGTACAACGGAGAAGCGACGCTGCCCGACGCCTTGGGGAGTCTGGGCGCGCAGACCTTCGAGGACTTCGAAGTCATCATCTGTGACAACGCTTCGACCGACGGGACCGAAGCGATCGGCCGGGCCTGGGCCGAGCGCGACCCTCGCTTTCGCTACCTCCGAAACACCGAGAACCTGGGCGCTTCCGGGAACTTCAACCGCGCATTCGAGCTCTCAGAGGGCGACTACTTCAAGTGGCTCGCGGCGGACGACACCTTGGATCCGGACTACTTGCGCGTTTGCATGGATGCCTTTGGCGACGCGCCCGATAGCGTGGTCATGTGCTTCCCGAGGCGCCGGTTCCTCAGGCCGGACGGCTCGGTCGCCGCGGATTGCGACTTGGAGCTCCCTCGGCTCGTCGACCATCAGACGCGGGAGATCCGCACCATCCGATATGCAGAACTACTTCGCCTTGGCGACGAGCACGCCCCTGCGATCGTGTTTGGGCTCATTCGAAGCGACTTGCTGCGGCGCACCAGCCTGATTCGCCCTTACAAAGCAGCCGACGTCGTTCTCAACGCGGAGCTCGCACTCTACGGCGAGCTCTGGCAGTTACCCGAGCGTCTCTACAATCAGCGTATGCACTCGGCGAACTCGGCGCGCGCGCGGATGACCAAAGAAGAAGAAGCGCGCTGGTATGACCCCACGGCTTCGGCGGGCACTGCCAACCTCGGCTGGCACCTGCTTCGCGAGCACGCGCGCTGCATTCGCCGAGCGAAGATTCCCGCGAACCAGAAGGCGGCTCGATTGCGCGACCTCGGGTCGCTTCCGCCAGCCAGAGCCCAGATCGCCTTCAATCTCGCTCGCGGCGAGGTCAAGTACCAGCTCATCCGGAGGCTCTCCGATCGTTCCCAGCCCCGAATCAGGACTCTGAAGGCATGGATGCTCTATCAGCAACTGCGTAGGGCCGCTCCGCCGCGCTGGAAGGCCATTGCGGATCAACTGAGCGGCGCCGATGACGAAATCGTCTTGCAGCATTTCCTGACCGGCTGCGTGGACACGGCGCATCCGCTCGCGATTGTCATCGCGCTTCGCTGGCTCGACGGCAGTGACAGCGTCAAGCGACGCGCCGCCGCGGGAACGATCGCCGAGCGCTCCGACTTGTTCCGAAGTCTCGAACGCGGCGAGCTAGGCGCTGAGCTCCAAGCGTCTCTCGACGAAGCCCTGGCCGGCTCGCCCTAGGTGAACGTCAGCCCGGCCCAGACGACCAGGGCGGAGATCGCGAACCCGGCCAGATCGTACATCGGGAGCCAAACCTTGTAGCGTACGGAAATCCAGACTTGCAGCGGGTAGTAGACCACGTACGAAGCGGCGATTGCGATGATCAAACCCTGCGGGCCCGCCAGGTAGCCGCCGAGCACCATCCCCGGGAGCAGAACCGCAGCCCGAATCGCCACGGCGACAAGCCCAACCCAGGACTCCCCGCGAGCAAGGTGAATCGGCCCGATCGCGCCGATCACGAAGAAGAAGGTGCCTGCGCTGATGATTTGAACCATCCAGCCGGCGTCCCAGTAGCGCTCGTCCCACAGGAGCTTGACGATGTCGTCGCCGAAAATGATCAGGATCCAGATCGCAGGCAGAAACAGGCCCATGCGAACGAGTCGATAGCGAGCGATGCGGCTCAGCAGCTCGGGTGTCGTGGTCTTTCCGACCCGCGAATAGATTGGGAACAAGACGCTCTCGTCGACCTTGTTGGTGACGTCCTCCACTTGGCGGGCCACCAGTGCCGCGATCGAGTAGACGCCCAGCTCGCCCATGCTCATGAAGGCGCCCATGACGAGTCGATCGCCTTGGCCGAGCAGATAGGCCAGGAGCGAGCTGAGAAAGATCCAGCGACCGAAGACCGCCATGTCACGGAGCGTTTCGCGCTCCCAGTGGAAGCGCGGCATACGTCCGTCGCTCAGAACGTAGCTGAGCACCGTCCAGATGAGGCTTGCCACCACGCCGCCGATCGCCAGCGGCCAGACCGAACGCCAGAAGTAGGCGAGCCCCAGCATCACCACGACCCCGCCGATCTGCATGCTGAGCTCGACGAGGACCAGAGCGCGCAGGCCTAGCTGGCGATTGAGGGTCATCAAGGAGGTGTGCGCCATGCCGCGGATGATCGCGCTGCTCGCGGCGACTGGAATGAGCCACATCAATAGCGGCTCGCCGTACGCGCGCGAGATCGGGTAGGCCAGAACAGAAGCAAACGCCCAGAGGGCAAAGCCGCGCACCACCTGCACGGTCCATGCCGTGTCGAGGAAGGCCACGTCTTCGCGTTCGTGTTGGATGATCGACTGAGCAATGCCCACATCGGAGAACATCTCGAGACCGATGATCACCGCGTTCACGATCGCCATCATTCCGAACGCGTCCGGGAACAGGAGCCTCGTCAAGATGAGGTTCGCGCCGAGGCGGACGATCTGGCCGGTCAGAACTCCGGCGGCCGCCCAGGTCGAGGCACCAAGGGCGGAAGACCGAAACTGAGCAGCGCTCGGGGCGGGTGTTTGTTCTGTTTCAGTTTGGCTCATTGCGAAGCTGGACCGGTCGGCATGTCGGGCGCACCAGGTATCCGCTGTGCGGTTGGCTGGCAAGTATTGGCGATCACGGCGCTTACAGCCTTGGTGATTGCGCTCACAAAGACCAGGGGCCCTGTCTGGTTACACATTTGTGTTCAGGTAGGCTAGAGTACTCAATCTCCCCTTAGCCCGTGATCCCCTACGGCGCCGAGGCGGTTAGCACTCATCGGAGATTATACAGATGCTCACCTCCCAGCCTCTCGGTCGCTCCGCGGCGCCGTTCGGACTTCTTCTGTCTTTGATGCTTGTCGCCTGCTCTGGAGGCGACGGCGCAAACCAGTCCGATTTGGACGGACGTAGCAATGCGCTCGAGTCCGCGCACGGGATCACTTCCGACGATTTCAGCACAGGCACACTGGACACGCAGCTCTGGGAGGTGGTCGACCCACAGGGCGACGGCAGCGTACAGCTGGTGGGAGCGGGCACGCCCGATGCGCATCTCCTGCTCTCGGTACCGGCGGGTACCGTCCACGATCCCTGGATAACCAACACCGCTCTCCGCGTGATGCAGCCGGCGGACAACGAAGACTTCGAAATCGAAGCGAAGTTCGAGTCCGAGCCGACCCTGGCGTTCCAGAGTCAGGGCTTGCTGGTCCAGCAGAACGCCACCAACTACGTCCGCTTCGACGTCTTCAGCGATGGCGGAGCCTTCAACATCTTCGGCGCCGCCTTCACCAATGGATCACCCCAGATACCGATCTACACCGGCATCGCTTCGGCGCAGGCGATCTACTTGCGTCTCGGACGAAGCGGCAACCTCTGGACCGCTCGGTACTCTTACGACGGAACCAGCTGGACGACGGCGGGTACCTTCAACCACGCCCTCACGGTCTCTTCGGTCGGTGTGTTCGCCGGGAACTTCGACCCAAATCCGGCCTACACGGTCGCGGTCGACTACTTCTACGAAACCTCGGTCCCAATCGTCGACGAAGATCCGGCGCTCTGCGACCCGAGCGACCAGCTTGTCCTGACGACGCAGGCCACGAACGGCACGATTCTTCGCAGTCCCGATCAGGCCACATACACGTGCGATTCAGTGGTCACGCTGACCGCACAGCCCGACCCAGGGGCGACTTTCCTCGGCTGGGACGGCGCGCTGAGCGGCACCGCGAACCCGACGGTTCTCACGATGAACGCGGACGCGACGGTGAGCGCGAACTTCCTCCTGGACCAAACCGCTCCGCAAATCAGCAGCATCAATGCCGTGGCGGGACAGACTTCGGCCACCGTCAGCTGGCAAACCGACGAGCTCAGCACGGGCTTCGTGGAGTACGGCCTGACGGCTGCGTACGAGATTGGCTCCGTCGCATCGAGCACGCTCGCGACCGCTCATGCAGTCACCCTGCCGGGCCTCGCTGAAGGAACGCTCTACCACTACCGCGTCACCGCAGAGGACAGCTTTGCAAACAGCGGCAGCACGGCCGACGCGACGTTCACCACGGATACCAGCGGCACCGGTGGTACTGGCGGTTCTGGCGGCAGCGCGGGCTCCGGTGGCAGCGCGGGTTCCGGTGGCAGCGCCGGCTCGGGCGGAACGGGCGGAAGCATAGGTGCGGCCGCGATCGTCTCCGATGACTTCCACACCGGCTCCTTGAACACCCAGCTCTGGCAAGTGGTCGACCCACAAGGCGACGGCAACGTGCAGATGGTAGGCGCGGGGACGCCCGATGCGCATCTTCTGCTCTCGGTGCCGGCAGGGACCGTGCACGATCCCTGGACGACCAACACCGCTCTCCGCGTGATGCAGCCGGCAGCCAACGAAGACTTCGAGATCGAAGCGAAGTTCGAGTCTGAGCCGACCCTCGCGTTCCAAAGCCAGGGCTTGCTGGTTCAGCAGGATGCCACGAACTACATCCGCTTCGACATCTTCAGTGATAGTGGCTCGGTCAACGTCTTCGGCGCCGCGTTCACCAACGGGTCACCGGAGATCCCCATCTATGGCGGGATCGCCCCGGCGCAAGCGATTTACTTGCGCCTCGGCCGCAGCGGCAACCTCTGGACCGCCCGGTACTCCTACGACGGCGTGAGCTGGACCACGGCGGGCACCTTCAACCACACCCTCACGGTCGACTCGGTCGGTGTGTTTGCCGGCAACTTCGACCCGAACCCGGCCTACACGGTCGCGGTCGACTACTTCTACGAAACCTCTGCTCCTATCGCTTCTGAAGATCCACCCCTCTGCGATCCGAGCGACCAGCTGGTTCTGACGACGCAGGCCACGAACGGCACGATTCTTCGCAGTCCCGATCAGAGCACCTACAGCTGCGGCTCGGTGGTGACCCTGACCGCGCAGCCCGCCGTGGGCGCGACCTTCCTCGGCTGGGGTGGGGTGCTGAGCGGGACGAGCAATCCGGCCGTCTTGACGCTCGACGCGGACGCG
Organism: uncultured delta proteobacterium; assembly: GCA_963716775.1. Lineage (GTDB taxonomy): Bacteria > Myxococcota_A > Polyangia > Polyangiales > Houyiibacteriaceae > SG8-38. Next base: position 528,802 of record CAVQUI010000004.1, read on the forward strand.
ACGGTGATCGCGAACTTCCTGCTGGACACGATTCCTCCACAGATCAGCAACGTGAATGCGGCGGCGACCCAAACCTCGGCAACCGTCAGCTGGCAAACCAACGAGCTCAGCACGGGCATCGTGGAGTACGGCCTGACGGCCGCGTATGAAATCGGCTCGGTCGTCTCAGGCACGCTGGCGAGCGCCCACGCCGTGACCCTGCCGGGCCTCGCTGAAGGAACGCTCTACCACTACCGTGTCACCGCGACCGACGCCTTCGGCAACGGCGGAAGCACGGTCGACGCGATCTTCACGACGGATACCGGTGGCACTGGCGGCTCTGGCGGCAGCGCAGGTTCCGGCGGCAGCGCAGGTTCCGGCGGCAGCGCAGGCTCTGGCGGCAGCGCAGGCTCTGGCGGCAGCGCAGGCTCTGGCGGCAGCGCAGGCTCTGGCGGCAGCGCGGGCTCTGGCGGCAGTGCAGGCTCTGGCGGCAGCGCAGGTTCCGGCGGCAGCGCAGGCTCCGGTGGAAGCGTCGGTGCTGGCGCAATCGTTTCCGATGATTTCCACAGCGGCGTGCTCGACACACAGCTCTGGGAGGTGGTCGATCCTCAAGCCGACGGCACCGTGACACTGGTCGGCGCGGGAACATCCGACGCGCAGCTCTTGCTCTCGGTCCCCGCCGGCACGGTCCACGACCCATGGACGACCAACACGGCGTTGCGAGTCATGCAGCCCGCAGCGGACGAAGACTTCGAGCTCGAGGTCAAGTTCGAGTCCGAGCCGACCCTCGCGTTCCAGAGCCAAGGTCTCTTGGTCGAGGACGACGATTTAAACTACGTCCGCTTCGACGTGTACAGCGATGGAAGCTCGCTCAACGTCTTCAGCGCTGCGTTCACGAACGGCTCGCCGTCGATCGAGGCTCAGGAGAGCATCACCTCGGCATCGACGATCTACCTGCGCCTGGCGCGTAACGGGAATCAGTGGACCGCGCGCTACTCCTACGACGGCGTGAGCTGGACGACGGCAGCAAGCTTCTCGCACACGCTCACCGTTTGGTCAGTCGGCGTCTTTGCGGGCAACTTCGATCCGAATCCCGCGTACACCGCGGTCGTCGACTACTTCTTCGAGACCTCCGCACCGCTGGTCCCCGAGGACAGCGCCCTGTGCAATCCGGGCGATCAGTTCACCGTCAGCACATCGGCTATCGGCCCGGGCACCGTCGCTCGAAATCCCGATCAGGGCACCTACGCGTGCGGCTCCACGGTGACGCTCACGGCCCAGCCTGACCCAGGCGCATCCTTCGTCGGCTGGGACGGCGCGCTCTCTGGCATCGCGAATCCGGCTGTGCTGACAGTCGAGGCCGCCGCGACCGTGACGGCGGAGTTTCTGCTCGATTCCACTCCGCCGCTGATCAGCAACGTCAACGCGACGCCGTTCGAGACCTCGGCGACCATCACTTGGCAAACCGACGAAGGCACCACGGGCTTCGTGGAGTACGGCCAGACCGGCGCCTATGAGCTGGGCTTCGTCGCCTCGAGCAACTCGGCGACGTCCCACACGGTATCGCTCCCCGGCCTCAGCGAGGGCACGCTCTATCACTACCGCGTCACCGCGGAGGATGGCGCGGGCAACAGCTCGAGCACGGGCGACGACATCTTCACCACCGGCACCAGCGGCGGAGTCGGCGGACCGGTCATCGATGTCTGGTACGGCCCGTACCAACGCTTTGGCGCGGCCGGCATGCCCCAGCGATTCATCAACGTCCTGGGCAACGTCCAGGACTTGGACGGTGTCGCCTCCGTCACCTACTCGCTCAACGGTGGCCCGGAGCTCCCGCTCACGCTGGGCCCGAACGGAAGCCGGCTCGAGGCCTGGAACGACTTCAACGTCGAGATCGGCTACGACGAGCTTTCGCCGGGCTTGAGCGACGTGACGATTCGCGCGCGCGACAACCTGGGCAACACCAGTGTCGAGTCGGTTCAAGTCGAGTACATCGACGGCGTGGTGACACCCAGCACGTACAGCATCGACTGGAGCACGGTGAGCGACGTGTCCGACGTGGCTCAGATTGTCGACGGCCATTGGTCGCTCGAGAACGACGGCTTGCGATGCGTCGAGCCAGGCTATGACAGGCTGGTCGCGATAGGCGACTTGAGCTGGACCAACTACGAGGCGACGGTCGAGGCGACCTTGAACGGGCCCATCGACCGCTTCCAGGCCCCCATTATCGGACTCGCCATTCGCTGGACCGGTCACCACGACTGGGACGGCCAACAACCTCGCCTGGGCTGGCACCCTCTTGGAGCCCTGATGGCCTACATCTGGCTGCACGACTTCTATTGGGGCCTCGCGACCTGGGAGAGCGACGGCCGCCAGACCTTCGGCCCGGGCGTCACCCCGGCGCCTCAGGTCGGTGTCACCTATGTGCTCAAGATGCGAGCTGAGTCTCTGCCAAACGGCGACATCGAATATAGCTACAAGATGTGGCCAAAGGGCCAGTCCGAGCCCTCTGCTTGGGGTATCAGCTACGTCTCCGACCAGTCGCCAGCGGGTGGCTCCCTTCTGGTGGTTGCACACTACGTCGACGTCACCATTGGGAATGTTGCGATCGTACCTGTCGGCAATTAGGCTGAGGCTAGCATTCTGTTCACCCCGAGCCGTCGGTGGTGATCAGGGTTTCCTTTAGGATCTAGGCGACTCAGTAGGTGGAGGTCTCGATGAATCGGGCAACGGTTAGGGTGAGCTGGAAGCTGGCAGTTGGGGTGCATTCATGAAGGTTCTTGTAACTGGCCACAACGGCTACATCGGTGCGGTGATGGTCCCCTTCCTTCAGGAGGCGGGGCATGAGGTCGTCGGGCTCGACACCTATCTTTTCGAGGGCTGTCACCATGGCCCCGAGCCCGTGGATCCGCCGGCGCTGCGAATGGATCTCCGCGACGTCAAGCCATCCGACCTCGAGGGCTTCGACGCGGTGCTGCATCTGGCCGCCCTCTCGAACGACCCGCTAGGCGATCTGAACAAGCAGTTCACCTACGACATCAACTTGCATGCCTCGGTGAACCTGGCGAAGGCCGCGAAGGAGGCTGGCGTCGAGCGCTTCCTCTTCTCGTCGTCTTGCTCTCTCTATGGAAAGCCGCCGAGCGACGATCCGGTCGACGAGACGGCCCCGTTCGGACCGATCACACCCTATGGGGAGTCGAAGATCAAGGTCGAGCAAGAGGTCGCCCCCTTGGCAGATGACAGCTTCAGCCCGACCTATCTACGCAACACGACTGCCTACGGATGGTCTCCGCAGCTTCGCGGCGACATCGTCGTGAACAACCTGGCAGCTTATGCCTTCATCACCGGTGAGGTTCTCATCAAGAGCGACGGCACTCCCTGGCGGCCGCTGGTTCACGTCGAGGACATCTGCCGCGCCTTCTTGGCCGTGATGGAAGCGCCCCGCGAGGTCGTTCACAACCAGGCGTTCAACGTGGGACGGACCGACGAAAACTTCCAGATCTCTACCGTCGCAGACATGGTCGCCGAGATCGTTCCCAACAGTAAGGTGGTCTACGCGCCCGGCGGCGAGCCGGATACGCGAAGCTACTGCGTCGACTTCTCGAAGATCGCGAATGCGCTCCCGGCTTCCAAGCCCGAGTGGACCGTTCGCAAGGGCATCCACCAGCTACTGGAGGCGTACCAGAGATACGGCCTGACGCTCGACCAGTTCGAAGGGACGTACCTCCGCATTCGTCATCTGCAGCGGCTACTCAACGAAGGTCGTCTCGGAGATGGCATTCGTTGGCAGACGCCGGCTGGAGCGAGCGGCAGCGGAGGACAGGGCTGACGATGACCGACGCATCTTCGGAATCGACCGGCGCGCAGTGCCGGTTCTGCAACACACCGCTTCACTTCACGTTCGTCGACCTCGGGATGTCGCCACTGTGTCAGACGGTCATCCGCGAAGATCAGCGAAATCTGATGGAGCCCTTCTATCCGCTGCACACCTACGTTTGTGACGAGTGCTACCTCGTTCAACTCGAAGAGTACGTGAAGCCGGCGGACATCTTCACCGAATACGCTTACTTTTCGGCGTACTCGGACAGCTGGCTCTCCCACGCGAGCAACTACGTCGACATGATCTCCGAGCGGCTCGGGCTCGACGAGAAGTCGAGCGTCGTCGAGCTGGCCAGCAACGACGGCTACCTTCTTCAGTACTTCGTGAAGAAGGGCATCCCCGCGCTTGGAATCGAGCCCGCGGCCAACGTCGCCAAGGCGGCGGTAGAGCGGGGCGTCGAGACGATCGTGGAGTTCTTTGGCGCAGAGCTGGCAACCCGGCTTCGGTCCGAAGGAAAGAAGGCGAACCTGATCCTCGGGAACAACGTCCTCGCCCAGGTGCCTGACATCAACTCCTTCGTCGAAGGCATCAAGATCCTGCTCGCGCCGGGCGGCGTGGTCACCATCGAGTTCCCACACCTCTTGAAGCTGATGAACGAGAATCAGTTCGACACGATCTACCACGAGCACTTCTCGTACTTCTCGTTTGCGACCACGTCGCGGATTTTCGCGGCGCATGGCATGACGCTCTTCGACGTCGATGAGCTTCCAACGCACGGTGGCTCGCTTCGCATCTACGGGCGCCATACCGACGACGAGAGCAAGCCCATGACTGCGCGGGCCAAGGACCTCCTCGAGCGGGAGGCGGCTGCCGGCCTCGGAGGCCTCGACGCCTACCGGCAGTTCCGCGAGCAGGTCGAAGCAACCAAGCGCGATCTCCTCGAGTTCCTCATCGAGAAGCGCCGCGAGGGCAAGTCGATCATCGGATACGGCGCACCGGGCAAAGGCAATACGCTCTTGAACTACTGCGGCATCCGGACCGACTTTCTCGAGTACACGGTGGATCGCAATCCATACAAGCAAGGTACGTATCTGCCGGGGACCCACATTCCGGTCCACAAGCCCGAAAAGATCGCCGAGACCAAGCCAGACTACATCCTGATTCTGCCTTGGAATCTCAAGGATGAGATTGCGGCCCAGCTCGCGTACACTGCGGACTGGGGATGCAAGATCGTCGTGCCGATTCCTCGAGTGCGGGTTCTATGAAGACGGTGGAGCTCACGATCAGGCCGCAATGGGGAGTCTCCCCATGAAGGTGGTCTTGTTCTGTGGCGGACAGGGCACGCGCCTTCGTGACTACTCCGAGAGCATCCCCAAGCCCATGGTGCCTGTCGGGTACCGGCCGATCCTCTGGCACGTGATGAAGTACTACGCCCACTACGGGCACAGGGATTTCATTCTCGCCCTTGGCTACAAGGCCGACGTCATCAAGGACTTCTTCCTGAACTACAACGAGGCCGTGTCGAACGACTTCGTGCTCTACGAAGGCGGCAAGCGCATCGAGCTCGCCAACAGCGACATCGAAGACTGGACGATTACCTTCGTAGACACCGGCGCGAGCTCGAATATCGGTGAGCGGCTCTGGAAGGTGCGTTCGCATCTCCAAGACGAAGAGATGTTCATGGCGAACTACAGCGACGGCGTCACCGACGTCGCGCTGGACGACTACATCGACGAGTTCAAGAAGCGCGACAAGGTTGGGAGCTTCGTGGCCGTTCGCCCTCCGGGCAGCTACCACGTCATTCAGATCGGCGACGAGGGCAATGTGTCGGGGATTCAGCCCATCATCGACACCGGGGCCTGGATCAACGGCGGCTACTTCATCTTCAAGAAAGAGATCTTCGACTACATGCGGTCCGGCGAGGAGCTGGTGGAGAAGCCCTTCCTTCGATTGATCGAGGACGCTCAACTGACGGCGCATCGCCACGAGGGTTTCTGGGCTCCGATGGACACATTCAAAGACAAGCAACGACTCGACGAGCTCAACCGCAGCGGCGAAGCGCCCTGGCAGGTTTGGACAAAGCACGACGAGTCCTGACCAGAGAACGAGACGGCCGTGCAAGAGCTATCGCTTCCGACATCGAGTCCCACCATCCTGTGCCTTGGCGCGCACAGTGACGACATCGAAATCGGTTGCGGGGGCGCGCTCGTTCGCTTGCTTGCCAAGATGCCCCAGGCATCGGTTCACTGGGTAGTCTTCAGCGCCGAAGGCGACCGGGCCGACGAGGCGCGTCATGGCGCGAAGCTATTTGCGGGCGAACGGCTCGAGTCGATCGAGCTTCACTCCTTTCGTGATGGCTTCTTTCCCGATTCGTTCGGCGAGATCAAAGAGCGATTCCGGGATCTCCAAAAGGCGGTGGACCCGGACTTGATTTTCACGACCTGGCGTCGCGACCTGCATCAAGACCACCGCCTGATCTCCGAGCTCAGCTCACAGACGTTCCGCAACCACGTGATTCTCGAGTACGAAATCAGCAAGTACGACGGCGACCTGGGCTCGCCCAATGTGTACGTGCGGCTCGACACCGAGGAGGCCGACCGGAAGGTGGAAAACCTCATGACTGTCTTCGGCTCGCAGCACGACAAATTCTGGTTCAGCAGGGAGACCTTCCGCGCGCTGATGCGTGTGCGCGGTGTCGAATGCCGCGCGCCCAGCGGATATGCAGAGGCGTTTTATGGGCACAAGCTCGTGTTAGGCGCTGGCTTTCCGGCATGAGCGGCAAGTGCTGGAGCTGCGGTAGCCTCGACCCCCGGCCGTTCTACCGCTTGGGCGGCATTCCGATCTCGAGCTGCGTCCTGCTCGACTCCCAGGCCGAGGCGCGTGGCTTTCCCAGAGGTGACCTGGAGCTCGCCTTTTGCGAAGGCTGCGGCTTCATCCAGAACAGCCTATTCGATCCTGCGCTCCTCGACTACAGCCAGGACTACGAAGAGAGCCAGGGCTTCTCGCCGACATTCGGTGCCTTCGCCCAGGGGCTCGTGGATCGCTTGGTCGAGCGCTACGGCATCGCTGGCAAGAAGGTGTTCGAGATCGGCTGCGGCAAAGGCGATTTCCTGTCCTTGGTTTGCAAGACCGGCGGCAACCGAGGCCTCGGGATCGATCCCGGTTACCGCGAAGGCCGTCTCCCGCCCGAGGTGGACGCCAGGGTGATTTCGGAGTTCTTCACCTCGCCAGCGGCCGAGCTGACCGGAGATCTGATCTGCTGTCGACACACGCTCGAGCACATCCAGCCGGTGGGCGAATTCGTGGAGCTGGTTTTCAAGTCGGCCGAGCAAACCGGTGACTCGGTTGTGTTCTTCGAAGTCCCTGACACTTGGCGCATCTTGCAAGAGGGCGCATTCTGGGACGTCTACTACGAACACTGCTCGTACTTCACACTGGGCTCGCTGGGGCGGCTGTTTCGCAGGGCGGGTTTCGACCTGACCTCGCTTCGGACTGGCTACGGCGACCAGTACCTGCTCCTCGAGGCAAAGCTGGCCGGCGGGGAGCCAAGTCAGGCATTTGCCGGCGAAGACGATCTTCAGAACGTCCGCTCCGGGGTCCGTTCGTTTGTCGAGACCACGCAAGCGGCGATTCGCGGTTGGGACCAGCGTCTTTCGGAAGCTGCCGCGGCCCAGAAGAAGGTGGTCATCTGGGGAGCGAGCTCGAAGGGGGTTGCCTTTCTCACGAGCTTGGAGTCCGGCGGCACTGTCGAGTACGCGGTCGATATCAACCCCTACAAGCACGGCCGATTCATGCCGGGCGCGGGCCAAGAAATCGTCGGCCCCGGCTTTTTGAAAGACTACGCCCCTGACCTCGTCGTCGTGATGAATTCCATTTACGTCGAGGAGATTCGAAGCGATCTTGCGAGCTTGGGGCTGAAACCCGAGATCCTAGCGGTCTAGCGGGCCGCGCCCGGCGCTGTGGCCGAGTACCCCGCAGACTGTTAACGTGAACCTGAAAGCGAGTCCATGGATAGCACCAGATCCCCAGTAGAGAGCCGTCACGCAGCACGCAGCATCGAGAAATGCCCGGCATGCGGGTCCAGGCAGCTGACGCCATTCCACAGCATGCGGAGCATTCCCGCGCTGAGCTGTACCATCTGGGACAGCCCCGAAGAGGCGAGAAATTGTCCGCAGGGCGACATCGACCTGGCGCTCTGCCAAACCTGCGCCTTGCTACTCAACACTTCGTTCGATCCGGAGCTTCTTCACTACGACGAGGCCTACGAAGCGTCCCTGCACCACTCACCGCTGTTCGCGCGATACGCAGAGGAGCTGGCTCAGGGGCTCATCGAACGCTACGACCTTCACGACAAAGTCGTTCTCGAGATCGGCTGCGGCAAAGGTGCGTTCCTCAAAATGCTGGTCGAGATGGGGAACAACCGGGGCCTCGGCTTCGACCCCAGCTACGAGGCCGAGCCCGGCGACGTGCCCGATGAGCGCATCACGTTCGTCAAGGAGTTCTACACCGAAAAGCATCTCGACATCTCTCCAGATTTGGTCATCGCGCGTCAGCTTCTCGAGCACGTGGAAGAGCCGCTCGAGTTCTTGACCGGACTGCGGCGCACGCTCGGAGATCGGCACGACACGATCGTCGTGTTCGAGGTCCCGAACGCGCTCGACATGCTGCAGCGAGCGGACCTCTGGGACGTCATCTACGAGCACCCGATCTACTTCACGCCGCTCGCGCTCGACAGGCTTCTCCGCTCGGCCGGCTTCGATGTGCATCGCGTTAGGCCCGGCTACGAAGGGCTCTTTCTCATCATCGAGGCGTCTCCGAGCGCTGCGGCTCCCAAGGAGCTCGAGTCAGTTGGGCACCTGGTGAAGGACGAAGTCGCCGGCTTCGCGAGCGCGTACGCCGAACGCGTGAAGCGCTGGGGCAGGCACTTGGATCAAATCAAGAAGAAAGGTCAGCGGGCCGTGCTCTGGGGCGCGGGCGCCCGCGGCGATACGTTCCTCAACGCGATCGGTATTCGCGACGAAATCCCGATGGTCGTGGACCTCAATCCACGCAAATGGGGCAAGCACATGGCCGGCACGGGCCAGCAGATCCATTCGCCCGAAGCGCTCAAAGCCGAGCCGCCCCAGGTTGTCGTGATCGCAAACGAGATCTACAAAGAAGAAATCGGCAAGAGCCTTCGCGAGATGGGCATCGACGCGGAGATCTTGGTGGCATAGCGATGCTCTTCTTCTGGGTGCCGGACGACTCGACTCCTCGAGGCGGAATCAAGCAGATTTACCGCCACGTCGAGATTCTCGAACGCGCGGGCATAGAGGCCTGCGTCCTGCACACGCAGCTGGGCTTCATCAGCACCTGGTTCGAGCATCGCGCGCGCATGGCGTACTTGGGCGAGTCACTGCCGCGGCGTGTCCACCGCTTGGTTTGTTCCCGCGTGCAACGCCTGGCTCCCGCGGCCGACATCAATCTCTATTCCGGTCGCGAGATCAAAGTCGCCGACGGAAGCGGCTCCTATCGCGAGCATCGCTTGAGCGCGTCGGACGTTTTGGTGATGCCGGAATACCTCGGCGCATCTCTCGCCGCTGCGGACATCGATCTTCCAATGGCGATCTTCAACCAGAACGTGCACGGCACCTTCTGGGGGTACGGCTTCGCTGCGAATCCAGGGCAGACCGTGTACTCACGGCCCAACGTGTTGGGTGCGGTCGTGGTATCGGAGCACAATCGCCGGTACCTGGAGTACGCCTTCGAGGGCCTGGACGTGCGCCGCGTGATCAATGGCGTCGACTCGGCCCTGTTTCATCCGAACGACTCGCCCCGGTACCGGCGGATCGCGTTCATGCCCCGAAAGAAGCCCCAGCACCTCGAACAACTGATCAACATCCTCTCGAGTCGTCGTGCGTTCAAAGGCTGGGAGCTGACTCCGATCGACGGCATGGACGAGGCCAGCGTTGCTGAGATTCTGCGCCACTCCTTCGTGTTCCTGAGCACTTGCTACGAGGAGGGCTTCGGGCTGCCACCGGTTGAAGCCGGGATGGCCGGCTGCCTGGTGGTTGGCTACACGGGTAGCGCAGCCGACGAGTACTTCGAGGAAGGCCTGTGTGAGCGGGTTGATCAGGACGACATCTTGGGCTTCGCGGAAGCGATTGAACGAACGCTGGCCCTGGTCGAGACAGACGAAGCGCAAGCCGTCGAACGCGGTCGCGCCTTCTCCAAGCTGCTGACCGAGCGCTACTCGCTCGAGCGCGAGTCCGAGAGCGTATTGGCCGCTTGGCGCGCGCTTCTCGACAAGCGATGAAGGCCCGGCCGGCTCACTCAGCGAGGGACGAGGCGAAGCGGCAGATTGTCCAGGGGCCGAGTGAACGGAAAGTGCTGTAGCTTGGCCGGGAAGTAGTCTTCCTTGGCGAACTCGATTCGGTACTTCCCGATCAGCTCGCGGAACGTCAGCAGGAAGAGCATGCGGGCGAAGTGCATCCCGATGCACTTGTGTGCGCCTCCGCCAAAAGGAACCCACATGAAGTTGTGCTTCCGATGCTCGGCCACCTCGTTCGAGAAGCGGGACGGATCGAACGTGTCGGGATCTTTCCACCAATCCGGAAGACGGTGGATGTAGTTGCCGGGGATGCAGACCATCGTGTCCGCCGGCACCCGCACGTCGCCAAACTCGCATTCGCGAATCGTGCGCCGAAGGAAGAGCGGCACGGGTGGGTGCATGCGAATCGTCTCATAGAACACGCAAATGAGCTGATTCACCGAATGAAACACGGTTTCGAAGCTGAGCTCCTGCGGCCAGGACGCGACCTCCGTAGCGAGCTCGTCTTGCAGCCCCCTGTCCTGGCCCAGGTAGTAGGCCGCCATCGTCGAGGCACTCGTCGTGGTGTCGTGCGCTGCCAACATCAGGAAGACCATGTGGTCGGCGATGTCCTCGTCGGCGTAGTACTCACCGTCTTCGGTCTTTTCTCTGCAGAAGTGGGCGAAGACATCTTGATCGTCGGAGGCTCGCTTCTTGTCGACGAGCTCCATGAAGAAGCGCTTCAGGTATCGGCGGCCCTCCAGGCCTCGGTGGTACAAGAAGCCTGGCACGTCGACTCGAACGACCCCAAGTGCGCCTTCCATCATGTCGGTGAATGCTCGGCTGATCTTCGGAATGGTGCTCTCCGAATCTTCGACCCAGCAGAACACTTCGAACGCGATGTCCAGCAAGAGCCGTTTCATTTCCTCGTAGAACAAGATGCTGTCCTGGGCTGCCCAGCGTGCAACGGCCTTTTCGACGAGTGCCTGAATCCTCGTCGCGTACTGGCGCATGGCTGGCGGCTTGAACGAGCTCTGCATGATGCCCCGGTGCAGGCGATGCTCCTCGTAGTCGCGCATGACCAGACCACCTTGAAAGAAGTCGGCCATGACAGACTGCCAGCCCATCTTGGTCGAGAAGTTCTTCTCCCGGTCCATCAACACGCGCTGCACGTGATCGGGGTGCAGCAGCAGCACGCACTTGTTGCCTGTGATCGAAATGCGACTGACAGGACCGTATTTCTCGTAGTAGTGACCAAAGAGCGACTGCGGGTCCTGAAACATCGCCAGGGTCTTGCCGACAAAGGGCCAGCCGTACTCCCCCTTCATGTGGCTCAGGTCGCGGTTGGCGGGTCGCTGGTCGTAGGGAAGCGCGGGAGGACCGTCCATCTCCCTAGTATACAAGGTGTAAACCTGAAGAAGCAATTTGAAATGAACTTCCAGAGGGCCCCTGCGCCGGGGCCGCTACCAGGATTGTCCGAGCGCGGCGTTACCTTCGACAGGTCGGCAGGCCGCGAGCGCCGTTGGAAGCTCCCGAGCGTCGAAGCGAGCCGCGCGCCGGGTGATCAACTTCCCATCGAGTTGGACCGGACCGAAGCCGAACGGGGCGGCGAGACCCGTGCCGATCCGCGGCTGCCTTCGCTCGCCCCGGCTGAGCGGTTGCGCCTCTCCGCCTGTGTCGATGACATAGGCAAGACTCTCGCCCACGGACGCGCCCATCACGACACCCTGTTGCACGAGCATGACCAATGCGCTGGTTTCTCCCGCCTCCGGGTCACCGAGTACGGCATGATCGATACCTTCGAGCAGCATCTCCCAGCCCCGAGGGTCTTCGGGAAGGACCCCGTTTCGAAAGCACCGGGCCAGTTCGGCGACGGTGCGAGCCGCAGCGGCCTGCGCGGCCTCGCGCGAATCGACCCCATCTGCGAGCGCGATCAGAGTCCGATGCGCGTCCCTCAACACGCAGAGACGGTCGTGGCTCGTGTCGTGGCTGGGTCGTTGTGATGCGCTGATTTCCAATTTCATGAATGCCCCCGTTTCGTTGCTTCTACTCACAGCAACAAGGCGCGGTTACGCGCTATTCTCGGTCCGTACAGCAAAGTACATTGCCAAGTTGGCAATTCGAGACCTAGGTCCGCGTAACCCCTGGAGTTTGGCGTTTTGCAGGGGCGCTGAGCTATGGTTCCCCCGATGTCGTCCGGAATCCTCTCCCATGTCTGAGCGCCCAAGCCTGCGCGGCGTTCTCAAACGCAAACCCGTCGTCGCCTGGGCCTTATACGACTGGGCGAACTCGGCATTCGCCACGACGGTCATGGCCGGCTTCTTTCCGGTCTTCTACAGCGCGATCAGCCGGGACATCAGCACCGAGGACTCCCAGTTCTGGTTCAACGTCACTCTGGCCGCGGCCAGCATCTTGATCGCCATCTTCGCGCCGATCCTCGGAGCCGTCGCTGATCGTGGCGGCTCGCGAAAGAAGTTCCTCGTCTTCTTCGCGTGCACCGGAATGCTCATGACCGCCGGCCTGGCCTGGGTGCACGCAGGGCAATGGTGGATGGGCTTGCTGCTCTACGGCCTGGGGACGGTCGGCTTCTCCGGCGCCAACGTGTTCTACGATTCCATGCTGGTCGACGTCGCCGACGAAGAGGAGCTCGACCTGATCTCGTCACTCGGGTACTCGGCCGGGTACATCGGTGGCGGCCTCTTGTTCGCCTTGAACGTGCTCATGGTCCAGAAGCCCGAGCTGTTTGGCTTTGAGAGCGCAGGAAGCGCGGTCAAAGCTTCGTTTCTGACCGTGTCTCTGTGGTGGGCGCTGTTCACCGTGCCGCTCCTGCGCTTCGTTCGAGAAACTCCGACCGAAGATCAGGCCGCGCCCCTCGAAGCGGTGCGAGCCGGCCTCCGCCAACTGCGGGACACCCTCAAGGAAATTCGCAGCTTCAAGGTATTGGTGCTCTTCCTGGTGGCGTACTGGATCTACATCGATGGCGTGAACACGGTCATCAAGACGGCGGTGTTCTTTGGTGACAGAGTGCTCGGCCTCGAGCAGGGTGCGCTGATCACGGCCCTGTTGCTGACACAGTTCGTCGCATTCCCTGCCGCCCTCGGTTTCGGTGCGCTCGGTCAGCGCATCGGGGCGAAGCCAGGGATTCTGATCGGCATCGCGGTCTACCTGGCAGCTCTCGTTTACGCCTGGCATTTCCTCCAGGACGAAGGCGACTTCTACTTGCTCGCCGTTGCGATCGGGCTGGTTCAAGGCGGCGTGCAAAGCCTGTCGCGTTCGCTCTACGCGCGCCTCGTCCCGCCTTCGAAGACAGCGGAGTTCTTCGGCTTCTTCAATATGGTCGGCAAGTTCGCGACGATCTTCGGCCCGCTGCTGATCGCGTTCACGCCAACGCTGCTTCCTGGGGCCAGCGAACGCGATGGGATCCTCTCGCTCAGTATATTGTTCATCATTGGCGGGTTCCTCCTCAGTCGCGTGCGCGTAGCGGAGGGTATCGAAGCTGCCCGCGCCTTTGACCGGAAGTGACACGCAGTATCTGCGCGGACTGGAAGCGATAAGAATTACGTATGGTGGGAGCATCGCGGCGGACCTATGCTCCCAACGTGAACGGGAAGGTTTGGACAACCTGGTTGGTCGCAGCTGCAGCCCTGCTGCTCGTTTCGATTCAAACCAAGGGCGTTGCCGACGCGCCGCCCTCGACGCTGGTCTCGCCGCTGACGCATCATCTCGGTGTCGCCATCTTGCGAATGGATCCAGGACCGCGTTCGCGAGAGTATAGAGAAAGCCTCGCCTACCTGAGAGAGCACGCGCCACAAGCCGTCGAGGAGCTCAGCGGGCTCGTGCTCAGGGAGCGTGGCAGTTTTCGCAAATGGCAGCTCACCTATCTCCTCGGCGAGTTCGGCGATGAGACTGCCATCGCCTTGCTACGGATCTTCATGGACGAGCCCACGCCTCGGGCTCAGCCATCCGCCGAGGGAAGTCACGAGACCGACCTCCGCTACAACGAAGAGATGATGTCGCGCATGCAGGCCGTGTCGTCTACGGCGAGGATTGCCGTCTATCGGCCGGAGCTGCGCGACCAGGTCGTCGAGACACTCATCGCGGTGGCCCAAAGAGCCCCCGCGCTCAAGGACACCGCGATGTTCGAGCTCGACAAGCTCCTGGGCGCCGACTTTCAGTCCTTGCGCCGCCACTTCGGGCCCGAAGACGCGCCGTACTTCAAGCCGTTCATGCCGCCGCCGGAGTGGCAAGGCCTGCTCAGTCGCCGAATGCACAAGCACCGCCGTCAGGAACAAGAGCTTCGCGAACTGCGGAAACCCCTATGCCGAGCCAAGTAGAATTTCGGTGGAATAGGACGCTCACCCTAGCTGCCATTGCGGCTGTTGGCGCGCTTGCGTACATGTTCATGCCGAGCTGCTCGATACTCGCGGACGCTGATGACACGCTCTGCCACGCGCTTGCGGCCGCAAAGGACGGCGTGGTGGACTGGCCCGCCTACGAGAACGAGTACTGGTCGGGACCCGGGACCTGCCACGGATTCGACCACTGTACGCTAAATCCCTGGTTCGTCAGCGAGGACGCACGTGCTTACATCGAGCGCTTCGGCATCGCTCAAGGTCACAACTGGGCTGACTTGGGACGAGCTGACACGCTGAGCGTCGACAAGGTTACCGAGGAGGCCAATTCACCACTGGGCCGCACGTACAACGCATATGCGAACATCGTCTTCGCGAACCTCGAGGGCATCGAGCTCGACAGGGGACGCTCTCTCAGCGACTTCGAGTACTATGACACGTACCTCAAATGGTCTTCGGCGTACGTCTCGCAGAAGACCTATCGGGTCAACGGCAACTGCGTCAGAAACTGCCGGACAGTCGAAAGCACGAAGTGCGTCATCGCAAGGACGATGAGCGGTCCGTTTCGCAACGACTTCATCGATCTCTATCAGACCTTCTTCTACGACATCGATTCGATTTGGCGGGCATCGACCATCGTCCACGAAGTGAGACACGCGCGTCACGGAGTCGAGCACGACGGCGGTAGCGGCTGTTACAACGAGTCTGCTTGCGACCTGCGCTGGTCGAGCGGGGGAGCCAACACCTACGAATTGATGTGGCTCGCGGCCTATTACTGGACGCCGGAGGACCACCCCTTCATCACGCCTGCACGTAGGGCCAGGGCAGCTTCTCTCTTCAACACGAGAAGACACACAATGTTCAACGAGGAGGTACAATGGGACCTCGGAAGCCTCCGGCACATCAACGAAATCCCCGAGTTCTACGCGGAGCAAGCTGCATGTTCCGAGGACCCGGAGAACCCGCACTACTGCCTCGTCTTGGCTGACTAGGATGTCAACATGACCTGTCCACCACGTGCTCATGCGCCGCTCTTCGCGGCAGCTCTCCTCTGTGCCCTCGTGCAGACAGGCTGCACGGCCGAGGGCGAGCCCAGCTCCACCGCCGGCGGCTACGTGTTCTCACGCGACTTCGATGGCGAGCGACGGGTGCTGCGCATCGAGCCATCGAAGGAACGAGCGGTTGAATGCATGGAGACGAGCTTGCCGGCCAGTGCGAATGCGCCCTGGAAAGAGGCCTACCTCGCCCCTGAGCTGCACCGTGCCCTAGTCGAGCTCTTGTTCGACGAGACTCGATTGCCGTCCTACCAAGCAGACGCGAACGCCTCGCAAGTCAGCGGGACTCGCATCTGCACCCCGCGCAGCGGCGCGCCGGACTTCTGCTATGTCCCGCAGCTCGTCGTCACCGGTGATGTGCCCACTGTGGAAGTCGAGGTCGCAGTTCCTGTTGCGCCCTCGCGCTTCGTTCCTTCGCCCTTACGCTTCGGGCTGCAGCCGGGGGTCGAGCTATCGGACGAGGGCCAAGAGCTCATCGACGCCTTCCTCCTCGCACACCAGGCCTGCTGGAAGGCCGACGACTAGCGTATCAGCTCGAACCGAGCGCAATAGCTCGCGAAGCGCTCGTGGATTGCAGCTGTGTCGAGACCGAAGCCTTCGGCGCTGTGGACGTGGCGCGGGCTCGTCTCTTGACGCTTTGCCCGCATGTGCCGATGCATTGCAACGCGCGCCTCGTCACCAAGCTCCATGCCCAGCATCCGGTAGGCCTCCGCGATGGTGCCCACCGGGTCCCGGCTGAGGTCCGGCGATCGGACGTGTGCGACGCGTCCGGCCGGAAGGCGGTCTACCGCACAAACCGCTGGTTCGAGCAATTGGGTCATGTAGCTCTCCGACAGCTCGGCGCCGATCGCATGGGCGTCCACGTCGCTGCTGAAGACCGAACGGGCGTACGCGTGAAGACTGCAGATCGAGCTCAGCGTCTCTGCGGGGTCCCGGTGGATGAACACGAAGCGCGCATCGGGATAGACCTGGAGAATCTCGTCCACGAAGAAGGTGTGCGTCGGGTCCTTGAGGACGAACCGCTTTCCATGGGGCCGGTGATGATGAACGAGTTGGAGCTGGCGTCGGTGCTGGCGGTACGCGAGGGCGGCGTCCTGACCGAGGAGCCAGTCTAGGTAGCTGCTCACTCGATACTGCACGTTGAACTGCGGCGTCCGAAAGACATTGGTGAACATGCCGCGACACTCATCGGTTTGCTGCGCGTCCATCGGATGGATCACCTTGATGCTCGGCGAGATGATGTCCGCAAGCATCAGAGTTCTTGCAAGCTTGCGTTGCCGCGGCTCGGGGCCTTCGGGGCTATGTACCGGGTCGAAGCTCTCCCAATGAGGCAAGGTGCGGTTCTCGGGGTCCTCGCCAAGCAAGCGATGCAAAGCCGTCGTGCCGCTGCGAAACAGACCCAAGACGAACACCGGAGTTGGAAGTGGGGTCTGTTCGATGGCAGGTGTTTCACGGAGCGCCTGCTCAATCCGCAAATGCGTTCCCGCCATGCGCGTGCAGTCGATCCACGCAGCAATCTTGCCGATGAAATTGAGGGCAGCGTCTTGGTTGAGTGATTCGGTCAGGGCGCTGAGCGCCGTCTGGGCGTCGACGCTTGGTTCTCCGGCGCCGGGGTTCAGGCCCCGTGCGCGTTCCCAGTAGATGTCTGCCGACGGCCTACCCAGCGGTTCGAACGAGCCCCCAATCGCGTTCACCGCGCGCACCCAGCGTGGGTGGGAATCGCGCGCGTGGGTGAACTGAGGCACCTGCGCTTTCGGCCGTCGCAGCCGAACCGGCGCCGGGAGCTCGAGCTCAATCGCGACCGATGGTGGTGGATAGGTTGACTGGCGGCCCATGGAAAACTGCCCGTACCAAACCATGATTGCCGATCCGCGCGTAGTTTTTGGCGACTTCAGGGACGCAGGGGGGTGACCTCGGGCGCCAACAAGCCTAGAGTCTCCTGGGAGGGCCCATGCCAAGCCTCGCAAGAATCACCACTGGTTTTCTGACGTTTCTCATGGGTGCTGGGGTGCTCATCGCCACAGCCGGGACGGCCTTCGCGGAGAGTCCGGCTGCTGATGGGGCGGGCGTCACGCTCAAGACGCTTGGAGCCGCGCCCGACTACCCAGTGCTCACCAGGGGCCAGGTCATGCTCATCAATGCGCAGCGCCTGGTCGTCACGCATGAGCCGCGTCCCGTCGCGAAGGTCGCCGAAGCGCCGCCCGAGCCACTGGCGGTCGAAACACAAAGGCCCGCCGCACCTCATGCCGGGGCCATGTGGGTCACTGCTCACTGGATCTACGGGCCGACCGGCTTCTCCTGGGTGGCCGGCACATATGTCGCTTCCAGAGCGGGTCACGTGTTCGTTCCGCCGCGTTGGGCTTCGTTCGAGGAGCAGTACTACTACTTCTCGGGCTTCTATGTTCCCTACGGCGTCTACGTGCGTAGCTACTTCAACCGCTATTACTTCAGCGGCGTGCCAAAGGGGCAGTCAGGTCCCAGCCACGGTCCGTACTGGCCGATCGGCGCGCCGACCCGTGCGAACAGCTCGCTCAGCAGTGCGAGCGCGCGCGACCCGTACTGGCCGATCGGCGTTCGTCGCTAGAGCGCCAAGCCGCTCAAGGGGCCCTGACTGTACTGTGGCACGCCGAAGGTGCTCACCGGCTTGTCCAAGGCGTGCGTCAGAGACACCAGGAGCTTGCCGTGCGGCTCGCCGCCAAAGTCGATGTGCTGACCGGTATTGAAGTAGCCCTGGCAGCCACCGGCCAAGATGAACGGAATGTCGCGGCGAGTGTGGTTGTTGCCCTTGCCAAGCTCGTTGACCCAAACCACCACGGTATTGTCGAGCAAGCTGTTCTCGCCTTCCTGAATACCATCCATCAGGCCCAGCAAGTACGCGAACTGTTCCGAGTACCACTTGTTGATCTCACGGAGGTCCGCTTTCGCGTTCGCATCACTGTCGTCGTAGTGCGAGAGCCCATGGTGTCCTTCGTCGAGCGTCTGGGGAACCCAGTTGAAACGAACCCCACTCACCGATCGGGACCATTGCAGCGATGCGACGCGGGTCAGGTCGCAGGCGAGCGCCATCACCAGCATGTCCATCTGCGCCTTGCCAGTGACGGGGTACATATCGTTCTGCTGGAAAGTGCCCCCAGGCAGACTCAACTCCGGTGAGCTGCACGCTTCACCGAAGTTCGTGGTGACTGCCAGCCTGGTCTCCAGGTCGCGAATCGACTGCAGGTGCCTTTCGAGCTTCTGCTTGTCGTCGTAGCCCAGGCGGCTTTGGAACGCCGAGTGTTCTTCCATCACCGCGTCGAGGACGCTCTTGCGGCGCCGCTGAATGAGGCGCAGCGCGAACGGGTCGGAGTCGATGTCGCTGAAGAAGTCTTGGAAGTTCTGGTTCGGGTCTTCGCGAGGCGGCACGGGCTGGTCCGGAGCCGAGTACACCATCCGAGACCAGATCGACGAGCTCTTCACCTGCACACCGAGCTCGAGCGACTTGAACTTGGTGACCGCGTCCTTCGCGATCTCGTCGGCGATGTACTGGTCGACCGACTGCCCGCCGCCCCAGCCGACGTATTGCTCGTTTCCCGCGTCGCAGTTCCCTTCGCAAAACAGGCTCCCAGGAAGAATCTCCGCATTGGTGAGCATGCAAGCCATGCCGGTCTGATGCCCGTCCCCGATCGAGTCGTAGGTCACCGACTGGTCGACCCCGTCTAGGAAGATCAGCTTGTTCGAGAAGGGCGCCATCGCGGCGTGAAGAGGGTGCCCGTTCAAGTCCATGTTGGCCGGCGGGCTCCAGATGTCTTGGCGCGTGCCGTTTGCGGTGAACCAGAAGACGATGCGCTTGGGAGCAGTGCCTGTCTGAGCGGCACCGGTGACCGGAAGCATGGCATCCAGCATGGGCAAACCAATCGCGACCGTGCCGCCGAATAGCGTGCCCTTGAGCATGGCGCGTCGTTTGATCCGTTTCACTGGGCACCTCCTGCTGCGTCCGGTTCGAGCTCGACCGCGCGGCGGTAGAGGAATGCGTTGGTTTGAGTGAGCGCTACCAGGAGCGACTTGATGTTGAAATCGGAGGCGCGAAACACATCGTTGAGCTGCTCGATGCTGCAGCTGTCCTCGGACGTGACCGTTCGATTGTACGCGAAGCGGAACCACTGCGACGACACGCACTCCTGTACCTGAGTGCTATCGGCAAGCGCCCGAGCGAGCTCGGGTGCGCCGTCGTAGTCACCATCGATATCGTCGGTCTGTACGACCTGGCCGGTCGCATCTATGGGCTTGCCGTTCTGCTGATCTCTCCATTGCCCGATGCCGTCATAGTGCTCGAAGATGAAGCCGATCGGGTTCATCAGGGTGTGACAACCAGCGCAGGCCGGGTTAGCGCCAATTTCCTCGAACTGCTCCTTGGTGGTCTTGGTCGGATCGAGCTCGGGAGGCTCGATCACCAAGTCGTTCGGCGGAAGCGGCAGGGTGTTGCACATCAGTTGTTCGCGCACGAACTTCCCGCGGAACACCGGCGAGCTCTGATTGACGTTCGCGTGGCTGGCCATGAGGCCGGCGCTGGTGAGAAAGCCTGCCCTGCGTTCCGGCTCGAGTCGGACTTGCCTGAGCTCGGGCCCCGAAACCGAATCGAGCACGTCGTCGCCGTAGAAGCTCGCTAGCTGCTCGTTCATGAAACTGTAGTCCGCGGTCAGAAGAGTCT
This sequence comes from uncultured delta proteobacterium, assembly GCA_963716775.1. GTDB lineage: Bacteria > Myxococcota_A > Polyangia > Polyangiales > Houyiibacteriaceae > SG8-38. The sequence goes on from CAVQUI010000004.1 coordinate 548,984, forward strand.
TTAGCGATCCGTCGCCCTCGAGAATCACCTGCTCGACGAAGGTCTGAATCTCTTCTTTCCACAGTCCGCGGATCGAGTTGTCGTAGTCGGGGTAGACCCCCGTGTCTTTGGTCAGGCTGTCGAGATGGGTGAGTTGCAGCCACTGCGTATGAAAGTTCCGGACGAGATCTCGCGCCTTGTCGTCTTCGAGCATGCGCCTGGCCTGTGCCGCGATTTGCTCCTTGGTTCGAAGCTCGTCAGCCTCGGCCGCCGCGAAGAGCGCGTCGTCGGGCATCGTGTTCCAAAGCATGTACGAGAGCTTGGTCGCCGTTTCCCAGCTGGTGAACGGAACGATGTCGCCCTCGATAGGGGTCTGTTCGCCAAGCTCCGGCCGGTAGAGGAACGAAGGCGACTGAAGCATCGTTTCGATGACGAGCTGGATACCGTCTTCGAATCGCCCGAGGTCCGCGTCGGCCAGTGCCCAGTCGAACACAGCCTTGAACCGCTCCGTCTCGCTCTGCAGCAAGGGCCGCCGAAACGCGCGTTTTCCAAAGTCTTGGATGAACGAAGAAGCGCAGCTATCGTTGCCGTCGAGCTCTGGGTCGCAGTTGGGCAACAGCGCTTCGATGTTGTCGACAGCCCGTGTGCTCACGTCCTCGGCAACCTTCATGTACTGCTCGATCAGCAAGTCACTGCTGGTGAGCGCGGCGGCTTGGTTGTTGAACCCGGCGACCTCTTCTTCGGGTGGAAGCAGATCGGCTGGATTGCTGGTGTCACCGAGCAGATCGCGGACGGTGCGGTTGTATTCGAACCGTGTCAGGCGGCGAATCGGCGTGTCGACCACGCAGAGGCTCTTCGCGATGCTGTCCTCGATGGCGTTTCCATCGTCACCGCCGATCGAACCGGTGCAGCCGACGAACAGGGTAGCGGCGACAGACAGGCAGAACTTAATCCCTTGGGCTAGCAAATCCGAGGCTCCTTTGACTAGGGCCTTCCAGAGTACAGCCTAAAGGGTCGCGACGCACGTTCAGTGACCGGAGCGTGCGATAGCTTACAAAAAGAAAGAGACAGCCCGTTTCCGGAGCTGTCCCTTTCGATCGTGCGCTCTATCGCCAGGACGGCCTGGTGGCCGGCGGTTTGTCCCGCCCCACCGCCCCCGCTCTATCGCCAGGACGGCCTGGTGGCCGGCGGTTTGTCCCGCCCCACCGCCCCCGCTCTATCGCCTAGATGAACAGGTGCATCTGGAGGACGAACGAGTTGCCCTTTCGGCTTTCCACGCTTCCGGTCGAGTCGAAGATCGGGCGGTTCCGATACTCGAGCGTGACCTTGGCGTTGTGCTTGTGGATGAACATGTTCAGGCCGACACCGAAGTGAGCCATAATGTCCTGATACCCCTCCCACTTTGCGAGCTGGTGGTTGACGTACGGTTGGAACTGGATCTCCTGACCCACCGTACCCGGGATCAAGATTCCAAGCTCCGTGTACCCGGCATTCCCCGTTCCGAGCATGGCATACTGGTTGCCGCGTCCGCTGGCCGAAGTGCCGGAGCCGGCATCGCCGGGATTCATGATGCCAATATTGCGGATGTTGTTGGGTCCGAAGTCCATGTAGTAGTACGCGGCGTACCAGGTGGCTGCTCCACCTTTCTCCGCCTTGAAGGGGATGTCGAGAAAGAGGTCCGTCGAGGCGACGAAGAGAGCTCGCTTTCGGATGTCCACGGCTGTGGGGTCCTGGTCCGCGTCGTACCAGATGCCGATCGGCTGGGCATGGCCACCAAAGCCCCAGTTCAAGACCTTCTTGGCACCGATATAGGTGCCCACCGTGTACGGAAGCACGTTGGATTCGATATCCATGAACTGAAACTGGAAATAGCCCGAGTATCCAAAGGTGTTGGCGGTGGGATTATAGCTTCCTGCGCCGGTGGGCGACGGAGCTGGTGGTGAAGCAGGGTCGTAAGCCGGTGCGAACGGCCGAACAACCGCGACGCGATAGTCGAACAACCCCACCTTACCCTTGGCATAGACCCCCAGCTGACGTGCGAACTGGTCGGTCGCCTCGATCGTCGCCCAGGGGAAGATCGGTGAGTCCAGGCTCATGAACGTGATCGTGCTGGCGTTGGTCGCCCGAGAAATGCCGTTCCAGTAGAGAAGCCCCGCGCCCAACGAGAAATAGCCCTTCTTGGAGGCCTCGAATTCGACCCAGGCATCGTGGAAGTAGAGCCCAGGTTTCGTTCCTCTCGATCCGTCCCTTCTGAAGGTCTGGTTGTTGATGCCGATGTGCATCAGCATGAACGTGCGCGGGGCGATCTTGCCGAACGCCAGGAAGCGCGCGCGGCGGAGGGCCACGTCGCCGTACCAGTTCTCCTCTTTCCCGAGCACGGTGGTCCCGGGGTTGAGCTGCATGGCGCGGGTCCAGACCTGCAGCCACATCGCGAATCGAAAATAGAGGGTTCCGTCCTTGTTCAGGCTGACCTGGAGCTTCTTGGCGGTGCCGTCCTCCCCGGTGACAAGACCCGCACCCCCCGGCATCTGCGACGGGACTTTGGCGGGCTGTTCCCCAATTCTCTGCTTCATTCCATCGAGTTGTCGTTGGGCCTCGTCAATCGCTTCCTGAGCTTGCTGGATATCGTCTGTGGTCAAGACTTCGGCGGTGTCCGCGGCAGCCGGGGCTGCGGTCTTGAACGCGTCCGCTTCAGCCGTCTCGTCCGCGTCGTCGGTGGCCGTCTCCCCCGGCACGGGTTCGGCCAATGCCCCTGCAGGAGCCAACCCGGTCACCGCGATGCATGCCAGGACTACAATCCAAGCGCACCATGCTCGTTGCGGCTCTTGGCCGTGTTCGCTTTTTTGCCTCATCACAACTCTCCTGTCTGTGTTTGACCGGTCGCCTAGTGAACCGCCGACGGTCCTGAGGAGCCCACGGGTACCCGGATGTGCTCAACCAACTCTTGAACCTCTTGGGGCGGCGGCGGAGTGAACCGACTGACCACGAAAGCGACGGCGAAGTTAATCAACATGCCGAGCGCCCCAATGCCCTCCGGCGAGATCCCAAACCACAGCTGGTCTGGGGTTCCGCCCATGAACTTGAAGTAAATGATGTAGCTCGCCGTGAAGATGATGCCGACGAGCATGCCGGAGACGACGCCCTCACGATTGGCGCGCTTCACGAAGACCCCGAGGATGATCGCCGGGAAGAACGACGACGCCGCCAAGCCGAACGCAAACGCTACGACTTGTGCGACGAACCCAGGTGGATTGATGCCGAAATACCCAGCGACCAGCACGGCCCCCGCAGCCGCCACGCGAGCGGCAATCAGCTCGTTCTTCTCCGATATCGAAGGCACGAACACGCGCTTGAGTAGGTCGTGGCTCACCGAGGTGCTCACGACGAGCAAGAGGCCAGCCGCAGTCGAAAGCGCCGCTGCCAGGGCTCCGGCGGCGACCAGGGCAATCACCCAGGCCGGCAAGGCCGCAATCTCCGGGTTGGCGAGCACGATGATGTCGCGGTCGACGTAGAGCTCGTTCTTGGTGTTCGGGTCGGAGTTGGTGATCAGGCGTTCCCCATGGTTGCCTCGCGCCCAGGAGCCGTCATCGGCCTTGGCGAACTCCGGCTTACCAGCCAGCGCAGCGCCTGCCACGTACTGGACCTTCCCGTCGGCGTTCTTGTCGACCCAGGCGAGAAGTCCCGTGTCTTCCCAGGTCTTGAACCACTGGGGAATCGATTTTTCGCCCTCGACCTGCGCGTAGTTCGCTTCAGATACGGTGTCGATCAAGTTCGTGCGTGCAAAGGCCGCAACCGCTGGCGCGGTCGTGTAGAGGATGGCGATGAACAGAAGCGCCCAGCCTGCGCTGATGCGCGCGTCGCGAACCTTCGGCACCGTGTAGAAGCGCACGATGACGTGAGGCAAGCCGGCCGTGCCCGCCATGAGTGCGCCGGTGATGCACAACACATCGAGCTTGGATTTCGTGCCCGATGTGTACTCCGTGAATCCGAGCTCCGTGTTCAGACCATTGAGCTTGTCGAGTAGCGTAATGGTCTCGCCGCCGGCGATCCGGGAACCGATCTCGCCGCCAAGGTGCGCGCCGAAACCGAGCTGCGGAATCAAGTTGTCCGTCAGCAGGATGCTGATGAAGATCGCGGGCACCATGAAGGCGAAGATCAGGACGCAGTACTGAGCCGCCTGCGTGTAGGTGATACCCTTCATCCCGCCGAGAACTGCGTAGAAGAAGACGATCGCCATGCCAATCGCGACCCCGACGTTGATGTCGACCTCCAGGAACCGACTGAAGACCACGCCAACGCCGCGCATCTGCCCGGCGACGTAGGTGAACGAAACGAACACCGCGCAAATGACGGCCACGATGCGAGCCCCATTGGAGTAGTAACGGTCGCCGACGAAGTCCGGAACGGTGAACTTGCCAAACTTACGGAGGTAAGGCGCCAGGAGAAGGGCGAGTAAGACGTAGCCACCCGTCCAGCCCATCAGGTAAACGGCTCCGTCATACCCCATGAACGAAATCAGGCCCGCCATGCTGATGAACGACGCCGCGCTCATCCAGTCGGCGCCAGTCGCCATGCCGTTGATGACCGGGTGCACACCGCCGCCCGCAATGTAGAAGTCGCCCGTCGTGCTCGCCCGGGCCTTAATCGCAATGCCGATGTAGAGCGCGAAGGTCGCGCCGACGATGAGGAATGTCCAGCTTTGTACGTCCATTGGTCTCTCTCCTTCGATTCAGCCGGTTAGTCCTCGTGGACGTTGAATTCCGCGTCGAGCTTGCTCATCAGGCGCGCGTAGATGAAGATCAGGGCAACGAACACGTAGATCGACCCTTGCTGAGCAAACCAGAAGCCCAGCTTGAAGCCAGTGCCGGGGATCCTGATCTCGTTGAGAGAGTCTGCAAAGATGATCCCCGCGCCGAAGGAGACCAGCCACCACACGGCCAGCAGCGCGAAGAGAATGCGGAGGTTCCTCGCCCAGTAGCGATCCGCGTTGTCTTGTTTCGATCCGGTCATCATCGTTTCCGTTTCTCCGCCGTAGGCGGATTTCAGTCTTGCTTCAGCAGCGCCTCGACCACGCTTGGGTCAGCAAGCGTTGAGATATCTCCGAGTTGGTCTCCCTGACCGTCCGCGATCTTGCGGAGAATTCGCCGCATGATCTTTCCAGATCGGGTCTTTGGAAGGCCCGGTACGATGCGGATCTCGTCTGGGGTTGCGATCGGACCGATCGCCTGGCGCACCTGCTCTTTGAGCGCGCCTTGAAGCTCGTGCGGCTCCCAGTCGGTGCCCGAGATGGGGACCACGAAGGCAAAGATGCCCTGGCCCTTGATCTCGTGCGGGCAGGGCACGACCGCAGCTTCTGCGACGGCCTGGTGTGCCACGAGCGCACTTTCCACTTCGGCGGTCCCGAGACGATGGCCCGAGACATTGATCACGTCGTCGACGCGACCCGTGATCCAGTAGTAGCCGTCCTCGTCGCGACGGCAGCCGTCCCCCGTGAAGTAGTACGGCGGATACTGCGAGAAGTACGTTTCGAGAAAGCGCCTGTGATTTCCGTGAATCGTTCGAGCCTGGCCAGGCCAGGGGCGTCGGATGCAGAGGTAGCCGCTGACGTCGTTGCCCTCGATCTCCTTGCCTGCTTCGTCCACGAGCAGCGGCTCGATGCCGAACAAGGGGAAGGTCGCCGAGCCTGGCTTGGTGGGGGTTGCGTTTGGCAGCGGGCTGATCAAGATGCCGCCCGTTTCGGTTTGCCACCAGGTGTCGACGATCGGCAGCTTTCCGTTGCCAACCACGTCGCTGTACCAGCGCCACACCTCGGGGTTGATCGGTTCGCCGACGGTTCCCAAGACGCGCAAGGACGCGCGGCTCGAGCTCTTCACCGGCTCGTCGCCCTCGCGCATGAGGGCTCGGAGCGCGGTGGGGGAGGTATAGAGCGTCGTCGCGCCGATGTCGTCGATGACGTTCCAGTACCTACTCGCGTTCGGGTAGGTAGGGGTCGATTCGAACATGACGGTAGTGACGCCGTTCGCGAGTGGTCCGTAGATGATGTAGCTGTGACCCGTGATCCAGCCGATGTCCGCTGCGCAGAAGTGAATGTCGTTTGGGCCGATGTCGAAGACGTACTTGAAAGTCGACGCCGCGTAGGTGAGATACCCCGCGGTCGTGTGGACCAGGCCTTTCGGCTTCCCGGTCGAGCCGGACGTGTAGAGAATGAAGAGAGGGTCTTCCGAGGCCATCCATTCGGAAGGGCAAGTGATGCGCTGCTCGGCCATCGCTTCGTGCAACCAAATGTCACGGCCTTGCGTCATGGTGACGTCGGCGTCGGTGCGCTTGGCCACGAGGACGTGCTCGACGATGGCCAGCCCCTCGACGGCGTTGTCGGTGATCTTCTTGAGCGGAATGCGCTTGCCGCCGCGGAGGCCCTCGTTCGCAGTGACGATCACCTTCGCGTTCGCATCGATGATTCGGTCTCGGAGCGCGTCCGCGCTGAACCCGCCGAACACGATCGAGTGAACTGCGCCGATTCGGGCGCAGGCGAGCATCGTGTACGCCAACTCCGGAATCATCGGCAGGTAGATGCAGACCCTGTCGCCCTTACGGACGCCCAATGATTTCAGGGTATTGGCTACTCGCCCGACGGAGGTCTTCAGCTCGCCAAAGGAGATGTGCTGGTACTCCCCGGGCTCGTCCGCGACGAATATGATCGCCGTCTTGTTGGGGTCTTTGGCGACGTGCCGGTCGACGCAGTTGACCGCCGCGTTGAGCCTGCCGCCTGCAAACCAGACGAACTCGCCAGGCCCGTGCTCCTCGAACACGCTGTGCGACGGGTAGAACCAGTGGAGATCCTCCGATTGCCGTTTCCAGTACTCGGCATTCTCGGTGATGCTCTCCTCGTATAGACTCTGGTACTCTTCCAGGTCGGTGATTCTTCTGCGGTATCTTAGGGGGGGTTGTGAAAGTGACATCGGTAAACCTTACACCTTGGCGTACCGACTTCTTACGCAATACCCGTACCAAGACGGCCGCTCGCGAAAGCACTTCGGATCTTCGCCTAACGCGGCGCGGCAAGCGTTACGATTCGTAGCAGCGCGCTACAGATCGAAACGTTCTTGAAACGTTCGTTCACTGCTCGGGCGGGCGGGAGTCTCGGCGAGGAATGCCCATGCGTTGGCGACGTTCCCAGAGCGTCTTTCGGCTGATTCCAAGACGCTTGGCAAGCTCGGTTTCGCTTAGCTCGTCCTGATGCGACAGCACGAATCGTCGGAGGTAGCCTTCGAGTGACGCATCTTCGCTACCGACGCCCTCGCCGATTTGCTCGGCTGGACGCGATGCAGGCAGGCCGAGGAGCTCCGCGGTGATCGGCCCCGACTCGTGAAGGATCACGGCGCGTTCGACCGCGTGTTGGAGCTCCCGCACATTCCCAGGCCACTTGTAGTGACGCATTGCGGCAGCGGCGCCCCGGTCGAGCTCGAGCGGCTGACGACCGAGCTTCGCGGCGGCTCGGGCGATGAACACTTCGGCGAGCGCTGGGATGTCGTCCCCCCGTTCGCAAAGCGGTGGCAGTTGGATCTCGACAACCTTCATTCGAAAGTACAGATCGGCCCGAAATTCGCCGCGTTCTACGAGCAATGGAAGGTTCCGATGCGTAGCCGCCACGAGTCGGATGTCGACCGACTCGGCCTTGCGCGCACCGACGCGCCGAACCTCGCGCTGCTGAAGGATGCGAAGCAAGCGCGCCTGGGCGGCTTGGGACAGCTCGCCGATTTCGTCGAGGAAGAGCGTTCCTCCGTCGGCGGCGTGTACCAAGCCTTCCTGTCGGCTGAGGGCGCCCGTGAACGCGCCCTTCTCGTGGCCGAACAGCTCGGACTCCAGGAGCGTTTCCGGAATCGATGCGCAGTTCACCGGCACGAATGCACCCGTGCGGGCGCTCTGGTTGTGCACCGCGCGAGCGATCAGCTCTTTTCCCGTACCCGACTCGCCCAGGATCAACACCGTCGCTTCGGTCGGCGCGACTTTGCGCGCCCAACGGAGCGTTTCCTGCATGGGGCTCGATTGCGTGGCCACGATGTCGTACGGATCCACGTTTGAGTTTGCGTCACCCGCCACCAGGGCAGCGTGGTGCCGAAGCACCCTAGTGACGGCCGCGCTCAGCTCTTCGGGCGCGAAGGGCTTCGACAGATAGTCGGCAGCGCCCCGCTTCATGGCGTCGACCGCAGCGCTCACCGAACCGTACGCCGTCATCACGATGACCGGCACCTGTCCCACGCGCTCGAGCAAGACGTCACCGGTCTCTCCCGCAAGCCTCACGTCGGTGATCACAAGATCGAAACACTCTGGGCGCTCCTGCTCGGCCTCCGGAACGCTAGCCACGGCGACCAGCTCGTGCCCATCCCGTTTGAGAATGCGTTCGATCTCTGCGCGGATGACCCGCTCATCCTCCACCAAAAGGATCTTCGCCACCGGTGATTAGTACCAAAGGACTGTAGTGTCCTTCAATCCCTCAATTTTCATGGGCTTGGAGGGTGACCGTGAACCGGCTGCCCCCGGATCGGCGTGGCTCGTAGCTCAGAGAGCCGCCGAAGCGCTCCACGATCTGTCGAGACACCGAAAGGCCGAGGCCGGTGCCCTGTCCGTCGGGCTTCGTCGTGAAGAAAGGTTCAAATACGCGCGCAGAAAGCTCCTCGGGGATACCCGGGCCCTCGTCGTCCACGTCGATGAGAACGGTGCCCCGGGCCACTCGTGTCCGGACATACACCGTCGCACCCGCAGAGCAGGCTTGTCGCGCATTGTTCAAGAGGTTCACCAAGACCTGAGTTAACCCATCGGGGCTCGCCAACGCCGGCGCGTCAACGGATAGATCCAGGTTGATTTGGCAGCCCTCGGTTTCGAGCTTCGCAAGCTCGGCGGCATTGCGCACCACTCCGGCAACGGGAATCGCTTGGAGCTCGACGGGGGTTTCATCTCGTCGGCTGAACGTGAGGAGGCTCTGCACGATCCCGTGAATGCGCTGCGCCTCATCCACGATGATCCCGAGCCGTTCGGCGGCGTCGTCCGCACCCGGATCGGTCGCGAGGTTCTTTGCAACCATCAGGATTCCAGTGAGCGGGTTGCCGACTTCGTGGGCCACGCCCGAGGCCAAGGTTCCAATCGAGGACAGGCGATCCTTATGCGCCACGTGCCGTTCGAGCTGTCGGAGCGAGGTCACGTCTTCGACGACGAACACTCGGCCTTCCTCGGACTCGCCGGGGATCGTTGCAGTCTGGGCGCGAAGCTCGATCTTGCCGTCACCTAGGTCATATTCACGTTCGATGACTGAGCCCGTCGGCTGATGCGCAAGCTCGTCGAACAGCGGCCACCAGGGGTCGGGGATGTCCTGCATCGGGTGACCGCAAATCTCGTCTTCATCCAGACCCGACATGCGTTCGAGTTGTGCGTTCCAGATGACGACGTCTTCGTGGTCGTCGACGGTGCACACGCCGACGGGGAGCTCCGACATCAGCTGCGAAAGGTAGCGGCGCGCAGCCTGGGCCGGTGAGCTCCGCTGAGAAGGGGCATAGCGCGAGTCGAGCTCGCGGAACGCGCGGAGCCGCTCCGCAAGCGCGTCCGCCCGAACCGGGCGGCCTCCTTGGACATAGGTACGCGCAGCCAGTGGACCGATTCGCTCGCTCAGTCGGCCTTCGAGCTCGGTGATCAAGCGGAGGAGCTCAGGACGGTCCTTCGGCGGCCAGTAGACGTCGGCTGCAGAGGCAGCCTGGTAGATTTCCTGGATCGCGGTTCGCTTTCCGACGTAAGAGGTCAAGCGCTCCTGAAGTGACTCGGCGGAGTCAGGCACCTGAAGGAGTCTCGTCACGCGTGGCTCGCGACATGCCTCCGCTGCGTTTCGCTCCTCTGGCGAACGCGCTGTGAGTAGAGAGGCGCCCATGAACACGAACGCGTGCGCCGTGAAGCTCAGCCAGATTGCCGGGCCTCGCGCGCCCGGGTCGGTGAATCCAATGAGCGCGTAGAGGCGAGAGACGTCGAGCTCGACTCCGAACAAAGGAGATGCCGTCAGGACGGCCCAGGAGCTTGCACCCACGACCAGGCCCGCCAGCACGCCGGCCCTGGTAGCGCGCCGCCAGAACAGCGCACCCAGTAGACCCGGTAGCAGGTGCGTAACTGCGACAAACGACGCAAGCCCGAGATCGACGAGCGAGCGGGTTCGTGGGAGGGTGAAGTGGATGAGCAAGCCGGCGACCACGACCGCGATGATCGTCGAGCGACGAAACACGGCCCAGCGCGTGAGCAGCGACTCCGGAGTCGGCCCGAAACGCGGCACGAGGTAGTTCGCGACCATGCCGCTCAGGGCGATCGAGGATACCAAGATCATTGCGCTTGCGGCGGAAACCGCGCCGAGGAAGGCAAGTGTTTGGAGCGCCGGCGAGCTTTGCACCGCGACCAACACGTATACGTCGGGGCGAACGCCAGGCGCTGCCAGGTCGCGGCCGGCCCAGTACAGAATCGGCACGGGCAGGTTGATAGCGAATAGGTAGAGCGGCAGCGCCCAGCCGGCGGTTCTCAGGCTCCGGGGGCCTGGCCGCTGGACGAAGGCAACGAAAAACTGCCGCGGAAGCAGGAACGCCGCACAGAACGTCACGAACACCAGGGCAATCCAGGAGTCACCCATGACCGGGCCGGTCATCTTCTCGACGAGCTCAGGTCGTGCTTGGAGGTACTGGTCGATGTCACGAAACCCGCCGAAGACCGTGAACAGGGTCGCGCCCCCGACGACCAGCAGCGCAATCAGCTTGAAAAGGCTCTCGAACGCGAGAGTCGCGATCAACCCGGGGCGGTGGGCGCGACCGTCGGCGTAACGCACGCCCAAGGTGACGGCGAAGACAGACAGCAGGACGGCGTAGACGGAGCCGAGCGCCTCACTTGGCTCCTGGCCCACCAGAATCGCCGCCCCGTCCGCGACCGCGCGAAGCTGCAGCGCGATGTACGGCAGCAGTCCGGCGACCATGAAAAGCGATACGGCAGCCCCGAGCGTGCGGCTCTGGTACCTGAACGCGAAGACGTCCGCGATGCTTCCGAGGCGGTACCTGTCGACGAGCTCTGCGACCGGCGCCCAGAGAAACGGGATCGCGATGCAGGAAAGGGTGACCCCGAAATAGATGGCCAGGAAACCGTAGCCCTCTGTCGCTGCGAATCCGACGCTTCCGAACAAGGTCCAGGTGGTCGCATAGACACCGAGGGCAAGCGCGTAGCTGAAACGGTTTCGCCCCAGTCGGCCCCAGCGTGGAGAGCGCTCGACGAGCTCCGAACCCAGTATGTAGAGGCCGAGTAGGGCGGCTGCGAGGAAGAATAGAATGAAGTGATTAAGCTGCATGGTCGGTGCGATGGAGCAGCGCCACAACCGCGATCATTCCCAGCCAGAAAGCAAACGGAGACCACCAAGTTTGAAGCCAGACGGCCCGAACCGGGGTTGCGATGAGCACGATCGCGACCGCGAACAAAAGCAGCGCGCGCTCTTGGTCGCGGTTCATTTATGCGTATCCGATCGCCTGCAGGCGCTCGGTAATTTCGTCGAGGATGACGGGGTCGTCGATCGTTGCCGGCATCTTCCACTCCGTTCTGTCCGCGATCTTCTTCATCGTGCCCCGGAGTATCTTGCCGGAGCGGGTCTTCGGTAGGCGTTGGACGACGATCGCGGTCTTGAAAGCCGCCACGGGCCCGATCTCGGCACGGACCATTTGGATGACCTCGGCGACGATGTCGTGATGCGGGCGGTCGACCCCTGCGTTCAGCACCAAGAAGCCGAGCGGGATCTCTCCCTTGAGCTGATCCGCCACGCCAATCACGGCGCATTCGGCGACGTTCTCGTGCGCCGAAACCACCTCTTCCATGCCGCCTGTGGAAAGTCTGTGACCCGCGACGTTGATGATGTCGTCGGTCCGCGACATCACGTACACGTAGCCGTCGTCATCGATGTAACCAGCGTCGGCCGTCTTGTAGTAGCCGGGGAACTCGGTCATGTACGAGCTGACGAAACGCTCTGGGTCGTTCCAAAGTGTCGGCAGCGAGCCGGGTGGCAGCGGGAGCTTGACCACCAACGCGCCCGACTTGCCGGCAGGAAGCGGGTGGCAGGCCTCGTCGACGACCTGCACGTCCCAGCCTGGGACGGCGACGGTCGGCGAACCGTGTTTGATCGGGAGCAGCTCGATCCCGATGCAATTCGCGCAGATCGCCCAGCCGGTTTCGGTTTGCCACCAGTGATCGATGACCGGCACGCCGAGCTTCGATTCGGCCCATTTCAAGGTGTCCGGGTCGGAGCGCTCGCCGGCCAAGAACAGAGAACGCAAAGTGCCCCGGTCGTAGTCGTCGAGTAGGGCGCCCTCTGGGTCCTCCTTCTTGATCGCCCGAAACGCGGTTGGCGCGGTGAAGAGGCAGTTCACGCCGTGATCCTCGATGACTCGCCAAAACGCGCCTGCGTCTGGCGTTCCGACGGGCTTTCCTTCGTAGAGGATCGTCGTGTTGCCGTTCAGAAGGGGCCCGTAGACGATATACGAATGGCCGACGACCCAGCCCACGTCAGAGGCCGCCCAATACACTTCTCCAGGCTGAACGCCATACACATTCCGCATCGTCCACTGAAGCGCGACGGCGTGACCTCCGTTGTCGCGGACGACGCCCTTCGGCACGCCCGTGGTTCCCGAGGTGTACAGAATGTACAGCGGATCGGTCGCCAGGACCGGGACGCAACCGTGGGGCTTGGCCGCGGCCACGGCGTCTTGCCAAGAGATGTCCCGACCTTCGGTCAGCTCGGATTCGCAGCTTTCACGCTGTCGAATGATGCAGGTCTCGGGCTTGTGCTCCGAGAGCGCTATCGCCTGGTCGAGCAGCGGCTTGTATTCGATGACTCGGGTGCCTTCGATGCCGCAGGACGCGGAAACGATCGCTTTCGGCTCGGCATCGTCGATTCGCGTGGCGAGCTCTTGAGGAGCGAATCCACCGAACACAACCGAGTGCACGGCGCCTAGCCGTGCGCAGGCAAGCATCGCAATGACGGCTTCGGGGATCATCGGCATGTAGAGCAAGACGCGATCGCCCTTGACGATGCCGTGGGACGCAAGAGCGCCGGCGAAGATCGCCACTTCCTTGCGGAGCTGACGGTAGGTGTATGTCCTTCGCTGGTGAGTTACTGCGCTGTCGTAGATGAGGGCAGCCTGGTTCCCCCGCTTTTCGACGTGCCGGTCGAGGGCGTTGTAACAGGTGTTGAGCTCCCCTCCGGGAAACCAGCGATAGAACGGCGGATTGGAGCTGTCGAGAACGCGATCCCAACGCTTGGTCCAGTCGATTCCCTCTGCCTGCTCGGCCCAAAAACCTTCGGGATCTTCGAGCGAACGGCGTCGCATTTCCAGAGTTGCCGACATGATGAAATTCTCCGGCGCGCTACAATACAGCGGCGTTCCCTCGAAAGCGAGCGTCTTCGCGCCGGGGGCGCGCTTGTGCGGGTTGACTTCGTGCGTCAGGCCGGCACCTTTTCGGCAGGAGACTCTTGGATGAAGTCTAAAATTCCTTATTGCTCTTGGACGATCCCGTTCGGACTCGCGCTCTTCGTTGGTTCGTCGTTCATGGCCTGCAAGGCCGACCAGCTCACCGGTCGCGGCACCGAGATCGTGCTTCTCTACGACGAGCCGGCTGGCTGCGAGAACCTTGGCGTGGTCATTGGGCGCGGGGGCGGTCTGACGGGCGCGTACTCCAAGCCGTCCATCAACCGGGAGTCGGCGGAGAACGACGCGCGCAACCAGGCCGCCGAGAGAGGTGCGACCCATCTTTTGTTGCATCCCGAGGAAGTCGCCCAGGGTGATGGGCGTGCTCCGGACGAGAAGGACACCGCACCGGCCATGGCGCACGGGAGCGGCACCGGTTCTACGGTGACGGTCGCCGGTACGGCGTTCAAATGTGCGCTCGGTCAGGATCCAACGACCTCGATGTCGATCAAGCGCGGAACCGCCATCGTCGAGGTTCAAGCGCCCACGTCGATTTCGATGGCCCCACTCGGGAAGTTGAAGAGCGTCACCGTGTTCCGACGAGCCCCGCTCGCTTCGGGCACTGGGATGGGAGAGACCGAGCTACTCGTAGTCGAGGATCCGACGGAGATTCAGCGTGTCGTCGATTCCTTGGGCGAAGTGGCCATCGATCCGATGAAGTTCATTCCGACGCACCGGGTGGAGCTCGTTGGTGAGCTAGGCGTTCAATCGCTTCTCTATGGCTTCGGCTACCTCCAGTATGCCGGCGGCGTCTATCGGCTAACGACCGGCGAGTTCGAGGACGTCTTGCGATTGAGGGAGCAAGCGGTAGCGCCGGAGACCGACGCCGAACCTGAGCCGCCGATAGTAGAAGAGTCCTCCGGCCCCTAGTAAGCCCGCGCCGGTTACGTCAGATGCAGGCCGCTCACGAATCGGCGCAAGTGGCCGATGGCGCTTGGCATGTGCGGGATGAAGCCCATGTGGCTCGTCTGGTACCAGTGAATCTCGGGTTCGCCCCAGCGACGCCACATGTCGCGCATGACCTCCGCATCGAAGAAGCGATCGTGCTCGGCCGCGAGGAGCAAAATGCGTTCGGCCGGGACGACCGGCGCTAGCTCGTTCCAGCCGATTCTTTCGAAGAAGTCGCCGAAATCGCTCGGCGTCCAGCCGAATCGGGCCAGGTCTTTTCGCATCGCGCCAAGCACTGGAGCGTCACGAAGGAGCGCGCCCATGTGCATGTGCGCGATGAGCGGGGCGGCAAAGGCGAAGCGCGGCTCGAGGCAGGCAAGCGTGGCGGTGAACGCCCCGCCAAGAGACAGACCCGCGACTCCCACCGGACCTGGGGACTCATCGAGCATGACCGAGAGCAGGGTTCGCGCATCGAGGATGGTCTGGCGCATCGCTTCGAAGCTCCGCACCACGTCGGCGGTCCAGAATCGTTCGCCGTCATAGGGGGAGCTGCGCGGTTTGCGGCGGCCGTGATACGGCGGCTGGAGGTGGACGATCTCGACATCGAGCGTTCGCGCTATCGCGCCCAGGAGGCCGTGCTCTTCGACCACCGTTTCAGGTTGCATGTAGCCATGGATGTAGAGAAGACGCGGGCGACCAGCCGTTCCTTTCGGACGAATGCGCCTCGCGTACACGGTTTGGATGCGCCGGCTGCGCGCATGGTAGTGCGCATTGAAGAGCGGCTCGATGGGCTCGTGCAGCGAGGCGAAAGACAAGTCCTCGTTGTCGAAGCCCGGCAGTGACCAACGGCTGCGCTTGCGAACCCGAGGAAGTCGACTGGGCGCTGGGTACAGCTCCTCGAGCGTGACGCCCTCGTACGCGGAGAGACGATCGAGCGTATTGCGAGGACGCGAGCGCAGGAGTTGCAAGGGGCGCACAAGGACGCCAGTCATGTCATCGAGATTCGGCAAGCTGCTCTTCCTTCGTGGGGTCGCGATAGTCTCCGGCTGATCGCGTCGGTGTCAATGAGCAAGCCGAGCTGCTAAGGGTCCCCGCGTGAGTGCGGCTCCGTTGTTCGTGCTGCTGATAGTCGGAGCAGTTTCATTTCGCCTCTGAGGCAAGTCGGACCTGTCTTGCGGCAGCTGCAGGATCGACCCAGACTCCGGCCGTGACTGGAAACGACGCACGCATCCTTCTTCTCGAAGGGATCCACGAAACCGCGGTCGAGAGCTTCGCCGCTGCCGGGTACCAGCGCGTCGAGCGCCTCACGCATTCGTTGACCGGCTCGGATTTGCTGACCGCGATTTCCGACGTCGACTTGATAGGGATCCGATCCCGCACCCAGCTCGACGCTGCGGCCTTCGGCGCGGCGAAGAACCTCAAGGCCGTCGGCTGTTTTTGCATCGGCACCAACCAGGTCGACCTCGACTCTGCGCGCCGCCTGGGCATCCCGGTGTTCAATGCGCCGTTTTCGAACACGCGGAGCGTTGCCGAGCTAGCGATCGCCGACATCATCCTGCTGATGCGCGGAATTCCGGAGAAGTCCGCGCGGGCGCGCCGCGGTGAGTGGGCGAAGACCGCGCGCAACGCACACGAAGTGCGCGGCAAGTGCTTGGGTATCGTTGGCTACGGCCGGATCGGAAGCCAGCTCGGGATTCTCGCAGAGGGCCTCGGCATGCGCGTCCTCTACTACGACATCGAGCACAAGCTCCCCCTGGGCAACGCGGCGCCTACGAACACGCTGCAGGAGCTCTTCTCCGACGCGGACGTCGTCAGTCTCCATGTCCCGGAGACGCCGGCTACGCGCAACATGATCAATGCGGAGGCGCTTCGCAGCATGCGTCCCGGTTCACTCTTCATCAATGCCGCGCGAGGGACGGTCGTCGATGTCGAGGCGTTGGCTGAGGCGCTCGCCTCGGGTCAAATCGGAGGTGCCGCCATCGATGTGTTCCCTGTGGAGCCCAAATCGAATCAGGACATCTTCGAGTCACCGCTTCGAGAGTTCGACAACGTGATCCTCACCCCGCACATCGGCGGTGCCACCGAAGAAGCACAGTTCAACATCGCTCGCGAGGTCGTCACGAAGCTCGTGAAGTATCACGCCAATGGCTCCAGCGTGTCGGCCGTGAACTTCCCGCAGGTCACCATCCCGGACCACGAAGGCCGCCGGCGCATCCTGCATATCCACCGAAACGAGCCCGGCGTGATGGAGCAAATCAACCGCGTTTTTTCGACGAATGGGGTCAACGTCGCCGCGCAGTATCTCGAAACCTACGCAGACGTCGGCTATGTCGTGATGGACATCGAGCTCGATGACGTTGGCTCTCTTTTCAGCGAGCTCGAGGCGATCCCAGCGACGATCCGGGCTCGAGTTCTTCGCTGAGCGCATCGAGCCTACCGCTGGCTAGCGAACCTCGGTGGCCGCAGTTGCCGCATCGCCTTCGCCGGCATCGGAGTCGTCGACCCAGGCCATGAAGACGGTGTAGCCGAGCGACAGGATCACTGCGCCCACGAAGAGGCCGAGAATGCCGCCGGCCATGAAGCCGCCGAGCGAGCCCATGAAGAGCACCAGCATGGGCACCGAAGAACCGCGACCCATCAACAGGGGCTTCAAAATGTTGTCACTCAGGCCGACCAGCGCTGCCCAGATCGCGAACAAGACGGCAACCACCGTCGAGCTCGTCGAGAACACATAGATGGTCACCGGGATCAAGATCAGGGCTGAGGGGAGCTGCATGATCGCGAGGATCAGGATCAGCAGCGTCCACAGGCCGGCTGCCGGCACGCCGACCACGAGCATACCCAGACCGGAAAGCAGCGACTGAATCACGGCGACGCCGAGAACGCCACGCGTCACGCTCTGGACGCTGGATGCCGCGAGCGCCGCGAGCTTCGGGCCGCGAGGGCCTGCGATGATATAGGCAACCTTGGCAGCGAGACCCGCCGCGCGTTCGCCGTTTGGAAGGAGCGCGCCGGCGATCACGAT
The DNA here is from genome assembly GCA_963716775.1 of uncultured delta proteobacterium. Classification (GTDB taxonomy): domain Bacteria; phylum Myxococcota_A; class Polyangia; order Polyangiales; family Houyiibacteriaceae; genus SG8-38. The sequence continues at coordinate 566,399 of CAVQUI010000004.1, forward strand.
CGCCACCACGAACAGCACCAGGCTCATGCCGAGGTCACCGACGGTAGAGACCAGCCAGAGGCCGACGTCCTTCATATACGGTGCGAGCTTCACTAGAGCGGACTCCAGATTCTGAGATGCGCCAAGCCATAGGGCGTGCGCTTGTGTGCCGATGAGCGGCCAGTCGGCCACGGAATCTCGCGGTGGAGGTATCTTGATCTGGTCATGAATGAGCTCGTCCGAAAGCCCGGCGGTCGAGTCGACCAGGCTCGCTCCGAGCGCGAGGGTGGGCACGATCAGTACGAGCAGCGCGATGGCAACAAGCAGCACCGCGGCCAGCTTCGGGCGTCCGCCAAGAGCCTTGCTGAGCTTCGCGTACGGGGTCTTGACCGCGATGGCGATCACCACGCCCCCGAGGATAGGATTGAGGAACGGAGCCAGGATCTTCAGGCACCAGAACACGAGCAGTGCGAGGAGGCTCAGGCGAACCGCCGCCTGCATCACCCGCCTGTCGAACGCCCGATCCTCTTCGCTGTTTTTCCTAGAAGTCACCTCATCTCTTGCGGGCCCTGAGCTCGATCATGGGGCGCTCTCCTCTCTCTGCAGGCAAATTAGCGCGCTGCCCGAAGTATGGCATGTTCGCGCGGAATCCATGAGCAGCAAAATCACAACAAACAAGGTCGTAACTCTCTCTTACACCCTGCGCGACGACGAGGGAGAAATCATCGATCAGTCCAGCGATGGGAGCCCGCTCCTCTACCTTCACGGTGCCCGGAACATCGTTCCCGGTCTCGAGGAGCAACTCGAGGGGGTGGCCGAAGGCGAGTCGATCAAGGCAACCGTGTCTCCCGAGAAGGGATACGGACCCCGGATCGGCGAAGCCCAAGAAGTTCCACGCAACCTCTTCCCAGAAGACGCCGACCTCGCCGCGGGCATGCAGGTCGTTGCGCGTGACGATCAGGGCCGGCAGATCCCTTTCTTCATCACCGGCATCACCGAGGACACGATCACCGTGGACCCGAATCATCCGCTGGCCGGCGAGACCCTGCACTTCGAGGTGACGGTCGAGTCGCTCCGAGACGCGTCCGACGAAGAGGTCGAGCACGGGCACCCGCACGGCCCCGGCGGTCACCACCACTAGCTCGGTCCACAATCAAAAGAGGAACTGGAGCTGCAAGTCGAACCCAAAGCCGTTCCGTCGACCTGCCTCCCAGCGCTGAGCGACCCACGCGGCTTCGGCGACGACCTTGAGGCTGTTTCCGATGATGTGCGATGTGCCCGCGATCGCTAGCTGGTTGCTGGTGGTTTGCTGGCCGTTCTCGCTATATTGCTGGATCGCGGACGCCGGGTCGGTCGCGTTGTCGATCTGAAACACGCCGTAGCTCCTGCTGTCGCTTCGGAGCCACGGGGTCAGGTACGTCATGCTGTACCGAAGCGCCAGCTCCCAGGTGAGCGAGAATCGATAGCCGGTCTCGGCCATGAAACCCATCGGTCCAAAGAGGATCTTCCCTCCCTGCCAGGGCTTGTACCAGGCCAGGTAGCTGATGACGTTGATGTGCAGGTGCCGGATTTTCCCGAGCCATTCCGCGGAGAGTCGCAGCCCGAGATCTTGGGTCGCTACGGGGCGCGCATCCCAGGCGATACCCGCGCCCACGCTGTGGCGAAGCTCCTTGGCGCCGGTGATATCGCTGTTGGTGTCGGTGTTGATCTGTCCGAAGTTCCTGGCGACACGGCCTGCCAGCTCGGGGTGAAACGCGCTCACGACCTCCCCGAAGCCAAAGTCCGATGGGTTGCTCGGCACGTTCGCCATAGACCTCGCTGATCGCCACGCCGTGGGACGCACGGGCGTTGACGCCGCTGAAGATACCGACCGCGTACTCGAGATTGAGGAAGCCACCGCGTGCCAGCATCTCTGCGCCGACCTGGCGTTCGGAGCCGAACATACGGGTCGTCGGTGCCCAGTCGACGAGCGAAAGGGCAGCAAACGATTGAGCGCGATATCGGTCGTAGGGAATCTTGAACTGGCCCACGCGAAAGGTCGCGAACTTGAAGCGCGTGAATGAGAACCACATGTCGATCAGCTCGAATGCGCTTGGCGTGAGGTTGATCTGAAAACGGGTTCGAATCCGTCCTTCGATGAAGGAGCTCGACAGGGTCGTTCGGATTCGGCGAAACTCGAGCGTCTCGGTCGAGTCTTTCTGAACGCCCGCCGCCGGCGAACTGCTGATCGTACTCGAACTCCATCTGTGCGGCGAAGCCGATCCCGATCCAGTCGTCGGTCTTGCCCACTTTGATGCGAACAGGTCCAAGCCGCATCGGCAGTGTTCGGTCTTCTGGCGCCGCGGGCTCTGCTTCGGCGAGGGTCGTGGTGCTCGGCTCCGCGGATAGAGCGTCCCCCGCGTCCTCGCCGGTTTCCTCGCTGATCGAGCCAGTTTCTCTCGCGACCTGCAGGGTGCCCTTCTTCTGGTCTTCCTTCTTTTCCTCCTCGGTGAGCTGAGCTTCGAGGCAGTCGAGGTCGCAGTCGTCCTCTTCGTCGCGGCCGCCTCCCCGAAGCCTCCTCGCCGTCCACCTTGGCAGACGGGCCCTGTTCGGTTCCGTCAGCGACGGCTCCCCTCCGAGCTGCTCGTTGTCCTCCCGATCACCCTTCGGCTTCACCAGGCGAGGGTGCTTGTCTTCGGACTTCCTTCCGGATGCGGAGTCTTCGTCCCCTCGAGCGGGCACACCGGCGTCGGGTTCCTCGGCCCGCACGGCCGAGGCGCATCCCAGAATCATGACCACGAGGATCGATCGTACCGAGAAGCGCATCGGCCGCAGGATGCCAGCCGACTGACCCTCGAGACTAGTTTTCCGGGCCCAGTTGTCGACGCAAATTCGACCAGTCCCGTCGAGAACTCGGCGGATTCCTTTGGTTTGGACGGCCAGCCTAGTCGGCGGTGCTGACCTCGATTTCGGAGATCTTCTCGGCTTCGATGTCAGCAGGGCAGAACGGCATGTCGTTCCAGCCCTTGTCCGAGTAGAGCTGGGTCATGTCGGCATAGTGTGGGGATGCGGGGTTCTGCGACTGAGAGTACGTCAGCACCGCAAAGGCATCCGGGCACTCACTTTCGTTCCAGGTGACCGTGTGGATGTAGCTGTTGCCAGCGGGGATGTTCGAGTACCCCTCGCCGTCGACTAGGCGGGAGCTGATCACGCTGAACGTGGACTGTCCGGAGCCACCGTGGATAGGGGTTTTACCAACGCCGTCTCCGGTCGCCCGGTACTGTGCTTCGCCCCAAGGCAAGTCGAGTGCGACCCCCGCCGTAACGAGCCGGTCGACCGCGCCACCTATCGAGCAGAGAACTCGCTCGACGACGGCCGGGTCATCGACATTGAGGGTATTGGGGGTGTTCACCGGGTCCGTCGCGTCGAAGGGAACGGCCCAAAGGTCGGGCGTGTTTCGGACACCGGACCAGAACTCTCTCCAGACCGAAGAGCCCACGCTATCGAGGTTGTAGAGGCCATCCCAGTTGTCGATGATGCCGCACGCCGTAGCCGCGACGGCAGGGTTCTCGCTATACGGCGGTGCGCCGTCGTCGTCTCCGTTGCAGTCGCCCCCGCTCCAATCGAGTACGGCCTCGCAGAGCGTGACGACGTCGGCGCGTGTCATCTGCTCGGCGATGTCCATGTTGCTGTAGAGCATGTCCTGCAGGAGCTCGAGGTTGTAGCCAGGCGTGTCGCTCTTGCCGTCCGTCGCGGCCATGCGCGCCTCGGCCTGGACGAAGCCTTGCCTGGTACGCAGCGTCTGCTCATAGTTCTCACGGCCGATCATGACCGAGAAACCGGTCGTCAAGTCGTCGGGATTGCTGAGCCAGTAGCTGTCGTTCGAGTTGCCTACGTATTCCCTGTTTCGGAGCTTCGGCAGGTTTGCGTAGCCGAAAATCCCGTCCTCCGGGGCATCGTCGTCACTCCCCCACTCGCATTCGCTCTTGGAGCCATTGAGCGCCGCGGCCTGCCCCGTGTCGTTGATCTGCATCGAGATGAACTGATCATTGCAGGCGTTCAGCTTTTCCGTCGAGATGTGGGGCACGACGGAGACGTCCGCATAGAGCGCTTCTCCAGCGCGGTCGGCGGCGATCGTGTTGGTCCACGGGTTGCCGATGATCTTCAACGCTTCTTCGACATCGTCGATCGATTGCGACTTGTCCATCGCTTCCCAGTAGCTGAACGCCCGGTTGTTCGTGAGGTTCGCGTCTCGGTAGGTGAGCAGTGTGTCCGTGAGGGTCGGCCATCCGCCGAGGAGCGAATTGAGCGCGCCACCGTCGAAGACCGGTCCGTAATGCGTGAAATAGATGTTGTCGGTTTGTTCTTCGATCGTACCGTCTTCGAGCAACACCTCGATCGTGACGGGCACCGCCTCGATGTCGCGCTCCTCACCATCGTACACGTACTTCATCGGATCGCCTTCAACCAGCGCAACCTCGTAGATCGAGAAGCGTTTTCCGGTCGAGACGGTGTGCGACCAGGCCATGTTCTGGTTGAAGCCTATGAGGACGATTGGGAGACCGGTGATGGTCGCTCCCATGGCGTCGAGCTCGCCTGGTATCGTGAGGTGCAGCATGTAGAAGCGAAGGTTTCCGCGCCACGGAAAGTGGGGGTTGCCCAGTTGAAGGCCGAACTCGGTCTGAGAGGCGTTCGAGCCGATGCCGTATCCATTGCTGCCCATCTCGGTGATGGGGGGTAGCGGGTTGCGGATAGTGAGAGGGATGCTCTCATGCGGCAGCAATTTGGCCATTGACTGGCTGGGCGGATCGGCCGCCATGATAGCGCCCGTGAGATTGTCGGTGCTTGCCCGCAAAATCAACTTGCGGATCACCTTGCCCATGTCGAGTTGGGTGATCGGGCGAACCCAGTCCGCGCTGCGGCAGTCTTCCGGCAAGTTGTCGACGCCGGTGTCCTCCAAAAACTTGTTGAACCCAGCCGCGTATCCGGAGAGTGCCGAGAGCAAGTCGTCGGTCAAGCCTTGGAACAAGCCTTGCTCGATCATCTCCTGCGAGTTGTAAAAGGTGTAGACGTAGTCTGCTGAGGGATCGCCTTCCTCCGCGCCGAAGTAACGCGCGGTCTGCCCGTTGGCGGCGACGATCTCTCGCATGAGCAGGCAAACGTTGTCCTGAGCGTACGCATACCCTACGCCGAATCCGAGGTCGCCGTAGTTGTCGGTCTTGATGTGCGGAACTCCGTACGTCGTGCGGACGATCGTAGCGGAGTAATCCCTTTCGGGGCTCGTGCCGCTAGCGCTGTCGGTTTCGCACCCCGCGACGGCAATCGACGCACACACAAAAAGCAAAGCTACAAAACGCATCATCCAAACCTCCTGCTCGCTGCCCGACATGCTTTCTACAAGCGGCGCCTACCGTAGCAGCAGTACCGACGATGCTCTAGTCGCTTTTTGTAGCCCTATCGGCCGAGCCGGTACTTGAGGATCCCCGGGAGGCTTCTGCCGATGTCGGCGATGACCTTGGCCCAGCTGAAGCGGTCCACCCACTCCGTCAGCGAGGCCGTCTCTTACCCGAAATTCTCCCTGGACGGGGAGGTTCATGCTCATGCCGCCGCCCTCGAAGATGTCGACGCGGTCAGTGATAGACGACCCCATCCCCACGCTCGTGGATGTCGAGGTACTGGACTTCGAAGCGGGCCGCGTCGTTGAACATGGCGCCCAGCACCTTCCGAAAGCGCGTCTTGTTGGTGGCGGACTTCCACGGGACGTTGATCCAGCGAACGTCTTCCGAGACCAGCGCAGCCGCCGCGTCCAGGTCGAGCCGCTCCAGCGAAGCGAGGAAGGCTTCCACCACCTGCTGAGCTGAACGCTCGGTCGATGTGTGGGTGTTGCTCTGCGAGGTGCTTTGCGTCGTCATGGCAGCAACATAGGGAATTTCGCGTCGAAGGAAAGGGGACCGAGTTCGAGAGGTTCTCATCTACTTCGCGTTTGTGGTAGTCCAGTCGCCCATGGGGGTTTTCAAACACTCGAGCGCCCGCCTCACGGTCCTGGTTCCAATGCTCGCGCTCGTCGCGGCTTGCGCTCACCTGCCCGAACGCTCCCCGCTTCCGGTCGAGCACGTCGACGACGCCGAGGTCCTCGGGATTCCCCGCGCTCGCATGTGGGGGGACGCGCCTCCGCCCTGGGACCACGACTGGTTCAAGAAGAGCAAGGCGGAGCTGAAGGAGCGCTACTCCGGCGTCTATGGTCGCCCTCATACTTACCTCGCGATCTCTGGCGGCGGCGAGAACGGCGCCTTTGCCGCCGGAATGCTCCTGGGCTGGACCGCGTCGGGAAATCGGCCGGAGTTCACCACTGTGACCGGGATCAGCGCGGGGGCCCTGGTGGCGCCGTTTGCGTTTCTCGGACCCGAGTACGACGACGTACTGAAGAACGTGTCTTCCGACCTCGAGCCGGACGACGTGTACAAGAAGCGCGGCGTGATTCGGGCTCTCCGCACGGACGCCATGGCCACGACTGAACCACTTCAGAATCTGATCGCGAAGTACGTGGACAAAGAGGTGATGGAGAAGATCGCTGCCGCGCACAGGGAGGGACGATCGCTGAACATCGGCACGGCGAATCTCGATTCGATGAGGCCGGTGATTTGGCGTGTCGGCGCCATCGCCAACAGCGGCCACCCTGACGCCCTGGCGCTGATCCGAAAGATCCTTCTCGCTTCGGCGTCCGTCCCGGCTGCGTTTTCCCCGGTGCTCATCCCCGTCGAGGTCGACGGCAAGAAGTATGACGAGCTCCATGTGGACGGGGGTGCCGCCTCGCAGGTGTTCCTCTACCCGGTCGGCGTTGACTACGATGAAGTGCTGGCCAAGCTCGAGGTGCCGGGCCGACCCAAGGTCTACATCATCCGAAATTCCCGCCTCGACCCCATGTACGAGCAGGTGCAGAACAAGCTCTTTCCCATCGCCGGCCGTTCACTGGAATCGCTGGTCCGGACGCAGGGCATTGGCGACCTGTACCGCATCTATCTCCAGACCTGCCGCGACGGACTGGATTTCAACCTCGCCTATATCCCTGCCGATTTCACCAAGAAGTCCGAGGACGCGTTCGACCAGGCCTACATGCAGGAGCTGTACGACCTGGCCTATGAACGGAGCAAAGCGGGCTACCACTGGGAGAAGATGCCGCCGGAGCTCGAGCAGAGCCCCGATCCAGTGCCGCTGAGCGGATCGCACGATGGACTTGCTGGGCCGCGAGCTAGCTCTAGGCTTCTTGCCTATGCGAACCATTCTCCTCTCCCTCCTCCTCTCCTTGTTCCTAGTCGGCTGCAAAGACGCCAGCCCAGCGGCGGCCACCGAGCCCGGGCCGGCGGAACAAGCCGAGGTTCAAATCCCCGAGATCTCTGTCGAAGATGCCGACAAGGCGCTTCAATCCGGCGCCTTCGCGGTCGACGCCAACTCCGAAAAGACACGCAAGAAGAACGGAACCGTTCCGAACGCGATCATCCTGACCTCGTCGTACAAGTACGAGCTCTCGCAGCTACCCGATGACAAGAGCAAGGATTTGATCTTCTACTGTTCCAACACGAACTGCACAGCATCCGATGCCGCAGCCGAGCGAGCTTCGAGAAATGGCTACGAGAAAGTTCATATCATGCGCGAAGGCATCAAAGGCTGGAAAGACTCGGGCAAGGCCACCAAGGCCTATCCACAGAGCTAGCAACGCAATCGGGACGCGCCTTGTTCCGCGCCCCGGTGATGCGTTGGTCAGCGCTCCATCAACGCCAGCAAGATCCGATCCGGTGCATCGTCGAAGCGTCCATTCGACATCACCACGATTGTGTCCCCCGCTTGCGCTTCGGCCGCCGCGGCCTCGACCGCTTCCTCCACGCTTGCGCACGCACGCGCCTGTCCGCCGCCACTCACGATCGCATCTACGATCGCCTTCGTGTCCAGCTTCTCCTTTGAAGGGATCTCACTTCGCCCGACCGGCGCCAGAATGCAAACGTCCGCTGGGGTAAAGGCGTCGGGATAGGTGTCCTGGTGGAGTCGCCGTGACGCCGTTGCGCTTCTCGGTTCGAAGACTGCGATCAGTCTTCCCTTCACGCGTTCCCGAAAGCCGGACAGCGTTTCCTTCACAGCCGTCGGGTGGTGCGCGAAGTCGTCGTAGACCTCGACGCCCTTCGTGATGCCGACGAGCTCTTGGCGACGCTTGGTGCCACGGAAGCCGGGGAGGGCGGCAATCAATTGGTCGAGCGGGGCGCCGGCGGCTTCGCTCGCCATGGCAAGAGCTGCGATCGTGTTTCGCGCGTTGTGACGGCCGACCAGAGGCAAGCTCGCCCGCCCGCACAGAGAGCCGCCACCAAAGAGATCCATGGTGCCGCCGGGGGCCGGCATGCCGAGCCACATCGGCTGGATGTCGCCGCAGTCATCGCCGTCGAGCGCGTAGAACCGCACATTGCACGGCGCCGCGGATGCAAGCTCGCGGACCAGCGGGTCACCCGCCCATGCAAAGAGCCAGCCGTCGCTTGGTAGCAGGGCGACGAACTCACGAAACGCAGAGACGTAGGCGTTGGCGTCCGGATAGATGTCGACGTGATCGTATTCGATCGACGTCAGGATCGCCGCGCTCGGGTGGTAGCTCCAGAACTTCGGCTCCTTTTCGAAGAAAGCACTGTCGTACTCGTCGCCCTCGATCACAAACGGTGCGCCTTCGGAACCGAGTTGGGAGCTTCGCTCGAAGTTCAACGGAATTCCGCCAATGAAGAAGCCTGCGTCCAATCCCACCTGCCGGAGTAGGTAGGCGAGCAAGGTTGAGGTGGTCGTCTTCCCATGGGTGCCGGCCACGACCAAAGGCCTGCGCCGCAAGAGAACCTTCGCAGCGAGCGCCCCGGGCATCGACAGGGTTGGGATGCCGCGCCCCATCGCTTCCTGCGCTTCGGGGTTGTCCTTCCTACACACGTTGCCCACCACGACCAGATCGGGATTCGCATCGAGGTTCGTACTGCGCCACCCCTCGAGGCATTCGATACCGAGCTCTTCGAGATACGGTCCGACCGGTGGGTCGAAAGCCGTATCGCTGCCGCTGACTCGATGCCCTCCCTCGACCAGCAGCGCGGCGAGGGCGCTCATACCCGTTCCGGCGACGCCAATCAGATGGACGTGCATGCGCGCTCCAGATCACGGGAATTGCCGTGCATTTTCGCCTTGGGTGTTGACAGGCTCACTGCGGGGGCCATTATGGAAGCAAGGTGGAGGAAAAGACGAAAAAGCTTTCCGATCGAGCGCGCGAGGTGATGGACGCCTTGATCGACGCGCTGGAAGGTTTGCTGAGCCCGCCCCCGGCGCCGGTTCCGGTGCGAATTCGGCCGCCTCGGCTGCCTGTGAAGCGCCACCGCTAAGCGCTGCTCACTCCGCTGCAGCGACCTGTTCGGCGGCTTTGAGCCTGACGGGCACACCGCTAAACGCCGCGTTGCCACTGAGCACGTCGAGGAGTTGGTCGTCCGTGAGATCGTTGACACTCACTCCGGGGTGGCTGGTCGCCACGCTCAGTTGCACGCCATCGCGACCGTGACCGAAACCGTGCGGGAGGCTCACTACGCCCGGCATCATGTCGCTGGTGAGCTCTGCCGGCGCCGTGACTTGCCCGACGCGGGAGCTCACCGTCACGTTGTCGCCGGCCTTCACACCGATGCGCTCTGCATCGTCCGGATGCATCATCAGTGTGCAACGTAACTTGCCCTTCATCAGGCGCTGGCTGTTGTGCATCCAGGAGTTGTTGCTTCTGAGCTGCCGTCGGCCGATCAGCAGCAACTGCCCGTCTGACTTTGCGGATTCAGCCGTCAGAAAACGCGCGCGCAATCGCCCGAGGTCTTCTACGAAGAGCTCCGGGGCGAGGTCCACAGGCCCGTGCTGCTCAGGAAGCACTTCGGGGATCGTCGATTGCATGGGCCCGAGGTCGATGCCGTGTGGGTTCTTCTTGAGCTTGCCGAGTGAAAGCCCGGTCCCAAGCGGGTTGAAGCGCTTGCCATAGGCGCCGAGCCGGAGCCCGAGGTCGAGCACTCGCTCCGGGCCTGCCTTCTGCGAGGCACGCGCCGTGAGATACTGCTTGCTCAGCTTCCCGTGTCGCCGCGCCGCGAGTCTGGCGCTCAGCTCGGTCAGGATCTGCCAGTCGTCGAGCTCGCCCTCCTTCAATGGGAACGGCGCTGGGGAGTACTTCGCGACGTTGCGCACGGCCGTGAGATACAGCGCCAGGTCGTAGTGGCTTCGTTGAATCGGGGACACCGGCGGCAGGACGATGTCGGCGTGCCGGCTGGTCTCGTTGATGAAGAAGTCGATCGAGACCGCGAAATCGAGCGAGGCAAAGCCGCGATCGAGCTGCGCTCCGTTCGGGGTCGAAAGCACTGGGTTGCCCGCGACCGTGATCATCGCGCGAATACGGCCTTCACCTTCGGTGAGCATCTCCTCGGCCATGACCGAGGCAGGAAGCTCGCCACCGAACTCCGGAAAGCCTCGCACGCGGCTCTTCCAACGGCCGAACGAGCCTCGTCCTGCGCCGAAACCCCCGACCGTGCCTCGTACGTCGATCGCCGGCGATGCGAACATCGAGCCCCCGGGCTCGTCGAGGTTGCCCGTGACCGCGTTGAGGACGTTGATAAGCCACATGCAGAGGCTGCCGAACTCCTGTGTGCAGGCGCCGACCCGTCCGTACAGCACGGCCTTCGGGGCCGCCCGAAGCTCCCGGGCCAGTCGCTTCACCGCGTCGGCGGGGACGCCGGTGATGGCTTCGGTTTGCTCGGGCGGATAGGCCTTCGCGATCTCGATGATGCGATCGGCGTTCTTCGTGCTCGCCGCGATTCGCCCCAAATCGATTCCCGCCGCGCAGACTTCATGGAGAAGGCCGAGCAAGAAGAGGGCGTCGGTTCCAGGTTGGATGAACAAGTGCTCATCGGCGATGCGCGCGGTTTCACATCGTCGGGGATCAACGACCACGACCTTTCCGCCGCGCTTGCTGATTGCTTCGAGGCGTTTTTTGATGCCGGGCGCAGCCATGATGCTGCCGTTGGAGGCCAGCGGGTTTGCGCCGATCAGCATCATGAAGTCGGTGCGGTCGACATCCGGCACAGGGAAGAGGAGCTGGTGCCCGAACATGAAGTACGAGGCCATCATGAGCGGCAGCTGGTCGCACGAGGTGGCCGAAAAGCGGTTCTTGGAGCCAAGGGACCGAAGGAACGGGGGCCCGAAGACGAGCGTTCCGAAGTTGTGCGCGTTCGGATTGCCGAGATAGACGCCGACCGAATCCCTGCCGTGATCTTCCTGAATCTTCTGAATGCGATCGACCACTTCGTCGAAAGCTTCGTCCCAGCTCATTGGCTCCCAGCGATCACCGACGCGCCGTACCGGCTGTTTCAAGCGGTCGGGGTCGTCGTAGAGGTCTTTGAGCGCCATCGACTTCGGGCAGACATGACCTCGGCTGAAGACGTCTTGACTGTCGCCGCGAACGGACACGACCTGTGCGCCGTCGATCTCGACCTCGACGCCGCACATCGCTTCGCAGAGGTTGCAGGTTCGGTAGTGGGTGCTGCTCATTCAGGGAGCATACCCGACCGAAGGCCTTGGGCGTACCCGAAGCTCTCAAGCCTTGTTGAATGAGAAGGAACCGCCATCGGAGTCGACGCTGACCGTATCGCCCTCCGCAAACTGGCCACGCAAGATGGCGTCCGCCAGGGGGTCTTGTAGCTCCCGAACGAGGACCCGCTTCAAGGGACGCGCTCCGAACGCTGGTTCGTAACCCAGGTCGATGAGTCGCGTTTTTGCCGCATCCGTCAGCGTCAGACCGATCTGTCGAGCTGACAGGAGGTTCTGCACCTGGCGGAGCTGGATCTCGAGGATCGCCGCCAGCTCGTCCTTGTCGAGCCGGTCGAAGATCAGAACTTCGTCGACGCGATTGAGGAACTCCGGCCGGAAATAGTCGTGTAGCCGCTCTTCGATTCGTTCGTGCAGGGCTTCGTCGGAACCCTCGTGCTCGAGAATGAGCTCGCTCCCGACGTTCGAGGTCATGATGATGACCGTGTCGCGGAAGTGCGCGACCCGGCCGCGCGAGTCGCTGAGCCGACCGTCCTCGAGAACTTGAAGCAGAATGTTGAAGACATCAGGGTGCGCTTTTTCGACCTCGTCGAAGAGGATGACCGAGTAGGGCCTTCGCCTCACCGCCTCCGTGAGAAAGCCGCCTTCTTCACTGTCGACGTACCCTGGAGGCGCTCCGAGCAGGCGCGCGACCATGTGCTTTTCCATGAACTCACTCATGTCGAGTCGAGTCAGCGCGGCCTCGTCGTCGAACAGAAACGCGGCAAGGGTCTTGGCAAGCTCGGTCTTGCCCACACCTGTCGGGCCGAGAAAGAGAAAAGAGCCAATCGGGCGCTTGGGATCACGAAGGCCAACACGGCCCCGGCGCACCGCCCTGCTCAGCGCGCTCACGGCATGGTCCTGGCCGACCACACGCTCGCGCAGCCTATCCTCCATCTGAAGAAGCTTCTGCGCTTCTTCCTCCATCATTTTCGCTGCCGGCACGCCGGTCCAGAGCGCAACCACGGCAGCGACGTCTTCGGGGCCGACCGTTCCGTCTGAGTGTTCAGCGCCGAGGCCGAGACTGACCCGTGCTGCGCTTTCGTCGATGAGATCGATGGCGCTTTTTGGAAGCTCGCTCCCGGCCACGTAACGGCGCGCAAAGCGAACTGCGGCTTCGATCGCAGGCTCGCTGATCGTCACATGGTGGGCCGCCTCGAATCGGGATTTGACGCCCTGCAAGATGGCGACAGCCTCTTCGGGGCTCGGCGGTTCGATCTGAATCGGCACGAACCTTCGCGACAGCGTGCTCGCTTCGTCGTTGATTTCCCGAAGCTCGTCGGGTGTGCAGCGAGCGAGCGCCCGGACCTCGCCCCGGCTCAACGCGTTGGCGAGCATGTCGCCGGCGCCGCCCTTTGCGCGGAGGAACGAGGCCAGGTTGGGAAGAAACAAGAATCACCTGCCCGCCCGAGTCGCGCACAGCGTCGAGGATCGCCCGCATGCGCTCTTCGAGCTGCCCCCGAAGCCTGGTTCCCGCGACGAGCTCACCCGAGTCCAGGGCGATGATCCGCTTGTCGGCCAAGAGCTCGGGCACTTCGTCTGCCGCGATCCGCGAGGCGAGCGCATGCACGAGCGCGGTGCGGCCCGTTCCGTTCTCGCCCACGAGCAAGGGGTTGTTCTCCTCGCGCCGGGCCAGGACCTGTAGCATTCGCCGGAGCTCTGCTTCCCGGCCAACGAGGGGATCGAAGGCGTCTTGGCCCGCCAAGCGGGTCAGATCGAGGCCGTACTCTTCCAAAACGCCCATTTCCGCTCCTGCCGCTCCAGCGGGTCTGTCGTCCCCTTCGCCGTCCGCCAAGGCTTCCCGCAAAATCGCGCTGCTCAAGCCCGATGTTCGCAGGACCGAGCGCAGCAGGCCTTCGGGCTCCTGCGCGCAGGCCAGGACTAGATTCGCGGTTCCAGCCGGTAGTCCGGCATGCTGCGTCGCTTCGCGCTCTGCTCGGGAGAGCAGCTCGAGGAAACGCGACGATAGATACGCAACGCCCGTGCCTTCGCTCGTCGCGAGTCTCCGAAGCGCCCACTCCGAATCGACCAGGACATCGGTTGGGTCGACGCCGGCGGTCTGCAGCGCGGCTTGCACTGCTGGCGACTGATCGACCAGCTCGTACCAGAGATGGATCGGTTGGACTTCTGCGTGCTTGCGATCGTCTGCGAGTCGTTGCGCAGCAGCTACATAGCGCCGCGCTTCCTCGCTATACGAATCGAGCCGCAGAGTGAGTTTCTTCAAGCCTTGTGGTCCGCTGCTTTCGCTGCCGCCACGAATTGAAGACGCAGGTCGTAGAGCACCTCGGTGATGAGGCGCTCCTCCTCGCCGCTGAGGTTTCCTCTCGTCTTCTTTTCGAGCAGCGCGATGCAATCGATCGATTGCTTGGCATGCGCGAGGTTGACCGGCGCGTCCTCATCAACGCCAGGCAGCTTGCCGAGATGCATGAGCGCGGATGTGCTCAACGACAAGATGAAGGTGTTGAAGTCGATGCTCGGCGCGCTGCTGTCTTCCTCGCTCATGTGAACTACTCCGCGTGCGACTCGTCTTTCGAATCGCCAGGGTCGATCTCGACCGTGTCGTACGAGCCTTCCCGATCGGCGAGGTCCGCCAATCGTCGCTCGTACTCTTCCTTGGTAATCAAGCCCTTCGCGATGTTGCGTTCCACGATGCGCTTGTCGACTAGTTTCTCACCCAAAGCTGCCATGCGGCCGAGTGTAGATTCGCCTTACCGGCTGTCAACTCACACAAGTTTGACACCCCCCTGCCAACCTCCGATCCTGAATTCGTGCTTCGTACGGTACCGCCATCGGCTGATCAGCTGCGCGAGCTGGAGATTCTCATCCGCGCGCACCACCCGCTTTTGCTGGTGGATACGGTCGAAGAGGAGCGGGTTCACGTGCTGCTAGAGCATGCTGCCGAGCACATCGGCCTGCCCCTGTTCTCCTGGACGCAGGTCGATGGCCTCCGCCGCGAGCTGCCCGACCCGGGTCAAACGCCCGAGAGCCAATCGCCTCAGAAGGCGCTCTCCTTCATCGAGCGCTCCAACATCGAGGCGATCTTTCACCTCAAAGGGCTCGGTCCCTATCTTCACGAGCCGGGGGTGATCGCTCAGATCAAGAACATCCACAAGAAGTACTTTGGGCACCGCGGCGCCCTGGTTCTGTCCGGCCACGCCGTCGATATGCCTCCGGCGATCGAGCACCTGTTCACGCCGTTGAACCTGCACGCGCCATCGTCGGAAGATTATCATTCCTTCGTCCAATCGGTGCTGCGCGACCTGGCCAAGCGGCTACACGTCAAGGTCGAGCTTTCCAGCGTCGACGTGTCGAAGCTCCTGGCAGCCTTGCACGGCCTCACGTTTTTCGAGGTGCAGAAGATCATCACCCAGGCCGTGATCGAGGACGGAGTCCTGGGGCGCGGAGATATCGTCAGGGTGCTCGAAGCCAAGCGCCAGATCATCGAGCGCTCCGGTGTCCTCGAGTACTTCCCACACGAACACGAGATGGGCGACGTCGCTGGTCTCAGCGAGCTCAAGAGCTGGCTTCGCAAACGGCAGTCGGCTTTCGAAGACCCGAAGCGAGCCAAGGAGTACGGACTGACCCCGCCCAAGGGCTTGATGCTGATCGGCGTTCAGGGTTGCGGAAAGAGCCTTTGCGCCAAGGCGGTGGCTGCGGAGTGGAAGCTTCCGCTGATCCGTCTCGACCCCTCGAATCTGTACAATCGCTACGTCGGCGAGAGCGAGAAGAACCTGAAGCGCGCGATCAAGCTCGCGGAGGCGATGGCGCCGGTGGTCCTTTGGATCGACGAAATCGAGAAGGCGCTCTCGCAAGAAGACGCGGAGGGCGGGCCTGCGCAACGGATATTCGGCACCTTCCTCGCCTGGCTTCAGGATAAGAAGGAAAGCGTCTTCGTCATCGCGACCGCCAACGACATCTCCAAACTTCCGCCGGAGCTCATGCGTAAGGGACGTTTCGACGAGATCTTCTTCGTGGACCTTCCTGAGGCCGAGGCGCGCAAACGGATCCTGCAGATCCACCTCGAGCGCCGAAAGCGTGATCCGGAGAAGTTCGACATCGCACGGCTGGTCGAGCTAACCGACGGGTTTAGCGGTGCGGAGATCGAACAAGCCGTCGTCTCCGCCCTCTATACGGCGTTCTCCGAGCGGGAAGACCTCAGCACGAAGATCATCGCTGAGGAGATCGCAATGACCAAGCCGCTTTCGGTGACGATGGCCGAACGCATCGGCGCTCTTCGCGAATGGGCAAAGGATCGTGCGGTATTTCGCTGGGTGACCGCTGTGGGATGGCGCGGCCCGGGAGCCTGATCTAGCCTTTCGAGCCTTATCTTCAGAGGTCCGACATGATTGCTCGTTTGTTTCTTGGCGTTGCCGCGTTGCGCTGTTCGCGGCAGCTTGCAGCACTTCCGACGTCGACACGATCTGCGTCAGCGGATGCAATCGCGGAGTGCTCGCACAAACCGCCTATGGTCCTGTCGAGGGTTACGAGGATGACGCGGTGCTCTCGTACCGCGGCATTCCGTACGCCGCGCCACCGCTCGACGAGCTTCGCTGGAAGGCCCCGACGGAGCCGGCGCCATGGATCGACCCGCTCTCTGTGACCGAGAAGCCCAACGTCTGTCCGCAGCTTGCGTTTGGCGGCCTTCCGGTGCCCGGCTTCATGCCGAGCGAGGACTGTCTCTACCTCAACATCGACACACCGGCGCAGGGCTCGAACATTCCCGTCTTGGTCTGGATCCACGGCGGAGGTTTCACCTTGGGCGAGGGCGTGCAGACCGATGGAGGCACGGCCGGCGACCAGATCGCTCGCGAAGTCGGTGCTGTCGTCGTCAGCATGAACTACCGCCTGGGCCAGCTTGGCTTCCTCGCGCATCCCGAGCTCACGGCGGAGAGCCCCGATGCCGCTTCCGGCAACTACGGCTTGATGGATCAAACCGCCGCCTTGCGTTGGGTTCGTGACAACATCGAGAGCTTCGGCGGGGATCCCGACAACGTCACGATTTTCGGCGAGTCTGCGGGCGCGTTCTCCGTGTGCAGCCACCTTGCGTCTCCGAAGAGCGCGGGCCTCTTCCACAAGGCCATCATGCAGAGCGGTTCCTGCGAGCGGCCGTGGCCGACGCTTGCCGCCGCCGAGGCCCAGGGCGACGCTTTCGCCGCGGCCTTGGACTGCGATACCGACGACGACGTCCTGGCTTGCATGCGCGCGAAGTCTTCCGATGACGTGCTTGCAGCCCTGCCGCCGGCGCCGAACTTCGGCTTCACTCCCAGCCAGGGAGCGTCGGGAAGCTGGGGTCCCGTCCTCGACGGCTCGTTCTTCAGCGAGCAGCCGAGTGACTCTTTCAGCTCTGGCAACTTCAACCAGGTGCCGACAATCGTCGGCTTCACTCGCGAGGAGGCGAGGCTGTTCGTCTGGCTCGGCGAGATCGCAGATCCGCCACTCGAGGTGACTGCCGAGAACTACGAAGAGCTGATCGCGCACCTCCTCGGAGGCAACACCGATCTCGCCGCTCGAGCAGCGGAGCAATACCCGCTGGCCGACTACTCGGAGCCCGCCGTGGCGCTCGCAGCGGTGGCAACGGACACGATCTTTCGCTGCCCGGGCAAGCTCGAAGCCGCGAAGCTCAGCGCGTTCACCCCGACGTATCTCTATCAGTTCGAGTACCAGGAAGGACACTCGCAGCTCGAAGTCGCCTTGCCCTTCATTGGCGGCAGTCTCCCGAGCTACGACTTGGGCGCGTTTCACGGCGCAGACATTCCGTACGTGTTCGGCTACGATCCGCTGCTCGAGATCGACTTCGAGGACTTCTCGACCAGGCTGAACACCTGGCAGACGGGGACAGCGGATCGGGACCTTTGGATGGAAATCCTGAGCGACTTCTGGCGCTTCGCGCTGACCGGAAACCCGAGCGCCCCCGGAGCCGCTCAGTGGCCGCTCTACGACGAGGCAGCGGACGCGTACATGGTCTACGACGCCGAGGTGCGAATCGGAACCAGACGCCGCCGAGAAGTGCGACTTCTGGGCGGGCGAAGACTACCTGGCGACAGAGCTCCGAAACTGAGGCGCTGCGCTCAGCCCGCTTGGTTGAGCATACGCTGGTTGTAGTCGTGCTCGTCGCGCATGCCTTCCATGGTGGTCTTTTCGACGAAGGCTTCGAGCTTCTTGCGAATGAGCGGCACCTTCGCGGTGGCTTCGAACTCGATGTCGTAGGTGCAGCCGCTGCCGCTCGGGGAGATCGTCACGTTGGAGTCGATCTTGCCAGGAGTGCCGACGACATCGATGTGACTCTTGCAGGTCTTCTTGTCACTCGCGTCGCGCCATTCGCGGCGCTCGATGATGGTGTTGGTCGCGCTGAAGAGCTTCTTCGCGAAGCCGGGGAGGTCGCTGTCGATCTCACGAGTCGAGGTGATGATCTTCGTGCCGCCCAACTCCTCGACCTGGATGCGCACGTTGCGCTCACCGGAGGCCTCGCAGCGCTTCTTGATGTGCTCCGGGTCGGTCACGAAGCGGTAGACCGTGTCGACGTCTTGGCTGTAGTTGATGGTCAGTTTCGGCATGTATCTGGCTCCCGTTGCGAAGCGACGCAGCCTAACACGGTTGCGGCCAAGATCGAGCAACTAGGAACTGAAGACGACGTGCAGAATTACCTGCGCCACTGCGAAATAGACGACGAGCCCCAAGACGTCGACGACCGATGCGATGAAAGGCGTCGACGACACTGCAGGGTCGAGACCTGCTCGTCGAATCAGCAGTGGAAGGAGTGAGCCGATCATCGTGCTCAGTGTGACGATGGCAAGGATGCTGGCCCCCACGGCCGTGGCAATGGCGATAGGCGCGACGCTTTCGCCCGCAAACCAGCCCCTCGCAAAGCCGATCAGGCCCAGCGCAATCCCCAATGACAATCCGATCAGCAGCTCGCGGCCAGCCACCCTCGCCCAGTCGCCCGGGCGGAGCTCGCCAACTGCCATGGCGCGGATGACCAACGTTGCGGACTGTGACCCTGCGTTGCCGCCCGATGCGATGATCAGCGGGATGAAGAGAACCAGCTCGACCGTTGCCGCGAGGAAATCCTGGTTCTGACGAATCACGGTCGCGGTGAGCAGCTGCGCGATGAAAAGGAGCACGAGCCAGGAGCCGCGCTTCCAAACGAACTCGGCCCAGCCGGTGTCGAAGTACGAGTCTTCGAGAGGCACGACACCACCCATCATCTGCGCGTCCTCGGTGGCCTCTTCGATGACGACGTCGACCACGTCATCGACCGTGACGACGCCGAGCATTCGGGAGAGCCGGTCGACTACGGGAAGTGCCGCCAAGTCGTAGCGTGCGATGGCATGCGCGACCTTTTCCTGGTCGTCGAACGCGGAGACTCTGAAGACGTTTTCCGTCATGATCTCCGAGAGCGCTTGCCCGGGTTCGCTCAGAATCAGGTCGCGGAGGGATACGACTCCGAGAAGCTCGCCATTGGGCTGGCAGACGTAGATGTAATAGAGCATCTCCGCCATCTCTTCGCGAGCCCAGGCGCCGCGCCGCTTCCATCGCCTCCCAGACCTTGGTGTCCGGCGGCAAAGAAGCGAACTCGGTCGTCATCAGACCGCCGGCGGTTTCTGGCTCGTACTGGACCAGCTCGCGGACTTCCTCGGCGGCCTCGGGCTCCTGCTTCTCGAGCGCGCTGAGCAGGGCGGCAGCGTCTTGTTCTTCGAGCTCCTGGAGCAAGTCGACGCGATCGTCGGGGTCCATCTCGCGGAGCAGCTCGACGGCACGCCCGGTGTCGATCGCGTTGAACACCAGGACCTGACGGCGCGGACTCAGTCGCTCGACTACATCGGCGGCGGTCTCCGTGGGCAGGGCACGCACCAGCGCGACCGCCTCCCTCGCAGACAGGTCCTCGAGCAGCTCAGCGATGTCTTCGGCGATGGAACTCCGAAACCGCTTCACGAACAGCCTCGGGACCGATCGCGATCGCGTCCTGAAGGTCCGGTCCTATGAGAGGTGCCAACCGCATCGCGCCCGATTCTGGCGCATGCAGCGAGCCGCTGCAGCAAAAATCTCGCCTACTCGCCTACTTGGCTTCTTGCTTCGATCGGAAGCGGATGTTGATCAGCTCGACCATCAAGGCGAAGGCCATCGCGAAGTAGATGTAGCCCTTGTTGATGTGCTGCCCGAGGCCTTCTGCGGTGAGCAAGACGCCGATGAGCAGGAGGAACGAGAGGGCAAGGATCTTCATCGACGGGTACTTGTTGACGAAGTCGCCGATCTGCTTGGCGAAGACCAGCATGACGCCAATCGCGATGACCACGGCCGTCACCATCACCTCGATGTCCTCCGCCATGCCGACGGCGGTGATCACCGAGTCGAGCGAGAAAATGATGTCGAGCACCATAATCTGCGCGACGATGCCCGGCAGGCCGTTGAACCAGCCCTGGATGTCTTCCTGATGCTCGCCTTCGACCTTGTCGTAGATCTCCTGCGCGCTCTTCGCGATCAAGAACAGACCGCCGCCGAGCAAGATCAGGTCGCGCCCCGAGAACGAATGTCCGAGGACTTCGAAGAGCGGCTGGGTCAACTGCATCACCCAGTTGATGGTCATCAGCAGAGCGATTCGAGTGAGCATCGCCCCGAGCAGACCGAGCCGATACGCCAGACCCTGCTGCTCCACGGGTAGGCGGGAGGCCAGGATGGCGATGAACACGATGTTGTCGATTCCGAGAACGATCTCGAGGAGCGTCAGCGTCAGCAGCGCGATCCAGACATCGGGATTGGAGAGCAACTCAATCATCTGCGGACCCTTTCTTAGCGTGACCCACCCGTCCGCCGCAAACCCCTCTTGGCAGCCGGGAGGCATCGGGGTACCCCCGCAGTCATGGGACATCGATTTGCGACGATCGCAGCGCACGCCGGAGGGGTCAGCGGACAGGCCGGAGAGCCTGTCACCTCACCGATCTCGCTTTCCACGACCTTTCTGCTGAGCGGGCCTGGAGAACAGGAAGGACATGCGTACAGCCGGGTCAGCAACCCGACCCGCGATGCGCTCGAGCAGACTCTGGCGGCGCTCGAAGGAGGATCGAGCGCCTCTGTGTTCTCCTCGGGATGCGCCGCCATGCACGCGGTGCTTCAGCTCCTCAGCCCCGGCGACCAGCTCGTCGCCTGTGGAGATATCTACGGAGGCACGTATCGGCTGATCGAGCAGCTGGTGAAGCCCATGGGCGTGCACGTCACCTGGGTCGACATGCGCGACGAAGCTGCGGTCGAGGCTGAGCTGAACGAGCGCAGCAAGATGCTCTGGATCGAAACTCCGACCAATCCCCTGCTTCGGGTGTTCGACATCGCGGCTCTATCGGCTCTCGCTCGGGCGCGAGGAGCCTGGACGGTTGTCGACAGCACTTTCGCCACGCCTCTACTTCAGCGTCCGCTCTCGATGGGCGCCGACTTGGTCGTGCACTCGATGTCGAAATACCTCAATGGCCACAGCGATGTGGTGGCCGGCGCGGTAGTCAGCCGAAGCGAGGAGCTGTCCGAGCGGCTTCGATTCATCCAGCGTGCGGGGGGCGCAGTGCCTTCGCCCTTCGACTGCTACATGGTCGCGCGGGGGATCAAGACCCTTCCCCTACGGATGGCGCGGCACTGCGAGAATGCTCAGGCTCTCGCGGACTGGTTGAGCGCGCAGTCCGCTGTGGTCGCCGTGCACTATCCGGGGCTCGAAACGCATTCGGACGCATGCCCTCGCCGTGAGACAAATGAGCGGCTTCGGCGGCATGCTGTCGTTCGAGGTCGCGGGCGGCCTTCGGGGCGCAAGGGGGGTCCTCGAGCGTGTCCGGCTGTTCTCGCTGGCAGAGAGCCTCGGTGGCGTCGAGTCGCTCATCGGTCAACCAGCCCTGATGAGTCATGCCTCGATGCCCAAGGAGGTTCGGGAGGCCCAGGGCATTCGGGACGGCCTGATCCGGGTTTCGGTGGGTCTCGAAGACATCGAAGATCTCCGAGAAGACCTCGAGCAGGCGCTTTCTACCTCATAGTTGCGGGGCTTTGGCCGTCTGGCTAACCTGATCGGGTGGGTTTCGGAACGAAGATCGGCCGCATCGCGTGCTTGCTGCTGTCAGTGCTAGCGATCTCCTGTGCAGATGATGGCGCAGCTGTGCTCGTCGATGCGCAGTGGAACCTGATCTGCCCGGCGGACACCGAGGTGGACTGCGGGGCGCTCGCCCCGCAGACCTGTCTCGGCGCAGTCGGTCAACGAACGATCATCGGTGCGCACGGACAAACCGCGTGCACCGGCGACGCGATCTTGGCCGTTTGCGAATCGGTGGATCGCGCTGACGGCACGAGAAACATCTTGATCGAGGTGAACGTCGATCGCGGCAACGGGAGCTTTCCGAGCTTCGCGTTCGAGCTCGGGGCGAGGGTGAACAGCGCCGATGACTCGGTGCAGAGCTGCAACGTCACGATCATCGAGGACGAGGTTCCCTACGACATCGGCGACTGCGGTGAGGAGCAGCCCTCGATGGCGCAGCCCTGTCAGCTGTCGAACATCTCGACCGCTGGCGGCATGGTCAGCTTTGACATCGAGTGCCGGTCCTTGCTGAGCAGCGTAACCGGCACTTCCGGCTTCGACGTGGGCGCCGTCGGTGGCGGTCCGACGACGATCCAATTCGCCAACTGCACCGGCTTCTAAAGCGCCTTCTGCGCGAGGTCTCTGCCATCGAAGCGAAGTGCCGTCGGCTTTTCGTCGACGACCGTGTGTATCTCGACCGGGCGCGTCCAGACTCGGTTCAGCGCTTTCACGACCTCCTTGGCCCAATCCAGGCGCAGGTCGGCGCCCTGGTGGCGGTGCTCGAGAAGGAGCTCGGAGCGGTTCTCGTGGTTCGCATCGACGACTGAGATGATCGGGTTGCCCGCGTTGGTGAGGCTCGTCAGTAGCTGGCTCTTGACGTCCTGGAAGGTGCGGCTTTCGATTTCCCAGCGATCGTTTCGCTGGTTGTAACCGAAGGAGTAGAGCTTCTGATCGATCACGAAGTCCTCGGTCAGGTATTCGTCGATGAAGGTCACGTCGTTGTAGAGAGAGCGCACTTCGAAGATCTTCTCCCGCCCGAGGCCGGTACGCCTGTCCCAATGGCGACGAAGCCCCCAGTCGTCGCAATCGTCCCACTCCTTGCCGAACTGTCCCTTGTTCCAGCGGTCTTCGATGTGCCGGAAAAGCTCGATCCCGAGCTTGTATGGATTGAGTTGCCCGGGCGTGGTGGCCAGAACGCTGGCGCATCGGTCGGCATAGTCGACGATCTCGCTCGCGTCGCAGATGTTCTCCGTCATGAGGCGGCTGTGCCAATAGCTAGCCCAACCTTCATTCATGATCTTGGTCTGCATCTGCGGCAGGAAGTAGTAGGCCTCCGCGCGAATGACAGCGAGACACTCGCGTTCCCATCGCTCGAGCGGCGCGTTCTCGAGCAGAAATCCGAGCACGTCGCGCTCGGGCTCTACCGGGAATCGCTGTGCCTGCGCGGCCTCATCGGCCAGCTTCTGCTTCTGGGATTCGACGAAATCCTCGGGGTTGATGAACGACTCCATGTAGTCGCGGTCGACGCGAAGCAGGGGCACCTCGGGGGCTTCGGGCGGCTCTTCCTCTTCGGAGCTGCTGGGTGAGCTCTCTTTGGGCAAGAAGGGCTTCTGCGGGTCGATCAGGTTCTCGAGGCTCAAGCAGGCGTCGATGAACTGCTCGACCTGCTCGACGCCAATGCGGTTGGACCACTTCCGAACGATCGCGCCATGATTGGCCATTGCGTCGATCCATTTGCGAACGTCGGCGCCGGTTCTCGGGTCACGCCCCTGGCTGGTCATGCGGAAGCAGAAGTTGTTCTTGAAGAAGTCGACGTGCGCGTAGACGTGCGCCATCACGAGCTTCTGATCGACCATGCTGTTGCCTTCGAGAAGGTAAGCGATGGAAGGGTTGTTGTTGATGACGAGCTCGTAGATCTTTGAGAGCCCGTACTCGTGACTCTTGCTCAGGCGCTCGTATTCCATTCCCCAGCGCCAGTGCGGGTAGCGCGTGGGAAAACCACCGTAGGCGGCTACTTCGTTCATCTGGTCGTAGCTCAGCACTTCGAAAATCGTCGGGAAGAAATCCAAGCCCACGTTTTGGGCGAACTCCTCGATCCGGCGCTGCTCGTCGCGAAGGTAGTTCGGAAGCGCGGTCTTCAGAGCGAATTGGGCCACGCGCTACTTCCCCTTCCCGAGGAACTCTCGAATCGACTCCACGATCGCATCACGGTCGTTGATCTCGCTCGTGATCAGTTGTTCGTCGCCGGAGAAGTGTTCTTTGAGGTCCTTGATGAACTGTCCGGAACCGTAAGGGCTGTCGACCTGGCCGTAGCAGAAGACGTTGGACGCCGGCAACAGGAGCTTCTTCAGGATATCGACGCAGAGCAAAGTGTCGTCGACGCTCCAGTTGTCTCCATCCGAGAAATGAAATGGGTAGATGTTCCACTCTGAAGAGGGATAGTCGCGTTCGACGATGTCGGCGGCGAGCCGGTACGCCGAGGAGATCATCGTGCCGCCCGATTCCCGCGTGCGAAAGAATGTGTCGCGGTCGACTTCACGGGCGGCGGCGTCGTGAATGATGAAGCGCGTTTCGATGCCCTTGTACTGCTTGCGCAGCCAGGTATCGATCCAGAACGACTCGATGCGAACGATTTCCTTCTGCTCGTCGCCCATCGAGCCGGACACGTCCATCATGTAGATGATGACCGCGTTTGCGACCGGCTCTTCCTCTGTTTTCCAGGACTTGTACCGCATGTCGTCGCGGGTCGGAATGATCACAGGGTTCTTGGGATCGTAAGTGCCCAGCGCAATCTGGCGACGAAGCGCGCTTCGGAAGGTGCGCTTGAAGTGGCGCAGCGAGTTCGGACCCACGTTGCGAACGCCGACGTAGCGGTCCTTCTTGTCGACGACTGCGCTCTTGCCCTTGTTCTCGATGTTGGGGAGCGCGAGCTCTTCTCCGAGAATGTCGGCCAGCTCGTCGAGCGTGAGCTCTACTTCCAGGGGATGATCGCCGGCCTGATCGCCCGCTTGCTTGCCATCACCTTCACCGTCCTGCTGGCTTCCCGATAGCGGATCGCCCGGGTCCCCATCGCCCTGCGAAACGCCGCCCTGCTGCTTGTCGCCAAAGCGCAGCTTCGGGATGTCGATGTGGGGAATTGGAATCGAGACGATATCCTTCCCCTGGCGGCCGAGCAGCTCGCCCTTGGAGATGTACTTGCGCAGATTCTGCCGAATCCGACCGCGAACGATGTTGCGGAACCGGGAATGATCCTGGTCGATGCGCAGAGACACCCGTTACTCCCTTACGTCGCCCCTCGCGAAGATGCTGGCGACGTACGCGAGAACATCCGTCGCGGACGCCTCATTGTAGCCGTAGTACTTGATGAGCCGGTTCTTGATGATGTCGATCTTGTCCTGTGTCTCCTTGTCGATGACGTTGGAGACGAAGCTCGATAGCTTGATCGAGTCTTTCTGATCTTCGAAGAGCTTCATCTCGAGCGCGCGCCGCAAGCGGTCGTTCGTTTCGTACGTGAACTTCTTCCCTTCGAGCGCCAGATGGCCGATGAAGTTCATGATCTCGCGGCGGAAGTCGTCCTTGCGAGGGTCGGTGATGTCGATCTTCTCTTCGATTGAACGCATCAGGCGCTCGTCCGGCTCTTCATCCTTGCCGGTGTACTTGTTCTTCACTTTCTGCTTCATCAGGTAGGCGCGAATGTTGTCGACGTAGTTCGCCGACAGCCGACCGATCGCCTCTTCGTCTGCGCTGATTGCGCGCTGCACCTCGTTCTTGACCATCTCGTCGTACTCGGCCTTCACGACGCCGATCAGCTCGCCGTAGCGCTTTCCCTGCTCATCAGCGACGGTCAGCGACGCGGACAGGCCCTTCTCGAGCTCGTTGAGCACCATGAAGGGGTTGATGTACCCCTCACTGCCCTCGCGCACGAGCGAGTTGCTGATTTTGTCCTGCACGTATCGAGGCGACATGCCCTCGAGTCCTTCGCGGTTCGCCTCTTTGCGCAGCTCTTTCACGTTGTCCTGCGTGTAGCCCGGGAGAATCTTCCCGTCGTAGAGCTTCAGCTTCTGCAGCAATGCGAGCTGATGCTTCTTCGGCTCTTCGAGGCGCGTCAATACAGCCCACATCGCTGCGACTTCGAGCGTGTGCGGCGCAACGTGCTTGCCTCTGAGCCGGGCCGAGCTGAAGTCCTTCTGGTAGATCTTGATCTCTTCGCTCATTTTGGTGATGTACGGGATGTCGATCTTGATCGTGCGGTCGCGAAGCGCCTCCATGAACTCGTTGTTGATGAGCTTCTTGTATTCCGCTTCGTTCGTGTGCCCGATGATCACCTCGTCGATGTCGGTTTGGGCGAACTTCTTCGGCTTGATCTTGTGCTCTTGGGTCGCACCGAGCAGGTCGTAGAGGAAGGCAACATCGAGCTTCAAGACCTCCACGAATTCGACCACGCCGCGATTCGCGATGTTGAACTCGCCGTCGAAGTTGAAGGCCCGTGGGTCCGAATCGGAGCCGTATTCGGCAATCTTTCGGTAGTTGATGTCGCCGGTGAGCTCGGTCGAGTCCTGGTTCTTCTCGTCTTTGGGTTGAAAAGTGCCGATCCCCACCCGGTCCTGCTCGCTGAGGATCAGGCGCTTCACCTTCACGTGATTGGCCATCACCTTCGACCAGTCGCCGTCGTAGCGCTCGAGCAGGCCCCTGAAGATGAACCGGCACGCTGGATTGAGCTCGCCGCTCACCTGCACGCGTCTCCGATCGTCGCCCAGGCGGAGCTCCTGCACGGCTCGATCGCGCCAGTCGGCTGGGATCAGACGAAGCGGCTCGTCGTGCATCGGGCAGGGGAAGACGTCGTCGCTGCCTGCAAGCCCGGTCTGGTGCAAGTTGATCCACTCGTAGGTGTAGAGGGCGCCCTCCGGAGTTCGCGAGTAGCGCTCCAATCCCTTCTTCAGGAGGCGCGCGATCGTGCTCTTCGACGAACCGACCGGCCCGTGCAGCAAGATGATTCGTTTCTCCGGACCGTAACCCTGTGCAGCGGCGTGAAGCACGTGAACGAGACGCATCAAGGGAATGTCCAGGCCGAAGATCGCGTCCTTGCCGTTCTCGATTGGATCTTTGAAGAAAGGATATCGAATCAACTTCTTCTTGTTGTCGATGTACTCTTCCTCACCGTACGAGATCACCATGTCGTAAAGGCGCTGGAACGCGTTGCGCGTAACCTGCGGTTTGTCCCTTACGATCTGCAGGTAGTCTTCAAAGGAGCCTTCCCAGTGTAGATCCTGGTAGCTTTCGTAGTCCTGCAGGGCAGCAATCTGCTTGACCATTTCCCCCATGGCGAAGTCCTCCTTGGCGTTCAGAGTATCACCAACGAGGATCCTTGTTAACTATCGAAGCCAGGCGGCAATGCAGGTCGCAACCACACATGCGAATACAAACCACCGCAGGCCAGCGATGGGGACTTTGAGCATGAGGCGAACGCCAAGCCGGGCGCCGACGATTGACGAGGCTGCCAACACGAACGCTGGCGCCCAGGACACCAGGCCCGCCCAGACGAAGATCCCGAGTGAGACTGTGCCAAATGCGAGCGTAACCACCAACTTGAGCGCATTGCCGCTGATCAGGTTGTGACGCAGCGTTCCAACGAGGACGCCGAGCAGCAGAAACCCCACCCCCGCCTGGATGAAGCCCCCGTACACACCGGCCAAGAACAGTCCGACATAAGAACGAGGCGCTTCTCGAGGACTCAGCGTGGGCCCTTCGCTGGGGATCAAAGTTTGCTTCCGAAAGACGATGAGCGCCGCCATGACGATCATCGTCGCGAGCATGATCGGCTTGAGCAACTCTCGCGGTACCTGGGTCGCAAGCAGAGCGCCAAGGCTAGCGCCGAGCACCGTAGGGATCAGGATTGGAACAATCGAGCCCGTGTCGAGCTTCGCCCTCGCGCCGTAGCGCAGTAGTGCCGGCGATGCTTTGGGTGACGACGCCCAGTCGGTAGGTTCCGTTCGCGACGTCTGCCGGGAGTCCAAGCGCCATCAAAACCGGCAGTACGATCATGCCGCCGCCGCCCGCCATGACGTTCACCACCGTCGCGAGCATCCCGGCTGCTGCGAGGACTGCGAGGCTTTGGTAACTCAGCTCCTCGATCATGAACGTTCCGCGCGAGCACTATACCGCGTTTTCGTTTCTCGGTACGGCAGGCGCCAAAGCGTGCTAGCGTCCGGCAACGTGAAGAAGACCTACGTCTTGGATACCAATGTGGTCCTTCACGACCCGTTAGCGGTCTACAAATTCGAGGACAACGCGGTCGTCCTACCGATCTTCGTCATCGAGGAGGTCGACCAGTTCAAAAAAGAGCTCAGCGAGCTCGGGCAAAACGCGCGACATCTCTCGCGCATTCTCGACGACCTCCGCAGTCAGAACGGACGCACGCTTGATCAAGGCGTGCCGATCGAAAGCACCGGTGGCGAGCTTCGGGTCGCAGTCCCTCCCCAGATGCCCGAGCGAGCTCGCGGGCCTGGCGAGATGGATCGCTTCATTTTACAGATGGCCCTCGACCTTCGAGACGAGCAGCCCGAACAGCCCCTCATCTTCGTGACGATGGACACGAATCTCCGGATTCGTGCCGACGCGCTCGGGCTCAAGGCCGAAACCTACGAAGGCGGCCGTGTTTCGATTGACGAGCTCTACGCCGGTGTGGTCACTGCCGAGGTCGATCGCGCTCTCGTTGACCAATTGGCCCAGCGCGAGCCCATCGACGCCAGCTTGCTCGAAGTCGAGCTCTACCCGCACGCCGGTGTGGTGCTTCGCGAGCGCGAGCAGCACAGGCATACCGCGCTCGGGCGCTTCGAGTCCAAGAGCGGCACGATCGTTCCGCTCCGGATCGGCAGGGAAGGCGTTTGGCGCGTCCGGCCCCGAAACCTCGAGCAGTATTTCGCGCTCGACATGCTTCTTTCGCCGGACATCCATCTTCTCACGCTCGTTGGCAAGGCCGGAACCGGCAAGACCTTGCTCGCCATCGCCGCGGGTTTGCAGTGCGTCGTCCAGGATGGCTCGTACAGTCGAATGCTGGTCTCACGCCCGATCTTTCCCATGGGCCGTGATGTCGGCTATCTACCGGGGACGGTGGAAGAGAAGCTCAATCCCTGGATGCAACCCATCTTCGACAATCTGGAGTACATCTTCAGCTCTGGTCGTGGGCGAATGTCCGAGCATCGAAACTACGAAGAGCTTCTTGCATCTGGCGTCATCCAAATCGAGCCGCTCACGTACATTCGCGGACGCTCGCTTCCCAATCAGTTCCTGGTCGTCGATGAGGCGCAGAACCTGACTCCGCATCAGGTGAAGACGGTCATCACGCGCTGTGGTGCGGACACCAAGATCGTCCTCACTGGCGATCCGTATCAAATCGACAATCCATACGTGGACGCTGCGAGCAATGGTCTCACCGTCGTCGCGCAGAGGTTTCAGGGCGAGAGTATCGGCGCCCACGTCACCCTCTCGAAAGGTGAGCGAAGTGAGCTCGCAGAGCGCGCGACCCAGCTTCTCTAATCGTCCTCGTGCTCGCCTCCGCGCGGAGCTCGATGTCGCGTTGCGCCGATTGCACAACGCGGCGCGGCTTCTGGTTGGCTCGACCACGCATAGCGATCCGGTCGAGCGGAATCGGCTCGTGCAATGTGTCGCCCGGGGCGAGCACGCCAAGCCCCGATGGGATTGGAAGCCGGTTCCTGTCGAGCGAAGCGTCTGGCGCGAGCTAGCGCGCGCGAGGCAGCTGGCTGCGGAGTCAGAGGCGCCCAAGCTCTATCTTCCCCGGCTCGAAGAGCTCGAAACGGAGTTGCTAATCCTAGAAAACCTGGGTCGAAGCAAGCAAGTGCGTCCCATGGCCGCGCGCCTGTTCGGTACGGGTAGCGAGCGCCTGTTCGCAGATGCGAAGCACAGCGGCCTCGACGCGGCGCACGAGATTCTCGCCCACAGCTCTGCCCAGGAAGAGCCCAGGACCATCCCAGCGGCGTCGGCCGATGCCAGCAACCTTCGCGACCTCATGCTTGCCTACGCCAAGCACGTCGGTCTGCACATCGCGGTCCGGGTCGATCCCGGTCTGATCGCAAACGCTGCCGTCGGTGAACGCACCGTCTTCATCGCAGATCGGCTTTTCGGGGCACACGAGGCGCAGCGCCTCGCCACCCACGAGGTCTACGGGCATCTGGTTTCGGCGTTCAATGGGAGAACGCAGGCGCTCGGGGTCTTTGCGATTGGAACTGCCGGCTCCTACGGCGACCAAGAAGGCCTAGCGATCTACCTCGAAGAGCTTGCAGGCTGGCTCGACCCGTTCCGCCAGAGGACTTTGGCCGGTCGCCTGCTCGCGACTCACGCCATGCATGCTGGCGTATCGTTCGGCGACACCGCGCGAGCCCTGGTCACTGAGCACGATTTCTCTCCTTCGCGGCGCGGTGACTTTGTGCGAGCGGGCATTTCGCGCGGGCGGCGTTGCGCGCGACGCCGTCTACCTCACGAGCTGGCTGCGTGTGCGCCGTGCGGTGGCCCTCGGAGAGGCCAATTTGAGCGAGCTGCAGCTCGGAAAGGTGTCACTTGCCGCGCTGCCGGAGGCGCGTCGACTCCTGCGCGAGGGGCTCGTGAGCCAGCCGATCTACTTGTCGAACTTGGCGAGAAGCCGCGGCAGAACTGGAGCAGGGACGAGGTCGGCCACGTTGCCGCCAAGCCTCGTGACCTCTTTGACCAGGTTGGACGCGACGTAGAAGTAGGCGTCGTTGGCCATGATGAACACCGTTTCGACCTCCGGGTTGAGGTGACGGTTCATGTTGGCCATCTGGAGCTCGTACTCGAAATCCGCAACGGCGCGAAGGCCGCGCAGGATGACGCGGGCATTGCGGCGCTGCGCGTAACTCACGAGAAGCCCGTCGAAGCTGTCGACCTCGATGCGACCCGGATCGGCGCCCATGTCGGCGGCGGACTCGCGGATCATTTCCATTCGTTCGGCGACGCTGAACAGCGGCTGCTTGTTGTCGTTGTTCAAGACGGCGACGATGATCTTCTCGAACGCGACCAAACCGCTTTGAAGGATGGCGGTGTGACCTTTGGTGATCGGGTCGAAGGATCCGGGATAGACGGCGATGCCTCTCACTGCTTGCCTTTCTCGGCGGCGTAGGTGCCGAGGCTGATACCGGTCCGACCATAGCGGTAGACCGCCTCCGACGCGAGCCCAACAGGCCAACGCCAATCGTGACCTGCTGGGTGCTCGATGACGAGCCATGCCCCGGCTGCCAGTCGGCCCGCTCCGGCCAGCGCGGCCAGAATCGCGGGGACCGAGTTGACCTCGGAGTAGGGCGCGTCGGCGAACACCAGGCCAAAGCCCTGGGTGACCTGGGGAAGCTTACGCACTACGTTTGCGGGGTCACCCAGAAGGTCCAGGCGGACGGTGCGAACCTGTTCGCTAAGCCCGAGTTCCTTCGCGCTCTGCTTGATCTGATGGACCGCGCCTGGATCGCCATCCACCAGGACCGCATCTGATGCGCCGCGGGACAGCGCTTCGAAGCCGAGGGCTCCGGTGCCGGCGAAGAGGTCCAAGACGTGAGCACCGTCGAACGCGCCACGCGAGTTGAGCGCCGAGCCAAGGGCTTCTCGCACGCGGTCCGAAGTCGGCCTTGTGTTTCTTCCGCTCGGCGCGTCAAACCTGCGCCCGGCAAGTCGGCCGCCAATTATGCGCATGAGCTCAGAACTCGAGTCGAGCGCTTACGCCGCCGCGGCGCCTGCCGGCGATGGGCGTGAGCTGCAAGCGCGCGCGGTCCAGGCGCTTCTTGCTCTTGGCCGACTTCACGAGCAGCCAAGTCCCCACGCCTGCCGAAGCCAATCCCATGCTCAGAAACACCCACTGCAACGTCTCGTGTCGATCTGCTTTGGAGCACAGAGTGCCGAGCTCTTCAACTCCGAAGTTGCTTCCGGCTGCGCAAACATCGTTCACCTGCGGGCCCGCGAGCAGCCGCGCCTGCTGGAATGCAGGGTCTTTCTCGACGTTCCGAATGCTGCTCCAGCTCCAGGCCGACAGCCCGAGAAACACGAGCGATTCCAGCGTAGCTCACCGCCGCGGGCCAGGCGGGGAACTCCTTGGGCCGGTCGTTCAGGAGATCGAGAGTCGACTGATGCAAACCGAGCTGGGTGTCACGACTCAAGATCAAGTCGAGCGCCTGCTCCTTGCCGAGCTCGTCGAGCGGGGCATCCGCAAGCGCTTGAACTTCGCTTTGCCCCATGATCGCGAGCTCCTGAGGCGTGGTCCGGGTCTTCGGGAATCGTAGCTTCGAGGTCTTCTCGACCTGGCCGGTCGACGTATCGAAATAGAACAGGTCCGCTTCGAAGTCGTAGCCATCGCCGTCCTCGGCGGGTACCCTGGACAGGGAGCCCGAGATCAGCCTGTCCGTTTGGATGCCCTCTGCAATCTTCGCAAGACAACTCCTCGTCGGCCTCCTCGCAGCCGTGAACGATCATGAACTGCTCGAGCGAGACCATGGCGGTGTGAAGCCGCCAGCCTTGGACAGCGCTCGCGCCCGCGCGAAGCCAGCCAGTCAGCTCATTGGCGACAGCGTCGTCACCGTGCACCGCCCGTAGCCCGGGCACCGCGACGGCGACCTCATGGGCTTGCTCCGGCTGCTCTTGTGCTGCCGCGTCCTCGGCGCATCCGAGCGCAGCGGCCCCCAGCAACAACCCCAGCATCCACTTCGTCATTTGCCCCGAATTCCCACCTAAAAAGAATAGGCAAAACTGAAGCGGAGGGCCAAACGAGCGTCCAAGAGGGGAATTGTACTACCCCTTGCCAGATGCTACGCCCTTGCAGCCTTTAGGGAAGCTTACCGACATGCGGAAGATTTGCCTTCGCTGCGGTTCGAAGTTTGGGAGCCGATCAGAGTACTGTCCGCACGACGGCAGCCGGCTCGTTACGGACGATGAGATCGTCGATCCCCTGCTCGGTAGCGTCTTGCTCGAGCAGTTTCGCATCGATGAGCAAATCGGCACTGGCGGCATGGGCACCGTCTACCGGGCCCATCAGACCACGGTCGGCCGTGACGTCGCCATCAAGGTCCTGAAGTCCGAGCTTGCCCGCGACGAGCAGGCGGTCTTTCGATTCGAGCGGGAGGCCCGGCTCGCCATTTCGCTCGACCACCCGAACCTGGTGCGCGTGTTCCTTTCGGGACGCTTGAGCGACGGACGACTCTACATCGTAATGGAGTTGCTCGAGGGTCGGACCCTTGCCGAAGAGCTCGAGCAAAACGGCCTACCGTCGATCGAGCGCGCGCTGATCATGGTCATGAAGCTCTGCGCCGGTCTAGGGGCGGTGCACGCGGCTGGCATCGTTCATCGCGACATCAAGCCCGAGAACGTCTACTTGGTGAAGCGCGGCCGCGATGACGACTTCGTGAAGCTCGTCGATTTCGGAATCGCCCGTGTGCTCGAAGCCGAAGGAATGGGCCCGACCACGACGCAAAGCGGGCGTGTCTTTGGAACCGCGACCTATATTTCGCCGGAGGCGGCGACCGGCGAGGAGACCGACCAGCGAAGCGACATTTATTCGCTGGGCGTGCTCACCTATCAGCTGATCGACCGGCGCGCTTCCGTTCGAAGGCAAGACGGCTGGCGCGGTTCTCATGCAGCATGTGCATCAGGAGCCGCCGATGCTCCACAGCAAGGGACGCGGCGCCGAGGTTCCCGCGACGTCGCACAAGTGGTGATGCGCGCGTCTGAGCAAGGACCCCCGCGCGCGTCAGCAAACGCTTGGCGGAATTCCTCGACTCGCTCGCGGAGGCCGCAGGCAACGCCGGCCTGCTGCACGACGCTCGCTCACTGCTCATCGGCACGATTTGGGGTGAAGAGCTCGCCTTGCCCGGGTCATATCTCGGCGAGCTTCTCGGCTCGAGCTCGCCCCCCAGCTCGCCATCTCCTCTGGCAGCCACCCAGCCCGTGGCGGTCGCTCGCGAGCCCGAGGACGAAGCCTTTCTGTCGTCGGCGCCGAAGCCATTCGGGACAACCTCCCACGAGCTTCCCACGGTGCACCGGTCGAAACGGCGCAGATATGGATGGCTTTGGGCTTCTCTGGGCCTGCTGGCATTGGTGTTCGGCGCGATCGTAGCCGGTACCTGGTGGTCGCAGTCGGCGCCCAGCGCCATTGCCGACGAACCGGAGCCCGAGGCGATTGAGGCGCCGGTCGTAGTGAAATCAGACGCCGCTGTCGCCGACGTGGGAACGAACGAGCTGCAGCAGGAGCCGCCGCCGTTCGAGCAGGTCGTTTCGGAGGAAACGGTGGTGGAAGAAGAGGCGCCCGAGGCAGCGCTACCCGTCGCAGCCTGAGCCGACGCCAGAGCCCGTGGAGCCAAAGAAGAAAAAGGCGAAACGGACGAAGCCCAAGACAGTAGCGGGGCCGGCGGCAGCGCCCGTGGCAGCGCCAGTGCCCGATGATGGCATCGATTGGACGGTCCCGGACTTTCCTGCAGAGCCCGAGCCGCCGACTGGGACGCCGGACGCTCCGCCACGCAATCCCGTCGTCATAGACGAACCGCCCGCGCCGTAGCGCGACCTGATTCGCTAACTTTCTGGCCCTTCGATCCTCCCGAAGAAGCAGACCCCAGAGGCGATTGTAAGGGTGCACCTCGTGGGCGCGCGCCTCTCCACGATAAATGGGGCGACCCTGGTTTGCCCAGTCGAAGAGCCCTCCTTCGAGGTTGTAGACGTTTTGAACTCCGGCGCGCTCCAAGTCTTGAACGATCGCGGCGCTTCGGTATCCGATCGAGCAGTAGACAACTACCTTGGCATCTTCCGGAATAGCGAGTGCGGCGATGTCCGGATCGCTGGGGTCCAGTCCTCGTGCGCCGCGCAGCTGACTCAGAGCCTGCTCTTCAGGGCTGCGCACATCGAGGAGAACGAGCTCGTTTGGCTCCGCGTCTTCCATCCAGGTTGCCAGCGTTCGGGGATCGACCCAGCGAACTTCAGGAAAACGGACGGATATCAAGGCCTTCCACGCGTTCGCGTTTCTCGCCGCCATCGCGAAGGACATCGTGAGCCCGAGGACTAGCACGGCCGCCCATGTCCAGCGACGCGTCAGGCGGGCTCCAGCTGTCGCGCAAGCTCGTCTGGACTGGTCACCGGTGCTTGGCAGAGAAACTGACGGCAAACATACGCTGTCCCCTTGCCATCGATTTGGGCGCGATTCTCCAGCAGCGGCACGGGCGTCTCGTCGTCGGCAACCCCAGCGGCAACTACTTGGAAGGGCCGATAGCCCGCGCGTACGACGGCGAGCAAGGGCCTGAGCTGTTCTTGGCTTCCAACGAGCGCGATCTCACGCGGCTCGGCCTAGAATGAAGCTACAGGCATTGAGCCATTGGGCGAACCCTGAAGGATACTGGCCCATGAACTGGCCCATGGTCGCAACGCTTCGTTCGGCGACCTGCCAGTGCTCGCCATTGCCCGTCAGCAGGCTGAGCCGCAGCAGCACGGTCGCTGCCATAGAGCTCGCGCTCGGCACGGCGTTGTCTTGCAGGTCTTTCGGACGGTGAATCAATTGCTCGTGGTCGTCGGAGGTGTCGAAGAAGCCGCCATTGTGCGTGTCGCCGAAATGGTCGAGCATCAGATCCCCGAGCTCGCGTGCCCAGTCGAGCCAGCGTGTCTCGAACGTGGCTTCGTAAAGCGCCAGCAATCCATCGGCTAAGAAGGCATAGTCCTCGAGATAGGCGTTGTACTTGGCGTCCGTGCCGGCTTTCCAGGTTCGAAGAAGGCGTCCTGTCTCGTCGCCGCATCGTGCGGTACAAGAACTCCGCGTTCGACCTTGGCGGCTTCCAGATAGTCCGGGCGCTCGAAGGCCCGCCCCGCTTCGGCGAACGCGGCCAACATCAG
Organism: uncultured delta proteobacterium; assembly: GCA_963716775.1. Lineage (GTDB taxonomy): Bacteria > Myxococcota_A > Polyangia > Polyangiales > Houyiibacteriaceae > SG8-38. The sequence goes on from CAVQUI010000004.1 coordinate 601,893, forward strand.
ACCGTTCCAAGAGGTCAGCACCTTGTCGTCGAGCCCGGGCCAGATTCGCCGGGAGCGGATTTCATAGAGCTTCGTGCGAGCGGCAGCCATGCGCGCGGCGAGCCGTCCGGGGTCCATGCCCAGCTGCGTTGCGAGGGCTTCCGGATCGAGGTGCAGGTTCAGGATGTTCTGGCCCTCCCAGTTGCCTTCATCCGACACGCCGTAGATTCGCATGAACATGTCCGCATCTTCGCCCAAGGCTTCGCGGATCTCGTCGGCTGACCAGACGTAGAACTTGCCCTCGACACCTTCGCTGTCGGCGTCCTGACTGCTGTAGAATCCGCCTGCTTCGTGGCGCATTTCGAGCAGGACGTAGTCGAGTGTCTCCACGCTGACGCGGCAGGTAGAGCTCGTCGCCCGTGACCTGCCAGGCGTGAAGGTAGACGCGCGCGAGCTGGGCGTTGTCGTACAGCATCTTCTCGAAGTGGGGGACCAGCCAGCGATGGTCGACCGAGTACCGGGCAAAACCACCGCCGATTTGATCGTACATCCCCCCCTGCGCCATCTTCCGGAGCGTGACCTCAGCCATTTCGAGAGCCTTGGAGCTCCGCGTCTCGGACGAACTCGCGGAGCAAGAACTCGATCGTCATCGCTTGGGGGAACTTCGGGGCGTCACCGAATCCGCCCCAGCTCGGATCGAAGCGCTGACTCAGACCCCGCACTGCGCTTCGGAAGACCTCGGCGTCGAGCGCTTGCGCGTCAAATCCGACGTCCGAGAGCGCTTGAAGCTGCTCGGCGACCTGGCCGGCGCTTTCGAGGACGTTCTCGCGGTCCGTGTTCCAGGCCTCGGTGACGCCGGTCAGGATTTGCCGGAAGCTCGGCATCCCGTGGCGCGGCTCGTTCGGGAAATAGGTTCCTGCGTAGAATGGCTTGCCGTCGGGCGTGAGAAAGACCGTCATCGGCCAGCCCCCGCGACCGATCATCGCGTTGACCGCCTGCATGTAGATGCTGTCGATGTCGGGCCGCTCTTCGCGATCGACTTTCACGTTGACGAAGTCGGCGTTCATCTGTGCCGCCGTCGCTTCGTCTTCGAACGACTCGTGGGCCATCACGTGGCACCAATGACAAGCGGCGTATCCGATGCTGAGCAGGATCGGCTTGTCTTGCTCCTCGGCGAGCCGCATCGCTTCGGGCCCCCAGGGGTACCAGTCGACTGGATTGTCGACGTGCTGGAGCAGATACGGGCTGGTCTCGTTCTGAAGATGGTTCGCCATCGGCGCATCCGAGTCTGTGGGGCTCCTGCTGCGCAGGTCAACGGGGCTCGACGCAACGGGGGACTGCTCTAGGCTTTTTGAAAGGAGGCACGATGGCAAAGGCGGTTTGGCAAGGTCAAGTGATTGCAGAGTCGAATGATTTCGAGCTGGTCGAGGGGAATGTCTACTTTCCTCCGGGAGCCGTCGACGAGAAGTTCATCGAGCCGAGCAGCCATCAAAGCGTCTGCCCCTGGAAAGGCACGGCGAGTTACTACCACATCGTCGTCGATGGCAAGCGCAACGAAAACGCCGCCTGGTTCTACCCTGAGACGAAAGAGGCGGCCTCCAACATCAAAGACCACGTTGCGTTCTGGAAAGGCGTCACGGTCGAGCGTTAGCTCGCTTGAAAGAGTCGGACCAAGGGCTCCACTACCCTGGCCGTCCTCACCTAAGGCTTGGGTCTTCCTCGCACCGGCGGTCCTGTCACCTTGCTGGCGCTCCCGTCATGCGCAACATGGCACTCTCCATGAGCTCAGCCAGTGCGTGCGCCTGCGCGGGATCCGACCCTGACATTTCCAGATGCCGAGCTGCAAACTCATCGAGTGACATCTGACCGTCTGCGACGGCGATCATTGGCTCGTAGCTCGTCGTCAGAGTTGCTTCAGGATTGCTCGCCTTGCCAGCCTTCACGTCGACGACGCCGCGATCGACCGTAAAGGCAAAGCGCTCTCCGTCGACTACGAGCTCGGCCCGCAAGCTCATGTCGGGATCGACCACACGCTGACACGCGACGCGCAGCGTGACCGCGATCGTCCGCAGGTTACCCGGGCGCATGATCTCTTCTTCCGGGGTAAGCTCAGCCCCGAACATTGCAAGCTCGAAAAGCAGACTGCCCGTCCGTGACCCGAGATCGGTGAGCTCGTAGACGGTCGTGCCGTACTCTGCGTCGCGGCGGCGGATCAGGCCGTCTTCTTCGAGCTGTCGCAAGCGCTTGGTGAGCAGATTCGACGCGATGCCTGGGAGAGTTTGGAGATCGGAAAAGCGCGCGGGCCCGGCGTGGAGGTCGCGGAGGATCAGCAGGGTCCAACGATCTCCGACCCGGTCGAGGGCGCGGGCAATCGGGCAGAGGAGGCGATAGCGCCTGGGTTTGGCCATGGTTTCGGCTTTTCGCACGAGCTCTCTTGATTTTCTAAAGTAACTCACTTGCGCTTTAATCGTAATAACTTTATAAAATAAAGTGAGTTGCAAAATTGCTAATATTTTCAGGAGTTGTTAGATGTCCATTACCAAACCCACCATCCTCGTCACATCCGGGTCCGGCAACACCGGCCGTCCCGTCGCCCAGGAGCTTCTTCGAGCTGGCTTCCCGGTCCGAGCAATGGTCCGCCAGGAAGACCAGCGCGCCCAGCAGCTTCGAGCGCTCGGCGCCGAGGTCGTCGTCGGCAACCTCTTCGACGTTCGCGACCTTCGCCGGGCGATGGAAGGAACGCAGCGCGCGTACTTCGTAGCGCCCCAGGGACCGAACGGCTTGCATGCCTCGGTTGCCTTCGCGGTCGCCGCGGAGGAGGCCAAGCTCGAGACGGTCACAACGCTCAGCCAATGGCTCCTTCACCCGGCTCATCCGTCGCTCGCGACTCGGGAGCTCTGGCTTGCCGATCAGATCATCCCATGGATGCCGAACGTGGACGTCGTGCAGATCATCCCTGGCTGGTTTGCTTGGACCTACTTCCTGGTGCTCGACGTGATCGCCCAGCTCGGGGTCTTTCCCATGCCATTGGGACAGGGCCGAAACGCACCACCTTCGAATGAAGACATGGGCGCAATCGCTGCTGCGACGCTTACCAACCCGGCACCCCACATCGGAACAACCTATCGCCCGACCGGTCCGAAGCTTCTGAGTCCCGAGGAAATCGCAGCGACGTTCGCGAAAGTGCTCGGACGCAAAGTGAAGTACTCGCCGACCTCTGTAGACATGTTCGTCAAGGCCGCTACGGTGGCGGGTTTTCCTGCTTACGACATTTCTCAGGTTCGCCTCTACCTCAGCGACTATCAGCAGGATGCATTCGCCGTGGGGGCGCCAACCAACGTGGTTCGCGAGCTCACCGGCCGCGAAGCAGAAGATTTCGAGACGATCTGCCGTCGTTACGTAGCCGGGCGACCCCATGCGACTCCATCGCTCGGTAAGAAGCTGGGGGCACTCTCGAGGCTGTTTCGCGCAATGCTGATGCGCACGCCCGACATGGATGCCTACGAGCGCGAACAGAACCTGCCGCCGCTGTCCGATGCTGTCTTTGCGCAAGGTGCTGACGAGTGGCGGCGCAGCCACGCGCCTGCCCGCTCAGCGCCAGGCGAAGAGGGGCTGGTCGTACTGCGCGACCCGCGTGTCGCGGCCGTGGATGGCCACTTCCCGGAACTGAAACACCACGGCGGCGGTCGGGGCGAAGATGTCCTGGCCTAGGATGCGCACCGAAAGGACCGGGCGATCGCTTTGGGCGATATCGAACAGCTTGGGGATCCCCGGCGCGTCGAGGCCTGCAATCGGCACGCGATACGCCTCGGCGACTTCCTGTGGGTTGGGCCTCAGAACGACGTCGAGTCCGGCCCAAACGACGACCGGCGTGATTCGAAAGCCGGAGCGGGTCGGGTAGTCGTCGAGAAAGCCGAGCACGCGATCGGGGCCGCAGCGCAGGCCCACTTCTTCTTCGAGCTCTCGTAAGGCCGCGTGACTCGGATCCTCTCCCTCATCGATGCGCCCACCGGGGAGCGCCCATTGCCCGCTGTGGTTGCGGAGTGTCGACACGCGGCGGGTGATGACGAAGCAGGCCTCGCCGGCCGGGTTCGCCACGACCGTCATCGCTACCGCGGCTGGACGAAGGGAAGGATCGGATTGCGTTAGTCGAGCGTGGGCGCTTAGGTTCGCCGTGATCTGTGCGCGCAGGCTATCGTCGGCCTCAAGCACCAGCCGGATTCATTCGACGCAGCTGATAGCGATTCGACGACACCGCCACGATCTGCCCATTCGCGTCCTTGAGCTCGCAGTCCCAGTCGTAGTCGGCCTTGCCAAGCTCGTTGGCCTTTTCCTGAATCTTCGCAGCGTCTTCGAGACTGAGTCGGACCTCCACCGTGATGTCGGTTGCCGCGGGCTTGAGGAACTTGATCTCCATCCCCTTGATGAGTGGATAGAACTGACTCGCGTCGAAGGTCGACAAGAAGATCGCCCCGCCCGGAAGCTCTGCCAGCGTGAAGAGTGCACCGGCGTACATCGTGCCGACGTGATTGATGTTCGGCTGCAGCGGCATCATCATCTTCACGTAGCCGGGCTCGAGCCCGAGAACCTTCACGTCCGTCCGCCCCACAAACGGAATCCCCTTTTCGAGTGCAAATCTTGGATCCATGGGCGCGATATAACCCGAACCCGACGCGGGCGATAGGAACTGGGTCGGACGCCGGACCACAGCAGAAGAGCGAGCAGCCAAATCGGGGCTGTACCCTCGGCCCCATGCCGAACGGTGCAGCCGCTGCTCGAGCTGCTCGGCGGTTCTGGGGTCGCAGAGCTGGTAGCACTGGCAAGCCGAATCCGTTGCAGTCAGGGCGCAGAAGCCGGCGCCGCAACCGCTGTCGTCGGCGCAGGCTTCCCCTAGGGCTCCCGCCTCTTGTCCTGGCAGCGCACACTGAAACTCGACGTCCTGGGAACCGGGAACACAGACAAAGCCAGTCGGGCAGTCCGCGTCCATGGTGCACACGGCGCCGCAAGAGTCGCCTCCCGGCGGCCGCTCGACCGGCCCCATCGCGAGCGTGGGGATGATGAACTCATCGATCGTCGGCGCGATCAGGGCATATACACTGGTTTCCGAGCAGCCCGTGTCGCCGGAGGAGGCCACGCCCAAGAGCTCTCCGGACTCCGTGAAAAGGGGGCCGCCACTGTCACCGACGCAGCTCACGGCAGGATTCGGGCTCACCGTCACCACGCCCGCGCCGACTTCGCTCAACTCGCCGAGGCCCACACGCTTCACGCCATCCGGGGCGCTCCCCGCGCTGGTCGCGCCGAAGCCTGCAAGCGTGACGCTGGCGCCCAGCTCGGGCAGTGCCGAGCCGACTTCGGGCAAGAGCTCGGTCGAGGCCCCAACGGCCGGCCGCTCGAGCCACAAGATCGCGACATCGTTCTGCCTCGTCTCGGCGTCGAAGTCCGGGTGTATGTGCACCTCGAGCACCGAGATGGCTTGCGTATCCGGGCCGATCGCTTCTCCTACGACGACCTCGTAGGCGAGGCCGGGACGCATCGAGTCGAAGCAGTGTGCCGCACTCAAGACTGCATCGGCCGCGTTACTCAGACTCGTATTGGAGGCGATCAGGGTCCCGCTGCAGAGGACTTCACCTTCGTCTCCGCATCCAATGCGTCGTGGCGTGATCGCGACTACAGCGTCTAGGTCAGCTGTGGCTTCGCCGTCGACAATTGCAGCGTGCTCTTCATCGGCGCCGAGCGGAGCAGCGAGGCAGGCCGGCAGAACGAGGCTCAGCGCGAGTGCGGCGATCGGGAGGCTCATTTCTCGGACAGCTCGCTACGTCGCTGCTCGAGGCGATCGATCCGGATCTTCAGCTGCGCCGCTCGCTCCTCGTCTCCTGCCTCTTGCGCCGCTCGCAGATCCTCTTGCAGGCGATCGAGGACGACGCCGAGCATTCGATCGCGCCTCTCTTCGGTGGAAGCGGGATCATCGTTCGCCACGCCGGCGTCCGCCGTCGCATGCTTTTCGGGGAGCAGAACCTCTTCGCGCGGCAAGGGAATTGCGGAAGGCTCGCCTTGCCTCGTCGGTAGGCGCATCCCCTTCCGTGGGGAGCGGCTACGGCTCGCGGTTGCCCTTGCGGCTTGGCACCGGGCGGCGGCTCGGCCGACTCCGTGATCGAAGGGGCCCGACCTGGGCCGCCGTCCTTCGGGTACAGCCACCAGGCCGCAGCCGCTGCCAGCGCCACGCTGGCAATCCAGAACCAAGGTCGCCTTTCGGAGCTCATATCAGAAGGACACGATTCTATGGCCTCTTCGCGTCTTGCGCACTCCGATGAGAACCGTTTCGCGCTCCCCTACGAAACGGACTCGGACCAGGTGCATTCGCTCGTCGCGGCCGTCTAGCTGAGCACTGAGAACCTGCTCGAACTGTTTTCGACGCAGCGCTTCGAGCGCCTCGTCGCAACCCTCGCGCTCAAATCGCTCCTTGGCCGAACCGTCGAGTAAGGCCAGCGCACCTGCGCAATCGTTGCTGGCCACCGCTCCGAAGAAGGCGCTTACCACGTCTTGCGGACTGGCCGATGGCCGCTCCGCGCAGCCGAGGCAGAGCGGAGCAACCAAGAGGCCAACCGGGAGGCCGTACGCGAACGCGCGTCTCAGGTGCCGGAGCAAGATGGCGCGAACAGCTCGTCATCCGCGGCGGAGACGAACTCGTCGTTGCACCAGAACGATGCGAGGGAGTGGCCGTTGCGCACACACTGGTCGTGATCGTGACAATCCCAGGTGAGCTGCTGGTTGCCGCCTGGGCAGCCCGCGCCGCAGTTTCCGTAGCATTCTCCGCGCTGGTACACGTAGTCCCGGTGGTCGGGCTCGCTGCAGGTCCAGCTGCTGTTGATCCAGGAGTAGGTGCAACCTTCGCGTGTTCCGACCTTCGCGATGCTCGTCGAGTCGGAGTCCCAGCGGCTGTGCCACCAGCCGTCGTGCGTCGCGTACTGGTAGCTGTTGTGCAAGCTGCAGATGCTCGTGTAGGAGCGATCTTCTTCGCCCTGCACGCTGCGGCGAAGCTCGAGCGTATCCGGCGTCTCTGCCCAGAGGCTGATGGAGCGCACGAGCACGTTTTCGAGGTAAGACGACTCTTCGCCGAAGTGCTGTTCGAGCGTGCGATGGCAGTCGAGCAACAGAGCGCGATCGTTCTCGAGAATCTGCGTCTCTTGACCGTTGGCAGCTGCGAAGCCGTCGATCTCTGCCAGCTGCGCATCCGAGTCGACAATCGCGTTGAGCGAGAGCCCGTTGAGCCAAGTCGAGATGTCATAGACACCGTCGATATCGCGCGCTTCAAAGGTCACGCCTTCGGCGCACGTCCCCCTGAAGCCATCCGCAGTGATTTCAATTCCCGAGGCGCCGGTGTCGGTTGTGGTCTCGCCCTCACAGCCCAAGCCCAGCACCGATACGATCGCCAAAAAGCATCCCAGTCTTGCCCTCATCGCTTGCCCCTTTCCTGACAGACTGGGCGGACGTTAGAGCCTCACCGATAGGACTGTCAACGAATGATCCGTCGCTCAGGTTCCGGATCATCACGGTATCATAAAGGATTTCGGCCCAAGGGCCTAAGCGGGAACCCAGGATGGCCAGCAGCATAGCTAGAGTTCTATGGTTCCGCCGATGCAGGTGATCCCCGTTCCATGTCTGAGCGACAACTACGCGTATCTGGTGATCGAGAACGGCCGAGCTGCGGTCGTCGACCCGTCGCAGGCCGACCCAGTGCTGCGAGCAATCGACGAGGCTAGGGTCAGGCTCAGCGAAATCTGGCTCACCCATCACCACTGGGATCACATCGGAGGGATCGAGCCCCTGCTCGAGGAGTGTCCCATCGAGCACATTCGCGGATCGAAGTACGACGCGGACCAGCAAAGGATTCCTCACCAAACCGTTGCCCTTTCGGACGGCGACTCGTTCGACTTCGGCGGGACCACGGTGCGAGATCGTCGAGATCCCTGGTCACACCCTTGGCGCGATCGCGTTCATCACCGAAGGCAACCTCTTCAGCGGTGACACACTCTTCATCGCAGGATGCGGCCGGGTCTTCGAAGGCACGATGGAGATGATGTCGAGGTCGCTTGCGAAGCTTCGCTCCCTGCCCGCCGATACCAAGGTCTGGTGCGGCCACGAGTACACGATCAACAACCTTCGATTCGCCAAGACTATCGAACCGAGCAATCCGAATATCGACCGCGCGCTCGCAGAGGCGATCGCCACGCGCGAGGCCAAACGCTTCACCGTGCCCGGACGGCTCGACCGCGAGCTCGCGACCAATCCGTTTCTCCGTTTCGACGCTCCCGATGTTGCGGCCGGACGAGATCCGATCAGCTGCGTTCACCGCCATTCGCGAAGCGAAGGACCAGTTCTAGCCATGACCGCTGTCACACGAGCCCCAAGCCAGCTGGACCCGGGACGACAACGGCATCCCTGAAGTAACCGCCACGGACATCATCGGCCTGCACTGGGGAATGGGTTACTGCCACGCCATGGATCGCGGCATGCAGATGCTGATCATGCGGATCCTCGGGTCAGGGCAGGGCGGCGGAGTTGCTCGATGGCAGCGACGAAATGGTCAAGGTCGACCGCTTCTTTCGGCGCATGAACTGGAGCGGCGGCGTCACGCAGGAGGCGAGAAAGCTCAGCCCTGAGGCCCGCGCGGCATGCGATGCGTATTGCGCAGGCGTGAACGCGCGCTTTGCAAAGTCGACGCCCTGGGAGCTCAAGCTCGTTGGACTCAGACCCGAGCCCTGGACCATCGAGGACAGCTTGCTGCTCGCTCGAATGACCGGCTTCCTCACCTTGGCCCAGTCACAAGGGGAGCTCGAGCGACTGTTCGTAGAGATGGTGCAAGCCGGCATTGACGACGCGCACCTCGAGGCTCTGTTCCCGGGGAGTACCGATGGACTCGACCGTGCGATGCTGACCGAGGTCGAGCTCGGTGAGCGCGTCGTCCCAGAGGCCGTGAAGTGGGGAGCCGCTGCGACGCGCGTGATGGCGTCGAACAACTGGTGTGTGTCGGGGGCGCGGGCTGTTTCGTGGAGTGGCCATGCTCGGCAACGATCCCCATCTCGAAACGAACCGGCTACCCAACATATGGGTCGAGCAGAGCTTTCGCTGGCCCGAGGGCTACGCGCTCCTGATGACCATGCCCGGTCTGCCCGCGCCGCTGGTGGGGCGGAACGAGCACCTATCCTGGGGCGCGACGTACACCTTCATGGATTCGATCGACTCCTGGGTTGAGCACTGCCGTGCTGGGAAGTTTCGTCGCGGCGATGCCTGGGTCGATTTCGAGCGACGCGTCGAGACGATCAAGCGCAAGAAGGGCGCGCCGATTGTCGAAATATTCTGGGAGAACCAGCACGGCGTTCTCGATGGTAGTGCCGAGACGGAGGGGTATCGACTTGCCACTCGTTGGTCCGGCGCAGGTGCGGGGGCCCCGTCGATCAACACGCTCACCCCGATGTGGACCGCGCGGACAGTCGCCGAAGGCATGCGCGCTTTCGCGGGCGTCGAGTCGTCCATGAACTGGGTCTTCGCTGACAGCTCGGGCGACATCGGGTACCAGATGTCAGGTCTGATGCCGAAGCGTCCGGACGACTGGTCCGGTTTTGCGCCCCGGCCCGGCTGGGACCATCGATTCGATTGGAAGGGTTTCGTGGATTCCGCGGATTTACCGAGGGTGCACAGCCCGAACGAGGGCATGGTCGTGACGGCCAATCAGGATCTCAATCACCTTGGACGTGTCAACCCGATCAACGCGCCCATGGGCGACTATCGCGCGCGCCGTATCACCCAGCTCTTGCAGGAGCGCGACAAGCACGACGTGGACTCTTTTCGGGCAATCCAGTTGGACACGTACTCGATTCAGGCCGCGGAGTTTCTCGAGGTTCTCCGGCCGCTTCTTGGAGCCGGGCCCCTCGCCGAAGCCCTTCGCGTCTGGGACTGCCGTTACGAGCTCGATTCGACCGGGGCGACCGCCTTCGAGATCTTTTACGCAGAGCTGCTGGTCGAGATGTTCGGTCCCGCTTGTGGTGCGCCGGTCATCGAGCACCTGCGCGACACCAGCGGGGCGTTCATTGACTTCTATCAAGACTTCGATCGCATCCTCGTCGCCGAATCGTCGCCGTGGCTCGGTGAACGCAGGCGCGAAGAGGTCTGGACCGCTGCGTTCGCCAAAGTCGCCGACCAGGCGCCCGAGCCCTGGGGCAGGCGAAATCAGCTCATGCTCACCAACATGTTCTTCGGCGGCAAGCTCCCTCGCTTCCTGGGGTTCGATCGAGGCCCAGTTCCGATTCGCGGCGGACGCGCGACGCCACACCAGGGGCAGATCTACAACTCTGGCGGGCGCCTCACTTCGTTCACCCCATCGCTCCGCCTCGTCGCTGACATGAGCACGGATGTCCTGCACTCTGCACTCTGCGGGGGCCCATCGGACCGACGGTTCTCGAACTGGTATACGAGCGGGGTGGCGGACTGGCAGGCGGGTAAGCTCAAGATTCGAAAGCCACCGAGCTCAGCTTGAGGAGTGGCTCAGCCGCGCATCTTATCGATCGATCGCTTCATGATCGACAGCGTCCAGCCTCGCGGCAGTAGCTTTGAGAGCAGGCCGGCGGACATTCGGTCGGCCCATGTCGGGACGATGGCGGGCCGCTTGCCGAGTGCGCGAAGAGCGCCGAGCGCCACGGGCTCAGGTCCGCTGAGTGGAACGTAGAACGGCAGGTCTTTGTCGAGGTTCTGTTCTTGAACGGGCTTGGTGTCGGTCATGCCCGGGCAAACGGCAAGCGCATCGACCCCGCTGCCGCGAAGCTCCGACCAGAGGCCAGAGGCGAGGTTCAGGCCGTAGCCCTTGGTCGCCGCGTAGTGACAGAAGTAGGGGGAGCCCGAGAGCGCAGAAGCCGAGGACACGATGATGATTCCGCCACTACCCCGGGCAGCCATCGCCTTGCCGACTACATACGTGAGCACGAGCGTCGCGCGACAGTTCACGTCCAAGGTCGTCAAATGAGCTTCCAATGAAATATCGAAGAAAGGATCGAGCAGGGAGATTCCGGCGTTGTTGACCAGGAGCCCGATCTCGAAGCTGTTCGCCCATTGCCGTGCCCGTTCCTCGAGGCCCGGCTCGGAGAGGTCGCAGATCAAGGAACGCGCGTCGACCCCGTGCTTCGCGCTGAGCTCTTGTGCGAGCGCGATCGTCTCTTCGCCCTCTCGATCGACGAGCAAGAGATCAAAGCCGTCCGCCGCGAGGTGCATGGCGAAGGCGCGTCCGATCCCTCGCGCCGCTCCGGTGACGAGCGCGTAGCCTCCGTAGCGGGCGTGGAGCCCGAGCTTCGCCGAGTTTTCCAAGTCGTTCTCCTCAGCTCGCGGTCAGTCGACCTTTCGCACGACTCCGATCATCGATCCAGAATGCGAGCCAGATGACCAAGAAGCCGACGAGGCCTCCGAGCCCATAGAACGGAGCGAGCCAGGTTGGCGCGCCAAAGGTGAGGTCGTGCGCCGCGGCTGTGAGAGCCAGCATGGTCCCTCGCGCGACCGCGACCGCGATGACCGAATCGCTTCGCACGCGCAAGTACACGAGCACCCAGGAAGCGACGATGCACCAGGGGAGGGCGAGCAGGACGCTCTGCAGGCCTGGCGCGCCGTAGAGATTTCCGATCGCCACCGATGGAGCGAGCCAGAGCCACCAGAGCAGACCGATCTTGGTCGAGCGAGCCCAGAACCCGCCAGAGATCTCCCTGAAGTAGTAGCCGCGGAACGCGATCTCTTCGCAGATGCCCGGGATGAGATTGAACGTGAGTCCAGCGGGCATTCCCATGACGATCAACATCAAGGGATGCGGAGGAGAGCTTTCCGCGAGGTACTCCTCGAACTGCGCGATTTGATCGGGCGGCACCGCCGAGCGCTTGTTCTCGATGAGCTGCTCGACCGTCAGCACGGGTTCGAAACCTCCCGCCCAGGTCACCAGCATGCCGATGAAGAGGACTGCCACCGGGAGCAGCCATGCGATGCCCCACCATCGGTTGACAGAAAACCGAATGCCGAGCGGCTTCAGAATCGGCTGCTTCAACCAGGGTCCCTGGACCAGGAGTATCGTCACCAGAGCGGGCACGGTGTACCAGAAGGAGATCGCTCGTCCTGCTGCCCCCGACCATGCGATCTCGTTGAGCCACATGCCGACGACCGGCGTCCAACTGCCGATCGCCATCAGGGCGAACGGCACCCAAATCAGGCGTGCCGGGGTGATCTTCGGGCTCACCGAAATCGTTTCCAGGCGGCGAACTCGGCTTCTTGAAACGCCGCATAGCGCTTCTGAAGACGCACGAGCTCCCCGTAGATTCGCGGCAACTGCGGCGCCAACGCGAGCAGAACTCTCCCGGTTGCTTCTGCATCGCCCGCCGCCCGGTGCGCCTCTTCGAGCGGGACGCTCAGGTGCTTCGCCACATCACCGAGCCGGCGGCTCTTGAGCTCTTTGAGAATCTCACGCGCCCAGACCAGCGGGTCGACCCAGACCACGTCTTCACGCGCCGCGGGAGGCATGTCGCCGGGCGTCATGCCCTTCGGGGCGGCGCGTGCGATCTCTGCCAGCAGGAATCCTCGGTCGAAGGACGCGTTGTACGCTGCCGGGAGCTTGCCCTGCAGGACTTCCAGAAGTCGCGGCATGACCGTCGCGAAGTCGGGCGCGCCTTCGAGCTCTTCGTCCGTGATGCCGTGCACGGCTCGCGACTCTTCCGGGACGGGGATCCCCGGATTGACCAGCCAGCTCTCCTTGCTGCTGACCTTCCCCTTCACGAAGGTCACCAGCCCGATCTCGATGACTCGGTCGGTTTCCGAGTCACGCCCGGTCGTCTCGAAGTCGATGACAGTGATCGGAATGTCCTCCCAGGAAGCTCCTGGCTCGAACTCCTTGCACAGGCCTTCGACGTTCTGGATCGCGTCGGCGATCAGGTCGGCAATGCCTGGATAGTGGCGCCCGGTTGGAAAACAGCCACACACATCGGTTCGTCCCCGCACGGGCGGAAGATGCACTGCATGGCCGCCTTGGCGCAAGTCGTATAAAGGAAGGCTCGTGGCTTCGACCTATCGGACTCGCTTCGCCCCTTCTCCAACGGGGAAGATGCATCCAGGGCACGCGCGCACCTCGCTGGTGACCTGGCTGCAGGCGCGAAAGCACGGCGGGCGGATTCTGATGCGGATCGAAGACATCGATCGCCCGAGGGTGGTTGCCGGGGCGGCGGATGAGATCTGCCGCGATCATGAATGGCTGGGGCTCGACTGGGATGAAGGCCCGGAGTTCCAGTCCTCGCACGACGAATCCTACGAGCGAGCGCTCGCCAAGCTCCAGGCTGCGGGCCTGGTCTATCCCTGCACCTGCTCGCGCAAAGAGATCGCCCAGATTGCCAGCGCGCCTCATGGAGATGACGGCCCGCGCTATCCGGGGACCTGCCGCAACGGCGCTACCCGCCCCGACCGTGCTCCTGCGCTTCGCTTCCAATTCGCCGATCCATCACCAGGTTTCGAAGACGTCCTATGCGCGCCGTTTCCCGAAGGGGAAGTGGGCGGCGACTTCGTGCTCCGGCGGGCCGACGGAGTTTGGGCGTACCAGCTCGCCGTGGTGGTCGACGACGCGGAAGCTGAGATCAGCGAAGTGATTCGAGGAGCCGATTTGCTGTCGTCAACGCCCCGTCAGATCGCGCTCTACCGCGCGCTCGGCTACCCGGTGCCACGCTTTGCGCACGTCGGTCTAGTCGTCGACGCAGAGGGCACGCGACTCGCAACCCGACACGGAGCCATCTCGATTTCCTCGCTTCGAGACGCGGGCCGCTCGGCCGAGCAAATCATCGGCGAGCTCGCTTGCTCGCTCGGGCTGACTGCGACAAGTGCTCCGATTCGGGCCGAAGAGCTCATTTCGAGCTTCGCGCTCGACGAGATTTCCCGCTCATCGTTCACCTGGAATGCCAAGGCTTGACAATAATTGGTTTTTCGACACTGATTTGTGACGATCACGAATCGAGGACCGGGCTGTGACATCGAGCGAAAGGCTGATGGAAATCGTCGAGCGACTAACGGAGCTCGACCCGGTGCGAACCTATCCTCACAGGGGAGCGACCCTGATCGCCGGGCTGGTGGGAGCGCAGTCGTTTCGGCTGGAGCGCCCCGACGTCGATCCGGTGACCAGCGAGGACATCTTGACCAGCACCGAGCCCACACTGTCATTGCCGCTTCGGCAAGGGCGTGCCTTCGTCGGGACACTCCATTTGGAGATCGTCGGAGACGCACCCGATGGCAATGAGATCGAGCTCCTGAAATGGGCCTCCCGCCTCTTCGCAAGAGGAATCGACTACGCCGAGCGGCTGACGGGCGAGGGAAGCCGAAGGCCCGGTGAGGCCGTCGAGCAGACATTGCAGCGCGCTCCGCTCACCCCGCGCGAGCGCGACGTCGTGACGCTCCTGGTCGGCGGCGCGAGTACCCGGGAGATCGCCGCGGAAACAGCACTCACGGTGTCGACCGTGAACACCTATCTCAAACGGATCTTTTCCAAGCTCGGTGTGCACTCGAGGGTCGAGTTGATTGCCCGGATGGCCGGGACAGCTACCATCCCCCCGCGCCCCAACTACGACGCGCCGCACCCCGATTGATGAACAGAGACGACGAGCTCACACATTTGGATCACGACGGTCAGGCCCGAATGGTCGACGTCGGCGAGAAGAACAAGACGACTCGTCAAGCGCGCGCCCGGGCCACGCTGCGCATGGAGCCGGAAACGCGCCGCGTGCTCTTGTCCGGCGAGGTCCCCAAGGGCGACGCCCTGGCAACGGCACGCATCGCGGGCATTCAAGCTGCCAAGCGGACCTCCGAGCTCATTCCGCTCTGTCATCCGCTCGCGATCACCGGCTGTGACGTCACCTTCGAGTCAGCTGCTGACGAGCAACGCTTCATCATCGAGGCCTCGGTTCGCTGCGCCGATCGCACCGGAGTCGAGATGGAGGCCCTCACGGCGGTCACGGTCGCAGCGCTGACGCTCTACGACATGCTCAAGGCGATCGATCGCAGCATGGCGATTGAAGAGGTGGTCCTGCTGGAGAAGCAAGGAGGCCGTAGCGGCCACTTTCGACGCGAAGGCTAGTCCCGGCGAACGACTCGCCGAACCGCCTGCCAGTCGTCGCGACGGAGCTCGCCGCTCACGAGGAGGACGGCCAGCGCGCTCAGGAAACCCGCGGCGAGCGCCACGATCGCCATGAGCGCCGATTCCTGTGGGACCGCGGCTGCTGCGGCGTACCCGGCGGCTGCTGCGAGGGCGGCTCGAACCCAGGTCAAGACCGGAATGAAGACGCCGAAAGAGCGACGAATCACCCAGGCCGAAAGCAAAAGTGCGACGACCATGCCGATCGCCGTGCCGCTGGCGGCCGCTTCTAGGGTCTGCTCGCCCAGACCCGCTCGCAGCAGCAGAATCCGGTTTGCCACCACGACGACGAGAAGCGAGACCCCGGCTATGATTGCCGCCACTGACGGTTTGCCCGCGCCGCTGATCGCCGTGGCGGCGACGGCAAAGAGGGCGAACGCAGTCACGCCGAAGACCAGAATCGAAAGCGCGGGTGCCCCGGCCAGGTACTCAGCCGGGTATGCCAGCTGCATCACGCCGTGGGCCGCGCCCGACGTTGGCGCCGCAACCAAAAAGAGCAAGAGCAAGGAAAAGCGCATGGCGTGCTGAATCGTCGATCGCGCAGCTTCGCGATTTCCGATGCTGGTCGCCTTGCTGATCATCGGGAACACGATGAACGTCATCGAGATGATCAATTGATACGGAACGAACGCAAACGTTTGTGCAGCGCGGTAATAGCCAACGTACTGGTTGGCGAGGTCGACCGCGGCCTGTCCGGTTACCGCGCTCGATAGGGCAATCTCGGTCGCTGTCCGTTTTAGGACCTGCAAGTCGATCATCAGAATGCCGTTGAGACATATCTGGTAAGTCCAAATTGGCGCCATGAAGCCGAGCCAGCGGCGTCGCCGGATCTTCTCTCCGGGCAATCCCGGCTTTCCAAAGCCGATCCAAATCAGGCTGATGGTCACGATCGTGGTCGCAGCCGCCGCGAACCCGCCCACAGCTCCGATGGCCCCGAATCCCAGCAAGGCTCCGCATAGGATGCCGACCGTGCGGAGCGTGGAGAAGGTGACGTCCAGGCGCGCCTGCTTGGCGAACCAATGCCGGCCGTTGAGGCTGCCGACGACCGCGGCATAGAGCGCGTAGGCAAAGACGACCACCGACGCGACTCGAAGCATGCGGGTCAGCTGCTCGTCCAGCAAGAGCCGAGCGATCACTGGCGCGAATACGAACAGCGCCAAGGCTAGCGTGCCTCCCACCAGGCCCTGGATTCGCAGCCCCTGTCGAAGCGTGACCTCTGCACGGGCCTCGTCCTCACTCACGAACTTCGAAACCGATTGGATCGTCGCGACAATCAACACATTGGTGAGAATCGCGACGCCGCTCATCGTGGCCGAATAGAGCCCGAACTCCTTGGCCTCTCCGAAGATTCTCGGGAGCAGCAATTGCACCGCGTAGCTACTGACGATGAAGTAAGCCTTGGCGCCGCCAATCGACACCAGGCCGCGCCCGGCCCGGCGTGCGTCTTCCGAGGGATTCACCGCGCCGGTTGTGCCGCTCTCAGTCGTGATGGTCAAGGGTTGACTTGGATCGGCGCATGACGCCAACTACGCCCCAGTGAAGCTCCTATTCTTCCAGTCGAGGCGGGGGGCCTACGGTCGCCTGGTCTCGGCAGCAGCGGTGCTGGCGGCGGTGGTGCTCGCAGGAGCCACTGCATATCATGCCGTCGGCGACGGGAGGTGGTCCTGGTTCGACTGCTTCTACATGACCATCATCACGCTTTCGACCGTCGGTTTTGCCGAAACGCTCGAAGGCATGAACGAGATGCCCGAAGCTCGGGGGGTGACGATCAGCCTGATCGTCCTGGGCAGCGGCACGTTGCTCTATTTCATTTCTAGTCTCACCGCTTTGATTGTAGAAGGTGATTTGCAGGGAATTCTGAGGCGTCGAAGTATGGAACGCGCAATCGACTCATTGAGCAATCACGTCATCGTGTGCGGCATCGGCACGACCGGCTGGCACATCGCAACCGAGCTTCGAGCGGTGGGGGTGCCTTTCGTCGTGGTCGACAGCAACGGCGAGAGGCTCGATGAGCTCAAGCAGGAGTTCGACGACGAGCTGTTCTTCGTCTGCGGCGACGCGACCGACGACCACACCCTCGCCCAGGCCGGCGTCGAACGTGCGCGCGGCGTCATCTCGGCCCTCAACGACGACAAAGCCAATCTTTTCGTGACGATCAGCGCTCGCGCCCTCAACCCGAGCGCCCGAATCGTGGCCAAGTCGATCGAGCCGTCTACCGAAGCCAAGCTCCGGCGGGCAGGTGCCGATGCCGTGGTGGCCCCGAACTACATCGGCGGCGTGCGGCTCTTCAGCGAAATGGTGAGCCCGAAGACTGTGGCCTTCCTCGACCGCATCGTTCAGTTCGGGGGGGGCATCAGTGTCGGCCTCGAAGCCATCGACGTGCCGGCCGAGAGTTCACTCGTTGGCAAACGGCTCGCCGAAACCAGCATCCGGGAGGCCGGCGCGCTCGTGGTGGCGGTGCACCGGGCCGACGGAGACTACGTCTACAACCCCGGAGGCGAGCACACGCTCAAAGCGGGTGACTCGTTGATCGTGCTCGCGGAATCCCAAGACGCCGCCGTGCTCCGGAACACCCTCGCCGGCTGACCAAGAGATTTCTCTCTGACTCGGGCGGCAGCTTTCGACCCAAATTTCAACGCCCAGAGGACCTTGACGGCCACATCCCCGTGGTTAGGTTGACTCAACTCCGACGGCAGCTCGGAGGCAGAAGGAGACAGGAAAGCATGGGAAAGATTATCGGCATCGACCTCGGGACGACCAACTCTGTCGTCGCGGTGATGGAGGGCAAGGACCCGAAGGTCATCGTCAATGAGGAGGGTGACCGGATTACACCGTCGGTGGTGGCATGGGACGACCAGGGCGAGGTCCTCGTCGGCCAGATCGCCAAGCGGCAGTCCATCACCAACCCCGAAGGCACGGTCTACTCGACCAAGCGTTTCATGGGCCGCCGTTTCGACGAGCTGGGCGATGACGCCACGCGCATGCCCTACAAAGTCGTGGAGCGGGAAAACGGCGACGCCGGCTTCGAGGTTCGCGGCAAAACGCTCTCGCCGCCCGAGGTCTCGGCGCAGGTGCTCCGCAAGCTGAAGAAGGCCGCGGAGAACTTCTTGGGTGAGCCGGTCACCGAAGCGGTCATCACCGTGCCTGCGTACTTCAACGATTCTCAGCGTCAGGCGACTAAGGATGCCGGCAAGATCGCCGGACTCGACGTCAAGCGAATCGTCAACGAGCCGACCGCGGCTGCCTTGGCGTATGGCCTCGACAAGACCGAGGACCATCTCATCGCCGTCTACGACT
The DNA here is from genome assembly GCA_963716775.1 of uncultured delta proteobacterium. Classification (GTDB taxonomy): domain Bacteria; phylum Myxococcota_A; class Polyangia; order Polyangiales; family Houyiibacteriaceae; genus SG8-38. The sequence goes on from CAVQUI010000004.1 coordinate 620,359, forward strand.
TCGGTGGCGGCACCTTCGACGTTTCGATCCTCGAAGTGGGCGACAAGGTCGTCGATGTCGTCAGCACCAACGGTGACACGCACCTGGGCGGCGACGATATCGACCAGCGCGTCATCGAGTACCTCGTGTCCGAGTTCAAGAAGGACACCGGCATCGACGTGGGCAAGGACAAGATGGTTCTGCAGCGCCTCAAGGACGCAGCGGAGAAGGCGAAGATCGAGCTCAGCACGAAGCTGGAAACCACGGTCAATCTGCCCTTCCTCACGGCCGACGCGGCTGGTCCGAAGCATCTGAACATTCGGATCACACGCGCCAAGCTCGAGTCGATGATCGGCGATCTGGTGCAGCGAACCCTCGAGCCCTGCAAGAAGGCGCTGTCCGATGCCGGAAAGACCGCTGCGGACATCTCCGAGGTCGTGTTGGTCGGCGGCTCGACCCGCATTCCGCTCGTGCAGGAAACCATGGAAAAGTTCTTCGGCAAAGAGCCCCACAAAGGGGTCAACCCCGATGAGGTCGTTGCGCTCGGCGCCGCCGTTCAAGCGGGCGTGCTCTCCGGCGATGTGCAGGACATGGTCTTGCTCGACGTCACGCCGCTCAGCTTGGGTGTGGAGACCCTCGGCGGAGTCATGACCGCACTCATTCCGCGTAACACCACGATTCCAAGCCGAAAGGAAGAAGTGTTCTCGACCGCGGAGGACAGCCAGACGAAGGTCGAGATTCACGTCCTTCAAGGTGAGCGCGCCGAAGCGAGGAACAACCGAACCCTGGGGCGCTTCCACCTCGAAGGCATCATGCCTGCGCCGCGTGGCATCCCGAAGATCAAGGTCATCTTCGACATCGACGCCAACGGCATTCTCTCGGTGACGGCGAAGGACGAGGCGACCGGCAAGGACCAGAAGGTCACGATCACCTCCAACAGTGGTCTGTCCGACGAGGAAATCGAAGGCATGGTCCAGGATGCGGCTTCGCACGAGGAAGAGGACCGCAAGCGCCGTGAGCAGGTCGAGGCCCGCAACAAGGCCGATCAACTCGCCTACGGTGTGGAGAAGGCGCTCGGGGAGGTCAAAGACAAGCTTCCTGCCGAGAAGGTTGCCGACGTCGAGGGCAAGGTGAAGTCGCTTCGCGAGGCGATCGAAGCCAACGATGCCACGGCGATGGCCAGCCAGACCGAGGCGCTGGAAGCGGCCATGAAGGAGATCGCCGAGCTTGCCTATAGCGCAGCGGCCGCGGCTCCCGAAGGGGCAGCAGGCGCAGCGGCCGGAGGGGCCGGCGCCGAGGAAGCTAGCAAAGGTGACGATGACGTCATCGATGCCGAGTTCGAAGAAGGCGACTAAGAGCGCCCAACCAGCCCACTGAAGCCCCGCCCGGCCTTGCGCCGAGCGGGGCTTTTCATTGTGCTTGCCCCCGCCGCCCGAGCATCTATGTAATGGGGACGGCCGCCCAGCGGCGGGGGCTCCACTACTATGCCGGCACTCGATATTCCTTTCTTCGGCACCTTGGTGCTGTGCCTCATCCTCATCAGCGCGTCGTATACGATGGCGGTGGCGATGGGCGCGGGCCGCGGGCGTCCGCATCTGCTCCCATCGGCTCGTTGGGGCACCTACGCGACCTGCGCGCTCGTGCTCGTCGCGATCTTGGTCCTGGCGTACGCGTTCCAGGTTCACGACTTCCGCATTCGGTACGTCGCCCGCTACAGCGATCGCTCGATGCCTTGGTGGTACCTCGTCACATCCCTTTGGGGAGGGCAGGACGGCTCGCTCCTATGGTGGTCGTTCCTGCTCTCGGGCTACACGTTCTTCGCTGTTCGCTGGCTTCGCGGCCGCTACACGGAGCTCCAGCCCTGGGTCATCGCCACCCTGATGAGCATCTTGATCTTCTTCGCGATCTTGATGCTTTTCGCTGCGAACCCCTTCGCGACGTACATCCGAACGACGCCGGGTGACGGTGAAGGCCTCAATCCCCTTCTTCAGAACTACTGGATGGCGATTCATCCGCCGGTTCTCTACATGGGATTCGTTGGCTGGTCGGTGCCGTTTGCAATCTTGGTCGCCGCGCTGATCACGGGTCGCCTTGGCAACGAATGGGTCCGCGCTGCGCGTCTTTGGTCGATGATCGCCTGGACCTTCCTCTCGATTGGCCTGCTGCTTGGTTGCCTCTGGTCGTACGAGGAGCTCGGCTGGGGCGGCTACTGGGCCTGGGATCCCGTTGAGAACGCCTCCTTCATGCCCTGGCTGGTGGGCACCGCGTATTTGCACTCCGTTCTGATTCAGGAGCGGCGGCACATGATGAAGGTCTGGAACGTCTTCCTTTTGGCGCTGACCTTCTTCCTCACGATTTTTGGCACATTTCTGACCCGCTCAGGGCTCATCGCGAGCGTGCACTCCTTCGCCCGTTCCGACATCGGTCAGTACTTCGTCTGGTACATGGCCTTTCTGCTCATCGCGATTGCGGCGCTGATGATTTGGCGCCTCCCCAAGCTCAAAGCCGACAACGAAATCGAGTCGCTCGTCAGTCGCGAGTTCGCGTTCCTGCTCAACAACTGGGTCTTGCTCGGGATGATGGTCTTCGTGCTGATCGCGACCACCTTCCCGCTGCTCAGTCAATGGGTTCGGGGCGAGGAGGTCACCGTCGGCCCCGGCTTCTACAACAAGTGGATGGTCCCGCTCGGGATCGTGCTTCTGTTCTTGGCCGGGCTCGGGCCATTGGTCGCCTGGCGCAAAGCCACCGGTTCCAAGCTCTTGCGGGCGATGGCCTTCCCCGTGGGTGTCGGCCTGAGCGTTGCTTTGTTTCAGGTTCTGTTTGGTGCGCGCCTGGGCTATCCGGCAGTCGTCGAGCCCACCGAGATTTACGATACCGCCACGGGCACCGTGCTCGCTTGGATGTCGGCCGTGGCTCCGAGCGTTTCCTTTGCCACCTGCGCTTTCGTGCTCGCGAGCGTGGGTCAGGAGTTCTGGCGTGGCATTCGCGTTCGGATGAGAAAGGGCGAGGGCGCGGGCACTGCGCTCGTCAATCTCGTGTCCAAGGGACGCCGCCGCTACGGCGGTTACATCGTGCACATCGGCATCGTCTTCATGTACATCGGCTTCACGGGCGCCGCCTACGACGTCGAGAAGGAGAGCGCGCTTCGCCCGGGCGAGGCGATGGAGATCGGCAAGCACACGGTGCGCTACGACCAGCCCCGCATGGAGACCGATCCAAACAAGCGAATGATCTTCACCGACATGACGCTCATCGACAAGTCCGGAAACGAAAAGGGTCAGGTCGCACCCGGTAAGTTCATCTATCGAACGCACCCGCAGATGCCCACCACCGAGGTAGCGATTCGCAGCCGCCCGGCTGAAGACGTCTACGTGATCATGAGCACCGTCGATCCGTCTACCCAGCGTGGCACGTTCCGCATCATCATTCGGCCATTGGTCGCTTGGATTTGGTTCGGTGGCATCGTGCTCCTGCTCGGGGCGCTGCTCGGCATGTGGCCTACGGGACGAGAGCTTCTTCGAGAACAGCCCGTCCTCCGGCGGCGATTCCGATTCTCCCCAGCCACGGCAGTGGTTGGACTGACGATCCTGATCGCGACGATGATCGCCTGGGTGGGCGTGGCCTCTGCGCAGAACGACAGCAGCAGCACGCTTCACGCGGGATCGGTTGTCATCGATGATCCCGTCGAAAGGCAGTTGTTCGGACGCCTCCTGTGTCAGTGTGGCGATTGCGCGCGCTTGCCGCTCGATACCTGCGCCTGCGGCTGGGCCGACGACAAGCGCATCGAGGTTCGCGAGCGGCTTGCCGCCGGGGAGCCGCCTACGAAGATTCAGGAGTCCTACCGCGCCCAGTACGGTGCTGCGGCATTGGCGATTCCCTCCGACAAGGGTTTGGACCGCGCGCTCTGGGCGGTCCCGATCGCCGCGATGGGCTTCGCGGTTGGCTTCATCGTGCTGCTCGGCCGTCGTTGGCAGCGTCGCGGGGCGGTCCCGAGAGAGATGACGGCCTCTGATGTCGGCGAGAAGATCGAGTACGACTCACGCCTCGACGCGGAGCTCGATCGCATGGAGGAAAGCTAATGGCTGACTACCTCCCCTGGTTGTTCGTCATCGGCGCGTCGCTGGCCGTGGTCGTTGCGCTGGTCAGCCTTTGGTTGAGTCTGAGCCTGGCGTTTTCCGACGAGCTCGTCGGCGGAGCCCGCGCGCAGCTCACCAGCGACGCGCGTCTCGGTTTGCTGACCGAGAAAGACGCTCTGCTCCAGGAGATTCGCGACATCGCCTTCGAGCATGACGCCGGGAAGCTCTCCGACGCCGACTACGAAGACATCAACGCCAAACTCCGCGCAGAGGCTCGCCACATCCTTCATGAGCTGGATGTCGGCGCGGGGCCATTTCGAGATGAAGCCGAGGCACTGATTGCCGAGCGGCTTGCTGACGAGGCATGATGCGAATCACAGCTCTGATCGGCCTACTGGTTTGGGCCCCATCGATCGTATTGGCACAGCAGAACGAGGCAGTCGTCGATCGCGTTCTCGGCAACGTGCCCGAGCTGGTGACTTCAGCTGTTGACCCGGCGCTTCCGAAAGGGACCATCGTGGTCGAGGTGCTCGACTCGACCGGCGCGCCTGTCCCCAAACAAGCGGTGCGCCTCGGTGTGATGGAACAGTCCGGGGGTCGTGATAGCAAAGCCTGCGTCACCGACGAGAAGGGTAGCTGCTCGTTCGATGGGCTGCTGACGGACGTCAAGCATTCCTATCGGGCAAACGTGCCGTACAATGGCGCGAACTACAGTCACATGCCGTTTCGGCTCGATGCCGAGAAGGGTCAGCGGGTTCGCGTCGTCCGGCTCCCGACCACGACCGACAATCGACGCGTCTTCCAATTGCTAGGACGCACGATGGTCGAGTTCCGCGACGGTCGCGCTCGCGTCAGCCAGGACGCTCGGCTCACGAACCTCGGCGAGTCGACGTACGTGTTTCCCGATGGCGGCATGCGGATTCCACTGCCCGAGGGCTTCAAGGCCTTCGACGCTTTGACGGTCATCACCGACCAGCGGGTCAGCGCAACGGACGATGGCCTCGAGATCTCTGGCTCGATCCCACCGGGCCGTGCCGATCTGCGCTGGGCCTACGACATTCCGGTCAGTGGCAATTCGCTGTCGATTCAGCAGTCCGTGCCGTTTGCCACGATGGAGTACCAAGTCGTCAGTGACTACATCGATGGGATGACCCTCGAAGTCGAAGGCTTTCAGGTTGCTCGTGTCCACGAGGGCGGCGATCGCCGCTTCCTGGTCGCAGGCGTGATGCGGAGCCCGGGCGATCAGCCAATCGATCCCTTGAGGATTCACATTCGCGGGATCCCCGGTGACGGTACGCTGGCCTATTTCGCTGCCGCGTTCGCTGCGTTTTTCATCTTTCTGGGAATCTGGCTTCTCTTCCGCCCTTCGGATCAGACCGGCGTTCTAGAGAAGGTCCGGGGAGATCGCCGTGCTGAGCTCCTCGAGGAGATCGCAGCCCTGGAGGGCCAGCGGAAAGCCGAAGAGATTGGTCCCAGTTTTTATGAACACCGTCGGCGGGAATTGACCGATGAGCTAGCAATCGTGCTTCGCATGCAGAGCGAGGCGCCTGGCCATTGATCCGCGGCGCAAGGCCGCGTATGTTCGCCGCCCATCGCGGCTAAAAGAAGAGGGGACCCATGGCAGAAGGCCTGAATCGTGTGACGCTCATCGGGAATCTAGGTGCCGACCCGGAGCTCAAATACACCCAGAGTGGGCAGGGCGTGCTGCGCCTGCGCTTGGCAACGACTGAGTCGTACGTGAATCGCGCCGGCGAGCGCCAGCAACGCACCGACTGGCACACCATTACCGTCTGGGGGAAGCGCGGCGAAGCCCTCAACAACATCCTATCCAAGGGCAGGAGCATCTGCGTCGAGGGTCGGATCCAATACCGGCAGTGGGACGACAAAGACGGCAACAAGCGTTCCTCCACCGAAATCGTCGCCCAAAACATCGTTCTTCTCGGCAGCGGCCGAGGCCGCGACTCCGGAGCGCCAGGGGACTTCGGTGGTGGCGGCGGCGACTTCGGCGGCGGCGGTGGCGGCGGCGGTGGCGGTGGCGGCAGCACACCTCCGTCCGACGACTTCGGCGACGACGACATTCCTTTTTGATGCGGGCGTGCCCTTGGCTCCCGTCGCTGAGCCAGGCTCTCCTACGGCTGTTGGACTGGGGTCGGGGCTGGCGCTTCGACCGCGGCTGCGGCGTGTTCGGCCGCTAGGGCAGCTTCGAGGGCAGCCTTCTCAGCCTTCTTGAGCTCCTTGGCTTCGCGGGCTATTCGCGTCTTCTCCGAGATGTACGCCGCGGACGCTGCGATCACGATAGCGACTTCCAGGGCTAGCGCGATGACCGTGTAGATGTCGGGCTTGGCGCCCTGGACCATCGCAAGAATTCGTCCGCCGGCGAAACCAGCACCGCAGACCAGGAAGCTGAGCGTGGCCGCCAAGCGGAGACGCTGGAACATCGCCCCAAGAACAGCAAATGTGCCCAGGGCGGACCAAAGCCCCACGTTCACCGCCATCGCCTCGATGTAGAGCGGGCCATTTGAATGGTCACCGAGCCCCATCCAGTCAGGCAGGACCGAACCGGCAAAAAACAAAGAGAGCATCGCCCAGCCGATAGAGCCCAGGCCGAGAAGAAAGAGCACGTTGCGCGCCATGCGATCAACATACCGCCGTTCGCTTTTCAAAGAAAGTTAGTCCAGTCTTGCAGCGTGCCGAAGGTTCGTGCCGACGTCTTATTGACACGAAGATGCCTCGTTTCGTCGCGGGCGAAGGCTCAGGCGCTGATTCTTGCTGGCAAAGTGTTCACGGCGGGCCGACGGGTGGAGAAGAGCGGCGAGACGATCGATGAAGAGGCACCGCTCGAGGTGCGCGAGCCCGATCATCCGTACGTCTCGAGGGGCGGGGTGAAACTAGCGGGTGCTCTCGATGCCTTCGACTACGACCCGGCCGATAAGACCGTGGCAGACTTTGGCGCGTCCACGGGCGGCTTCACCGATTGCCTGCTTCAGCGCGGCGCGGCGAAGGTCTTCGCCATCGACGTGGGCTACGGGCAGCTACACAACAAGCTGCGGCAAGACGAGCGAGTCGTCGTCATGGAGCGTTGCAACGCGCGGCACTTGGAATCAGACGACCTGCCCGAGCCGATCGACCTCGTGGTCATCGACGCTTCTTTCATCGGGCTCGAAAAGCTTCTTCCGGCCGCGAGCGCGCTTCTCCGGGCCCAGGGCGAGGTGGTTGCTCTCGTCAAACCCCAGTTCCAAGTCGGCCATGGCAAGGTGGGCAAGGGCGGCGTCGTTCGAGACCCGGAGCACCGTCGCGAGGCCATCGAGACTCTCATTGTGGACGCCGAGCAGCTCGGGTTCGCGCTCGTCGCCCAGGCCGACAGCGTGATCACCGGCCCGAAGGGCAACCAGGAAACGTTCATTTGGTTGCGTCGGTCGACGGCGGCACCCGCTCGATGAAGCCTGGCATCACCGGCATCCAACCTTGGTCGACCTTGCTCTTTCGAACCTTGACCCACCAGACCTGCTCGCAGGCGTGCGGATCTTCTTCGTTCAAGCCCTCGAACGCGTCGTCGAGGGTGCACGGGGTCCATCCTGGGCCTTCCTCGGTTTCGACCATACACATGCCGCGCGAGTTGTAGAAGAGGAAGGAGCCGACCTCGCCTCGCCCGACCGCCAGGAAGGTCCGCTCCACCTGGATCCCTTGGTCCCAGACCTTCCGTTGCACGAAGAGGTCTCGCTTTGCGATCAAGCGTCGCGGCTTGGTGATCAGCACGTCGCTGTCTTCCACTTCGATGAGCTCGCCCTCTTTCCAGCTGACGGTCGCTGTGACGAACGCTGCGCTTGTCGGCTTGAGTTTGAGCTTCGTCTTCCGGTACTTGTCGCCCCAGCGGAGATTTCGATACTCGGCGGGGTAGGGCCAGCTGTGCTTGGCTACCGCGCTCGACCTCAGGTCGTGGTTGCAGTCGAGGCCGAGTGCGGCAGATTCGGCCGTGGCGCTGACTGGAGAGCTCTCGCTCTTCTTGCAGCCTATTCCAAGCGCCGTGGCCAGAAACGAGGCAGTCAGAATCGAGAGTGTTCGCATGATGAAAGCTGGTTCCCGGGGGTGGATTCGAACCACCATTCACAGGTCCAAAGCCTGTTGTCCTGCCCTTAGACGACCCGGGAGCGACTCTCCTCATAACACGCATGCGCGACCCCTCAAGCGTCGGCCCCAGGGGCTTGCGAGCGGGCCCTCATTGGTGCGATACCGAGATCGGCGGGCGGCTGGGGAGCATTCGAATGAGCGGCGATCAGAAATATCCGGATTGGTTACTGTGGTCCTCGGAGCACGGGGTACGTATCCTGATCCTTCTCGCGATCGGGTTCATGGCTATCGTCTACACGCGCAGCCGGTCCAGCACCGAGGAGCGGCTTCACGCGATCGAAGACACCGTTCAGTACGTGCCCCCGAGCTCGTACACGCCCCCGAACTTGGACGCCTACGCAGCGGCGGGCGTGACGGTCGACACGCTGGCGGTGCATCGGGCCGACTACGTCCCAGTCTACTCCCACATCTACTATGACGGCGGCCGCCCGTATCTTCTCGAAACGACGCTCAGCATTCGCAACGTGGACCCGAAGCGGCGGGTCTACGTGAGTGCCGCGAACTACTACGATACCGACGGGAAGCTCTCGACGAAGAAGGTCGATCGCCTCATCAAGCTCGAGCCGCTTCAGACCATTGAGTTTCTCATCAAGCGCCACGATGCCACCGGCGGTTCCGGCGCAAATTTCATCATCGAGTGGCATGCCGAAACGACCGACACACACGCGCCGCTGATCGAAGCTGTGATGGTTGGGCGCTCCGGGACGAATGCGATATCTTTCGCGCGAAGGAGCGAGCCGCTTTCTGGTTGGATGTCGAAGTAGTTCGCCTCGCTCAGTTCACTGCTCTTACGGCCGGCGGCAGATACAGCGGGTTTAGAGCTTCCGGTTTCGGAAGGTACATGCGGAACTGGAGCGAGAAGGGCCCGTCGGGCGCGGGGAGCCAGTTGCCGGCCTTCTTCTTTCCTGGTGACACGTGTTGGATGTAGATCGTGAGCGAGCCGTCCTTTCCATACTGGAGGTCGCTTCGGTCGCCGATCGAGTAGCGATCGATCGGGTTGGCCACCATCAGCTGCTCCGGCAGGCTGTACAGCGTCATCGACCAGAATGCATTCACCTGAGGGAGCTCGTCCTTCTCGAAGCGCATGACGTAGTCGTGCGTCGACCCGTCGAATGGATTGCCCGAAGCGTCGGTATTTCCGACGGGGTAGTACGCTTCCTCGGTGTCATTTCCGTAGAGACCCAGCATTGCCGCCACGGCGCGGGCCAGGTACCTGGTCCGCATGACCTCGCCGGGTCCGAAAATGCCGTCCATTCCCTGCCAGCCTTGGGCCGACCGGCTCGAGACCCCCTTGAGCTGGCTCGGAGCCTGCGCCGCCTGGGCAATCGCCATGATGCCCTGGCCGATGCCTTTCTCCACGGCGTTGCGTAAGCCGAGGTTCAGAGCCCGCGAAGCGTTGATCGCGCCTGCTCGAATCCCGATGCTGGAGAAGCGAGTCATGAGCTCCTGTTCCTCGGGCACGACCCGGACTTGCGTCAGAAGAAAATTGAACAGGTCGATGAAGGCGGCGGACTTGGCTCGAGTCGAATCGTAGGTCGGAAAAGTGATCCCGGTCGGGACGGGAACCCGCGAGCGACCGAGATACACGTTCATCGCGGTCAGCCGGTACTGCTTCTGAAGCTCCACGACGGCGGCGACATCGTCGGGTCCGTCTACCTCGGTTCGAATGAGACAGAGAACGAAGTTGCTTTCACTACGGAAGACGGCCTCTGTGTCGCCGGGCTTGGCGCCCTCCCACTCTGGCCCCGCGATCACGTAGCTCCCAGCTTCGGTGCCGGTCGCGCGCGTTCCGATGTAGGCGAAGTTGTGCGTGAACATATCGACGAGCTGCACTGAGTAGTATCGATTCTCGACCTCGGGGACACTGATGACGATGGGCTGCGCCCTCAGGTCCAACCATGCCATCGAATACAAGGTGTCGGTGTTGGGCCGGACGACGTCCTTGAACGATGGGTCGAGAAGCTTGCTCTTGTGCACGAGCTCGTTGAAGGGCGCTTGGTATCCGGGCGCGGTCTTGTCGATGGCCTGGACGTACATCGTCCGGTAGTTCTCCATCATCGGAAACGCGTAGACGTACGCCTCTTCGGCAATGGCGGCGGCCTGTTTAGGCGTCGGCTCTTTTGGCGCCGTTCGTGAGGAAGGCGCGGCCCCGTCTTTGGTGCATGCAGACAGGAGCAGAAATGCGGCGACACCCGCGATGGACACTCGGAGCTTCGAACATGAGGTCATGGCCCAAGCCTAGTCTACGGCGAGGCGTTTGCTAAAGAAGAGCCTTGCCGCCGGGAACGCGAGCGCGAATACGACGAACATGCAAACTGCCACGGTAATCAGGACTCGTGGATCGTCCTTGAAATTCGCCGTTGCGATGGTTGCTGCCGCGCCGATGTTGCGCGCGGTCGTGATGAGGCCGAGGGTCGCCTTGCCCTTCATTCCGCCAGGTCCGAGGAGGTATCCGACCACAAACGCCAGGACCGTCAGCACGATGGCCGAGCTGATCGCCCCCTTCCCAATCGTGGCAGATAGAGCGTCGCCGTGCAGAACGATGGCAAGCACGAGGAAGATCAGCAGTGAGAGGTTCACGACGATATTCGCTGGCTTCTGCAGTTTCGCCGCCGTCCGTTCGCTGAAGTGCCGGACGCCCAAGCCTATGACCAGCGGCACGAACATCTGCAGGAGGAGCGGCCTGGCGATCGCCCATGCGCCAATTTCCGTTCCTGGTATGAGAAAGGGCAGGACCAACGGCATGTAGATGATCGTGAGGACGGTCAAGAGCATCGTCGCAGCAATCGAGTTGGGCACGTCTCCTGCCGCGGCGCGAACTAGTTTGGGTGTGTAGGGCGCGCCGGCCGAGAATCCATACAGGAGCACACCGATCATGTACGGACGATCGAGCGGGAACCAGATGCTCATCGCGTACACGATGAGCGGCGTCAAGATCAGGTTCGCGATCAGTGCACGGGCCACGACCGGACCGTTTCTGAGGGGCTTCAAGACTTGCTCGAAGGTCACCTCCAGGCCGGCGGTGAACAGGACCCCCGCGATGAACAGAGCAATGCAAAGATTGAGAAAGATTTCGAGCATCGACTGCCGCGCTTGTTACACGACTGGAACCATATTCGCCAGTGTCAGTGCCGGCGCTAGGGACGGTGTCTCTCTCCAGGATCTGCTACTCTCGCTCGCGTGATGATTCGGACAGTCTCGGCCAAGGTGCTCGTTGGGGTCATCGTTCTCGGAGTGATGGCCGGCTGTGACGCTGAGCTGAAGACGCCGCCCGGCTACCAGGGGATCATCGAGCACGACGATCGCCATCTCGGCTTTCGCGTCGGCGGCCAGCTTCGGGAGATCCGTTTTGATCGCGGGGACGTCATCGAAGAAGGGGCCCTGATCGCGGTCCTCGACGACACGGCCGAGCTTCCGATCCTGCTGGCTCGAGAAGCGGATTTGGCGCGGGCCCGGGCCAATGCCGCCCTGGTCTATGCAGGGCCGCGCGTCGAGGAGGTTCGGTCCACCATGGCTGAGCTCGATGGCGCCCGCGCGACTCTGCGGGAGGCCAAGGCCAACCTCGATCGGCACCGCAATCTTCCCGAGCAGGCAGCGACCGCGCGCTCGCTGATCTCTGAGCTCGAAGCAGCGTATGCGCAGTCCAGGGCCCAGGTTCGGATGCTTCAGCAGAGACTCAAGCAAATGCGGAAGGGCGCACGGCCCGAGGAGCTTGCTGCATCGGACGCTGCGGTCACCGCCGCGGAAGCGGCCGTAGACGCGGAGAGAGAGCGATTGGCGCTCTACTCGCTGCACTCCAGCGAGCGCGTTACGGTTCTCGACGTGCCGGTGCGAGTTGGAGAGGTGGTGGCCGCGGGAGCCACTGTCGCCACGGTTGCCGACACCAAGCATCCCTACGTAGACGTTTTCGTGCCGCAGCAATCGCTGACAGGTCTCGAGCTTGGTCTCCCTGCGCGCGTCCGGGTCGATGCCGAGGGCGATTCCTTCGACGGCAAGATCGAGCACATTGCACCGACGACCGAGTTCACGCCCCGATACCTCTTTTCGCCTACGGAGCGCCCCAATCTGGTCGTCCGCGTCCGGGTACGCATCAGCGACCCAGATGAGCGCCTCCACGCCGGCGTACCCGCGTTCGCCGCCTTTGAGATGAAGGGCCCGTAGGGGTGGAAGATCCCGTCGTCGCCGAGGGGCTTTCTCGGAACTTTGGAAAGCTCATAGCGGTCAGCGGCGTGAGCTTTCGGGTGCATCGCGGGGAAATCTTCGGTCTGCTCGGCCCCAATGGCGCCGGCAAGTCGACTACGCTGCGCATGCTCTGCGGGATTCTGGACCCGAGCGGCGGTCGCGCGACGGTCGTCGGCTTCGACGTCGCGACGGAGTCGGAGCAGGTCAAGCAGAACATCGGCTACATGACCCAGCGTTTCAGCCTCTACGAGGATCTCACGGTCGAAGAGAACCTGAGGTTCTACGCCGGCATCTATGGGCTCAGCCGAGCTGAGCGCAGCAAGCGCGTGCCCGAAGAGCTCGAACGTGCGGGCCTCAGCGAGCGACGCAACCAGATCAGCGGCACCCTCTCCGGGGGCTGGAAGCAGCGGCTCGCATTGGTCTGCGCGACCATCCACCAACCGCCGCTCTTGTTTCTCGACGAGCCAACCGCGGGTGTCGATCCGGTGAGTCGCAGGGAATTCTGGGCTCACATCCATCGCATCGCTGCGGCTGGCACCACGGTCATGGTGACCACGCACTACATGGACGAGGCGGAGCGCTGCCACCGTCTCGCCTTCATTTTCAGAGGCACGCTTCTGGACATCGGGACGCCAGCGGAGGTCATCGAGCGGCGGAAGATCCGTGTGGGTCTGGTTTCGACTTCGGACGTGGCCGCCGCCATGGATCTGCTGGTCTCCCATCCGGCGGTCGACGAGGTTGCTCCCTTCGGAGATCGCCTTCGATTGGCGACGCTCGGCGGCGTCGACCCAGTGGCGCTCGCGCAGGAACTTCTGGCTGACGGTCCAGGTGTCGGGGATTGCCGCGAAATCGTTCCCAACGTCGAAGACGCGTTCGTGGCGATGGTTCACAGCGAAGCGCGGAACGGGGGCGCGCAATGAACCGCATGCTGTCGATCGCCTGGAAAGAGATGATCCAGGCGAGGCGCGACCGTCTCACGATGGGCATGATGTTCGGCATTCCGATCATCCAGCTGCTGCTCTTCGGCTACGCCATCAACACGGACGTTCGCAACATAGCGACCGTCGTCTACGACCAAGATCACTCCGCGGAGTCCCGCGGATTCGTGAGACGTATGGAGGCGACCGGCTTCTATGATCTGGTCGGTCATGTGGACAGCTACGAGCAAGTCGGCATCGCCATGCGCTCTCGGCAGGCCATGGTGGCCCTGGTCGTGCCAGCTCGCTTCGGCGCCGAAGTCGAAGCCGGCCGGCCGGCTCAGCTTCAACTCGTGGTCGACGGCTCCGATCCGCAGGTCGTTGCAAGTGCGACCAACACGGCTGTGTCCCTCGCAGCTGCGCGCTCCGCCGAGCTGAGCGTCGCGCGGCTCCAGCGACTCGGCCAGCCCGTCGCCGCACCGAGCCAGGCGATCGTTGTGGAGCCCGCGACTTGGTACAACCAGGACCTTCGTACTGCGGTGTTCATCGTGCCGGGCTTGGTCGGTGTGATCCTCACCATGACCTTGGTGATGTTCACCGCCATGGCGATCGCCCGCGAGCGAGAGCGCGGCACGCTGGAGCAGCTGATCGTTTCTCCGATTCGAAGCGTGGAGCTGACTGTCGGCAAGATCCTCCCGTACATCGCAGTCGGCTACTTGCAGATGAGCTTGATTCTCGGTGTGGGCTCCTTGGTTTTCAAGGTGCCCATCGTCGGCTCGCTCGGCTTGCTCTATATGCTCTCGGTGTTCTTCATCGCCGCCAGTCTTGCGGTCGGCCTGCTGTTCTCGACGATTGCAAAGACGCAGCAGCAGGCCATGCAAATGTCGTTCTTCTTCCTTCTGCCGAACATACTCCTATCGGGCTTCATGTTTCCGTGGGAAGCAATGCCGGCACCGGCGCAGTGGCTGGCCACGATCCTGCCACTGACGCACTATCTGCGAGTGGTGCGCGGCATCGTTCTCAAGGGTGCATCATTCGCGGAGCTCAGCACCGAGCTCATTTGGCTCGCCGGTATCACCCTGGTCCTGATCATCGTCGCCTCGATGCGTTTTCAGAAGAAACTCGACTAGAACGATGAGCCCGGCGCTTGGAGGAACTCTAGCTCCTCCGGCGTGGACACGCGCCCGAGGGTGTCGTTGCGGTGAGGATAGCGCCCAAAGCGGTCGATGATGTCGCGATGCCGCTTGGCGAAGTCCAGATAGTACTCGGCATCGGCCTTTAGCTCGTCAGGCGCGATCTCGCAGAGCCGCCGGAAGACCTGGTCGCAGCGCTCATGATCTCGGAGCTCTTCACTATGCTCTAGTGGCAGGTAGAAGAACACGCGCTCGTCGAAGGAGAGCTCTTCGTCGAAGCCCGCGTCGAGTCCTTCCCCACAGACTTCTCGCGCGAGCTCGTCTGCCGCGAACATGTTTGGCGTGCCGCGGAACATGTTTCTCGAAAACTGATCGAGCACGATGATGTAGGCCAGAGCGCCCCGTGCAGAGTGCCGCCAGCCCTCTCGGTCGCCTGCTACGATCGCTTCATAGTCGTTCAGGAACTCGGAACGGATCGCCTCGTCGAAGGCATCGGACTTCGTCCACCAGAGCTTTCGTTGATTGGGGCTGGCGCAGCCGAGCTCGTTGAGCTCCCCAAACCAGAAATCCAACACCACGTCGATCCGATCATTCATCTTCGGCACCTCTGCGGAGGGATTCTACTGCATCGAGGAAGACCCGCGCTTTAAGCTCGGTCTCCGCTACTTCCCGATCCGGGTCGCTGGCTTCGACGATTCCGCCGCCGGCCCAGTAGACCACCCTCCCGTTCGCAACGGAGGCGGTCCGAATCGCCACGGCGAGCGACAAGCCGCCGTCGTAGTCGATGAAGCCCAGAGCGCCGCAGTAGATCCCGCGCGGGTGTTTCTCCAGCTCTTCGATGATCTCGAGCGCGCGAATCTTCGGCGCGCCGGTGACGCTCCCGGGCGGGAACGTGGCTTCGAGGATGTCTGCCGGCGAAACATCGGGCCGCGTCACGCTGCTCACGGTGCTCACGAGATGATAGAGCCCCGTGAAGGGCTCCACGATGAGCGGCGCGTCGACGCTCACGGTGCCGATCTCGGCGACACGCCCGAGGTCGTTCCGCATGAGATCGACGATCATCGAATGCTCGGCACGCTCCTTGGGGTCGGCCAGCAGTCGCTCCGAGGAGCCATCGTCGCAGGGTTCCCGCCGAATCGTTCCCTTGATCGGTCGCGTGGTCAGCGTCCTGCTCCATGCGTCCCAATGGATGAAGCGCTCCATCGTGCATGCCAGGACCGCGTGGTCGCCACCGTCGAGGAACATCCCGAGGGGCACCCGACTAGCGACGCGCATCGCCTGCCAAAGCTGGAGTGCATCCCCCTGAAACGGTGCAGACCAGCGCCGGGCGACGTTGACCTCGTAGACCTCGCCGAGGCCGATGTAGTCCAGAGCCTTTCTGATCGCGGAGCGATGCTCCTCGGCACCGTCTACCTCGATTTCGCCGATCTGCGGTGGCGAGACTCGTTGCTCTGTCAATCCGGCCAAGCGACGTCGGAACAGCTCGCAGGCTTTGAGGTCGTCGCCCACGATCCAGGCTTCCCCGGCCGCGTGATCGAGTGCCAGCAGCGCCGGGTATCGTCGAAACAGCATGATGGTATCACCAGCGCGATCGAAGCGGGGCTCCCCACGCACGGGCGCCGACCAGAATGCGTCATACGCAATGTACCCAATCCATGCTGGAACTTCGCAGGGCCTGGGCCCATCGGGATTCGTGTCCGCGCTCCTCTGGTCTAGTCCGCGAAGAGCGGCGAACGGCTCCTTCTCACCAAACTCCGCCCGAATCTCCTCGGACGGCCAAGCGGCGAGAAACGAAAATCGTCCGTCGCGCGATTCGCTCCGGTTCGAATCCAGCCAGGCGAAGCCCGGTTCAGTGCGCAGGCGTCGCGCTGCGGCTAGCTCATCGATCGAAGAGACGCGTTCGGCCCACACAGCACTCCTCTACTTGCTCGCCGTGAAACGGTAAAGCAACCTCTCGCCGTGCTCCTCCGAATCTTCTTGCTTGGATTGCTTTCCGCGACGGCCTTCGGGTGCAAAGAATCCGTCTACCAGTTCGTCTTCGAAGCGCGCATCGTAGACGGCCAGAACGGCAACCCCGCCGCGGACACCGATGCGAGCAATCTGCGAATCGGCATTCAAGAGGGTGAGTTTTCGGCCCAGCAATACGAGTACCCGATCACGGACGGCGCCTTCGAGGCCGTGCTCGAATTCAGGGTGTTCACCCAGCCCACTCGCATTCGGGTCGAGATCGAGGGTCCGAGCACCGAGCTTCTGAGCGCCTCGCCGATGTTTGTGCCGTCCGTCGGCGGAGGCTTCCTTCGCGTCGTGACGTCGTCACCGTCGTCGTGCGAGCGAGTCACCTTCGACCTTCTGGAGTCGCCCCGTGCCTTCTTCGGAATGGTGAGATCAGGCACCTTCGCCCTGATCGCTGGCGGCACAGGCCCGTCCGAAGAACAGATCGAGTTCTTCGACCAGCTTCAATGGGAGTCGCGCCTCTTCTCCGAAGACTTCTCGCTGTCCGACCTCGGCGAAACGCGGGCCGCCTCGATCGACGAAGCTGAAATCCTCGTGCTTCCAAGCAACACTACGCCGTTCATCTTCAACATGCTCGACGCCACGAGTCGCATCACCCCGGCGGTGCTTCACCTCGGAGCCGGGCCCAGGTCGGCGCTCGTTTCAGTTCCGGGTGTGGGCGCCATGGTGATCGGCGGTGAGGTCAATGGCGAGGCCAAATCGGAAGTGTCACTGGTCGGGCCGGGCGGCGGAGTGACCTCTCTTCAGTTGAGCGAGCCCCGATCTGGCGCTGCGGCAACGGTCTTCGGCGACAATGTCCTCGTCGCCGGGGGCAACGCCCAAGGCGATGCAGAGATCCTCCTCGATGGCGAGACCGTGGGACAGACGCTTCCGGGCGTCGCGGACGGTGTTCGCGAGGGCGGCTTTCTCGTCGGCGACGGTGAAAGCCGCGCTCTTTGGATGGGCGGCACAGACGCCGGAGACACCATCCGTCAAGACAGCCTTCGCTTCGATGGCTGTCCGAGCGACTGCGCTTCGAGCGCCGGTCCCGAGTGGACGACGGCGCGCCTGAACACGCTCCTGCCCGCGCAGAGCACATTGCTGATTGGTGGCAATGACTCTTCGCTGGTCGAGGAGGTCCGCTGGAACGGTGGAGACGTCGAGATTGCAACTCTGTTGCAAATGGAGTCTCCGCGGGCCGGCGCCGGTGGCCTCGTCTTGGAAAGCGGCGCGTTCATCGTGGCGGGGGGCGATGATGGACTGAGCATCCGGGACGATTTCGAGTTCTGTGTTCCCGCCGCGCTCGAACCGCTATAGAAGGATCGGGTGGCGGTCCCCGAACCTGTTACCCTGGGAATCCCGGGCAGATGTTACGCAAGCTGGAGAAGTACGAGGTCCTCGACGAGATCGGCCACGGTGGCATGGCTACGGTCTATCGGGCACGTGACAGCTCGCTCGACCGTTTCGTTGCGCTCAAGGTGCTACATCCACACCTGCAGCGCACCAGTGAAGCCCGCGCGAGGTTCACGCGTGAAGCCAAGAGCGTAGCGAAGCTCCGACATCCGCACATTCTCGAGATCTACGACTACAGCGGCGAAGCATCGGAGGAGACCTATATCGCAGCCGAGCTGCTCACCGGCCCGACTCTAAAAGACTTCGTCCTCCAGCAAGAAGACCTGCCTCCAGAGATCGCAGCCTGCATCGCGTTGCAGCTCGCCGACGCGCTTAGCGAGGCGCACGACAAGGGCATCATCCACCGCGACGTGAAGCCGGAGAACGTGCTCATTCATGAAGACCGCTGCGTGAAGCTCACTGACTTCGGCATCGCGCACATGGTTGACGCGCACACGTTCACCGTCACGGGGCAGATTCTCGGTTCCCCGGGTCACATGGCGCCCGAGCAAGTGGAGGGCGGAACCTGCGACGCTCGGAGCGACGTCTTCTCACTTGGGACGGTTCTGTACTTCTGCGCGACGGGGCGACTGCCCTTCGTCGGTCGAAACCCCCACCACCTCTTGAAGCTACTGCTTGATGGGGAGTACCCCGACCCGCTTCGACTGCACCCGTCGATCGGCGCGGACCTCGCTGAGATCATGAACAAGGCATTGTCGCGAGCGCCGGCCGAGCGCTATCAAACCGCCGCCGAAATGGCCGAGAACCTGCACGCGTTTCTCAGCGAAATGGGCATCGACGATCCGGACGAAACTCTAGCCCGGTACCTGGCGCAGCCGGACGAGGTCGCCGCAGAGCTGCGTCAGCACTCACTCCAGCAACTGCTCGTGCTCGGCGCTGCAGCCGCAAGAGCAGGAGACGTGCCCAAGGCGCAGTCCGCGCTGAGCCGAGCCCTGGCGCTCGACGAAGGCAACGATCGCGCCCTCAAGTTGCTCGGGTCCCTGGGGCGCCGACGCCGAGCGACCTTGATGGTGGCGCTCGTCGCGGCCGTGTTGCTGATCGCGCTGGCCTCCGTCACCTACCTGAGCTGGCGCCGAGCTGAACGCACGACTACCGCGACCGAGACCAGTCCGGCGGCGGTCCCAAGCGCCACGGATGCGCCGACCGAGAAGTCCGAAGCCCGCGTTCCGGATCCGCTGCCCGACTCGGAGACCGTGGACAACGTCGCCGAAGAGGAGAGCAAACCAGAGGACAGCAAGACGGAGGCGACTCTAAATGGCCGACGTTGGGTGGTCTTCAAACCCAGCCCTCCGAACGTGTCGATCAGTGTAAACGGGAGCCCTCTCAAGCCGTACGGCCCCGACTTTCAGCGGATTCGCCTAAAAGTGGGCAAGCACACGTTTCGCTTCGTTGGCGCAGAGGGCTGCTGCGATGAGCGCGTCATCCGCAAGCGGATTCCAGAAGGCACGCGCGACTTCGAGCTCCCGGTCAAACTCCGCTACAAGCCAGCCAGGCTCTATCTAAAAGGCCCAGCGCCTGCAGACGCAACCGTCCAAATCACACTTCCCGGGAACCGCACCGTTACCGGCCGGATCCGCGAAATCCTTCAGATCCCGATGAGCTCGCTTCAGGCCTCGGTACAGGTCCAGATCAGGGCGCCGGGCTATCGACCCTACAGGACGGTGGTCACGCTTCGCGCAGGAGCTGATTTGACTCAACATTCCTTCAAGCTTGAGAGGGACGGCGAAACCCCGTAGAACCCGCCTAAGGTGATGCGGCGCCATGCGCTTTCCTGTTTGCTCTTCCTGTTGATGGCGGCGTTCGCGCTGCCTGTCGCCGCAGACGAGCTTTCGGACTTCGAGTCGGCTCGTCGCAGCTACGACAAGCAAAGCTATGCGAAGGCGGCCAGGGGACTGGAGTCCCTGGTCGGTGGGGCCGTCCCGAGAGCAGCAAATCCGGTCGTTCGCCTGGAAGCCCGCAAGTACCTCGGCGCCACGTACCTGTTCCTGGGGAAGAAGGACGCCGCCCGCGAGCAGTTTCGACTGCTCCTCGAAGAGGACCCCGACTACGACATCGACCCTGTCGCCTTTCCTGAAGCGGTCGTACAGAGCTTTCAAGAGGTGCAAGAGGGGGTGGCCGCGGAACGGGCCCGCCGAGACGCACAGGAGGCCGCGCGCCAGAAGCGCGAGCGTTCCGACGAGGTCGAGGAGTTGATCCGTCAGCAGCAGCGCATCGAAGCGCTCGAAAAGCTCGCCTCGGAACAGACCATCGAGAAGGTCAACTCACGCTGGATCGCCGCGATTCCCTTTGGTGCCGGTCAGTTCCAGAACGAGAACCGCAAGCTCGGGATTATGTTCGCCACCCTGGAAAGCGCCTTTCTCGCTGCGTCGATCGCGACCTTCATCGGCCACAACTCGCTTCGCGACGAGAATCCCGCGCCCGACGAGATCGACCGGGCGAGGCGGGTCGAAAAAGCACTCCGAATCGGCAACTGGGTGAGCGTCGGTGCGTTCGCTGAGCTTCGCCGTGGCTGGGGTCATCGAGGCCGAGGTGCGATTCAGGCCCGTGATTCGAACCACCCGACCCCGCGAGTTGCCCGACGATCTCGGAAGCCCTCAGAGCACCGGGCCCCAGATTCGGCTCGAGCTCGGTCTCACTGGCGGTAATTTCCGCCTCGATTTCTAGGATGGAGAAACGGCTCCGACTCATCGATGCGGGACTGATTTGCGCGATGGCTGCGTCTCGATCAGCAGGACCGGATCATTTATGCTAACCCCTTCGGAAAATCGAGGCTCGGTGTCAACTGAAATTCGAATCATTTCAGACAGTTATCACTCCGTCCCGATTCGCTGAACACTTCGCTTGACAGCGGGGGTTTCGCGCCTATCCTTCGCTCCCTTCGACGCACGGGGAACTTGCGTGCGTTCGAGGAATTGCACGCTTTTTCGGATAGTTATGCCCACGATCAACCAGCTCGTCCGCAAGGGACGCAAACAGATCAAATCGAAAACGGACTCGCCGGCGCTTCAGCGTTGCCCGCAGAAGCGAGGTGTGTGCGTTCGCGTGTATACCACCACGCCAAAGAAGCCGAACTCGGCACTTCGCAAGGTCGCTCGTGTGCGTCTGTCGAACGGTATCGAGGCGACCACCTACATCCCCGGCGAGGGGCACAATCTTGCAGGAGCACTCTGTCGTGCTCATTCGCGGCGGCCGAGTGAAGGATCTTCCCGGTGTCCGCTACCACGTCGTTCGCGGCACACTCGACGCCACTGGCGCGGCGGGCCCGTCCAACACCAACAAGGCAAACCGCGTCAACAAGCGGTCGAAGTACGGCGTCAAGCGCCCGAAGAACTAAGAAGACCAAGTCATGAGTCGTCGATTCAGCGCACCTAAGAGGCAAATCATCCCGGACGCCAAGTATGGCGACCAGCTCGTGGCGAAGTTCGTCAACTCACTGATGCTCGCAGGCAAGCGATCCACCGCGGAGAAGTGCTTGTACGGCGCGTTCGAGATCATCGAAGAGCGCTTTAAAGGCGAGCCCCTCGACGTGTTCAAGAAGGCCCTCGAATCCGTGAAGCCTCGCGTCGAGGTCAAGAGCCGCCGAGTTGGTGGTGCAACGTATCAGGTTCCCGTCGAGGTTCGCTCTGACCGCCGCAACGCGCTCGCAATGCGTTGGCTGGTTCAGTACTCGCGAGCGCGCGGCGAGAAGTCCATGGAAGAACGGCTCGCAGCAGAGCTCATGGAAGCCTCACAAGGTCGCGGAAACGCCGTAAAAAAGCGGGAAGACACTCACAAGATGGCCGACGCCAACAAGGCGTTTGCGCACTATCGCTGGTAGAAACTTTTTGGCGTCTGGGAAGGTCTACGGAAACCCCTCGGACAAGGAGCAGCAGCTGAACTCATGACATCGCGCACATAGAGAGAGTCACCGGGAAGACCGCGACAACCCGTCGCAACCGATGTGCCTCTCGAAACCCTCTCTGAGTTGAAGAAGCCCGAGGGTGGCTTCTGGGTCGGAGGGGGTTTTGTGTGTCAAGCGCCCGAGTCAAGAGAGAACAGCTCATAGAATCCAATGGCCAGGAAGTACGCACTCGATAAGACCCGCAACATCGGCATCATGGCCCACATTGATGCGGGCAAGACGACGACTACCGAGCGCATCCTTTACTACACGGGCGTCAACTACAAGATCGGCGAGGTGCACGACGGCGCTGCCACCATGGACTACATGGAGCAGGAGCAGGAGCGTGGCATCACGATCACGTCCGCTGCGACCACCTGCTTCTGGCGCGCTGAGGCGGGCCCATTTGGCGGTGAGCAGTTCCGCATCAACATCATCGACACGCCGGGTCACGTCGACTTCACCATCGAGGTCGAGCGTTCGCTTCGCGTGCTCGATGGCGCCGTTGCGGTGTTCGATGGCAAAGAGGGTGTCGAGCCGCAGTCGGAGACGGTCTGGCGCCAGGCCGATCGATACCGCGTTCCGCGCATTTGCTTCATCAACAAGATGGACAAAGCCGGTGCCGACTTCCCCACCGCTTTCAAGTCTATCAAGGAGCGCCTTGGCGCCCCCGCAGTCGCCGTGCAGCTTCCGCTCGGCCAAGAGGCGGAGCTCGGAGGCATCATCGACCTGGTCGGAATGAAGGCCCACCGCTTCAGAGACTGATACCCTCGGCGCCGAATGGTCCGTCGAAGAGATTCCCGAGCACCTCAGAGCTGAGGCCGAGGAGGCCCGTGCCGTGCTGATCGAGGCGGTTTCCGAGGTTGACGACGCTCTGATGGAGCGCTTTCTCGAGGGGGACACCGACTTCTCAGAAAACGAGATCCTCCGGGCCATTCGCAAGGGCTGCCTGGAGCAGACCATCGTCCCGGTGCTCACCGGATCCGCCTTCAAGAACAAGGGCGTGCAGCAGCTGATGGACGCTGTCGTCAATTTCCTTCCGTCGCCGCTGGAGGTCGCCGCGATTCAGGGTGTCGACCCCAACGACCCCGAGAAAGTGTTGGTGCGCAAGGCCTCGGACGAGGAGCCGTTTAGCGCTCTGGCATTCAAGATCGTCAACGATTCCTTCGTGGGTCAGCTCACCTTCTTCCGGGTGTACTCCGGCGTGCTCGAGGCGGGCTCCGGTGTCTTGAACTCGACCAAGGGCAAGAAGGAGCGCATCGGCCGCATCCTCCAGATGCACGCCAACAACCGCGAAGAGCTCAAAGAAATTCGCACCGGCAACATTGCTGCCGCGGTCGGCCTGAAGACGGCCACCACCGGCGACACTCTCTGCGACGAAAAGGCGCCGATCATTCTCGAGCGCATGGATTTCCCGGAGCCGGTCATCTCCGTGGCGATCGAGCCCAGGACCAAGGCAGACCAGGACAAGCTGGGCGTGGGGCTCGGAAAGCTCGCCGCCGAGGATCCCAGCTTTCGCGCCCACACCGACGAGGAGTCGGGCCAGACAATCATCAGCGGCATGGGTGAGCTCCACCTGGAGATCATCGTCGACCGCCTGAAGCGCGAATTCCAGGTTGATTCCAACGTCGGCGCGCCGCAGGTCGCCTATCGCGAGACGATCACCAAGGCAGCCGAGGCCGAGGGCCGCTACGTGAAGCAGAGCGGTGGTCGCGGCATGTTCGGCCATGTCTGGATTAAGCTCGAGCCCCTCGAGGCTGGCGCTGGCTTCGAGTTCGAGAACAAGATCGTCGGCGGCGTCGTGCCGAAGGAATACATTCCGTCCGTGCAAAAGGGCATAAAGGATGCAATGACCCGCGGCGTAATGGCCGGGTACCCCGTAATCGATCTCAAAGCGACGCTCTTCGACGGCTCGTATCACGACGTCGACTCGAGCCCGGCTGCATTCGAGGTGGCCGCGTCCCTTGCTTTCCAGGATGGCGCGAAGCGCGCGGGCATTCAGCTCATGGAGCCGGTGATGGACGTTGAAGTCCGTGTCCCGGAGGACTACATGGGTGAGGTCATCGGCGACCTCAACTCGCGTCGCGGTGCAGTCAGCGGAATGGAATCCGTGGGTGGCTTGCAGGTGATTCGCTCGCTTGTACCGCTCGCAAACATGTTTGGTTACGTAAACGACCTTCGCTCCAAGACTCAGGGGCGGGCGGTCTACACGATGCAGTTCAAGGAGTATCAGGGGGTGCCGCAGGGCATCGCCGATGAAATCGTCGCCAAGGCGAAGGGCGGCTGAGGAGCTAACGATGGCTAAAGAAAAGTTTGTCCGAGACAAACCACACATCAACGTAGGCACGATCGGTCACATCGATCATGGCAAGACGACGCTGACGGCGGCGATCATGAAGGTGATGTCCGATAAGCACGGCGGCGAGGCCAAGAGCTACAAGGACATCGCCAAGGGCGGGACGGTTCGTGACGACACCAAGACGGTGACGATCGCGACGAGCCACGTGGAGTACCAGACGGGCAACCGTCACTACGCTCACGTCGATTGCCCCGGTCACGCCGACTACGTCAAGAACATGATCACGGGCGCGGCGCAGATGGACGGCGCGATTCTGGTGGTGAGCGGTGTCGATGGACCGATGCCGCAGACCAAAGAGCACGTGCTTCTGGCACGCCAGGTCGGTGTTCCGACGATGGTGGTGTTCATGAACAAGTGCGACGCGGTGGACGATCCGGACCTTCTTGAGTTGGTGGAGATGGAGGTCCGCGAGCTTCTTTCGAAGTACGACTACGACGGGGACAACATCCCGGTGGTGCAGGGCTCGGCGCTGGGCGCATTGAACGGCGAAGAGAAGTGGGTGGAATCGGTCGTGAACCTGATGGACGCGGTGGATGCACACATTCCGGAGCCGGAGCGAGACATCGACAAGCCGTTCCTGATGGCGGTCGAAGACGTGTTCTCGATCAAGGGCCGCGGGACGGTGGTGACCGGGCGCATCGAGCGCGGGTGTGATCAAGGTGGGTGAGGAAGTCGAAATCCTCGGCGTCCGGGACCCGCAAAAGACGGTGGTGACGGGCGTGGAAATGTTCCGGAAGCTGCTGGACCAGGGACAGGCAGGCGACAACGTGGGCTGCTTGCTTCGTGGCATCGACAAAGAGCAGGTGGAGCGCGGCCAGGTCCTGGCGAAGCCCGGCTCGGTGAACACGCACACGAACTTCGAGTGCGAAGTGTACATCCTGAGCAAGGACGAGGGCGGGCGACACAAGCCGTTCTTCAGCAACTACACCCCGCAGTTCTACATCCGCACGCTGGACGTGACGGGCAAGATCGAGCTTCCCGAAGACGTGAAGATGGTCATGCCTGGCGACAACGTGAAGATGAAGGTCAACCTCATCACGCCCGCCGCCATGGAAGAA
Source organism: uncultured delta proteobacterium (assembly GCA_963716775.1). GTDB lineage: Bacteria > Myxococcota_A > Polyangia > Polyangiales > Houyiibacteriaceae > SG8-38. The sequence continues at coordinate 645,476 of CAVQUI010000004.1, forward strand.
AAGCAGCGCTTCGCCATTCGCGAAGGCGGCCGGACCATCGGTGCAGGCGTCATTTCCAAGATCATCGAGTAGAACAATGGCAGCGAACAAGATCCGGATTCGACTCAAGGCTTACGATCACCGATTGCTAGATCAATCGGCGACGGAAATCGTCGACACAGCGAAGCGCACCGGTGCGCGGGTCGCCGGTCCGATTCCGCTGCCTACACGCATCAACAAATACACCGTGCTGCGTGGACCCCACGTGGACAAGAAGTCGCGAGAGCAGTTCGAGATTCGGACTCACAAGCGACTCTTGGACATCTTGGACCCCACTCAGCAAACGCTCGACGCCCTCATGAAGCTGGATCTTTCAGCGGGTGTCGATGTCGAGATCAAGTCGTAAGGCGGTAGGTCCATGCCAAAGGTGAAGGTCTACAACTTGAGTAAGAAGGGCGTCGGAGAGATGGATCTCTCGGACAGCGTCTTCGATGCCACGGTCAACGAGAGCCTCCTCTACGATGTTCTCAAGGCCCAGCTCGCAAGTCAGCGTAAAGGCGCCGCTTCGGCCCAGACCAGGGCTGAGGTCTCGGCGACGAAGCGCAAGATGTACAAGCAGAAGGGCACGGGCAGCGCCCGACATGGCTCCAAGCGCGCGCCGATTTTCGTCGGTGGTGGCACGGTCCATGGCCCCAAGCCCCGTGACTTCGGCTACAGGCCCCCGCGAAAGATGCGGCTCGGAGCGCTCAAGGGCGCGTTGAGTCTCAAGCTTCGAGAGGGTCAGTTGCTGGTCGTCGAGAACTTCGAGCTCACCGAAGTCAAGACGAAGAAGCTTGCCGAGGTTCTCGCCAAGCTCGAGGTCAAGGGCGGAGCGCTCATCGTCGATGGCAAAGAGAACGAGAAGCTACGACTGAGCGCGCGCAACCTGCAGGGCCACTCGGTTCTGCCGCCCGAGGGCGTGAACCTCTACGACCTGCTCCGTCACGAGCATCTCGTGCTCACGCAAGACGCGGTGCAAGCTCTGGAAGCAAGGTGTCAGTGATGCACGCCGAACAAGTCATCAAGCGCCCCATTTACCTCACGGAGAAGGGCGCCAAGCTTCGCGAAGAGGACAACAAGTACACCTTCGAGGTGGACCTCTCCGCAAACAAGCTTCAAATCAAGGACGCCGTCGAGACTTTGTTCAAAGTCACGGTGCGTGACGTCCGCACGCTGGTCATGCGTGGTCACATGCGCCGCATGGGGAAGACCTACGCGAAAACCCAAAACTGGAAAAAGGCGATCGTCACCCTCCGCGAGGGCGAGACGATCGACTTCTTCGAGGGTGTTTGAAGATGGCAATCCGTAAGTTCAAACCCACTTCGCCGTCCCGTCGCTTCTACGAAGCGCCGGACTTCGAAATGATCACGCGCGCGAAGCCAGAAAAGAAGCTTCTCGACTCCAAAAAGCAGACCGCTGGCCGCAACAACCAGGGGCGCATCACCTCGCGTTTCCGTGGGGGCGGCCACAAGCAGCGCTACCGCAAGATCGACTTCAAGCGGAACAAGATTGGCGTGCCCGGCACCGTGAAGGGAATCGAGTACGATCCGAACCGCTCGGCTCGCATCGCTCTCATTCATTACGCCGATGGCGAGAAGGCGTACATTCTCGCTCCGGACGGCCTCGAGCCGGGTCAGCAAGTCCTCTCGTCGCGCCACGCGGACGTGAAGCCCGGCAACGCGATGCCGCTTCGCCACATGCCGCTCGGCACGATGATTCACAATATCGAGCTCAAAATCGGCAAGGGTGCGCAGCTCGTGCGCTCGGCGGGCACCGCGGCCCAGCTGATGGCCAAGGACGGCAACTACGCTCAGATTCGCCTTCCGTCCGGTGAAGTTCGCTTGGTGCACCTCAACTGCCGTGCATCGGTCGGTCAGGTCAGCAACTCGCAGCACGCTCGCCTGACTCTCGGCAAGGCCGGCCGAAGCCGTTGGCTCGGACGCCGTCCGCACAACCGCGGCACCACCATGAACCCCGTCGACCATCCGATGGGCGGTGGTGAGGGCCGCACCGCAGGCGGACGTCATCCTTGCTCGCCCTGGGGTCAGCTCGCCAAGGGCTTGAAGACCAGAAAGAACAAGTCGACGGACAAGTACATCGTCCGCGGGCGAAAGAAGAAGTAATGGCGCGTTCAGTAAAAAAGGGTCCGTTCATCGACCAGCATCTGGAAGACAAGGTCGAGGCTGCGAACAAGTCGGGGGACAAGAAGATGATCCGCACTTGGTCGCGGCGCTCCACTGTGACGCCCGATTTCGTCGGACACACCTTCGCCGTTCACAACGGTCGCAAGTTCGTCACTGTCTTCGTCACCGAGAACATGGTCGGGCACAAGCTCGGTGAGTTCGCGCCCACCCGGACGTTCGGCGGTCATGCGTCGGACAAGAAGGGCGGCCGCAAGATCAACCCGCAGACAGGGAAGAAATGATCATGGAAGCGGTTGCAAAAGCACGATTTCAAAGGATTTCGCCTCGAAAAGCGCGTGTGGTGCTGAACATGGTGCGCGGTAAGAGCGTCGCCGAGGCTCTGAACGAGCTCCGCTTCACTACGAAGTCGGCGGCCCCCATCGTGGCGAAGGCCATCAGCAGCGCCATCGCCAACGCCAAGCAGAAGAACGACGAGCTCAATCTAGACGACCTGTTCGTCAAGACGGCGTTCGCCGACATGGCGCCCAACCAACACATGCGGCGATGGCGTCCGCGGGCACAGGGTCGCGCTACTCGTGTCGTCAAGGGAATGAGTCACATCACCGTCGTCGTGAGCGACGGGGAAGAGAGCTGAACCGTGGGTCAGAAAGTACATCCGTATGGTTTCCGTCTCGGCGTCGTGAAGACGTGGAAGTCCAAGTGGTACGAGGATAAGAACTACGCCAAGTGGCTTCATGAAGATCTGAAGCTCAAGAGAGTCATTCGGAAGAAGTTCGCGCACGCTGGAATCGCCGACATCGAGATGGAGCGCGCCGCGAACAAGGCCAAGGTGGTCATTTACACCTCGCGCCCCGGCATCATCATCGGCAAGCGCGGCGCGGGCGTCGAGCAGCTCAAGGCGGACCTTCAGAAACTGACCCAGAACGAGCTGTTTCTCGACATTCAAGAGGTTCGTAAAGCCGAGACCAACGCCCAGCTCGTTGCGGAGAACATCGCAACGCAGCTCGAGCGCCGTGTCGCGTTCCGCCGAGCCATGAAGAAGGCCGTGCAGACCGCGATGAAGTTCGGTGTGAAAGGCATTCGAGTGACGGCCGGCGGCCGCCTTGGTGGGGCCGAAATAGCCCGCACTGAGTGGTACCGTGAGGGCCGCGTTCCGCTTCACACGCTCCGCGCCGACATCGACTACGGCGAGGTCACGGCACACACCAAGGCCGGAACCGTCGGAATCAAATGCTGGATTTTCAAGGGCGAGCAGCTTCCGCAGCGCCCAGGTGCCGCGGCCATCGGAGCCCGGGTCTAAGGACGAGCCATGCTTCAACCAAAGAAAACCAAGTTCCGCAAACAGATGAAGGGCCGCATGCGCGGCAAGGCCTATCGCGGCGGCAAGATCTCGTTCGGCGACTTCGGACTGCAGGCGCTCGAGCCCGGCCGGATCAGCCAGCGACAGATCGAAGCGGCTCGTATGACGATTCAGCGGAAGGTGAAGCGTCAAGGGCAGCTCTTCATTCGTATCTTCCCGGACAAGCCTCTCACGAAAAAGCCGCTCGAGACTCGACAGGGCAAGGGCAAGGGCCCCGTCGAGGGCTGGGTGGCGGTCATCAAGCCTGGGCGCATGCTCTACGAGATTCAGGGCGTCCCCGAGGATGTCGCGCGCGCAGCGTTCCAGCTCGCCGCGCACAAGCTCCCCATCAAGACGACGTTCCGGTCGCGGGAGACTGAGCTATGAAGTCCGAAGACATTCGTACGAACACGCTCGAAGAGCTCGCGGTCATCGAAGGTGACCTGCGACGTCAGCTCTGGAAGGCGCGCTTCGACAATCACACCAATCAGCTCGACGACACGAGCTCGATTCAAAAGCTTCGCCGGGATCTAGCCCGGGTGAAGACCATTCTCACCGAGCGCCGCACAGAAGCGGCGAACAAGGAGTGATCGGCCATGACTGCTGCTGAGCCAGGACAACCGACACCGAAAGTCGCCAAGGATCGTGGCCGCCGTCGTCGCTTGGTCGGACGCGTCGTGAACGAGACGCAGACCGAGGGGCGAGTCCAACAAACCGTCGTTGTGGAGGTCATCCGCCGCGCTCGCGACCCCTTCTACGGAAAATACGTCAAGCGCAAGAAGAAGTTCCACGCGCACGATGAGGGCAACGAGTACCGAAAGAACGACGTGGTCGAAATTCGCGCCTGCCGCCCGCGCAGCAAGACGAAGCGCTGGGAAGTCGTCCGCCTCATCGAGAGGCCTCCGGAGGTATAACGATGATCCAGACAGAAACACAGCTGGACGTGGCCGACAACAGCGGAGCCAAGCGAGTTTCCTGCATCAAGGTGCTGGGCGGTTCGCGCCGTCGCTATGCCGGCCTCGGCGACATCATCGTCGTCTCGGTGAAAGAGGCTCTTCCGACGGCTCGCGTCAAGAAGGGCGAAGTTGCCCGCGCGGTCGTGGTGCGCACCAAGCGTGAGTACCAGCGCCCCGACGGCACTTACATCAAGTTCGACACGAACAGCGCGGTGCTCATCACCAAGGACAACGAGCCGATCGGCACCCGTATTTTCGGACCGGTGGCCCGTGAGCTACGCGCAAAGAAGTTCATGAAGATCGTATCCCTCGCACCGGAGGTGGTGTGATGACTGCGCGCATCAAGAAGGGTGATCTGGTTCAGGTCATCGCCGGCAAGGACCGCGGCGAAAAGGGCCGTGTGCTTCAGGTGGTTCGAGCCGACTTGATCCTCGTCGAGGGTGTCAACCGCGTGAAGCGGCATCAGAGCCCGCGTCGTTTCAAGGAAGCTGGCATCGTCGAGAAAGAGATGCCGATTCACGCATCCAACGTGATGCTGGTCGACCCGAAGACGGAGCAACGCACCCGCGTCCGAATCGAAGCCGACAAGAAGGACCCCAACAAGCGCGTTCGCGTGGCCGTCAAGAGCGGCTCGGTCCTGGATTGAGGTCGTCATGAGTGAATACGAACCCCGACTCCGTAAGAAATACAAAGACGAGATCATCCCTCAGTTGATGAAGGACTTCAGCTTCAAGAACATCATGCAGGTTCCGAAGCTGGATCGGGTCGTCGTCAACATGGGTCTCGGCGAAGCCGTTCAGAATGCAAAGCTCATCGAGTCAGCCGTCGAAGAGCTCACCGCAATCACCGGACGAAAGCCGATCGTCACACGCGCCAAGAAGTCCATCGCAACATTCAAGCTCCGTGAAGGCATGCCGATTGGCGTGATGGTGACGCTTCGCGGCGAGCAGATGTACGACTTCGTCGACCGACTGGTGTCGATTGCTTTGCCGCGTACACGCGACTTCAAGGGCATCAGCCCGAAGGCATTCGACGGCCGCGGCAACTACACGCTCGGCATTCGCGAGCAGATCGTCTTCCCAGAGATCAACTACGACAAAATCGATCGTATCAAGGGTATGAACGTGACCTTTGTTACCACCGCAAAAACCGATGAACAGGGACGTGCCTTGCTGAAATCGCTCGGCATGCCGTTCAGGAACTAGAGGACGCAGATGGCTAGTAAGCGCGCATTTGCCAAAATGGAAAAGACACTGAAATTCTCAGTGCGACAACGGAATCGTTGCAAAGTCTGCGGACGCCCGCGGGGTTATTACCGCAAGTTCGAGATGTGCCGCATCTGTCTCCGTAAATACGGGCTCTCGGGTGACATCCCGGGTCTCACGAAATCGAGCTGGTAAGGAGGTGCAGTCATGATGACCGATCCAATCGCTGACATGCTGACGCGCATCCGCAACGCCGCACAGGCTCAGCACGAACACACAGTTCTTCCTTCTTCGAACCTCAAGGTGCAGCTCGCCGAGATTCTCAAGCAGGAAGGCTTCATCGACGACTACCGTGTGGACGATGGCGTTCAGAAGAGTCTGACCATCTTCCTCAAGTACGGTCGCGACCGCCAGAGCGCGTTCGTCGGCATGCGCCGCGCGAGCCGCCCAGGGCGACGTTTCTACGTGGGCCACCATGACATCCCACGTGTTCAAAACGGCATGGGCGTTGCGATTCTCTCGACGTCCGTTGGCATCATGACCGGCCGCGACGCTCGCGATAAGCGAGTGGGCGGTGAGGTGTTGTGCGAGGTTTGGTGATGACCGAGACACACACAGGTAAGCAATCCAGAAACGGCAAGAAGCCTGTCGAGGTCGCCAAGGGCGTGCAGATTTCGATCAGCGGCCAAGACATCAAGGCGAAAGGGCCCAAGGGCGAGCTTACGCAAGTCCTTCGTCCGGAGGTCGTGGTCCGCCAGGAGGATGGCATGCTCACCGTCAGGCCTGCGCCTGGCACCGGCAAAACGGGCCTTCAGTATCAGGGCCTCACGCGTGCGATTCTGCGCAATATGGTCGAGGGCGTCGCATATGGATACAAGCGCTCGCTCGACTTCCGCGGCGTGGGTTACCGCGCCGAGTTCAAGAACGACCAGCTCAAGATGACCGTTGGGCTCTCGCATCAGCCGATCATCGACATCCCGAAGGAAGTCGCCGTTCAGGTCGAGACCATCGACGAGGCGGGTACCAAGTTCCCACGCGTTCATCTCGAGTCTCCCGACAAGCAACTGGTAGGCCGCATCGCGGCGCGGATTCGTCAGATGCGACCCCCGGAGCCCTACAATGGCAAGGGCGTTCGATACACCGGCGAGCGCATTCGCGAGAAGGCGGGCAAGGCCGGAAAGGCTGGAGGCTGATCATGCAGCAGCAAGTGACAGGACGCGCTCGTCGCAAGTTGAGGATTCGCAAGAAGGTGCAGGGCACCACGGCACGACCTCGGCTCGCGGTTTTTCGCAGCGCCAAGCACATCTACGCGCAGGTCATCGACGACACGCAGGGCAAGACGATTGCTCATGCATCGAGCGTCGCCGGATCTGGCGATGGGAGCAAAGTCGACATCGCAAAGTCGGTCGGCAGTGCTGTGGCAAAGGCATGCATCGACAAAGGTGTCGAGCAGGTCGTGTTCGACCGCGGCGGATATCGATATCACGGACGCGTTCGCGCACTGGCCGAATCGGCGCGCGAAGCCGGTCTGAAGTTCTGAGGACGAGATGGCATACAAAGACCAAATCATCGATCCAAACACGCTGGACGATCTCACCGAACGGGTGATCTTCATCAACCGCGTCGCCAAGGTCGTCAAAGGCGGCAGGCGTTTCAGCTTCAGCGCCCTCGTCGTCGTCGGCGACAGCAACGGCCACGTCGGTGTCGGCATGGGCAAGGCCAAAGAGGTCCCCGAGTCGATTCGCAAGGGTACCGACGCAGCCAAGAAGAACCTGTTCAAGGTTCCGCTGACCGGTCGTACGATTCCCCACAAGATTGTCGGCCACTCGGGCGCAGGTCGCATCGTCTTGCGTCCGGCGTCGGAGGGAACTGGCGTCATCGCTGGCGGTGCGATGCGCCCGGTGCTCGAAGCGGCGGGCGTCAAAGACGTTCTGGCGAAGATCCTCGGCACCACGAATCCCTACAACGTGGTCAATGCCACAGTTGCGGCCCTCAAGGAGCTCGAGTCGCCAGCCGAGGTGGCTCGTCGCCGCAGCCGTCGCAAGGGCGACATTCAACAGTTCGAGCATGGGCCCAAGGCGGAACGTCCCGCCGCCGAGCCTGACGAAGCGCCTGCGGAGGCGAGCGCATCGTAAGAGAGGCAGTCATGAGCGCGAAGAAACTCAAAGTGACCCAGGTCAGAAGCGAAATCGGCCGAATGGACAAGCAAAGGCGAGTCCTCAAGGGGCTTGGCTTGCGTGGTATGAACTCGGAGGTCCTAGTGGACAACACCCGTTCGTTCCGCGGGATGGTCAAAAAGGTGCTCCACCTCGTCCAAGTTGAGGAAGTCAATGAGTGAGCAGAGCAAGACCCCAATCCTTTCCCGGCTTCGCCCCGCGGCGGGCGCCGTCCGCGGAAAGCGACGCAAGGGACGGGGCCCGGGTTCCGGCCTGGGCAAGACCGCTGGCCACGGCCAGAAGGGCCAAAAAGCTAGGCATCCCGGCAACTTCAGCAAGCTCGGCTTCGAGGGCGGGCAGATGCCGCTGTACCGGCGCATCCCAAAGCGTGGCTTCGTCAATCCCTTCACCAAGGCCGTGGGTACGGTCAACGTGAAGGACCTGGCACGCTTCGAAGCGGGGGCGACGGTCGATGAGGCTGCTTTGCGAGAAGCTGGCCTCATCAATCGTAAAGTGGACATCATTAAGGTTCTCGGCGATGGCGAGCTCGAAAAGGCTCTCACCGTCAAGGTCCACGCAGCTAGCGCGACCGCCACGCAGAAGATTGAGAAAGCGGGCGGTACGGTCGAGCTAGTCGCCGCGGAGCCCGCCTCTTAACCGAAAGCACGTAGCAAGTCATGAGCACCGTCGCGAACATCTTTCGAATCCCCGAGCTCCGGCGCCGCATTCTCTTCACTTTGGGAATGCTCGCAGTCTATCGCATCGGGATTTTCGTCACGACGCCAGGCGTCGACCGGGCGGCCATGCGCAAGTATGTGGCCGGTCAGTCAGGCGGCTTCTTGAGCATGTTCAACCTGTTCTCAGGTGGCGCTCTCGAGCAGGCTTCGATTTTCGCGCTCAACATCATGCCCTACGTCTCGGCAAGCATCATCTTGTCGCTGATGACGGTCGTGGTGCCTTCGCTCATGGAGCTTCGCAAGGAAGGCGAAGCCGGCCAACGCAAGATCAACCAGTACACGCGCTACGGCACAGTCGGGCTCAGTATTTTCCAGAGCATGGGCCTCGCGATGCTTTGGGAGGGCTGGAACGAGAGCTCCACCGCTGGTGACATCGTCGCCGACCCAGGCTGGGGCTTCCGCCTCATGACCGTGCTCGCGCTCACGACTGGCACTTCGTTCCTGATGTGGCTTGGCGAGCAGATCACCGAGCGCGGCCTCGGAAACGGCATTTCGCTCATCATTTTTGCGGGTATCGTGGCTAACCTTCCCGACGCCCTATTCATGACCCTGGAGCAATTCAAGCTCGGGGAGCTCCAACCGATCGACCTGATGCTGCTGATCGTGATCGCGCTCGGGACGACGGCCTTCATCGTCTTTTTCGAACGCGCCCAAAGGCGCCTGCCGATCACCTACGCCAAGCGCATGATCGGGCGGAAGATGTATGGTGGGCAGCAGTCGCACCTGCCGCTTCGCGTCAACATGGCTGGCGTCATTCCGCCGATCTTCACCTCGTCCTTGCTGATGTTCCCGGTCACCCTGGCCGGCACCAACATCCCCTATCTCTCGGATGCGATGCGCTGGATCAGCAACAACCTGGTTCCAGGCGGCTGGGTCTACATCGTCGTCTTCGCAACGATGACAATCTTCTTCTGTTTCTTCTACACCGCGATCACGTTCCAACCGGTCGACGTCGCGGAAAACCTCAAGAAGCAGAGCGCCTTCATTCCCGGCGTACGGCCCGGTAAGGCCACAGCAGAGTACATCGATGCGGTTCTCACTCGAATCACGGTGGGGGGCGCATTGTACGTGGCGGCCGTCGTCACGATCCCGACCTTGCTTCAGTCTCGTTGGAACGTGCCGTTCTACCTCGGCGGGACTTCGCTGATGATCGTCGTCGGCGTTGCCCTCGACTTCGCACAGCAGGTCGAGAGCCACCTCATCACCCGCCACTACGAAGGCCTCACCGGGAGCAAAGGCTCCCGCATTCGAGCGAGGAACGCGTAGTGGACCTCCTTCTTTTCGGACCGCCCGGCGCTGGCAAGGGCACTCAAGCCAAGTTCCTGATCGACCTGCTGGGCGTCCCGCAGATTTCGACCGGCGACATGATGCGAGCGGAACGGAAGTCTGGCTCGGATCTCGGCAAGCAGTTCGACGAGTACATGTCAGCTGGAAAGTTGGTGCCTGACAGTCTCGTCCTCGACTTGATGCTGAAGCGACTCACCGAGGATGATGCGAAAAGTGGCGCGATCTTCGATGGTTACCCGAGGACAGTCGCTCAGGCGGAGGCGCTCGATGCCCTCCTCGAGAAGCTCGATCGACGCATCGATCGGGTCGTTTCTCTGGATGTTCCGCTCCGGGACATCGTCGATCGGGTGACGGGCCGAAGGGTCTGTTTGGACTGTGGACAGACCTATCACGTCCGCTATACTCCGCCGCCCCAAAACGGAGTGTGTATCTCCTGCGCGGGAAACAAGATTGTGCAGCGTTCGGATGACACCGAAGAGGTCGTCCGGAAGCGGTACGAAGAATACAAAGCTAAGACCGAGCCGGTGCTCGCCCACTACGAAGCCAAGGGTGTCGTGAAGGGTGTGGAAGGCGTCGGATCATTAGAAGAGATTACGGAACGTATTAGGAAAGCGATTGGGGTCGAGTAGCGAGCGGGATGACTGAAGCCAAAACCACCCAAGGCACCATCGAGAAGGTGCTACCGAGGGCGCTTTACCGAGTGAGGCTTGACGACGGAGTGGAAATTACCGCGTCACTGTCTGCGAAGGCCAGACAGGTCACGGTGAAGCTCCTACCTGGAGACGGTGTGATGGTTGCGATTTCCGCTTACGACCCGACGAGAGGACGAATCCAGGAGAGGCTGACATGAAGGTTCGACCAAGCGTCAGAAAGATTTGTGAGAAGTGCAAGATCGTGCGCCGCAAGGGCGTCGTGCGTGTCTTGTGTGACAACCCCCGTCACAAGCAACGGCAAGGATAAAAGCGAATGGCACGTATCGCAGGCGTCGACCTCCCAGGTCGGAAACACACGGTGATTGCGCTGCAGTACATCTACGGGATTGGTCCGCACCACGCGAAGCAAATTTGCGAAGACTGCGGGCATTCCCGAAGAGCAAACGTGCTGACGAGCTCGACGAGAATGACGTCAGAAAGATCCGCGATTGCATCGACCAGAACTTCAAGGTCGAAGGTGACCTTCGTCGTGAGGTCAACATGCACATCAAGCGGCTCATGGACCTCGGCTGCTACCGAGGGCTCCGCCATCGGCGCGGGCTGCCCTGTCGTGGTCAACGGACTCACACCAATGCCCGTACCCGCAAGGGACCCAAGCGCGGCGCAATGAGCAGGAAGCGCTAAGATCATGGCGAAGGCGAAAGCAAAGCCCACCAAGGGCAAGAAGCGCAAGACCAAGAGGGTCGTGACGAGCGGAATCGCTCACATCCAGTCGACCTTCAACAACACGATCGTCACAATCACCGACCTCGGTGGCGAGGTGGTGTCATGGTCGACTGCGGGCGCGCGCGGCTTCAAGGGCTCGCGCAAGAGCACGCCATTTGCGGCGCAGCTCGCAGCAGAAGACGCGGCCCGCAAGGCGCAGGACGTAGGTATGAAGACCATCGCGATTTTCGTGAAGGGTCCCGGTGCAGGCCGCGAGTCTGCACTTCGCGCATTTCAGAACGTCGGGATGCGGGTTACCCTGCTTCGCGATGTGACACCGATTCCACACAATGGTTGCCGGCCGCCAAAGCGGCGGCGCGTTTAGAAGGCTGCGGAGGCAATTGATGACGAGTCCGACCCTAGTCGCACGCAATTGGCGAGAGCTCATTCGCCCAAGAAACGTTCCGGTTGATCAGGAATCGCTCAGCGACACCTACGGCAAGTTCGTCGTAGAGCCGCTCGAGCGTGGTTTTGGCATTACCCTGGGCAACTCGCTGCGCCGTGTGTTGCTGTCCTCCCTTCAGGGGGCCGCAATCACCGCCGTCAAGATCGACGGTGCGCTGCACGAGTTCACCTCGGTTCCGGACGTCGTCGAGGACGTCACCGAGATGGTGCTCAACTTCAAGGAGGTCGTGGTCCGCTCGCATACCGCGCGTACTCAGACGGTCCGCATCGACAAGCAAGGCCCGGGCGTCGTGACGGCTGGAGACATCCAGGTCAGCGACCAGATCGAGATCCTCAATCCCGACCACAAAATTTGCACACTGGCAAAGGACGGCCGCTTCGCTGCCGAGCTCACGATCAACGTGGGTCACGGCTACGTGCCGGCCGACCGCAACAAGACAGCAGGAATTCCGATTGGCACGATTGCCATCGACTCGCTGTTCTCGCCTATTCGCAAGGTGAACTACGCGGTGACCAATGCTCGTGTCGGGCAGATCACCGACTACGACAAGCTCACGCTCGAGCTTTGGACCAACGGTGCTGTGAAGCCGGCCGACGCCGTCGCTTACGCCGCGAAGATCCTCAAGGACCAGCTCACGATCTTCATCAACTTTGAAGAGCATGATGAACCGGTCGAAGAGTCGAGCTCCGAAGAGCCGCTCAACGAGAACCTCTTCCGCTCAGTCGACGAGCTAGAGCTCTCGGTTCGCTCCGCCAACTGCCTCCAGAACGCCAACATCAAGTTGATCGGCGAGCTGGTGCAGAAGAGCGAAGGCGAGATGCTCAAGACGAAGAACTTTGGGCGCAAATCGCTCAAGGAAATCAAGGAAATCCTGGCTGACATGGGTCTTTCCCTCGGCATGCAGATCGACCACTGGTCGCAAATGCTCGAGCGTTGGAAGACACAGCAAGCCAACCAGTAACGTAGCTAGAGATGGGTCGCGGGTAAGTCGTCATGAGGCATCAAAAGGCAGGCAGAAAGTTCGGTCGCAACACCAGCCATCGCCGAGCCATGTTCAGGAACATGGCGGGCAATCTGGTTTTGCACGAGCAGATCAAGACGACCGACGCAAAGGCGAAGGAGCTTCGGCGCATCGCCGAGCGACTGCTGACCAAGGCGATTCGGCTCGGCGACGACCTGACGGTCGATGTGTCGAAATTGAAGGACGAGGCAGAGCGCCAGCGCATTCTGTCCCGCCGCTTGCACGCTCGACGCCAAGTGGCCCGCTTCCTCCCGAAGCAGCTCGCCAAGACGAATCCCGACGGGACCGTCGAAGAGGTCGACCTCATCCACAAGCTTTTCACCGACCTGGCGCCACGCTACCTAGAGCGCGCCAAGGCCGAGAAGGGCGGCGGCTACACCCGCATCATCAAGGTGAACCACCGCCGCGGTGACAACGCACCGATGTCCTTGATCGAGTTCCTGGCCTAGCTGCACCCAGCGCTCCGCATCGTGAATCGCGGCTTGGCGGCCAGCGGTTACGTGCCTAGCCGGTCGAGCTTCTCCTGAGTGGGGAAGCGGATGATCATCAGGACCCAGGCGACCGCGAAGAACGGGACCACGACCGTGGCCGGTGCGCCGAGGAACCCCAGTACGAGACCGAAGATCGCAATGCTTTCTGCCAGGGCTAGCGCCAGGATGAGCGTCGTGATGTAGCGGCTTTGCTTCTGGCTCGCCGAGTCACCGCTCTGGCTTTGCTTGTACATGAATCTCGGTAGAAGCAGGCTCGCGCCGCCCGTCGCTGCCGCAATGAAAGCCAGGGGGTAGACGAGTGTTTCCCAGCTCGCGCCGGCCTGTACTTCAACGAGCTCGAGAACGACGAGGTAGATCAGGGTCGAAGTGAACAAGGCCGCCCACAGGACACGAGGAGCGAACAGCGAATCCTTCATGATTTCATGATGGCAGAGCTCGTTCGTCGGCACCAAATACGGGGGTCATCACGTAGCACTCACCCGTAGCTGCGGAACCCTGATGAGGGACGCGAACGACGCAAGTCGCTAAGAACAATTGCGTATATCGAAGATCTGTTTCGAGGCGTAGGGTCCTAGATCCCTCGACGGGTGGTGGGCGCTCGTCGTTGGAAAGGAGCAAGACGATGGCGGATGCAGCAATTGTAATTCGATGGGATCGCGTAGTCCCGGGACGCGAGCAACAGGCGCTTTCGATCTTTGGCCAGTCCTTGGAGTACTACGGCACCCTGCAAAGCGAGGGCGCGATCGAGAGCTTCGAGCCGATTCTCTTCAATCCTACGGGAGGCGACCTCAACGGGATCATTCTTCTGCGAGGAAGCGCTGATCAAATGGACGCAGTGAAACGCGAGGATCGATTCATCGATATCATGATGCGAGCGGCGCACAGCTGCGAGCGTCTCGGAGTCAATGACGCCTATCTCGAAGGGGAGCTGCAATCGCGTATGGGACGCTGGGCGCAGATCATCAGCCAGTAATACCGGGGCGCGGAAACAGGCGCGTCACGGGGTTCCATCGAACGGCTCGGCTTGCAGTTCTGGTCGGATGTACTTGAGGGTTTGGACCAGGCAAGCCGAGCCTCGGCGCTCGCGCCCAATCGGAGCCGCTTGCTGTCTTGCCGATTGTCACGAGCGACGTCGACTCCACCCCATGACGCGCCTGTTTCCGCCCCCCTCCCAAGCAGATGTTCAGCGCCGGGGTGGGTTTCAGTGCCAGGGTCGGTGTCGGTGTCAGCGTCAGCGGCGGTGCCAGTGTTTGGGGCGGGCGTTGCCGTTCGGCTTGTGCTGCCGCGGGTGTTGTGGGGGCGGGTTCTGGGTGGGTTGGGTGGTCTGGTTTTGTTTACACCGCCCCGCCCACCCCCACCCGTAATCCTCCCTGGCGCGGCGGTCGCTTTGCTCCGCCTTGCCGGCGCTTTGCGCCGGGCTTCGCCCTTCGGGCTCGCGCTGCCGCGGGTGTTGTGGGGGCGGGTTCTGGGTGGGTTGGGTGGTCTGGTTTTGTTTACACCGCCCCGCCCACCCCCACCCGTAATCCTCCCTGGCGCGGCGGTCGCTTTGCTCCGCCTTGCCGGCGCTTTGCGCCGGGCTTCGCCCTTCGGGCTCGCGCTGCCGCGGGTGTTGTGGGGGCGGGTTCTGGGTGGGTTGGGTGGTCTGGTTTTGTTGCACCGCCCCGCCCACCCCCACCCGTAATCCTCCCTGGCGCGGCGGTCGCTTTGCTCCGCCTTGCCGGCGCTTTGCGCCGGGCTTCGCCCTTCGGGCTCGCGCTGCCGCCTGCTGTCTTGGGGGCAGTGCTAGCGTCAGCGGCGGTGCCAGTGTCGGTGTCAGCGATTGGGCGCCGAGGTCGATGAACGGAGTCGGGCGGAGACCTCGTATTTGGGGTGCCGTGGCGGAGCTCTTTCGGTCTGGATACACTAGTTTGTGTGACGGTCGCACATGTGTTCGCCCATTTCAGAACCGGGCTTCGCGTAGTCGGAGAAGCGACGGCGACGCTTTTCACCTGGAGCTATCTCGTGCTCGTCGTCTCGCTGGTGCGATGGGAGCTTGTGACTCCCCCCGGCGAGTGTGCGACGCCCGTCGGGGGGAACCTCATTGCCGTGTTGCTGCTCGGGCTTGGAGTAGCGGTCATCACTCGGCGCGATTCACGTCTCGCAGACGCCGGCAAGCTCTGGCCACCCCTCCAGTGGCTCCGACTTGTCGCTGCGACAGTCGCCATCCTCCTGTTGGTCGCCGGATGGGCGTTTTCGCTACTATTCGGGTGATGCCTGGCGTGCCACTCAGCGCCACGGGCGATTGACCATGTTCCAGAGGGCGGCGACTAGGTGGTCGAGTTGTTCTAGGCAGTCGGCGATGCGGATTTCGTCGATGTAACCCACCGCAACGGCCACTTCGAGGCAGGCGACGCTTTCTTTGGCGGATGCCATCGCGTTGGTTAGCCGGGTGCCGCGGTTCTTTCCCCGGCTGTACATCCCCTCGTTGATGTTGAGCGGCACGCTCATCGAGCAGCGCCTGAGTTGGCGGGCGAGGTCTTGATCGGTCCGAGCGATGATGCGGTTGATCACTGCGATGTCACGCACCGTATCGAGAGCAAGTTCGTAAGTCTTCATTGGAATCTCCTTTGCTGAGACTCCCTCCCCATCGTCGCGCACAGGCCGGGTCAAGGCTCGCCGCAGGCGACCGCGAAGCGGCTCGGCCTTGAGGCAGCCGAGCACGACGATACGGTCCGGGGAGCACAGAGGAGAGCGTTTCTCCCGTTCCCGTTCGGGACCGTGTTCGGGACCGTGTTCGGGACCGTGTTCGGGACCGTGTTCGGGACCGTGTTTGCGTTCAGGCTGCGACTACGGGGAGCCGGGGGGTCTGCGCTGCTTGCTGCTGCGGGTAGAACTGCTTGCAGTACCGTCGGTACTCCGCGATCGGCCCGTCGCCCTCTGCGAGGATCGGCCTTTCGACGTAGCGCTTGGTCTCCCAGATCGGTGCGTCCTGGCCGACTTCGCGGTTGAGTCCGAAGGATGCCCCCTCGCGAACGAGGTGAGTGAACGCGCTCGGGCCCCAGTTCTTCACCGAGGCGGCGGTGCGCAAGATGACGTTCTCTGTGTCGATCGGACTCGATAGGACGAGCAGATTGATTTCGGCGGCGAAACGGGGGAGCGAGACGCGAACGAGCGAGTAGCCGAGGCCGTGCACCTCGACCTTGAACTGTGCTTTGAGCGCGATCTTGCCGGGGAGCATGTACTGAATCCCATACGCGCCCTTGAGCAGGTGACCCTCGATCTCTAGATCGCCCTCGTACCAAGCGTCTCCAAACCCATGGAGCTGCACGAAGTGGCCCACGTCGACGCTGTTCTCGCTGGTCTCTTGCGGGTGACTCGAGACTTCGATCGCGCGGGTACGGAAATTGGTCCAGCCCTCGGCGGGACCGGGAAGCACGGGGACGTCCCAGTCGGGCTGAAGTCGCTCGGGGTGGTACCAGGCGAAGACGTAACCGTTGTGCTCGCGGATCGGCCAGGTATCGAGCTTCGCCTTGCGGGGTACCGACTTGCCGTACGCGTGAACGCAGCGACCGTCGCCGGCGAACTGAAAACCGTGGAACGGGCACTCGAGGTTCTCGCCCTCGACTTTGGCCTTCGCCAGGTGCGCCCCCATGTGCGGGCAGTAGGCGCCGGTGAGATGCGCTTCGCCGGCCTCGGTTCGGTAGAGGATCAACTCCTCTCCGAAGTACTTCACTGGCAAGACCTCACCAGCGCGGACCTCTTTGGAGGTCGCCACGGCGTACCAACCAACAGGAATGCCAGGGAATCGGTAGTTCTCAACCACGGTCGTTCTCCTATGAAGGGGCGCGCCGCTCCTTCCCGACCGGCAATGTAGGCTCATCCCCCATTGCGGGCCGAAAAACCGGGTGAACGGTACTCAGACCGGGTTGAACGGTAAGCAACTATAGGCGAACGGTTGAGTCGAGCTTCGTACCGGCAAGAAAAGCCTGCGTTTTCGCGCACATCGAGGCCGCGAGGCCTCGGGTCAATCTCTTTACAAGGCGCCTCAAACCGATATTAAAGCGCCTGTGATTGCGAAATTGTTAGGTCTGCCGGACACGCCCACCGTGATGTTTCTCGTCTTCGCCGGTGGCGGGATGCTGTACTTCTTCACCATCGCCTCGGTGGCTTACTACCTCTACTTCAAGAAGTTCAAGGCTCGCTTCCACCCGGACTACGAGCTCGATCCCAAGGAGATGAGGTCCGCCATCAAGTGGGTGGTCATCGGGATCGTCGGCAACGGCCTCCTGATGCTTCCGATCCACCTCCTGATCGCGAAGAACTACTCACAAATGTACTACGACGTCAGCGACCACGGCTGGGGTTGGATGTTTGCGCAGGTGATTCTGCTCCTGATCTTCACCGAAACGCTGATCTACTGGACGCACTATGCGTTTCACCGCGTGCCTTGGCTCTGGAAGTACGTTCACGAGCGCCACCATGTGTACAAGGTGCCGCAGCCCTATTCGGCACTGTCGTTCAATCCAATGGACTCGTTTCTGCAGGCCGTACCCCATCATATCGCGGCGTTCTTCTTCCCGCTGCATGCAGGTGTCTACGTCGCGTCTGTGACTTTCGTGACGCTCTGGGCGGTCTGCATTCACGATCGCGTGAGCTTCTTTCGCTGGCCCTGGCTCAACTACACCGACCACCACACGCTCCATCACTGGTACAGCGACTTCAACTTGGGCCAGTACTTCACGTTCTGGGATCGCCTGGTGGGCACCTATCGGAGTCCCACGGTCGACTATGAAGATGTCCCTGCCGGGATCATCTATCGGCCCAAGAGCGTGACCCCGACTTCGACTGCGCCCACGGCACTCGGCGGACGCTCCGCCAATCCCGTCTGAAATCAGCGAGTGATTCTGAAGTCGGTGTATTCGCCGGTGTAACTTCGCCAGCGGACGTCTACAGCGTCGACTCGTGCCGTCGACGGGCCTGCGTGCGCCCAGGACAAGAAGTCCTTCACGTCGTCCTCTTCGCCCTCGGCGACGATTTCGACCGAGCCGTCGCTTCGGTTCTTCACCCAGCCACTCAAGCCGTGTTGCCGTGCTTCACGCTGCGCGGTGGCCCTGAAGTACACGCCCTGGACGCGACCGCGGACGACGAGGTGAATTCGTTTCTGGCCCATCGCTTAGTTATTGCCCATCGGCTCGGCGCCGCAAACCTCAGCCGTAACGAACGCCCAAGACCTGGAAGTAGCCGAAAACCAGGAGCTTGCCGATGTGGCCGCCCACCGGCCCGCCGTCTTCGGCGGCCAGGCTCTTGGCGAAGATGAGTGCCTCGGCTGCGTGCACGGCCAAGAGACCCAGGAACAGGGTTTGTCCGAGGCCTGCCTGCGGCACGGACGCCGGCGCGATGAACGAAAGAATGCCCCAGGCCCACCCAGCCAATACGAACACTTTCCCGACTGCGATTGCGATCCTCATGCGCGGAGCATAGTCAATCGGGGAGTCGCATGACACCCGGCAGTGGCTCGCTTGGTGCGCCGGCGGGAGCGGGTATGTTGAGCAGCGCGGCGAGTGTGGTGGCGACGCGGAGCACGTCCAGCGTCTCCTCGCTGGTTCGGCGCTCGATGGCGGTGCCCCACATCAGGACGGGCACGCGACGGTCATAGTCCCAGGGGGTTCCGTGGTTGGTCCCTCCGAGCTCGGAAAGCCCGTCGAACCAGCCCGGCTCGGTGACGAGATAGAGGTCCGCCGCCGAGTCGTCCGGGAGCGACGCGCCGACGAGTCGCTCGATCTTCTTGCTGCTCGCTCTCAGCTCCCCGGGGTTCCGCGCGTCATACACGGCCTCGACCCCTTCGACTTGAGGCATGGTCTTCCGAAGTACCTTGGTGAGCTCTTTGTGTCGCGCCTTGCCATCGGGCGTGTAGGTGAACAAGGGGGAGACGTAGCCGGCTATCCAGTCCCCGTCTCCCAAGGCGGTGTCCGCCGCTCGTTCCGCGGCGTCGATCAGCGCCTTCGAACGCACGCGGCCGCCCTTCCTGCCTTCCGCCTGGGCCCTCTCGGGAAGCTCGGCGACTCCGTGATCCGCGGTGAGCACGAAAGCCACTGGTCCGCGAGCCTGTAGAAGCTTCACGAAGCGCGTCAGCGCGCGATCGATGCGCTGCAAGTTGTCTGCGTACTCCCAGGACTGCGGCCCCCAAATGTGACCGACGATATCGGTGCCCGAGATTCCGAGCACGAGAAAGTCGGGCACTTCGTCGGTGCCCATTTGTTCGGCCTTCACCACCGCATAGGCGGCCGCCATCAAGTACTCACTCGCGTCTGGCGTTCCGGCGAATGCATACCAGGGGTCCGGTGCCTCCCGCGGATCGTGCGGGAACGCCGGGTACATCTCGCCAGGTGAGGCATCGGGGCCGAGCTGCGACTCGAGCTTGCGCGGATCTGCCGGCTCCCAAGTTTGGAGCAGCGGTTCGACCGGGTTCGCCCTGTTGAAGTCCCGGAGCCATTCCGGGAGAGACTTCTTCGGTGCGTAATAGGTCGAGGTCGTCATCGAGCGAGCCACCGCGTCGTAGAAGACAGCGAGGTTCGGCGTCTTGCCAACCGGCAGTGCTGCCGAGCGGCCCTTGATCGAAATACCTACGATGCGCGCTTTCGCGTTGCTCTCGCGGTGCAGGATGTCGCCAACGGTTTCGGCGCGAAGTTGCGTGGGGCTTACGTACCGGTTCGGATTGCCGAGCACCGCGTGCTTCCGGTCGTCGACGGTTCGCCGCGATCCGAGCGCCGGGTCGTAGACGGCGTTTGCGACAATCCCGTGCACCGCCGGTGGAACTCCGGTGGTGAGCGAAGCGTGCCCGGGCGCGGTCTGCGTGGACGCGTATGGAAACTCCGCGGTGTGAGCCGCGCCGTCTTCATAGGCCCGGCGAATCACGCTGTTGCCCGGAAGCAGCTGCAATTGCTGGTCGAGCACCCAGGAGCCGAGCTGGTCGAGCACGATCAACACGACCAGCTTTGGGGCCACCGAAGCCTGGGATGGTGGCTTTGGCGGAGCTGAGATCTTTTCGGCCGTAGTCTCAGCCTGAGGCTTGCTCGTCGTGCATCCTGCCACGATGATCGTTACAGCCAAGAGCGATGCCGCGAGGAAGAAGCACGCGGTTCCCTTCGATTTCATCGTCACGAGCGCAACTTAACTTGGCAAAAGGCTCACCGCTAGCCGCGGGAAGACTGGAGGCTTGAATACCGGGGGTGGTCGGCGCTAAAGCTATTGTCCCACATGCGCGGACGTCTACGAAGCATCCACTCGAAAGCCCGCATCGCGCGGGGCTGGTCCATCGGCTTTTACATCGCCGGCGTTGCAGCCCTGGGCGCAGGGCTACTCGTCGGCGGGATCGTTGCAGCGGCGACTGGCACGGCCGCGGGTCTGACCGTTGCTGCCGTGATTGCTGGCGGTGGTGTAGCAACGGGCGGATTGAGTCTTTGGGAGAGCCGCCGCTTCAATGAGCGCGCGAAGCAGCTCGAGAGCACGATTTCGGAACAGCGCCTTTTTGCGCTGGCGGAGAAGCAGGGCGGCACGCTGCGCGTGGTTGACGTGGCCAAGGATCTGCGGGTCATCAGCTCGGAAGCCGAAGCGTTGCTCGACAGCCTCGTTGACGAGGTCCGCGTCTCGATGCGCGTCACCGACGATGGTGAGATTCACTACGTCTTCCGCGAGATCGTCGATGCGTCCGGCCCACGTGTCCGGGTCGAAATCGTCGAAACGCAAAGCGTCGACGAAATCCTGCCCTCGGCCGAAGAGCGCAAGAAACGCCTAAGCGATTGATATGATGCGGCTATTGGGCGTTCGGTCTTGCGCCTGAGGCGGACCGGCCCGATGATTTGCCGTCCGAGGTCTCCTAGGCTACATACGCCGGCCTCGCTTAGCGACGGAGCACGACTGCAATGAAATCCGACATCCATCCTGAATACAACACGCTTACGGTGCACTGCGCCTGTGGCGCCTCGTTCCAGATGCGCTCGACCAGGAGCATCGAACAGGTGGACATCTGCTCGGAATGCCACCCGTTCTACACGGGCAAGCAGAAGCTGGTGGACACAGCAGGACGCGTCGAGCGCTTCCGCAAGAAGTACGCGAAGAAAGCCGTGAACAAGGCCGAGGCGGCGCCCGAAGCGCCCGCCGACAACTAGGCGATCTTGCCCCGCAAGGGCGCCATACTGGCCACGATGGCCCAGCCCTACATTGGTGGACAGGCGGTCATCGAAGGCGTGATGATGCGCGCTCCAGCGTGTCTGACTGTCGCCGTTCGTCGGCCCGACGGATCAATCGCGCTTCGCGAAGGGCCTTACCGTTCGGCCTGGTCGAAGAAGCTCTGGAAGCTTCCGGGCTTTCGCGGTGTCGCGATGCTGGTCGAGTCGATGACGATGGGCTTCTCCGCTCTTCAGTTCTCCGCGGAGCAGCAGATGACTGAAGAGGAGCTCGCGCAGGACCAGGGCTCGGGGCGGCTCGCCGTGGTCATTTCGACCGCGCTCGCGCTTGGACTCTTCGTTGCCTTGCCGCAGTTTCTCGCGAGCTTGGCGGCCAAGGGGGCAGGCTGGGAGCTGGGTCTCACCGACACCGCGTTTCACGTCCTGATCGGTGGGTTCAAGCTCTTGATCTTCGTCGGCTACCTGTTTGCGATCAGTCGCATCCCCGATGTTCGGCGTCTGTTTCAGTACCACGGGGCCGAACACAAGACGATTCACGCATACGAGAAGAACCTGCCGCTGACAGTCGAGAACGTGCAGGCGCAAACCACGCTTCATCCGCGCTGCGGGACGACCTTTCTCGTCGTCGTCATCGTCGTGTCGATCATTCTCGGTTCGCTCGCTGCGCCGCTGCTCATGCCCGACGTCGAAGGCTGGCTCGGGCAGGCCGCCCTGCTGCTGATGCGCATCGGACTGTTGCCCATCATCGCTGCCATCTCGTACGAGTTCCAGCGGCTCAGCGCCCGGTTTTGCACGACGGGTTGGCGACGAGTGGTGCTCTACCCGGGCTTTCTCTTTCAGAAGATCACCACCCGGCAGCCTGATGACGACCAAGTCGAAATCGCCATCGCTGCCATGGAAACCGCCGCCTGGCGCGACCGTATCCAGGACGAAGTCCCGCACGGCGAAGAACCGATTGTCTTTGCGAGCTTCGACCGATTCAGGGAAGTATTGAGTGCGGACGGCTCCTTGGGCGCCTCCCGCGCTGTCTAAACATGTTGCCTGCAGACAAGCTCGAGTCGCTATCGGCTCGCTTCCGTGAGATCGAAGAGCTGCTTTGCCAGCCCAACGTGGTGTCGGATTCGAAGCGGTATACGGGCTTGACTAGAGAGCGCGCAGATCTCCAAGAGATCGTGGAGGCGTACGCTCGCTACTGTCAGGTTGCCGAGGACATTGCTGGTCACAAGGAAGCACTTTCCGATCCCGACCTGCGCGAGCTCGCGGCCGAGGAGATTCCGGCGCTGGAAGAAGAACGTGAACAGCTCGAGGCCGCGATCAACGTCTTGTTGCTGCCCAAGGATCCCAACGACGAGCGCGATACCATCCTCGAGATTCGCAGCGGCACCGGTGGAGAGGAGGCGGCTCTCTTTGCGGCGGACCTTTTCCGCATGTATTCGCGATACGCCGAGACGCAGGGATGGAAGGTCGAGGTCATGTCCTTGAGCGAAGCGTCTGCCGGCGGTCTCAAGGAAGTCATCGCTACCATCTCAGGCGACAAGGTCTATTCGCGCCTTCGCTTTGAAGGAGGCGTGCACCGGGTTCAGCGCGTTCCAACGACGGAGTCGCAGGGTCGCATCCACACCTCGACCGCGACCGTTGCGGTTCTGCCCGAGGTGGATGATGTCGACGAGGTCAAGATCGACCCGAAAGACCTGGAGATCAGCGCGACTGCGGCGGGCGGTCCGGGCGGCCAGCACGTCAACAGGACGCTCTCCGCCGTGCAGATCAAGCACATCCCGAGCGGCATCATGGTGCGCTCGGAGCAGCAGCGCTCACAGCATCAGAACAAGGCCAAGGCGATGCAGATTCTGTCGGCCAAGTTGCTGGACATCGAGCGGGAAGCACAGGCCAGCGCGATCAGCTCGGAGCGCCGCAGCATGGTCGGCTCGGGCGAGCGCTCGGAGAAGATCCGGACCTACAACTACCCGCAGAACCGAATCACCGACCACCGCATTCAGCTGACCCTGCACAACCTCGACCAGGTGATTCAGGGCGATCTCGACGGCCTCTTCACGTCGCTCAGAAGCAGTCATCAGGCGGAGCTGATGCGGCAGCAGTCGGAGAGCTGAGACTGGGGTAGGGGCTCGCGCTGCCGCCTGCTGTCTTGGGGTGCCAGTGCCAGTGCCAGTGCCAGTGCCAGTGTCAGCGTCAGCGTCAGTGTCAGGGCCCGGGACCGGGATCGCGGTCCCCTACGGGATCAACTTCTCGGCCTTGAGCTTCTTCGCCACCGCTGCCGTCATCGATTCGATCACGTCGCTGAGGGATTCGGGGTTGAGCGTTTCGGATTGGCCGGACCAGACCAGCTCGCTGTTGGAGACGGCGTAGAGGTTGGTTTCCACTCGGAAGACAGTGTTGGTCTTGAAGTAGCCTGGTTGGTGGACGACGTCGTAGCTGGCACCGTAGTAACCATAGTACCCATATCCGTGGTAGCTGCTCGGAACCGCGTAAGTGGATGGAGGAACGTATTCCTGCCTCTCGTCGACGCCGAGCAGTCGGGTGATCAGCACGCCGTCGAAGTTGCCGCCCTCAATCGCGCCTCGGATCTGCTCCTCGCTGAGCCGGGTGCTTTGTGGCAAGAGGCCCCAGCTCGCCTGTGCCGCCGCGCCTTGCTCCGAGAGCGACTTGGCGAAGGTGTCCTCGAACAGCCGTCGTCCTCCGTCGTTCTCGCCGACGCCGATGACGAAGAGCTTCTTGAACGTAGCCTGTTCGACGGCCGGGTTGCGCCAGCTCAGCGGGATGCTGGTTTTAGTCGCGCTGCAGGCGGCGAGGGCGGAAGCTGCGACGAGGAAGATGAGGGTCTTGGGGAGTTGATTTCTGTTCACGCGGGAAGGGTACGGCAGTCGTCTTGCCAAGGCCAGCAAGCCTCAGCTTTCGATAACTCGGCCCCATTTGTAGTGAGTTGGCGCTACGGAATGAGCTTTTCTTCCTTGAGCTTCTTCGCGACGGCTGCGGTCATCGACGCGCGGGCGTCGGGGATCGACGAAGGGTCGACGGTGTCCGATTGGCCCGTCCAGACCAGACCGTCGTTAGCAAGTGAGTAGAGGTTGGTTTCCAGTCGAATCGTCGTGCTGGTGTCGAAGTAGCCAGGCGTGTGGACCTCGGCGTAAGTCGTGCCGTAGAACCCGTAGAAGCCATATCCGTACATCCCGCCGCCTCCCGGGTAGTACCTCGTCTGCGGGTTGCCGTAGGCCGACGGCGCTGTGTACTCCTTGCTCTGGTCGACGCTCAGCAGTCGGGTGATGAGCACGCCATCGAAGCCGCCGGCCCCGACCGCGGCTAGGATCTCTTCTTCGGTGAGTTGTTCGCTCTTGGGCAAGTGGCTCCAACTCCCCTCGGCGGAGCCTCCTTGCGCCACGATCGCTTGAGCGAAGGCGTTCTCAAAGGCCTGTCGGCTCTCATCGTTCTCCGCGACTCCGATGACGAACAGCTTCTTGAAGACCGTCTGCTCGTAGCCCGGGTTGCGGTAGCTTTGGGGGATGCTGGTTTGCGTCTTGCTGCAGGCAGCGAGCGCGGAAACCGCGACGAGAAAGACGAGCAGCTTGTGGAGTTGAGTTTTGGTCACGCGGCGAGGGTAGGGCAGTTGCAGGGTTAGTGCTAGTGCCAGCGCGGGGGTCGGTTAGTCGTCGCCGTTGGTGCCGAGATGCCCCAGGCGGTCCTGCTTGGTCTTCAAATAGTCCCGGTTGTGCTCGTGGACTTCGACTTCGTGCGGTTCGCGGCGTGTGACTCGAATGCCGCCGCTCTCGAGGCCCTGCACCTTGCGGGGGTTGTTTGTCATCAGGGCCACCGAGCGAACGCCGAGGTCGCGGAGCATGTCGGCAGCAACTTGGTAGCCGCGCTGGTCGTCCTCGAAGCCGAGCGCCAGATTCGCGTCCACGGTGTCGAGTCCTTCGTCCTGCTTGGCGTAAGCGCGAATCTTGTTGCCAAGTCCGATGCCGCGGCCCTCTTGACGCAGGTAGATGATTGCGCCGTTCCCCGCTGTTTGGATGCGTTCGAGCGCCAGATCGAGCTGGTCGCGGCAGTCGCAGCGCAGGGAGTGAAGCGCCTCACCGGTCAGGCACTCGCTGTGCACTCGGACCAGAAGGTCGTCCGCGGCTTCGACCTCACCGGCGATCACCGCCAGATGTTCCTTTTCCCCGTCGAGCTCCCGATACACCACCACACGAAACGGCCCAAAACGAGAGGGCAAATCCGCTTCGGCATATCGCTCTACCGTGGGTTGGTGTTGGCTTGAAGCGCTCATGAGGGAAAGCTTCGGTACCACAGGCTGGGCCGTGGTTCCATCCGAGCTAGGACGGCACATGTGCATCGGATAGCTGCGCAAGTAGCGATGCAACCGACTCGGTTACCAGGTCAACGCGGCGTCTGATGTCGCTCGTCTCGAGAATCCGCTGACGCTCCTCCGGGCTGACGACGAGCTGGTCTGCGATGACGTCTGCCGCGCGAGCCGGGCTCAGCTCCGCCGAAACCTGTAAGGCAAAGTCCGGCTGTCTCTCCCGCACCTTGGCCGCCACGCGCGTCGCGCAGGCCATCATGGCGAGCATGTCCGAAGGAGTCGTGCTTCCTGAATCCTTGATCGGCACCGCGCGGGCGCAGCGATAGGCATGATCTTGGTTCGGAAGCTCGTGGAGCCGAACTCGGTTCAGGCCGTGCAGAATCACGTCGTGGGTACCGTCCGCTCGGGCCTGGTGGGCGACGATGCGGCCCGCGCCCGCGATCTCGTGGATCGCAGGCATCTCGTCGTAGTGGTCCTCCCAACCGGGGGCGAGTAATGCCACGGCCATCGCGGTGCAGCCGCTTTGGAGGCAGTCTTCGATCATCTCCGTGTAGCGGGGCTCGAACAAGTGAAGCGGCAGGGCGGTCCCGGGAAAGAAGACGATCCGCGGCAGAGGAAACACCGGAAGCCTGGTCAGCTCCTCAGCCGACAACGGAGTGCTTGGTTGCCAATCCATCGACGCCTCTATCAGGGTTCGTGCCAGAGCACCTGCAGCGCTCTGGGCAACTGCGGGCTTCCGAGCACGTCGCAATTGTCGCACGCGATGGGGAAGTTTCCCTCGTCGCAAGACTGGCATTCTGTCAGCACGGACACCATTGCGGTCAGCTCCTCCCGCAGCTTTCGGAGCTTTGCAATCTTCTGTTGCATGGTGTCGATTTGCTGGGTCAACACGTGAGACATCCGTTGGCTGGCTTCTTCAGGACAGTCGCAATCGGACTTGAGGCAAAACAGATCCTTGATGTTCTGTAGCGACAAGCCCGCCTCGCGAAGGTCTAGGGCCAGTTGCAGTTTCATCAACTCGCGTTCCGAAAAGAGTCGATGACCGCAGGCGCTTCGCCGTTCGGGCTCGATCAGGCCTTCCTGCTCGTAGAAGCGCACCGTGCGAAGCGTGCTCTCACTGAGGCGCGCCATGTCCCCGGTGGTCAGCAAGTCGCCGCATTCGGGTTGCTCGACTACTGGTGCTTGTGAATCTGTCACGTGGAAAGCTCGAAAACTCGTGTGTTTCCAGGAGCTTGGGGAAATATGGAGGCCGGCGGTTTTCATGTCAAGGCTTCGGGGCCCATGCCCGCGGGATCATTGAGCAAACGCAGATACGCCTGTTCGATGGCTTCGAAACGCATGCTGAACGTGTAGTAGTCTCGATCTCGTACATCGCCGTAGACCTCGAGCGCCTTTTTGATCTGGAGCTGATCCTTTGGTGCGGTTTGCAGCTCGGCGCCCCAGTCGGGCAGGTCTTGGCCCAGGAGCACCTCGAGCGCGATGCCGATCGGATTGAACCTCAGGGAGCATCGTTCGAAACGTAGGCGCCAGACGGTGTAGTCATCGGGGTCGGTGACCCAGTCCCCGTCTTCGAATTGCCTCCGGAGAAGCTCGCCGAGGTACGCGCCGCTCATAGGGGCGAGCAAGGAGATGAGCTCGTCACGCGGGTAGTCGACGAGCCCCGCGTAGTGGTCGAGAATCGGGAGCGTCTCCTGGGTCATGTCGAGCTCCATCCCGGTCGCGTTCTTGACCGAGGTCACGCAGGCCACGGTGAGGTCCATCACGAGATCGTTGGTTTCCATCGCGGCCGCACGATAGCCCGCTTCGCCGAACTAGCCATCCGCCGACGAATGCACTAGGTCGGAGCTTGGATTCCCCGTTGACCCAGCACCCGTACAGCGGCCGATCTGGTTACCTTGGGCCCTCGGGGCGCACTCGCAGGGAACGGGTTCGTGTATTCCGCCCGGACCACCAGCCGACCGAAGTCGAGGTATACCGGGTCGTCAATGTCGAGGAGAATCCCGAGTTGAGCCAGGCCGCGCTCCACGGCACCTTGCAGCGCCTCGACGACGGGGAAGTCATCGATGTGCCGTTCATCTATCATGACCCCGGCGCTGAGCAGTTCGTCCTGGTGGTTCCTCACGCGGCCCGTGGCCGTGAGCTCTCGGAGCGCGCGAAGCTCCTGGATGCGTTGATGAAGGAGCACGAGGAAGACGTGCCCGACTACGTCCGGCACTTCGTCATCGTGTATGGACGCGACGGCCTCCGCCGCTACGTCGACGATTTGGAGACGATCGAGGTCGAGCTCGCGGAGCTCGAGCCGGTCGACGGGTCCTCCTTGATTTCGCGCCAATACCCGCGTCTTGCGAGCTTGCTGCCGCCCGCCGGATTCTGGGATCACAGTTCCACCGACCTCGCTCCGCTGATCGATGACGAGGAACTATGGGTCTTCGTCCATGTGGGGGCCGACGAGCACGACGCGTTTGCCGAGGCGAGCAGCGACCTCCTCATTCAGCTCAAGACGGTCGACCAGCTGCCGATTTGTGTCCTTGCGCTGACGGACGCGCGGACCGACTCGGTCCGGCGCGCGTATCTCAATCCGGGGTGCTCTGCCGATGGCCGAATCCTCGAGCTGTTGCGGCGCGATTTTCGCGCGATGGTCGTCGTGTACAGCGACGATCGGATGCTGCTGCAAGCATTTCGTCTCGAAGCCCCGCGCGCGGCAAACACGAAGTTGATCATCGGTCGCACCGAGCTCGCCCCCCAAGCGCCGCGCGATCGCTGGGAGCGCGCGGTTGACGCTTGCCGCCTGACGCCGCCCCCCGTCGGACGGGTCGAGCACCCGTTCTTGCTCGAGCCCGCGGCATCGAGCGCAGCAGAAGCACTTCGCCGATTGCAGCGCCTCGAGGCCTGGAGCGGCGCAGACAAGATCGAGGACGCGCTTCTGGTCCTGAGTGTCCCGAGAACGGTGTTCGAGCTTTCGAGGCGCAGGGTCATTTCAGATGCTGCTGGTTTCGGCTTGGCGATGTCAAACGAGCTATTGCACCAGGCAGTTCAGTTTGGCCTGGCCCCGAGCGCTGCGGAGCTAGTGGCTTCCCTGCAGCAGAACTTCGAGCAAAACCTGTCCGCGGAGTCCGATCAAGGCCTGTCCGAGGCGCAGATTCAGGCGAATCGAGAGGCTCTGGCAGAGCTCTCGCAGATGCACGGTACTTCGACCGCCCCAGGGCTTTCGTGTAACATGGACGATTAGGGACAAGCGACGAACCAATCATGCGGCTCGGCATATTCAGCGATGTACACGCGAACCTCGAAGCCATGTCCTCCGTCATGGAGGCCTACGGCAGCGAGGATATCGATACCTATTACTGTTTGGGCGACGTCGTCGGCTACGGCGGGAGCCCCAACGAGTGCGCGAACATCGTGCGGGATGTGGCCGAGGTCACCATCCTCGGCAACCACGACGCCGCGGTCGCCGGCCGAATGGACTACTCGTACTACTACGAGGCGGCCCGTCAGGCGCTCGACCTGCATGCGCGCTCACTGACGCCGGAGAACATGGCCTGGCTCAAGCAGCTTCCGTACAAGCACATCGTGGAAGGGACCGGTGTCGACCTATGCCACGGTTCGCCGGTGCGACTCGAGGAGTTCGAGTACATCTTTGCGCCCGACCAGGCCGCCGAGTGCCTTCCGATTTGGAATGAGCTCGGTCACATCACATTCATCGGTCACTCGCATCTGTGCAAAGTGTTCGCGCTTCGACCCGGCGATGTGCAAGAGCTGCCGCCCGAAGACTTCACGCTCGAGGACGGGATCAAGTACATCGTTAGCGTCGGTTCAGTCGGCCAGCCTCGTGACTACGACAATCGCGCAAGCTACACCGTCTACGATAGCGACACTCGCTCGTTTCATTTCAAGCGCATCGAGTACGACATCGAGGGAGCTGCCTCGAAAATCTTTGGCGCCAAGCTCGAACGCAACTTCGGACAACGGCTCTTCATTGGCGTCTAGCCGGGTTTCCGCCGGCCCTCGGACCGAAGAAGCCCGTGCCAGATCGGCAGTCCGTCCGCCGGCGCGTCCAGGGCGGGCGTCTGCATGGTGCCGAGTGGGCAGGCGTACGCGCTGAGCGTCTGGCTTTGGCGAAGACCGGCTCGGACTTCGGAGATTGAGGCGGGATCTGCGCCGACGCACTTCAGGCTCGAGCCGATCTGTTCCATTGCCCCGAGGGCCTCGTCGATCCCGCTGACCGGCACGATCGTCATGTTTCGATAGCCGGGGCTCCAGCGAACGGATTTGGAACCGCGAATCGCGAGCCCGTAGCTTGCGCCGCGGATCAGGGTGCCTTCGACCTCGGCAATTCCGCGCCACTGCGCCTGTTCGGCGCCCACCGATGAGGGCAGAGGGCCTCGCGGAAGTGTGGCGCTCATTGGGTCGAGGCCGTCGGCGGCTAAGCGCCGCGCGAAGTTCAAGACCGTCGTGCCGTCGGCTCGTTCGACGTAGAGCAGCTGCGGGGAGAGGCATCCGCGTTGGTCGTAAGCGCAGAGGTCGAGTGACAGGCCGGCGATGGTGTCACCGAGGCGAGCCTCGTCGAGTGCGCGGGCGCCGCAGTACGCCACGCTCACACCATGCCCGTGACAGATGAGCGCGTCAGTGCCCAGGCGGGCCGCCATCGCCGCTACGGTTTCGTTGCTTCCGTAGACCGAAACCGCCTCCGCTCGCTCGACGAGGGCGGCTTCGCGCTCGGTGTCACCCCCAGGGAACGCCACCAGGTCGACGGCGGCCCCCAGGCTGGAGTCGGCGCGGCGCAGCGCGTCCCTGAGCATCGCCGGGAATATGGTTTCCCTCGAAGAGGCTTTGACCAGAACGGGGACGCCCAGGAGGAGTGGAACGACGATGGCTCGGACCGAGGCCGTGAACACGTTGCCCGCCAGGACGACGGAGAGCATGGCAATGGGTTCGAGCGCTTGCTCGCACTCGGAGTGGGCTTCCCGCCCGAGGGCGAGCAAGTGGTCCTCCTGAACCGTATCGAGGGTCGTTCGGCTCGCCCAATGGACCATTGAAACGCTCAGACCGGTTGCGCCGGATAGTTGCGCGCCCATGGACTCCACTTGCCTCGACAGGGTCTGGGCTGCTTCGACCAGCCAAAGGGCCCGCTCGGCTCTGTTCGCGGCGCGCAGCGTTTCCCCTGCATCC
Source organism: uncultured delta proteobacterium (assembly GCA_963716775.1). GTDB lineage: Bacteria > Myxococcota_A > Polyangia > Polyangiales > Houyiibacteriaceae > SG8-38. The sequence continues at coordinate 676,300 of CAVQUI010000004.1, forward strand.
AGTACCGCGGCAGCACGACTCCGAATCACGGTGACATCGTCGGTCACCGCGCCCCCAGGGCCTGGTCTGCGGCAAGCGAACAGCCGCGCGCGCTGGCGCCAGGGGCTCGGCCGAGCACGACGATCCCGTCATCGACGCGCTGCGCGAGGTCGGCGGTTTGAATGCAGCAAACCGAATCCAAATTGGCTGTGTCGTCGATTCGAAGAATGCCGACCGCATTGTCTTCGACCGGCAGCAGCGTGTCCGGGTCGACCGGCGTCGCGCGCACCCAGGGCGGAACCCAGAGCCTCCGGGGCCCTGCGGAGCCTTCGACCGCGTCGCGCAGGGTAGTCTCGTACATCTGGGAGCTGAGCTCGGTCGCTCCGAACTCGTTGATGACCCAGGGGGGGGCGACGCCATACCGATCGCTGATCGCCTCTAGCAGCACGTCGGAATCCACTTCGCGTGAACGGCCCTTGTAGCCGCCGGTTTGCATGACGCGGCTCCCCGGCGCGAGCTTGAAGCGCCGATTTCCAAGCCCGTCCTCGGCGTGCACGAAAGCAAACGAAGTGCCCAGAAGTGCGATCGGCTCACCGGAAGCCTCTGCGCTTCGGAGCACGGCCGTGAGTTGCTCGAGGTCCAGAACGCCCCGGCGCCAGGCCCAGGTACATTCGGTCCCAAACCATTCCGAGAATCGCGTCAGCATGTATTCGAGCGATGAGTCCGGGGCTTCGTCCTCGTGTGGAGCGAGCATGACCAGCCGCAGTGCGTCGGCATCCGGAAAAAGCATTCGACGTGCGGCCGCGCGAGCAGAAAGATCGTACAAGCTCAGGTCGCAATAGACATGGACGCTCCGCTCGGACGAGGTCGTGCCGGAGCTTCGGAACAGGCGCAGGTCACCTGTCTCGGGGTGGGCCGCGATCCGGCGAAACCGGAAGACATCGGTCGGGAGGGCCGGGGGCCAAGCTCCTTGGCGTTGCAAGCGGCTGTACTCCGGGATGCGGCCCGCCTGCCATGTCGCCAAGTCTTCGATCAGGGCGTCCCGGACCGCGGGGCCGACAGCGGCGCCTACCTCGAACGCGGCGATCAGGGCCTCGATGCGGCTCTTGAGCTCGGCGCGGCGGGTCATGGCGCCCCCAACGCGTCGCGAAGCGATCTGACGAATCCCTCGACTTGTCGGTCGCTCAGGCTGACCGGCGGCGCCAGCTGAATCACGTCCGCATCCATGCCGGCGGGCAGCACGAGGTAGCCGCGTTCGAGGAGCGCGCGGCTGATGCTCAGCGCCTGCATGCTCTCTTGCAACTGCAATCCGATCATCATTCCCGCGTGGCGCACCTCCGTGACCGAGGGGAGCGCCGCAGCGCGCAAGGTCGCAGCGAACGCATCGCCCCGATCGGAGGCCTGTTGGACGAGCTGCTCGCGCTCGATCAGCTCTAGGGTGGCAAGCGCCGCTGCGGCGCCCAAGGGATCGCCGTAGAAAGTTCCCGTATGAATCGCCTCGCGGTCGGGATCGCCCCAGGCAGTCATCACTTCTTCGCTCCCAATGCATGCGCTGACCGGCAGACCGCCCCCCAGCGCTTTGCCCACGCAGATCAGATCCGGGCTCACGCCTTCGTCGATCGATCGCCACCATGCGCCGCAGCGGCCGAGGCCGGTGAAGATTTCGTCGACTATCAGCAATGCACCGGCCTCCTTGCACGCTCGCTCGAGGGCCCGGAGAAAGCCCGGTGGGGGCAAGCGAACACCCGCACGCCCCTGAATGGGCTCGACGATGACGGCGCCTATGCTGCTCCAGTCGTCAGGAAGCGTTCTGAGCGCCGCATCGATGTCCAGATCGGGGCTCGGCCAAGCAGCGAAGTGCACATCCGACTGCAGCTGAGCCAAGAACGGTTCGCGGAAACGTCTGGAGAAACCGGAAACCGCCAGCGGACCGTAGCTCAGGCCATGATAGCTCCCTTCAAACGCAACCACGCCGGTCTTTGAGGTCGCCATCACAGCGGTCTTGAGCGCCGCCGTCACTGCATCCGCGCCGCTGAGCGAAAGCATGGCGCGGGCTCGCGGCCAGGGGGACAGCGCGCATAGTCGTTCGAGCAGCTCGATCTTCACGTCGGATGGGTGCAGGTCGCCGAGCGCGTGCAGAAGGCGATCAGCCTGCCGCTTGACGGCCTCGACGACGTCAGGATGACGATGCCCCACGAACGCGACCCCGAACCCCGACGTGAGGTCCACATAGCGGTTGCCATCTGCGTCGAGGACATTTGCGCCCTGCGCTTCGACCCAGACGATCGGGTCGTGGCTCGCGCCGCTGAGCTCCGCGCGGCGTCTACGCCGAGTGGTGAGCGCAGGGCACTCGGTTGCTGCGAGACGCTCTACCCAAGCTTGACCGGCGGCCGATGGAATCGGTCGTTGGATGGATGGGAGCGCGTCACCAGGCTGCACGCCGCTGTTCTAGCACTTATCCGCCAAATGGTTTCGGCTTCCAGGGATAGAAGACGAAACCCTTGTCGCGCGCTTTGCGAAGCAAGTCGTGCCCGTCGATCAGCAAGACGTCGATTTCCATCTCGTGCGTCCGGCTGAAATCGATGAGCTCTTTGATGATTGCTGTCACGTTGTCGCGGTAGTTGTCGGTGATCCTCAGGCCGATTGCAGGAGTCGGACTTCCGCCTTTGCGGGCGACCTCGCAATACGAGGCCCATTCGATCTCGAAAAAGCCGCGCAGGACGTCGGCCATGGCTTTGAGCCAGTCTTCGTTTGGCGGATCTCGTAGCTCGACCAGCGTGATTCCGTCTCCAACCGAAGGTGCGACGAATCGCGGGGGCTGCACGGTACGCGGCTTCGCGTCAGGCTGCGTGAGGTCTTTGGGAGCGGGAGTCGATGCCTTGGCTTTCGCCTGGGTTGTCACGGCCGGCGCCAGCGGCGGCGCAACCGGCTTGATCGACGGCAGCCTCAGTCTCTGAGGATCGAGCGAGGGCAGGGCGTGAGCTGCCGGTGCGGTCGGCGCATCGGAGTTGAACTTGGGCGCATTGGAGCTCAAGGGCCGCTCTGCTTCGCCCTCGTCGTTAGAGGTGACCAGCATGGAAGGGGTGATCGGCATGGACAGCTGTCCGGCCGTTGGGAAGGTGCTGGCCGCGCCATAGGTTCCGCCGTCGCCCAGCTCCGCCGAGTCCGCCCGCACCTCTTCGACGTTTACGCCGGGCGGCTTGCTCTTCGGCTTGTTTGCGGGGCGCGAGCTCTTGCCCGGCCTCGCAGGTTCTTGTTCTTGCTTCGGCGCGGCCTTGCTCTGCTTTAGCGCGGCGCGCGGCTGGGTTGGCGGTTCGCTGTCGTATGGAATGGCGTGCGGCTGCGTCGGCAGCTCGCTCAGGTGCTTGATCTTTTCGACCTGGCCGGACCCCATGCTGTACAGGGTCGAGATCCGTTCGACCGGCGGAGGGAACGAGCTGCGTGCGGCGGGCTTCTCGGGTGTCTCCGATGCGGGAGGAGGCGGTGGGTGCGAGGTGCGGAACGGACCGGTGCTGTCCATCTCGCGCAGGATCGTCTTGAGCTCGTCGCGTTCGTACTCGAGAGAGTGCTCAGTGCCGATGTCGATCACGACGAAGGCATACTCACGTGTCCAGGCATGGCGCAGGATGTCTCCACCGATCGCACGGTGGGTCGCAACGCTTCCGTCCTCTTCCAGCCAATCGAATCGCTTCGCCGTACTCTTGAGCTCGGCTTCCGAGCTAAATACCGCGAGGGCCTCTTCACCATTCGCGTTGATCAAAGTGCGGAAGCCCTCGGCCCGCGGTTCCCAGGTCGCCAACCAGACGGGTCGCAACGAGAGCGCCTCGAGCGCCTCTGACTTGGGCCTCGGGCCTTTGTTGCCTTCGCTCAGCAGAATGCGAAATGCATCACTGCCGCGATCGTCTACTGGGCTCTCCATCCCGATCACACCATCCGATTCACATTGTAATCGTGAACCCGGACCGGATCGCAAGTTTTCTCAGACCCTTGACAGGCCCACATCCGCAGCTAGGCTCCGCGCCTCATTTCCGGGCCCAGATAGCTCAGTTGGTAGAGCAGTGGACTGAAAATCCTCGTGTCCCTGGTTCGATTCCAGGTCTGGGCACCTAGGCCGGCCGGCGACGACGCCTCTTTAGTAGGACGAACAACGCCAGGCTGGCCCAAGTCGCTGCGTGCGAACGAGGCGACACCACCCCACATCCACACCCAGGGGAGGCCACAGTGGCGTTGTGTGCGGCGAGGGCCTGATCGATAGCCGATGAGTTGTCCTGAACGACCATTCCCGGTCCGGACGTCGTCAGCGAGAGGACGAGCGCGTTGGCCGGTGGTGCGTCGTCTTGGCCGACGAGGAAAGGCCAGGGGTCACCTGCATTCAGGCGAACGACGCGTCCGTCTTCAAGCTGGAATCGCGAAGGAGCCTCCCATTCGTAGATGCTCCGGTGACACTCGATGACCCGGCGCGCCGTATGGATGTTCGACACTTCGGGCAGGTCCGGATTGAAGTCGAACAAGGGGTCGAGGTCCATTTCAGGCGCTGACAGGGTCGTGTAGAGCCGGGTCACGTAGGGGCGCGAAAGCAGGAGCTCCTGGGTTGCGATCATGGGATCGACGACTTCCTCGCCCAGCGCGTCGATGAACGCTTGCTTGTCCAAGCCTTCGGCAGCCTCGGGGTAGCAAGCGGGGCATTGCAGGAAATCGTTCACGTTCACGTCTTCGGGAACAAAGCGCTCGAGAAGCGCCCCGTAGCCATCCCAGCCGAGGAATCGACGGCTGCTCTCGGAGAGCAGCTCCATCGCTGACAGAACGTCGGGGCTCATACGGAGCGCTTCCCAATCGTCCTTCTCGAACTCGAGCATCAGTGTGTTCTCGTAGTCCGTGCTCGGACCGGCACGCTCAGACACGAAGCCCTGACCACCCGCTTCGTTGGCTGCCGCGATCACGACTTGGTTGTAGTTTCTGGCCCCGTTCAGCCAGTTGATGAGCGCCTGGTTGAGCTCGAGCCCTTTGTAGTTGACCGGAACGGCTCGGCTCTCGCCTAGGACCCAGACCATCACGCCCATGTCGTCGTTGGCCGCTACGGCCGTCGGCCGAATCGGGATCATCGGTTGATCGGATTCGTAGGTAATCCAAACCGGACGGATCGTACCGGTGTCGTTACCTTTCGTGAGTCGAAACGCGAGCAAGTTCATCGCGTCTTGGAGGTACTCGCCGAGCAGGCTCGCGATCTCGTCCGGATCTCCGCCGGGCGGGACCACGTCGTAACCTTGTTCGGTCAGCCATTCGACAGCGACGTCTCCGATCTGCTCGGAGCTCGCTTTGGGCTCGATCACCACGTAGTCGTAGGGACCGACTGTTCCTGAAGCGAGGACGTTGACTCCGCCGCTGCCTCCCGTGCCGCCGAATCCAGAGTCGGTCGGAGGCGCCGACCCGAACGACGCGGAGTCGCCCCGTTCACGCACTCGCTTGCACCGCCCCTCGACCACCGTGGTGAAGCTGTACTGCGGGTTGCTTGCCTGTTGGAGCCGGCTGAATGCCAGGTCCGAAGATACCTTCACCTCGGGAATGCCGGGCACCGGCAACACCCAGGCGAACTCCTCGGAAGGACCCTCGTATTGGATCTGCACGACGGCCGTGACCGTTTGATCGGCGTTCTTGGAGAAGATGATGCGCTCTGCGGCCTGGTTGACCGGTGCGGAGGCGGAACAAAAAAGCCCGCCACAGGCTTGGGCGGGCATGGGCGCGGCGATCAAGGCCAGCAAGAGGGTTGTTCCAAAACCCAGGAAGAGATGAAATCGAGACATTTTTGTCATCCTTTTCGAGCGCGGGGCGCAGGTTGGCACAGGGGAAGCCGGTTCACCCATGTAGAGAGCAAGCGCTGTGCCAGCGTCAGCGGCCGAGAGTGGTAGCCGTGTTTGCCCGCGGCACGTCAGCACCGTTGCGGAGCCCCAGGTAGAGCGCGCCGAAGAGCAGCGTCGCCAGAGGTGCGCCGAAGAGAAGACCGACGCCGCAGAACATCGCAGAGCCCCACAAGATGAGCATTGCCAGCAAACCGACGCCGATGATTCGCCAGCGCTTGCCACGGGCGATGCGCCAGGAATGGACGATGGCGTCGATAGGACCAGCGTCGTCGTTGAACGCGAGCTCGGCCTGAATGAAGGCTATACCGGAGGCGATGTAAACGTAGAGGGGCAGCAGCACCAGGCTCGCGAAGGCGAAGGGTCGGCCGCCATCGTCGATGATCTCACTCATCGGAGTGTTGAGATCGACCGGGCCGATGAAAACCAGCCATATGATCACGACGATGGGAAGAAGGATCAGGACGGCTCCGAGAGAAACGACGAGGGCCTGAACGATGTACTTGCCGATCTTCGAGAGCTGGCTGAACAAAGCTCCGACGGTCGTTCGCTGCCCGTGAATTCCTCGAACGGCCATCGCCCAAAGTCCGAGCGAGAAGATACCGGCGATCACCATCTGGACTAGGTACAGGACGATCTGGACGATCACATCCACGGCCTTGAACACCGCGCTCGCGTCTGCACCCGATTTCTGAAACGCGCTCACGAACCCCCAGACCAAGTTCAGCACGACGGGAATGCCTATTCCGAGGAGCCCGTAGAGAATCATGGCGAGCACCCAGCTGCCCAGGTCCCTGGACCAGGCCTCGGATGCGCGGGAAAGCAGATCGGTGAGCGAGACCTGATCCCTGCTGAGAGCGAAGCCCAGCGTGGCTGGGCGCGGTTCGATGGGGCTGGGCGCCGAAGGGGCGGGTTCGTGAGGGGCTTCCATCGGAGGGAGGATTACCACCCCAGCCGATCGGCTGCGAAGAAAGTTAGCAAAGTCGCGCCGGCGCAGAACTGCTCGACCGGCCCCGATTCGGTGATAGGGTTAGCGCCATGATTACCCGTTGGTTTCTTGGTTGTTCCTTGGTTTTGGGATTGACAGCGGCCGGTTGCGGCAGCGATAGCAGCGCGACGGTGGGCGCTGGGGGCAGCGGGGGCGTTGGCTTCGAGCCACCCGAGTTCGGCTCCTGGGTGAAGTACGAGCCCCCTGGGGCGACCTGCAGTGACGGGAGCCCATACAAGTTCTGGGTCGAGTTCTCCGAGACCTCGGACAACGTTATCATCTTCTTCGAAGGTGGCGGCGCATGCTGGGACTACGAGAGCTGCAGCGGCAATGGCGGCATTCGCGGCGCCGCGAATCCGAACGGGCTTCCCGACACGCACGCCGATGCCCAGCGAGACATTGCCGGCATTCAAGTGGGCGCCCGGGAAATCTATCCTCTGCTCAATCAAGACCCGGACGTGAGCCCGATGGCCGATTGGAACAAGGTCTTCGTCCCGTATTGCACCGGTGACGTGTACTCCGGCGATCGCACGGTCACCTATGAAGATCCGGACGGCATTGAGGACGACGTCGAGTTCCGCCATGCGGGCCACCCGAACATCCTGGCGATGACCGAGATGCTCAACGACATGTTCGACACGGTGCCGAAGCTCTTCGTGAGCGGTTGCAGCGCCGGGGGTGCCGGTGCGATCACCAACTACTTTTTTCTCCGAACCGGGATCGACGGCGTGCAGAAGGGCTACCTACTCGACGACTCGGGGCCGCTCTACCCCGACCAGGCGATGACCTCGCGCTCGCTGGCGCTTCATGATCGCGTTCGCTCATCCTGGGATGCCGACAAGCTCATCGATTCCGCTCCTCGTCCAGACGAGCTCAAGACCGACTTCGGGAACATCAACACGGTCTTGTCCGAGGAGTTCCCGAACGACCGCCTGGCGATGACGTACTTCCGGCTCGACTACAACTACTCGCTCTACTCCTACGAGCGTTTCTGGGCCCGCGATGGCGCGCTGATCGAGCCGTACATGGGGACAGGCATCGGGCTGAACCAAGACGATGCGCTCGACCGTTCCGCCGTCTACAGCCTCTGGTGGGACGACACTGCGCTGCTGCGCACCCAGTACGACTCGAAGAGCAATCTCGGCTACTACATTCCGTTCTACCGGACCACCAACAGCAGCCATTGCGTGACGATCCCGGGACTCGAGGAGTTCAGCTTGGGCGAAGCACTCAATCTGTTCCAGAACGACTTCGCCACGCTTGCCTGGGCGGGGAGCGAGATCGGCGACATGAACCTCCGCGACTACGTCGTGCATATGCTCAACGACGACGAACCGCTCGAGAGCCACTTCGAGGAGGATGGCGAAGGGCCGTATGTTCCCTGCACGCCGGCCGACTTCGATGCAGACGCTTGCGAAGCGGCGGTCAACCCGCCCGAATGACGAGTCCCAGAAGAGAGGGGGCGGTCCCCTCTAGTTCCACCTGAAGCCTTCCATCGTCTGTTTGGCGCTGTAGCGGGGTTCGAAGCCGGTCGCTTCGACGAACGCCGTGTTGTCGATGACGATGGGGTACTTCACGTGCGCGATCGCGTCGTCGGGAGGTACGGGAAGCCAAAGCGGCCGAGGACGCTCGAGTAGAGCGGCTCGGGGATCGGCACGGCGCGTTTGCCGGTGGCAGCGCAGACGGTGGAGAGCGGGACCGGGGAAGGGCCGGCCACGTTGAACACACCGCGCAGCTGCTTTTCGACCGCCAAGGTGATCGCTTCTTCGGCGTCCCATTCGTGCATGAGTTGGTAGAGCGGGTCGAAGCCCATCACCATCGGCACGCGGCTCTTGGAAAGGAAGCCCGAGAGGGTGCCGCCTCGGCTGGGACCGAGAAAGTAGCAAAGCCGGAGCACCGCCGTGTTGAGCTCCGGCCATCGCCACAGTGCGCTCCCTGCGTACAGGTCGGCGGCGACGAGGTCGGCGAGCTCTTTGAAGGCTGCGCCCGCGAGCGGGGGCTCGTCCTCGGTGTGGTAGAGCGGTGAATCCGGGGTCGCGCCGTATACGGTGTGACGGCCGACGAAGACCGCCTGCTTCACGCCGTACTCGTGGCAGTACTCGAAGAGCTTACGGGTGCCGCCCAGGTTGATCCGGTAGCGCTCTTCGGTGTCGGTGGTGAAGTGGGTGACGGTGGCCATGTGAATGAGCGCGTCGGGCCGCGAGATTCGAAACACGTCCTCGGCGGGGCGCTTTCGAATGTCCGCCTGGTGCATTTCGACGCCTTCGGGCACGTCGGGCCATGGGCGCCGGTCAATGCCGATGACCTGATGTCCGCGCCGTGTCAGACGGTACGCGACGCCGCGCGCCAGGGTGCCGCTGATGCCGGTGATCAAGATCTTCATCGCGTCTGCTCCTGGTCGGGATCCGGCATTCGATCGAACATGAAGGCCCGCGGCCGCGCGTCGAGCCCCACGCTGATCAATCGCTCCATCGCATGGCGAACTTCCTGGACGTATTGCTCGATGACGTGGTCGGGTTCCGATCCATCGCCCTCGAAGTGCATCGGAGGCCCGTAGTAGACCTGGCAGGCGACCGGCAAGGGAAAGAGGATGAGCTGCGGCGCCACCGGCACGAACGGGCCGTTGACGAGCTTGGCCAGCCACTTGATGTGGAAGAGCTGGGGGAACGACTCCTCGCCGCCGATGAACGCGCAGGGGATGACCGGAGTGCCGGTCTTGAGGGCGAGGCGCATGAAGCCGGTGCCCATGCGCACGAGCTTGTACCGGTCTCTGTAGAGCTTGCCGGCGCCGCGAGCGCCTTCGGGAAAGACCAGCACCAGGCGCTCGTCGTTGAGCAGCTGCTCTCCATGCTCGGGCAGGCCGGTGAGGTGGCCGAGCTTTCTCAACGCGGGCCGCGCAAAGGGGGACCTCATCAGGAAGTACTCCGCCATGCCTTGGCCGAGCCGGGGCGCCTCGTCGTTGAGTATCAACGAGGTGAGAATCATGGCCGCGTCGGCCCCAAGACCACCCGAGTGATTGGAGATGATGAGACCACGCCCCGTCGCGGGAACGTTCTCCAGACCGAATGCCGTCACCTTGAGGTAGTGGCGGTAGATGTACGCCATCGGCGAGTAGGCGCGAATCAGGGCTTTGCGCGAGAGCCCGAAGCGATCGAATCCGTAGTCGTCGAATTCAATCGGAAGACGTTCTACGTTCCGCCTGACTTGTGGATCATCTAGCAGTGACATGGTCCGACGGTGCAGGCCTCCCCGGCGCTAGCTCAGATAGCGCAACTTGCTGACCTCCGCGAGCCTCTTGGGGCTTACTTCCTAGGCTTCCAGAGCGGTCGCTTGAAACACCACAGGGTCTGAGCCCTTGACGCTGCCCTGCGGAAGTCACGAGCTCCCAGCCCTGCTCGCCCATCTTGTTGGCGCGTTCGGTGACCTGCGCGACGCCGTCAGCTTCGAAGCACTGGTACTGCCATTGAGCTTTGTGGGGTGGGCCGTCGGCTGCGACAGGGTTGACCCCTGCGATGAATGCGCCTGCGACCAAGGCTCCAACTAGAAACACGGCTACGACAATGGCTTTCATGATCATACCTCCTCAGAGCTGGGCATATAACACGGGCTCTGGTCTCGATACCGGGTTTTTCAGCCCAGAATGTCTGTCACTCGGTGCACATCGTCAGGGTCGGCGGTCGTCGGGACGAGCAAGACGTCGTCGGCGCCGGCATCTTTCGCCATTTGGACGGCGTCTCTGAGCGCTTGCGGGCTGGTCACGATGCAAATCTGCTTCACGCTTTCGCGCGCGACCGGGACCATGAAGTTCAGGTAGCGGTCGAGGTACTCGTCGAGCTGCTCGCGGGCCTTCGGGCCGAGCGCGTACCAGAAGCCGGTGCCGAGCCAGGGTGCGGCACGACCGCGTTCTTTCCAGGCGCGCCGCGCGGCTTCGAATTGCAGATTCATTTCGGCCGCGGATGGGCCGAAGCTGAACCCGCAAAGGCCGTCAGCCCACTTCGAGGCGGCTTGGATGGACTCGACCATGAGGGAGCCCGCGAGGAGCTTGGGTCCGCCCTGCTGAACCGGGGCGGGGCCCACGGGGAGGGCGCCTTCGACGACGGGTTCTCCGCGCCAGACGCTGCGCATCGTTTCGACGCTTCGGGCGAGTCGGCTGAGGCGGTGTCCGAGCGGAGCGTCGACCGACTGGTAGTCTTGCTCGCGTCCGCCGACGCCGAGGCCAGCAACAAACCGGCCGCCCGACAAGACGTCGATGGTCGCGAGCTGCTTGGCCAGCATGACCGGATGATGGAGCATCGGGACGAAGACGCCGCTCACGATCTTGACCCGCTCCGTCAGGGCGGCGGCTGCCGAGAGCGCGGCGGTCATGTCGGGGTTGTAGAAGGAGATCCGTTCGCCCGCGGCGAGGCTCGCGAAAAAGCCAGCGTCGATGCGCTCACACCAGCTCAAGAAGGCGTCCCTGTCGAGGCCCGGTGCCATCACCGGAAGGTTCATGCCGATTTCCATATGCTCCTTTTGTCGGTGTTGGGGGCTCGTTGCATCTCCCCAAAATGGCGTCTAGGACTGGGACCACCATGCGCAATCCCAAGGACTTCTTCAAACCCATGGCCATCGGCGCGCCGGAACCCCCACGGGAGATCCCGTTCCGGCCGTCTCGGATGATCCACTTCTTCGACCCCAGCAATCCTAAGATGGCTGCGAAGGCGCCGAGCATTGCCGCCAAGTGCGATGTGCTGCTCGGCAATCTCGAGGACGCCGTCTCAGCGGACAAAAAGACGGAGGCTCGCGAGGGCTTCGTCAAGATCGCCAAGGAGAATGACTTCGGCGACTGTCAGCTCTGGACCCGCGTCAACAGCCTCGACAGCCCCTGGTTCCTCGACGACATGTGGCAGATCGTGCAGGAGGTTGGCGACAAGGTGGACGTGATCATGGTGCCCAAGGTCGAAGGGCCTTGGGACATTCACTATGTCGATCGTTTGCTTGCCCAGCTCGAAGCGCGAGCGGGCGTGATGAAGCCGATTCTAATTCATGCGATCCTAGAGACAGCGCTCGGCGTGGCGAACGTCGAGGAGATCGCGGGCGCAAGTCCACGAATGCAGGGGCTGAGCCTTGGCCCCGCCGACCTTGCCGCATCGCGACGCATGAAGACGACGCGCGTCGGCGGCGGGCATCCGGGGTACCTGGTGCGTGCCGATCCGAATCCAGACGACGCGGAAGCGCCGCGGCCGACCGCGCAGCAAGATCTCTGGCACTACACCATTGCGCGCATGGTCGATGCCTGTGTCGCCAATGGTATCTTCGCGTACTACGGACCGTTCGGTGACATCCGGGACGTGGTCGCTTGTGAGGATCAGTTCCGCAACGCCTTCCTGCTTGGCTGCGTCGGCGCCTGGTCGCTTCACCCGGTGCAGATCGACATCGCTAAGAAGGTGTTCAGCCCGCCGGTCGACGAGGTTCTCTGGGCTAAGAAGGTCATCGAAGAGATGGGCGACGGCACGGGCGCCGTCATGATCGACGGAAAGATGCAAGACGACGCAACCGTCAAGCAGTGCAAAGTCATGGTCGAGCTCGCCCGGATGCTCGCCGAAAAGGATGCCGACCTGAAGGCGGCCTACCAGTTCTGAGAGGTGTCACGATGAGTACGAAGCATCGCCCAAGGCGAAGTGTGTTGTACATGCCCGGCTCCAATGCCCGGGCCCTCGAAAAAGGCCGCGGTCTCGACGCCGATGGCTTGATTCTCGATCTCGAAGACGCCGTGGCGCCGGACGCCAAGGCTGTCGCCCGCGAACAGGTCGTCTCGGCGATCAAGGAAGGTGGTTACGGGCACCGCGAGATCCTGCTGCGTGTCAACGGGCTGAGCACGCCCTGGGGCTACGACGATTTGCTCGCTGCAGCACAGTCGGGAACCGATGCAGTCCTGCTTCCGAAGGTCGACAGCGCCGACATGGTGAGGCAAGCCGAGGCCGTGCTGGATGCCGCGGGCGCGCCCGACGGCCTGAAGATTTGGTGCATGATGGAAACTCCGCGCGGCATGCTGCGCGCCGAAGAGATCGCGGACGCGAGCCCGAGGCTCGGCGGATTCGTCATGGGCACTTCGGATCTCGCCAAAGATCTGCACGCTGCGCACACCGCAATGCGCCTGCCGATGATCACGTCGCTCGGCCTGTGCTTACTCGCGGCGCGCGCCGCGGGAATCGCGATCCTCGATGGCGTCTACCTCGATCTGTCCGACGCTGAAGGTTGCGCAGCGTCCTGCGTGCAGGGTGCCGAGCTCGGCTTCGATGGCAAGACCTTGATTCACCCGAAGCAATTGGCTCCGGCGAACGAGGCCTTCGCTCCTTCGGAGGCCGAGGTCGACTTCTCCCGCCGAATCATCGAGGCCCACGCGGCGGCCGAAGCGGAAGGCAAGGGCGTGATCGTCGTCGACGGGAAGCTCATCGAGAACTTGCACGTCGAGAACGCAAAGCGACTGGTCGGCTTGGCCGAGGCAATCGCGAACCGCTAGGGTTTGGCGACCGCGACGGTTGTGGGCGTTATTCCCAGACGGTTGGCGCGCGGTGGTAGGCTGCGTTTAGGGCTTCGACGAAGTTGCGGTCCTGGAGTGGATCCGCCGGCTGTTCGACTGGCTGGTCTTTCGCAGCGAGATCACCGAGAAACGCGTCTACGACCTGTTGGAGCGTCAGATCATCTTTGTGGTTTTCGTAGAGGGCTTGCTGCTCGGCGTCGCAGAACACTTGCGCCTTCCATGAGACGCTGACGCGGACTTCTTCGAATGGGTACCGGGCGCACACTTGGCCCCGCTCGAGGACTTCCCAATCGTCCCCGCCCCAGCAGAGCTGACTATTCAGTGTGAGACCCTTGGGTAGGGTTCGCTCGTCAGGGCCCACGGCTTCGACGCGGTGGAACATGTAGTCGTTGTCGCCGACCACGGCCGAGTTGCTGATGCATGGCCGCTCTACCGGGGCCTCATCGGGGCCCTTGGGCCAGTAGGTGAAACCGCCGCCTTCGCCTTCGTAGTACCAGCTCACCGCCGTGACGCTTGGCACGTACCAGCGGTCGAAGAGGCCGGATTTCAGCATCGTCGCGAGGAGCCAAACCGGATATTGGGTCCGCTCGATGCCACGAAAGGCCGGAATGTCCACATGCCCTGGGTCGACTCTCGCGATTGGCGGGTTGAGGTTAACGTAGACGATCTGCGGGACGATCCGCGCGTCGTGGAACATCTGTTGAGCGGCATCTCGAAAGGCGTCGTGCTCTAGAAAAAGCTCCACGCCGTCGACGAGTGGCTCTCCGTACGCCCAGTCCCCCCGGAACCAGGGCGCGATGAACATTGGACGATCCTTCTGATCCCGATTCCCGCATCGCTGAGCGATGCCATTTCGGAAAGGTTCTTCACGTAGCGCTGAACGGTCCAGTAGGGGGCACCGCGAAGCAGCAGCTCGCGGACGACCGAGGGATCGGAGAGCACCCGGTCGATGACGACGGGGGCTCTGGGATGGTCGAAGCTCACGCCAGCCTTATAGCAGTCGCCGGCCTGCTTCTAGGCGCTTACCATGGCGGCAGCGAAGCGCCGTTTCCCCGCAAATTTCGGGCCTCGCGTGGCCGTGGGCTTGCACAAGCTGGCTTTCGCGGTATCCGGCGCGTGGCAAATCGACCATCGGACGAGCAATAGAATGAAAGACCTCAGTAAATACCGAAACATCGGCATCTTCGCGCACGTGGACGCTGGCAAGACGACGACCACGGAGCGCATCCTCAAGCTCACCGGTAAAATCCACAAGATCGGGGAGGTGCACGATGGTGCGGCGACCACCGATTTCATGGAGCAGGAGCAGGAGCGCGGGATCACCATTCAGTCCGCAGCGACGACCTGCTTCTGGGACGATCATCAGCTGAACATCATCGACACGCCGGGGCACGTCGACTTCACGATCGAGGTCTATCGTTCGCTCAAGGTGCTCGATGGCGGAGTGGGTGTGTTCTGTGGATCTGGCGGTGTCGAGCCTCAGTCCGAAACCAACTGGCGCTACGCGAATGACTCCAAGGTCGCGCGCCTGATTTTCGTCAACAAGCTCGACCGCTTGGGCGCGGACTTCTACCGCGTCGTCGACCAGATCAAGAACATTCTCGGCGCCAAGCCCCTCGTGATGGTGCTGCCGATCGGCACCGAGGGCGAGTTCGCTGGTATCGTCGACCTGCTCACCCGCCAGGCATATGTCTGGGATGACACCGGTCTGCCGGAGAACTTCGAGGTCCAGGAAGTCCCCGAGGACATGAAGGAGCTCGTCGAGAAGCACCGCTTCGAGCTCATCGAAACCGCCGTCGAGCAAGACGACGACGCGATGGAGCAGTACCTCGAGGGCAATGAGCCCGATCTCGAGACGATCAAGAAGTGCATCCGTAAGGGCACGCGCGACCTCGAGTTCTTCCCGACCTATTGCGGGTCTGCGTTCAAGAACAAAGGCATTCAGCAGGTGCTCGACGCAGTCGTCGATTACCTGCCCGATCCGACCGAGGTGCCGCCTCAGCCCGAGGTCGACCTCGAAGGTCACGAGACCGGGCAGTTCGCGCTCGTCGATCCGAGCGGTCCAGTTCGAGCGCTTGCGTTCAAGATCATGGAGGACCGCTTCGGCGCGCTGACCTTCACCCGAATCTACTCGGGCACGGTCAACAAGGGCGACACCCTGGTCAATACCTTCACCGGTAAGAACGAGCGCATCGGCCGCATGGTCGAGATGCACGCTGACGACCGCACTATCGTGGATTCGGCGCAGGCCGGCGACATCGTGGCCATGGTTGGCCTCAAGGACGTGCGCACGGGCCACACGCTGGCAGATCAGAAGAACCCGGCGACCCTCGAGCCGATGGTCTTCCCGGACCCCGTCATTTCGCTCGCGATCAGCACGAAGGACAAGGCCAACAGTGAGAAGCTCGGCACGGCGCTCGGCAAGATGGTTGCCGAGGACCCTTCCTTTCATGTCGAGGTCGACCAGGAGTCAGGCGAGACCATCCTCAGGGGCATGGGCGAGCTCCATCTCGACATCAAGGTCGACATTCTTCGCCGGAGTCACGGCGTTGCTGTGGACGTCGGCGCTCCCCAGGTCGCGTACCGCGAGACCGTCACTCAGGCGATGCAGGACAGCTACACCCATAAGAAGCAGACGGGTGGTTCCGGCCAGTTCGCGAAGATCGAATACACCATCGAGCCCGCCGAGCCCGGCGAAGGCTTCGTTTTCGAATCCAAGATCGTCGGCGGCAAGATCCCCAAGGAGTTCATTCCCGCGGTCGAGAAGGGCTTCAAGGTCATGATGGAAGAGGGTCCGCTCTGCGGCTTCCCGCTGCTCGACTTCAAACTCACTCTGAACGATGGCGCTTTCCACGCGGTCGATTCATCGCAGATGGCGTTCGAGACCGCCGCGAGGGCTGCGTTCCGACAGAGCATGCCCAAGGCCGGTCCGCAGCTCCTCGAGCCGATCATGAAGGTCGACGTCTTCGTGCCGGACGCCAACGTCGGCGACGTCATCGGTGACCTCAACCGTCGCCGCGGCATGGTGAACTCGCAGGAAAAGGGTCACACCAACGTCCGCATCAAGGCCGACGTTCCCCTAAGCGAGATGTTCGGCTACATCGGTGACCTTCGTTCTGCCACGTCGGGCCGCGGCCAGTTTTCGATGGA
Organism: uncultured delta proteobacterium; assembly: GCA_963716775.1. Lineage (GTDB taxonomy): Bacteria > Myxococcota_A > Polyangia > Polyangiales > Houyiibacteriaceae > SG8-38. The sequence goes on from CAVQUI010000004.1 coordinate 692,795, forward strand.
GTTCAGCAACTACGCTCCGGTCCCCCGGAATATTCTCGAGAAGGTTCAGGCAGAGGTCGCCGAGCGCAAGGCCGCGAAGAAAAAGTAGACGATCGCCCCGTGGCCTGCCGCGCGTAGCTCGATGCCGCCGACACGCAGAGTTGGACGGAGCTTCAGACGTTCCTTCAGGGGCTGTTCAACTAGGCCGCGTTCAATCGAGCTCGCGCTTCAGGACTTTGCCCGTCGCGTTGCGAGGTAGCGCATCGATGAACACTACCTCGCGCGGGACTTTGAAGCTTGCGAGACCTTGCTTCACGTAGGCTTTCACCGCGCCTTCGTCGAGCTTGGCGCCGGGCTTGAGAACGACGAAGGCCTTGAGCCTCTGGCCCCATTCCGGATCGCTGACGCCGATGACGGCCGCTTCTTCCACCTCGTCGTGACCGGCGATCAGGTCTTCGACCTCGCGCGGGAATAGGTTTTCGCCGCCGGAGATGATCATGTCGTCGTCGCGCCCGTCGACGAAGAGCCGCCCGTTCTCGTCGAAGTGTCCGACGTCACCGCTGCTGACCATCGAGCCCAGCCGTTCTTTGTCGTCGCCACTGGTATAGCCTTCAAACGAAATTCCATTGGCGACGAAGATGCGACCGGTCTGACCGCTGGGCAGAGGCTCACCCTGGGGGTCGAGGATCTTCACGACCGTTCCGAGCGGTGGCTTGCCCGCGGTTCCCGGGGCGGCTCGCATGTCCTGCGGAGACGCGACCGAGGCCATCGCGACCTCGGTCGATCCGTAGAAGTTGTAGAGGTTGTCCCCGAATGTGTCCATCCACTCGGTTGCCAGGTGACCTGGTAGGGCCGAGCCGCTTGCGGCGGTGACGCGCAGCGAGCTCAGGTCGTACTTTCGTTTCACCTCCTCAGGCAGGGCCAGCATGCGTTGCATCATGATCGGAACTACCGCGAAGGAAGTGCATCGATGCTCCTCTAGCGCGCGCAAGGTCGCCTCGGGATCGAAGCGCCGGGTCATGACGTAGGTCGTGCCCAGGACCATTCCTAGCTGAAACTGCCCGAGGCCCCAGGAGTGAAAGAGCGGAGCCGCGATCATGGTCCGCTCGCCGCTCCGTAGCGGAAGCGCGGATAGCATCGAGGCAATTGGCATCATGCCCTTGGGGGAGCCGCGCTTGGCGCCCTTGGGCGTTCCGGTCGTTCCCGAGGTGAGCATCGTGAAGCGCGACTCGATGCTGGGCGGCTCGACGTTGTGGTCTGCGTGGCTCGAGATCAGATCTTCGGTGCTCGGATCGCCGCCCGATCCGTAGACGACGAATCGTGGCATCCCCTCGAGCCCCTCGAGGAGATTGTTGAACTCCTCATCGTAGAGCAAAGCGCTGATCTTCTCGCGTTTCCCGACCTCGGTGAGCTGCGGGGCGGCAAACATCGTGTTCAGCAAGACCATGTTCGCACCAACCTTGGCACAAGCGATGATCGTCTCGGCGAAGCCCCGGTGATTGCGGCACATGAGCCCAAGCACATCACCGGCCGACACGCCGGCTTCCCGGAGCCCGCGCGCTAGGGCGTTGGAGCGGCGGTTGAGCTCGTCGAAGGTGACCGAGCCATCGTCGTCAATGACGGCCACGGTATCGGGCTGCCGAATCGCGAGAGCGATGAAGCCCATGGCCGGCGAGCGTCCCCAGCCCTTCGCGGCTCTCACGATGCGTATCGTTTTGTCGGGTCGAATCGGCTTGAGCACGCCGGCGCGATAGAGCACCCGAGCGACTTCTAGCTTCTCAGCGAAATTTGCCACGCCGCGGAGACTAGCGCCTGAGAGTCGCGATGTCAGGGGGCGCTGGCGCGATCGTGCTCGTGGGCCTACTTGTATGGCAGACATGCAAGAGACTCAGACATCCGTGAACGAGAAGCTGGAGATCCCGAAAATGGACTCGTCGCGAGGCCGGATGATCGCTCTAGTCGCAGGCCTCGTCGTCCTCGTCGCCGCGATTGCCGTCTACGTCCTGACGCGTGGTCCAGAGGCGAGCCCCTATCGGGCCGCGGATGTCAGCAAGGCCTCGATCGTGAAAGAGATCCGGGTGACCGCGAGTGTAACTCTCACCGACCAGGTCGAGGTTCCCGCCCCCATCGAAGGGCAGCTCGTCGAGGTGGCCGTTCAACCGGGGGAGCAGGTGGAGCAGGGGCAGCTCCTGGCGCGCCTCGACAAGGTTTCCGCCGAGGTTGCCTATCTGGTCGCCCGGGCGGAGTCGCAGGTTGCGCGCGCCAGCGTTTCGGAGGCCGAGGCCTCGGTGCAGCGCGCAAGCCGAACACTCGAACGCACGAAGCGTCTCGCCGATAAGGGCTTGGCTAGCGCGAGCGCCATTGAAGCAGCGCGCTCCGAAACGGCGCAAGCGCGCGCATCCCTTCAAGGCGCAAGGGCCGAGCGTTCGGCCGCCCTAGAGCGCGCTTCTCTGCGGGGGCGCGAACGAGACCAGACCGAGGAATCGTCGCTCCGCGTGCCGGTCTCGTCCTCGAAGTGCCGCCGCACACAGGGATGGTCGTGGGGCCTCGGACTCGTCTGTTCCGCATCGGCGCTCCGCTCGACGAGATGAACATCGAAGCGCCATCGGCGAAGCGGACATCGGCGAGATGCGACTCGGATTGAGCGCCGAGTTCGAGGTGCCGACCTATCCGGGACGTGTCTTCGAGGCCAGCGTGAAGCACATCAGCCCCGACCCGCAGACCAAGCATGGCGCGATTTTCTATATGGTGAAGCTCGCGGCCAACAATGCCGACCACGCCCTCTTACCGGGAATGACCGCGCAGCTCCGAATCAAGGTCGCCCAAGTGGATCAAGTGCTCGCGGTGCGCGAGGCGACGCTTCGATTCACGCCCGAGGGCGCCCCGCCGGCGCCTGCACGCAGCCGGGTCTGGCGGATCCGTGGCACGGAGCTGGAGGAGATTCCGGTCGAGGCCGGGCTATCCGATGGCGCGCTCACTGAAGTCCGGCCTGCGGATACCGGTGGCCTGCAGATCGGCGACCAGATCGCGATCGGGTTGAGCTTGGACGGTGAGAGCGGCACCGCCGCTCCCTCCCTGTCGCTTCGAGGACATCGATGAGCGGCCTGTCAATCGTCGAGGCCGAGGGAATTCGCAAGGTGTTCCCCAACATGACGGCGCCCGTGCTCGACGGGGTGAGCCTGACGGTCGATTCGGGAGACATCGTCGCGCTCATGGGACCATCGGGCTCTGGGAAGTCGACCCTCATGAACATCCTGGGCTGCCTCGATGGGCCTAGTGAGGGCTCCTATTCGCTGGGCGGCAAGGACGTGTCCACCTTGAGCTCCCGGGAACGGGCCTGGGTGCGGCTTCACTACATCGGCTTCATCTTTCAGTCGTTTCATCTGATTTTGGATCACACGGTTCTCGAGAACGTGACCTTGCCTCTTTATTACGCTGGGGTGGATCGGGCCGAGCGCGAGGCGCGTGCCGTCGAGCTCATCGAGCGGGTTGGCTTGGGCCACCGATTGAATCACAGGCCCTCGCAGCTTTCGGGTGGAGAGAAGCAACGCGTGGCCATCGCGCGTGCGGTGTCGGGCCAGCCTCGCCTCCTTCTCGCCGATGAGCCGACCGGCGCTCTCGACACGAAAACCGGCAACGAAGTAATGGAGCTTCTTCTGGAGATTCACGAGACGCGCGCGCTGACCTTGATCATCGTTACGCACGACCCCGAAATCGCCGAGTACTGTCACCGTCAGATGTATCTACGCGACGGAAAGATCGTCTCCCACGGGGGGCAGGCATGCGGCGCACGCGTAGCGAGGTCGTCGGGCGTGCAGTCCGAACCGCCATTCGCAATCCGGGCCGGACCGTGCTCACGATGCTGGGGCTAGCGATCGGAGTGGGCGCGTTTCTGGCCATGGTGAGCTTCGGCACCGGAGCGCGCAGCTCGGTGATGGAGCAATTCGAAATTCTGGGGACACGTGTCGTGTACATCTGGACGAACATGGGCCGGCGGAGATTTCGGAGGAACCGCGAGGCCGCTGACCGATGCGGACGTCGAAGCGCTGCTGCGCGACGGGATGACCATCGAGCGAGTCGTCCCTCGCATCACCGAGGTGGAGAACGTCAAGTCCGCTCATCGCGAGCTTCCCGACGAAAGTGACCGGCACCATGCCGGACTTCGTTCACATTCGCGAATGGCCCATGTTGATGGGGGGCATGTTCGACGAGACCGACGTTCGGCAACGCGCCAAGGTCGCCGTCATCGGGACGACCGCGCCCGCGAGCTGTTCGGGCACCGCGACCCGGTGGGTCGAACGATCACCATCGGCGCGAACCTTCCATGCCGAATCATCGGAGTGCTGGTCTCGAAAGGCGAGCAGACGACCGGCGAGGATATGGACGAGATCGTCCTGATTCCGGCGACGACGTACGAAGCATTTCTCGGCATGCCCATCGGCTACCACGAGCTCATGGTTCAGGTTCGGGACCTGGGCCTCCTCGAGACGGCGATGCTGGAGGCCGTGCCGATCATGCGCCGCTCGCACCGGCTGGCCGAGATCGAGCAGGACGACTTCCGGATGGCGAGCCCGGCTCAGGCCGCCCAGCTTGCCCGCTTCGTATCCACGATCTTGACCGGGCTGCTCGTGGGCATCGCGGCCGTGTCACTGCTCGTCGGTGGAATTGGCGTGATGAACATCCAGTTGGTTTCGGTCGCCGAACGTACCCAGGAAATCGGCATCCGCTCGGCGATCGGCGCTTCGCCGAGACAGATCCTGATGCAGTTCCTGGCTGAAGCCGTGGTCTTGTCATTTACGGGCTCGCTGGCCGGCGTGGGGCTCGGTTGGATCGCGTCGACCATGGTCGCTCGAGCGATGGCCTGGTCGGGCAATCTTTCGCTGTTGACGATGGCGGGAGCAGCTCTTTTCGGAACCAGTGTCGGCGTGGCCTTTGGGTATCTCCCGGCCCGGCGCGCAGCGCAGCTCGAGCCGATCGAAGCGCTGCGCCATGAATGAGGTGGAACATGAACGTGGTCTGCAATTGGAAGGGCCGAGGAGCGACCGTGCTGGTCGTGCTCGCCGCGATGCTTGCTCCAAGGGGCGCGTCGGCTGAACTTGTCACCTTGCAGGAGCTGGAAACGCTCTCGCTCGAGAACCAAGCCAACTGGGAGGCAGCTCGAGCGAGCACCGCGCAGGCAGGTGCGGAGCTCGACGCGGCGCGCGCCGGAAAGATGCCGACGTTTTGGATGAACCTCTCGGGGGTGGTGGCTCCGGGTTCCGACATCGAACGCATCCGAACCGTCGACGGACGCGAGGTCAACGTTCGGGCATCGCCGACCGTCTCGGAGAGCACAGCGTTTCGGCCGAACTTCCGTTACGAGGCGACCATCGACGTGCGCGCGCCGCTGTACGATGGGCAGACCAGGGCTGCGATCAAGGCCGCCGAAGCATATCGGGCCGCGGCAGAGGCGAGCTCCGGGGCGTCTCGGCAAACGGTGCTCCGCATGGTGCGCGCCGCCTATCTCGACTGGATGGCAACCGAGCTGACCCACGAGCTGGCGCTGGACTCAGCGCAGGGGGCAAGGGCCCAGCGGGTACGCATCGAGCAGCGCGTCGCCGACGGCGATCGTGCGCGGTCCGAGCTGGACAGCGCGCGTTACGAAGAGCTCCAGGCCGAGCTGGTTGCGGCCGAAGCGCGAGCGAGAGCCGTCGCCGCCAGGCGACTCTTGGAATCCGCGGTGGGTAGCGAGCTCTCCCCGGACGCAGAGCCAGACACCTCGATTCTGAGAATGGAGTCGAGGGTGGCCGATGCGGATGGAGATTGGGAGGTCGATGCGCTCGAACGGCAGCGCGATGCCGCCCATCAAGAAGCTCGAATGCACCGCAAGGGGCGGGTACCGGTGCTCGCGATCGTCGGCCAGACCGGCTTGGCTGGCGTCAACGAGCAGGTGTTCCCGATGTATCGCCTGGGGCTCAATCTGGCGGTTCCACTCTGGGACGGGGGCAGGGCGGTCGCCCTGGCGCGCGCTTCGGAGGCACAGGCCAGCGAGCTCGACGCGCGTGCCCGCGAAGCCCAAGGAGCTCGCGACAACGCGCGGCAACAGGCAGTTCTCGATCGGGAGCAGGCCGAGGACCAGCTCTCTCTCGCCAATGGCCTGGTCTCGGTTTCGCAGACCCGTGTGGAGCAGGCGCAGACCAGCTACGAGCTCGGCGCTGGCGGCGTCGAGGCCGTCGCCGATGCGCGGGTGGCGCTCCGGGATGCGCAGTCCCGGCGTGTTCAGATCCAAGTAGCCCGGACCGATGCCATCCTTCGCCTGAGCCGCCAAGACTGAGCTAGAAACGGAAGACGTATTCGACCCAGAGCCAGTGCTCCGGGTTGGGTACGCGCACGCGCGTCGCCTCTCGCTGGTCGAGAAACGCACGAATGTCGTAGCGAATCCGCAAGACGTCTTGATCGCGTAAGTCGAGGGAAACGTCGAGATAGGACCACAGCGACTGCGGTAGGCGATGGTTGTCCCAGACGTCGTCGAAATCGTAACGCAGCCGAAATCGGAAGCGCAGCCAGTCGATGGGCCGGGTCGTGACATTGAGGATCGCAGCGAGGTCCTGCCGAAGCCGACGGCCGCCTAGCTTTCCGCCCCAGCGATACCGAAGCTGCCCCGACAAGCGGATTTGTCGGACCGGGTCGTAGACGAGCTGTGTCGCCACGAGGAATCGCTGCCCGGCACCGTTTCGGTACTCGGCCCCAGGCTGCCCAGGCCCACGAGGGAGCGATTCGCCAGTCGGTGCGCGCGAAGAGAAGCGTGTGGAGCGAACCAGACGATAGCTGCCGCCAGGCATCGAGGAGCGCACGGAGCCCGACGCGAGGCCGGAGCTGCGCCGTTGCGCCGAGTCGAACCCCGGCTTCGTCTCGCGCTCGCAATCCGTCTAGCTCGTCCGGCGCCGAGACGGGGCGCGCGTACGGGTTGGCGTACTGCGGGCCGTAGTAGCGCAGCGAAACGTCGATCTCGCTCTTCGGCAGGGTCGTTACGCTTCGAGCGATCGCGGCGTACCCGCCTCCACCGGCTGGCTGCGCGTCGAAGCTGCGCGCAAGCTCCGCGAAGAAGTCCTGCTGGCCGAAGCCGAACGCGGCGTCCAGCCCGAGCGCTCCGAAGGGCCCGCCGAACGGTTTGCGCGAGAACTCCTGGAAACCGAGCTCGGCGCCTTCGACGAGCCATCTTGGGATCGAGGCGTATCCGGTGACGCCAAGATGGGCCCGTTCGCTCCAGAAGTAGCTCGCGTTCGCGCCTGCCAGCCCCTCGGCATACATCGCGGGCAAGGTCGCAAACCTGGCTGTGCTCGAACGCGCGGTTCGGTCGCCAGTCCGGACGTAAACCGGTGGCGCCCCGCATGCCGGATCTTCGTCCCGTCGCGGATCGTCACAGGCCGCTGCGTCGACGAGCTCGATCTGCGGGATGCGATGCACCTGATAGGAGCCCCATGCGTGGGCTTGAAGCCATCCCTGCCCCACAGGAAGCTCTTTCAAGCCAATCGCGACACCGGCGAGCCGATTCGTCCAGCGGTAGTCGGGTGTGACTCGAGCTTGGGGGCCGGGCGTACAGGGCGACTGCGGAAGCTCTCCGGGCCCGCGCCTGCAGCGGAGCGCGAGCTCGCTGCCTCGTCGAAGCTCGTAGTCGCCGAACGAGCCGTTCGGCGTCACCTGGTCGGTGACATCGAACGTCAGGCGTTGCCCAAAACCGATGCGATAGGTTCCTGCCACGAGCTCCCAGGCATCGTTCTCCCATTCGACATAGGCCTTGGGGATTTCAAACCGCACCCCTTCGGGCTTCGCGCTGAGCGCGTTGCGGCTGGGATCCCAACGTACCTCGCGCAGACCGTTCCTGCTGAGGACCGCAGCCATGCCGATGTCCAAATGGCCCAGGGTCTTGATGCGCGCTTGCATGGCGGAAGCGGGCGGTAGTCGATCGTGTCGCCCGGTCCATCGCCCCTGGATGCGCAGCAAGGCCTTGGTCTCGGCCTTTGCTCCGTCCGAAACGCCGATTACGATGAACGCCCGAAGAGAGCGCCCGAGGTCGGTACTGAGGACGCCTTCTGCGATCAACTCATCGAGGCTGTCGATCGCAGTGACCGTGTTGCGGTACGTCAGGATTTCGTCGACTTGCGCGTAGTCGAGGTTCGGAAGCAGGTACAGCGTTTGCCGTCCGGCGCGATTGAGGTCCACGCGGGTCTGGTGAAGGAGGAGCAGGGCGTTGAAGGAGGACTCCGAGATCTGCTCGGTGATCCGGAGCTCGTACAGATCCTCCTCGGTTTCGATGTCGATGAAGACCTCGTATGGAGCCGCCAATGCGCTGCGTGGAGCCAGCACGAACAGACAGCTGGATAGAAGAGCGCACCTCAGGAACACCTGGGATTCGCCGCGCCGGGCGTACCAAGATCACCGTCCCCGTAGGCCTCCGTGGCGTCGCAGACCTTGCCGAGCTCGTCGACTTGAGTCGCTACGCCGGCCTTGGAGCGCTCGTAGTTCACTGCGTCGAGAACCTGATCGCCAACGCCCAGGCGTATCGTTTCGTCGCTGTTGTTCAACGAAAGCGAGAGCTTCGCGTCGACGCCGCGCAGCCCACCGTTCTCAGCAGGATTCGGGTTCCGCGCGAAGATCACGTGGGCTCCCGCGGCCACTTGAAGGCAGTCCTCCTGTTCGACCGCGATGCCGTCGGAGCTGAGATCGGAAAGCACGAGCCCGTTCAGATCGACCGCGCGCTCGAAGCGGACCTCGACCCACTCCCCGTCACGGTTTCCAACCTCGAGAGGATTCGCCATCCACTCGCTGATCCGAGCTTCGCCCAGACCCGGGCTGACGATGTCGCGCGGCTTGCCGTCTTCAAGGCACATCCCTGGGCCCAGTACCCATGGACAGCTCGGGTTGGCCTCGCCGGGGGTGCCGAAGTTGCCGCTGATGTACTCGTCCAGTGGCAAGGCGGGACAGGTCTCGCCATTGGGATCGAGCTGCCAGGCAACACCTTCGACCGTGCCATCGTAGTCGACTCGGTCGAGGACGATACCGCCAACGCCCGCCACGATGCTCCTCGCACCGGAATTCCCCAGACTGAAACCTAGCTCCGCGTCGACGCGGGGAGCCGCCGCCGGACTCGCCCCGAAGACGACCCGTTCCCCCGCGCCGACCGGAAAACACTCATCACCATCGAACACCGTCACTAGAGCGTCCGGCGACGCTCCGAGTTGGAAGCCGTTCAGATCGACGTCCGTGACGATTAGAGCCTCGACCCATTCGAGGTCAGCGTCCGCGCCCTCGGGATTGGCCATCCATTCGCTGAGCTGAACCTCCCCCGGATCGGGAAGGCGGATCGCCCGCCGCGCTCCAGATTCCAGACATCCCTCCTGTGGCTCGTCGAACGCGCATGGGCTGTTCGGAGCCCCCGGAGTACCGGAAATTGCCAGGGGAAACTTCGGATACCCCCTCAGGAGTCGTGCACCAGCGAGCCGCGTCGTCGTTTAGCTCGTGGTCGGGTGCGAACCTTCCGTCGAGCTCGAGTGCCCGGCCGTCTGCGGTGCGCTCGTAGCTCACTTGATCGATGAGCAGCTCGCCGCAGCGAACCGAGACGAGCGCATCGGAGTTGCGTAGGCTACCGAGCGTGCTTCCGTAGCTGTAGTCGAGGTGCGGCGGCATCGCCTCGAACGGCGCGTTCCCGACGACCAGATAGTCGCCAGGCGCCATCGATGCCTCAAAGAAACGATGCGAGTTTTCGCCGGTGCCATCCGACCGACCCGTGACCAAGCTCAGCCCATCGAGCGAAAGCAGCTCGCCGCTGGCGTTGAACAGCTCGACATACTCCGCATCGCCGTCACTACCATCCGGATTGGCGTGCACCTCTGTGATGACGACGTCGCCCGGCGCCAGATCATCACAGGCGTTCGCCGCGCCGAGCTCCTCCCGCCCGCAACTTCCCAGCAGTAAGAGCAAGCACGCAAATCCGCGCGTCCAATTCCAAACACCCGCCATCTCGACCTCCCACCGTTTTGGTTTCGGGCGTTATCGGACGGTGGCTTGGGCGGTTTCGTGGTTGGGTCAGGGCAAGTTGGGAAGGGTGACCTGAGCAGGCTCCGTGACCACGATTTGAAGCGTGCGGTACTTGCCCTTCTCGTAGCGCTCCACGGTGCCTCGAATGCTCACCGGCTCTCGCGCGAGGCGCTCGATCTCGGTCTCGTGAAATACGGCCCTATCGAAGAAGATCACCGGAAATGGCTTGCGTGGCTGCATGTCCAAAGAGACGCGGACCAGTCCCTTGAACTGGTCGATCTTGTCCACGTTGGATAAGACCGTGACCTCCTTACCCAGGTTCTTTTCGAGTCGGTCGAGCGCATCCCATTGGGTCAGCAGGATGAAGTCGTCTCGGCGATTCGCTTCGTGCTCGAATGCCCGAATGAAGTCTGCCCGCGCGTCCCACCAGGCCCTGCGTTCCTCGTAGTCCCCGTAACCTTGGGCGCGTGGATCCCAGATTCCACGCTTGGCGTCCCGCGCTTCGGCTTCCGCGTGAGCAAGCTGATTGTGAAAGCGGCGTGAGTATCCGTACTTGGTGAAGTAGGGGCTCATTCCGGCGCGCACGCATTCGACGTTGTAGCTCGTCCAGCGGCCGTTCTTCTTCACGAACGCGTAGGCGAGGAGGCGCCCGAAGTTTCCTCGAATTTCTTTGGCGTCGTCGCGCTCTAGCCGCACGACATCGGCGCCGTCGAAGAAGGCCTCAGCGAACTTCGCGGCCTCCTCCCCCATGGGCGTCCCTGCCTTCTGCGGCCGTGCGGCCTTGCCGCGCTTGCTTTTCATGTAGCTCGCGAAGTCTTTCGAGGCGGCCGCGCGGTCGGCCTTGCTGTGAAACCTTTCCTCCGTGTCGAGGGATAGCAGCCGGACGGAGCCATCGACGCCCTGAACGCGAATCGTGTCCCCGTCGATCACCGGACTCTTGGCCAGTCGGAACTCGCCGATGAGCAGGCCTTCCCGCTCCGAAGCCTGCCGTGCCCGATCTCGTGCGGTCGGCTGCTCGGCCGCCCCGCTGTGCGCCTCCGTAGCGTCGACTTGCTGCACGGGCGTCTCGGTCGACGCGCCACGGTCGCAACCCGGGCTCGTCGCGCAGACGCACGCGCTCAGCCAGCAGACGCTCACCCACCCTCGCATCGGGCGTAACTTATTCAATTTGACGGCTGCCCGCTAGCGCTTAGAGGTCGATCATCATGAACCACGCAACTCTCGCCCGCGTTGAGGCCTATGCGGCCCAGGAAGCAGGGGCCTCTCTTGCCCCGTTCGACTACGAGCCCGCCGCCCTCGGCCCGCACGATGTAGAGATCGCGATCAGCCACTGCGGGATCTGTCACAGCGACCTGCACCTGATCGACAACGACTGGATGACCAGCAAATACCCACTGATTCCGGGCCACGAAATCGTTGGAACCGTCGCGAAAAAGGGCGCGCTGGTCAGCCACCTCGAGCTCGGCGCCCGCGTCGGCATTGGCTGGCAATGCGGGAGCTGCTTGGAATGCGAGTGGTGCGAGCGCGGCGACGAGAACCTCTGCGCGAGCAGTGTTCAGACTTGCGTAGGCCGTCCGGGTGGCTTCGCGGACCGAATCCGAGTCGACGGCCGCTTCGCGTTTGCGATTCCCGATGCGCTGGACTCCGAAGCAGCCGCGCCCTTGTTCTGTGGCGGCATCACCGTGTACTCGCCCATTGTGCAGCACGCGCGCCCGCAGAGCCGCGTCGGCATCATCGGCATTGGCGGCCTCGGTCACCTGGCGATTCGCTTCGCGCGCGCGTTTGGATGTGAGGTGACCGCGTTCTCCTCCACGACTGCCAAAGAAGAAGAGGCCAGGGCGCTCGGCGCACACCATTTCGTCTCGAGCGTCGATGATCGCGCGCTCAAAGGACAAGGGGAGTCCTTGGACCTGATCGTCTCGACGGTGAACGCCCCTCTCGATTGGAAGCGTTACGTGAACGCGCTGCGGCCGGATGGCGTCTTGTCATTCGTTGGCGCGATCACCGAGCCGCTGACCATTCCAACCGGTCTTCTTTTGTCGCGACGTCGCTCGGTGACGGGAAACCCGATCGGCGGACGCGTCGCGATGCGCGAGATGCTCGATTTCGCCGCGCGCCATGGCATCGGCGCCCAGGTCGAAACGCTTCCAATGAGCGAGGTCAATACCGCGCTCGACCGCTTGCGTCGCAACGACGTCCGTTACCGGTTCGTGCTCGGCCGGAGCTGAGACCGCTACTCCTCGTCCGTCGAATCGACGCCGGCCAGCCGCCGCGCCAAAGCCTTCTTGAAGCCGAGCTCCATTTGGCGGCCGATCTGGATGCGCTGCGCCTGCGGGGAGCCCGCGCCATGTAGGGACTCGGTCAGGTAGCCCACGGCGTTGCGGCCCATGGTCATGTTTTCGATCAGGCGCAGGATGCGGATGCGGGCTTCGGTGGGGACGTCGGCTCGGCCCTTGAGGTACTTGTCGAGCAGGGCGCCGAGCTCGGGGTGCCTGAGCTCCTTTTCTGATGGCGCGGTGCTGACTAGACCGCCCGCCAGGTCCTGTGCGAGGCGGCCCATTTCGAAAGGCATCTTGGTAACGTGGTGCTTGCAGACGTTGGCGAGCATGTCGTCGTTCAAGTAGGCGCCCGACCTGGTTGGCTGTGCCTGATGTGAAGACGCGATGCCTGCGGCGTACATCGTCTCGTTCAGGTGCGTCATCTGGACGAGCTTGTCTTTGATGTGCGAAGCCTTGTCGGCGCCGTTGTACTCAGCGATTTGCGCAGCCGCACCGATCAGGACGTCACCGACTCCGGTTTTGCAGACGTAGCTGCGCCGGTGGTAGCAGGTGAATCGTTCGACGAGCATGGAGGCAAACTCGTGTTCGCCGTCCATGAAGACCTGACTCCAGGGGACGAAGACTTCGTCGAGGATGACCATGGCTTCTTGCCCCGAGAACTTCGCATTCCCGACGTCGATGGAGCCGCCTTCCATGCTTCGGGTGTCGCAGGACTGCCGTCCGTAGATGTAGGTGATTCCGGGCGCATCGACAGGGAAGGCCGCGACGACTGCGTAGTCCGCGTCGGCGGGGCCGAGACGCATCGTCGGCATGGCGATGATCCAGTGCGAGTTGATGCACCCGGTTTGATGGGCCTTGGCGCCTTTGAGCCAGATGCCCTCGTCGTTTCGCTTCGTGACGTGTACGAAGAGGTCTGGATCGTCCTGTTCGTGCGGGGCCTTGCTGCGGTCGCCTTTGACGTCGGTCATCGCGCCGCCGACGACGTAGTTGCGCTCCTGCATCGTCTCGAGGAATGACTTCAGGCGCCCGTGATAAGGCGTGCCGTGCTTCTCGTCGATTTCGTACGTCACCGAATACAGCGAATTGAAGGCGTCCATGCCCACGCAGCGCTGAAAGCAAGTGCCGGTGCGCTGACCGAGCTTGCGCTGCATCATGTTCTGCGCGACCAAGTCCTCGGCGCTCTGCGCAACGTGCAGGAATCGGTTGACGGGTTTGCCCGTCAGCGAAGACTCGACCGTGGCTACTTCCGGCTCAGCAAGGGCCAGGTCGTAGGTCGCGGCGACGGCGTTGATCGAGGGGCGGATCATTGGATGATCCACGGGCTCGCCTATGAGCTCGCCGAATAGATAAACCTTCAGATTGCGGCCGCGAAGGCTGTCGATGTACTCGTCGCTGGTTTCGATTCGCGTGGGCGTCTTGCCGCTACCGTCAGGCATCGTCCCTCCAAAGAAGGCTACTCTACCACGCGGCTCACAGCAGGGCGCCGACGAGCTCTTTGGAGGTCTCTTCGGTGACGAATCGTCCCTTGTCATTGCGGGCGATGCGCCCGAGGGCCACTTCGTGGTCGTGGGTGAAGAACAGCCGGCCTCCTTGCTCGACCAGGCGTGTCAGCAAGTCCGTCTTCTCGTCGATGAGCTGCTCCGGGTAGCGGTCGTAGCCCATGGTGATCGGCAGGTGCACCCATGCCCGCCCTGGGATGAGGTCTGCCGCGAACACGACGGGACCCTCCTCGCCAGGGATTTCCGTCAGCATGAGCCCCGGCGTGTGTCCTTCGGAGAGCCAGAGCTTGTAGTCCGCGCCGAGCGTGTCTGAGCGGTGCCCTTTTACGACTTCGAGCCGACCACTCTCTTCGAGCAGCGCAGGGAGCTCTGGGATGAACGATGCGCGATCCCGAGCGTGCGGATGCTTGGCGCGTTGCCAGGCCTCCCAACTCAGCACGAACGTGGCGTTGGGAAACAAGAGGCGCATCGGCTCTTCAGGCTCGTAGGCGTTGAGCAAGCCCCCCGCGTGATCGAAGTGCAGATGCGAGAGCACCACGCAGTCGATGTCTTCGTGTGAAAATCCCGCCTTGCGCAGGTTGTCGAGCAGGACGTGGCGTTCCTCTTGGATGCCGAAACGGTCACGCAGCTGTGGGGGGAAGAAGGCGCCGACGCCGGTTTCGAAGAGGATTCGACGGTCGCCGTCTTCGATCAGCAGCGCCCTACAGGCGAGCGGAATGCGATTGCGTTCGTCGGGCTGGACCCACTTGTGCCAAAGCGCGCGAGGTGCATTGCCGAACATGGCGCCGCCGTCGAGACGCTGTGAATTGCCTAGGATCGACCATGCCCTGCGCTTCCCCATGGGCAGAGCCTATCAGGGCAGGGGGCTAGTTTGAAGTCAGTGCCGAACGACGTACACGTTCGCCGCCGCATGCCGGACCACGCGCTCGGCGACGCTTCCGATCAGCCAGCGCTCCATGCCGCCGCGTCCGTGAGAGCCTACGACGATGAGGTCGACCCCGTGGCTCTCGGCGTATTCGCAGATGGCTTTGGCGGGGGCGTGGTCGGGGATTACGGCGAGCTCGACCGCAAGACCCGACAAGTGCTCGTCTCGAAGCTTCGCGAGCTCGGCCACGTGGGCTGCGTCGTCGGTCTTGGATGCCGGCTCGAGGACGGCTTGCGGCGGTATGAAGCTCTGGGGGTCCGAGATGTGGATCAGCGTCACCTTGCTGCTGTTGGCCCTCGCGTATTCCCCGACTTCGGCGAGGGCTCTCGTCGAATGCTCAGAGAAGTCGATGCAGGCCAGGATATGCTTTGCCGCCATGCACGAAACCTATCATCTTTCGGAAATGGGCGGCATCCGGAGACGCGGTTTGATTCTGGCGTTGGCTTTCGGCTGCGTCGCAACCTCGGCCTGCGCGAAGACGGCGAATACCGAGGGAACCACGGCGGTGGGCCCAGGGACTGAGCAAACACCGCGCTCGTCGGGTCCCTCACGGGCCGAGATCGCTTGTCACCTGCACTCCTGCGCGCCTCCGTTCTACTGCAACCGCGACAAGGGCGTCTGTGAGCAGCTGCCCTGCATCGAGAGCCGTGACTGCCCATATGGCTACAAGTGCGAGCTCTCGAGAAACGTCTGCGAGTGACTGAGTAGGCTCATGTGAGCGGTGCTAACTTCGGGGCTCTGGCCGTGTAAGCAGTGCTAACTTTCGGATTCATCTCGTCCGGACTCTACCGCACAACCTAAGTTAGCGTTGCTTACATCCGAGCTGACGGGAAGTAAGCGCTGATAACATCTTCTGCTAGTGTCGGGCCATGGGCGGAGACGCGAAGCCATATCACCACGGCAACCTGCGAGAGGCGCTGCTCGAGACTGCCTTTGGGCTAGTCGACAGTCACGGGACCGAGGCGATCAGCATGCGCGCGCTAGCGCGGGAAGCGGGTGTGTCCTCGGCTGCACCCTTCCGGCACTTCGCGGATAAGCAGGTTCTGCTGCAGGCGGTTGCGCAGAGAGCGGCAGCGGAGCTCGACAGGAAGCTCGATGGGGCGAGCAGCGACAGGGACGATGCGCTGACTCAGTTCCGGGCCATGACGGTCGCGTATGTGCGCTTCGCAGCTGACCATCCGAATCTTTTCGAGTTGATCCAGCGCAACGCCTCGGTCTGCCAGCGCCTTGTTGGGCGAAGTCAACGATGAGCGAAGGCTGAAGTTGATCGCGCTCATCTATGAGGGGCAGAACGCTGGGCTCATCCCCGAGGCCGACCCCGAGCTGATCGCCCTGACCAGCGAAGCGCTCACCCATGGCCTCGCCCGCATGATTGTCGACCGGCACCCCCGCGTCCGAAACCTGAGCTCGGAAGACGCCCGAAAGCTGGCCCTCGCTGCCACGCAGCTTCTCCAAACCGGCATCGGCCTGTCCTAGGAGCCCCTAGAACGAAACCGTATCGTAGTCTTCGACCCGTAGTCTCCGCGCCCGCACGACGTATTCGGCGGCGAAGCCCGGGTAGAGTGAGTGATTGCTGCCGTCTTCGTTGAGATACCAGCTCTTGCAGCCTCCCCAGACCATGTGCTTCATCCGCTTTTGGATGCCCGCGTTGTACTCGTCCTGCGCTTCTTGGCGGACATCGATGTACTTCAGGTTCTCCGCCATGAGCTTCTTGATCGCTTGTAGGGCGTGAGAGATCTGCGCTTCGGTGTAGACCAAGACCGAGGTGTGACCGGGGCCTGTGTTGGGGCCCATCATGATGAACCAGTTCGGGAAGCCAGCGACTGTCATGCCTTTGTACGCAACTGCGCCGCCACGCCATGCTTCGTCGAGGGTGCGGCCGCCGCGACCCATGATCGGAAAGGGCGCCGTCGCGAGGCCGAGCTTGAATCCGGTGGCGAGCACGATCGCATCCGCTTCGTGTAGCGTGCCGTCCTTGGTGCGAACTGCCTCGGGCTTCGATGCCGCTCGATGGAGTCCGTCACGAGCTCGACATCGTCGCGCTCGAACGTCGCCCAGTAGTCGTCGGAGACCAGCACGCGCTTGCATCCGAACTGGAAGGTCGGCGTGAGCTTCTTGCGAAGCTCGGGGTCCTTGACCTGACGGCGAAGGTTCCACTTCGACAGCAAGACGCCGATCGCCGAGAGCAGCTTCGAGTTGTAGAACACGATGGGCCCGCGCACCTCACTGGTCCAGTACTTCACGAAGCGACTTGCTCTGAGGAAGAACGGAAAGCGTGCCATGAGCTTTTTCAACCAGCTCGGATAGAACGCGTCGAACTTGGCGACGACCCAGGCAGGCGTACGCTGAAACACCGTGAGCAACGCAACGATTGACGCGATCGCGGGAACGACTTGAACGGCGCTCGCTCCCGTGCCGATCACCGACACCCGCTTGTTGGCTAGGTCGACGTCGTGGTTCCAGCGGGCCGTGTGAATCATGTCGCCTTCGAAGTCGTTCATCCCCGGGATGTTCGGATATGCGGGGTCGACGAGCCCACCGACGCCCGCGATCACGACCCGCGCCGTGAACTGCACTCCGAGACCAGTCGTCAGGTGCCAAGCTCCGAGGTCCTCATCGAAACGCGCTGCCACGATCTCGGTGTTGAGCCGCAGGTGTTCGCGAAGATCCCACTTGTCGACGACGTCGAGCAGGTACGCCTGGATCTCGCCCGAAGTGGCGTACCGCTGCGTCCAGTTGGGATTCTGTTCGAACGACAGAGAGTAGACGTGTGAAGGAACGTCACAAGCAGCACCCGGGTACGTATTGTCGCGCCAGGTGCCTCCGATTTCGTCGGCGCGCTCGAAGATCGTGAAGGAATCGATGCCTGCCTTGATCAACTGAATCGCAGCGCCGATGCCCGCGAAGCCCGCCCCGATGATCGCGATGGGGAAGTCGGTGTTTCGTTGCACGGAAGGGAAGGTAGAGCAGCGCCAGCGACGGTGCCAGTTGGTCTCAGTGCCTTTCTTCGGTCGCCGTCAAAGCCTGAATCCAATCACGAAGAGGAACGTTCTCGGCGCGACGGCGGCGATGTGCCTGGCCGGATCGTCCCGACGTGGTGTCGTGGAAAACTGCCCGTCGGTGGCTTTCGGTTTCAGCGAGGTTGCGTCTTGCCTTTGGTATCTAGCACGCCTGCGCACCGAGCTAGAGCGGGCTCCATTCGCACTCCCCCTCTCCAAAGATGTGACCTTGAGTGCCGAGCTGAGCGCGAATGAAGTCCCATGCATCGTTGATGGGGGTGATCGGACCTCCGGTGAGCTCGTAGACCCCTTGGGGAGGGGATGGGAAGAGGCTCCCGACATCGGTGGCCGCCTCGAAGTCGACGCGGGTGAGCACGTCGTCCCCGTTCGTGTCCTCGACGTCCCAGAGCCACTGCGCCAGCCGCTGGACGTTGCCCTCCTCCTCGGGAAAGCCGTTGAAGAAGATGTGGTCGCCGTGCAGCGTGAGATCGACGCTCGAGTTGGCGCTGACGTTGACTCCAGGCTCGAGGCCTTCCACGGCACACGCGCTGTAGACGGTGGGCACATCGGCTTCGATCACGAAGCTCTTCGTCGCGCCGTCAGACACCTGGGTGATGGTGCCCTCGATCACGAAGCTCCATCCGTTCGCGACCATCGCGTCGACCTCCTCTGCAGGAACGGAGTTGATGTTCACCACGTCAGCCTCGGGTGCGGGCGTCTCGAAACCGAACTCCGTGTACTGTCCCGTCGCGATTCCTGTGAACGCCGTGAGCTGAGGTAGCGTCGTTGGGAGGCTCGTGAGATCGGCGATGCCGACGACGCTGCTGCTTTGCGGGTTGTTTCCGTCGATCTGCGCCATCTGCACGAACCCGATGCTCGCGATGTAGCGGTTGAACTCCACGTCGAACCCATCGAGGATGTTTTCCTCCCCCGTTCCCGACTGAAGACCGTCTACAATCGTGTCCTCGGCTTCGAGTAAGACGGATAGGTTCCCGTTCCCGGAGCCCCCCCCGTCGCTGCCGCAGCCCGCGATCGCCAAAGCAACCAGGGCGATACAATCTAACCCAGCTTTCTTCATGACTCCGTCGTTCTTCATCTCAATTCTCCCGACTCGTTGACCAGCTGTGGCTCAGCGGTGGATCCGAGCCATGTAAATGTGGGTGGGGCGTTGGTCGTCATGGCGATGACCAACGCGCTGTAGTCCGGATCTTCCGGCTCGAGAAGCACTTGCCCAGATCCGTCGTCGAGCCCGGCGAGGCGACCGAAGTCGACGGATCGCCACCATGCGGTGGGGTCGAAGGTGATGATGAGAGTGCGAGGCTCCGTGGTGATCTCCTGCAGCGTGCGGAGGCCGTTGACCGCCGGTGTGCCTGCGTTCACCACGAGCACGTCCACGTTGGCCTCGAACGCATACGAAGCACGGGCACGTCGCTTCGCCAGGGCAACAGATCTCGGGATCTGCGACACACGTCGCGTTCCCGCTAAACCTGGCCGAGTGCCCCTCCGGCACGTAGCTTGGGTTCTCCGAGCGAACGACGGCGGGCCCCCCCGGCACTCCCGGTAGCGCTTCGGGAAGCGGTTGGGTCAGGAGCCAAACGATGCCGTAGTCGAAGAAGGCCGTGCGCACGGTGCCCGTCGTGCCCGACAGCGAGCCGATGCTCTGTGGCGCCGGCTCCAAGCCGTTCAGCGTGATCCCATCGAGGAACTCGAGAACGGCGACTTCGCATCGGCTCGACAGTGCGCTGTCGGTTGCACAGAAATAGATGGGTCCAAAACCAAGTGTGGCTTCGCCAAGGGTCACCTCCCAACCGTCCTTGGTGAAGGGGTCCGGAGCGGTGCCCCGAGCTTCGAAAGGAACCTCGACGAACGTACCGCCGGTTTCGCCGCAGCTCGCGCCAAAGGCGCACAGGATGGTGATGGTGAGAAGCCGATTCATAGCCGAATCCCGATGGTGAAGAGGAACATCCGCGGTCGCCCGGCGCTGGTGTGCCGTGCAGGGATTCGGGAGCTCGGAGACTGGGGATCCCAGTCCGATGCGAAGACGAACTCGTTGCCGGCGTACCGCTTGTCGAGAACGTTAAAGACCTGGATACCGAGCTCCAAAAACCACCATGAGAGCTCCCCCGAAAGATCCAGCAAGGAAAACGGGTCGGCGGCCTGCGAAAAGGGTAAGGGCCGCGAGCCGATGAACGTGTATCCGAGGCCGAGCCGACCGCGGAGTGCATGCTTTCCGAGGTCGGTGAGCTCGTCGTCGACCCCGATATCCAGCCGCACGACCCACGGCGGAACGTAGGGTAGGAGATCACCTTGCTCGAGAGACGGCGTCGGATTCTCGACCGTGAGAGGCGGCGGGCCGTCGAGGATTGCGTAGACGTAGGTCACCGACAGCGCCCCCACGAGCCAGGGCAGCGGACGAGTGACCCCGTAGAAGACGAAACCCGTCCTGCTGGTTGGTCCGATGTTCTCGAGACGCCCCTCCGCGGCTTCGAAGAAGACGTCGTTGTTCAGCCAGGTTCGATAGCCCGTCAACGTAAGTTCGTGCTGCTGCTCTTCGCCGAGTCGAAAGCGAACCCCGAAATCGAGCGAGCGCACCTTGGAAAACGGTGCGTTCTCGCCGTCGACTAGGGTTCGCGCTTGTGGTGAGCGAAACCCCTCGCCGTATGCGCCGATGATGTCTACCCAGTCCGTAGGCTTCCCCGTGAGCGCCAGCCGCGGCCCCGCCACGATCCCTGCCGCAGTGCGCCGATACCCGGGGATGAAATCCTCTTCGCGAAAATCGGGCACGAAGTTTCCGAGCTGGTCGTCGACGTCGAAGAAGAGCAGGTCTGCGCGAACGCCACCCTTGACGTTGAAGAACTTGCTGAAGTCCCAATCGAGGTCGACCCACATACCGATGTCGCCTTGCACGATATTCGCGTCGACGCGTTCGTCCCAGGTCTGATTCGCCGGCGCCTCGATGAGGTATTGCTGCTGGGGATTGATGAGGTCGACGCGCGTCCAGATGCCCATCTCCACCGTGCCTTTCGCGTTCTCTCCTGGCTCGAAACGGGCTGTCCGGTGACGCGCGTTCCCCCCGAGCACCAGTCGCCGGTCCCGTTGCTCGATCAGATCGCCGCGGCCGACCCAGTCCGGGTTGACCTGAGAGCGCTCGAGAAACCCGGTGAAGTTCTGCTGTATGCGAAAATCGTGGAATTGAATCCACAGGTCGAAGCTCGTGTTCTTCCGGTTCGCCCCTCGCTGCTCTCCGCGAATGCCGAGAATCGCACCGGCGTTGTAAGCGTTCTGTGCTCGGGCCGTTGCGTACGGGTAGACGTCGTAGAAACCGACCGCGCCTGCTTCTACGTCATCGAGACGAAGGACGCCGGCCGAGTTGTAGCGCGTGCCCCAGAACGAGCCGTGGAGTCGGAAGCGCCAGTCCTTGTCGCCAAAGCCGACCTGAAACATCGCGGACCCTTCGAGTCCGTCGCGATTCTCGCCGAATCCGTTCGAGCGGCGAAACTGGAACGCACCAAAGGTATCCGGATCCTTGTCCTTGGGCGCAAAGATGCCCACTTGGCGATACGTTCCGAACGATCCCAACTGGCTCTTGGCGTAGATACCACGCCGTTCGACTCCCAGCTCGAACGCTACGGTTCCCGCGACCGCGAAATCGCCCTGCGCGGGGTCATAGACGCCCTCGGTGACGCGAAGCTCGCGCACGACCTCGGGGATGATGAAGTTGAGATACGTGTAGCCTTGGCCGTGAATGTTGGAAGGTTGATTCAGCGGGACGTCGCCGAGCAGCAGTTGGATGTCTTGACCGTGCTCAGCGTTGAACCCGCGGAGGTAGAAAAAGCCCCCGGCGGCGTCGCCTTCGACGTTCGCGACGTAGAGACCCGGCGCGCGACGTAGGAGATCATTGGCCGTCACCGCGGGTGCAGCATCAAGGATATCGCGATCGATGGAGAGGTCTCCCGCACCTCGACCGGCATTGCGAAGACGCTCCGCATCCACGCGAGCATTGGCCCGATACCGGGGCATCTTCTCATCAGCATCAGCATCAGCATCAGCATCAGCATCAGCATCAGCATCAGCATCAGCATCAGCATCAGCGTCAGTGTCAGTGTCAGCGTCAGTGTCAGTGTCAGTGTCAGTGTCAGTGTCAGTGTCAGTGTCAGTGTCAGTGTCAGTGGCAGCGCGTCAGTGGCAGCGCCAGCGTAGGCGCCCGTTTGATCATGAACCCCCAGGTCGGGTTCCTCGAAATGCACCGCGACCCGAATCCTGCTGGATATGGGGACGCCACCCTTGGTCGCCGGCTCGAACGTCCAGTCTTGAACCGCCTCAACTGCGGCCGCGTCGAAATCCGCGCTCGCGGAGTGTTCCACGACGATGTCTGAGACTTTGGCCTCGGCGGTGATCGTGAGCAGCAGGATCACGGTCGGGTGCAGCCCAGTGCCTTCCCGCCCCGGCGGAAACGCAGGAGGGGGCGAGTCGAGAAGATGAGGCGGATGCAGGTCAGCGTCAGTGCCAGCGTCGGTGTCCACGTCCGAGCCCGTGTCCCTGGCCCCCTTTGGCTCCTCCTGCGCTTGCACCTGTCCGGTTGCCCAGAGTGTCAACGCTGCGAGCGCAATTGCACGCGTACTATTCCTTCGATTCCTCTTCACTCATTACTCCTGCCTCCGCGCGATCGCGCGGTTCAACGTTCGCTAGACTCACGAACGTCAGGCAGGGGGGGAGTTCTTGGGGGCGATCCGGAATCGGGGAGTGATTGGGGGGATGATGGCGCTGTGTAGCGCGAGCGGCTCATGCGCCTTGGACGCTTGGATGCCGGCGTCTGGCGCGGCGATCAAGACCAACGCGTCTCGTCGATCGCTGGAGACCGAGCAGTGATCGTGCCCTTCTTCGGTGCTCGGGTCGGGCATTCCATGAAGCGCTGGCGACTCGGCTTGCTGCTGCGGGCCGGCGCCATGCTGGTGCGGATCGCCGTGAACCAGCTCTCCGTGCTCGGCGCAGCGCGTGTGCTCGACCAGCAGCATATGGCCGCCGCTCGAGCCCTGCAGCATCAGTATCAGCAGGCTCGTTAGAACGTAAGCACTCCGAATCATTGAGATTTTGGAGAGATGTCGGAGCGAGCTAGTCATCGCTGAAGGGGGAGTATGGGGCAAGCCCCTCGGAGATCAATCCGCCGCCGGTGTGCGCTGGAGCCGCTCACCCCACGGGGCTACACCCTCCATCGGTCCTGCACGCTAGGATCTAATGGGCCTACGGGGCCCGCCGTCTGATGTCGCGCGACGATCCCACAGAGGTAACACGCCAGCACGTGTTCAAGCAGAAAGGCCTCTCCAACAAGGAGGAGCAGGCGCGGCTCGTCGTGCTCGCGGGCAAGTTGGCTGGCGACAAGTACGCGATTGGAAAGCAGCTGACGCTCGGTCGTGGCGACAAGGCGGACGTCCAGCTCGACGACACCCTCGTGTCCCGCGTCCACGTCCGCATCTTCCGACACGAGAACGGATCCTATCTGATTGAAGACCTTGCGAGCCGAAACGGCACCCAGGTCAACGGAATCGGGATCACTCGCCGGGTGCTCACCTACGGCGACCGCATTCAGATCGGCAGCTCCTTGCTCTTGTTTGCGCACCACGATCCAATGGAGGAGCAGGTTGCCCAGCGACGCAAGCTCGAGGCGATCGGCCGGCTCGGGACCGGAGTGGCGCACGACTTCAACAATTTGCTCGGCGCCGTGAGATCTAGCATCGATTTTTTGAACGGGCTTCCGGGAGAAACCAAGGTCAGCGACCCCGACGTGCGCGAAGCGTTCAACGACATTCGTTCGGCAGCTGCGGCGGCAACCGAGATGACCAGCCGCTTGCTTGGCTTCGCACGCGAAGTCGAGCGAAGTCACACAGAAGTCGACCTTTCCGAGCTCTGCCATCACGTGGTCCAGCTCGCGCGTCACACCTTTCACAGAGGTATTTCCATCGAGGCGCGCATCGATCGTGGCCTCAAAGTCAGCGGCGATCGCGGTCAGCTCCACCAGCTGCTGATGAACCTGCTCATCAATGCCCGCGATGCGATGCCCAATGGCGGTAGGCTCAAGCTCAGCGCCAAGAAGGCCGACCCGGTCGACCTCGAGAAAGCGCCCCTCAACCCATTGGTCGCGCACGCGATCATCACGGTCGAGGACACGGGCATCGGAATGGACGATGCAACGCGGGAGCGGGCCTTCGATCCCTTCTTCACGACTAAGGGCGATCAGGTCGGCGCAGGGCTGGGCCTTGCCGCGGTGTACGAGATCGCGAAGACGCACAACGGTCACATCACTCTGCACAGTGTTCCGAATCGGGGCAGTGAGTTTCAGGTCGTGTTTCCGCTCACCAGTGAACGCACCGTGGTGCCGACGGAGCCGAGCCTGCCAGTGATCAAGCTGCCCCGGACCCAGCTCCTCATCTTGCTGGTCGACGACGAAGATGTGGTCCGTCGAAGTGCCGGCCGTGTCGTTCGGCAGAGCGGCCATCGAGTGATCTTCGCTCGCAGCGGCGACGAAGCATTGCGGATCTATGATGAGACACAGCCACGGCCGGATTTGGTCTTGATGGACCTCAACATGCCCGGAATGACTGGGGACCAGGCCTTCAAGAAATTGAAGGAAGTCGATCCGGAGGCGCCGGTGGTGTTCGTATCAGGCTACTGGGATCGCGATCTCGAGCGTGAGCTTCGCGACTTGGGGGCCCTGGGCTTCGTTCAGAAGCCCTACGAAGCTGCTACGCTCCGGGACGCCATCGTGCAGGCGATGACCTCCCAGACTTCATGATCAAGTACATCGGCTCGAAACGCATCTTGGTACCGCACATCGTGCGTGCCGTTTCGGCGTTCCCCGAATCGGGTCGCGTGCTCGACTTGTTTTCAGGTACTTCCCGGGTGGCGCGCGGGCTCAAGGAAACAGGGCGCTACGTGATCGCCAACGACCACTTGGCCTACGCGTCGACGCTCGCCCGTTGCTACGTGCAGGCCGACGCCGAGCGCTGGCTCGGCGAAGCCCGTCGACTGATCAGCGAGCTTTCGCGAATTGCGCCGCAAGCCGGCTACTTCACCAAAGCGTTTTGCGAGGATGCGCGGTACTTTCAGCCGAAGAACGGAGCGCGCGTCGACGCGATCCGCGAAGAGATCGCTCGTCGCGACTTGCCAGCCGAGCTCGAAGCCGTTGCGCTGGTGTCCCTGATGGAGGCTGCAGACCGCGTCGACTCCACGACCGGCGTGCAAATGGCCTATTTGAAGCAATGGGCTACCCGCGCCCACAAGGAGCTCGAGCTCCGGGTTCCGGCGCTTCTTCCGGGTCCGGGTGAAGCACTTCACTTGGATGCGGCCGAGGCGGCGTCGCGGGTCGAGGCCGACATCGCTTACATCGACCCGCCCTACAACCAGCATAGCTACATGGGCAACTACCATGTCTGGGAAAGCCTCGTACGCTGGGACAAGCCGGAAACCTACGGGATCGCCAACAAGCGCGTGCAGTGCAAGGAGTACAAGAGCGACTTCAACTCCAAACGCCGAATTCGGCAGGGATTGCGGTCGTTATTCGAAGCGGTGCGTTGCAAGCACATGCTCGTCTCGTTCAACAACGAAGGGCATGTCCACCGCGAAGAAATGACTGCGCTCCTGTCCGAAAGAGGGCATGTGGGGGTGGTGGCGGTCGACTTCAAACGATACGTGGGCGCCCAGATAGGAATCCACAATCCACGTGGCGAGAAGGTCGGGAGCGTGAGTCACCTGCGCAACAAGGAGTACTTCTTCGTCGTGAGTGAACGGCGCGACACGGTCGATTCAGTCGTCGAGGCCATCGAATCGAGCATCGAAAGCGCAGCGCTTGCGTCGAGCCCATCGAAGCGCAAAAGGAAGGGTCATGAATCTGAACGACGTGTTGAGTGACGAAGCCCGGCGGGCCTCGATCATCGAAGATGTGTGCGGACTGGTCGACGACGAGGTTAGCAAGCAGAAGGGCCTCAGCGGAGTGGCGGTCAAAGCGGGCTACAAGTTGGTCCAGGGCGTGAAACCCGGCTTCGTCCGCAGGGTAGTGGAATCACTGCTTCCCGAGTTCGGTGCTGCACTCGAGCCAATTCGGGAGCAAGCGGTCGCCCGGGGGCAAGCGGTTGGAAGCTACTTCAGCGCGCATACTCAGGAAGTCGCCGAGGCGCTGCTCGCCGTAACCGACGGCCGGGTCAAAAGCTCCGATCACGGCTCGGTCAAAGGCGCCTACAGCAAGCTTCGAGGATCCGCCCGCAAGAACGTCGAGAGCGCCGTTCCGGGCCTGGGCCAGATCATCGAGAAATACACCTGAATGCTGTAGTTCGGAGACATCCCCGTTGGGGACGCGACGGTGATCAGCGTCCAAGCGGCTGCGCCGATTCGGCAACGACCGCAGGCGAGTTGGCTTCGGTGAGCATCTCGACGATCGCGGCCCGGCAGCGGTCGCGGAGGTCGTTCACCGCTTCGGGTTCTTCGAGATCGAGGTTGGGGTAGATTGGTTTGCCGATCTGCACGGTGACCAGACGGTCGTCGCGGCTCTTGCTCCCGCCGGTGTCGACCGCGTCGCGGGACATGAGGGAGAAAGTTCCATTCAGCGCGACCGGGACAACGGGCTTTCCGGTCAACACCGCGGCCTGGAAGGCGCCGTTCTTGAACGACTTGAGCTTCCCATCGGCGGTGCGAGTCCCTTCAGGGAACACCAAAAGGGGTTTGTCGTTGCGGAGAACGCTTTCGAATGCCTCGGTGACCGCGGCGGCGGCGTCTTTGCCCTTGTTGCGGTCGACAGGAACATGTCCGGCCAACCTGAGGTGCCAACCAAGGAAGGGAACGTTCATCACCGAGCGCTTGGCCGCCCACTTGAAATCACCCGGAAGCGCCGCGCCGAGGACCAGGATATCGACCAGGCTCTCGTGGTTGCTCGCGTAGACGAAGCCCCCGTCGGGAACGTTTTGCTGGCCCGAGGCCTGGATGAAGATGCGAAGACCCTTGGCGGAAGACTGGCTCCACTTCTTCGCCGCCCAGGTCGACGCTGCGCCCATCGTGAGCGGACCAGCAGTCAGGGATAGAGTGGACCAGCCTACCGTGCGCACTCCAAACGGAACCCATTGCTGCAGCCAGCGTCCGCGCTGGCCCCAGCCCATTTCGCCGCCTTTGCGGAAGATTCCCCACTCGGTGCGCGCCCAGTCCACTGTCTTCTTCAGCCCCATCTTCGGCCTGTTTACCACTCCGCACGAACCATGGAAAGCATTCGGACCCTGCGCTCATGCCGTCGGGCGGACCGGGTCCGGCGGAACGTTCGAAAGATCGAGATCCTCCGGGAGCGGCCGATAGGGAAACGCGAAGTTCACGGATTTGGCGTAGCTGTAAAGCGGGGGGCCGTAGGACGTGAAGGGTGTCGGCGCGGAACCGAGCGCCCGCAGCGCGCGGCTGTTGTCGTAGACCATATCCGCCGCGATATAGGGGATGAACACGCTTAGCAGCGCCCCGATGTGTCGAAGTGACCCTGCCTTCGGAAGATTGGCCAGCGCTTCCATCGTGCGTTCGAACGGCCTTGTGAGCCAAGCGGCGAAACGAGGGCCTTGCTTTCCGAGCGAGGCGGAGAAGGCGTCGGCGATCTCTCCGATCGATCGCGCCTCGCTCCCTGAGCTGAGGTGAAAGGTGTCGTGTTGGAGGTCTTCGCGCAGGTGTAACTCGGCGATGCTTGGGCCCACCCAGTCCGCGTTCACGACGTCGAGCCGAATGTCACGAGCCAGCGGGAGGACGGGCAGGTCGGTCAGCGCGCAAACCGCCCGAACCATGTCGAACTGGGTCGTCTGGGTGAAACGCGAGTCACCGATGACGCTACTCGGGCGCAGAACCAGGCAAGGCACGTCAGCCAAGAGCTCTCGCACCATGTGCTCGCAGAATTTCTTGGTCCGCGTGTACGGGTTGAAATCCGGCTGGCTCCAATCGAGCGGCTCGTCTTCCATCACGGTTGCCCCGGGACGGTTGCCCGCGACCGCCACGGTCGACACCAGACTGAAGCGCCGCAGCGGGTGGTCTTCTTGGATGGCACGCGCGAGCTTGATCACCGAGAGAGTGCCGCGAAGATTGTGGTTGGTGCAGGCTCGCTCGGAGCGAAAGTTGAGGGCCGCGGCGTTGTGAAGAACCGACTCGGCGTTCGAGATGAGCCAGTCGGTGTCCGCCATCGAGATGCCCAAGTTGGGCTCGGACAGATCGCCGCTGATGAAGCAGATCCGGTCCAGATGCCGATGGAATTCGTCCGCCTCCATGTGCAGTTGCAGCGACTGCCAGAGGCGCTCGACGCCGGCGTCGTAGTCGGCCGCGCGCACCAGCAGCGCAAGCTCGTGGTCGCTGTTGCGAAGGAGCCAATCGGTGGCGTACGAGCCGATGTAGCCCGTCGATCCGGTCATGAAGATCGCCATCGAAGCTTAGCGTTGTGGGCTTCGGGGCGAAGTCAAGAGCGCCAGCAGCTCGTCCGGGGCATCGACGTGGACCCAGTGCCCCGCGGCCTCGATGAGATGCTCCGAAACCCGCGAATTCCGCGCGGCGATTCGCTCGATCCGCTCCCGATCCGAGAGCGAGAAGGCGGTGGACCGCCCTCCGATGACCATGTCGATCGTGCAGTCAGCGGGTGGCGCTTCGAGCAGGTCCCAGCAGTCCGTTCGCGCGTAGTCCTCGATGAGCTGGCGGATCACCGAGAGCTCCGGTCCGAACTCGCGTCCACCATCGTCGGTTCTGCGCAGGTTCATGGCGAGCCACTGCGCGATGGCTTCCGGCTGCCCAGCCTCGGTTAGCGCGACTACGAACCCTTCGCGAGATGCCCAGTGCCGGGGAAGGCTTTCGAGCGCTCGCAGCACCTCGGCCGTCGCGCTCGTGTCGCGATCGGGCCCGCTCGGAGACGGGGACGCATCGATGACCCAGGCCTCGCTGGCTTGGCCCGCCCGCGATCGGAGCCACTCCAGAACCACCTTGCCGCCGAAGCTGTGGCCGATCGCTCCTCCGATTGGATGAGCGAGGGAGCGCTCGAGCTGGGTCAGGTCGTCGGCGGTCGCCTGCAGGCTGTGCGGCGCCGATAGGCCTAGGGAATCCCCATGTTCACGGAGGTCGACGAGGACCGCGCCCCAGCCCGGTCTCGCCTCGACGAAACGGCGCGCGATGCCGCGCCAGTTGGCCCGGCTGCCCAGAATCCCATGGACAAAGAACATGAATTGACTCGGATCGGCCGATCTTGCCGTGATTACGCTGTGGGCGAGCACGAGCTTGGCTTACCACAGTTGACCCGGGGGAGCGGATCAGCGAGCGGCAGTTGGCGTTGGGACGACCGGGATGAGCTGCATCAGCGCTTTTTCGAGCCGGTGCACGGCGCTGTCCGAGATTGGGCGCCGCTTCGCGCGAGCCAGTCCCTCATCCAGGCCGTCGAGGTAGTTTCGCATCTTCCGCCGAGCTTCGTGGATGCGCCAGGCGATCGTTCCCTCGGTCGTCTCGAGAACGACGGCAGCTTCTTTGTAGTTGAGGCCCTGCAGTGTCGTGAGCACGACGGTCGTTTGGAGCAGCGGGGACAGCTGGTCGAAAGCTTCGAGCAGAGCCCGATATCGATCGCGAAGCTGAGCTGCGCGTTCGGGGTCACCCTGTGAGTCTACGGCGACAGCGGCAAGGAGGCGAGGGTCGTCGAGCGGTACCGTGCGCCTTCGGCTCTTGTCGCGTTTCGCGTTGAGCGCTCGGTGCAAGGTGATGCGGTAGATCCAGGTGAAGAACTCGCTCCGCCCTTCGAACTCCGGAAGCTTGTGGTAGGCCTTGAGAAAGGCGTCCTGCGTGATGTCGTCCGCGTCGCTCGCCTGACCGGTCAGATGGAGCGCCAGCGCGTAGACTCGCGGCCGGTAGGTTCGCACGAGCTCATCGAATGCAGCCGAGTCTCCGCCCTTTGCTCGGGCCACCAGCTCGGCGGCTTCGGCCCCGCGGCGCTCCGCTTCGGATCCCTGTGCTTTGTACCTCAATAGCCCCCCGTCTGTTCAGGACCCCTAAAGGCTACTCAGTTTCCTGGCCCAGACCCAAATGCATAGGCGATGATTGCCTGTATGACGGTGTAGGATAACTGTCGGATAAGCGACACCCCCTTGCTTGAAACGCCCAAACCAAGCTGTTACATGCAACCCGCCTGCACTCTGAAGCCCTTGGAAATGGTGGGGAATTCTCTCTCTAGTTCTTCTTTTCGCTCTCCTCCGGGACCCCGCTCACAGCCATGATCACCGACTGGTTCTACGGCCTCTTCTCGAACGACCTCGCCATCGATCTAGGCACGGCGACTACCCTGATCTACGTGAAGGGCCGGGGCATCGTGTCCTGCGAGCCCTCCGTGGTTGCGGTCCAGGACGACCCGCGCGGAGGCAAGCGTGTCCTGGCGGTCGGCAAGGAAGCCAAGGAGATGCTCGGCCGAACCCCCGGTTCGATCCGCGCGGTTCGCCCGCTGCGCGACGGTGTCATCGCCGACTTCGACATCACCGAGGCGATGCTTCGTTACTTCATCGCTCGCGCGCATCACGATCGCAGGACGCTGGTCAAGCCTCGCATCATCATCTGCGTGCCGTTTGGAATCACCGAGGTCGAGAAGCGTGCCGTCAAAGAGAGCGCGGAAGGCGCTGGCGCCCGCGAGGTGTTTCTGATCGAAGAGCCGATGGCGGCTGCGATCGGGGCAGGCCTTCCGATCACCGAGCCGAGCGGCAACATGGTCGTCGACATCGGGGGCGGCACGACCGAAGTCGCCGTCATCTCGCTCGCCGGAATCGTCTACTCGCAGTCGGTTCGTGTCGGCGGTGACAAGATGGATGAGGCGATCATCGCGTACCTGAAGCGCAAGTACAATCTGCTGATCGGAGAGCAGACGGCCGAACGGGTCAAGTGCACGATCGGCAACGCGCATACCGACGGCGAAGCCGCGACGATGGAAGTGAAGGGCCGCGACATGGTCGCCGGGGTGCCGAAGACCGTCATCGTCAATGCGGACGAGATTCGCGATGCGCTGACCGAACCGATCAACGCGATCATCGAGGCGGTCATGATGGCGCTCGAACGTACGCCGCCCGAGCTCTCGGCCGACATCGTCGACAAGGGCATCGTGCTCACCGGCGGCGGCGCGCTTCTCAAGAACCTCGACGTGCTTTTGCGCGAGGAAACAGGGCTTCCCGTGATGGTTTCGGACGATCCGGTATCCGCCGTCGTGCTCGGTTCCGGCAAGGCGCTGGACCATCTGGATCTCCTCCGTGAGGTGACGATCGCGTAGCGCGAGGAGCAAGAACGCGGCGATGAACTATTTCCAGACGATTCGAGATGCCGCCATCTTGCTTGCCCTGCTGATCATCCCCGCCGTCTTTTTGCGCGCCAACCTCAGAGACCCTTCGGAGCTTTCCTGGCTCGATCGCGGCTTGCTTCAGATCAGCGGTCCGGTTCAATACGTTGCCGAGTGGGCCGCGGATGCTGTGACGGGCATCGTCGAAGACTACGTCTACTTGCTGGACGTCAAGAGCGACAATGATCACCTCCGGGCGGAGAACGATCGACTGCAGCGCGAGATGCGTGTTCTGCGTTCGGATGTGCAACGAGTTCGAGAGCTCGAATCCTTGCTGGGGTTGCGAGAACGCCTGGCGACCGACACGATGACCGCTCGGGTGATCGCCAAAGACATCTCGCCGTCGTTTCGCGTCGTCCGGCTCGCGGTCGATCAAGGCGAGCACGCTGGCCTGCATGCGGGGATGCCTGTCGTGGCCGACCAAGGGCTGGTCGGACAGATTCGACGAGTGTCAGGTCGCTTTGCCGACGTCTTGTTGACGATCGATCCGGAGAGCCGCGTCGATGTCGTGGTCGGTGAAGGCCGGGCCCGAGGCCGGATCGAGGGGCTCGGCGAGCGCGGCCGCTATCGTTGCCGCATCCAGTTCGACCGCACGGACGACCAGGTTGCGGTCGGCGACGAGGTCTTCACCTCCGGCCTCGGCAAGAAGTTCCCCGCCTCCATTCTCATCGGGTACATCAGTAAGATCGGCGATCAGGAGTTCGGCCTTCACCAGGAGGGCGAAGTGACTCCAGCGGTGGATTTCACCAGGCTCGACGAGGTGCTGATTCTGACCTCCGGTCCCAAGGACCCGGACGCGCTTTAAGGTGGGGAGCATGCAGGGCGCGAGAGGAAGCATCATCATCGTTCTGCTCGTGTTTGCGATGTTGTTGCTGCAGTCCGTTTTCTCGAGGGTGCTCGCCCCCTATCCCTTCTCGCCCTACCTGGGTCTTCCCTTCGTCTTCGCCCTGGCCACGGCTCCCGGCGTACGGATCCTCCGCGGTGCCGTGACGGCCTTCGCGGTCGGCTACCTCTACGACCTCTTCACCGGCAACCCGCTCGGTCTTCACACCTTCGTCTTCGTGGTGGGCTACTTCAGCGCCTGGCTTGTCGGCACCCTCCTGTCGTTTAGGGGCATCGTCTTCCAGATGGTGCTCAGCTTCTCGCTGACTGTTCTCCTAGGTGGCCTGCTCGAGCTCATTCGCGACTTCACCCCCGGGGGCATCGCTCGAAGCGGAGTGACCTTGAGCATTGCGCTGCTGGCCTCCGCACTTGCCACCGCAGTCCTGGCGCCGATTCTCTTCGCCCTGGTTCGTTTGATCGACCCCGAGTCCGAGCGGGCGCCGGCATGATCACGCTCTCTCAGAGAAGAGAGGTCGGGGAGTTCCGAAAGCGATATCGATGGATGGCGCTCTTCGTCGTCCTGGTGTTTGGCGGCATCATCGTTCGTGTCGCTCAGGTGCAGCTCTTCCAGCGAGATCGCTGGTCGGGTATCGCACAGCAGAACATCACCAAGACCCTGGAGCTTCCGGCCACCCGCGGCGTGATTCGAGACATCACAGGCCGCGTCGTGGCCTCGAACCGGCCGTCCTACGACGTCTACACGACACCGCGATTGCTCCGACCCGAAGATCTGGATCGAATCGCGTCTCTGATGGGGCTGAGTAAAGAAGAACAGGTCGCGTTTCGAGCGCGGGTCGACGAAATCCCGCTGGGCCGGCGCAGCCACCAGCTCGAGCTTTTCGGCGACATCGACCGCGAGCAGCTCGCCGCGCTCGAAACGCATCTGGCGGAGCTTCCGGCGCTCGACATCGTGACCGTTCCGCTTCGCCACTACCCCTACGCTACGCTGGGCGCCCACCTGATCGGCTACCTGAACGAGGTCAACGCGGAGGACATGAAGCGTGCAGACGACCCGAGCGCATACCGTTCCGGCGATCGAATCGGCCGAAGCGGGCTCGAGAAGCGCTACGAGCCCTTGCTCAAGGGCTCGCGCGGCTTTCGAAGGTTGGTGGTGGATGCCAGAGGTAAGGCCCTCGAAGGAACGCGACCCGATTCGCTCGAAGTCGAGATGCTCAAGAAGCCCGTACCTGGTCATGACATTCAGCTGACCATCGACATGCGATTGATGGAGGCCTTCGACCGCGCGTTCCGGCCTTATCCTTCGGGGGCGGCCGTCGTCGTCGACATACATACCGGCGCGGTTCGCGCGCTCTACTCCAAGCCGGTGTACGACCCGAACGAGATGAGCAGCGGCCTCAGCACCAAACGCTACGCCGAGCTCACAGGCGACCCGTTTCGGCCCTTGATCGACAAGACCATGTACGAGACCTATTTCCCCGGCTCGACCTTCAAGGTCTTCACGGCGCTTGCGGCTCTCGAAGACGCCGTGGTGGATCCCTCGCAGCGCGTCGAATGCCTCGGCTCGCTCAAGATCGGTAGGCAGAAGTTTCGATGCAACAAGCGGCACGACTGGGTCGACTTGTACGAATCGGTCGTCCAGTCCTGCAACGTCTACTTCTGGGCGCTTGCCGAAGAGGTCGGACTAGAGCGGATCAACCGCTATGCGGAGGCTTTTGGTTTCGCCGATCGTACCGGCATTGGCGTCAACAGCGAGGCCAAGGGCTTCTTGGCAACGCGTGAATGGTACGAGGAGCACTACGGGAGGTTCCGCATCGGCTACACGCTCAACACGGCGATTGGGCAGGGAAACACCCGCGTGACCGTCCTTCAGCTTGCCTTGGCGTATGCGGCCATCGCCAACGGAGGTAGTCTGTACGCGCCGCAGGTGGTCCAGAACGTCAGGGCGCCGGACGGCTCTCTGTCCGAGACCTTCCAGCCCCGGATCAGACGAGAGGTCGGCGTTGCGCCACAGCATCTGGACCTGATGCGCCGTGCGCTCATCGACGTGGTTCAAGACGAATCCGGCACCGCGTACAAGGCGCGCAACAAGGACGGCGTGGCGGTGGCTGGCAAGACCGGCACCGCGCAGGTTGTCAGTCGCAAGGGGCGCTCCGAGGAATCCTCGAGCGCCTGGTATCTAGATCGATCGCATGGCTGGTTTGCCGGCTTCGCTCCCGCCGAGGATCCCCAGGTGGCCTTTGCCGTGCTCGTGGAACACGGTGGATCGGGCGGCGCGAGTGCGGCGCCGATTGCCACTTCCGTCATGCAGCAGTATCTGAGTCAGCTCGAGACCACGGAGGTGCAGTAAGAGATGGCGATCGGCAGAACCATTCGTGATGACTTCGACTGGCCGCTCTTCATCGCCGTGTCGACCATCGCCTTGTTCGGGGTCCTCAACCTCTACAGCGCGACGGAGGGTGGCACGACCTCGGATGCCTACGTGCAGCAGCTCTACTGGCTGATCCTCGGATTCGGCGTGGCCACGCTGACCGTCGCCATCGACTACCGGCACTTCGAGCGCTACGGCTGGCTGATCTACGGCGGCTGCATTCTCGCGCTAGTCCTGGTGTTCGTTCTCGGCAGGAGTGTTCGGGGCTCGACTCGCTGGATCGCGCTTGGCGGCTTCTCGTTGCAGCCGAGCGAGCTGATGAAGATCGGGCTGATCATCGCCCTTGCGAAGTACTTGCATCACGACACCAAAACCGGCGGCCGCACGCTCGTCGACTTGATCATCCCCGGGCTGATCCTCGCGCTTCCGATGGGGCTGGTTCTCCTTCAGCCGGATCTCGGCACGGCGATGGTCCTGGCGTTCATTTTCGCTAGCGTCATGATGCTGACCCAGCTCAAGATGCGCTCGGTCGTCACCCTGCTCGCCACCTTCGTGGTCGCCGCGCCGGTGACCTGGTTCTACCTCTTGAAGGACTACCAGAAGGAGCGAATCACCGCCTTTTGGAATCGCTTGGGAGGGACTCAGACCGATTTGCTGGACTCGGGCTGGCACACTCATCAGTCGTTGGTGGCCATCGGGAGCGGCGGGCTCACCGGCAAGGGCTTCACGCAGGGCACCCAGACCCGGTTCCGCTTCCTGCCGGACCAGCACACCGATTTCCCCTTCCCGGTCTGGGCCGAGGAGCACGGATTCCTCGGTGCGGTGCTACTGATCAGCCTGTACCTCTTCCTCGTCCTCTGGTCCCTGCGGATCGCGTCTCAGGCCAAGGACCGTTTCGGCGCGGTTGTCGCCGTGGGTGTCGGCGCCATGATCTTCTGGCAAACCGTGGTCAATCTTGGGATGGTCTCGGGGCTGTTGCCCGTCGTCGGGATGACCTTGCCCCTCTTCTCGTACGGCGGCTCGAGCTTGCTCTCGACCATGCTGGGCCTGGGCTTGTTGATGAACGTGTCGATGCGGAGATTCTCACATTGAGCGAGCCGAAGCGAGTGATGGCGGGCGTCGTGCAGATGACTTCCACTGCGGATGTGGAGGCCAACATGGACACGGTGCACCGGCTCGTTCACGAGGCGGCCGCTCGAGGCGCCGAGCTGGTGCTCGTCCCCGAGTGCTTTTCATACTTGGGTCCCGAGAAGGGGAAGATCGGGATCGCCGAGTCACTCGACGATGGCGGACCGATTCTCGAGCGCTGCAGGGATGTGGCGCAGGGTGTCGGAGTCGACGTGGTCTATGGCGGCTTCTGGGAGAAGAGCGAATCGCCGGGCAAGGTGCGCAACACATGTATCTACATGCGCGCCGATGGCTCGATCAGCGAGGTCTATCGAAAGATCCATCTCTTCGACGTGGCTCTCCCCGACGGAACCAAGCTCCTCGAGTCGCAGACCGTGGAGCCTGGCGCGGATGCCGTCGTTGCGAGCTCACCGTTTGGGACGCTCGGGCTCAGCGTTTGCTACGACCTGCGCTTTCCCGAGCTCTACCGCCGCCTCGTCGACCAAGGGGCCATCGCTCTCGCGATTCCGGCTGCCTTCACGCTCACCACGGGCAAAGACCATTGGCATGTCCTGCTTCGCGCCCGGGCGATCGAGCAGCAATGCTACGTGCTTGCGGCCGCGCAAACCGGTCACCACTACGGGACGCGGCGCTCATACGGACACGCGCTGATCGCAGACCCCTGGGGCACGGTCCTCGCCGAGTGCGGGGAGGGTGAAGGCGTGGCCGTCGCTGCGATCGAGCCGGAGTATGTCGAGAAGGTCCGCAAGGCGGTGCCAAGCCTCGAGCACCGGCGCATTCGCTAGGGCCTTAAATGCGTCGAGCCCCGACGGCATGACCGGCGGGGCTCGACAGAGTGATGACAGTGAGTGTCGTTAGTTGGCGATCGAGAAGCTCACCGCGGGCTTGTCACCGACGAACGTACAAGACGGCTCGTCGCCTTCGGTCGATAGCTCGACGGGAATTGAAACTGCTTCGACCAACTCGGTGAGCGCCTCGAAGGTCAGCGTGAGAGTTCCTCCGTCGTCCAAGGTCCATGAGCTCGCGTCGACGGTCGTCACCATCACCGCTGCCTCATCTCTCACGAGTGCCAACGTGCAAGGCACCGCGGCGTCCTCGAGGTCGAACGGCGTCGGATCGGAGTCACCGGCCGTCGCATTGATGGTGGTGATCGATGAGTTGACCGTAACCTCTTGGGCCAGGTCGACGACACTGTTCACGGTCTCCGCGTCGATGGCGACTTCGACCTGGAGGTCGAACTCGTTCGTGCCATTCTCGATTGGAGCCTTGGGGGTCGCTGCGAGCTTAATCGTGAGGCCGAACGGAAGGGTGGCGACACATGCCAGCTCACCCTCACCGATCACGGTGTCCTCGGTCGTGGTGAGCGGACCGGCGTCGCATGCGGCTGGCGGCTCTGATCCACCCGTGCCACCCGTGCCCGCGGTCCCACCGGAGCCGCCAGCCGGGGTGGTGGCGTCATCGCCGCAACCCACCAAGCCAAGTGTGCCGCTGAGCACAGCAAGCAGGAATAGTTTAGAAATTCTCGTCATTCGTCGTTCTCCTTGGATAGCCCGGCAGTGCGAAGCTTGGCACATCGGGGGGCACAGCGCCCAACACCCGCTGGACCGTTTAAACTCAGGAGCTCGAAAAGGCAAACGGTCGCAGCGTCGCGCGGTCTAGCTCGCCTTTGGGAACCAGGGGATCAGCCGGCTTGTCGCCTGCTGGTACTGTGCATATGCGGGGTACTTGCGCGCCGAGATCTTCTCGGTGAGCCCGGTAGAGCCCTGGAAGAGGAGCGAGAGGGCCGCTGCGCCCACGATAGTCCAGTTGAGCCAGCCGGCGCCTGCTGCGATCGAAAACACATAGTAGGTCCACCAGATCGCCTGCTCGCAGAAGAAGTTTGGGTGACGCGAGTAGCGGAAGAGCCCTGTCGTGATGAAGCCGGTTTCCGGGGATTCGCCTCGCGCGATCGCCGCGTACTTCGCGGTCTGGAAGCGCCACTGCTGCTCGTCCGCGACGGACTCTCCGAGGAAGAAGAGGACGAAGGCGATAGCAGCGGCGTAGTCGAGCGCGTTGAGTGGCGTGCCGGCCAGTTGATAGGCGGCATAGGAAGGCACGACGATGAACAAGAGAAGGACGTTCTGGAAGGGGGCGATGAAGGTCGCGTTCAAGACCTGGAACCAGGCGGGCGCGATCTTTCCTTGAATCTCTTCCCAGCGGTAGTCCTCGCCACCTCGCTTGTAGCCGCCCTTGCGCGCGAAATTGTAGGTCAGGCGCACGCCCCAAAGCACGGTGAGCGCTGCCATCAAGTTCAGCCGGGTGTCACTGAAGCCGACGTAGGCGGCGAAGTGGATCGCGAACAACGGTGGCGTGATCGACCAGAGTCGATCGACCCAGGAGTATTCCTTGGTGATTAGCGAAAGGACCCAGCAGAGCAGCGCAAGGCCACCGGCTACCCAGAGCGCGGTCGTGAGGGGATCGGTCGTCCGATAGAGCTCGAGAAGCATTTCTATTCGCCGTTCGCTGTTGGTGTCTGTTTGTCCCGCCGCACCGCCCCCACGCTATCTCCTACTTCGTAGAGAACGTCAAGGTAGCGTTCGAGCAGAGTCGGTGACGACGCCCTGGACGGGGACGGTGCTCGCCATGCCGTAGATCGGCGCCATGCCTTCTTCTTCCTCGGGGTGCGCCTTGGTGTGCGCGACCGCGGCGCGCAGATCCTCGAGGAAGCGCTCGGCCACCCCTTCTTGGGTATGGCGGAGCGTGACCGCTAGATGGGTGGCCGACGGCTTGTGCAGGCCGTTGAGGTTCCAGTGTCGGTTCGTCATGAAGCTCATGACGCTGTAGATGTTGAGCTCGTCCGAGCTGAAGGAGATCACCCACAAAGGGTTCCCAAGCACGCGGAGCTCGGGGATCGCGCGAATCCCTTCTCGAATCTTCGCGCCGGTTTCGAGGATGCGGCGGCTCGCATCGAGGTAGCCGCTCTGTCCCATCGAGAGCATGGCTGCCCAGCAGGCTGCGCTGAGCGCGCCCGGCCGGCTTCCTGCGAAGGTCGGCGAGAAGTAGAGCCCACCGGGCCAGTCCCCGACCGTGTAATACTGATAGTGACGAAGATCCGGGTCGCGGTACAGCACCACGCTGCTGCCTTTTGCCGCGTAGCCGTACTTGTGGGTGTCGGCGGACATCGAGGTGACGCCCGGCAAGCGGAAGTCGAAGGGCGGAACGTCATAGCCGAGCTTTTCGGCGAAGGGCAGGATGAAGCCGCCGAGGCAGGCGTCGGTGTGGAAGCCGATTCCGCGCTTGCGGGCGAGCTCCGAGAGCTCCTCGATGGGATCGATCACGCCGTGCGGGAACGAAACCGCTGAGCCGACGACGCAGATGGTGTTTCGGTTGATCGCCTTCTTGGTGGCGGCGACGTCGGCACGGTAGTCCGGACCGACCGGCACCTTCACGAGCTTGAGCCCGAAGTACTGCGCAGCTTTGTCGAATGCCGCATGCGCGGTGGTCGGAACGACCAGCTCCGGAGACGTGATGCCCTTGGTGTCGCGTGCCCAGTC
Source organism: uncultured delta proteobacterium (assembly GCA_963716775.1). Taxonomy (GTDB): domain Bacteria; phylum Myxococcota_A; class Polyangia; order Polyangiales; family Houyiibacteriaceae; genus SG8-38. Next base: position 731,713 of record CAVQUI010000004.1, read on the forward strand.
CCGGTAGCTTCGCATCGCCAGCAAGATGCCTTCGGTCCCGCCGCTGGCGACCGAGCCGCAGACCCGCGCGCCCGAGGCCTGCTTGGCGCCAAGCATGTTGGCCGTCATCGAGACGATCTCGGCTTCGTACTTCGCGATGCTCGGCCAGAGGTCGGAGTGAAGCGGATTGGTCTGAGAGGTGATCGCGTACGCCGCGTTGAGAAAGGCGATGTGCTCCGGGTCTCCGTGGTAGACCGCGCCGGAGACGTAGCCTTCTTCCCAGCGCTCTGCCTCGCGCGCATCGAGATCTCGCAAGGTCGCGAGGATGTCCGCTCGGGGCTTGCCATCGGCCGGCAGCTCAGCGTGCGCCTCTACTTCGCCTTCGTATGGCTTCGCCGACTTGCGGAGCTCTTGCACGATCGGTGCGTACTCGGCGTCCAGCCGCTCCCTCACCATCGCAAAGCGCTTGGCGTAGCGGTAGATACGCGCGACCAGAGGCTCGAGCGGGCCGAGCTTGACGCTCGCAAGGTCCTTGATGTCCATGAGCCCTGCCTACCGCAGCGCTGCGCGCTCCGCCAGCCCTGGGGACTTGGTTAGCCGTTGAGCCGGCTGTACATGGCCGTGTTGTTCTTCTGAATTTCCAGGAAGGCCTTGAAGAGCTCGTCGTAAATCGCTCGGTTGTTCTGGTCGGGGAGGTAGCGTTTTTCGATGGGCACCCGGGATGGAATGTCCTCGACCTCGAGCTTGCCCAGGCCCACCGCAGCTACGAAAGCCGCGCCCCGGACGTTCGCGGAAAGAGGATCGGCAACCCGGTCGATCGGACGATCCAGCACGTCGGCGAAGATCTGGCACCAGAGCTCCGACTTCGCTCCGCCGCCGATGAATCGAATCCCCTCGAACGGCCGGCCGTTGAATGACTCGACCCCACCCATGAGCCAGCGGGTGTTGTAAGCGACGCCTTCCATGACGGCGCGGACCATGTGGGCGCGGGTTGTTCTCAGCGACACGTTCGAAAAGGCCGCTCGCAGGTTGTGGTCGGCGACCGGCGTGTGCTCGCCGTAGAGCCAGGGCGTGAAGATGACTTTGTCGCTACCGGGGGGCGCCTCGGCTGCGAGCTGGTTGAGCCGATCGAATACGTCCTCGGGCGGCCCGCCCGGGTCGAGCACGTCGTCGCGGCAGAACACGTTGTCGCGCAGCCAGGTCATGCAGGCGCCCGCGGTCTCTTGCTCGTTCCCGATGAAGTAGCGGCCGGGCAGGGCGGAGGGAAGCGAGGCCATATTGTGAACGAGGTCGGTCTTCTTGAAGGGCACGTGGCAGGTCAGCCAGGAAGAGGTTCCCACGTAGAGGTGCCCGTCGAAGTCCCTCAACGGCCCCCGAACCGACTGCGGCCGCCGGCACGTCGGGCGTTCCTCCGACGACCTTGGTGTTCTCGTTCAGGCCGAGCTCGACCGCCGCCTTCGCTGTGAGGGTTCCGATCACGTCCACGGCGCGCGTGAGCTCCGGGAGCTTCTCGCGAGGAATCGTGGTCATGGCCAGCAGCTTGTCGTCGTACGTGATGTTGTTGATGTCGCGGTTGTTGGTCACCCAGTGGAGCGCGATCGAGTCGACCGTCGCCATGAACTTACCGGTGAGCCGCAGGTTCAGATAGTCCTTGGGCTCCATGAACTTGTACGCGGCTTCGTAGATTTCAGGGCGCTCGTGACGGAGGAATAGAATGTGTGCGACCGGCTCTTTTCCGGCGAGGCTCGGAACGCCGCCCGTCTTGCGAAGCCAGCTCTCGAGCTTGAGCGCGCCGTAGCCTTGAATCCGGATCAAGCCGCCGGCGACTTCAGGGACGTACTTCGCGCCGCGCGAGTCGAGCCAGATCATCGCCCTGCAGAGCGCATTGCCGGCTTCGTCCACTGGAACGGTGCCTGCCCATTGCGAGGTCACCGCCACGGCGAGGATCTTTTCCCTGGGCACGAGCTCGCGGTCGGTGATCCGCCGCGTCGCGGTCATGATCGCCCGCCACCAGTCGTCGGGGTCCTGCTCGGCGCCGCCGCCATCGCTCAGAAATAGCTCAGTAGATTCGACCTCGGAGGCCAGGACTTCGCCTTCGGTGGTGACGAGCGCCACCTTGGGGCCGCTAGTGCCGAGGTCGATCGCGAGAATACATTCAGGCTGCATTGCGCGCCGAGTCTACTCGCTCCTGGCCCGATGGACTACGGGAGTCAGTCGCAATCTCCCGTGGAGGGGAGGCCAGAGCAGGTGTCGAAGTCTTGGCTGCAGTTGAAGCGGCACTGACAATCGATGCAATCTTGGGAGCTCGGGTCCACGCAGCCCATGAACGCGCAGTTTCCAGCGCTGCACGCCACCGTGGCCCCATAGCAGCCCTCGCACTCTCTGCTGAGCTCGCCGCCTTCGGTCGCCTCGGCGATCGCTGTACGTTGACAGCCGGCTACGCAAGCTCCCAGCTCGGCAATGAGACCCTCACAATCGGAAAAGCAACCGAGGACGGCGAGGGCCTCGGTGTTGCAGCCCGTGAGCGATGGCGTAGCGTCCGCGGCACCGAAGACGCAGTCCCCGGCGATCTCGGCGGCAGCATCGAAGCTCGTGAAGGTCGTGCCAGCCGCATTGGTGTAGGTCAGGCCTTCGTAGATCGCCTGATCGTTCATGTTCGTGCAGGCGCCCTCCCCGAGGCCGCCCGAGCCGCCCGAGCCGCCCGAGCCGCCACCGCTGCCGCCGGTGCCGTCGACCATTTGAATGCCCACGGTGGCGGGACCGGTGTTGCACGCCACGACTGCGCCAAAGGTGAGAACAGATATGAGACTGAATCGTTTCATCTTGGGCTCCTTAGAAAATCATCGCCGCGCGAAGCTGTGCGGTCCATAGCAAGGCATCGTTCATGCCTGCGTTCGTGAAGGCTTTGCCCGGCTGCATCAGGCCGGCTTCGAGATCGATCCAGACGATGTCGGCCTTGCCCATCCTCGCGCGGAAGGCCACGTCGGCCTCCCAGCCGTAGAAGCACTCCGACTTGAATCCGCAATCCGAGACCCTTCGGCCGAAGACACGCTGGTCGAGCTTGTGCGCCCAGCCGATCAAGAACTGGGTATGGAACTCGAGGCCCGGCACCATGATGATTCGGAAGCTCGGCATGAAGTACTTCGAGTTCCAAACGCTGCCGAGGGCGCCAAGGTCTTCGGCGCCCGCCCCAAAGAGGCGAGCGTAGGTCAGGGACTTCAGCGCCACTTGGTACATTAGAGAGCCCCACCTTCACGTTCTGGTTGAAGCCGAAGGTGTTGAGCTTGGGGTCGGCCTGCTCCTCTGCGCTCAAGCTCAAGATGTCGTCATCACCGCTTGCGAAGCCTCCTTCGAGCTGGGTGGACCATTTGCCCTCGCTCATCACGCCGACGCGGGCGAGCACGTTGTGGACGGCTCCCGAGAGACGGTCACAGGGGCCGGGCGGGCAGTTCCCCGAGACGGATATCGCGCCACTGTGACCAAAGATCCCGAAGTACTCGCCCTCCGTGGTGATCGCCAGGTGAGGTTTGCTCTTGAAGGTGTGCTTCAGCTTCCACGCGAAGTCTGGGATGATGATTCGGCTCTCCGTCGACTGCTGCCAGCGATAGACGACGTAGAGGCCCGCAAAGAGCTCGTCGGTGGGGCCTCGGCCGTAGTCGTCGTCTTGCCAGGCGAGGACGTTGACGATCTCGTTCGTGCGCCGGTCGAGATTGGTTAGATACGCCAGGGGCGCGGTCGAGCGCGCGTCGAAGGTCGTGTAGAAGGGCTTGAAGTTCGGGTCGGTTGCGACCGGAGGCGAAGGGATGGTCGAGTCCAGTACCGGGTCTTGCGAGAGCCGATCGTAGACGAACGCATAGATCAAGGGCGTGTCGCGGGTGTCGTCGTTCTTGATGGCCCTGCCGATGGTCATCGGCATCGTTGCAAACAGGATCTCGGTCGTAGGTGTCCACCGCGAGGAAATCACCCCATTCGGCAAGGCCGTTGCCGGCGTGGCTTTGAATTCCAGTGGCCCAGTGCGATTCCATTCGGCCGACCGCGATCTGGCCGACGGGGATCAGGAATTCGATCCAGGCACGCGAGAGCCTGAGCGAGTCGCTGATGTCGAAACCATTGACGTCGGTCTTCGATTGATCCATCGCGAAAAGAGGAATGCCGATGACTCGGGCGTTGTCGCCGAACACGACATTGTCCAGGCCGTCGACGGTGAACCGCAGACGCGCGACGGGCTTCTTCGGGTCGGGCCCATACGTGACCTCGGGATCGAGGCGAAGGCGCATGTAGCCGTACGAGGCGTTCTTGCTTCGAAACGGCTCGCTGCTGTTCACGTCGAAGATCGGCGCGTTGCCGATCCAGTTGTAGCGAGCGCGGTAGTAGCCGTGGAAATGGAACTGAAGCTCGCGCTCCTCGTCGGCCGGGGTGACGGCGACGCTCTTGCCGACCTCGCCTCGGCTTCTATGCATCCGCTCTTTTTCGGCCGCGTCGGTCCCGAGCCCCTGCTCCTCGTGCGCCTCGCCAGTCGCAGTCACCTCGCTCGGGTCAGTAGGCTCGCCGGGCGCTCCGAAAGGCACATCCTCGCCCGTGGGCGCCGCTGGGGCGATCGTCCGTTCGAGCGGCTCCTCGTGCTCCTCGCCGCTCTGAGCGGAAACCAGCGTCGTCGACGCCAGGGCCGAAGCCATGGCAGCCATCGCGATCCACTTGCACCTCATGTCGCACCCCCCACTGCTCGACCCGGGCTTCGCCTAGCCGGTGTGTTCGTCGACAAGGATGCAGGAGGTGGGGCTCAGTCAGAACTTTTCTACAAAAGATGACCAGCGTGAACCGCTAGAAGTCGTAGGCCTCGTTCTCGGGATCAAAGTCCTTTGCCGTCAGGCCGGCATTGAGCTTCAGGACCGGGTAGTCGTACGACTCGTAGACGCGGCCCTTGTGATCCCAAGAGGTCTCTTGGAGCGGCATGAGCGACTTCTTGCCGATGAGGTACTGGAGGCGGCTACCGTAGTGGTGAGGCACGAAGATCTCGTCGCCCTCGTCGATCGACCCCGGTGACTTGATGCCGTTGTAGTGCAGGATGACGTACATCGTTTGCCCGACGCGCTTGGCGAACTTCCAGAGGTTTCCGTCTTCATCTTCGCGGACCTTGACCAGGTCGCCAGTGCTCGGGAACTTCGCCTCGACCTTCCAAACCGGCTCACCCATGAATATCCCGCCGTCGGATACCGTGTAGCTCGCTTCTCCGCGCGCCTTCGCCTTGCGATAGATCTGGCCCATGATTTCGATCTGCTTCTGCACTCCGAAGGTCTGAATCGGTTGGTGACTTCCCTTCATCGCGGCGCGGCCGTAGGGGTTCAAGTTGACGGTGATGTCTGGAAAAGAGCCCTTGTGCGCTTTGAGCTCTCCGTCGTTTTCCCCTTGGACGAAGAGAACCTCTTGGCCCTCGCTCGGCGTGATGTACAACATGTACACCTTGAACGGTCTCATGAACTTGAAGTCGACTTTCGACGTTTCGAGCTCGTCACCGATCAGCTCACGGATCACGAACTGCCCCTGATAGCTGTCGACCGCTTTGATCGCCGTGAGCGACTGCGCGAAGAGCGCGTCGACGCTTGGCGCCTGGGCCCGTGCGGGAACGGCAGACTGAGCGGTCAGCAGCGAGGCGAAAAGAAGCGGCAGAGTTGAAAGAAGTCTTGTCGAGCGCATCATCATGCCTCCATTCGATCTTGTTCGGTGATGATCATCGGGGATTCTCGCAGCAGAAGAACCGCCGCGAGACAGAACAGGGACAGAACCGCGAAGCTGATCATGAAAGCAGGGAGGTAGCGGTTGCTCTCTACGCTCATGCCGGCGACGAAGATCAAGCCGGTGACCTGACCCACCCACAGGAGCATGCCTTGCGAAGTCGATTCCGGAGCCGGGTGGCTGACTTCGGCGGCGTACTGAAAGCCCAGGGGGCCGGCGCTCATGATGAAGAAGCCCAAAATGAAAGAAGCCGCCAGGCTGATCGCGTAGATCGTCTCGGGATCGGAAGCCAGGTTTCCTGCAAAGGTCAGCCCAAAGATGCCGGGCACCATCCCTGCGATGCAGATGACGAGAAAGACCTTCCGCTTGCGGAACTTGTCGGAGAGGATCGGCAGAATCGATGCGCCTAGGATTCCCCCGATCAGCATGAGGCCGCCGATCAAGCCGTCCGAATCTTGCACGCCGGCATTCTCTGCGATGGAATCCGTCATGGAGCTGACGGCGTTGAAGATTCCGAGACCTACGAAGAACAGAAGAAGGGTGATCCGCATATCGCGAAGTTTCAGGATGTGCTTCACGCCCTTGACGAATGAATGCCTTTGCATGGTTTCGCTGGACGGCGGTGTGGGCGGCTTCTCTCTGATCATCAGCAGGGTGACGACCGCGACTGCAAATGTGATCCAGCCGTAGGTCAGCAGCATGCTTTCGAAGCCCGTACCGTACCCGGGCTCGGTGGGATCGGAGCCCACCAACATGGGGGTCACGAGCATCGCGATCACGATGCCGAGGTACTGGGCGAGGGCCGAGAAGCCAGCGGCCATGCCTCGTTCTCGCAGCGGGAACCATCTCACGGACACCGCGGTCACCGCGTTGAGGATGAAGGGCTGAGCGATGGCCAGCCCCACCTGCGCGACCACCACTGCCGTGAAGCTGTCTGCAAACATGCCCTTCATCAAACCGGAGACGCCAGCGAGCACGGTCCCGATCGAAATGCCGACGCGGATGCCGTAGGTGTCGATCACATACGAGGCCGGAAAGCTCATGAGGATGAACACGAGCATGTAGATCATCGCCAGAAAATCGATGTTGAAGAAGGACGAGGGATCGAACTGGCCCTCGTAGAAGACCTCAGCGGGCCGAGCGACGGCCGCATGGGCCAGCCATTGGATCTGGACCACCACGTTGATCAGCATGAACACGAACAGGATGACCCAGCGATAGGGGTAGACTTTGGGCGTAGCGCTCATGTGACCTCCGCGAACATCGAGATGAGAACCGATTTCAGGTCGTCGTACAATCCCCTCAGGCGTTCAGCCGGGAGCTCCTGAGCGAGCTTGACCGTCGCACTTGCGGTTTCGCAGGCGATAAGCGAGCGGTTCATCACGGTTTGCGGATCGGCTGTCCGGCTGCACTTTCTGAACCGCCGCAGCGATCGCGTCGGCGACTCGGAGGGTGTCCTGGCGGTTGAGCGCTCGCAGCTCGGGTGAGCCATCGACGGAGCGCCAGATGCCCAGAAACGCCGGATTGTCTCGATGGTGCGCCACCATGTGGTCGATGATGTTTCCGACCGCTCGACGCAGAGTCGCTTCGCTTGGGCTCTGAGCCACGAGCGCGAGCTCTCCACCGAGCAACTCGGCGAGCTCCGAGGTGTAGCCTTCCCAAAGCTGGCGCACGATGGCCAGCTTGTTTGGGAAGTACTGATAGACGGAGGCGATCGGCAAGTTCACCTCGCGGGCGATCTCCCGGACCGAGACTTGCTCGTAGCCCTTCTCGTGAATCAGGCGGAGCGCGGCGGCGAGAATCGCGTCGAACTTCTCACGGCTGCGCGCCTGCTGCGGAACGCGCGTCAGCTCGGTCGTATTCGGGGCTACGGGGTCGGCGTCCATAGGCTCAGTAGCCGTCCATTCCTTCGGGGACTCGTCCCGCGGCGTAGCTCTCGGCCGCGCGCTTCTGATCTTTGTGCATGCGGCTGCCCGCGATGTAGCGCACCCAGCCCGGCACCTTTTGAATTCGTCCGCCGCTGGCGTGAGCGACGACGAAGGCCTTCGCGCACTTCTCGAAAAGCTCGGCGTTGAAGACGACACGGTTCGGAGTGGTGCCCACGCAGATCCGCTGGTCTCCATAGATCACGACGTTGGCGCCGCCTTTGAGGGCGCCCAGGAGCCGAGCGTGACGCCCGACACCCACGGGCTTTCCGCTCGCGCCAATATGGCGGGCCTGCTCGTCGAACAGCGTCGGTATCGTGGCTCCGATCGTCGACAGGGCAGCCGACCATGGCGTCCTCCCGACCAGGACGGCGCCGGCATCCTTGCGGGCCCGGTAGATGGCCGCATGCAGGCCCGCCGCTTCGTTTCCCTTGGCGTGGAACGGAAACGTTCGCAGATCGTCACTGTCCGGCATCGCCAGAACAAACGCTTCACGCCCGGGTATCCTCATCGACAAGGAGTCGCCCGGATCGCCGAACAGCGCCTTGCTACGAAGTCTCGCCTCGTCGTGCGTAGGAGCTCGATGGTTTCGTTCGACATCTCTACCTCCGTCAGGCCAGCTTCATGACGTCTTCGAATCGGTTCAGCGCGTCATCGATGACTTCGTCCGTGTCTGCGAGTGAGGTGTAGAGGCGGCTTCCGGCCAAGCTGATGATGCCGTGAGCGGTATACGCTGCCCCAAACTCCTCCATCATGTGCTTGCGCGGCTTCGCCTCCTTGAGGGTCCGGATCATCTGCAGCGGTGTGTTGGCGTTCAGCAGCATCACGCCCGAGGTCTCCAGGTGAACGATCGACCCCTGGTTGTAGGCCACGTAGGGCAGGCCGAGCCGGTCGATGATTTCCTCGAGCCCTTTGCGAAGACGATCGCCCGCACGGCCCGCAAGCACCGGAGCGTTGGTTCGCTCCATCTCCAGGATGGCGTAGTAGCCCGCAGCGCAGGAGAGTGGATTGGCCGAGAGCGTTCCACCGACCATGGCGCCCTTCTTGGAGCCGCCGATGCCGCCGGCGAGATTCATCATGATCTCGCGCTTGCCGCCGATGCCTCCGGCCATGGGATAGCCGCCCGTCAGGGCCTTTCCGAGCACGGTCAGGTCCGGAATCACGCCGAAGTAGCCCTGCGCGCCCGACAAGCCGAGGCGAAAGCCGGTGACGACTTCGTCGAAGATCAGCAGGGTGCCGAACTCGTTACAGAGCTGGCGGAGCTCCTGGTTGAAAGTCTTGTGGACCGGCCTGGTGCCGCTTTCGGGACCCACCGGCTCGACGATCACCGCCGCGGTTCCACCTCGAACGGCGTTCATCATCAGCCTCCGGCGGACTGCGCTGAGGTCGTGCGGGAAGCTCTCCTGCACTTTCGAGACGCAGTCGCGCGGAATGCCGACGGCGTCTCTTCGTCCCGTCCCCGGGACGCGCAGGCCGAAGACCATCTGGTCGGACCAGCCGTGATAGCCGCCGCCCATCTTGATGATCCACTTCTTGCCCGTGTGAGCGCGCGCAACGCGAATCGCGGCCATCACGCCCTCGGTCCCCGAACCCAACATGCGGAACATGTCGACGCCGGGCATGTGCTTGCAGACGAGCTCTGCCAGCTTGAACTCGTACTCGTGCATCAGCCCAGTCGTCGGTCCGCAGGTATCGAGGAGCTCGTGAACCTTCTTGCGAACCGGCTCGTAGTTCGAGCCCAGCAGGGTCGGACCGCCCGCCTGCAGGAAGTCGATGTAGCGGTTGCCGTCGACGTCTGTCATGTGCGCGCCGTTGGCGCCGGTGATCTCGAGGGGATGCGGGTAGTTGAACGCCAGGTTGTGCTGAACGCCTCCGGGAATCACCTCCTTGGCCCGCTCGGAAGCCTTCTTGGAACCCTGGCACTTCTCTTCGAAGTACCGCAGCACTTTGTCCATGTTTTCAGGGCGAATCGGGCGAATTGGCTGGCTCAAGAGCTTGTTGAGCCGGGCCATGACTTCGTCGGTGTCATGCCATTGGGAAATGGAGAATCCGCTGTCCGCAGACGGCCCGGCTTTTTGCGGTTCGGACAGAGTTTGAGCTTGCATGTTCATCTGCTGAGCCTCCTCGGTTTCTTCGCCGAACACGGATTGCATCGCGTGGACCACGAGGTCGCGTACGGAACTGTCGAGCTTGCGCGAGTCGTCTTGAGTGCGCGCGAGAAAGAACGCAGCGCATTCGGACTCGAGCGCCGCGACCCGCGTCATGGCTTGCGCCGCATCTTTGCCGACGCAGACGACGCCATGATTACGCATCAGGTACGCATGGGTGTCGGACTTCACCGCGCGGGCGACGCGCATCGCCAACAGACCCGTTCCGGAAGGCGCGTAGCCCACACATGGAATTTTGCGACCGAGTAGGGCCTGGTGCGCACTGTCCCGCACTTCGAGCGGCTTGGCGAGGAGCGTGTAGGCGCTGGCGACCGGTTGATGCGTGTGGATGCTCGCCCCGCACTCCGGACGCGCGAGCAGAACCCCGGCGTGCAAACCTGCCTCAACCGAGGCTTCGCGCTCGCCGTCGACCTGCTCCTTGTCGGACAGTCGCACCACGCAGACATCGGCTGCGCTCATCGCGTAGTAGTCGGTGGCCGAAGGAGTGACCGCGAAATGATCGCTGTCCGCGCGCAGCGCCACGTTACCGCCGGTCCCGGCCAGGTAACCCCGGTCGGCCAGCTCGATGCAGGTCCTCACGACCAGCTCTCTCGTCGCCTGAAACTTCATCGCGCTCGCTCCTCCTGCCTCCGCAGCCGCTCAAAGATGAGCATTGCTTAGGTTAGGAGAGGATATGAGCAATGCTTATGTCTTGCAAGGAGAAAACAGCGCCCTCTGGACCGTCAGATCCTCTGCAAAGTCGCTACTTTGCGGCTTCTTCGACGGCTTTGAGCAGGCTCTTGCTGTAGACGCCGCTCCGGACCAGCTGCTCGCGGGCCTTCTTTGCCGCAGCGTCCCAGGCGGCCTGATTGGCGGAGGTGTCGACCTCGGTGATGCCTCGGCCGAGCAGGGTCTGATGGGCGCGGTCGTCGTCGCGACCGACGATTTGGTCCAGCTTGGAGGCCGCACGCTTGGCGGTGTCGAGCAGGGTCTTCTGGTCGGCCGCGCTCAGCTCGTCGAACTTCTTCTTGCTGATGATCGAGCCGCCCACGATGATGTTGAAGTTGCTCGACGTCATGTACTTGAGCTTCGTGTACCACTGGAACGCGACCGCAGCCATGGCGGATGCGGGGACGACTTCGAGCTTTCCATCTTTGAGTCCGGGGAAGACGCCAGAGGCTCCGACCTTCACCGGATTTGCGCCGATGGCCTTGGTGTACGCGAGCGCGACGGCGTTGTCCTTGCCGGCCCAGCCGGGCTTGCCGGCGAGATCGGCAGGTGAGCTGAACTCGGTCGCGGAGAACACACGGTTCTTTCCGCCGTCTCCCCAGGCGAGCAGCTTGAAACCGCCGTCTTCGATCAACTTTTGAAGTTGCGAGTCGAGCTTCTCGCGCGCGCGGTCGAGCTGGGCGTCATCGGTGAGGAGCCCGGGGGCCGTCAGCACCTGAAGCTCGGGCGCCACCATGCTCAAGCCCGTCGTTGCCACGCCCGCCGCGTCGAGCTTGCCCGCCTTGATGCGCTTGACGAGGTCCCGGTCACTGCCTTCGCTGCCGCCCGAAAAGACGCGAAGCTCGACCCGGCCTTCGGTCTCCTTTTCGAGCGTTCGGCTCCAGGCCTTGAGCACCTTCACGAAAGAGGAGCCTGGCGGGGCCAGCGATGCGATCCGGATTACAGTCGCTTCGCTGGCTGGCTCTTGAGAGACCGCGGAGCGTCCCGGGACGAGCAGGGCAGCGAGCGTGAGAGCGAGAATCAGTGGGAATTTGCTGTGGTGCATATCGACTCAGGGTTGGACGGCTCGCGGCCGCACTTGTTCACTTCTCGGAGGCCAGCTTTGTGACTTCAGCAAGCAGACTCTTGCTGTAGACGCGTCCTGCCAACTGCTCGCGCGCCTTTACGGCGACGGCGTCCCATTCGGCCTGGTACGGGCTGAGGTCGACCTCTTTGATGCCCCGCTCGACCAAGGTTCGATACGCCTTGTCGTCATCGCGGCTGACGATCTTGTCCATTGCGCGCGCGCCACGCTCGGCGGTGTCGAGAAGGATCTTCTGGTCGCCCGGCGTGAGCTGTTCGAAGACTTCTTTCTTGATGATCGAGCCGCCGATCAAGATGTTGAAGTTCTGCTTCGCCATGTAGTTGAGCTTCGTGTACCACTGGATCGCGACCGCCATGATGCAGGAGCTGGGCACGGTGTCGATCATGCGAGTCTGAAGACCGCCGTACACTTCGTTGGCGCCCACGCGCACCGGGTTGGCACCGATCACTCCTAGGAAGCCGGCAAACACCGGATCGTCTTTCCACGCCCAAGGTCGGCCGGACTTGAGATCAGAGGGCCGCGCAAATGGATTCGCCGAGAAGAGGCGGTTCTTGCCGCCGTCGCCCCAGGTCAGCAGCTCGAATCCTGATTCGCGGAACATCTCTTCGAAGCGGCTGCGAAGCTCGGTCCTGACGTGAATGAGCTGATCCATTTCGGTGATGAGCCCAGGGGCGGTCAACACCAAAATCGGGCGTACGACCATGCCCATGCCCGTGGTGGTGATCCCTGCGGAGTCGATCTGCCCGGCGCGAATCTTTCGGATGAAGTCGCGCTCGTCGCCTTGGCTTCCGCCCGTGTAGAAGCGAAGCTCGGCTCGACCTTCGGTCTCCTTCTTGAAGGTGCGGCCCCAGGCTTTGAGGATCTTGCCAAATGCCGAGCTCGGAGGCGCTAGAGACGCATACCGAATCACGATGGGTCCATCGGCCGCTGCGTTGGATACCTTGCTGCCGGGTAAGAAAAGGGCGGCGACCGCGAGCGCGACCACCAATAAGTACTTCCAAGTGCTCACAGCCGATCCCCTTACTACAAGCCGACCGCCGGAACCAATCGGCGCCGGAGGAATTCGCGCAGCTCGCTCTCGCTGCGCTCCGGCTCAGGGGCGGCCAACAGGGACAGAATCATTCGGAGCATGACCTCCATCGACTCGGTGGCTTCGGCCTCGTTCCAGCCGGTGAGCTTCGATGATTTCGCTCAGCGCGACGCGCGTGAACATGATCGACGCGGGCTGGGTGAAGCCCTGCAGAAGGTAGGCATCGAACATGGACGGCTGCCAAACTTCCCTAAGCACTGGGTTTTCTCGGACTGCGCGCAGGGTGAACAAGGCGGCTTCGGCGGCTTTGTCGCCGGGATCGGCGAAGTTGCGGATGTGCTCCTGGACCTCGTTCGCGAGGCGGAGCCCCGCCTGGAGCAGAGCCGAGCGGATGAGCTCTTCACGGTCTTTGAAGTAGCGGTACACCGTCGGGCGGCTCGACCCCAGCTTCGAGGGCGATGTGTGCGATGCCGGTGGCCGGGATTCCGTTGCGGGCGATGCAGCGGGCGGCAGCGTCGAGCAGCCGCTCCCTCGCCGCCGCGGGTTCGGAGGATCCCCGTGCCACGCCTCACGTTGTCTGTTTCGGGGCTCTCGGTGGGCGTCTTGCGTCATGTCTCCCGGCCACGCGCGCCGGCGACACGCCGGATCCCCGTGATGGCATCACAGGAGAATTGATGCACCGGTCACCAGAGTGACCAGTGGCCAGCGAGGAGGACTTGTGCGGCGATCAGCGCATTCGTCACGGCGTGAGCCACGATGGCGTCACTCAGGAGACCCCGTCGCTGCTGGGCATAAGCGTAGAGGACACCGGCAACGAAGCCGCCGATCCACTGCTGGTGGAACGCCGCAAACAGCAGGGACGAACCCAGGACGGCCAGCCAGCTCCATTGCTCGTACGACACTCGATCGAAGTCCGACCCGATGATGCGACGCAGCAAAAAGCCGCGGAAGGCAAGCTCTTCGACGATAGGGACGACCAGCACCGAGCCGAGCACCCGGCCGATGATCCAGACGGCGACCAGAGGCCCGGCGATTTCGTAGAGCGCCTCGGGCGCCTGCTCGGAGGCGTAGGGCTCGGTGAGTGCCGAGATTCCGATCCAGAGAACGTAGACCAGGACGCCGATGCCGACGGCTTGCCACGAGAACAGACTTCGCCCGCCCAGATGATTCCGAAGGCCCTCGACGTAGTCTCGCCGGTACCAGGCGAGGACCAGCAATCCGACGACGACGCGCAAGGGGTAGAAGTAGTCGAGCTCGTCGACGAACAAGCCGCTCAGCAGCGCCGTTGCGACGACCGCGAGCAGAGGCAAGAGGAACGGGGCGCTCGGGTTGATGACAGCAGTTCGGGGCGCGTCGGGATCGCGCGCGAACCAGCGTACCCGGTCGCTGAACCAGATGGCGCCGAGCGCGACCGCGCAGAAGAAGAGCCAGCCGGCCTTGGAGTGGAAGCCGCCGAGCGCGACATCGGGGTACCCAGCGTGGCCGACCAGGATCAAGGCGACGATGCGGACGACGTTGAGGAGCCAGACAGCCAGGACGGCGAGGGGAAGCAAGACGAGCACCTGCGGGAAGCGAAAACGCTCGCGGAATCCGACCAGATAGGCGGAAAGGAAGACGATGATCAGGCCGATGCCCTCGTAGCCTGAGCAAATCGGTTCGATACGTACCCAGAATTGCTCGGTGCCCACGGCTGCATCGGCGGGGTCGAAGTAAATCGGCGACAGCAGCAGCCCGAGGGTCGCGGCGACGGCGTCGAGGGTGACCCGGCTGAGGTGCTGCCAGAGGCTGAGAGTGCTCAAGCCGGCGCCCCAGGCGACCAGGGCTAGCAAGCTCGCGAGGCCGAGCGGCATGGCAAGCTCACGCAAGAGCGGCACTAGGCGAAGACCTCCAGCAGCGATTGGAACCAAGGAGAGAAGGGTCGCGGCACCGCCGGCCAGCCAAAGGAGGATCCAGGCTTCCGGGGGGCCGGCGGGAGGGGCCTGTGCTCCGAAGAGCAGGCTCGTGATCGAATAGAACGCCGCGAAGCAGAGTAGTTGGACGGCGATGCGGGGTAGCAGCGCGGGGGCGTCGCCGGCCCCCGAGACAGAGCGCGCAAATGCAGGGCGCAGCTTTGCGGCCCCGAGAATCCAGAGCGCGGTCGCGAAGGCGAACACCGCGGGACCGATCAGACCCATCCATCCTAGACCCTCCCAGGCTCCTTCGCGGTCGAGCAGAGCGAGCGCGTCGAATCGGAAGGTCACCGTCAGGTACTCGGCAACGAAAATGGCAAGGGCGGCAAGGGGCCGTGGGTACCAATTCCGCCGGGCTGGCTCGACCATTCGCGGATGATAGTTTTTCGCGAGGCGGGAGCTACTACGCGGGGTCTTCCTCTCGTCGGCGGGACGCGATGTACGCCACGCCGCCGAGCAACAAGACGAGGGCGCCGCCTGCAGCGCTCGGGTCGAGCTCCGGGACTCCGAAGCCGGCCTTGTGACGATGCACCCGCACATGGCGCTTCTGTGTTTGCCGAGCCTTCTGCCAGCCGCGGGCTTCCGCCTCTGGGGTCGGACTCAGCACCCATGCACCGATGACGAGCGACAAACCTAAGAGCAAACGTTTCATGACTCTAGTTCCTCCGCCCCCAAAGGGGTCTTACATTCGTTTACAACTGTAATTGAACGGCTGAGCAGTGTCCAGAAAACGGGCAAAGAAATCCAAGGTTTCTCGGATTCAGCCGCTCATGACGTGCTTACGTATGTAAACGATGTAGGGGGAAGTGCCCACTCGCGGAGAACCCGAGCATTTCGCGCGATCCCGAGCCGCGATGCGAAGAGCAGGGACGGATTTTGTGTCACGACGCTTAACCACCTGGAATCATGCTTGTTTGAGGGCGCCTGCCTGGTCCCTCTCTGATTGGGCACTGTATAGATGCTCACCTAATGTGCAATTTTGCGAGCTGGCTATCATTTTCTTGTTTGCTAGGGGCAGAAGTTTTCGTCATCATTGAAAATAGGAGAAATTCATGGCTTTTCGCTTGCTGGCAATATCAGTTGGTTTCCTTGTCATTCTAAGTGGTTGCGGGGAGGGGACAGGTGATCCTCGGAACAATGGTGGCTCTTCGGGCAGCGGTGGGACCGCTGGCTCTGGGGGCTCCGCTGGTTCTGGGGGCACGGCTGGCACTGGCGGTTGCAGCGGCCTGTTCGGCTGCGGGGGCAGCGGCGGCTCGGCGGGCAGCGGCGGGACTGCTGGCACGGCGGGCACTGGTGGCACGGCGGGCGCTGGTGGCACGGCTGGCGCCGGTGGCACGGCGGGCACTGGGGGCACGGCAGGTTCGAGTGGAACCGGCGGAACTGGTGGTGGCGCGACCTGCGTGACCAGCGGGCTGTGCTTCTCCTGTCCCAGCGCAAGCGATGCGAGCTGCGATTGCGACGTAGACGAGGTTTGCGTGTCGAGCGGTTGTGAGACGTTCGGTGGCGCTCCGATCATGCAATGCATGCCCGCACCAGGCGGGGCGTGCATGGACAATGACGATTGCGGTGCCGAGTACGACTGCATCGACGTTGGATTCGGAAAGAGCCGGTGCATCAAGCAGACGCCGGGCTGTAATACCGACGCTGACTGCGTCGTGGGATTCTACTGCGAGGGCGTCCCCGGCAGCTGCGTCGATCGGCGCCTGCCCTGTGACGACTATCTCGACTGTCCGAAGGGGCACGTTTGCAAGGGCCAGCCGAACTCCCAGTTCTGTCTGAGGGTGAACCAGAGCTGCGAGATCGATGACGATTGCGCGAATCTGCCGACTCCGTGGTGCGCTGATATCGATGGCGATGGCACCGGTGAATGCGCCGGATCTCCGTCCCCGAACGATGTGCCTCCGGGAGCTGCCTGCGTGAACTCGAGCTGCACTGGCGGCACACCGGTTTGCGAGGTAGCCGCCATCTCCAGCTTGGCGACCTGCGGCCAATACGGTTTGTGTCAGGTCAGCGGCGACTGCGCCGCAGGTTTCGAGTGCGTTGGCTTATGGCCCGACGGTCATAAGGAGTGCGTCGAGACGGGCGGATTCTGCGATCACATCTCGGATTGTCCGGAGCAGCAAGTCTGCGCTTCACCACGGACCGGCGGTCCGCCCAGCTGCCAGCGCGGTTCGGCACTCTAGGAGGCAACATGAAAACATCCCCCAATACCCCCTGGTTCATCTTCCTAGTCGCGATTGCGCTTTCCGCATGCGAGAGCGGCGGCGCTCCTTCCGCCGATTCGGTACAGGCGAAAGTCGTCGCTCCACCGGTCAGTTGCGGAAACGGCAACCCGCTGTGCAACGTAGCGATGGACTTTCCGACGCAGACCGACCTCAGCATCGACAACAGCGACAATATCGTCTTCTCGGCGTCCGACGGCGCGATCACGCTGACACCCGGCAGCAACGTGGTGGTCGACCTCGATGGGGACGGCGTACCGCTCTGGGCCGACGACTGCCCGGGACCGGGTTGGCGCACGCCTTGCGATGGTGACCCGAGCGACGACGGCATCTACGACACGGCGTACTACAACTCCGACAACCAGAACACGCTTGCGGCCGACGTCAGCATCTCGGGCGCGATCAACTTCGCGGACGCTTACATCTTGATGGACAGCACCGGCAGCATGGGAGGCGAGCAGGCGCAGCTCGTCACCGACCTGACATCGAGCACCTTTGGCAGCTGCTCTGGTGCAGCGGGCACGGGCCTCCTCGGTGCGATGAAGTGCTCGATCGCTGACCTCTGGATGGGCGTGGGAGAGTTCAAGGAGATCCCGCTGTCGCCGCACGCGAACCCGTATAGCCAGACTCCGTTTCACCACTACCTCGACATGACCGACGACGTAGGTGACATCCTGGAGGCGGTTGCATCGCTGGTGACCCGCTCCAACAGCGACCGGCCCGAGGCTACTACGCAGGCTCTCTACTCGGTTGTGACGGGTAAGGGTCTTGGGCCTTACGTGCCGAATCGTGCTTCCTGTCCGGCGGGTCGCTGGGGTTACCCGTGTTTCCGGCCCGGGTCTCTACCGATCATCATTCTCTTCACCGATGCACCCATGTACAATGGACCCCTTCCGGCCAGTGTCACGTATGGCAACCCTCCCTTCAACGGGATCTTGGGTGCCGGCGCGCTCCTGCCGCCGGTCGAGCAGCATCGAAACATGCTCTTCGCGACGGATGCTTCCACGGCGCACGACCTCGGCGATTTGAGCGCGAAGTCGGTGACCGTCATGGGATCGAATGCAAGGTTCGACGACAGTGCGGCGACCTGGAATGTCGGCTCGTGCCTGCGTGGCAGTTCCGGCAGGTACTACGGCGATGGGTTTGATGGATTCGTGAAGTTCTCACTCAGCTCCCCGACCTGGGTGTCGGTTAGTGGCGAGGGCACGCACTACCCCCTCTCCAACACGGCGTTGGCGACCTCGTCGGGAACGTTTATCGGCTGCGACAATGGGCCGGGTGGCGGTGACTATTGGGGTCGCCTGAACAATTTCAATCTCGGGGTGGGTGACTGGTACGCGATCAATGATGCCGCCGTGCATCGCAGCAGCAGCGCCAATTCCAACCGGGGCCCGTTCCAGATCCGAATCCAGACCACTCCCCGACCCGAGTTGGCTGACGACTGACCTACCCGTGCCTTGGGCCGATGTCGAGAACGAGCTTTGGCATCTGGCGTGAAGATCCTGACCGTCATCAGCCCCCGGTCGAGCGACCGCCGTCGTGACCAACGAGGCCAACGCGCTAGCGAATCTCACCGGTTCGGTCGACCAAGCTGGCAACCCGTACGTTGAGGCGATCGCCGAGGACGGAACAGGGCTTTCAACGGCAATTCTCGACGCAGTTGATTCCCTAGTCGCGAACACCCGTCGCGACCTCACCATCATCGCCGAGGACAACCCCGCGACGCCGGGCGTCGATGAGAGCAACTTCGTCACGCTTATCGAGGCCTCGAGCTGTCCAACCGCCGGAATACCCAACTGCCTCGGCGGTCAGGGCACGGACACCTGTCTCGGCTGCTTGGCGAACGCCGGCGCCGGCTTTGAGTTCCGGATCGGAAACAATTTCATACCACCGACCGAGTTCCCGCAGCTTTTCGAGTTCGACCTGGTCGCGATCGCCGACGGAACGGTGGAGCTCGAGCGGATTCCCGTCCGAATCATGGTGCCGGGCGACGGCGCCAGCTACGGCAACGGCTTCTACAAGAACACCTATGATTCCGACTACGCCTGCGAGATCCCGCCCGAGCGGCCGGACTGGGGCAACCTGACCTGGGTTGGCTCTACGCCGTCGGACAGCACGGTGGAGTTCGAGATCTTCGCGGCGAATACCGTCGAGGAGCTCGACACGCAGATCCCGGTCTCGGTCATCTATCCGAGCGATACGACCTCACAGGTCTATGACATCGGGGACCTGCTGATCGCCAACGGCGTCGAGAACTACTTGCCGTTCCTTCGCGTGAAAGCGAAGCTCAATGCTTCGAGCGACACGTACTACACGCCGATCTTCGAGGGCTGGTCGACCGAGTTCAACTGCATTCCGTTCGACTAGCCACGAGCTAGCGGCGGTGGGCGCTGCTCAGCGGTTGCCGCCGCGGATCAGGGTGAGCATCGGCTTGGGCGCGTAGCCTGCGACGTAGCCGCTCTCTTCGGCAACATAGACCCAGCCGCGTTCGTCGACCCGCATCAGGTCGGGGACCAGATCGCAGGGCAGGCTCGCCGAGAGCTTCTGTCCGTCGGCGGGGCGCACGACGTGAACCGAGGATGCCGGGACGAAGAGAGCGCCGCCACGGAGCACCGGTTCGAGCCGGCGCGGGATTTCGTCCGCGAGCGCATCGGCCAGGTTCGTATTCCAGCGGATTGCGCCCGAGCGCACGTCGAGCGCGCTGAGCTGGCCAAAGGGGGCGTTGACGATCCAGGTTTCGTCGAAGGTCAGGCCGGCCCCGCCGATGCCGAGGCCCGGGTCCCTGGTTTCCCAGAGAGACTCGCCGGTCTGCATGCAGTGCGCGGCCAGCGTCGCCTCCTCGCCGGCGGTCGAGACCAGCGCGACGTTCGCGGCTACGCAGGGGTCAGAAGTTGGCGGGCCCGGAAGCTCGCGCTGCCAGCGTGGTTGCCCGCTGTACAGATCGATCGCGAAGAGCGCGCCCTCACGGCGGCCCCGGACCGCTGCTGCGATGACCGTTTCGTTGCTGACCAGGGGCTTGAACTGAAAGCAGCCGCGCTCCGCGAAGCGCCAGACGTCTTCGCCAGTCGCGATGTCGAGGGCGTGGATCGCCTCTTCGCCGCAGGTGACCAGCAGCACGCGGCCGACCTTGGTCATCCGGAACTCGCCCCCAGATCGCGAGGCAAAGCGCCAGCGCGGCTCACCGGTTCGCACGTCGATCGCAACGAGGCGATGACTTCCTTCGGTGACCACCGCGACGGGGGGCATGTTCTCGCCGCCGGCCATCAAGCCCACGGGCGGACCCCCGATTCGAGGACTGATGTGGGTGGAGCAGTACGGCTCGCCATCGGCGACGTCACAGAGCTCGACCTCGCCGTCGGCCGAGAGCCGAATCAGGGCCGAACCGGACATCAAGGTCGTGGACGCTTGCCCGGGACGCGCCCAGAGGATTCTCCCGTCGTCGCGCGAGACGGCGACTACGTGTGTCTGGGTCGCGATCACCAGTCGGTCGCCGCACATGAAGACCGAGTTGGCGTCGAGGCCCTCGAGGCAAATACGCCAACGCTCGTCGAACTGCAGGGAAGGAAGCTTGCTTGGCTGCCTCGTGTCGCCCGCGTCGCCGCTATGGTGCATGCGCAGGCGGTCAGGGTCGAGATTGACGAAGCTGTCGGCGCTCCGGCGCGAGCGGATTTCCCGGCGGAGCGTGCGGACTTCCTGACGAAGAGCGCGCACGCGGAGGTTTCTGCTTTGGCCGCGGTCCGAGGCGACCAGGCTTCGAAGCAAGTCGCTTGCGAGCTTGAGAATCGGCAGAGCGGCTTCGGCGATCGTGAGCGAGGTCGCGGTCAGGTCTCCGCGCCCATCAGAGGAGAGCTCGACGCTCACGAGTTGGTGAGTCGACTTCCGCATCGCGATCTGAAAGCCACCGGCCCGCAGGCGTACGTGGGTCGGGCGTGCGCTGTCCCAGGAATCGACCAGGGTTCGAACTGCAACGACCATGCGGTGGGCCGCCAGCATGATCGGGCCTCGCACCAGCGAGAGGCGGCGGCCCCTGACGAACGCCCAGAGGTGTCCTTCGAAGAGAAGCGCATGCACGTCGGCTCGCGCCGATCGGCCCTGCGAAGACGAAGATGAAGGATAGACCGCGGCCTCGTAGCCGAAGGCCAAAGGGACGTGCTCGCCAGGCGCGTCGAGCTCGCCACCGCGCTGATTCATCGGCGAGACTGGACCCTCGGGGTCGGGCGTGATCTTCGTTGCCAACGCCCGCTCGGCGACGCGGATCGCGATCTGCCGGGCGGTTGGGTCGAGCTCCTGCCCTGCCATCTCGAGCATCGACTGTGCACAGCTGTCCAGCAAGCGCCGCAGCGGGATCGCGCGATCGAGTTGATAGACGACCGGGGCGCTCGAGGTGCCGTAGCAGCTGATCAAGACCGAATCTCCGCGACGAACCAAGGCGTACTCGATCGCAGCGCTTGCCAAGGGTAGGAGGACCTTGGGCCTGGAGCCGATCGCTAGCGCTGCTGCGGCGGCGGTGAGCTCGGCCAAGGCCGGGGTTTCCACATCGAGCTCCCCACCGAGGAGAAGATGCTGAACACCGGAATCGGCACGTTTTTGGGCGTATGAAAGCGATTCGTCCAACTGGGCGACCCTGTTCTTTTTCCAACGCGAGCTGGGAAGAAGATGGTACTTGCTCGCTTCAATTCGGATCCAAAAAAAGGCGCGTTGGCGTATATGTTGACGGCGGGCTCGACCTGCTGGGCCTGCTCGCGAGAGGCTCCCCGAGCAGGTGACGCATGGCTGTGGAGAACCACTCGTTGGAGTGGTGGACGGCCAGGTAGCGTCGTGCCCCATCTCGGAGCGCGTCGCGGGCGCTCTCGTTTTGGAGCAGACTCTCCGCCGCGGTCGCCAAGGCACGGGGAGTGTCGTTGCACACCGTCAGGCAGGCTCTTTGCACCGGAAGACCGGCGGTGGCTCGCTCCATTGCGACGACGGGGAGCTCGCGCGAAAACGCGTCGAGCATCTTGATGGGTAGACCGCCTTCGGTGCGCCTCGGCACCCAGGCCAGGTCGCTTGCAGCGTGCGCGAGCATTCGGGCACGCTCCGAGTCGAGGCTGGCGAAGCGGACGGCATCGGCGATCCCCATGCGCTCGGCTTGCTGCCGGGCAGGCGCGGGGTCCGATGCTGTGGCGATCAGTAGTCGTGCGTTTCGATCGCCGCGGCGCAGCAGGGAGGTGGCTTCGATGAGGCTCTCCCAGCCCTGGTATCGATCGAGGTTACCGGCATAGAGACAGACACGCGCTTCGGGCGCGAGTCCGAGCGCCAGTCGGGCTTCTTCACGCGTCGCTCGAGCCATAGCAGCCGACGGCGGCCAGGGAACCGGCAGGTACCGCACCCCATCGCCGAGCAGGGCGGCAAGCGAAGGGGCGACTGCGGCAACCCCCGTCGCCCGTTCGCAGACTCGTCTTTCCGCCCGACGCGCGACGGATCGCACGAGTTGCCTGGGGACTCCGGGCAGGTAGACGGGAAGCTCGTGCTCGAGGGAGGTGTGCGCGACGTAGTAGACGGGCGCGACCCGCGCCGCGAGCGCCGCAAGGGCTGCTTCGATGTGGTGGGCGACGATCGCCCTTGGCTGGAGGCGAAGTCCGAGCTTGCGTGTTTCCAGCACGCAGCGCGCATCGAGCGCGATCTTGCCCCAGGAAGGGCCGGAGCGCAGGGAGCGCACCCTGGGAAAGTTGGGGATGCGATGAATCTCGTACGCTCTGTCGGTCTCGTATGCCGCTTGCGAGTAGACCAAGAGCTGGCCGGGCCGACCTGCGAGCACGGACGCCTGCATCATCGCCGCGATCGCGGCCTGAGTGCCTTGATGCGTGGGGAAGGGCAGACACGCGACGTGCAGGATCATTCGATGTACCCGAGTGCGCGGAGTCGAGATTCGACCAGGCCTTCGTTCCGCGTCTTGCGCGGTTCGAGCCGGGTGGGTTCTGGGAGCGAGAGCGTGGACCCACATTGCGCCTCGTGCAAAGCCTCCCACAGGACGCGTCCCATGAACGACGGCGGCACCGATAGGCCGAGTCGGCTGAGCAGGGTCGCGCTCAGGTCGGCGATGTGTGCATCGAGTCGGCCCGCGGGCCGCACGCTCGGTCCAGCTAGCGCCATGAAACCGTGCGAGCGATGGCTGCCGGGAAGACTTCGGCCCTTCTTGCCGAGCTTTTCTATCTCGGCGAGCTTGCGGAACGAGCTGCCAGGGGCCGGGCGCCCCGCAGAGAGACCCCGTCGCCACGGCGCTGCGGTCGCCCCAATTTGGGGCGAGCTTGGCATCAGGTTGTACGAATAGCCGTCGTCGAGATGGAGATCGACCAGGAGGTCGGGGGCGCGATCCAAGTGCGGGCCTTCGAAGAGCTCTTCTCGGGGAATCAAGTCGCGGAACACCGGCTTGCCGCTCCATGGATCGCGGGTGTCGAGCAAGGCCGCTCGAATTCGGAGAATGGTGTCGCGTCTCTGTTCGGCTTGAACGATGCCGCGAGGTTCCCGCCCGGCCACATTGAGATGAATGCCAGGGAAGTAGTTGAGCTCGTCGCTGAATGCGACCGTGTTTGCCATGTCGATGGCGCCAAAGCGCACGTTCGATTCCAAGCGGCTAGGCAACCAGGCGTTGCCCAGGCGAAATAGTTGCTCGCGAAGGCGTGGCGGAAAACGACGGAGCGCGATCTCTTTCAACCCGGACCCGCCCGGAGCCCGTTGCGGGCGAAACCGAAGCAGGCCGTGCTCGGCCAGGAGCTGATTGAGGTACAAAACCTTGTCCGACGAGCCGCCGGAGCCGTGGTCGCTCAGTACCGTGACCTCGCTCTGCTCGCCTCCTGCCGCTTCTAGGAGTGAGCCGACGGCCTGGTCGAGCGCCTCGTACACCCGTTGTAGGCCTCCGCGCTGCGCAGTCGACACGCTGGCAGGACAGCGCGGCGACGCAGAGTCGTGATGCGCCCAGAGGTAGTGCGACGCGGTATCGCTTTCGCCGAAGTACAGGGCGAAAACATCCCAGTCCTGCCGGTCGAGCAGCCATCGCGCCCAGTCGGTCTTCCGCGCGACGCGGCGCACGAGCGCGTCCGGAAGCCGGTCGATCCAGCCCGGTGCGTCGGCGTGGAACTCGTCGACATCGTCGAAGGAGGGAGTGCCAAACCTTTGGACCGTTTCGTCGAAAAGCCAGGGCGGCCACATGAACGAGCGGTCCGCCTCGAAGGCAACCGGTGCATCCCAGCCGCTCACGAAGACCCCGTGCTCGAGCTCTTCAGGAGGCCAGGTCGCCGGGAAGCTCAGGCAAGCACAGCGAAGGCCGAGCCGATCGAGTTGCGTGAACAGCGTCGGGACCTCGCGGGCTGTCCCGGCCGTGAAACGGACCTGGTAGCCCTTGCGCGTGGTGAAGTCGAAAACCCCGTGGCGAGCGGGATCGACACCCGTGAGAAAAGTCGTCCAGTTCGGAAGCGTGGCGGGCGGCTGCACCGATTCGAGCGCGGCGAATACACCCCGCGACGTCAGCGCGTGGAGATTCGGTAAGACCTCGGGGCCGAATTGCTGGACTAGACCGAGATCGAGGCCGTCGAGTCCCAACACTAGTGCCCGCGCGGCCACGGGCGGGAGCGTAGCGCGGATGGCGGTGGGCGTCAGTGTTTGGTTTGTGCTGCCGCGGGTGTTTGGGCAGCGGGTGGCGCTGTGCGGCTCGTGCTGCCGCGGGTGTTGGGCAGCGGGGTCGGTGGGTGGGTCGCGCGGTACGGCTTGGTTACACCGCCCGCCCACCCCCACCCGTAATCCTGGTATCACTCTCACGCGAGTGAGCAGCGTGCCTGGCGCGGCGGTCGCTTCGCTCCGCCTTGGCGGCGCCTTTGGCGCCGGGCTTCGCCCTTCGGGCTCGCGCTGCCGCGGGTGGATTGGAGACGCTCGGTCGCTAGGGCTTGCGGCCCAGACACCAAGTGATGGCGCATACCTCGTCGAGCCTCTCGTCGAGGTGATTTGCGGTGTGGGTTTCGATGTAGCGCCAGTCGGTTGCGACATTGAGTGCCGCGCGAACTTCCTTTGCGGAGCCGCAGGCGGTGGAGAAACGCGCGCGCGCGTTGCCCGCATCATTCCCTCGCGCCTCTGCGATGTTCAGAACCACGCTTTGCGCAGCTCGCTTGAGCTGATCGGCCAGCGACTTATCCTGCTCGCGAATCGCGTGGAGCAGCGGAGCCAGCTCTCGCACCACGCGTCGGGAGTGGCTCATCGCGCTTCGTGCTCGTCGTAAACGTTCGTCTTGAGCCTCGCCGTACGCCACCGGATCCAATGAGCGACTCCTCGGTTTGGGCTCTTGGGCCTCGACTTCAGTGCGGCCCAAAACCCAAACCAAGGACAAGCGATCGCCAAGTCTGACCGTGCCAGTGCCAGGCCGTGCCAGTGCCAGTGCCAGTGCCAGTGCCAGTGCCAGTGCCAGTGCCAGTGCCAGTGCCAGGGTCTGGGTACACCGCCCGCCCACCCCCACCCGTAATCCTCCCTGCCGCGCCTGGCGCTTCGCTTGGGCTTGGCGGCGCCTTTGACGCCGGGCTTCGCCCTTCGGGCTCGCGCTGCCGCCTGCTGTCTTGGGGGCGGCAGTGCCAGTGACACTGACACTGACACGGTCCTACGGTCGGGGTCCCGGTCCCCGCCCCCTCAAACGGTCCAGTCCCTCCCCAGGATTCCTGGCGGCCGCGGGATTCCGAACGCGCCTAAGATAGTTGGCGTCACGTCGTAGATCTCCGCACCCTCGACGTATCCTCGGGCCGGCGTGTCGCCGCCTGCCATGATGAAGATGCCGTTCCAATCGTGGTTGCAGCCGTCGGGGCCGGTGTCGTTTTCGTCGACTACGATGCGCCCCGCTCCGACCGAGCCGACTGCGCGTAGCTTCAGCTCGTCGAAGTAGACCATTAGATCCGGGGGGAAGCCTCTGGCTTGCTGGTAGTATTCTTCGGGTGCTCTCACCAGTACCGGGACTCGCTGGCCTTCGTCGTTTCGCGCGTACTCGAGCTCTCTGCGCAGCTCGTCGCGAACGCCGCGGACTCGTTCCGGCGCGACGAGACCGTTGGGCTCGCGCCCTTGGACGTTGAGAAAGACCCTGGCGTAGTAGCCGCCTTCGGCCCAGGCGGTCGTGCGCGACCAATCGACCAGGGAATGGTCGAGAGGAACCGGTTTGGCTGACGGCTCTCGAAGCGTCAGGTATCGCTTCCGGATGAGCCACTCGTTGATGCAGAAACCTCCGTGCATCGCGCGCGCTCCGTGGTCGCTGACGACCATTACGCTGGTGTCGTCGTCGGCCGAGGCGCAGAGCTTGCCGATTCGAGCATCCAAGAGCTGGTAGTACTCGCGACCCAGGTTCTTCCAGGGGTTCTGAGCTTCGTGGCGCGGGTGATCGGGGTCGATGTGGCTCCAAAACGCGTGGTGAAAACGATCGACTCCAATCTCGACCAGCATCATGAAGTCGGGCTTCTTTTCTCTCCAGAGCTGCTCCGCGATCTCGAAGTGCTGTTCGGTCATCGCGACGATGTCGCGGTAGATGCGATCGAGATCGTCTGAGCGAAAGTCGTCGACGTCCGCGCGGTACGGGCCGAAGCGCTCGATCAATTCGGTTTCGAGCTCACGCGGAAAGCACCAGGGTGCGTCACCGCCCGGCCACATGAATCCGGAAATCATCTGGCCGCGGACTGCTCTTGGAGGCGAGGTCAGCGGCACGAAGAGTGGGGCGACGCGATAGCCGTGCTCACCGAGCCAGTCCCAGACGCGTTTCACACGAACGTCGCTCCCGTCGGCCAGGCGCAAGCGCGTCTCGCCAGGGACGCGATTTCGGAACCCATACAGGCCCAGCTCGCCGGCGTCACGACCGGAGAGCATGCAGGTCCACGCCGGCACGGTGATCGGGGGCTCTGAGCTACGCAGGTTTCCCCATGTCCCGCGCTCCATGAGGGCGGACAGGTTCGGCATCGCGTCTCGGTAGCGCTCGAACACCAGGCGAGGCGCGGCACAGTCGAGACCGACCACCAGCATTCGCTTCTTGTTCATCGAGGATCGACGATGTCGGCGGCTTCGTAAATCGTGCGCTCGAGGTGCGTTAGATCAAAAGGCTTTTCAATTCGCAGGTTTGGAACGCTCTGAAGGAAGTCCCGAGCGCGCTGGGTGAAGGCGCCGCCGGTCATGAAAACGATGCGCTCGTGGATTGGCGTCGCCCTTTGCAGAGCTGCCCGATAGACATCCATGCCCGTCATCTCCGGCATGATCAGGTCGCAAAGGATTACGTCGTAGGCGTGCTGTCCCATCAATGCGACCGCTTCGCGGCCGTCGTGAGCAGTGGTCACCTCGTGCTTGACCAGTGCCTTCTGAATGAGCCGCGCGATCACTGGCTCGTCGTCGACGACCAGAAGCGACAGCTTACCCCGCGTCGCACGCCGAACGGCGCTCATCGAGGTTGGCGGAATGGATAGAGGGCGTCTCGGCCGCGGAGCTTTCGGTAGCACGACGCGAGCGACAGTGCCTTGTCCGGGGTGGCTTTGAATCTCGATCGTGCCTTCGAGTGAATGCACGATACGCCGGCAGATCGAGAGCCCGAGCCCGGTTCCGCGTCCCGCGGGCTTTGTCGTCACGAAGGGGTCGAAGATTCGGCGCAGCATTTGCGAAGAAATCCCCGGACCGGTGTCCTGCACCTCGACGCAAATCCGATCGGTTTCGGTGCTCCTCGCGCGGACCGTGATCGTGTTCTGTGTTCGGTCCCCCGGATCGATCGCCTGCGCAGCGTTGACGATCAGATTCAGGAACACCTGACCGATGCGCGTCCTCGAGCCTCGGATGTACAGGTTGCCTTCTTCGTACTCGCGAACGACCGTAGCCCTGTGCTGTATCTCGGGCTCCGCCATCCGGATCGCGGAATCGAGCACCTGCTTCAGGTTGACCGTCTCGATCTCAGCCCCGTCAGCCCCGTCGGTTCCGTGGGACAAAGCGGTAATTTCATTGGCAATTACGCGGATTCTCTCCGAGCCCTCATAAGCCTCTCGGACCAGCTCGGACGCCTCGGGAGAGAGCGGTTCGCCGGAATCGCGAAGCGAGCGCAAGTGGTTCCAAACGAAGGTGAGCGGGTTTTTGATCTCGTGAATGATGCTCGCGGTGAGCGTTCCAATCGCGGACATGCGTTCGGCCAGCAAGAGCCGTTGTTGTAGCTCGTGCTCGGCGCCCATGTCGGTCACGAAGACGATGGCGCGATCGAAGCGACCATCTTCGCTTTCGACGAACCGCCAATGCACGCGGACGTCTCTGGACTCGCGCGAGCATGTCATGATTGCGGTTTCGAGATGGACGTCGCGCTCGTCGCGGAAAGCAGCCATCAGGATGCGCAGGAAGTCCGCCTTGGACTCAGCGGTCAAGAGCTCCCGAGAGCGACGAATGCACTCCTCCTCGCTCGCGGCTCCTACCAGCGAGACTGCTCCTGCGCTCACCCGGCGAATCCGTATTCGCTCTAGGCATTCGCCGAGCGCATCGGGATTGCGTCGCACCAGCTGCTTGAACTCATCGGCGTCGCGACAGCCCTGTGCTTCGATCCAATCGAGAGGGCCGCGGAAGTTCAAATCCCACAAGGCGCTGGGGAGGAACTCCCAGACGCGTTCATCGCGCTTGGCTGCTGGCTCTTTCGATTGGCGGATGAGACGAACCATGGGCTTGGCCGGAAGGGACACCTGGGCGTGAAGAGCTCGGATCGTAGCGAAGAGAGGGCCTGGCGCCTAGAAGGCGACAGCGTTGGCTCCTGGGCCCAGCGAATTCAGCGGCGATCGCCTTCGAGGGCCCTCCGGGCGTCGAGGACCAGGGCTTCGACTTCGGCCCGGGCGAGCCTGGCAGCGGCGCGAGCGTCGAGCCCAGAAGGAAGGGGCTCGCCCAGCTGGACGGCGATTCGAGTGCTCGGACGGGCGGCGATCTTGACGATGTGCTTGCCGAACGATTCCCGTTCGTACGGAATTGCGGGCGAGTAGGCGAGTCCGACGGGAATGATCGGAACCTCGAGTGACCGAACCGCCGCGAAGGCACCAGGGTGGAACTCGTGCACCGAATCCCCAGGAAAGGTTCCGCCTTCGGGAAAGGCGACGACGGTGCGTCCTTCTTTTGCGCGGCGGCGGATTTCGCGAAGCGCGGCGGCGCCGCTGCGACGGTCTTCACGATCGACGAAGATCGTGTCGCCATGCTTCGCCAATCGGCCGAGCAGCGGCCAATCCGCCACGTCGTGCCGGCTCACCAAGACACCTTGAAAGAGCGAGAGCATCACTCCGATGTCGAGCGCACTCTGGTGATTGGCGACGACCAGGGCCCCGCCGAGATGCTTGCGCTGACCGCCGAGCAGGAGCTCCGCGCCGAAGACCCGCAGAAGACCATCGGTCAAACGCTGGCGGTATCGATTGGCGAGCGCCTCCTGACCGGACTCGGAGGTCATCGCTCGCCTGGTTTCGTAGGCTGTGAGAATCCCCGCGGAGAAGCCGACGAAGGCGCCGGTGCGCAGTATGGCCCGCACCTTGCTCATTTCGGTGCTCCCGGAGTTTGAACTCGCCGGCCTTTGGATTTGGTGGCATTCTCGGCTCGTGTCGGCATCACTCGCACCAGGGTTCCTCGTCGCGGCACCGTCGATGCGGTGCCCATTTTTCAATCATACGCTGGTGCTGCTGATCGATCACGGCGATGAGGGTTCTTTTGGCTTCGTCGTCAATCGCTTGACCGACCTCGGAATCGACGACGTCTTCAAGGAAGTCGGCGTGACCGGTGAGGCCTCTGCTGCTGTGAGCGCTCCGGTTCTGCTGGGTGGGCCTGTCTCTCCGGAGTCGGGTTGGATCCTCTACGACGCGGAAGGCGTTCCCAAGCCCTCGACCGGTCAGACGATCTTCGTGAGCCCGCGCATCGCCTGCAGCGCGTCCCTCGAGCTCCTGCAGCGGCTGGCCCGAGGCGACGGGCCGGACACCTGCGCGATGATCCTGGGGTACGCCGGCTGGGGCGCGGGGCAACTCGAGGGCGAGATGAAGCAAGGGTCCTGGATTCCTGTAGACCTCGACTATGAGATCGTCTTCGACACGCCCGTCGAAGAGCGCTGGGAAGCCGCGCTCGCCACGCTCGGGATTGACCCGGCTCGTTTCATCGACAACCAGATCGCAAGCGCCTGAGCCGCTCCGAATCTCCGGCAGGCCGTCGCCTTGTTTCCGAAGGGGTCAGAGGCTACCTCCCCCCGCGATGAGGTTGCGCCTCGACAGCTTGTTCTCGATCTCTGTGCTCGTGCTCGCCGCGGCCTGCAGTGGCGGTTCGGGTAGTCTCCAGAAGTCCGGCAAGAGCATCCTCGACGACGACGACGACGCGCGCACCGGCTACGAGAAGGCCCTGCTGAATTTCCGTCGCGGCGACTGCCTGTCGGCAGAGCCGACTTTTCGTGAGATTCGGAGGGAGTTCCCCTACAGCCGTTTCGCAGCGCTCGCGGAGCTTCGCATCGGCGATTGCCAGTTCAACAACGAAGCGTACCCCGAGGCGATTCAGACCTATCGGCAGTTCGTACGGATTCGCCCCTCTCACAAAGAGATCCCCTACGCGCGCTTTCGGATCGCGGAGTCCTATTACAATCAGATCCCCGGCGGCTGGTTCATGACGCCTCCTTCGAGCGAGCGTGATCAGAGCGCTGCGCGTGACGCGCTGATCCAGCTTCGCCGCTTCGTCGTGGACTACCCGGACGACCAGCGGGTTCCCGATGCCAACAAGCTCATGGACAAATGCATGAGCCTGCTCGCCGCCCACGAGCTCTACGTGGCCCGGTTCTACCTCAATCGACAAGCCTATCGCGGCGTGATCTCTCGGCTCAAGGGCTTGCTCACCTCGTACCCCGGAGCCGACGTCGCGCCCCAGGCTCTGCTGCTGCTCGGGCAGGTTTATCTCAGGACCAAGGAGGTCGAAGCCGCCCGGCAGACCTTCAGCGAGATCGTCGAGCGCTTTCCAGGGAGCGACGAGGCCAAGCGCGCGCAGACTCTGCTGGGCAAGATCAGCTGATCAGCGGCCGAATGCTCTAGAAGCGGATTTCTGGCCAGCGATCGGGCCGATCGCTACCTTCGGGCTCATGGCTCCTTGGGCTCAACAGATTCTAGACGCCGCGAACGAGCACTACGATCGCGCCGAGTACCCGCTTGCTCAGCCCTACTACGAGAAACTCGTGCAGCAGGGCCTTCGTTATCCCGACGTGTTCAATCGGCTGGGCGTCATCTATCACCTCGGCGGCCGGCTGCCCGAAGCGCGCTGGTGTTTCCAGCAGGCGCTCGAGGTCAACTCCGGCTACCTGGAGGCCGCGCTCAACCTGACGGTGACTTGCAATGAGCTTGGCGAATACGGCTCGGGTGCACGCACCCTGGAGCGCGCCCAGCGCCAGTCCGATTCTTCAAACGACGCCTATCGCCGCGGTAAGGTCGCCAACCTTCACCGCTCGCTCGCCCGAGCCTATCTCGATCTCGACCGTCCGGAGGACGCGATGCACGAGTTCGGGCGCGCCCTTCGGCTCTGTCCGAAGTTCCACGACATCCGCCTCGAGCTGGCCAAGCTGCTGAGGC
Organism: uncultured delta proteobacterium; assembly: GCA_963716775.1. Classification (GTDB taxonomy): domain Bacteria; phylum Myxococcota_A; class Polyangia; order Polyangiales; family Houyiibacteriaceae; genus SG8-38. The sequence continues at coordinate 763,087 of CAVQUI010000004.1, forward strand.
TCAGGGGCAATGCCCACGGGGCCCGCGAAGAATTGACGCTCATCCTTCAGCTCGACCCGGAGCACCATGACGCCCGCGCGCTCCTGGGCGTCATCGAAATCGAGACCGGGGACCACGGCCAGGGTCTTCAGCACCTGCAGGACGTGGTCGCGCAGTGTGCGGACCATCCGGTCGCTCGAGCCTACCTCGAGCAGGCGGGTTCGGACTACCAGCGCGCATCCTGAGTGCAGCCCCTGATCGCTTTGTGGGCGCTGCAAACGGTGGCACACTAGTGGCCACGTGCCTCCAACTGTCCTTCTTCTCGACGACGACGCTCAGTTTCGAGCGAGCGTCACCCCGGCGCTCGAGGCGCAGGGTCTGCGCGTCCTAGTCGCCACCAAGGGCAGCATCGCCCGCGCCTTGATCGAAAAGGAAGCGCCCTCGCTGCTCGTCGTCGACGGCCTGTTGCCGGACACCAATGGGATCAAGTGGATCGAAGATCTCCGACAGGAGGGATTCGAGACGCCCATCATTTTCGTGTCGGCGTTCTATCGGGACCTCCCGACCTTCAGGCATCTGACTCAAGAGCTCGACGTGGCCAAGGTGTTCCACAAGCCGGTGTCGGTGGATCGCTTTGCCCGCTCGGTGGCGAACGTCGTTGCCACGCACCAGAGCAAGGCGCCGCTTGCCGCAGCCCCCGCCGCTCCGCGTGCTGCCGAAGACGATCCCCTGGACGAAGTCCTCTTCCCCGATGATCCTGCGCAGGCTCGCGTCGACGCCGAAAGAGCCAGGGAATCTTACGTGAGCCTGCTCCCCATCGCAGCCGACAACCTGACCGGTGCGATTCGTCGCGTGCATTCGGAAGCCGAGCGAGCCAGCGTCGTGTCGGAGGCGCTTCGTCAGGCCCACGAGCTTCAGGGTGCCGCTCAAACTCATGGCTTCGTCGAGGTCTCGGACGCGGCGGGCCGCATCGAGCTCGAGCTCCGGCAGCTTCAGAAGTCGGGGCGCCTCGACTGGCCGAAGGTGTTCGAGTCGATCGACTCGGTGCGGGCACATGCCGCAGCGGCCACGGGCCACCCCAACGATACCCCTTCGATGGCCGCCGCTCCGCCCTCGGTCACGCCAGCGGCAAGCTTCTTTCTTCACCGCCCGATTCCCAAGGACTTCGTGCCGACCTTGCTCGTGCTCGAAGACGACCCCGCGATGATCGCCTACCTGCGCTCTGCGCTCGACGAGGTGCTCGTGCACCTGAGGCCGGTATCGACCGTCGAGGAGGCACTCAAGATCGCCGGCCGAAATCCGCCCACGGCAGCCCTGGTGGGCTGGCCGCTTCAGAATCGAGAAGCGCTCTCCGAATTTCTTCCCTTGTTCCGCAGCTTGGAAGGCTGCGCCGAGGCGCCGGTCATCCTGCTCTCGGTGGACGACGACCCACACACCCGAGCCTTGGCGGCTCAGCTCGGCATCGACATATTCCTGCCGCACCCGATCGAGCTCGTCCGCTTGCATCACGCGCTCAGCACCGCGGTCGAACGAGCGATGACGCCGCTGCCCAGAGTCGCAGTTCTCCGCGATCCCGAGGCCGCGCGGCTCCTCGAGGAATCTGGGATCGACTGCCTCCTCTACTTCAGCCTCGATGAGCTCTTGCGCGAGATCGACGTGCAGTGCCCGGACGCGGTCCTGTTGGGGTCGAGCGTGACCGGAAAGCAGGTGCCGGCGATCATTCGCATGTCCGCTTGGGACTCGGACTTCGCTCTGCTCTGCTTCGAAGACTCGCCGCTGGTGGCGGAACGCGAGATCAGCGAAAGCCTGATTCGATCGTCGGGCTGGCTGGTGCACTTGCTCGGTGAAGCCGAGCGAATGGCGCGGCTGCGCCGCCAGCAGTTGCGTTGCAGTCAGACGGGCTTGCTTGCGCGATCCGCAGCCGTCGCTGCTCTCGAATTCGGCCTCTCGTCCGCTCAGCGCCACGCACGCACCTACTCGATTGGTCTCATGCAGACCACCGGGCTCGATGGGCTCGACCGCGTCCAGGCGCGTCGCCTGCGGACCTATCTGGGGCGTCTGATCTATGGCAGGTTTCGGCGAGAAGATGTTCGAGGACGCTGGGACGAGGACACCTTCGTCGTGGGCTTCGACGGCTCGAGCGCGCGCTCGGTGGTGGAGATCATTCGAAGGCTTCAGTCCGATCTGGCGGCGAACCGAATCCGGCAACCCGAGGAGCTCTTCTTTGTGCACATGGCCGTCGGACTCTCGTCCTACCCTCTCGATGGGGACACCAGCCGGTCGCTGATTCTCGCTGCCCACGAGCGCCTCGAATCGGCGGTCGAGCGCGACCCGGACGCCCTGGTTTGGCGCTAGTATTGCCGCTCGCCTCCCCTGGCCGGACAGGCTAAACTTCGAGCATCGAACCGACTGCGCAGCGCGGCCCTCTCGGGACCGAAGTAGCCGCCGACATTGAAGTCGCCGATCGGAGCTTGTTGCTCAAATTGACCGGCCCCGGGGGTTCGAACTTGCGCACGCTCGAAGCGGAGCTTGGCGTTTCGATGGGTTTGCGAGGTTCGACGATCCACGTGCACGGTCCCAATCGAGACGTGGAGCTGGTGGAGCGGGTGCTTCACGAGCTGATCGACGCGCTGCAGTTTCGAGATCTCAGCGCCGTCGAGATGGCTCGCGCCGCGCGGACACTTCGAGCTCATCCGCAAATGCGGCTTCGCGCGCTCCTGGACGACGTCGTGCTGACGACCTCCAGCCGCCGCATCGTTTCCCCGAAGGGAGTGACGCAGCAGACGTACATCCAGGCCATTCGCAGTCACGACATCGTGTTTGGCATCGGACCCGCCGGCACCGGCAAGACCTACCTGGCGATGGCGATGGCGATTCGCGCGCTGCAGGAACGGCAGGTCAAGCGGATCGTCCTGACGCGCCCGGCGGTCGAAGCGGGCGAGCGGCTTGGCTTCCTTCCCGGTGATCTCGCAGAGAAGATCAACCCTTACCTTCGACCGCTCTACGACGCCTTGCACGACATGATGGAACCCGGCCGCATCAGTGCCCTGATCGAGCGAGGTACCATCGAGGTTGCGCCCCTGGCCTTCATGCGAGGCCGGACGCTCAACGACAGCTTCGTCGTTCTCGATGAGGCGCAAAACACGACACGTGAGCAAATGAAGATGTTCCTGACGCGGCTCGGCTTCGACTCCAAGACGGTCATCACCGGCGATGTGACTCAGATCGATCTCCCGGGTGGAGCGCACAGCGGGCTTCGGCACGCCGAAAAAGTGCTCTCGAAGATCAAGGGCATCGAGTTCGTCTACTTCTCCCATGCCGATGTCGTTCGACACCCGCTGGTTCAGCAAATCGTCCAGGCCTACGACCGCCACGAATCGGGCTCTTCGGGCGATGACATCTAAGCGCTGCCTGGTATGCTAGCCGCCAGATGACCGATCGAATCTATGACGGCGCGCTGGACCTGATCGGCCACACGCCCCTGGTGCGCCTAGCGCGAATCACCGAAGGCAAGGGCGCCGAGCTTTGTGGAAAGCTCGAGTCGAGCAACGTGGCCGGTTCGGTCAAAGACCGTCCCGCCCTTTCGATGGTCCTGGCCGCCGAAGCATCGGGGGTGCTCCGCGAGGGCTCGACGGTCGTCGAAGCAACCAGCGGCAACACCGGAATCAGCCTTGCGATGATCTGTGCCGTTCGTGGGTACCGCTGCGTGATCGTGATGCCGGAAGACATGAGTATGGCGCGCCGGCATCTGCTCAAATCCTATGGTGCCGAGGTCGTGTTGACGGCGGCCGAGGACGGCATGGCAGGTGCGGTCGAGCAGGCGGAACGGCTCTTGAAGACCACACCGGGGTCGATGATGTGCGGCCAGTTCGAAAACCCCGCCAACCCGGACGTCCACGCCACGACGACCGCCGAAGAGATTTGGGAGGCAACGGCCGGCAAGGTCGATGCCTTCGTTGCTGGCGTGGGCACCGGCGGCACACTCACCGGAGTCGGCCGCGTGCTCAAACAGCGCAACCCCGACTTGCGAGTCATCGCGGTCGAGCCCCGTGCAAGCGCCGTGCTTTCGGGTGGGAAGCCCGGCTTGCACGGCATCCAAGGCCTTGGCGCCGGCTTCGTTCCGCCGGTGCTCGACACCGAGCTGATCGACGAGGTGATCACCGTCACCGACCTGGCCGCCGAGCGCATGACGAAGCGTCTTGCGCGCGAAGAGGGCTTGCTGCAGGGCCCGTCGGCGGGAGCAAACGTTCATGCGGCGCTCGAGGTGTCACGCCGCATGAAGACGGGCCAGCGAGTCGTCACCATCCTCTGCGATGGCGGCGAGCGGTATCTTTGCTGACCGAGATGAGCGACTTGGTCAAAGTCTCTCGCGCGTTGAGCCGTGCGATTTCGAAGCTCGACTTCGCCGAGCCGGTCACGCACGTCTACAATCCTCTGCAGTACGCGAAGCGCCCGCACGAGCTCTACCTCAATCGCTTCGGCTCCGGCCGCAAAGAGGTCGTCTTGGTTGGGATGAACCCCGGTCCGTTCGGCATGGGGCAGACGGGCGTTCCGTTTGGAGATGTGGGCTTCGTGCGCGACTGGATGGGCATCGAAGCGCTCGTCGATAGTCCCGCTGACGAGCATCCGAAACGGCCGGTCCTCGGCTTCGACTGCGAGCGCTCCGAAGTCAGCGGCTCCCGTCTTTGGGGATGGGCGAAGGATCGCTTTGGAACGCCGGAACGCTTCTTTTCCAGGTTCTTCGTGCTCAACTACTGTCCGCTGCTGTTCATGGAGTCGACCGGGCGCAATCGAACGCCCGACAAGCTCTCGGCAGAGGAGCGGGCTGCGCTTCTGCCTCTGTGCGACCGCGCGCTACTTGACGCCGTCGAGGTCCTCTCGCCGGCGTTGGTCGTCGGCGTGGGGGCATGGGCGACCAAGCGCGCCCGCGCCGCGCTCGGCGAAGAGGGGCCGGCGATCGGCACCGTCCTGCACCCGAGCCCAGCAAGCCCGAAGGCCAATCGCGGCTGGGCTCCTCAAGCCGAAAGCGACCTGCGGGGCCTGGGCATCGACTTATAGGCGCGCGAGGCCGGGGCTTGCGCTATGCTCCGCTTCGGGGGTCGGAGAGATGCGGAGCAAAGTCGTCCAAGTTGCGGCCATCATGGCGCTCATTGTGGGGTGCGGACACGAGTCCGCCGCTACGCAGCAGATACGCAGCGCGGCGGCGGTCGATCTCGACTGCGAAGAATCGTTGATCGAGTTCGTCGATGACGGCGCTCTGCAGAAGCGAGTCAGCGGCTGCGGCCGAACGCTGACTTACATGCACAAGTGCAACCCAGGTGGGGAGTGCAGCTGGAAGCCGGTCCGGGACGACAGCAACAAGCTCAACTAGCCGCCGTCAGGCTGTGCTCCGAGCACTTGCTGCCGCAGGGTGCCGATGTCGGGGTTGCTCGGGTCGAAGGTGTTCGCGCGCTCGAACGCCGCGGCAGCTTCGCTGAGGTCCCCGCGTTGCAGAGCGGCACGCGCATTGTCGAGCTCGTCCTTGGCTGCCTCCTCGCGTTCGTGCGGGGAGAGGGCGTCGGGGCCGGCGTCGGTTTCTGTGGCCGTGGCAGCGTCAGTGGCAGCGTCGGTGGCAGCGCCAGCGTCAGTGGCATTGCCAGCGTTCGTGTCGCTTGCGGGGGGATTGGGGTTGCAGTTTTCGACTGCGATCCAGAGGGCTAGCAGGAGTCCTAGGCTCAGGGTCATCGCCAGCGGGAGGGTCTTGCTTCTGCGTCTCGACCTGGCTGGGTGGCGTCCGTCGTAGGCTTGCTTGAGCGCTGAGACGAAAGTTCGCGCGCTTGCATAGCGGTCGGAAGGGTTCTTGCGGAGCGCTCGGAGGATGGCGGCGTCAAGCGAGGATGGGATCGCGGCGGCACGGTTGGCTTCGCTCGGTGGAACCGGGTCGACGCTCATCACCTTGTGCGCCACCGCCATCGCTTCCGTCCCAGGGAACGCACGCTCGCCGCAAGCCGCTTCGTAGATGACGGCACCGAACGAGAACAAGTCACTCTGTTCGCTGTACTCGCCGCTTCGCAAGGTCTCCGGCGCCGCGTAGCAAGGTGTTCCGAGGAACTGGCCCTCTTTGGTGAGGTCCGCGTTCGGGATGCGGGCGATGCCGAAATCGGCGAGCTTCACCTGGCCGTTGTCGGTAATCAGCAGATTCTCGGGCTTGATGTCTCGATGGATCACGCCGGCGGTGTGGGCGGTCGCAAGCGCGTCTGCGACCTGCTGGGCCAGGTCGAGGAGCTCGTCGCGTGACAGCGCGCCCCGTTTGTTGAGCGCCTGCTTGAGGGTGTGCCCGTGGACGTACTCGAAGACCAGGTACGGCCCGACCTTGGGATCGTCGCCCACATCAAAAATCTGAACGATATTAGGGTGTTGAAGGCGGGCAGCCGCTCGCGCCTCGTTCTGGAAGCGGCTCAGGAAGACCTCTCGCGTATCGGCATCGAGCGCCAGGTCGCGCAGGGTCTTAACCGCAACCGGACGGTCGAGATCTGCATCGCGGGCCAGATAGACGTTGCCCATCGAGCCCGCGCCGAGGAGCCGGTCGATGCGGTAGCGGCCGATCTGTTGCGGCAGTTCTTCCATGGGCGCGATCTAGTGCATCCCGGAGCACGGGGCTAGAGACGGTGGAGCTTCAATGTGTTGGTGCGCCCGGAGCTGGGCCAGGCTACCACCATCGCGAACGCCTCCCCGCGTTGGCAAAGATTCTCTCTCACGAGCAATGAGGTCGCGATCCGAAGAGCCTCTTCGAGCGATTCGGGGGGCACTTCGACTCGCGGAATCACACCCCATTCGAGCACGAGCCTTCGTGCGACACGCACGTCGCTGGTGATGGCCAAGATCGGTGCACGCGGTCGATGCTCCGCCAGCAAGCCCGCCGAACGGCCGTCCTTGGTGAACACCACGACCGTCTTGAGAGGCAAGTGAGTGGTCAGGAGCGCTGCGGCGAGGGCTGCAGCGTTCGAGAACGACCAGTCTTCTTCGTCGACGTTCTTGAGGTCTCGGAACTGGCGCGCCAGATCTTCGACGTAGTCCGCTTCCACCTCTCGAATGATGGCGTCCATCATCTTTACGGCCTGCACCGGGTAGCGACCTGCTGCCGTTTCACCGCTGAGCATGACCGCGTCGGTTCCGTCCATCACGGCGTTGGCGACGTCCGCGGCCTCGGCGCGCGTTGGACGCGGGTTGCGAATCATCGAATCCAGCATTTGCGTCGCGGTAATCACGATCTTGCCGCGCGCGTTGGTCTCGCGGATGATTCGCTTCTGAACCATCGGCACCTTCTCGGCGCCGAGCTCCACGCCGAGATCTCCGCGGGCGATCATGATGCCGTCGGCCGCATCGACGATCTCGGAAAGCACCTCGACCGCCTCTGGGCGCTCGATTTTCGCGATGACGGGCACATCCCCGGCCAGGGCCTTGGCCTCTCGCACGTCGTTGGCGGAGCGCACGAACGAAAGGGCGATGTAGTCCGCGTCGAGAACGGAAACCGCGAAGGCCAAGTCTTTGCGGTCCTTGCTGGTGAGGGCCGGTCCGGTGATGGCGACGCCCGGGAGGTTCAGGCCCTTGTTGTTCGAAAGGGTGCCGCCATCCTCGACGATGGTGTGGACGGTGTTGCCCTCGAAGCGCTCGACCCGGAGCCGAATGAAACCATCGTCGAGGGCAATGGCGTCGCCGGGCTTCAGAACGACGCCCAGCGACTCGTGGGTGACCGAGACGATGTCGGGAGTTCCCTCGACGTCCTCGGTGGTTAGTGCGAATCGAGCGCCGGGCAGCAGCTCGATCGAGCCCTCGGCGAATTTTCCGACGCGCATCTTCGGGCCCTGCATGTCTGCCAAGATCGCCATCGGCCGCCGCACCTGGGCCGCGGCCGCGCGGACCATCTTTGCCATCTTTGCGTGCGACTCGTGATCGCCGTGCGAGAAGTTGAGCCGCGCGCAATTCATGCCGGCCTCGATGAGCTCGCTGATCTTCGCCTGCGTGTTGCTGGCGGGTCCGAGCGTGCAGACGATCTTGGTGCGTCTCACCAGGCGGTTGTAACCGGGTTCCTTGCCCCGGCCAAGCTAGCGGTGACGGTAGCGCTCCGGTTCCCAGCGGCTCAGCTTGGACTTGAAACCCAAGCGCACGACAAACGTCGTGTAGAGGGTCCATTGCGTGCGATCGCTGGTGGCTTGCGTGTTTCGAAAAGATGGATCGCTGTTCACGTAACGGGCCGCGATCCGAAGCCAAAGGCCTCGCAGCGTAGTGAGCGGGCGGTAAAGGGGCAGGGCCAGGCCGAAGCCCACGCCAAGCCCAGTGCTTCGATGTCCGTCGAGTGCAAACGCAGGCCCGATCTCGAAGAAGATCGATTGCAGCATGAGGTCGGCGAACTCGTTCCAGGTTTGCTTGTACAGGAAGAAGAGCGCCGGAAAGAGTGGGCGGAGGTCCACTCCGAGAAACAAATGCTGGCCGGAGTCGGGGCCCCAACGGCCCGAGAGCACGAGACCCGCGGTGTCGGCTATCAGGAAGCGCGCCTCGCCGACCACGTTGGGGTCGGCCTTGCGATTGAGCCAGGTGGCGCCGGGCCCGGCACCGAGCGCGAGCGTCAGCCCGCGATCCCAGCGCCCGTAGAGCCCGTCCCCCCTGCCTTGCGCGCTCGAAGAAGCGGCAAACGCGGAAAGGAGCAGGATCGAGCCGACGATCACCCCTAGGCGGGCGCCGCGTGTCATGATTCCCCCATGCACCGGGCCGCGTGGCGGGTCAAGAGATTGAGGCGGTAGACTGTACGCATGGGGCGTTCGTTCGGCTTGGGGCTTCGAAGCCAGCTCATGCTCGCACTCATCGTAGCGTTTGGCGCCGCGTTTGTGTTGCTGAGCCTGGTGACGGCGAGGCTCGACGAGAGTGAGAGCGCCGAGGAGCAGCGCACACGGGCCGCCGGCTTGGCCCAGGCTCTCGCGTCGGGCGCCGGCTCAGAGGGCGAGGGGCTGATCGAGGAGTCGATCGGGAGCTTGATCGAGGATGGTCTGGCTGAACGCATCGAGATCCACGATGCACAGGGTCTGCGCAGAAGCTGGGGTGTCCTCGAGGGCGGGCACGATGCCTCGGTGACGAGCGTGACCGGAGCCGAAATACGCGTCTGGGTTCCCGCCGGCGGGCGAGGCGATGCGGCTCGGCGAAGTCTGTTTCTGTTCTACCTCGGTCTGACCGCGGCGACGGTGCTGCTGTTGACCTATGTGCTGCTGACCTATTTCATCGTGCGGCCGATCGATCGTTTGCGACTGGCCTCTGAGCGGCTCGCTTCGGGGCGACTGCGTACCAGCGTGCCAGTGCAAGGCGCTGCCGAGGTTGCGCGCCTGGCTGCCACCTTCAACGAAATGGCCGCGCAGCTTCGTGAAGACCGAGCGTCGCTACAGCAACGGCTCGAAGAGCTCGAACATACGACCGCCGAGCTCACGACGGCGCAGGAGCAGTTGATTCGGAGCGCGCGCTTGGCCGCTGTCGGGCGCTTGTCCGCCGGCGTTGCGCACGAGATCGGCAATCCACTCGCGGCGATTCGCGGTCTGCTCGACCTGATGCAAACGGGCGACCTCTCCCCCGACGAGGAAAAGGAGTTCGTCACTCGCATCCAGCGAGAGAGCGAGCGAATCCACCACACGATTCGTGACCTGCTGGACTTCTCGAGAAACGAGCCCAACCAAGAGGGACGCATCGAGAGCTCGGCCGACATTGCAGAGGTGGTGTCCGACACGGTCAAGCTGATCGATCGCCAGAGCCGCTTCCGGGACATCGAGATCGCCCTCGGGCTGGACGAGGGGCTCCCCCGCGTTCGAGGTGATCACGAGCGTCTTCGGCAGTTGCTCCTGAACCTGCTCTTCAACGCTGCGGATGCCCTGGGCGGCAAGGGCCGCATCGAAGTACGCGCCAGCAATGGCGACGGCGCCGTCGAGCTGATCGTCGCGGACGACGGGCCCGGGATCGACCGCGCGATTCTCGACCAGGTGTTCGACCCGTTCGTGACCACGAAGGCGCCCGGGCAGGGGACCGGACTTGGGCTTGCGGTTTGTTACACGATCGTCGAGCGGCTGGGGGGGACGATCGAGGCGGCGAATCAGGAACGGGGTGGAGCGGCGTTTCGGGTGAGGTTGGTGGCGGCGCTGTAGGGCAGGGCAGCGGCAGGGCAGCGGCAGTGGCAGCGGCAGTGACAGGGTCAGCGTTTACTGCTGGGCTCTTGTGAGTCGACTTGGTCATCGTGATCTCCTTTTTTGCGAGTGCGTTGGGTCCTTGGGTGAACCCAACGCACTCGCAAAAAAGGAGATCACTCATGGGACTTATCATTCAGCAAAGGGCGCTTGAGGCGGCAGGGGGGCTGCGTCAGGTGCTTCCGGAGGTTCGGAAGCGGGACAAGTCGCTCTTCGACCAAATTCACCGAGCGATGAACAGCGTCGTTCTCAACATCGCCGAAGCCGATGGGAATGATGCTGGAACGGCGAAAGCGCGATTCGCAACAGCATGCGGATCGGCCAAGGAGGTCCGCGCCGGCCTTCAACTCGCGGTCGCGTATGGATACGTTCCAAGGACCAGAGCCACAAAGGTCGACATCGCCCTCGACGAAGTCTGCGCAATGTCCTGGAAACTCTCCGGCCGCTAGCGCCCCAAAACAGCAGGCGGCAGCGCGAGCGTACCGCCACCGCCCGGCCGCGAACGCCCGGCGCGACCAAGCGCCGGCAAAGCGCGGAGCGAAGCAGCCCGCCGCGCCAGGCACGCTGCTCACTCGCGTGAGAGTGATACCAGAACTACGGGTGGGGGTGGGCGGGGCGGTGTAAACAAGCCGCACCACGCACCCAACGCAAGATCCGCCCCCACCACACCCGCGGCAGCACAAGCCGTACATCGCCACCCGCCCCCCCACCCACCGACACGCCAAACAACACCCGCGGCAGCGCGAGCCCGCAGGGCGAAGCCCGGCGCGAAAGCGCCGGCAAGGCGAAGCGAAGCGACCGCCGCGCCAGGGAGGATTCCGGGTGGGGGTGGGCGGGGCGGTGTAAACAAGCCGCACCACGCACCCAACTCAAGATCCGCCCCCACCACACCCGCGGCAGCACAAGCCGTACATCGCCACCCGCCCCCAAGCACCGGGCTCAGTGCCAGTGCCAGTGCCAGCGTCAGCGCCAGTGTCAGCGCCAGCGCCAGTGTCAGCGGCCCTGTCCCTGCCGCTGTCCCTGCCGCTGTCCCTGCCCTCCGCCCCCGCCCCAGTCAGTCCGGCTGGAACGCGTTTTCGATCGCCGTTTCCTCCGCGGCTTGCGTCTCCGGCTCGACTGGCGACTGGTCTCCGAGTGAGGCCTTGATCGCCAGCGCCTGCTTCTTGGTGGCGCCTGCCTCGATCAGCTGTTCCTCTGTTGCTCCGAGAACGTCGCGCAGCGAGCCGAGGTTCCTGAGCAGCTTTCCTCGCGTCTTCGGGCCGACTCCTGGCACTCTGTCGAGCTCGCTTCGCAGTCGCCGTTTGCGGCCAACCTTCTTGCGCAGCGTGTTCGAGGCTCGGTGGGTTTCGTCGCGGGCTAAGAGCAGCAATGAGAGCGCGGAGTTTGCTCGTACCGGGATGGGGTTTTTCTGACCGGGCAGGAAGATGCGGTCGCCTTCCTCTTCGCCGGTCGCTGTGATGCGGGGCTTGGCGACGGAGGCGACTTGCAGGTCGGGGACTCCGATGTCTTCGCGGGCGCGGACTGCGACGCCGAGCTGACCCTTGCCGCCGTCGACGACCAGCAGGTCCGGGAGCTCCCAGCCTTCCTCCTGATTCTTTCCGCGCCGCAGGCGTCGCATCAGCACCTCGTACATCGCCGCGTAGTCGTCTCCCCCGCCGACGCCCTTGACGTGAAAGCTTCGGTAGCGCTCCTTGGCGGTGGTTCCGTCCTGCAGTGCAACGAAGACGGCGACGGTTTCCTCGCCGCCACTGTGCGAGATGTCGACGCATTCGATGCGGCGCGGGAGCATCGTCAGACGAAGCTGTTTTTGCAGCTCCGCGAGGCGCGCCTCGACATCTTCACGTGCGCGCTCTTTTTCGTTGAATGCGTGCTCGGCGTTTTCGCGTGCAAGCTCGAGGAGCTTGGCTTTTGCGCCTCGCTTCGGCTCCACGATCTGGACTCGACGCTTCCGATTTTCACTCAGCAGCTCTTCGAGCGCTTCGCTCATCTCGATCGTCACCGACACCAATATCTCGTCAGGCAGCGATGGGCGATCGCTATAGTGCTGCCTCAGGAACGCGCCCAGCATTTCGTCGTTCGGTACCGCGACCCGTCGCAGCGGCAGCGTACGCACCGTGAAGATGCGGCCGCCACGCATGCTCAGGACGGCCACTTCGACCTGGTCACCTTCGCGGTGAAAGCCGATCACGTCCTGGTCCGACTTCTGAACCCCTGCGACGCGTTGCTCCTCTTGGGCGCGTTCGACCGCGCGGATTTGATCTCGATAGATCGCGGCCCGCTCGTATTCCAAATCGCCGGAGGCAGACTGCATTCGTTCATCAAGGTCGCGGACCAACTCGTCGTGACGCCCGTCGAGAAAGCGCGCCACGTTGGTGACCTGGGCGTGGTACTCCGCCTGGTCGACGCGCAGGACGCAGGGCCCGGGACAGCGTTTGATCTGATGCTGGAGGCAGGGCCGTGTCCGCATGCGAAACTCGGTGTCGGTGCAAGTCCGCAACTGGAAGAATCGGTTCACCAAGCGAAGCGTCTGACGCGCTGCAGTCGCCGAGTGGTAAGGACCGAAGTACTGCGCGCCGTCGGGCTTCGGTCGTCGGACGACTTCGAGCCGCGGCCAGGGTTTCTTCGCATCGAGCCGCAGTGACAGGTACTCCTTGTCGTCGCGCAGCTTCACGTTGTACTTCGGCTGATGCGACTTGATGAGCTGGTTCTCGAGCAGCGCAGCTTCCTTGTCGGTGTGCGTGACGAAGGTTTCGATGTCGGTGAGCTCGCGTTCGAGTCTGCTGACGAAGGCGCGCACGTCGCTCGAACCTGCCTGAAAGTAGCTCCGGACGCGGCTTCTCAGGCTACGCGCCTTGCCGACGTAGAGAACCTGTCGGTCTGCGCCGTGGAAGACGTAAACCCCGGGCGAGGCCGGAAGCTTGTCGAGCTTTCGCTGTGCTACGTCCGCAACCACGGCCAAGCTATACCACTTAGGCCGCCTTCGATCGCCCCGGGCTCATCGGACGCGAATCACGCGCGCATCGGTCACGACCAGGTCGACCGCAACGTCGAAGCGGAGCTCGGGCACTTCGGAGATCAGCTGAAAGTCGTAGGCAAGCGCGCAGGTGCAGGCCTTGCTCAGGCGCGGGATCAGCCTGTCGTAGTAGCCCCCGCCGTAGCCGATTCGGTAGCCGCGAGGATCGACCGCCAAGGCAGGTATCAAAGCGAGCTCGATCTCGCCGGGCTCGATGCGTGGCGCGTCTTCTGCTGGCTCCGGAATGGAGAAGGAACCTCGTACGAGCGGGGTTTGCGGATCGACCAGGTGCAAGGAAAGCTCGTCGCCCTGAACGCGCGGCAGTGCGACTCGCTTTGACGCGGACCAGGCCGCTTCGATGCTCGATTGAGTGCGCACCTCGTTGCGAATCGACGCGAAGGCGAGAACGGTCGCCGCGCGTTCGAGCTCTGCGAGTCCGAAGAGACGTTTGCGAATCTCGGCCGAGCGCGCATCGCAGGCCGAGTCGGGAAGCGCAGCGCGGACGGCGCGCATTTGGTTTCGTAGCGCTTGCTTGCTGCGTCGACGGAGCTCGGTCTCGGCGTGCTCCGTCTCGCTGGGGCTCACGGTTCGATCTGCTGGGCGAGCTCGGCGTCGGCTTGCAGGCGCTGATCGATTCGCCGAATCGCCGCGTCGACGACCTGGCGCGTCTTCGCCTCGAGCGCGTCGTGTCGCCGTTCGGATGCGTCCAGATCTTCGGCGAGGCCGAGCGCCACGACGGCTAGCAACTGCGCTGGGGTCGCCGCCCGAGCGGCCTTGGGCCCGAGCGCCTGAACACGTTCGTTCACGATATCGGCCAGGCGCTGAAGATATGTTTCGTCGGCGTCCGCGGACATGCGATAACGGGCGCCGGCAATTTCGATCTGAACGGTTCGCTTCACGATTGACCGGAAGGTAGTCCCGCAGCTCTGTAGGCGTCAAGGTAGGACATACACATCCATGGGCTCTGGGTTCCGCTCCGATCGGAATCCGAGTCCGAGGTTTATGAGACAGGGGGCAGGCGTGTTATGTTTGATCCCCGGGGGACAGTAGGGGTCATGATCAAGGTGAGTTGCCCGTCGTGTAATGCGTCTTACGACGTGGACGAGGTCCGATTGCCCGATGGCGGGCTTCGGATGCGCTGTCCAAAATGCAGTGAGAGCTTTCAAGTCCATCGCGACGGTTCGACCGCGAAGGCGGGAGGGGGAGCCGCGCCTGCCGCTTCGAAGCCTCCGCCTGCCAAGCGGACGAAGGTCGGCATCGGTGCCAAGGCGCCGCCGCCCCCGCCAGTGGCTGTGATCAAGTCCCAACCCTCCGATCTTCCGATGCCCGCGGACGAAGTCGATCTGCCCGCGCCCTTTGCGGGCTCGGAGATTGCGGACCTGCCCGCGCCCTCCGTCCGCGGATTCGAGGACCTCCCGGCGTCGCAGACCGGTGCCCACGCGCTCGATTTGGAACCATTCGCGGGTTTCGACTCCGCGGATCTGCCGGCTCCAAAACACGACGTGAGCCCTTCGGACTTCGATCCCTTTGCGGACATCGACCTGCCGGCGCTTCGCGATGCAGCAGGCGGAACCGATTTGCCGGCCCCTCTCAACAGGTCTTTGGAACCGGATTCCGACTTGCCCGTCGCCAAGTACGGTTCAGCGAGCTCTGGTCCGGACTCTCTGAGCGACGAGCTCGATCTTCCGATGGCGCTCACCGACGCCGAGCTCCCGACGCCGCGTGCCGGGTCCAACGTACCGTCGCCGATCTCGCTCGACTCGGACCTGCCCATGTCGAGTGAGCAGAAGGACCTGCCGATAGCCCGGGACGACTTCATGGACCTGGAGCTCGATGGCCCGGAGCGCATTCACGGCGGAGGGCCGATCGAGCTCGACCTGCCGGAGGGGGAGGACCTCGCTCTCGAAATGGAGCTCGACACGCCGCGGCGAGCGCCCGGGCCACCACCGCCCATCGGCGCGATGCCGGGTGCGGGCGGGATGGCAAGCGATTCCGGGGAGTTGAGGCTTCCCGAGTCGGACGAGGTCGATCTTTCGGCCTTCCCCGCGGGAGATGAAGTCCATCGAATGCCGCGTCTCGGCGGACAAGGGCCCGAGTTCCAAACGGCGCCCTCCCGCGAGAAGAAGAAGATCAAGTTCGAGCTCAAGCGGCCGCCCTGGCTGATGAAGGCATTGGCGGCTGTGGCGGTGTTCACGATCATCGTCGGCTCAGGCTTCTACCTCGGCACGACCAAGTACGGCCTCTTCGGGATGCACCTGCTGGAGCCCATGCTCCCGGCTTCTGGTGATCCAGCTCTCGTCGCTCAGACAGTCGAGGAAGCAGAGAGCATCGCAGCAAGCGATACCTACGTCGCACAGCAGCAGGCGATCGCCAAGCTCCAGGCCGCGCGCGCCGATGCAGGCCTGAACCGTTCGCTCGCTGCGAGGACGCTCTTGCACGAATCGTACTCTCTGGTGCGCTATGGACCGAACATGGAAGGCGCGAGCGTGGCCGACGCGTTGCGGCTTCACCTGCAACGCAGAGGCGATGAGGCGCCCCGCGTTCACGTCGCGCTTGCCGCCGATGCGCTGCGCAATGCCGATACCGGCGTCGCGAAGTCTGAAATCGCGCTGGCCTCGCAGGATGATCCCTCCGACGCTTACGTCGACTTGGTCGCTGGCGAGATCGCACTGAAGTCTCGCGACGGTGAGACTGCCGTCGGCGCGTTCGGCCGGGCTCAGAAGAAGGACGACAGCGCTCGAGCACAATGGGGGCTCGCTCGCGGCTATGACATGCTGGGCAAGAGCGAGGAGGCAGCGGCGGCGGCTCGGGCGACTCAGAAGCTCAGTCCGAGCCACGCTGGCGCACGGGTCGCCGTTGCAGAGCTGATGATTGCCGAGGGCGAGCTCGACGCGGCCTACGAGCTGCTTCAAGTACCGGCCGGGCTTGCCCCGGTTGAAGGCACGACGTTGCGGGTCGCCAAGGCCGACCGGTCCGCCGCGCTTTCCCTCATCGCACGCATCGAAGAGCGCCGCGGCCGTCTGGGCGCCGCTCGCGACATCTACGAGAAGGCGATCGAGCTCGACACCAGCAATTCGGATGCCACGCTCGGGGCCGCGAGACTGGTCCTCCTCGAAGGCGCCTATCCCGACGCCCTGGCCCGCTTCCAAACCGTGCTGGGGTCCGAAGTCCGGCCGGGCGCCGAGTTGGACGTGACCGGGAAGCCCAAAGTCGTCGTTCAAGCCAAGCTCGGCGCGGCCGAAGCGCTGCTGGCCATGGGCAAGGCCGAGGAAGCCAACACCTTGCTCGCGGATTTGAGAACGCCGGAGCCCGTCAGTCCCGAGGTCGAGCTCTGGCAAGGCAAAGTCGCCGAAGGCCAGGGCAAGAGCAAAGAAGCGGTGGAGCATTTTCGGAATGCGATCAGGCTCGAACCGAAGTCCGTTCGTGCCTACATGGCGCTTGCCGAGCACTACACATCGACCAAGCGCCCCGGCGAGGCCGTTGGCGTTCTGCTCGAGGCGCAGAAGACCGTCGACATCACCGCAGAGGTGCGGCGTGTGCTTGGATGGGCGGAGCTGCAGCGCAATCGCATCGACGACGCCATCAAGCAGTTCACGGACGCGCTCGAGATGGAGCCGCGAGACTCTTCCGCGCAGTTCGGGCTTGCCATCGCGCTTCGGCGCAAATGGAAGCTCGATGAAGCGGCCGCAGGGCTAGCCAAAGTCGAGGAGCTCGACGCGAAGTTTCCCGGGCTTGCTTTGGAGAAGGGCCGGCTTGCCGAGGCACGCGGTGACATGGACGCAGCAACGGCCAGCTACCGGCAAGCGCTTGCGGATTCACCCGACGACGCGGCTTTGAAGTCGCGTATGGGCGCCGTGCTGGTCCTCACCGGCAAGGAGGCGGAGGCCGAGAAGCTACTGCGCGAGGTGCTGGAGGCTCAGCCGTACTCTTCGGAAGCCGAGCACTATCTTGGTCGCATCGAGCTCGACCGGGGGCAGCTGGAGTCCGCGCGCCAGCGCTTCCTTCGCGCGGCGCGTCTCGACCCGGACAGCGGCATGTATCGGATGTACGTGGCCTGGGCAGCGCTCGAGTCGAACGAGATGAGCACCGCGCTTCGAGATCTCGACGCCGCCCTGAAGCTCGACCCGACGCTGGGCGACGCCTACTGGCTGCGCGCGCGGATTCGGATCCGTGCCGGCACCGTGCGGGATGCACTGGCCGATTTGAACAAGGCTATCGAGCTCAACCCGAAGCGAATCGAAGCTTGGGCAGCGATGGGCGAGAGCTACGACCAGCTGGGCCGAATCAAAGACGCCATTGCGGCCTTCAAGAAGGCCGTCGCGGGCGCGCCCGAGCAGGGCTACTGGTGGTACCGTCTCGGTCGCTTGCAGCTCGACGAAGGGCAGCGCGCCGATGCGCTGGCTTCGCTGACCACGGCGACCTCGATCGGTGACGCAGAACCCGGAGCCAAGGCCTGGGTCGCAGACTCCCACCGCCTGATCGGAGACATCCATTACGCCCAGAACAAGCGCCAGGAAGCTGTCGTCGAGTACGGGCGCTACCTGGAGCTGGCGGATCGCGAGGCGATCGACCGAGTCGACGTGGAGACCAAGCTACGTCGCATCAGCGAAGGCCTGAACTGAACGAGATCAGTCGAGCTGCTTGGCGCCAAAGGCATCGGGGAGCAGGGACCCGAGCTCGAATTCCGCGTGTTCATCGCCGGTGTAGCTTCGTATCGGGAGGCTGGGCCCGAGCTCAGATAGGCATTGCCTGCAGATGCCGCAGGGCGGGGTAGGGCTGCTAGCGCCCGAGGAGATGGCCAGCGCTTGGAGCTCGCGCTCTCCGGCCGCGACCGCTGCTGCCAGGGCGGCCCGCTCGGCGCAAATCGTTGCGCCGTAGCTCGCGTTCTCGACGTTGCAGCCGGTGAACACCGCGCCGCTCTTGCTGAGGACAGCCGCACCGACCGCGAAACCGGAGTAGGGGGCGTAGGCGTTCTTGCGAACCTCCATCGCTGCGCGCTTCAAGCGCTCCCAGGCGCCCTCGTCCATCAGAGCGACTCCAGCACGCTCGATAGCAGCGCCTCGAAACGCGATCGCACACGGCCGGCGGTTTCTTTCACTTCTTCGTGACTCAGCGGGCCTTTGGAGATTCCGGCGGCGAGATTGGAGATGCAGGAGATGCCGAGAACGCGAAGGCCCATGTGCCGGGCGGCCAGCACCTCGAGCACCGTGCTCATGCCGACGGCGTCGGCGCCCAGTGTCCTGAGCATACGAACTTCGGCTGGGGTTTCGTATGACGGTCCGAGGAGGCCGGCGTAGACACCGCGCCGTAACTCGAAGCCGAGACCCGTTGCAAGGCCGCTCGCCATTTCGATCAGCTCCGGGTCGAACGCAGAGCTCATGTCGAGGAACCGCGGGCCCCTGCGCTCGTCGTTCGGCCCGAGCAGGCTGCTCGTCCCCGTGAGGTTGAGCTGATCGCTGATCGCCATCAGGTCGCCTGCTTCGAGGTCGGGGGCAATCCCGCCCGCAGCGTTGGTCACGATCAAGGTCTTGGCGCCAAGCAGAGCCATCAAGCGAACGCCGAACGCGACCTCGTTCGGGGAATTGCCCTCGTAGAGGTGGGCGCGACCCTGCATCGCCGCGACCCGCTTCCCGCTCTTCGGCCCACGACCAGGTTACCCGCGTGCCCGGACACGCTCGACAGTGGCATGTGCGGGATCTCCCCGTAGGGGATCGCAAGGGCGTCCTCCAGGCTGTTTGCGTAATCGCCGAGCCCCGATCCGAGAACCATGGCGACGTCGGCTGTTCCGACCCGCTTGCCAATGGCTTGCTTGGCTTGCTCGAGTGCCTCCATCATCGCGCCCGCATTGTACGCTACCTCGGCTATAGTGCCTGCCGGATGCTGAAACGAGTCGCCATTGCCGCTCTGACGCTCTCTTTCGCATGCGCGGGCAAGGGTGTGGGCGGACCCAGCACGGAGACGGCCAGCGATGTAGCGGAGACCGTCGAACCCCCCAAGCTGGTCGAGGCGCCCGTCCTGGTTTCGATTGTCCCCATCGCCACGGCCAAGGAGGTCCCCCGCGATTGCTCGAAGCCGCTCGAGGAGTCGTGCAATGGGATCGACGACGACTGCGACGGCGTCATCGACGACGGCTGCGGATACGGGACGGGGCTGATGCAGGTCACCGCATCCTGGGACACCGGCGCGGACATCGACCTTTACGTCACGGGGCCTCTGGGCGACACCCTGAGCTTTCAGCGACCGTCGACTCCTTCGGGTGCGCGCGTCGATCACTCGGGCCGCGGCGACTGCGCAGACATGCCGAACCCGCAGATCGAGAACATCCGCTGGGTGGGTGCGCGACCGATCGACGGCATCTATCAAGTCGAGGTTCACTACTGGGGCGAGTGCATCGGCAGTGGAGGGCCGACCAACGTCACGATCTCCGTCGCTGTCGGGCGCCGGATCGCGGGCCAGTACCGGCACAGCCTGTTGCCCGGCGAGCGCGTTCGCGTCTTGCGATTCGTCGTCCAATGACGGGCCGCCGAGGCCGCGCGCTCTTCGTCGTCTGCGTGGCGGCGCAGGGGTGCATCCTCTTTTGGCTGGCGCTTGCGGCGCGCTCGGGATGCCAGCCGTCTTCCGTCGTCGCGGGCTTGCTGGTCTCGTTCATTCCGTACGCCGGCGTGCTCGCCTTGAGCGATTCGTGGCCGTCTCAGCGCTCGCTGACCCTGGGTGCAGTCCCCGTCACGGCGCTCCTCGGCGCCGCTCTGCTCTTCGCACCCCCGATGCTGTCCGATGACCTCTATCGTTACCTCTGGGAGGGGCGACTCTGGCTCGAAGGGTTCAACCCGTACCGGCTCGCTCCCGATGACCTCGCGCTCGGAGCGCTGCGTGACGAGACCTGGCAGGAGATCAACAATAAGGCCCTTGGCAGCATCTACCCGCCCCTTTCGCAACTCTTGTTCGTCGTCGCCGTCCGGCTCGGCGGACAAGTCTGGACGGTCAAGCTCTTGGCGCTCTTGGCGCATCTGCTCACGGTCGCGTTCGTCGGGCGAATCGCCAAGCCGGCCAGAGCGCCCCTGGCCCTCGGCCTCAACCCGCTTCTTCTGAGTGAGAGCGCGCTCAACGGTCACATCGACATCCTTTGCGGGCTGGCCATGCTCGTCGCCGCCTGGGCACTCGCGCAGCACCGCTTCGTTCGAGCGGGCGTCGCAACCTGCGCGGCCGTTGGGCTCAAGGTGGTTGGTCTGATCTTCCTGCCGCTCTTCGCGCGCCGGCCCAAAGTCATGTTTGGGGCGGCTTTGGCCTCCGCTCTGTGGCTCGTGCCGCTCGTGGTGTCCCGTGGGCCGATCGATCCCGCCTCGGGCCCCGGACAGTTCGCGAGCCGTTGGCGCGGCAACGAAAGCCTGTTTGCTCTCGCCGACTGGATGAGCCGGCAGCTTTTGCCCGAGTGCTACGCCGAGATCGGCGCGCGTTGGATGGTGGTGCTCTGCTTGCTCTTGCTCATTGCCCTGGTCGTGCGGCGTCGAGTGCCGGCCTGGTCCGCGGCACGCACGCTGCTCTGGGCGGTTCTGCTTCTCTCCCCGCAAGTCCACCCTTGGTACCTCGCCTGGCTCCTTCCGCTCGAGGTTGCAGCCGGGGGCTCGGCCGGCCTGGTCTGGAGCGCCGCCGTGCTCTGTGCCTATGCGCCGCTCGACCTCTGGGTCAGCCAAGGGGTCTGGCGGATGCCGGCCTGGCTCCAGATCTTCGAGTATTCGGTGGTCGCCTTCGCCCTGATCGCGGATCCGCGGCGACCGACCCCGCTGGGGCCCTCGCCTGAAGAGCCATTTCCCTCGTGATTCAAGCTGCTTGGGGTAGTAGGCAGCGGCCGATCCGAAGCCGCTCGGTTTTGGCTTGCAGGGTGGGCGGCAACCCTTAGACTACGCGCCCCTGAAACCCAGGGACTGACGGATTCATCTATGTACGCGGTCATTCAAACAGGCGGAAAGCAGTATCGAGTTGCCGAAGGCGACACGATTCGCGTCGAAAAACTAGTCGGCGATGTCGGCTCCAATGTGGAGTTCACCGACATCCTCATGCTCGGTGGCGAGAAGGTCGAAGTGGGTAAGCCGCATGTCGGTGGAGCCTCGGTCACTGCCGAGATCGTCGCCCAGGACCTCGCTAAAAAGATCATCGTCTTCAAGATGAAGCGCCGGAAGGGCTATCGGAACCGTCGCGGTCACCGGCAGCCGTACACCGAGCTTCGCATCAAGAGCGTGAAAGGCTAAGGAAGCGCCATGGCACATAAGAAAGGTCAGGGCTCAACCCGCAACGGCCGCGATTCGCAGCCTCAGTATCGTGGCGTCAAAGTGACCGGTGGCCAGACGGTCCCCGCAGGCAGCATCCTGGTGCGCCAGGTCGGCCAGACGTTCCACCCCGGCGCGAACGTCGGCGTGGGCAAAGACTACACGCTCTGGGCCAAAGTGGACGGCGTGGTGACGTTCGAGCGTCGCGGCCGTACTGGCAAGCGCGTAGCCGTCTATCCCGCCGACAACTGAGCGACTCCTTGCAGGAGCGTTTCCCCGCGCCCGAATTCGACTCGCCCACAGGGAGCGTCTTTCCTCCACCTGCGGGACGCAGGGTGTACTGCAACCGCAACATGCGGCTCGACCAGGTCAAAGCCGTGGGCTTCGACATGGACTACACCCTGGCGATCTACCGCCAGGCGGAGATGGACCGTCTGAGCATCGAGGTGACGGTGAGCAAGCTCATCGAGCGCGGCTATCCCGAAGAGCTCCGCACGATGAAGTACCGGACCGACTTCCCGATCCGCGGCCTGCTGATCGATCGGAAGCTCGGAAACGTGCTCAAGATGGACCGCTACCGCTACGTGAAGACCGCGTATCATGGCTTCAGGAAGCTGAGCCGCGAAGAGCGCCGTCACGCGTATCACACCCGGCGCCTGCGCCCTGGTAGCGGACGCTACCACTGGGTCGACACCCTCTACTCCCTGTCCGAGGTGGCGGTCTACGCTGCGGTGATCGAGCATCTCGAGCCGGAGGCGGGCGCGCTCGACTACAACCAGCTCTTCGCCGACATTCGGGAGTGCGCCGACCTTTCCCATCAGGACGGCTCGATCCTCGACACCGTGCTGGCCGACCTGCCCCGGTACGTCGACCGCGACCCGGACCTGGGCCTGCTCCTGCACAAGCTTCGAAGCGCGGGCAAGCGCCTGTTCTTGCTGACGAACTCGGGCCCCGAGTACAGCGACGCGATGATGACGTACCTACTCGGCGACGCCCTCGGCGAATACCCGAGCTGGAAGAACTACTTCGACTACATCTGCACGTTCTCCAAGAAGCCTGATTTCTTCACGGGAAAGGCGCCTTTCGTGGACGTGGAGACCCGGGCCGAGACCGCCGGACCAGCTCGCGGCCGGGTGTACACCGGGGGTAGCATCAGCGCCCTCGAGCGTGCCCTCGGCTTGACCGGGGACGCGGTGCTGTACGTAGGCGACCACATCTACGGCGACGTGCTCCGCGCCACCAAGGAATCGACTTGGCGCACCGCGATGATCATTCAGGAGATGGACGACGAGCTTCGCGTGCTCAGGGAGCAGGCGCTGAGCTTCGATCGGGCGGACTCCCTCGAGCAGATGCGAGACGCCGTGCAGGACGAGCTTCGCGAGCACCAGGCCCGGCTCAAGCGCGCCGAGCGGAAGCTCAATGAGCACGAATCCGGCCCAGAGCGGGCGAAATGGGACGCAGAACGGGTCCGCCACAGACGCTCGATCGATCGGCTGCGGGCCCAGCTCAAGGACCTGAACACCGAACGGGCTGCGCTTCACGACGTCCTGGACGAAGCCTTTCATCCGTTCTGGGGCTCGGTCTTCAAGGCGGGCAACGAGGTCTCGAGCTTCGGCAACCAGATCGAGCAGTACGCCGGGCTCTACACTTCGCGCGCCACCAACCTCGTGCAGTACTCTCCCATGCACTACTTCCAGAGCCCGCGGCACCGCATGCCCCACGAGAACGGCCCCTAACCCAGCCAAGCGCTGGCGATGATGCGCGAAGAATTTTTGTCCGAACGCGGGCTGGCTTGTCTATACTGCGGGCTCACTCACAACGGAGCGTGACATGGCGAAAGCGGCTACCAAAAAGGCCACCAAAAAGCGGGCGACCAAGAAGTCGGCGTCCAAAAAGAAGACCGTGAAGAAGTCGGCGCCGAAGAAGAAGTCGGCGCCCAAAAAGAAGACCGTGAAGAAGGCAGCGCCGAAGAAGAAGACTGCGAAGAAGGCAGCGCCGAAGAAGAAGACTGCGAAGAAGTCGGCGTCTAAGAAGAAGGCGAGCAGCGACCTGAAGAAGAAGCTCACCAAGGCGAAGAAGGACGCCACGAAGAAGACCGCCGCCAGCAAAAAGCAGGCTAGTAAGGCGATCGCCAATCTCGAGAAGAAGGCCGAGAAGAAGCTCGGCGAGGTCAAGAAGGACGCCGGCAAAGAAACGGCGGCCTTGAAGCGCAAGGCGAAGAAGACCAGCGCGGACATCAAGAAGAGGTTCACCAAGGCGAGAAAGGCCGCCAGCAAAGCGATCGCCGATCTCGAAAAGAAGGGCGAGAAGGCAGTCAAAGAGCTGAAGGCGAAGACCAGCAAGAAGAAGACCGCCAAGAAGAAGAAATAGGTGCGGAAGCCTCGCGGGCGCATAGCGCGCGTCTTCGCGGGGGCCTCCGGATAGTACACGGGCCCGGATCATTTGCGATCACGGGCCCGTTATCTTTTCTGCGAGTCGAAAGGGGGTGGAGCGACGGGGGATCGAACCCCGGACCCCCACACTGCCAGTGTGGTGCTCTCCCAGCTGAGCTACCGCCCCTAGAGGGACGCCGTTTTGCTTCGCGTCTCCCCGTTTGTCAATCGCTCGCCTCGAAGTCCGGAAATCTTGACCTTTTGGGTCAGCCCGGCGAAAGGAAAAGGCGATGCGAGCGGCCGCTTTCTTCGCCATT
Source organism: uncultured delta proteobacterium (assembly GCA_963716775.1). Classification (GTDB taxonomy): domain Bacteria; phylum Myxococcota_A; class Polyangia; order Polyangiales; family Houyiibacteriaceae; genus SG8-38. Next base: position 787,231 of record CAVQUI010000004.1, read on the forward strand.
TTGCTTAGCGCTTGCAGCGGGTACGACGACCTCGCGCTGCTCGAAGTGGAGAGCATCGAACCGCCGGAGATCGAAGCCGGTGGGACACTTCGGATCCACGGCCGTGGCTTTCCGCTCGGGCACGCCCCAGAGATCGTGCTCCGCGGATCGGTGTATCGCCCCGGGATGCCCGCGAGCAATGTCGACGCGCGACTGCTCGGCGAGGTTCGGTCCGAGGCGCTCATCGAGGTCCCGATCGTCGAAGAGCTGATCGACGCGCTAGGCGGTCGCGCCACCGTCGACGGAGAGCTGCGGATTGGGTTTCGCGCCGCGGACGGACACCGAGACGTATTCTCTGCGGAGCGAGTCCGGGTGGACTTCCTTCCTGACACCTCCGCGCAGTTGCGGGCCGGGGGCGCGCGCGAGCCGGAGGAGTCCGAGCAGCTCGGGGCGCGGAGTTTCGGGCTGGAGCTCTCTCGCGAGGAGCTCGGCACCGTAGGCGTTCGGGTGGTCTCGGTGGATCCGGACGGCCTCGCCGCAGCGCAGGGCATGAAGCCCGGTGACACCGTCGTTGGGCTCGACGAGATGAGCCTTTACAGCCGGCGCGACTTCCTTGCCGACCCAAGTCAAACCGAGTCGACGGTGCTGGTGGTGCGCGACGGGCTCCGCGGGGTCCACGCGCTTCGCTGGCCGCACGATGCGACGGAGCGAGCTGCTGAGCCGACCGCCATCGGCGTCTTCGTTCTGCTGGGCCTCTTGCTCGGCTGGCTCTCTCCGGCGACGCTCTGCCTTCGCGCCCGGCCGTCGAAGGTGTCGCTTTCAGCCTGGCTGACGCGTTCGAGCCTGGTTCTGGTCTTTGCGGCGCTCCTGCTCTTCGTTTCGGCTCTGCAGTGGACGACGATGTGGATCCTGGGACTGGGTACGTTCGCAGCGCTGTTCACGCTCGCCACCAGGCAGCGGGCCGGAGCGTCCAGCTTTGCGTTTGCCGTGCTCGCCACGCTGACGGTCATGCTGCTCGCGCGAACCGCAAGCATCTCCGCCATCATCGCCGCTCAGAGCCCTGCCGTGCTTCGCTGGTATCTGTTCCAGTCGCCCGCTTCGTTTTTCGCGTTCGCCGCGTATCTCTACGCGCTCGGAGCCGTCAGCTCGCGACCGAATCTTTCGGCATCGCTCTATTCGGCGGCCGCGGCGGTCCTGGGCGCTGTGTTGTTCCTCGGTGGTTGGCCCTTGGCCGATTCGCTCGCTGGCATTGCCGCGCTCGTCGGGAAGGCGGCCGGGCTGATGTTTGCGGCCCGCGCCGTCGAGATGGGACCCAAGACGGCGGCGACTTGCTCGGGCCTGGGAATCGGACTCGCCCTGCTCGGCTTCGTCGTCGACCTGGGAGCGCTCTTTCCCCAGTGGAGCGCCCTCGCGGTGGGCTGTGTCTGCACGCTCGCGGTGCGCGCCCTGGTCCCGCCGTTGCGTCGCGAATCCGCTCCGGTGCTGGTCTGATCGCCTAGCCGGCTCGTTTCAGGAAATCCATGAGCAGCGCGCGCTGTTCGGACGAGGGCGACAGAAACTGCAAACCAGCTTCGAAGCCGCGGGTTCCGACCGCCTTGCTCCAACGAATCGACGCTGCGCACTCGAACGGGGAACGGTCCGGGTCCTCGATACCGTCCTGGGTCAGAAAGAAGCTGACGGTGACCACCTCTCCGGTCGTGAGCGGACGCTCGAACACAATCGCGGCGCCGCCACCAGAGAGATTCATCATCTCGGCGTGACGTGTCTGCCCCGAGATCGTGAGCTCGCAAGAGATACGGACCTGTTGGCGATCGTGCTGTCGCTGCTGAATGGTCGTCACAGCTTCATCATGCGAAAGAAATTGCGCGAGGCAAAATTGCGAACGTCATTGAATCTGCGACCGGCGGGCCCGCGACTGCGCCCGCACCTCTTCGGCTTCGGCGCTAAGCGCCCCGTCTTCGGGCTCCTCGCGAATCAATGTTGCGTAGATCGCAAGCGCGCGCTTGAAATGCCCCTGCTCGGCGAGGATGCGGGCCATGGTCAGGGTGGGAAAAGGCTCTTCGAACATGCTGGCGGTTTTCGAAAAGACACCAACGGGCGGGCGGTCGGGAGGTCCGGAATCGGCAGCGCTCAGTCTTGCTGCCGCAAGGGGCGGCTCGGACTCGGCGGGGCCCTCAGCCAAGAGCTCACCCCCATCCTCCCCCAGCGGCGCAAACGCCGGCGCCGGCACTGACGCTGGCACTGACTCTGACTCTGGCACTGGCACTGGCGCTGGCACTGACTCTGACTCTGGCACTGACGCTGGCACTGCGCGACTCGGCACTGACGCCGAGCCCAGCGAGGGCAACGGGGTCTCCGCCGGCCGGCCGAAGCGCCTCGCCTCCTCTTTCGGCGCAGCCGGGGCCTCGTTGCGTGGAGGTTGGGATGCGGCCTCTTTGCGCGGCTCTTCCTGGGCAGCCTGGAGGGCCCACTTGGCGAAACCCAGCACCTTGCCGAGGAGCCCCTCCGACTGCTGCCCTCCGGCCGCTGCGCTGCGAATCGCGTGAATCAATTGCCCGCGGCTCATCGCGTAGGTGTCGCCCACGCCCAAGCGCTCGGCTTCTTCGCGAAGCTCCGGCGTCGTCAGATTGTAGAGTCGAGTCAAATCCATCGAACCAAGTCCGGGTCTAGCTGTTGTAGCGCGTTCTTGGCTTCGTCGCAGTCCTGTTCGATCTGCCGGCGCAGAGCTTCTAGCCCATCGAATTTCGTTTCGCCTCGAATGCGGGCCACGAAGCCGACGCGCATGCGCTTTCCGTAGAGATCTCCGTCGAAACCCAGCAGGTGCACCTCGACCGAATGCCCTGCAGCGAAAGTCGGCCGGATCCCCAGGTTGGCGACGCCGTGGAGCAACGGGGCCCCAGGCTCGTCGAGCACGCGGGCGACGACGGCATACACGCCGTCCTTGGGGAGCTGCACGAGCTCCACGTCCAGATTGGCGGTCGGAAAGCCTAGCTCCCGGCCGCGTTGATCGCCCGGAGTCACCAGGCCGGTGGTTTCGTGTACCCGGGTCATCATGAGCGCAGCATCTTCTACGTTGCCGTCTTCTTCGAGGATTCGACGGAGCCGCGTCGAGGACACGGCCTCGTCCCCGAACATGACCGGCTGCACGAGCTCGACCGTGAACCCTTCGCGCTCGCCCCAGTCGAGCAGCGTGCCGAGATTGCCAGAGCGCTGGTGTCCGAAGTGGAAATCAGGGCCCACCACGACACCCTTGGCGCGGCAGGTGTCCAGCAGGACCCGCTCGACGAAGCGATCCGGGGTCATCTTGGAGAACTCGCTGTCGAAGGGGAGCACCACCACGTCGTCGCAGCCGGCGCCCTTGAGGATCTCGACGCGGCGCTCCATGTCGGTGATCAGGACGGGTGCCCGCTCCGGCACCAGGACGGCGGTGGGGTGCGGCTCGAAGCACATGGCTAGGGTCTGCCAGCCCTGGGCGTCCGCGGTGCGCTTGGCGGCGTCGATCAGCGCCCTGTGACCCAGGTGAACGCCATCGTGGTTGCCAGGGGTGACGACAGAGTGGGTGCGGCGCATCAGCTCAAGGGCCCGGGAGCGGTGAACGTGCTCCCCCTTCAGTCACCTACAGCGCCGTCCGGGACACTTCAACTCGAATGCGTCCGATATCCACGTTGATGACGCAGGGCTTTTGGTGCTGTATGGTTGAAAACATGGGGAAATCAAAGGGGAGGGCCGGTTCAGCAGAGGAGGCCCCGTTCGAAGAGGTCATGGACCGCCTCCAGGCAGTCGTAGCGCAATTAGAAGAAGGAGATTTGCCTCTCGAGCAGTCTCTGGCGATGTTTGAAGAGGGAGTCCGCCTATCGCGGGCCGGAGCGAAACGACTGGATGAAGCTGAGCGTAGAGTAGAGGAGCTCCTTGCAGCCGGAGACGAGCTGCAAACGAGTCCTCTCGAAGAAAGCGAAGCGGGGGAATCATGAGCCAAGTCCTCACGGTGCCGACACATTTCAACGACATTGGAGAGCTCTCCGAGGGCTTCCTCGATCGCGTTGAACGAGACACGCTGATCCTCTACGGGCCCGTGGCCTACGAAGACGGCTCGGAGATCGAATTCGCCGTCCTGCTTGCCGATGGCACGCCGGCTCTCGAAGGCAGGGGCTGGGTTCGCGCTGCCGTAGATGGTGGCGCCGATCGCGTCCGCGAGACTCGCTATGACGTCGTCGTCGAAGCATTGGAGCTCGACGGCCGGTATGAGGTCGTGTTCGAACGCCTCGTGCTCGCGCGTCAGGCCGTATCGGAGCCGCCGCTTGGCGATCCCGAAGAAGATGAACCGACGGGGGAGATCAAAACCGCATCGGTGGCGGACGAGCCGGCGGACGATCCGATCGTCGAGGAAGCGAGCGCCTACGTGAACGACATCGAGCTCACCGCCGATGAAGTGTTCTCGCTTGCGCCCGATGAGGTGCTTTCGGTTGTGCCCGACGAATACGAGTCGGCCATCGAAACCGAGCCGCCCGACGAAAGCGCCGAAGAACCGGACGCATCGATCGAAGAGGTCGAAGACGAAGATGAGCCGGCGACAGTCATCGCCGCAGTCGACGCCGAAGCCATGATGGCCGCTGCGGACGAGGACGACAGGGAGAAAGAACCGGTCCCCGAGCTTTCCCCCGATGAGGAGGCTAGCTTCGAAGCAAACGCCGAGCTGAGTGACGAGCGCGCGCCGGCCGAAAAAGCCTACGATCGGGCCATGGCGATCGCAGGGGCTGAGCTCGACCCGAGCTACGCTTTCGAGCATGGGATTGCTGCAGCGCCAAAGGTCGGCATGCCGGTCCCCATTCCTTCGATGGCTGCGCCGCCTGCCGCACCGCCCGATCCGCCCCGGCTTCGGCTCGCCGAACCGCCGCAAGGTCTCACGCGGCCTTCTCTGGCGCTGGCCGAGGAGCCGCTTTTCAGCACGGACGGTGAGGTCAGCGATGTCCACACGACGGGCCTTTTCGCCTACGAAGATGGGCTTCCGATTCCATCCAGGCCTCCGCTCCCCGATCCCAACGGTCCGCGGTCGGCGGCTGGCAATGAAGCTAAGAACGACTACGACGTCGAAGAGTCGGAGCCACCAGAAGCCAATGACGACGAATACGAAGAAGTCCGCCTCAGCGATTTCGCAGGCGCCGTCGAAGAGGGATGACCTGTCATGAGCCGCGCCGCCGCCATCCTCGTCTGCGTCCTCGGCCTCATGATTACAGCGCCGGTCCGAGCCGACGCCGTGGTTCACGTCAAGGTGCGTAGTGTGGACAACAAGCCGGTCGACGGCCGAGTCGAGCTCAGTGGTGCGGGTGGGACGTTCACCTGCACAACCAGTCAGGGTAGTTGCACCCTGCGATCGGTCCCCGGCGGCCGATACATGGCTGTGTTCAAGCCTGCGAGCGGAAGCGCCACGGCGCCTAAAAAGGTGATGATCCCGCCGGACGGCCAGGCCGACCTCCATATCGCCGCGAAATAACCCCTTCGAGTTGGCACGGGGCACCCCCCAACTGTCATCATTTTAGTTGGGGAATAGGCGAGGGGAATGCGCTGGAGTTGGATACTGCCCTGTCTTGTGGGCGTCGTTGCATTGGCATGCGCTGCACCGGTGCGCGCGCAGAGCGACGCCGAGGCCCAAGACGGCGGGCGCGAAGCTCGGGTGGCCGAAGTCCAGAACAGCTTCAGCGGACCGAGCGGCGGCATCCGCATCATCGACGCGGCCTCTGGTCCGAAGGGCACGTTCCGCCTCGCGTTGAACAGCGAGTTCTTCGTCATCAAGGACTACTTCGTCCCAACCGACGAGGCGCAGCACTTCGCCGGGAACCTCTCGCTGAGCATTACGGCGACGGACTACCTCGAGGTCTTCCTTTCGGCGGAGGCGACTTCGGCCTGGGACGACTCGAACGACCCGATGTTGATCCAGCGTGTCGCGGACTTTCTTCTCGGCCTCAAGGGGTTCTACCAGGCGCGGCCTTGGTTCGCGGTGGGTGGCGACGCGAGCGTTGCATTTCTCGGTGGCGTGGGCGACGCCAAGGCGACGTTCCGCGCGACGAGCTTTGGCTTTCGCGGAAACCTGACGTTCGATTTCCGAGAGCACGAGCGCCACGAGGCACCGATGATCTTGCGAATCAACGCGCAGTACTGGTTCGACAACTCCGCGAAGCTCACCGAAGGCATTGAAGACCAGCGATACGCGGCGCTCGGCGGCGTGGTGCCGCGGGGGGAGGAGACTCGCCATCTGCTCACGGCGTTCGAACGCTATGCCTACGGGGTCAACCGAACGGACTTCGTGCGCGTGTCGACCGGCATCGAAGCGCCTCTCAAAGCACGCAAGGTTGGACTCCATCCGATGCTCGAGTGGCGCTGGGACATTCCGATCGACCGGCAAGGCTTCGACTGTGCTCCGAGCGCCAGAGCCTACGACGATGGTTGCCTGGCGGACGAGGGGCTCAAGGCCTTTCCGATGGAGCTCTCGCTGGGCTTGCGCATTCTGCCGCCGCCCAAGGGGCTTGCGTTCACTGTCGCAGCCGACATCGGGCTCACGGGGACCCGCGACTTCGTGCAGGAGCTAGCGCCCAGTGCCCCGTACAACATCATCTTGGGGGTCGCCTACGCGTTCGACCCGGGTCGGGCGGCTGCGGTCGTTGCGGACCCGGTCGAGCCTGTCGCTGCGTCCGCGCCGACAGGCCAGCTCCGAGGTCGAATCGTCGACGGAGGGGATGACAGCCCGGTATCGGGCGCCCTGGTCGCTGTGGTCGGCTTGGATGTTTCCCCGCAGCTCACCGACGCCGAGGGGCAATTCGTTACATACGGGCTCCCCGAAGGCGAGGTTGTGCTCCAGGTCTCGCACCCCGAGTTCGAGTCCGCGCAGTGCACCGCCACGGTCCCATCCGATACCGAATGTTGGCTCGTGCCTTCGAGCCTCGACGGCCGGCTGCAGCTCCTCGCGGTCGACCGCGCAGGAGACCCGGTGCCCCAAGTCCCGATTACCCTGCGAGGCCCCGAGGAGCATCGTCTGATTTCCGACGACAGCGGTTCTGCGCAAGTAGAGTCGCTCGAGCCCGGGACGTACACCGCCCACGTCGACGATCCGGGCTTCCTGATTGCGGTCGCCGAGGTCGAAATCCTCGAGCGTCAGCAGGCCACTGTGCAGATTCGCGTCGTTCGCAAACCTTCGCGTTCGAGTGTCGTCCTGAAGGAAAAGCAGATCGCGCTGCGCCGGCAAATCAGCTTTGCCACTGGCAGCGAAGAGATCCTGCCGAACAGCGAGCCTCTGCTCTTGGAGTTGGCGGACGTGCTCATCCGGAACCCCGAGCTCGAGCTGGTCGAAATTCAGGGACACACCGACAACCGCGGCGACCATGGGGTCAACATGCGGCTGTCGCAGCTACGCGCAGAGTCAGTTCAGCGATGGCTGATTCAACATGGAGTCGAGCCGACTCGCTTGACGGCGAGAGGCTACGGGCCGAACCGTCCGCTCGCGCCAAACATCACGCAGCGGAACCGGGCGCGCAACCGGCGTGTTCAGTTCAGGATCGTGCGCCGCGCCGAGCTGACCGCCGCCGTATCACGCTGAGGCCGACCAGGGCGGCGAAGCTGAGCCAAAGGGCGTCGGCCGGCGTCTGCGCAGTGCTGCAACTGCACCCGCCGCTGCTCGTCGAGCCGGGTGCGTCGCAGGCGATCGGGTTGCCTTCGGGGGTGGTTTCGCAGTTGAGCTGGAGACCGCCCATGGGGGTGGCGATGCAGGTTGATCGAGGTCTCCGGGAGGATAGATGTCGCAGACCGCGTCGATGTCGTCTGGCGCTAGGCTCCGCTTGTCGACGGCGTTCGCTCGGCCGAGGCGAACATCGTGGCAGGGTCGTTGGATTATGATGTATGGGGGAGTGGCCGATTCCGATGAAGTGGCCGGCCTCGTGCGTCACGATGCCGCGCAGGTCCGCGTCGGAGGCGAGGCAACCGCCGTCGGGGCAGTTCGCGTAGGGGCCACCCGCCCGCTGTCCGGGGATGAACAGCTGGTCGTTGATCATCATGTCCGCGTCGAGGATCTCGCCGGTGCTCGTGTTGTGCCAGACGATCGTCACGGCGAAGGCGAGCGGGGAGTAGGCGGGTCGTGGCCGTCGCAAGGATCATTGCACGGGTCGAGGAAGGCAATGGTGTTCACGTTGCCGGTGGTGTTGAACTCTGCGCGCTGGCAGGTGGACGGCTGATCGACGGCTTGAAGATCAGGTTGGGCGTAGAGCCTCCGGGCAATTCGGCGTTCGCCAGGTGGCGAATGACGCATCGACCGCGTCTCGATATCGCTGCGATCCATCCACTCCGAGCCGCGGTAGTCGATCGCGTACGAGAGGCAGGGGTCGTTCCAGAAGAGGGGCGCGCCTTTTTCGACGCAGGGCGCGTCGCCGATCTGTGCGCCACCCTCGGTGGTCATTCGGCAATAGGCCGAGGCGTCGTTTGCCGCGAAGGAGGCGACGAGTGCGAGCACGAGGGGCCAGCGGCAGGAGCAGGCTGCGACTACTCATCGCTGCCCCCTGCGCTCTTCTCCCCCTGCGCTTTTCTCCGAGCCTGCTCGAAAGCAACGCGTCGAGGCGCTCCTTCTCTGGCAGCGCGCCCTGGCTCCGCTCCAGGCGGCCTTGCGCGTTTCGCCGCATGAGCATCAAGCCCTTGCGGTTCTGGTGACCGTTTCGACGCCTTGCTCCGTGCGCACCCGCAGGACGCCCTGTCCCATGCCGACCGGCCGGAACGCGGTGTAGGGGCCGCCGTCGTGCATGAACACGATCACGCGCTCGCCGACCGTGAAAGGGGCTCTCGCCTCGACACGCATCCCGAGGTCACCGATTTGCCCACCCAGGGTTTCGAGCATCACTTCTTGCTCGTCCGGTGCCGTGTCCCCGAAGCTCACGCTCGACCGCGATGCGGTGCCAGGTCCCGAATTGACCATCGGGATGCTGGAATGACTCGGAAAATAGCACCCGACCGAGGACGATTCGATCCGCGTGGGCAACCAACTCCTCGAGCTCCAGCCCTTGGACGATGGAAGCATTGGCGGGGCCCACGATGAGCAGGCTCAGCAGGAGGGCCGCGAGAAGAGCGCGAATCACCCCTCCGAGCGACTTCAATCTAAGCATTTCCTAAACGCTGTGGGCCCGGAACCCCTGCGTCAAGCGATCCGCCTCGCACGATCTCGATTGACAAATTCCCCTCAATTTTCGTACACCTTGCTCCATGTACCAAGATCTGTTGTCCCGCCATCTACGATCGGCGCTCGGAGTGCTTTGCATCGTGGTGCTGGGCGGCTGTGACATGGCGAAGTTCACCGCCGACTCGACGGTAGGACTGTTCACGCGCGCGGCTCCGGCGTTCGAATCATATTGGGACTACGATCTTGCGGGCGAAGCGGTTCCCGCGACGATCGTGCAGTTCGAAGGGATTCTTCGGGTCATTCCGGACAACGAGAGCATGTTGGCGCAACTGTCCCAAGCTTACGTCGCCTATGCCTACGGCTGGATCGAGGCCGACGCCGAGGCGCTCGATTTCGAGGGCAACTACGAGGAAGCAGACGTGCAGCGCGGACGCGCACGGATCATGTACTTGCGGGCGATGGACCTGACGCGCCATCGGATTCGACTGCACAACGGAGACGTCGACATCGCTGTCAAGGCGACCGTGGAGGACCTCGAGGCGTGGCTCCAAGCGGCGTTCGTAGAGGCGGCGGATGCCGAGATGCTCCTCTGGCACGGATACGCATGGGGCTCGTACATCAACGCCTCGAAGGACGACATGGAAGCCATCGCGGACCTCGCCTATGCCAAGGCCTTCGTGGCACGCTCGATCGAGCTCGACCCGAACTACTACAACGCAGCCGGGTATACGTTCATGGGGGTGGCCACGGCATCAGAAATGGCTGCCGACATGGATGCTGCGAAGGTTTACTTCGAGAACGCATTGGCCCGAACCGAACGGCGCGCCCTCCAGGCCCAGCTCAACATGGCGCGCCACTACGCCGTCAAGACGGGCGATCGGGACCTTTTCGACAAGCTTCTCGCCGAGGTGATGGACGCGCACGATCCGCTGCCTGAAGCCCGGCTCTCCAACCTGATGGCCCGCGAACGCGCCGCTCTATACATCGAGAACGCGGACCAACTTTTTTAGTGTTATCAGCGACTAAGGAAGCTATCCTGCCCAGCTCCGCCGTTCGGAACCAAGCGGTCGCGAAGAGGCAGAAGTTGAAGCACATCCGGCGTTTCGATACTAGGGCTCGCGCGCGGCGAGGCGGCGGTTGCTGCGGCCGTCCTTCTGCTCATGATTGGGGTTGCGGCCACGCAGCGCGCTCAGAAACCTCACCAATCTCGATTTCGACTGGGCGAATCTCGTGCTCGAGCGGATGGAGTGGGCGGACTCGTTCTTGCGGAAGAGGATCTTTGGCTTGCCTTCTTCGGCACCTCGCTTTCGACGTTTGACGAGAAGCACATCGCGATCGATGTGGTGCGCGGGCTTTCTCCGCCGCGTGCCAAGCAGTTGTTTCGAGCAATAGTTTGCACGTTCTCGGCGGTGACTTGTTTTTATCTCGGCCGCGTCTTCTGGCTTTCGGTTCTGAACAACGCCAGGGAGATTCCGCTCGAGTACTCGGTGCTCGGGCCGACCGACGACATGGTTCACATCTGCGAGGCGCCCGTCGAGATCCTGATCGATGCCGGGCTTTCGAGGCCGGATGTCTTCTGCGCGCTGAGATCTGCGCTCGAAGTGTTTGGCGCCCAGATGTCGACCCCGGACGTCGCCTTGCAGCTGATCGTGCCCGCGATGTTCATCTTCATGGCCGTGCGATTCTTGATGCGCGCGATTGCGGCCAGCGTGTCGTTCGTCACCAACCGCTCCTTCGAAGACATCGAAGGGGAGGGCTGAGCGATGGACGGCGTTTGGATCGCCCTCCTGATCGCGCTCGCCATTCTCGGCGCGCCACTCTTCGCCATCTTCGGCGCGGCTGCGATGCTGCTCTTCGGAGGCCTGGCGGATACGAGCATCACCGGCACGGCCAACGACGTCTTCAGCGAGAAGTTCGCGGACTCGCCCCTCCTTGTGACGATTCCCTGTTCACCTTCGCCGGGTATCTGATGGCGGAGAGCGGCACGCCGCAGCGCCTCGTCGAGGTCTCGCGTGCCGGGCTCGGTTGGTTACCGGGCGGCCTCGCGATCGGTGGCCTGGTGGCGTCCGCGTTCTTCACGACGTTCACCGGCGGCAGCGGCATCACGATCGTCGCCGTCGGCGGGCTGCTCTACCCGGCGCTGGTCGCCGACCGGTACGACAGAGCTTCTCGCTCGGGCTGGTGACGACCGGTGGCTCGCTCGGGCTGCTTGTTTCCGCCGAGCCTTCCGATCATCCTCTACGCCGTCGTCGCCGGCATCATGTTGACCCGCTCTTCTTCGCGGGCGTCGTGCCGGGCCTCGTCACGGTGGTCGCGCTCTCTATCTACAGCCGGCTACCGGCGTCAAGCACACGTGTCGCGGACCAAGTTCGAGGCCGGTCGCGGTCAAGATGCTCTGGGCGGCGAAGTGGGAGCTGCTGCTTCCGGTTGCGCTCCTCGGCGGGGTGTCGGCGGTCTGCTTCGCATCCACGAGGCGCGCGCGTTCACCGCCATCCTACGTCCTGGTCGTGCAGTGCTTCGTCTACAAGGATGTCGCTTTCGCAACGACATCCCTCGCATCGTCCGCGAGTCGATGACGATGGTCGGCGCGATCCTCGCAATCCTCGCGTGCGCGCTCGGCTTCACCTCGTTCCTCATTCAGGCCGAGGTCCCGGCGATGATTCTCGATGCGATGGAGGGCTTCATCACGTCGCAGGTGATGTTCCTGCTCGCTTGAACGTCTTCCTGCTCGTGGTCGGCATGTTGATGGACATCTTCTCCGCGATCGTCGTCGTCGTGCCGTTCATCGTCCCGATCGCGAGCAATTCGGCGTTCACCCGGTCCACCTCGGGATCGTCTTGCTGCTCAACCTCGAGATCGGCTACCTGACGCCGCCGGTCGGGCTGAACCTCTTCATCTCGAGCTTCCGCTTCGGCGAGCCGTTACGCTGCTCTATCGCGCGGTCTTGCCGTTCATCGGGCTCTTGGGCCTGGCTCTGATCATCGTGACCTACATCCCGTCCCTTTCGACCTGGCTTCCTAGCTTCTGGTGGAAAGCGATGCGGTGCAGCTCGGCTCTCCCGACGACGGCATGACTGGTGATGACTACGACCTGGACTCGCTCGAAGGGGATGACGAGGGGCTCGATTTGGATTCGCTCGGAGGCGATGACGAGGAGCTGGACTTGGATTCGCTCGAGGGTGATGACGAGGAGCTCGATCTGGACGCGATTGAAGCCGACGACGAAGAGCTGGACTTGGATTCGCTCGAGGGTGATGACGAGGAGCTCGATCTGGACGCGGTCGAGGCGGAGCTGCCGGACTAGACGGCGCGATCGGGGCGCGGAACAAGGCGCGACACGGGGTTGCGTCGAACGGCTCGGCTTCCCGAATGTCGTCGGATGCACTTGGGGGCTTGGACCAGGCAAGCCGAGCCTCGGAGCTCGCGCCAATCTGCGGTGGTTGCTGTCTTGCAGTTTGGCACGAGCTACGTCGACTCCACCCCATGTCGCGCCTTGTTCCGCGCCCCTCCATACGGAGACATTTTGAACCGCGTGCATCCGTACGGCGCCATCAAGAGAAGTCCTCCAGGCCTCCCCTAAGACAGCAGCCCCCCCCCCGCGAGCCCGCAGGGCGAAGCCCGGCGCAACGCGCCGGCAAGGCGGAGCGAAGCGACCGCCGCCAGGCACGCTGCTCACTCGCGTGAGAGTGATACCAGAACTACGGGTGGGGGTGGGCGGGCGGTGTAGTTAAACCATACCACACACCCAACCCAAGATCCGCCCCCACAACACCCGCGGCAGCACAAGCCGCACATCGACGCCCGCGCCCAAACACCGGGCTCAGTGTCAGCGTCAGCGTCAGCGTCAGCGCCAGTGTCAGCGCCAGCGCCAGCGCCAGTGCCAGTGCCAGCGTCGGATGTCTGCGTCGGCCCCATTTTTCGGGCTGTTCTAGATCGCTCAATGACAGTTCTTGGCGAGCGCGGTACGGTGTCGCTGCGTCTTATGAGTGACACCGGCAGCGCTGTGGTGAACTGCCACAACGAGTGGGATCCGCTCGAGGAGATCATTGTGGGGTCTCTCGATGGTGCGGTGAATGTGCCCTGGGAGATCGCTCTGCATGCGGTCACGCCTGCTGAAGATGTCGAGCGTTCGCGTGCGTTCGCGCTCGAGTATGGCGGACAGACGGTGGTGCCCATCGTCGGGGCGGGCGCGCAGAAGCAGCTCGATGAGTCGCTGAGCATTCTCAAAGGCGAGGCCGAGCCGTTCGGCGGCCCGATCCGATCAGCCAGATGCTGGCCGATCTTACTGCGAAATCCCCAGCCCTGGCCGGGAATGCACGCCAATCTGCGCGACGTGCTCATCATCATCGGCAGCGAAACCCGCAGCATCCTCGATGGTGGCGTCGCGCAGCTTCGACTTCTTCGCGACCGCAAGTTGGTCAAGGAGTACTGGAACAAGGGTGCGCGCTGGATTGCTGCGCCGAAGCCGACGATGTCGCACCAGCTCTACCAGTCGCGTATGAGCGCGACAAGGAGTACGTCACGACCGAGTTCGAGCCGGTCTGGGATGCCGCCGACATGGTTCGATGTGGGCGAGACATTTTCATCCAGCGGAGCCACGTGACCAACGACGCCGGAATCGAGTGGATTCGGCGTCATCTCGGTGACCGGTACCGCTTGCACAGGGTGGAGTTCGCCGACGATCGGGCGATTCACATCGATGCGACCTTCGTTCCTCTCGCGCCGGGGAAGATCATGGTGAACCCCGACCGGCCGATCAAAGAGCTGCCGGACGTTCTCAAGAACAGCAACTGGGAGTTGCTGCCCGCCCCGCCTTCGACGATGAAACCGTCTCACCCTCAATACCGTTCGTTTCACTGGCTCTCGATGAACGTTCTCAACTTGGATGAGGAGCGCATCATCGTGGAAGCGAGCGAGGAGCCGACGATCAAGCAGCTACGCGACTGGGGTTTCAAGCCCATCCCGTGCCATTTTCGCAAGTGCTACCGATATGGCGGGAGCTTCCATTGCGCCACGGTGGACGTACGAAGGCGCGGCGAGCTGCGGTCGTATTTTTCGCTCAGGCGTGCGCGAGCGTCGTGGATGCTTCTTGGAGCATCGCCAGACGGTAGGCGATGTCGCCGCTGATTTGGCCTGGGGCGCTGGCGAGCAAATTGACGCGTTCGAGCAGGCGGCCGAGGCGGCGTTCGAGGTCTTCGCGGGTGAGCTCGAGCTTGTCGCATTGGAGCGAGCTTGGCGCGGCGGGGGTCTAGGTAGCCTGCTTGGCCTTCTGCGCGCTGTGCACGCTCGTGCTTGGTGAGCACTGTCGCCGAATGCACCTCCAAGAGCGGGGAGTCAGTCGCGACGATGGCAGGGAAGGGCGTGGGGCTGTTGATGTCGACGACGCGGGTGAAGTGCTGAGCCCAGCAGTGGTCTTCGCCGCGGCTGGTGTCACT